>SVIG01000007.1 GCA_015071005.1 Clostridiales bacterium | reverse complement strand
GCCTTCTCCAATCAATCTTTCTATTTCATCAAATAAATTATTAGCACGAATTACAGGCGTTTCATAAGAAACTGCCTCTGCTAATATTTTTTCTATCATGTGGGACCTGCTACATTCGTTAACTCTCGCCAATTTATCTACAAGTTCTACTACATCGTCATTTAATACCAAACTATAAACTGATTTTGACATACCCCTCTCCTTTTTTCATATATTATATACCCATTTTATAATTTTGCAAACATTCTTATATAATTTTTCTTGCAATTTAAAAAAAGTCCCTGTAAATATCTAAAATATCTACAAGGACTTTATTTCTTATTTATGGAAAGATACAGTTACGCTTGTTCCTAAACCAAAATCGCTCTCAATGGAAAGCTTTGCATTATACAAAACACAGATATGCTTGACAATCGCAAGCCCTAATCCTGTTCCGCTCGTCTTTTTTGAATGCGATTTATCCACACGGTAGAATCGCTCGCAAAGTCGCGGTAAATGTTCCTTTTCTATACCTATACCCGTATCAGAAACTTTGATAGATACTGTTTCCTCGTCTTCCGTGATTAGAACGTCAATTTTACCATTTGGTTTATTATAATGTACTGCATTGGAGCAAAGATTTTCTATCAGTTCGTAAATTTTCTTACTCTCTGCTGAAATCACACCTGCGCCATTGATTGTAGCCGTTAAATTCTTTTCCGCTATTTCACCAGAAAGCTCTGCCAATACTTCTTCCGCTATTTCTTTTAAGTTCACGTTGGAATAAGCAACTTCCACCTCTTCGCCTCTTTCCAACTTGCTCAGTTTCAGCATATCGGAAATCAAAGAGCCCAGGCGCATACTTTCTTTATGAATACGCTCAATCTGTTTTTTCGAACCTTCATCAATAGAGGGTTTTTATCTGCAACAGTCAAAAAAGCCTCGCCTGAAGGAATTTGCTTGGTAAAGAGTTCATTTATAATTCTTCCCAAAGCATATATGTCACATGCAGTGGTTACTTCGTCTGTTGCCAACTGTTCTGGCGCTGCATAACGACGGTTACCAAGCCATTCCCGATGCCTAGTTTCAATTGAATTCTCAAAATGTGCTATGCCAAAATCGGTCAAAAGCAACGTATTATCTTCATCTACGAGGATATTTTCCGGTTTCAAATCCCTATGTATAATACAATCATCATGATTATGAATAAATTGAATGGCTTCGCATAACTAAATTATATAACTTAATAAAACAAATGAATCATTTTCTGTATCAATAACATCTCTAAGATTCCTAGAATAGTAAGGCATAACACAATATGCCTTGCCTTTCCCTGCGACATAATCAAATACTTTTACAATATGCATATTGTAAGTATCCTTACAGAACTGGCATTCACGATCAAATCTTATAAGCTTTTCATTATGTCTACTCGTTTCCTCATTCAAGACTTTAATAGCATATATACAAGAATCACCTGACGCTTCGGCTTTCCAAACAGTAGCATTTCCACTCTCATCAATTTGTTCTCGAATTATATAACTAGTAGATTCAAGTTCTAAAACTGTTCCAACCTGAATTTTCATTGATAAGCCTCTCTTGCAATTTATGCATGTAGAAAAGCATAATTCCCTTTCTGAAATTTGACACCTTATTATACCATGAATTTCATCCTTTTTCAACCGTATTATGTGAATATAACGACAGATTTCTTAAATTCATTTTTTATCAATTTTTAGTATTTTATCTCGAAATAAAAATTATTTTAAAGTTCCAAGAAAAATTTTGAAAAAAATAAAAAAATCCCGCAAAAAATACATGATTTTTAACGAGATTTAAGGCGTTTTATACGCAAATAATCAAAAATATGTGGAAATACTCTCCCTTCGAGTAATTCTTATAGCCCCTGCCAAAATACATCTTACTGCAATATGCGGTAGGGTGTATTTTTTTACGCAAAAATCGCAACCTTGGAAAATTTAATCGTTTTCACAACGGACAATCGACAAAATGAACGGATTCTCCGCCATAATTTCATTCAAACGAGTGGACGAGAATTCCTTGTCGGTATTCAGCGTTGCGCTATAAATCACGTCACTATCACGCCTTTTAATGATGAGATGATTAAAACGATCCGTGCCGAATATTCCTTTAATAATTTTGTTTTCACTTTCCGTTTGAATAAACTCAATATTTACCGAATAAGTTTTTTTATTGCGGAATATGGGCGCGTGGAATAAAAATTGAAAACCAATCAAAATGATCGTTGCGCCGATTGCCACGTAATAAAGTCTACCGCCGCAAGCCATACCAACGCCCGCCGTTGCCCACACGCCAGCCGCCGTCGTTAAACCGTATACTTCGTTCCTTTTATAAACGATCATCCCTGCGCCAAGGAAGCCCACGCCAGAAACAATTTGCGCTGCAACGCGCGCGGAATCCGCCGCGTCCCCAAACGCATATTTCGAAACAACCATCAAGAGCGCTGACCCAACGCAAACAATCGTATGCGTTCTAATCCCAGCTTCTTTACTACGAAGTCTTCTTTCTAAACCGATAGTAAAGCCCAATGCAACGGCAAGTAAAATATCCAATAAAATTCTACTTTCAAACAATAATTCTTTCATTTTTCACCCCAAAAGTTAACTCTATATCACCTTGTTTTTAATTTCAACGCATACATGCCCCTATCTTTTGAAAAATTAAGCGCACTTCTATTGATGAAACTTCTTATCAATTTATTCCTTAAATTGATAACGGTAAAGCTCGGCATACGTACCGCCATTTGCCACCAATTCCTCATGCGAACCGCACTCGGTGATAACGCCATCCGTTAAAACAAGGATCGTATCCGCGTTTTTAACAGTAGAAAGACGATGCGCAACAACAATCGTCGTTCTGCCGATTGCCAATTCCGACAACGCGCTTTGAATTTGCATTTCCGTCATATTATCAAGCGCGCTTGTCGCTTCATCTAAAATCAAAATCGGCGATTTTTTCAAAAAGGCACGCGCTATCGAGATGCGTTGTTTTTGCCCTCCAGAAAGCTTTACGCCGCGCTCACCCACTTCAGTATCATAGCCGTTTGGCAAAGTCATAACGTATTCGTGAATATTCGCACGTTTCGCCGCAAGAATCATATCTTCATCCGTTTTATCCGTTGTGCCGTAGAGAATATTATCCCGCACCGTACCTGCAAACAAGAAAACGTCCTGCGAAACGACGGCAATTTTCTTACGAAGGACCTGCGTTGCCACGTCGTTAATATTTGTTTCTCCAATACGGATTTCCCCGTCTTCACACAAATAAAATCTCGGTAAAAGATTACAAATCGTCGTTTTACCGCCCCCAGACGCACCAACTAACGCCAACGTTTCCCCTTGTCTAACCGTAAAAGAGACGTTCTTAAGGACTTCCGCGTCCTTTCCGTCCGCAGACTTATAGCCAAAGTTGACGTTTGTAAATACAATATCGCCCTCAAGCTCAGAATCCACAGGGTTTTCGGGCTCGTATTCGGGCGATGTATCCATAATTTCACAAAAACGACTAAAACCAGTCATACCGTCTTGAATTTGTTCAAAAAGATTGATGAGTGTGCGGATGGGAGTCAAGAGCATCGTTATATATAATATGTATGCTGTAAAATCCGCAATATTGATTTTTTGAAACAAGCAAAGCAAGCCGCCGGATATGAGCGCAATCCAATATAAGAAATCGTTAAACACGGACATGCCCGTGTGAAATATCCCCATTGCCTTATATGCGTTGGCTCTTGCTTTCTTAAATTCCCCGTTAACTCGATCGAATTTTTCACACTCGCTATCCGTTGCGTTATACGCTTTCGTCACACGCACACCCGAGATTGAAGATTCAATTTCAGCGTTCAGCATTGCGACTTTTTTTCTCGAATCGCTAAACGCGCTATGCATTCTTCTTCGCGCTTTGGCAGCAAAGATAATCATTAAAGGAATGTAACAAAGAACAATCAATGCAAGCCAACCGTTGATCGTCGATAACATAATGATTGCACCAATCACGGAAATAAACGAATTAAAAATGTCTTCGGGCGCATGATGGGCAAGCTCGGACACCTCAAACAGATCGTTTACCAATCTCGACATAATACTGCCCGTTTGATTTTCATCAAAATAAGAATATGGCAAGGTTTCAATATGTTGGAACAAATCCCTACGCATATCCCCCTGTATTTTCACACCGAGTACGTGCCCCCAATACGCGACAATATAGGTCAAAATACCCTTTACAATATAAATCGCCGCCATAACAGCAGCCCACGTAAGTAGCAAGCGCACGTTTTCATTCGGCACGTATTCATCCATAATAGTTCGCGCGATCATCGGATAGAAAATATTACAAATAGAAATCAAAAATGCGCACGTTAAATCAAAGAAAAACATTTTCTTGTGCGGCTTATAATATTTGAAAAATCGCTTTAACATTTTCATTTTCAGCGCTACTCACTTTACTTTCGTTAAATATATGCTATATTATAGCATAGTCCTTTCAAAATTGCAATACCCATTTTAAGGATATACGGATAAAAAGACAACATTTTTTGAATTGTTGAATTTTTTTTGAAAAACACACCTTTTCGGCTTGACTTTTTTTCTCTTTTTAACTATAATGTCATAGTAATCAATAAATGCTGCTATGGCTCAGTCGGTAGAGCGCGTCCTTGGTAAGGACGAGGTCGGCGGTTCAAATCCGCCTAGTAGCTCCAAGAACGCTAATCAAAGCGTTCTTTTTTCTTTACACGTCCTTTTTTGGACGAGGTCGGCATGAGGACGCTACGCTATTCCGTCGCTTCGCTCCTTACAAATCCGCCTAGTAGCTCCAAAAGAACTTCCCACACGGAAAGTTCTTTTCTTTTCGCCGAACTCCTAACAAATAATTCATAAAAAAATATTGAAAAATAATAAACATTGTGTTATAATAACATCAAAAGAACCATCTTAGGAGAAGACAATAATGAAAGTAATCGCTAAGAAAAAACACGCCGCAGGTGTTATGTTTATACTCTTGTTCCTGCTCGGTGTTGCTATGCTTGTACTTGGTATCGCTTTTGAGGTGAAAATTTTACTCTTTATGGGCGCAGCCTTTGCTATTGGGTGCATAGGATTTGTCGTTTGGTATTTTTCTATTCCGTCAATCATTATTTCTCTTGACGAAAATAGAAATCTCCTTTTACCAAAAAATGTTATTATAGCACTAAAAGATATAACCGAAGTCTTCTATTTTGAAGCGTGGAACATTCGTATAAGCTATACTTGGGGCTCTGTCACGATTCAAACAAAAACAAAAAAATATAAATACGGCTTTGTTGCTGATTGTGAAACAGTCGCAAAAAAAATAAACGATTTACGTCGCGGAAAGCACCTTTCATTTTAATGAATTAAATTTATAATTCGAGGAACGCTATGGGAAAAGTTTTTGATCTCCATATACATTATACTTTTGAACTTCCGCTTGAAGAAACAATTGCCATCTTCAAGGAAGAATTTGCTCAAACGGGAACGGAAAAATACTGTTTTTTAAGCTTACCTCATGAAGTTGAAGACGATTTGGTTGTATATGATGAATTACAAAATATAAAAGGCTTATACTTAAAACAAGTCTTTTCTCCAAATGCCTATGCATTTGCAGGTTTAGTGCATCCAAACGAACACACCAACGTTAAGGCTATTGCGCAAAACTTTTTACAGCAAGCAAAAGAATATTTGGCAAACGGCTACGACGGTATCAAAATGTTAGAAGGATACCCTTCCCTATTAAAAGCATGGCAACTGCCGTTAGACAGCCCCGTGTACGATTCTTTTTATGGCTTTATGGAAGAAAACGGCTATCCAATTCTTATGCACTTAGCAAACCCCAAAGAAAATTGGGATATCGAAACGGCAAGTGTTGACGCAATACAAGCAGGGCGCGTATACAATGCTTCCTTCCCTACAAAAAGAGAAATTACCGCGCAACTCTTCCGAATTTTAGAGAAATTTCCTAAATTAAAGCTTATTCTTGCGCATTTTGGATTTATGAGCTATGACCTTTCCGAAGCGGAACGCTTCCTCTCTTTCCCGAACACCCTTTTTGATATCACCCCTGGTGGCGAACAACTAATCAATATGCAAAAAGAATGGAAGACTTGGCTTCCATTCTGGGAAAAATATCAAAATCGTATTCTTTACGGCACGGATTTTTACGCTTTCCCCAAAGATAAAAACTGGGAAATAGCTTTCCGCCGTCGCCCTGATTTTTTGCGGCGGTTCTTGGAAACTGACAAACGGCATCAATATTTAGACGAAGCCTTCTACGGCATTGACTTAAATGAAAAAATCCGCGACAAAATTTATCGCGAAAATTTCATTGCTTTGCTGGGCGCTCCAAAGCCAATTAACAACGAATATTTGCTCTACATAGCACGCGAATTATTGACAATTCCAAATAAAAAATCCAAGTATGCTAACGATGATTTACAATACATCATTGCCAATCTATCCAACTGATAAAATAAAAACACTCCCTTCCACGGAAGGGAGTGTTGCTTTTTTTATTTCGCGTATTCAACGCCGCGGAATTCGCGGATAACGTTGACTTTGATTTGACCGGGATATTCAAGCTCCGTTTCAATCTTCTTTGCAATATCTTTCGCCAAGAACATTGCTTGCGCGTCGTCAACCTGTTCGGGTTTTACAATGACGCGGACTTCACGGCCTGCTTGAATTGCATAGCTCTTTTCTACGCCGTGGAAGCTGGAAGCGATTTCTTCCAATCTTTCCAAACGTTTCACGTAGTTCGAGCCCATTTCACGTCTTGCGCCAGGGCGCGCGCCGGAAATTGCGTCAGCCGCTTGGATAAGCACCGCTTCAATCGTTTTCGGTTCGACGTCACCGTGGTGCGCCATAATCGCGTTCACAATATTCGCATTTTCTTTGTATTTCTTCGCGAGATCCGCACCGATTTGAATGTGCGTACCTTCTTGTTCCTGATCCACCGCTTTACCGATATCGTGCAACAAGCCTGCGCGTTTTGCAAAGTTTACGTCCAACCCAAGCTCTGCTGCCATCATACCGGCAAGCATAGAAACTTCGACCGAGTGTTTATAAACGTTTTGACCGTAGCTCGTTCTAAACTTCAAGCGGCCAATGAGCTTAATAAGCTCAGGGTGAAGCCCGAAAATGCCTGCTTCAAAGACTGCCGCTTCGCCTGCTTCTTTGATTTGCATATCCATTTCGCGAGAAACTTTTTCTACCGTTTCTTCAATACGAGCGGGATGGATTCGACCGTCGTTGATCAATTTTTCAAGCGATAATCTTGCAATTTCACGTCTTACGGGATCAAAACCCGAAAGAATAACCACTTCAGGCGTATCATCGATAATAAGCTCGATACCCGTTGCATTTTCAAGGGCGCGGATATTTCTACCTTCACGGCCAATGATACGTGCTTTCATATCATCGTTGGGAAGGGGCACGACAGAAACGGTGATCTCCGAAGCTTGATCTGCCGCGCATTTTTGAATAGCAAGCGAAATAATCTTCTTTGCATTCATATCCGCTTCATCTTTTGCCTGTTGTTCAAGATTGCGGACTTGAATCGCAACGTCGTGACGGGTTTCATCTAAAATTTCTTCCGTCAAAAGCTTCTTCGCCTCTTCTTTGCTTAATTGTGCTACCTTTTCAAGTTCTTGAATCATAAGTTCGTGTTGCGAACTTAATTTTTGCTGCAATACTTCGATTTCTTCTTCTTTTTTATGAAGATTTGCCTTTTGCTGTTCAAGAGCTTCCGTTTTCTTTTCGAGCGCATCCTCTTTTTGCGTCAAGCGTTGCTCCATTCTTTGGATTTCCGCTTTCTTTTCTTTCGTGTCGCGTTCGAATTCATTTCTTAATTTTAAGTCCTGTTCCTTTGCTTCAAGCAATGCTTCTTTTAATGCACGCTTGCTTTCTTCCCTGCTTTGCGCTTTGATTTGGTCCGCTTCCGCTTTCGCATCGGAAAGTATTTTCCCTACTTGCTCTTTTGCGGAACCAACTTTCTTCTTCGTGATTGCTTTGTAAATGAGAACACTTACAATACAACCCACCAAAAGTGCAGCAACTGCGATACCGATTGCAACGCCTACGTTCACCGCAGACGCGAGAAACAGGACGCTCAAATTAACGTTTTGCATAGTATTTGTGCCTCCTGATTAAAATTGATTTGATAAAACCATTATTTCAACGGATTTCGCCTAAAATCCGACTTATAATTTTTTCTATCGAATCTATTGTACAATATTATTGAAAAAAAGTCAATGGTTTGAGAAAAAATAGTTTTTTATTTCATAAAAAAATTAGCAATAAAAAGCGGAAACAGCACGCAGCTATTTCCGCTTTTTATTATTCTTCTACGATTTCCGTCTTACCTTTCGCAACGTCACGAATTTTTTGCTCGATTTCAGCACGAATTTCAGGGTTGTCCTTTAAGAATTGTCTCATCTTTTCTTTGCCTTGCGCTATTTTATTACCTTCATAATTATAGAACGCACCGCTCTTGCCGATGATGTCGTATTGCACGCCCATATCCATAATACAGCCTTCCTGCGAAATACCTTCGCCGAAAACAATATCAAATTCCGCCTGACGGAAAGGGGGCGCAAGCTTATTCTTAACGATTTTCGCTTTCGTTCTATTACCCATAGCGCCGTCCGCGTCTTTCAACGTATCCGTTTTACGGATATCCAAACGCATACTTGCATAGAATTTCAAGGCTTTACCACCAGGCGTCGTTTCGGGATTACCAAACATAATTCCCACTTTTTCACGAAGCTGGTTAATAAAGATAACGCAGGTCTTGGACTTATTGACAATCGCCGTCAACTTGCGGAGCGCTTGCGACATCAATCTCGCCTGTAAACCAACGTGTGTATCCCCCATATCTCCTTCAATTTCCGCTTTCGGGGTGAGCGCTGCCACCGAGTCGATAACGATAATATCCACAGCCGAGCTTCTAACGAGCGCGTCTGTGATATCCAACGCTTGTTCGCCAGTATCGGGCTGAGAAATATAAAGCTCTTCCAAGTTTACGCCAAGTTTCTTCGCATAAACGGGGTCAAGCGCGTGTTCCGCGTCGATAAACGCCGCAACGCCGCCCATTTTTTGCGCTTCTGCAATCGCGTGCAACGCAACCGTCGTTTTACCAGAAGACTCAGGACCGTAGATTTCGATAATTCTACCGCGAGGAAAACCGCCGATCCCTAACGCCAAGTCAAGTGTAAGACAACCCGAAGGGATAACTTCGATTTCCGTTTGTCCTGCCGCTTCGCCAAGGCGCATAATTGAGCCTTTACCGTACTGTTTTTCAATTTGCAACAATACGGCGTCAAGCGCCTTCATTTTTTCCGTGTTCTTTTCGTTTGCCATTGATTTATCTCCTAATTATTTTTTCTTTACAAATTTTTTGCGTGCTTATACGCCAAAAACAAAGCGTAATTGATTGCTTTTTCCGAAATATCCGCTCGTGAACCGTCGAACTTATAACGATACACAAAAATTCGTTCTTTCGTCCCTACCGCTACGTAACACAAGCCTACTGGGAGCATAGATTTATCCGTATTTGGACCTGCTAGCCCCGTTGTAGAAATCGCAAGCTCGCAATCTCCCGTTTTTAACAATCCAGCGCACATTTCATAGGCACATTGATCGGATACCGCACCAAAGGTGCGCAACGTATATTCGGAAACCCCTAAACGCTTTAATTTTGAACGCTCGTTATAGGTATTTAATCCCTCAAAGTACACCTCGCTTGCCCCAGAAACAGCGGTAAGTTTTCTCGCTACTCCACCGCCCGTAAAAGATTCTGCAACGCTAATTCTTAGCTTTCGCAATTTAAGCAAGTGGATAAGTTGCTCATTGATTGGCGTATCGTCAAGCGCATACACGCTATCGCCTAACCCGTCTACGAACAGTCTTAATATGCCGTCAACCACACCTTTTGAGAGTGTATTATTATAGGCAATTTCAATCCTTGAATCGTCGTAATCGCGGACATGGGTACATGAAATTGCATTTTTTGCAAGATTTTCAGTTTCACGAATCAATGCTTCTACACGCGCCTCGTTCGCGCCCATAGCTCGAATAACAAGCCGCTCGGAAGAAACTCCGTATTTCTTATCCAAAACGGGCAAACACGCCTGTTTTGCATACATCGTCCCCGTCTCTGTATCATCGGCAGAAAGCAAGAACAAATTATGTTTTTGATCGCCAAAAATCCCCGCAGTTACCATTTCCCCTTGCGGAAATACGTTGGGATAGACTTCGGATATATAGTTTCTTGCGATAGACAACACTCTCTTATCCGCTAAAAGCAGTACGTTTTCCATGGATTTTTGCAAACACGATAACGTTTCTCGGATTTTGCTTTCGTTCAAATAGTCAAATACGTACATCTCCGAAAAGGTGTAGCCGCGCGCGGAAAAAGCTTGCAGGACGGCGTTTTCACCCACATTGCCTGCAATCATTCTTTTTCGTAATACAACACACGCGTTTTTCATTTGCATTGCTCCAATTACGCTACTAAAATTATGCGTCCTTCAATACCTGCTTATTCTTTACAACGTAAGAAATCCCCGACCAAACGGTGAGAATGGTCGCAAGCGCGAATAATACGCAAGCCACACCGAAAATAACGTTGAACGCCGTACCAGTCAAATCAGCCGCGACTAAAAAAACAACGATACTAACGTCTTGGCAAGCCGTCTTATACTTACCGAGTTTTTCGGCTGCGAGAACGAGTCCGTTCGTTGCGGCAATTTGTCTAAACGCGCTGATGATAAGTTCTCTTGCCATAATCACACAAACGCATACCGCATACGTAATATAAAGCGCATCGTTCATATTTTTATGCCAAAACATCCAAGGCATCGTCAAAAGCAACATCATTGCCGTAGAAACAAGCACTTTGTCCGCAATCGGATCAAGGAATTTCCCAAGATTCGTGACAAGTTTATGCTTACGTGCGATATAACCGTCGATAAAGTCGGTAAACGCAGCAAGCGCGAACACAACCGCTGCAATCGCATAATTATAAGGCAAAATGCCGTCTAAAAAGAAGATTGCCACGAACACAGGAATCATAAAAATTCTCGTTAAGGTAATTTTATTGGGTAAGTTCATATTTCATAGTCCTCCGTATGACCATATAAATCGTAAGAATCGGCAGAGTCGACGATAATTTCGTAACGTTCCCCCTGCATTGCTTCGGCGGCGTTAAAATACACCTTGCCATCTATATCGGGAGCGCTAAAATACGCGCGTCCCACAAAACAATTTCTTTCATAATCAATTCCGTCGCAAAGCACTTCCACCTTTTTGCCGACAAAATCGTTCAAAATATCTGCGGAAATCTCCGCTTGCAACTCATACAGCGCACGTACACGGCGTTTCTTCGTTGCGTGATGGATTTGCGGCTTTAAGCGATACGCCCCCGTATCGGGCTCGCGCGAGTAGGCAAAGAAACCGCAATTTATCAGTCTTGCCTGACGAATAAAGTCCTGCATTCCTTCAAATTCCAATTCCGTTTCCGTAGGAAAACCGGAAATAAAGGTGGAACGAATCGCGATATTCGGAATTTTTGCGCGCAGCTTTTCAAACAAAGCAAGATAGCCTTCTCGAGCCCCCTTGCGATTCATCAATTTCAATACACGATTTTCCGAATGCTGCAAAGGAATATCCATATATTTCAAGATCTTATCGTTTGCCGCAATTTCGTCAATCAACTCGTCGGTGATCACGTCGGGATAGCAATATAACAAACGGATTCTTTGAATATTATCGAGCTTGGAAAGTTCCTGCAAAAGCTTGACAAATTTATTTTCGCCGTACAAGTCTTCGCCGTATCTCGTGCTATCCTGCGCGACAAGAATAAGCTCCGCCGTATCCCCTAAATCTTTGGCTTCGGCAACCAGCTTTTCCATAGGATAGGAACGGTATTTACCGCGAATTTTCGGGATTAAACAATAGGTACAATGGTTATAACATCCGTCCGCAATTTTCAAATACGCATAATGCTCGTCCGTAGTCAAAACACGCTCGGACAAATACCCATCGTTTCCTTTTTTTACGTAGTTTTGGCGGGAATCTTCAGCATACGATTTTTCCAAAGCCTCGAAAATCTTCTCGTAATCCAAAATTCCCAAGAAAACGTCCGCTTCGGATAAAGCACCGTACAATTCATCAATGAATTTTTGCGGTAAACAACCCGTCACAACAATTTTTTCCAAGCAACCGCTTTTATAATCGGCGCATTCGAGAATCGTCTCAATCGCTTCTTCCCTTGCCGATTGCAAAAACGCACAGGTATTGATAATCACGATTTGCGCCTTAGAAAGTTCGTCCGTCGTGCGACAATCCTTGCTTTTTAATAGCCCTAACAGTTTTTCCGTATCCACGCGGTTTTTATCGCAACCGAGTGAGATCACTCCAAAAAGTTTATTCGTTAGCATAAATCAGCCTTTTAGGCGCGAACAAAAAACTGAACGCGCCTTTTGTGTAGTTTTGTTATTGTATCGGTCCGTAAATACTCTCGTATTCGTCTTTGGTGATAAGCACCTTTCTAGCCTTCGCGCCGTCGAATGCGGAAATATAACCCATTTCTTCCATCCATTCGATAATTTTCCCTGCGCGATTATAGCCCGTCGCACATTTACGTTGAATCATGGAAATGGACGCGCTACCGCTAATAATTACGTGCTTCAACGCCTCGATTGCCATCGGATCAACCATCGTCTTATCCGAGCCACCGCCCACGCCGTCATCACCGCCACCGCTACGCGAATTATTGATATAATTCGTAGCTTCTTCGTCATAGTACGCTTCGTTATTTTGCTTGATGAAGTTTACGACGCGTTGCGATTCTTCGGGAGAAATAAATGCGCTTTGCACGCGGACGGGAGTATTGATCCCTTGCGCCGTATACAAGAAGTCACCTTTCCCCAAAAGCTTTTGTGCGCCCGATTGATCGAGAATAACACGTGAGTCTACGTCGGTTGCAACGCCGAATGCGATACGCGTAGGCAAGTTACTCTTGATAACGCCCGTAATAACGTCCGTAGACGGTCTTTGCGTAGCAACGATCAAGTGAATGCCTGCGGCACGCGCTTTTTGCGTAAGGTTTTGGATTCTATCTTCAATTTCTTTCTTTGCCGCGAGCATCAAGTCGGCAAGCTCGTCGATGATGATAACAATCTTCGGCAAACGCTCGTTCTTATCAAGCTGCTCGTTATACTGATCAAGATTGACCACGTACTTACCCGAACGGCTCATTTTTTCAAAAAGCTCGTAGCGGCGGTTCATTTCACCAATCGCCCAATTCAAACTTTGCACCGTCTTGTGTACGTCCGTAATAATTTCATTGATCATCAAGTGCGGCAAATCGTTATAAAGCACGAATTCCGTCTTTTTCGGGTCGATTAAAATCAAACGCAATTCTTCGGGCGAATACTTGTAAATCAAGCTGATAATCAACGCACCCAAGAACACACTCTTACCAGAGCCGGACGCACCGGCAACGAGCATATGAATCATTTTGGAAATATCGCCGTAAATCTTGCGGTTTGCAACGTCTTTACCCATCGCAAACATCAAGGACGACGGCTTTGCATTGACAAAGGTATCCCCTGCCAACATAGAACCAAGCTGAACGAACTGTCTTTCTTTATTCGGTACTTCAATGCTGACAACCCCCTCATCGTAGTTTGGATATACGTTTACACCGCTCGAATGCAATCCGATGGCAATCGATTGATCCAATGCAACAACTTTTTTGGGAGAAATATTACGGGGAATGACAAGATTATAGCGCGTGACCGTAGGCCCGAACGTTACCGAACCAATCGACGCTCCCGTTACCTTGAAATCTTCCAACGTAGCGATAATCGTCGCTTTCGTTTCTTCCACTTCTTCTTGGTTTGCCATCGGCTCAACATCACGGCAATCTAAATCGTCAAGCCTTACGCGAACGTAAGGACGGATAACCCGCGGTTTCTTCGGCTCGGATTTAGGAATATCCGGCGTTTTTTCCGCTTTCGGTGCAACTGGCGGTGCCGTCGGCACAACTGGTGCTTCACGCGTTTCTTCCACAGGAATTTCACGGCCAAAACTCATACGCGTGCCACTCAAATTTTCAGAATTATCACGAGTTTCTGCCATGCCACGATCGCTACCGCGTTCTGCAAAATCGGAAGACAATTCATAAGGATCGTCGTCAAGCAAATTCAAGCCGTCTCTATCCCCTCGCTCCGTCCCACGCGAATCTTCGTTTTCGTAAGATTCCGTATACGGACGGCTCACGTCTACGCTTTCTTCACGCGTTTCGCCCAATCTTCTCGATAAAAGATCGGGTTCTTCCGTGTCCCCAAAAACTCTCGGGTTCTCGGTAGAGAACAATTCCATATATTCATGGCGTTTATACTCGCCACCACGCGTCGATTCTTGCGCGTCTTCTTCCAAGTCCTCAACCACTTCTCTACGCGAATCGTCTAACGACTCAACACTCGCTCTTTCTTCGCGCTTGGGTTCGTCAAAAATCGGATAGGAAACAGGTTCTTGCGGCTGAGGCGTAGGCTCTTGCCACGTTTGCATAGGTTCAATGGGTTGTGCTGGCGGTTCGGACTGATACGCAGTATTCGAACCGTAGTTTTGATAATTTTGCGTTTCGTCCTTGAATACTCTCGCCGGTGCGATATTTTCCGCATTGTTTACGGAATTTTCATACGCATTCGAATAGGATTCATACCCAGACGATACGGGTTGCGTAGGGTCTACGGGCGGTCTTTGATTGACTTTTGCCGTAGGATCGAACAACAAGTTTCTACTATAATTTTCAGCAGGCGTACCGCCGAAAAGGAATTCGCGACTATTTTGGAATTCATACGCATTTCGCAAATCCACCCCTTGACCGTCGGTATTTTGCGCGCCAAACGGCGAAAATGCCTGCCCTTCTTTCCCTTCTTCGGAAAGGCTTACGCCAGGGCGTTGCGTCACGGTCGGTTGCGCATAGCCAAATTGCTGCGCAGGCTCTTGTGTGGGAGCTTGTCCTACGTAAACGTTTTGCGTTTCTTCCATCGGCTTGGTTTGCGCAATCGGCGTAGAGGTCACGGAAACGGGAATATTTACCGCCTCCGACTGCGTTACGGATTGTTCCGGCGTTTTTTCCTTCTTTGCGACCTTTTCCCCCTTCTTTGCCGCGATAACGGCAAGATAAATAAAGAGTACCGTAAGCACGCTGAAAAGAACGAGCGCGCCGATATTCGTCATTAAACGAGTGATGGCGAAAACGATAATTCCACCGCATACGCCCATAATCGTTGCTTTGGGGAATGCTTCGCCTGCCTTAAAGCAAACTTTTACATAGCCGCTTGCGTCCCATTTATACGTATGCGCAGTATGCGCGATAAAGCCGATTGCAAAAATCGTAAGCGTTACGAATAATCCAAGCTTACGATTGCGTACTAAGCGTTTGCCAAACAACCCCATGATCGACAAATATGCAAAAATAAGAATAATCGGGTATGCGAAATAGCCGAAAAATCCCATCAAAAAATTATGTACTGCAAGACCTAACGCACCAAACATCTTATCTCTCGTACATAAAATCAAAAGGGCAAGAATAGAAAATAACGCGCCCGACGCGCAAAAACTTTCTTTCGTTACAATCCCAGATTCCTTTTTATTCTCCAACTCTTTTTTTCCCTCATCGTGCTTTTTCAAAAGGAATCACCTCCTCACATCAATTCCTATTTATTATAACATTTTTTTTCAGAATTATCAATAGTTTGACAAGAAAAAAACGAATAAAAAACATAGTTTTTTCGTCTTTTATCCGTTCTTGACCTTTTTTATGCTATTTTAATTCGTTTAACAAATATTGTGCGGCAAAATAAATATCCCCAGCGCCAAGAAAAAGCACGATATCCTTTTCCCGAATCGTGGCTTTCAACCACGTTTTTAATACGTACACGTTCTCGGCATATAAGCACGTACCCACGTTTTGCGATAAGCGTTTTGCGCTCCCTTCGGCATCGAATTTTTCGCGGGCCGGGAAGGTCTTGTAAACCACCAAGTTTTCAA
Organism: Clostridiales bacterium; assembly: GCA_015071005.1. Classification (GTDB taxonomy): domain Bacteria; phylum Bacillota; class Clostridia; order Christensenellales; family Borkfalkiaceae; genus Scatosoma. Next base: position 63,963 of record SVIG01000007.1, on the reverse strand, counting down.
TTCCACGCAAGACGTTTACAAACTCTTTCATCAAAAATTTTGTTCTTGAATAAGTATGCGGTTGAAAAACCACGTATAGTTTCCCCCGACAAACCCCTTTTGCCGTTTTTACAGTAGACAGAATCTCTCTCGGATGATGAGCGTAATCGCAAATAAAGCTCGACCCTTTATATCCGCCGATTCGCTCAAATCTACGGCGAACGGACTGAAAATCTTCCAAGCCCTTAACAATCTCTTTTTCATCAAACCCAAGCGAGCGCATTGCCGCGAACGCCGCCAAGGCGTTATATACGTTGCAACGCCCAATCGCATTTAAGCGCACTTGGCAAAGCTGCTTTCCATATTCCTCAATGATAAAGGAATATCTTTCCCCATTTGCGCGCAATTGTACCGCGCGATAATCCGACAACGGATTTTTTATTCCAAAAGTGGAAAAATCGCCAAGCGAAAGGCATTTTTCATCGTCCGCACATACAAATGCAGCCTTCGCTTTTTCGCAATAAGCACGAAAAGAATCAACCAAATCCTGCTCGTTTTTATAGCATTCCATATGATCCTTGTCGATATTTAATAAAATTGCGACGTCTGAGGGGACTTTTAATAAATTTTTCTTATATTCACACGCCTCCGTCAAGAAATACTCTTCTCCGCTAGAAAAGTAATTTCCAAAGGCGCGATCCTCACCTCCGATATGCGCCGTAAAAGGCGCGTTTACGGAATGAAACACGTGGGCGCACATCGACGTGCAAGTGGTTTTTCCGTGACTACCTGCAACGGAAATTACCTTTGGAAATTCCTTGCAAATCATTTCCAATAATTCCGCACGCGAGCAAACCCGCTTTTTCAAAGCATAAGCGCGCGCCAATTCTCGATTTTCCTTTGGAATCGCGTCGGTATAGACGATCAAATCCGCTTCAAAAAGCGATTCCCTTTCCCCGTCTTCTCCAATAAAAACTCTAACGCCCATTTGCAATAAATTTTCCGTTTGCGAACTTCTATTAAAGTCACTTCCACTAACGTCATATCCTTTATGAAAAAGATATTTTGCCAAGGCGCTCATACTGATCCCGCCAATCCCAATAAAATATATCTTCGTATTTTTATCTAACTCTTTCAAACGCATAGAATATATCTATGCTTCATAAAAAAAGAATTATGTTTAATATAAGTATTTTTTATAGCTACACCTTGTTTTTTTAATTGATTTTACTTGATTTATAGAATAAACCGTGTTATAATAATTAAAAATATTGATTAAGACAACTGTTTTAATTTATTTTTTTGATTGCAATTTTTAGCTTATCCTCATATCTGATTTATTCTTCCTCGAAAGAGCATCCGTAAAACGGGTGCTCTTTCAACTTTTAGAAAAGATTATAAAAAATCGCCACCGAATATTTTGCGGTGGCGATTCTATCATTATTTTTCTTCGGTTTCGTCCTTGTCTTTATTCCTTCTCATGAAGAAATCCACAAATCTAGGACGGCGTTTTTTCTCTTTTTCGTCCGTCGGCGATTCCGTATTTGGAATCAAATCGTCCGGTTCAAACGATTCTGTCGGCGTCAAAGGCTGTACGGGAGGAACAGTTTCTATAGGCTGCGCATAAGTCGGCGCAGGCGGCTGTTGACCAAACGTAGGAAGCCCTTGCCCATACGTCGGCTGTTGCGCGGGATAACCATAAGAATTCCCCATCGCCGCTTGATTATCATAAACGTTGTTGATTCTCTCCGAAAGCTCGTTAGCTTGTCTAAACGCCGCGTTATTCGTATCGAACCCGAAACCGTTTTGATTATTCGTAAAGCCCGTCGCGATAATAACGACTTCTACTTCATCGGACATATTTTCATCGATACACGCGCCGAAGATTACGTTTGCGGAATAATCGATAACCCCTTTCACCAAATCAGCCGCCGTGACAACTTCGTCCAAGGAAAGATCCGTGCCGCCGATTACGTTCAAAATTACCGAGCTTGCACCCTCGATCGTCGTATTCAGCAACGGACTGCCCACCGCGCAGCGTACCGCGTCGAAAATACGTTTTTCGCCCTTCGCTACACCGATACCCATGTGCGCGAGTCCACGGCCTTTTAAGGTCGTTTTTACGTCCGCAAAGTCCAAGTTAATCAAAGACGGCTTGACGATCAATTCCGCGATACCGCGAATACCTTGACGAAGAACCTCGTCCGCAACTTTAAGCGCTTCGGGGAAAGAAGTGTTTTTCTTCACCACTTGGCGAATCTTATCGTTGGGGATCGTGATAATCGAATCGACGGATTTTCTCAATTCTTCAATACCAGCAATGGCGTTATCCATTCTACGCTTTGCCTCAAAGGTGAACGGCAACGTGACGACTGCGACCGTCAAAATCTTCATTTCTTTCGCAATCTTTGCAATGACAGGTGCCGCTCCCGTACCCGTACCACCGCCCATACCAGCGGTGATGAACAATAAGTCGGTATCCCGAAGAACGTCTTGGATTTGTTCTTTATTTTCTTCCGCTGCAGCGCGACCAACCGAAGGATCTGCGCCTGCGCCAAGCCCCTTGGTAAGCTGCACGCCGATTTGAATGCGTTTGCTTGCCTTTGATCTTGCAAGCGCTTGATTATCCGTATTTACAACGATATACTCCGCACTCTTTAAGCCCGATTCAATCAATCTATCGACTGCATTATTCCCTGCGCCGCCAACGCCAATGACTTTAATTTTCGCAACGCCGGAAAGATTGTTTGCACTTGCTTCCGTGGAAGCACTATTATTTCCAAGGTAGCCGTAGCCGCTGTTATCGTAATTGTCTATCATTTTCTTTTTCCTCCGAATAATCTTGAAAACCAACCCATTTTTTCTTTGCTCGTCAAAGCCGCGTTAAGCAACCCGATTCTCGAAGAAAAAGAAGGTTTACCGTAGAACGGTAGCTCGGGATAAACGATTTCCGTCAAGCGATTCAAGCGCTTGGACACGTGCTCCGCAAGCCCTTTGATTTCGTTCACTCCTTCACCGGTCACGCTTATGGGATTCACAAGCAACCCCGCTGCTTTTTTATCTTTATAGTAGCGAGCGAAGAAGTTATCCACTCGTTCGCACGTCACGTCTAATCCTACTTTGATTACGTCGTTGATTTCCTGCACGGAAAACTGTCTTTCTCCCGATTCCAACGCAAACTGCATATCTTTGGGGAAAGAACCCCCGGAAATATTCGCCGCGGCTAAAATTTCTTCCGCTTGCGCATAGTCCACCCCAAATTCTTCCATCAGCGAAACCAATATCGTACCTACGCCACAATTAAAGGATTCCTCGTGGACAATCCCATTGCCGTAAATAACGGAAATAGAAGTTGTCAAAAATCCAACGTCTAACAAAAACGCATACCCCTCGCGCCGCTTTTGCGACAAGAGATAGGTCGCCTGTGCAAGCGTTGAAGGAATAAATTGCACGTTTTCAAAGCCAAAGCTCGCAAAGAGCTTTTTCATTCCGTCATAGAACGTTTCCGAAACGAAATAATAGCACAGCGCGCCTTTTAGCATCGTCGTCGGTACGCCGTATAAATCCTTGGCTTGGAAATATCTACGATTATCGCCAAGGGTAAAATACATACCCGATTTGCGAATACAATGCCCTGCTTTCATTAGATCGTTCAAGCCGCTTTCAAAAAGAGCGTCCACGTCTTGGGAAGAAATCTTCCGTTTCGACGGGAAGGAAATCGTATGCCCTTTCGTTTGCACGGATATAAAACAGGACGGCAAACCTACGTACAATTCGTCGATCACACCTTCGTACGTTTGACGCACGGACGTGATTACCGCAAGCACGGCACGGCGGAAAGAATCCTCATCGATAAAACCTTCTACCGAATAACCTTCGTACGTTTCCGTATGGCTACCGCTAAAAACAAAAGTATCGTTCACCCCTTTTGACCCAAGCAAAAAGGTGACCTCTTTCGAACGAATATCCAAAATTGCGACGCTTTTGTTTTTCATAAAATTTTCTCCAATCGTGGGAATATGCGTAAAATTGACAAATTATGTTTTTATTATACACTATTTATAGAGAAATGTCAATAACCGTAACAAAAAAAACACGCGAAAACGCGTGTTTTTTTCATGTTTTTCGTATGTTTTTACGAGGAAAAATCATCTACGGGATTATAGACCACAATCGGCTCGTTCCCCGAACCCGAAACGACGATGCAACCCTGCAATTTTTGCTCGTCCGATAGGGACAGGTATTTGTCCACCGCCATCTCCGCTTTTTCCTTCGTCAACGTCGAAGGCTCGACAACGTACATTTTTACGCTTTCAAACATTTCCAAAACAAACACCATCGACGGCGTTCTATTATAGACGCTCACCGATTGCACGTTGCGGCGAATACCGCCGAATAAAACGTCCAATTCTCGACAAAATCCCATAATCGGCAAATAGCACGCATCTCCAATAAGCTGTGCGCCGTCTACCGACACGTTAAAGCCGCTAAACACAACGTTATTCTTTCCGTCTAAGCGATTTTTCGGCGTTTCACTCACTCCCAACACCGAACCGTCCGCGCCAAGCTGATAATAGCCCGTTCCGTCCGCTTTTGCCACCGAGTACACTTCCGCATCTTCCGCGATAGATATCACAATTTTATTCGGTTGTTCTTTTCTAAATCCCGTCAAACGAAAATAGGGAAAATCTTTGATAATCTCCTCCACTTCAGACGAGTCCACGAAAAGCATACTGTCTTTCAAATACGCGTCTTCCAAACGTTTTTGGAACGCAACCGCTTCCTTGGATGCCGCCTCTGAAACGGTGCTCTTTTCAATCACAACCGATTTCACGCGGAAAACCGCCGATACGCCCAATACCGCAGCCGATAAAAACAGTACAACCGTTAAGCATATTACGAGAATTTTACGTCGCATTTTATATCCCCATTCGTACTTCTTTTGCCCTTTGCGCGTTCAAATACGCACACGCTTAATTTTTGCGCCGAGCTTTTTCAATTTTCCCTCGAAATCCGCATAACCGCGATCCACGTGAGAAAGATCCATCACCGCGCTTTGTCCTTCCGCTTTGAGTGCCGCTATTACAAGCGCGGCACCGCCGCGTAAATCACTCGCCGTCACGCAAGCACCGTGCAACCGCTCCACACCGCGAATGATTGCCGTACGATCGCGCACAATCACGTCCGCACCCATACGTTTCAACTCCGCCGCATAGCGATACCTCGTTTCAAAGAGGTTTTCGACAATCAAGGTCGTACCCCTTGCCGTAGCGCACAAAGCGCCGTACTGCGCTTGCATATCCGTTGGAAATCCAGGAAACGGCATTGTTTCCACAATATTCACCGATTTCAAGCGCCCGTCGCTCGACAATTCTATTTTATCATTTTTTGTATGTATTTTGCAACCGTTTTCACGCAATTTATGCAAAAGCGCCGCAATATTTTCAGGCGGAACGCCTATCGTTTGAATTTCACCGCCGCAAGTCGCCGCCGCAATCAAGTAAGTACCCGCTTCAATTCGATCCCCGATCGGCGTATAATCAATACCGCGCAAACGCTTTACTCCCTCGATAACAATTGTCCCACCGCCCGCGCCTCGTATACGTGCGCCCATCGCGTTAAGGAAATTTTGCAAATCAATAATTTCAGGTTCCTTAGCGGCGTTCCGAATAATCGTACACCCTTCCGCCTTCACCGCTGCGAGAATTATATTTTCCGTTGCACCGACGCTCGGGAAATCCAATAAAATCTCCGCGCCTTGCAGCTTCTCCGCTTGACATTCGATATATCCGTCCTTTTCGATAATCTTAACCCCAAGCCGTTTCAAACTCGATAAATGCAAATCGATTGGACGAAGTCCAATATCGCACCCGCCAGGGTAGGAAATTTTGGCGCGCTGAAAACGGGTCAATACCGATCCAAGCATAAAAACGGAAGAACGCAGTTCCCTTGTCAACCTTGCAGGAATTTCGTGGGAAACTGCGTTTGAACTGTCGATAACAACGTATTCCTTATTGCGCCGAATCACGCAACCGACCTCACTTAAAATATGTAGCATATTTTCCACGTCGTTGATCGTGGGCACGTTTCGTATGCGCACTTGTTCGTCCGTTAGTACGGATGCCGCAAGCAAGGGCAATACCGTGTTTTTCGCGCTTTGCAACGCGATCTTTCCATATAATTTTTCACCGCCATCAATGATGAATTTATCCATACGACAAAGCTCCTTTGCTTTATTGTATGACTTTGCTTTTTTCTTTTGTGCTTGTAGAAATGGAGTAAAGCACCCCCATCGACGCCATCGTAATAATGAGCGAGGTGTTCCCCGAGCTAATCAACGGCAACGGCAAGCCCGTTGGCGGTATACTACCGCTCACCACGAGTGCATTTATCAAAGTTTGCACGCCGTAAACGAGCGTAATCCCCGACGCAAGCAAAAACGAGAAAAAATCAGGAGCTTCTCTTGCCGTTTTTATCCCTTGCAGCACCAACGTAATACAAACTCCAAACAACACAAAAACGCCAACAAAACCAAGTTCTTCGCCGATAATTGACAGAATAAAATCACTCTCCGCAAACGGCAGGAAACGGTATTTTTGTCTTGAATTGAAAAGTCCCGTTCCAAACCAACCGCCATTTCCTAACGCATATAAAGACTGTATCAACTGATACCCCTCGCCTTTCGGGGATTCCCAAGGATCGATAAAGGCGCTTAAACGGGACATTCTATACGGCTCGGCGATAATCATAATAGGTACAGCGAGCATAGCAGGTATGAAAATAATCAAAAAATGCTTCATTTTCATACCGCCGACAAAGAGCATCGAAAGCATTACAAGCGCCACGCACATTGTCACCGACATATTCGGCTCGATAATAATCAAAACGCACACTACTCCGCCCGTTAAAAGCACGGGTAAAACGCCCTTAAAAGTGCGTATGCGACCCATATTATCCGCCATATACGCCGAAGCAAAAATCACAAAGCCGTACTTTGCAAGCTCCGACGGCTGTAAGGTAAAACCGCCTATACCAATCCAACGCGTCGCGCCGTAATTCGTCTTACCCAGCCCAGGCACAAACACAAGCCCCAACAAAATTACGGGTATCACGTAGCAAACCCATCTCGCCTTTTTTCCTTGCAGCTTATGATAATCAAACCGACAGCAAAAAAGCATCACGACCAACCCGACAGCAAAACCGACTCCCTGTTTTCTCACGAAATACCACGCGTCGCCGTACTGTGTTTTCGCAACGTAACCACTCGCGGAATAGATCGCAATCAAACTAAAAAACGCCAACCCCACCGTCAAGATAAGAATGAGTATGTTCCCGTGTTTTTTATTCTTTTTCTTCTTTGGAAACACATTCATCGAGCGCGTCGCTGGGCTCGATTGCTTCGTTTTCTTCTTTTGCGATAGAACGGACGATTTCCACAAATCTATCACCCCTTTCTTCGTATCCAGCAAACTCGTCAAAGCTTGCGCTCGCAGGACTTAAAAGCACCGTTTGCCCCTTTTCCGCTTTCATAATCGCAATACGGACGGCAAAATCGAACGACTCGCACAGCGTAAAGGCATGAAAACCCAAGCCGCGCGCACTTTCAAGTAGTTCATAGCGGTTTTCGCCGTACAATACGGCGTATTTCACCCGTGACATCCCTACTGCCTTAAAAAGCTTCGCATAATTATAACCTTTGTTTTTTCCTCCCAAAAGAAGCACGACTTCCGTATCGATTGCGGATATTGCTTTCACCGTCGCGTCTACGTTTGTAGCCTTCGAATCGTTTACATAGTAAACGCCGTCGATTTCATCCACAAACTCCAAGCGATGCCTTACCCCCTTAAACGAAGCAAGTGCGGCAGCGATATCCGCCGTTTTTACCCCCATCAGCTTCGCCGCGATAATACATGCAAGCGCGTTTTGAATATTATGTAAACTATCGTCAAAAAGCTCGGAAGCCGCAAGAATTTTTTCATCGCCGAAATAGAGCGCACCGTCCGAATAATAGGCACCGTGTACGCGTTCACGCACAGAAAAGTACAAAATTTTCGATTTCGTTTTCGTGGAAAACTCGCGCACAATCGAATCATCGTAATTAAGTATACAATATTCCGTTTCCGTTAAATTTTTCAAAAGTTTACGTTTGAGAAAAACGTAATTTTCCATATTGTAGTGGCGGTTAAGATGATCTTCAGTCACATTCAACACAATCGCAATATGCGGCCGAAAAGAATTAAGTGTTTCTAACTGAAAGCTCGAAATTTCCGCAACGGCAACCTCGTCTTCGTACATATCGCAAAATTCCACCATCGGTGCGCCGATATTTCCGCAAGATTTCGCGCTCATACCACCATGCTTCAAGATTTCCGTCAAAAGAGAAACCGTCGTTGTTTTTCCGTTCGTACCCGTAACGGCAATACTCGTCGCGCGCATATACCGCGCAGCAAGCTCCGTTTCTCCAAGCACCGCTTTTCCATTTCGCCGAAACTCAACCGCAATCGGATGATCAATGGGAATCCCAGGGCTTAAAACAAGTCCGTCGCAACGAGTTACTGCGCTGCTCAATTCCTCCCTTTCAAGCTTTTTCGCGCCCTTCTCCGTCAAAGCAGATAAAGCCTGCTCAATACGTGGATTGGAAATATCGTCATAAACATAAACAAGCGCCTTTTTTGAGAGCAAAAACTCCGTCGCCGCGCACCCTGATTTGGACAAACCCAACACCAAAAACGTCTGATTTTTCAAATACATATCTTACTCCCTTACAGCGCGAATGCAATGCAAATCGCACCTAACAATCCGGTAATCGTAAAATAGGCGTATGAAATACGGCTTTCCGAGTACCCTTTTTTTTGAAAATGATGATGAGCTGGTGCCATTAAAAACACTCGTTTCCCACCCGTTGCTTTATAGTATATTACTTGAATCATAACAGATATTACTGAAAAGACAAAACAAGCTCCTATAATTGGCAAATACAAGGCATTTTCACTAAAAATCGCAATCGCCGCCGCAAAACCGCCAAGCGCCAACGAACCAGTATCCCCCATAAAAACACTCGCAGGCGGCGCATTAAAAAGCAAGTATGCCATCAACGAACCGACCAACGCAAACGACGTCGTTCCCAAAGCCCCACTATCGCGTAAAATTGCCAAGACCCCAAAACACAAAAAGAAAGGCACGGAAACCCCTGCTGCCAAACCGTCTAAACCGTCCGTCAAATTTACCGCATTCACGATCGCAACAAAAATAAACGCGGACATGGGTACGACAAACCAACCGATTTCCCAGCTTTTATCCACAAACGGTACCCGCCACTTCGTTAAGCCGCTTCGATAACAATAAATTCCCGAAAAAATCGCAATCAAAACTTGAAAAAGGAATTTTTGCCAAGCTCGGAGCCCCAAGTTTTCTCGGCGTTTTTTCTTGAGAAAATCGTCCAATAAACCTACAATCATATAGGAAATTCCAATTAAATTGGTAATAACGAGCGTTCTATCCAGTTTTCGAATAAAGAGCGCGGATGCAATAACGGCAGCGAAAATAAAGGCGAGCCCACCCATAGTAGGTGTGCCGCCTTTCAATTTATGTTCTTCCACATAAACGAGTATATTTTGTCCTGCTTTCATTTTCCGCAAAATGGGAATTAAAATAAGTAAAAACACAAAGGATAACGCAAACGCCGTTAAGGCGCAAAAGAGATTTTGCTTCATACTCCGCCTTAAGAGCTCAACGAAGCTCTTTTTCTTTCTTTTTTAATAAATTGATAGTAATATCATTATCCTTGAAGGGGTATTTTATACCCATAATTTCTTGATAATCTTCCGCACCCTTGCCTGCAATAAGAAGTATATCTTCCCCTTTGGAAAAATCCAACGCATAATCGATTGCCGTTTCCCGATCAGGCACGACAACGTATCGCGAGGAAAAACGCCTATGCCCCCTTTCAATATCCGCAATGATATCAAGCGGATCTTCATAGCGCGGATTATCCGACGTTAAAATAGTAAAATCTGCGTATTTTGCCGCAATCTCCCCCATAATCGCTCGCTTGCCCTTATCGCGGTTTCCACCGCATCCAAACAAGCATAAGAGTCTACCCTTACAATATCTTTTTAACGTTTCTAATGAATTTCGAAGCGCGTCGGGCGTATGCGCGAAATCCACGTATACTTTTACATCCCGATGCGACCCTACGTATTCTAACCGTCCCGAAACGTTTTCAAGCCCCATCAAGCCGCGCGCAATCGACGTCATAGAAACACCCAACTCCGTCGCGCAAGTCGCTGCCGCAAGCGCATTATAGACGTTATGCCGACCGAGAATCGATAGAGAAATTCGGCAAAGCTTATCGCTGATATTCAGCATACACTCCGTACCGTCCAGTCCGTCCGCAGTAATAATTGCAAAGGAATCGGCAGGAGTATTTAAGCCATAAAAAAGCGTTTTCCCTTTCCCTTGTTTTTCACGGAATTTCCCGATTTCTCGACCACACTCGTCATCGCCGTTTAGAATCGCCACGCACTCCCCGTACTCTTGAAACAACCGCTCCTTTGCTTCTTTATACGATTGCATATTTTTGAAGAAGTCTAAATGGTCTTGCGTGAGATTGGTAAAAATACAAGCGGAAAATTCTATCCCCGCCGTTTTTTTGTAATATAAAGCATGCGCGGAAACTTCCATAACCACGTATTCGACGCCGTTTGCACGCATATCGGCAAAGGTTTTATGCAAATCGAGCGGATCGGGCGTAGTCAATGCCGACGGATAATTTTTTTCACCGTATCGTACCCCCAACGTACCGATTACACCCACTTTTTTCCCTTCCTGCTCTAAAATCGACGAAAGCATAAACGAAGTCGTCGTTTTTCCATTCGTACCCGTAATACCGATAACCTTCATACTTTTGGCAGGCTCACCGTAAAATTTCGCCGCTACTTTGCCCAAAGCCACACGAGAATCGGACACGAGAATTTGCGGCACGGACACGTTCAAGCGTTTTTCCGCAATTAACGCCACCGCACCGCTTTTTATCGCTTCCGTAGCTTTCAAATGAGAATCCGTTCTTTCCCCTTTGATGCACACGAAAAGTCCATTTTCTACCCGCTTTCGGCTATCCACTTGTATAGAATGTATTTCCCTTTCCACATCTTCGCCGCTAAAACATATTTCCCCATTTAGTTCTTTGATAATTTCCGTCAACCGCATACCCTTTCGCCTTCCTTTATTTAATATAGTTTATCTTATTCGCCTGTCCGCGGTTGTATGTTTTTTAACGAAATAATTCCCTCAAAAATTTCGCGAGCGCATGGTGCGGCAACTACGCTACCGTAATACGCGCCCTGCGGTTCTTTGACAATAACTAACGCCAAATACTGCGGTTTATCGGCAGGAAAAAAGCCCACGAACGAAGAAACGTATTTTCCCACCGCTATTTTACCGTCTTCAAAGGTTTGCGCCGTACCCGTTTTCCCCGCAATTTTATATCCTTCGATATACGCCTTTTTACCGCTTCCGTCCTTGACTACCCCTTCGAGCATTTTTGCAAGCGTTTTAGACGCTTCTTCACTAATTGTGCGATTTTGCAAGGATTTTTTATTTTGCTGCAAAATATAGCCGTCGTCCGCATAAATTCGCTTTACCAAATGCGGCGTGTAATAATATCCGCCGTTGACCGCTGCCGCCGTTGCACAAGCAAGCTGTATTCCCGAAACCGCAATCGTTTGCCCAAACCCAATACGCGCCAAATCGCAATTCCGCACCGCTTCTTTGGGCATCAATAGTCCGTATGCCTCGCCTCCGTAATCAATCCCCGTCCGCGTGCCGAAACCAAACGCCGACAAATACTCGTAAAAGGTCTCTTTCCCAAGTGATAACGCAATGTCCGTAAAACAGGGGTTACAGCTATTATTCAAAGCTTCCGCAAGCGTTTGATTGCTGTGCTTTCCGTTCGCATGATTACTCCAACACTTGACTTTCGTTCCATCCACCGCACGAGTACGCGAGCTATTGAAAACGTATCGAGTTGAAAAGGCATTTGGATTCCCTTGCAAATTCTCTTCAATATTGATTGCAGACGTGATAATTTTGAAGGTCGAGCCTGGCTCGTAAATATCGCATACCAAACCGTTTCGAGTAAGCTTATTCAAAAGCTCCATATCATTCCTCGGGACTTCGTTTAAGTTGTAGGACGGATAATTTGCAAGTGCCAACACTTCAAACGTATTGACGTCTAAGACGATACATTCCGCGCTTACAGGGTTATATTGAGCCGCTGTTTTTTCTAGCGCTGACTCAGCAATTTCCTGTATTCCGTAATCGATGGTAAGCTGTACGTTATAGCCATTTTCGGCAGGCAGGTACGCGGCGACGCTATTTTTTAGCTCGATTCCCACCAAGTCGGTTTCATACAAAAGCTCACCGTTTTCACCCAGTAAATACTTGTCGTAATACTTTTCAATCCCCGTAGTACCGATATTGTCCGTGGACGTAAAGCCCAACACTTGACAAAGCGCGTCCTCTTTCGGGTAATAACGAAGATTGTCGCGTGAATAGTAAATCCCATCCAAGGATAGTTGCGATAATTTCTCAATTTTTTCTTTGTCCACTTTTTTGGCAATCGTGATTTCGGACGCCTTTTTCTTGGTGAGCTTTTCATAAAGCTGCGAACGGTCCACTTCTAAAATTTCCGCAAGAGCCGCTGCCGTTTTTTCCTTGTCCGTGAGCGCGTTTGAGCGCGCAAAAACGGTGTAAGCCGTCGTATTGTCCGCTAACACCACGCCGTTTCTATCCGTAATTTGCCCGCGCTCCGCCACAATCGGGATTTCCCTCGTCCATTGATCGAGAGCGCGATAGCCAAGCTCTTCGCTCCATAAAACCTGCACGTAGAAAAATCTTACGCATAAAAAGCAAAAAAGAAAGGTTACCGCCAAAACAATGGCGAATAACCTCTTTCGTAAAATCGTTACCGAATATTCGTTATTTAATTTTTTGATAAGCCTTTACTCCTATTCTTTTTTTAACCGACTTGCACCATTCCGTGCGATTCTGCGTACTGACGAATGGTTTCTTCCGACTGCGCAATTTCAATTCTTTGCTGAATTTCCTCGTTTCTTTCCATGAGTTCTTCTCTTTGCTTTTCCAAGTTCTTAATGCGCGTAGACTTGTTTTCAATCCATTTCGTATTAAGACAAATCATCGTAAGCATCGCAATCACAATCATCGTGAAAACTGCCATCACGACCTTTGCAAGCGGCGTAAGCGAATATTGCGCTTCTACTGCAACCGCTTCCTTTCTTTCAAATACGGGCGCAACGATGGGCGCAACTTTAACCGCCTGCTCGCGGATTAAATCAAATTTATCCGCCGTAAACACGGGCGCGCTTACTCTTTCGTGCACAAACTCCGTCACTTGGGGCGATTGTTCCATTACAGGCGTTTCGCTTACCGTGGGCGCTACGACGTTGGATACCGTAGGTGCAACGTTATTTTGCTCGGAAAACTGATCGTTTTCCGCGCTCAACAATTTACGATAACGTTCATTGATTTGTGCGTTATGTTGCTGTGCTTCTTGCGTGTCAACCGACGTTTGCAGCGTTCTTTCAAGCAATTGTTCCATTTTCGCTCCTCCGTATCCCCGTTTTTCCCAAGTTTTCCCTTTATCTTATCAAGCGCGGCTCATATTCTTTCCGCAATTCTGAGTTTTGCACATTTACTTCTTGAATTATACGCAAGCTCCTCTTCCGTCGCCGTAATCGGTTTGCGCGTAATTACCTTTAATTCGGGTTTCTTCCCGCATACGCATACGGGAAAATTTCCAGGACAAGTGCAAGGATTTTCCAGTTCCCTAAACGCCTCTTTCACAATCCTATCTTCTAACGAATGGAAGGTGAGTATTGCAATACGACCGCCCTTTTTCAATCTTCTCGAAAGATTGATTACCAATTCGTACAAACCGTCAAGCTCGCCGTTAACCTCGATCCTCAAAGCTTGAAAGCTCTTCCTTTCGCAAGGTGCGCCGAATCTGAATTTTGCAGGAATGCTGTTTTTAATGATTTCCGCAAATTCCCCCGACGTCTTAATCGGTTGTTTTTCTCTAAATTTTACGACGTTTCTTGCAATTTGCTTTGCAAACGTTTCCTCGCCGTACGTTTTTAAGATGCGAGCAATGTCCGCTTCCGAATACGTATTTAATACGATTTCCGCCGTAAGATACGCCGACGTATTCATTCGCATATCCAAAGGCGCGTCCTTTGCTCTATAAGTAAATCCTCTATCTTCATCGTCAATTTGATGAGAAGATACGCCAAAGTCCAAAAGCGCGCCGTCAATCTCATCAATGCCGGCTTGCGCAAAAACTTCCGCAAAATCCTTATAGTTGGATTTATAAATTTCAAATCTACCTTCAAAGGGACTCAAGCGCGCGCTCGCAGCCGCTATTGCCTCGTCGTCAAGATCGGTTGCAATCAATCGACCGTTTGGCGCAGTCCTTTTCAAAATTTCATAGGAATGTCCGCCACCGCCGACCGTGCCGTCGAAATAAATCCCCCCGTCCTTCAACGCAAGGCCTTCCATACATTCTTCTGGCATAACGGGTTTGTGCGAAAATTCCAACATGTTTTATATCCCCAATTTTTTGAGTTCGGCGTCGAAATCGACCCCTTCAATGTATTCGTAATATCTTTCAGCCGCCCAAATTTCCAAGCGGTTTCCGCGGCCAATCGTTATAATGTCCTTTTTGATTCCTGCAATCCGTTTAAGAATCGGAGGCAAGACCACTCTCCCTTGCGCGTCTTCTTCCGCGGAAAAGATCGAGCTAAAGAACATCGTCGCAGCTTGGCTCGATTCGGAAATCGCATCGTCGGAAATCGCCGCAACCGTCTCGTCAAGCTGATCGTCAGCCATAACGCAAATACAACGATTCATACCTCTGAAAAAGCTATACGATTTTTCGCCGCTTTCCCCTACGAGCTCTTTTTTGAACTTCGAAGGAATACGCAAGCGGTTTTTGTCGTCAAGTTGATGCTCGAACATGCCTTTGAACATTACGTTTCCTCCTTGCAAAAATTCCACCCCGCGCAGGGTAAAGTATCATTGACATTATTATACAACCACTCGTGACCACTTGTCAATAGTTTTTTGACATTTTTTTGAAAAAAATTGAAAAAATTTCACTTTTTTAACCACCTGAACCCCTTTTATTTCCTACATTTCACGAACATTTGTTCGAAAATGTGTTTATTGTGCTTTTTTTGCGTTCCAAGGAAGAAAATCTGATTACCATTCCTATCTATTATAAAGCTTTCCAAATGGGCACTTAAATAGGCTTTTTTATGAAAAATTTGCTCCCTCCTTGCAATTTTCCACTCTTTCTTGGGGTTAAAAACAAGCTTTGCATCGTTCAATCCAAACGTTGGGGTTTTGAGTGGTCGCCCATCCCTACCTATACCGTTTTTGGAAGTATTTTTATCAAAAAGTTCATGTACGCGCATCGCAATACCCTCGTTCCCATCATAGACGGGGCAGGCATAAAATTTCTCAACCTTTTTCTTTACGTATATATAATGGGTACAGCCGAGCACGACCGACGTCGGTCTTTCGCGTGGTAGATAGGGCGTAGGGTCAAAATCGCCGTGCAAAACATTTTTTTCTATCC
Source organism: Clostridiales bacterium (assembly GCA_015071005.1). GTDB lineage: Bacteria > Bacillota > Clostridia > Christensenellales > Borkfalkiaceae > Scatosoma. The sequence continues at coordinate 48,329 of SVIG01000007.1, read as the reverse complement.
CACCTGCAAGCCCTTCACATGCAACTGCCTTTATTTTAACTTGGGGGTATAAACGATGCGCCCTATCGCACAGCCGACAAAACCGCTCGCTTTCACACGTAGCGCGCGTTGCCAAAACAAGGACCTCTCCCCCATTTTTTGCCGCAGGCATAATCGCAGGCTCCGCACCGATAATCGGATATGGTAAAGTCATTCGTAGGTCTTCCGCACATACCGCCGTTGCGGTATTACAGGCAAGCACTGCCATTCGTGGGTTAAGGGTATCAAGTTCTTGAAAAACCCCTCGAACGTTTTTTTGTATTTCTTCCATAGATAAGTTTCCGTACGGTGCACGGTCGTTATCGCCATAATAGAAAAATATCTGCTTTTGAAAAAGCGGTAACGTCTCCGCCAAAACAGTCAAGCCCCCTATACCGCTATCAAAAAATAGAATTCCGCCCGTAGGTATTTTCATTTCCGCCTCGAAAAGATAGTTTTTTTGAAATTTTTCTTGTTTTTCGCGTTTTTTCAGTGAAAAACAGTTTACAATCCTATAAATTTATGTTAAAATAGACTACGCAATTTGAAATTAACATTGGAACAAAAAAGGAGAACATTATGCCTAATATTAAATCCGCTAAAAAAAGAGTTTTGGTTATTGATAAGAAAACCATGAGAAACAAAGCAATCAAATCCGCGTTGAAAACGCAGGTAAAGAAATTCCTTGCTGCTGTTGAAGCAAACGACAAGGAAGCTGCTACGAAGCTTTTCCCTGAAACCGTTTCCGCGATTGACGCTGCTGTTACGAAGGGCGTTATCCATAAGAATAACGCAAACAATAGAAAAGCAAAACTCGCTAAAAAGCTTGCTGCTTTGAACTAATCCTTTTTATAATACATGTTTATATTATAAATATGAGGGTCTGCCAATTGGTAGACCCCTTTTTTCGTTGTGTTTTCACGCACGAGCGACGCGCCTATCCCCCACTTGAAATAGGCGCGTTTCTTTTTTTATAATTTGAAAAAAATATTTTATAATATCCTTGTCAAACGATTGACATACGTTTATTATTATTCTATAATAATACCACGAAAAAGTTTATTTTAACTAAACTTTTCGTTTATTTTTAACAAACTTTTTCTAAAATAGGTGAAACCAAGTAAAAAGTTTACTTTTACTAAACTTTTTACCAAAAAAAACGTATTTTGGGTGGCAAGTATGAATCTGGGTAAAAAAATCAGGCAAATGCGAAACCAAAAGGGTCTTACGCAAGAAGAGTTAGCCGATCGCTGCGAATTGACGAAGGGCTATATATCGCAATTAGAAAACAACTTAAACAGTCCTTCTATCGCGACGCTCACGGATATTTTGGCGGCGCTTGGGAGCAGTCTTTCGGAATTTTTCCGTGAAGAAACTGCGGAAAAGGTTGTCTTTTCTAAAAATGAGTTTATCGAAAAGGACTCGGACGGCGTACTTTGGAATTGGTTGATTCCAAACGCGCAAAAAAATATGATGGAACCCGTACTCGTAGAGCTTGCTGAAGGCGCGGAAACCGTAGCCGACGTCCCCCACGAAGGCGAGGAGTTTGGCTACGTATTGGAAGGAAAAATCGTGATTGCGCTTGGAAACGCCCATCATACCTGCAAAAAAGGCGAAGCTTTTTATTACGCGGCAAGCAAACCCCACCTTATTATCAATAAAGGCAAGGGAAAGGCAAGATTTTTGTGGATTTCCACGCCGCCGAATTTTTAATACCCCCGCGCGCGTGCGTATGTGCGCATATATTACATATTTATTATATTGAACACAAAAGATTTTCGGGAGAATAGATTATGGAAACGAAAACGGAAAAGAAGAAGAACCATATTATTGAAGTCGTAAACGTAAGCAAAGAATTCGACGGCGTGACTGTTGTCGAAAACATTAACTTTTACGTTCGCAAGGGCGAGTTTGTCACTTTCCTCGGCCCGTCGGGTTGCGGCAAAACGACTACCCTTCGTATGATCGCAGGTTTTGAAATGCCCACGAGCGGTCAAATTCTTTTGAACGGCGAAGACATCAGCGCTTTACCACCGAATAAACGCCCTGTTAATACGGTGTTCCAAAAATACGCCCTTTTCCCTCACTTGAACGTTTTTGAAAACGTTGCGTTTGGCTTGAAGCTTAAACGCATTGAAACGACGTACGTGGATAAAAACGGAAATGAAAAAGTAAAATATAAAAAACTCCCGAAGGTTATCATCGCGGAAAAGGTTAAAAAAGCCTTGGAAATCGTTGACCTCGCGGGCTTCGAAAAGCGTAGTATCTCTACCCTTTCGGGTGGTCAACAGCAACGTATCGCTATCGCGCGCGCAATCGTTAACGAACCCGAAATTTTGCTCTTGGACGAACCGCTCGGCGCTTTGGACTTGAAAATGCGCAAGGAAATGCAGCTTGAACTCAAAGCCATGCACAAACGCCTTGGCATTACCTTTATTTACGTCACGCACGACCAAGAAGAAGCGCTTACCATGTCCGATACTATCGTCGTTATGTCCGATGGTACGATCCAACAAATCGGTACACCCGAATCCATTTATAACGAACCGCAAAACACGTTTGTTGCCGACTTTATCGGCGAAAGCAATATTTTCAGCGGCGTAATGCCGAAAGACGGGCAAGTTCGATTCTGCGGAAAGGCGTTCAAATGCCTTGACGGCGGCTTTGAAAAGGATGAACCCGTAGACGTTGTCGTTCGTCCCGAAGACGTACAAATCACGTCCGTGGAGGACGGCGTACTCAAAGGCAAGGTGACGTCTGTTATTTTCAAAGGCATGCACTATCAAATCCTTGTTCAATGCGGCCGCTACGAAATTGAAATTCAAAGCACCACTACCCCCTGCGTTGGAGAAACGGTCGGTTTGAACGTCGCGCCCGACGGTATTCACGTTATGAAAAAGAAATTCAAAGTGAATAAGTTCACGGGCATTATCACCAAGCGCAATACCGTAGAGTTTGGCGACGGCGAATTTGAATGCGACGTCACGCAGCTTTATCCGGGGAGTCATTTGGACGAAGAAGGCTATTTGATTACGGCAAAAGGCGAAAAACTCGATTTGACGGATACGGAAGTCAACGTAGAAGTCGGCTTACACGATATCACAATGAGTGACAATTTGGAAGAAGGTGGCGCACAAGGGCATATTATTTCCCTTATTTATAAGAGCGAATACTATCGTTACATCGTCCGCACCGAAAATGAAGAAGATTACGTACTCGCGTGTGAAGACTTGTGGAACGAAAACGACCTTGTTAGCTTGATTATCCCCAGGGATAAGATTAAGCTCACCTTAAAAGTTGCGGAGGGCGTAAAGAAATGACAAAGAAAAAAGCTCCCCCTCGTTTTTCGCGGAAATTGCTCGCGATACCGTACGGGTTATTCTTGGGGATATTTGTTGTAATCCCCCTGCTGATTATCATTTATTACGCGTTTACCAACGATGAAGGACGTTTCACGATGGAATACGTAAAGGTGTTCTTTAATGAAGACGGCGAAGGCTTTTGGGCGTTCTTTAAATCGTACAACTTCAAGACGATTATGCAAAGCCTTTTCATCTCCGTTATGAGCACAATCGTATGTCTCTTAATCGCATACCCCGTCGCATACATAATCGCAAAATCCAAGCTGAAAAATAAATCGGCGCTCTTATTACTTTTCATCGTACCGATGTGGGTAAATTTCGTACTCCGTATCAACGCCTTGAAAGAGCTGTTGGTTTGGATTGGAATTTTCAATAAATCAAACGGTTGGAATATCTTTAACACCATTTTAGGTATGGTATACGATTTCCTGCCCTTTATGATTTTACCTATTTATACAACCCTTATTAAAATTGACAACAGCTATTTGGAAGCGGCGCGCGATCTTGGCGCTACGGGCGCGAGAGCTTTTGTCAAAGTCACCCTTCCCCTTTCTAAAGCAGGGATTATGAGCGGCGTTTCGATGGTATTCTTGCCCTCGATGACAAACTACGTCGTTTCCAATTATCTCACTTACCGCAATGTAAAAATCATCGGGAAACTGATCGACGACTATTTCACGGGCGATTTGTGGCACGACGGTTCGTTTATCGCGCTTGTTTTGCTGACCTTCATGTTCCTCGTCACGTGGTTAACCGGCGGTTTTAAGGCAAGCGATCAAAATGACACGAGAGGTACTTCGTTATGGTAAAATGTAAAAGCATATTAAAATGGTTTTTCATTGCTTTAGTGCTTCTCTTTATCTATTTCCCGATCATTTTCCTGACCATCAACAGCTTTAACGAAAGCAATATGATTCAAAGCGGTTGGAAGGGATTTAGCCTTGAACACTACAAGTATTTCTTCAGTTTTGATAATGAACCCTTGCGCGTAGTACTGCAAACACTCGCACTTGCGTTTGTTGTCGCGGCTTTGTCCACCCTTTTGGGAACGGTGGGCGCAATCGGACTTTTTTACTCGAAAAAACGCATCAATCGTACCCTTTCGGCAATCAATCAAATTCCAGTAATCAACGCCGAAGTTGTCACCGCGATTTCCTTCGCGCTCTTTGTGTCCTTCTTCGGATTTGATAAAAACACTTTCCTGCCTCTAATTATTGGGCAAATGATTATTTGTACTCCTTTTGTGGTACTTTCCATTATCCCCAAGCTTAAACAGATGGACAACAACCTCTACGAAGCGGCATTGGATCTTGGCGCATCCCCCACAAAAGCGCTTTTTTCCGTCATTATCCCGCAAATTTTGCCGGGTATTATTGCAGGTTTCTTGCTTTCCGTGACGTTATCGCTTGACGATTACGTTGTCGCGGTGTATACAAAGCCAGATTCCTTTGAAACAATCAGTACACATATTTATTCGCTTGACAGCAAGGGCAACTATTTCGGGCCTCGAATCAAAGCTGCTTACTGGGCATTTACCGCTATTATTTTCTTGATTATCATCATTTCGGTAATTGCGGTGAATATTTACGCAACGCACAAAGCAAGGAGTAAAAAGAAATGAGAAAATCCTTATTAAGAACCCTTGCTTTTTGTCTTTGCGCATCCTCTATTGCGCTCACCTCTCTCACGGGTTGTTCGTCCAGGCTCGGGCTTGGCAACAATAACGAAAAAGTATTGCGCGTCGCAAGCTGGGGCGAGTACATTGATATGGGCGGCGACGTTTACGACGGTAACGATCCCGACTTGGTCGCTTTTAGAGATTTTTATGCGGAAAAGTTTGGCATTGATTTAACCAAAAGCCGTCCCCTTTATGACGAGTTTGAAGATTGGTACTTTAACCAAACTGGCAAGGAAATCAAGGTCGAATATATACCTTTGCAAGACAATGAAACGATGTACAATAAAATCAAAATGGGCGATTCCTACGATTTGCTTTGTCCGTCGGAATATATGGCAATGAAATTAAAGGCGGAGGATCGCTTAATCCCCTTTGATGATGCGTTCTATGCCGCAAAGACACCTGAAAACTATAATTATTACGTAGAAAACGAATCCGTTTACACCAAGGAAATTTTTGCACAAACGGGACTTACCGGCTATATTGCAGGGTATATGTGGGGAACAACGGGTTTTGTCTTTAATCCCGAGAAAATCGGCGATTCGCCCGAAGACGCAAGAGAGATTATGAGTAGCTGGAAATGCTTAAAAAGCACCGCTTGCGATCGAAAAATCACCGCAAAAGATAACGTGCGCGACTCCTATTTCATGGGCCTTGGCATCTATTATGAAGACGAATTACTCAAGCTTCAAGCCAACAATCCCGACGAATATAAACGCGTTCTTTCCGAATGGATGAATGACACCTCTATCGACACGATGCGCGGCGTTAAGAAAGAACTCATAAAAGTACGTAAAAATCTATACGGTTTGGAAACGGACGAAGGCAAAACGGATATGATTATGGGAAGACTCGACGCCTCCTATCAATGGAGCGGTGACGCCGTATTCATTCTCGATGAAGCGGAAACAGAATCGGATTTAGAACTCGAATACAGCATTCCAAAATCCGCATCCAACCTTTGGTTTGACGGTTGGGTTATGATGGAAGGCGCTAAAAAAGACCCTGCGCAAGCCTTTGTCAACTTCCTTTCCATGCCCCAAAACGTTATTCGCAATATGTATTATATCGGCTATACAAGCTGCGTGGCAGGCTCGGACGTTTACGACTACGTGGACTTCACCTACGGCGAAGAAGAAAACGCACCCGAAACTACAACGTATGATTTATCCTATTTCTTTGGGCAAGGTGCAATGTTGACCACTTCGATAGAACAAACTCGTCGTCAACTCTTCGCACAGTACCCCGACACTACCACAAAAGAACGTCTCGTCGTTATGAACTACTTTGATAAAAAGACGAACGAACGCGCAAATCGTATGTGGAACAATATTAAATAATTCAAGAAAAGCCACGCCTTAAAAAGGCGTGGCTTTTCATCTTCTATGCGACACATAGATATTACGTGTGGCGTAATACCTTTTATTTTCAAGGGATTGCAACACTTATTATGCGTGACATAGGTATTACATCTGACATAATACATCAACAACCAGCCCGATATTTGTAAATATCGGGCTGGTTACTACAAACTTAATCGTTGCAAAAGAAATTTGTAGAATCCGCCGCGTCGGGTTTTCTCCCCACCGATGTATTGTCTTGGCGGCGATTGCGCAGTTCTTCCACAGGCGAAGGCGCAATTTGGAAGCGATAATCCGCTCCGCGACGGCGAATAAAGTTCTCGATAACGCAATGAGACGGAGTCATTTGCGACGTGGGCTGTATCGTCTTTTGGAAACGGAAAAAATCGGCGTTTTCAGGCAAATCACGCACGCGGCGGTATTCTTCCCTATCCGTCGTGTATTGCACCGTTTCGCCCAAAATTTTGCGCACGTATTGAATATTTTCGTGCAAAGACAAGGGCTCGGGAAACTCGGGATCTTTAATGACTTCCTGCCATTCCTTTTTTTCGTATTTTTGCAATAATTCCGCCGCTTTATGAAGATGCGAAATTTCAAAGGTCAAATACGTTTCCCAAAGCTTTTTAATGCAAGGATCTGTTTCCGTTTTGTAGCACGACCAATATAAATAACACTCGCAATATTCGTGCCATAAAAGCATTTCCAACCACGTTGCATTCGGATCCATTAACGACTCGTAGTGGGTGACGTGTTCTTCTTCGACAAGCGCGATTTCTTGATACAGCTTTCTGCCCATATCCGTGCAAGCAAAGTTAGTGACGTTCATATAGTAATTCATCGTTTGCTGCTCCGCTGCCGTGATAATCATGGTCGAAAGCACCGTTTGTGTATCCGCGGTTTTGGCGTTAATGCTACGCCGCACGTTATCCATAGGATAACGATGATGGGCAATCGTCGGTCTGCCCGGCATTATTTCCGTGTACCGTCCTACCAGCCATTCCGCCGCAACGCCTTGCTCCATTTCCAATAAATCCGCATAGCGGTATAAATGGTCAAAGTCTTCCAAAAGGGCAAAATCCAACGCCGTTTTTACGTTGCAGTCAAGCTCGCGTTTGGCGAGCTCCGCCGTTAAATCTACGGCTAACTGCTCGTAGCCAATCGTATGCTCTAACGTGTTTTCATTGATAGGTTTGAGCAGAGAAATCTTTAACTGCTGTTGCTTCTCGATTTCGCGCGTCAACGCAATCTCGCGCCGCAAATCATTATCATACACGTGCCGCGCAAACTGATGAGAAAACCAGTTCGCCTCAAACTCTGTACCGTTCATAAGAATAATACGGGTTTTAGTATACGGATCCACCTCGCGCTTATCGTAGGGCTTAGGGTACAGTTCTTTCCAATTTTGCAACGCCTTTTCTATCGGCATCGGCTTTTCGTTAAACGGATTCATTGGGTTTACTCCTTTTATTTGTTTTCTAAAATAGAGTATGCCCAAATGGAAAAAATTGTATACAAAAAGGAGCCCGTTTTACTCGGACTCCCTTCCTTTTTTTCTTAAATTACACGATACCGTGCGCCATCATCGCTTCTGCAACTTTTTCAAAGCCTGCGATATTCGCGCCCATTACGTAGTTGCCTTCGTAGCCGTATTTCTTCGCCGCGTTGTCAATATTATGATAGATATTGATCATAATGGTTTTCAGCTTCGCGTCTACTTCTTCGCTCGACCAGTACAGTCTGCCCGAGGATTGCGCCATTTCCAAAGCGGACGTTGCAACGCCGCCGGCATTCGCCGCTTTTGCCGGCAAATATACTACGTTTTTCGCATTTTGGAATACTTCGATTGCATCCAACGTCGAAGGCATATTCGCGCCTTCCGCAACGTATTTCACACCGTTGTTAACAAGCGCCGCCGCACTTTCGCCGTCGATTTCGTTTTGCGTAGCGCAAGGCAACGCAACGTCGCAAGGAATCGTCCAAATTCCCTTGCAGCCTTCTACGTACTTCGAGCCAGGCACTCTTTCCGCATACACTTTAATACGTGCGCGCTCCACTTCTTTGATCTGCTTGATAACGTCGAGCTGAATACCGTTAGGATCGTAGATATAGCCGTTAGAATCATACATAGCTACCACCTTTGCTCCTAATTGCTGTGCTTTTTCACACGCATAAATCGCTACGTTGCCGCTACCCGAAACAATCGTCACCTTATCCTTGAAAGAATCGCCACGAAGCCTCATTGCTTCCGCCGTGATATATACCAAGCCATAGCCAGTAGCTTCTTTTCTAATGAGCGAACCGCCATAGGAAAGCCCTCTACCCGTCAAGACGCCAACGTGTTCGTTGCGCAATCTCTTATATTGACCGAAAAGATAGCCAACCTCTCTTGCACCCACGCCGATATCGCCCGCAGGTACGTCCGTATCCGCGCCAATATGACGGAAAAGCTCGTTCATAAAGCTTTGGCAGAACGCCATAATTTCTCTATCCGACTTGCCCTTGGGGTCAAAGTCCGAACCGCCCTTACCGCCACCGATGGGCAAGCTCGTAAGACTGTTTTTCAAGATTTGTTCCAAGCCAAGGAACTTAATAACCGAAAGGTTTACGGAAGGATGGAAACGAAGACCACCCTTGTAAGGGCCAATTGCGCTATTAAACTGTACGCGGTAACCTTTATTAACCTGCACGTTGCCTTTATCGTCTACCCAAGGCACGCGGAACAAAATCGTACGTTCAGGCTCGGTGAAGCGCTCCAAAAGCGCCGCCTTTTCATATTCAGGATGGGCGTTGATGACGGGTTCAAGCGTCAACAAAATTTCCGTTGCCGCTTGATGGAATTCCGTTTCGCCAGGATTGCGTTTTTTCAAATCGTCTAATACTCTTTGTACGTAGCTCATATCACTAACTCCTAAAAAATAGATTTCAAATAGTTCTTCAATCGACTTTCTCGATATAATTATATCTTATCACTTTTTACCAACCAATGCAAGGATTTTGCCTTGCTTTTTGATAAAAAGTATAAATATTTTTAATTTTACCCGCTTTTTTTGAATCCAAAATAACTATTTTTTATATTATCTATAAGTTTTACTTATAATTTATCGCATTCTACATTATTCTATTCCGCAGATAAAAAAGAAATCCATAATTCCGAGATACGGGATAAAAATCATTGCTTTTTTTCTGTAAAGGGGGTATAATAAAAACAACTTAATTCGCTTCCTTAGTTAAATGGATATAACAAGCCCCTCCTAAGCGATAGGTCTATCCATCAAAAACGGGCGAATTTTAACAAAAAAACATCAAAAAACCTTCATTTTTAAGTATTTATTTAAAATCGGTATAAAAATCGGTCTAGATTTTATTCCAAAACTTAAAAAATGTTCTCGTAGTTAAACGGAAATAACGAAGCCCTCCTAAGGCTTAATTCGGGGTTCGATTCCCTGCGGGAACACCATTAAAATCATAGCAGCCAATAAAATCTTGGTTGCTATGATTTTTATTTTAGTAAGAAAATAAATTAAAAATACTACTGCAATATCATGCTTAATGCTTCCATTGCTTGTTCTTGTGTGTCTGGGATAAAGTGACTATAAACCTTTAACGTCGTCGTTGAATCACTATGCCCCATATATTTACTTACAGTTTGAATAGGTACATTTTGTGACAATAATTTACTTTAAACGTTCCATAATATTTTTGCGTCAGCAGTGACTGTTGGCGCTGTTTTTGCTTGCGCAAATACACCGCAAAAATTTTTTTATTTTTTTACCCTAAAATCGCTTGACTTTAATATGCAGGTCTTTAATATTTTTTCTACGTCTAAATCTTCTTCTTTGTATTCAAACAGCGTCATCTGCAAAGGTTTCGACCTCGCTCTTTCGTATAAATCATAATTGGCTATTAACAGTTCCTTGAATTCCTTGCCCGCTTCGTAGCGTTGCGCCATACTATGCGTTCGCGAGAAATCGAACATGGAAAAGCCCTCGTACAGCTCCCTGATTTCAGGACAATCGTTATATGATAACAGGAATTTGCCTTGAATATTTTTCAGGGTATCCCGTAAGCGCACGTGGTCGTCCCAGCCAAAGCCTACTTCGTACATATCTTCCGTGGAAAAGTATGGCGGATCTGCGTAGAAGAAACTGTCAGGTCTGTCGTAATGCTTAATAAGCGTTTCAAAGTCCTGATTCTCCACCACAACGTTTGCCATTCTGTCTTCCAGCTCCTTGATAAGCCCAAAGAGCTTTCGAATATCGAACGGTTGCGACGCGAATGATTTGCAACTGCTGGAATAGCTGTATCTAAGGAGTTTTAAGAACATTGCCGCACGCCTTACGTCATAGTCTTGCGTGATCCGCAATCGTGTTTCTTTTATCTCCTCTGCTTCCAGCGGTGGTAAAGTAAGTTCCGTCATTTGCAACTCTTCCGACAAATACTCGTCAGTGAATTTCCCGCATTCAAAGAATTTCTTTATGGCGATAAAATCTTCGCGCGAGTTTAGGTTGCAAAATCCGATTTCGCGTATCGTTGCCATCGTACGGTCTTTCATGCAACGGAATAGGTTGACAAGGTTTCTGTCAAAGTCGTTGTACACCTCGAACGGATGCACTTCGGGCTTACCGAGAAGCACACTTCCCGAACCGCCGAATACGTCAATGAACCTGCCGTATTTTTGGGGAAACACGGCGTACAAAATGTGTAGAATAGAAGATTTATTCCCTACTCTTGACACGGGTGTTTTCATTCTTTACCTCTCTTTCCGCCGCGCCATCGACCGTCTTAAAAAGAAAAAAGCGGCACCAATCTCCTTTTTAAGAACGATTGATACCGCTTTGGGTTTTACTTTACTTAGTCGTTTTTACTTTTTCTGCTCGCCGTATGCTTAAGCAAGGAACAACACATTACCGTGCCTGCCGTGCATCCGCCGATAAGAAAGCCTACAATGAACCACAATGCTACTTCCATACCGTTTACCTCCTTTTCGTTTTTATTGTTTGAAATCAAAATCAGCGTCGTCCATATCCATATCGCTTTCCTCTGCGGAAGTGATATTTACGTACTCGCCGATGATGTTCAACGCTTCGTCATAACTACCGCTTGCGCGGATACGTTCAGACATCTCTTTTGCCTGTTCGCCCATACCATGTTCGCGAAGAGTTCGAGAAGCAATGCCCATAAGATTAAAAATATTGCCGTCCTCGCCGATAAGCGGACAGTCAGGTTTTTGCGTTGCGCGGATAAAACCGCCCAGCCTATTATCTACGTAATCGGACAGCCATTTTCCGCTGAAGTTCGAGTGCGTCATAAGCCGCCACATTGCCAGCTTGCCGATGTCCACCTGCACGTTTTCTTCAAATGGGAAAAGGATATTCGTTACCCCTTCGTTTTGGAAAACGTATGCATTTTCAAACTTCGTACCGTTCTGCAAGATACCTTCCTTCGTCAACAGCTCGTTGATGCCGTCCAGCCATTCTTGCGGATCACCTCCGCAGCCTTGCAAAATCAGTCCTTCCTTGCCCGCCATCTTGCGAAGGTCTTCCGCGTTGATTTTCTGTATCATTGCGTCATACCTCCCATGCCTTGGTCTTGGTCGTAAAGCTCTTCCAGATTGTCATAGTTTTGCAGATAATCTTCCATCGTAATTTCTTGGCAAAGGAAACAAGGATCCGTTTCTCTCGTAAACGTGACTTGCCCCTCTTCGCCAAGGTCGAATGGCTCTTTCGTAATCACCGAGCCTGCATGATTGACTTGAACGGATTTTTCTATCGAACCAATACGGTCGTTGTCGTCCGTGTATCTAAAATGATACAGGTGCGTTCCCTTCGGAATATCCGCTTCCGTCAGGCGCTCATTGGTGTACAAAGCGTATTTATCAAACACCTGTATCAACCCAAACTCCTCTCGGTGAGTATACACGTAATCCGTCCCTGACGCATTCGGTCTTAATCCACAATCCTCCAAGTCAAGCTCCCATATTCGCGCCGCCATTTCCAACGCTTCCTTGTTCGTTTCAGGTAGATATGTTTCAACGCATTCTCCGCCGAAATATACCCTACGGCCACAATTCGAGCCAAGGTCTTCGTCCGCCCATTCATGCGTGAATTTAATATCGGGATATTGCTCCGACAGCTTTTGCAGAATGGGATGAGGTGCCGACCACGCGGTTTGTAGCCATAACTTGTTTGGATCAGCGTTATAATCTACGTCTTCCGTATACCCGCAGGAATTCCACTTTGTCCCCCAATTATTACACGACCACTCATACCACGTCGGATATCCGTATTGCAATACGTTGCGGTAGGCTTGTCTGCCAAGTTCCCAGTCTTCAGACTTGATATCTTTCTTGTATTTCAAAAAAGCCTGCTCACTCTTTTCAGGGATATTCAACAGTTCTTCCTTCGTGCGTTTTGTTCCCAGCTGATAAATTTCCGCAAACAGCGAATACGCTTTCAAGCCTTTATCCGTGGAACTGCCTGCTACAATATCCAATTCTTTCGGCATCGGGATGAGTTTATTAAAATCTATCGTCCCCAAGCCAAAATCATCTTTTTTTATGCTTTCCTTCATTTCGGCGATGCTCTTTTCATCACCTTCCAGTTCTATAAAGTTCGTTACCCAATTGGGCATAATTCACTCTCCTTATTTGTTGTATTTTTCATAATTTTTCTTGATTATTTCTCCTAACGCAGAAATAACGGGTACGCTCACTGCATTACCCGCCATTTTATACAACGGGCCGTCTTTCAGTCCCGTTGCTTCCGCTTTATAAAATTGCTCGTCCGTGAAGCCTTGCAAGCGCCAACATTCTATCGGCATCAGCCGTCGTACTTTCCCATAACGCAATATCCCATGCCTATCACAAACCGTTAAAGTGAACATAGGCTCGTTTATATCCTTTATCCGCCTGCCCTGTTGTCTTACAGTTTCTCTTTCTGGCGTTAGAATCGCCCTTGGTTCGTCTTCAATGAAGATTCCTGAGTGTTCCCCCTTGCGGTTACTAATCCCCGCGTTTTGGCGCGCTGTGATGCAACGTGCCTCGTCCGTTAAGTTTGGCGGACAGTTCATATCAATGAAATGATATCCCAGAGCATAGCCGTCTTCCGTTTTAATTTTCACGGGACTATTCACGTCGTATAGACCTGTCTTACCCCCAAATCCGCCTACGTTGCTAACTAGCGTTATTCCGACTCCGACGGGGCTGTACACTCGGCTTCCTGATCTGCCTGGCAAGACTTGTACAGGAGTCTTTGCGTTTGTACCGTGGAAAGAAAATATTTTGGCGGTGCATTTCTCTCTAAGATAGCAGATAAGGTACACTCTTTTTCGGGATTGCGGAACTCCAAAATCCTTGCTGTTACACACCTGCCACACGACATCGTACCCCAATTCTGATAACGCATTGAGGATGACTGTAAACGTCCACCCTCTGTTATGCGAGAGCAAGCCGGGTACGTTTTCAAGGAGCAAATATGCAGGTCGCTTATGCGCAGCGATTCTGGCAATTTCAAAGAATAGCGTACCTCTGACGTCGTCGAATCCTCGTCGTCTTCCAGCAATTGAAAAACTTTGGCAAGGAAATCCTGCACATATAAGGTCGATATCTGGTACGTCTTTTGGATCGATTTTTGTTGCGTCATTGAAATACACCTCCTCTTGCTTCACGTCATACATTGCACAGTACGCTTGGTTGGCTTGCTTGTCTATCTCGCAATGCCCCACGCACTCAAATCCGCCTATGGCTTCTAAACCACTGCGGAATCCGCCTATTCCTGAAAACATATCAAAAAAACGAATAGCCATTCGCTATCCGCTTCCCTTATTTTTCTATTCTGCTTTCAGCCCTACATGCTCTGTACGGGCGTGTCTACCACCTCCTCGTCTAATACCGGCCCCTGCTCTTCCGCCAATTCTTCAGCGGTGAGCTTACGGAATGAGTCCTCCCCAGGAACTAACGCCAGCGTTCTGCCGTTGTCCCATTGCATATGCAATTGACCTGCGTCATCCACATGCTTTACCGTTCCACGCGTTCCGCTTTCTACGGGCGAATACGGATCCGCCATGTGATGAAGCACTACGCGCGTCCCAGGCGGATATTCCGCTTTGTACCTTTCCGCCATTCTTCGCATCTTTTCAAATTCATTCATTTTTTCTTCACCTCCTTCCTTTGCCACTTCCCTTTGCATTGGAACTAATATTTTAAATAGTTTTTCTGCATAATCAAAATCGAAAATCTCCCTCACGTATATTCCATTCGTTCTTAAAAACAGGCGTCCGTCTTTACGTTTAATTGTTAAGTCGCCGTACTGTCCGTCCTTGCAAATGAACTCCGCCACCTCTTTTATGCCGCGCAATTTTTTATTGCGAACGTTTGAAGAGCCGTAAAGTGTTTCAATTCCCTGACTGTTTTGTTCTAAGATACTTTCCACATGCGTTGTTCTACCTCCCTATTATTTTTTCTTTTCTTGCGGACTCGGAATTACAATTCCTACGCCAAATCTCTTAATCTCCAGTGCCGTGAAGATAAGTCGATAAAGCTCTCTCGATAACAACTCTTCATCCACGAGGTCACTCACAGAAATGAGCGTCGTGCCAAAGGCGATATCTTTTGCCGCGCAGTATAGTACGTAGACTTCTTCGCTGGTATGATTGAGGTGTATTCGATGAACGAGAATTTTATTGTTTATCATACAAATCCGACTCCGATCCCACAGCGCTTTTGTTGCCGTAAGCAAGAATGCTACCGCCATCTGCGTTTTGTCTTTTTGGTCCATAGGCTTGATTGCGCTCATGAACCGTCTTTTGTGTGTGCTGTTCTTAAACTGCATTTTTCTTTTCCTCCTTTTGAAATTTTTGCAATAAAAAAAGCCGACTGCTTCCTATGAAACAATCGGCTTGATTTCCTAATTTATGTATTATATAAGTGGATACATTCGCTTATTTATAAAACATAGGGGGGTATCCTGTATCCATATTATTATTCTCTTTTTCACATTTTTCCTTGTTTTTTTGACCCAATTTTTTGAAAATTGGTATAATTTTGGTATAAATTCATTTTAAAAGTTATTCCAAGTTTTTAAAGATATTGCACATTTTTAACGAAATAATAGAATTTTTAGCTCACCGAACTAACAAAATCACACAAAACTGCACGTTTTTAACGAAATACGTCAAAAAGCCTTCGACTCCTAAGGGCTAATTGTGGGTTCAATTCCCGCAGGGAGTACCAATAAGAACGTAAATCGAACAAGATTTACGTTCTTTTTTCTTTGTAAAAAAATTAAGGGCAGGACATTTAGCCCCACCCTATACGGTTTTCTATTCAACTTTATAACTCCCGCCCGTAATACAACGGAAAAGTCGAACTTTAACAGTTCGCCTTTAATTGCTATTTAATTGAAGAAAAGAAATCAGACTCTTTTATAATTTTTATGTGACAGCCTTTTTCATTAAACTCTATTGCTTTTTTCACTTTTGTTCCATATGTTCCATTAGAATATGCTTGGCATTCGCAATTTCCAATCATTAAAATATCCGTGGATTTTTTAACAGAAGAATCTATAATACCACCTTTTGAAATAATATATTTCTCAACGCCAGATTTTTGTCCATAAGCAAAATTTCCACTTAAACAAACGTGTTTTCCGTCTACCGAATTGATTTCTTCTTTTAAGCAATCAACAGGGTTTAACATTTCGTTTATCATTTTAGTTATATATTCTGCCTCTTCTCTTGTAATTATAGAATCTTCAAGAACTTTATCCAACACTTCCATTGCTTTATTAAAAGGGAAATGGTCTGAGAGATAAATATTATCATATAACCATTGACGCAAATTTTTACATTCACTTTCAGTTATTTGTCCATCAACAGTAATTCCTCTTAAAATCCCGTCCAAAATTTGAGTTGCTAATGTAATCGGCGAAGTAGATACAACATCTAAATATGCTTTTACTACGCCTTGTAATTCAACAATCTCCTCAATGGTTATAGTTCCGTCTGCTATAATCTTATCTAATACGGAAATAATATCTGCAATATCTTTTTGGTTATCATAAATAGCAAAATCTTTTTTCCAATTTTTAATGAAGTCAAACTCTTCAGATGATATTTCATTATCAATAGAAAAACCACGAATTACACCATAAAATTCGCTAATCGCCTTTCTCATAACGGGACTTGCTACAAATTGAGAAAATTCCTTTTCCACGCAAGGATTATATTTTTTAATTTTTATATCTTCAATGTCAATAGCATATTCTTCTATTATAGCCTTGAATAAATCTGCACAGGCACAGGCATCATCAAAAGCATTGTGTTCCGAGTCAATATCAACACCGAAATACTCGCATAATGTGGACATACTGTAATCAGCAACAGCATAGGAAGGTACATATTGACGAGCCAAATCTAAAGTACAAATATAATACAATTCGGGAATATCAAGATTGTAACGTTTTAATGCTTTAACCAATGCGTCCAAGTCTGCCCCAGCAACATTATGCCCAATAATAACTGCGTTTGTAAAATATTTTTCTATTTCTTTCCACACAGCAGGAAATGCAGGCTCATTTTTTACTGTATCTTTGGTTATTCCGTGAATTTTGATACAAAAATCATCAAATCCGTCTTCGGGATTAATATAAATATCTCTTTCAGGATAATAAGGCTCTCCATCAGAAAAATTTTCACACATTATACCTATTTGACAAATAGATTTATTTTTATTGTTTGCATATTCTACATCAAAGTAAGTCACTTTTTCCATTGTAAAAACTCCTTAACCGAGTGAAATTATATTTATTATACCATATATTTGCAATTTTTTCAATCCCTTACGGTATGTGGTGGGCAATAAAATGAACGGAATTTTATTTTTATCCACAAATAATATAGTCACCCTTATTACCCATAAGTTCCCCTAAATTCCCTGTGTGAGTGTAGGACGTGTGCTTGTCTTGATATAAATGGGCTAAAATAGTAGTCATCTTTTTTACCCCAAAAGTCACGGTTATTGTACTTGGGTAGAATGGGGCAAAACAATGCAAAAACTGCTTAAAATCGTGCGTTTTGGCGATACGGTAGACGGCTAAAATAAAATTTGGTGACCTATTTGGTGACCAGGGCGAAAAAAGTTCACCAAAGTGGGTATTGCTATATCCTACGAAAAATTGAATACGTGTCCGTAGTTAAATGCATATAACCGCGCCCTCCTAAGGGCTAATTGTGGGTTCGATTCCCGCAGGGAGTACCAAAAACCCCGCCGAAAGCAAAATGCTTTCGGCGGGGTTTTGCCATCCATCCAATTTTAATAAAAGGTCGCGAGTTGTTCCTCGGGTGCTTCGCTTACCACAACTTTTTCCGCTGTCAAAACGGGGCCCTTTCCTTTATAAATACGGTGCTTTTTGAATTCCACTTTCGCCGTAATCGTAATCCAATCCCGCGTTTGCAAATCCATAGCTTGAGGCAAGGTGCAAGCGAGTCCGCAATATTGAATATCGTCCGCGCAACAGGTCATTACGTGTCTGCCGACCACGATATCCTGCGGCTCTAAACGCTTGTCCGTCGCAACAATACCGCGGAATTTTACAATTTTACCGATATACGCTTCCATATTTTCCGTTAAATCGCGATAGAAAAAGGCATAATCCTTGTCCTTAATCTCAATCACGGGCGCGTTGATATCGAACGGCAACGGGTCTTCTATATCGTCAAACTCCGCTTTTCCGTCCGCTTTTTCATAGACAATATCACATCTTCTCGAAATACCGCGCACAATTTTGTGGAACTCCATTTTATCCATTCTATCGTCGAAGCGATTGAACACGCAAAGCTGCGTATTGTTGATTTTGTCAAAAACAAACTGACGCATATTCGCGTTGTAATTGATAAAAGTCGTCGAATCGAAAAAGGTCATCACTTGGTTAATCATCCAGCCTTCGGGCATCGCCGCGAAGAAGTCTTCCAAAAGCCAAGTGCCATTATATTCCACAACAACTCGATCCGCTTCGTACTGCATTTGCAGCGCCGCGAGCTTTTCTTCCGTCATATCCGCTTTGTTTTCAATGACAACGAGCTCGACGTTTTCCGCGTCCGCAAACTTAATCGTTTCGTATTCTTCCACACCCTCTTCCATAACGAGAAGAAGCGTCTTTTCTCCCGACGAAAAACGTGGGTCTTCCAGCGTTTCTTGAATAAATTTCGTTTTTCCAGATTCTAAAAATCCCAAAAATAAATAAACGGGCGTTTCTACGGGAAGTCTTTTCATTCTTTTACTCCTAACTCTTACAATCCAAATAACGTTTTCAACGCTTCTTCGTTCAATTTACAGCCGATTACGCAAAGTCGACCAGTCACGCCTGCGCTACCCTCGCGAACATCCGGCTCGCCGGGTACATAGTCAAAATGAATCCACTTGCCTTCGCCGGCAACAATCCCCTTCGCGCGGAGTACCATGCCGTACTCGTCTTCCTTTTGCAAAGTTTCCAATGCCCCGAGAATTTCCTGCTTCGTATACACGCGCGTTGTTTCCTGCCCCCAACTCGTAAACACTTCATCCGCGTGATGGTGTCCATGACCGTGGTGATGACAGCCGCAATTCGGATCGTCGCATTCGTGTTCGTGGTGATGATGGTGATGTTCGTGATCGTGTTCGCAACACCCATGTCCGTGTTCATGTTCGTGTTCATGTTCGTGTTCATGACAGCAGCAATCAGGATCATCACATTCGTGCTCGTGGTGGTGATGAGGGTGATGCTCGTGATCGTGTTCGCAGCCCCCATGTCCGTGTTCATGCTCGTGATGATGGTGATGTTCGTGATCGTGCGCCACCTCTTGGGCAAGCTTATCCAAATCAGCTTGCAGAGTATCCTTGCGCTCCATCGCCGATAAAATCGCTTTGCCGTCGAGCTCTGACCAAACCGCCGTAACAATGGTTGCATGTGTGTTTTTGCCTTTGAGCAATTCCACCGCCATGGCGAGCTTTTCTTCCGAGCATTTGTCGGTATGGGAAAGAATAATACAGCTCGCGTTTTCCACTTGATCGTTGAAGAACTCACCAAAATTTTTCATATACATTTTGCATTTTGACGCGTCGACAACCGTACAAAACGCATTAAGTTTTCCTTCTTTCAATCCCGCATTTTCAACGGCTTTGATAACGTCGCTTAATTTACCGACGCCCGACGGCTCGATGATGATACGGTCTGGATTATATTCCGCCGCGACTTGTTTGAGCGCCTTAGAAAAATCGCCAACAAGCGAACAGCAAATACAGCCCGAATTCATTTCCGTAATATTTACGCCTGCCTCCTGCAAGAAACCGCCGTCAATACCGATTTCGCCGAATTCGTTTTCAATCAAAACTACTTTCTCGCCTGCGTAGGCTTCTTGGATTAGTTTCTTGATAAGCGTCGTTTTTCCTGCGCCTAAAAAACCCGAAAAAATATCTATCTTCGTCATAAGACTACTCCTTTTTATTCGTTGTTGCTTTATTTATAAAGCAATTTTTTTCTTTTGAAACGGTTTTTTACAATTCTTATTAAAACGCCCACGTGCCGTTTTCAAAAATTTGCACGCGCTTGTCATCTTTCGTCACGCCGACAATCGACATATCGCGCGATCCGATCATGAAATCCACGTGAATCATGCTATCGTTGACGCCACGCGCCTTGCATTCTTCATCGCTGAGTTTTTCAAACCCTTTTAAGCATTCGTTAAAGCCATGCCCAACCGCAAAGTGACAGCTCGCATTTTCGTCAAACAGAGTATTATAGAACAAAATCCCCGATTCGTTAATCGGCGAATCGTAAGGAATAAGCGCAACTTCACCAAGCTTGCCCGCACCCTCGTCCATCGAAACCATTTTTTGCAAAAGCGCTTCGCCTTGCTCCGCCTTCGCTTCTACAACCTTGCCGTTTTCAAAACGCAACGAGAAATTGTCAATCAATTCCCCCATATACGAAAGAGGTTTCGTTGAATAGACAATTCCTTCCACTGCGCCAGCTTTGGGCGTTGTAAACACTTCTTCCGTCGGGATATTCGGATTAAAAATCTTGCCTTTTAACGTCTTTTCTCTACCGCCCGTAAAGATACCGTCTTCCAAGAGTTCTACGCGCAAATCCGTACCATTTGCACTCTTGTATTCCAAGTATTTCAAATTCAAGCTATTCAAGTATTCCGAGCGCGCAAGCAAGTCCGCGTTATGCTCTTTCCAAGCTTTTACGGGATTCTTGCAGTCCGCTCTCGACGCGTGCAAAATCGCCTTCCACATCGCTTCCACCGCTTTGCTTTCCGAAAGCTCGGGGAACACCTTTTTTGCCCATGCCTTACCGGGGGCAGCTGCAATACACCATTGATGACGATTCTCCAAAGCCTGTCTAAACGGCTTAATTTGCGGATATATCGCTTGACGTACCTTGCTCATTTTTTCTTGGTCCACACCGTTCATGCCGTCGGGATCTTCCGATTCAATCCAAAGTCGGCTGGAATAGTTTTTCGCCTTAAATTCCCACTTCGCTTTTACCCAAGGAGACATTTTCGAAAGAGATTCGAGCGTTCTATACTTTGAGCCGATCTTCTCGCACGGCTGATGACTCCATTCTACGTAAACTTCACTTGCACCCGCTTTATAGCATTCTTCCACGACCATCGTTACAAAGTCGGGCTGATCGAGCGCCGCCGCAATAAAGACCGTTTGACCTTTTTTCACGTTCAAGCCCACGCGAGCGAGCAATTTTGCGTATTTTTGCAACTGTGTTTTTCTCATATTCTTATTCTCCTATCTTCTCATTCAGCAATGCTACCGCATATGAAATCGCGCGTTTTACTCCCCCTTTTTCAAAAGGTACAGCAAGGTTTGCCGCCTTTAATGCGTCGCGATAACCAAGCGAACCGCCGATTTTGCAAAGGGTCATATAATCTTGCCAACAAGCCGACTTGTCTTCCGACATTTTTTTCTTGAACTCCATCGCGCCCATCGTCGTCAACGTGTAATTGATATAGTAGAATGGATAGTGATATATGTGCAATTTATGATACCACCAACCGCCTGCATTAAAAAACTCGTTTTCGTCGCCGTAGTCACGCCAAGGCATATATTTTTTCTCTAAATCCCGCCAAACAGACTTCCGTTCTTCCGCCGTCAACTCAGGTTTTTCATAGACGATATGCTGAAATTCATCCACTGCAACCCCAAATGGCACGAATGTTAATGCTTCTTGCAAATGCTGGAAGCGGTATTGCTCTGCTTTTTCACCAAAGAACAACTCCGCGTACGGGTACGCAAACTGCTCCATCGCCATAGAATGAATTTCCGCGATATCCGTCGGCTCACTCCAAAGAGCTTGTAAGGGTTGCGTTTTCATCGCCATATACCCTGCAAACGCATGCCCCATTTCATGCGTCAACACGTCCACATCCCCCGTCGTTCCGTTAAAACATGAATAGACAAACGGGGCTTGATAATCGTTCAATGCAGTCATATACCCCGTCGCAGCCTTGTTCGGCTTATTGTCAAGGTCCATAAGCTCGTGCTCGATCATAAAATCGATAAACTCGCCCGTTTCCTTGCTCATATCGCGGTACATTTTTTGCGCTTGAGACACCAAATACGCGCTATCCCCAATCGGCACGGCATTACCGCCCAAGAAAATGAGCTGTTCGTCGTAAAACCGAATTTTATCAACACCGATGCGCTTGGCTTGCGCTTTATAAAGCTTTTCACAAAAAGGCACGAGCTCTTCTAAAACCTGCGTGCGGAATGCCGCAACGTCGTTTTCGTCGTAATCCATTCTACCTTGTTGCATATAACCAAGCGGAATGAAGTTCTTAAAACCCATATTTTCGCCCATTTTATGGCGAATTTTCACGAGTCTATCGAAGATTTCGCCAAGCTCTTGATCGTTCTTTTCAAAGAAATCCGCATACGCTTGCGCCGCTTTTTTGCGGACTTCGCGATCGGGGTCGGAAAAATATTTCAAAATTCCATACAAGTTATGCTCGCCGCCGTCAAACGGGATTTTGCAAGCCGCCGTCAGTTTTTGATAGCGGTTCGTCAAATCGTTTTCCTCTTGCATAAGGGAAACGTTTTTCTCGGAAAAACTATCCGCGCCAAGCTTTACCGCTTTCAAAAATTGTGCACCAAACTCCTCGTCGATTTCCTTTTTATAGGGTGAAGCGAGTAGCGCCAAATTAAAGCCTTGCATATAGGGCATCGCCTCGGGATAATTTTGGCTAATGTACTCTTCCTCCGCCTCGTAAAATGCGTCCGACGTGTCTACCGTGTGCCGAATTTGCACAACCGTTGCCATCGTATTGAAATGGGAAGAATACTCTTCTTCCGCCATAATACACGCCCTTACCTCTTCATAGCTTTTCGCCGCTGTAAGCCGTTCGTTTAACGCGCTATAAAAAGCCTTTAATTCGTCAAAATTCGGACGAGTATATTCAATTTCAGTAAAAGTCGTTAATTGTTTCATCTCGTACCTGCCCTGCCCATTTAGCCAATCAAGTCATAATTTACCGTCTTATAGAAAAGCTCACGCACTTCATCATCATTCTTCGTGATAGCAAGTATCCACATCAATTTCGTGATGATGCTCTCGTAAGTCATCGAATAACTTTCAAGCAAATCAAAGCGATTTTTCAATCCTCTGCCAACGCGGTATACGTTCATATCGCTGCCTTCTTGCTGTACTTGCGTGGTAACAACGAGCGTCTTACCCTTTCTTTCCCAGCTTTCAATTACTTCGTAAAAGCCGTAGTATTCCCCTTCGGGAATCCCGCCCGTGCCGTAGCCCGATACCACAACTGCATCATGATAACGGAAATATACGTCCAAAATTTCCGCTTTTACACCAGGGGTTAAGGTCAAAAGCGCCACTTTTTCGTTCAAATCCAAGAAAAATTCGGGCTTGTCCTGCTTAGGCGTGGTAATATACTGTATAATTTTTCCGTCGCGAATCACGGCAAGATTCGGAAAATCTACGCTTGTAAAGGCGTTATAGCTCTTCGTGCGGACTTTCTTCGCTTTCGTGCCCGCAATGACTTTGCCTTGGAATACAATTACTACGTCCGAAGCCATATCCGAGGTCGCGTAAAGGAAGCTATCACGCAGATTGATTCTTGCGTCCGTGTCTTCCTTGTCGATCGGCTTTTGTGCACCCGTAAAGACGATAGGCTTGGGCGAATGCTGTACCATGTACGAGATCATTGCCGCCGTATAGGACATTGTATCCGTGCCGTGACACACCACAAAGCCGTCGTATTCTTCATAATGCTCGCGAATTGCCGTCGCGAGTTTGATCCAATGTTGCGGCGTGACGTTCGTACTGTCGATATTGTAAATTTGGATTGCCGAAGGCTCGCAAAACTCAAAAACCTCAGGAACGTTTTTCAAAAGCTCGCTCGCCTGCAATTCGGGGATTAAACCGTCCGCGCCTGCGTGAGACGCGATTGTGCCGCCCGTTGCAATCATCAAAATCTTTTTCATCTTTATTCTTCCTTTATTTCACGTTTTTGCGGCGAATATAATCGCCCTGCTTTAATTCATACGGACAAGCAATACGATAAATTTCTTGCACGAGCTTCGCATCGTCCGTTTCTACTCCTTCCGACGTATAAATTTCATTCGCGACAAAGCTCTTTCCGCACGTTTCCGTCGGGGAAAGGATTTCCAATACCTCCCCCTTTTTGAAACGGTTGCGCATTTCTGCAAAAACATAACCGTTTTCGCTTTTTACAACGTCGGCAATATACACGTAGTCGCCCTTGGATTGGCTATCGTCATAATTGACCGTTTGTGAATTCTTACCGAGTGCATAGGCTTGCGTATACTCACGGTGCGCAACGTTAGAAAGTTCTTTCCTCGAAATTTCAATGTCGCCACCGTCCATCAATCTACGGTAAGCATTGATGACCGTCGCGAGGTAATATCCACTCTTCATTCTCCCTTCAATCTTGAATGAACTGATACCTGCCCCTTCCATTTCTTGCAAATAGTCGAGCATATTCAAGTCCTTGCTATTCAAAATGTACGCGCCTTTTTCGTCTTCTTCAATCGGCAGCCACTCCGATTTTCCGTTCGTCGCGTTCAACGCACGCACTTCATAACGCCATCTACAAGACTGCACGCAAGCACCGCGATTGGACGATCTACCGTCCAAATAATCGGACAAAAGACATCTTCCGCTGTACGATATGCACATCGCACCGTGGACGAATGCCTCTAACTCCATTTCGGGAGTAAACTCATGGATTTCCGCGATTTCCTTTAAGCTCAGTTCCCTTGCAAGTACTACGCGTGAAACGCCCTGTTGTTTCCAAAAACGAACGGCGTATTTATTCGTTGTATTCGCTTGCGTGGAAAGGTGAATTTCAAGCTTGGGTGCAACCTGCTTTGCCACGTAAATCGCACCGGGATCGCTGATAATCGCAGCGTCCGCCCCAAGCTCTTGCAAACTCACGAAATAGTCCTTTAACAAGGAAAAATCGGCGTTACGCGCAAAGACGTTCGCCGTGACGTATAATTTCTTGTCGTTTTGGTGCGCAAGAAGCGCGGCGGAACGAAGCTCGTCCGTCGTAAAATTATCCGCAAAGATACGCAAGGAAAAGTTCTTCCCACCTACGTACACTGCGTCTGCGCCAAAATGAAGCGCCGTAAGAAATTTTGCATAACTCCCCGCAGGAGCTAAAAGTTCCGCTTTCATAAACTATCTCTCTTCTTCTTTGGTATAAACGGACAACGCCACACCGTCGCCGATATCGAGTACGGACGTCACGAAATCCTTATCCGCGGTGATCGTATGCAAATACGAACGGATTTTATCAACAATCGAATGGCGTTTTTGGGGCGTGGGTTCTTCGCCGCTTACCCAACCGTACAAAAGTACGTCGTCGGCAAAGAGAATCGCGCCCTTCTTCATCAACCGCTTCAAATCGAATAAATATTTCTCGTATTGCGCCTTTGGCCCGTCCAAAAATACGAAATCGTATTCCCCGTCCATCATCGCCAAAATCTCGCCCGCATCACCCATGTACGCGTTCACGCGCTCAGAAACGCCAAAATCAAGGAAATTTTGTTTGGCTTCCAAATACCGCTCTTCTTCCAATTCCATCGTCGTCAAACGCGCATTCGGACAAGCTTTTAACATCGCAATAGACGAAAGCCCAACCGCCGTACCAATCTCCAAAATGCGCGTTGGCTGCGTCGCAGCAAGCGTGACGAGTAAAAAATTCAACGTTTCATCGTCCGCAACGGGGATTCCGCGCGAAAGCGCATCCACCCTTTTTTCAACGATCTTAGGATCTATATTTAGTTTTACAAGGGATGCGGTATATTTCATTCCTGCCTACTTTCTGCCTTACACGTCGAGTATGGAAACGACGATAAGAGGCGCTTTCTTTGTCTTTCTGTAAAAATAGTTTTTGAGTGACTTCTTGATCGCGAGTGCTAATTCCGTCTTATTTCCGTACGAATAATCATAGCTATCCACCGCGCGGCAAACGACCGCGCGCATATCCGCTTCGGACGTGTCGTCCGTGAAGGTGCAGCCGTGCGCTTCGATTGCAGGATCGTTAATCACGTAATTTCCCGTCACCGCAATCGCGACGGTGAAAACGCCGTCCGCCGACATCTTCAAGCGATCCTTCATAACTTCACTATCGCCGTAGTCTTCTACCCCCACGCCGTCGATTAGAAGCGTACCTGCCTGCACGTTTTCGCCAAATTTCATCTCGCTCTCAGTAAGTTCAACACAATTACCAATGTCCGTAATCAAGATATTTTTTTCGGGTACGCCGAGTGCTTCCGCTAGCTGTGCGTGGCGCTTTAAGTGACGATATTCCCCATGTACGGGAATAAAGAATTTAGGCTTTAATAAGCTCAACAAAATCTTGTGTTCTTCCTGACAAGCATGTCCCGAAACGTGGATTTTTTCCAAGCTCTCGTAAACGACGCGTGCGCCGCGCTTATAAAGATTATTGATAACGCGATAAATCATTTTTTCGTTGCCGGGGATCGGATTCGCCGAAATAATGACAGTATCATTCTCGCCGATGGTCACTTTATTAAACTCGCCCATCGACATACGCGTAAGTGCGCTCATAGGCTCGCCCTGCGAACCGGTGGAAACAATCAAAAGTTCTCCATCAAAAAGATTTTTCGTCTTTTCAATGTCTATGAGTATTCCTTCGGGAATTTTTAATTCGCCAATTTTGACCGCAGCGTCCACCACCTTGAACATACTGCGTCCCGAAAGCGCGACTTTTCTTCTATATTTGACCGCCAAATCAATGATTTGTTGCAAGCGGTGCACGTTGGATGCAAACGTAGCGATGATCAGTCTACGGTGCATATTTTCTGAAAAAAGATGATCGAGCGTCGTGCCGACAACCGTTTCACTCATCGTATAGCCGGGGCGTTCAATATTCGTAGATTCGCTCATATAGAGCAACACCCCTTCCTTGCCAAGCTCGGAAATACGCTTGAAATCAATCGGTTCGCCCGCTACGGGGGTCAAGTCAATCTTAAAATCGCCACTATGGTAAATCAAACCGTTCGGTGTGCGAATCGCAAGCGCACAAGCGCCCGAAATCGAGTGGTTTACATTGATAAATTCCACTTCAAACGCGCCTAACTTTACCTTGTCGCCTGCTTTTACAACGCGTTGCACCGTGTCTTGAATTCGATGCTCTTGGAGCTTATTATCCGTGAGCATTAAGGTAAGCCTCGTGCCGAAAATAGGCGTATCGGAGTTGAGTTCTTTCATCAAATACGGCACGCCGCCGATATGATCTTCATGACCGTGCGTGAGCAATACGCCGCGAATTTTATCCTTGTTTTGCGCCAAATACGTAACGTCCGGCACAACGGAATCTACACCCGGCATATCCTCGCTATTAGGGAAAGTAAGACCCGCGTCGAGAATGATAATATCGTTTCCGTATTCGAACGCCGTCATATTCTTGCCAATCTCGCCTACGCCGCCAAGAAAAATAATTTTAACGGGCTTTTGCGCGCGTTTTTTTGGTACTTTCTTCGTCTTTACGGGTTTATTCATTTCAACAGGCTTGACTACCTGCGTCTTGATTTCCTTCTTGGAATTACGAGGCGCGGAAATACGCTTTTTGGGATTTTCTATTACCGCCGTTTTCTTTATGGGTTTGGAATCGGCTTTATTTTCCGTTTTGCGAGGCGAAGTCTTGGCGTCCCGCTTCGGCTTTACTGCCCTACTTTTCATGGACTTTTGCTCTTGCGTTGAAAAAGTATCCATGTTCCCAAAAAATGCCGTACCCATAGGATTGCGCTTGCTTTTTGTTAAAGTTTTTCTTTTGGGCGTTTCTTGGGACAATCCCTTGTTTGTTGTTTTCGTTGTTTTTTCTTTCACTTTTTTTCGTTATACTCCTTGACGGAGACAAACTCCGCCCATAAAATAGAGAGCCGAAAATATGGGAATTATCAGCTCTCTTTCTTTTTATTCGTATGTGTCTTTTGTGTCGAAAAAATTAGATGGTGTCAAGGTCAACTTTCTTTTCTTTCGTCGCTTTAATAAAGCCTGCTTCGAACAAAGCTTTCGTCGATTCGTAAGCGTATTCCGCCGTGTAATCAACAGCAACAAAACTTTCTTCCTTTTCCGTTGCAAGCTTTTCAGCAAGAGCCGCTACCAAACGAAGCGCTTTCTTAGCAGCTGCGTCGCTCTTAACCTTAACCATGAAAGGCGTGCTTTCGTATGCCTTTTGCGAACCAACGTCTTTTTGGTGGTAAACGGTCGTCTTGAATTCGGGATCGTTGGGATCAAGTGCAAGATAGAGATTCAACGTCTTACCTACGATGGTCATCTTTGCAACCGTGTCACGACCGAAGTTGAATCTGTCGCCGTGCCAGCTTACGTTGGAATTGATTCTCTTATAGGACGTCAATTCGTTCTTGATATCCGAATAGTACGATTTAACACCGTCTTCGCTTTGCTTCATCTTTGCGGTGAAGCTCTTCTTCAAACGGATTACAAGACCCGTTTCCGCATCAACCATTTGGTCGCCGTCGAAGATAGGAAGCTCTTCTACTACGGGAGCAACCGCAACTGCGATTTCTTCCGTTGCAGGTGCTTCTACTACGGGTTCTTCAACAACCGCAACTTCTTCCACTACGGGTTCTTCAACAACGGGCTCTTCCGCTACAACTTCTTCAACGGGCGTTTCAAGAACGACGTTGCAAGTCATACCAGCGAGCTTATCTTCCACGATTTCGCCGATTCTATCATAGTCAACGGGATCGGTAACAACTTGCGCCGCTTGTGCTGCAAGGCAAACTCTATCGTAATCGATTGCAGCCGCGCCCATCTTCGCAACCACTTTGTCTGCAATCGCGTCAAGACCAGCCTCGTCGAGAACAACGTCATAGTTTTGTTGCATCTTCGCAGCAAGCTTTTCAGCTACCATATCCGCCAAACGGTCGTAATCGAGCTTTTCGGGATAAGGCATAGATTCTACAACCTTTTCCGACGTACCCTCAACCGTCGCTTCGCGCGATTCGTTCAAAAGCTCGAGCACTCTATCGCCAACTTCGTCAACGATACGAACGTAGTCAACGTTTTCAGCGACGGGAATTGCCGCAACCGCGTCAAGAACCTTTTGGCTATGTACGCTTACGCTTTCTTCCGTCTTTTCTGCAACTTTAACGAGGTCTTCCTCTGTGATACCGCAACCGTCAGCGAGTTTAGCGTTGATATCCGCGAGCTGATTTTCAACCGCCGTAAGGTCGAACTTATCACATACTTCTTGCAAACGTGCGGAAAGCTCGTCAAGCTTTTCAACTTTCTCAGCCAAGCTGTCCATCTTGGGCTCAATGCCTTCGTATGCAGCTTGCAATTGCTGATAGCTATACTTAAGTTCGCTAACTTCGTTCAAAAGCTCTTCGATTTTTTCGCCGGACACGTTGTCAAGCTTGGAAGATACTTCGTCTTTGATAATCGAAGACAAACCATCGTATACGTTTTGATTTTGCTTGTAGCCGTAGCGAATTTCCCTTGCGATCGCATCGGAAGATTGCTTGTTATCTTCTTTGATTTCGTTGTACAAAGAACCTACTTGCGTGGAAGACATTTGCATTTCTTTAAGGAGATCTGCTCTCATCTTTTGCAAGTCGTAAGAGATCCACTGATACAACGCGTCGATTTGGGAACCGCCGTTTCTTCTTCTTTCCGCCATTATTTCACCTCGGACACATAATATTTTTTTACTTTATCAATCATTTTTTCGAACCGACTTGTTTTTCGATTCGAAAAATATTGTTCACTTGTTTGGCCAAAACGCTAAATGCGCCTTGACAGGTACGGATTTAATAAAAAATCTCCCTATTAAACCTATACAAGCATTATTATAACATATTCAAACCAATCGGTCAAGGGTTTGAAAAAAAAATCTTTGCTTTTTTACAATTTTTTTTATAAAAAAGGAGTATTTTGCGTCAAAGGCGGGCAATTTCGCGTTCAACGCGACCTTGCCCGCCTCTTTTTCACTCAAAATTTTGTCAAACTCGTACATGGGTACGGTCTATAAGCATTTTATTTTTGACGTTTTTTCGAAAAACCTGCCTGAATCAACTTCACCGTTTCCACTATGGGGATGACCGCAAATGCAAGCCCGATTGCTACAAGATATTCTTCCCAACCGATGCTTACCAAGCTGAACGCTTCCGCAAAGAAAGGTACTTCGCAGACAAGTACGGTCGCAAGGAAGGACCCTACCGCCGCCAAAACAAGCGCCAAGTTAAACGTCTTCACCGAGAACAAGCTCTTTCTTTGCGAGCGCATATTCAAGCAATGGAAGACTTCGGACAAAGACAACGTCAAGAACGCCATCGTCATACCGTGGGCATGCGCAACCGCTTCTACATCAACGGGCGAAAGCACGTAATAACCAAGGTAATAGGAAGCAATCGTAAGCACCGCAATCAAGAAACCTTGATAGAGAATGTCTACGCCCATACCCTCGGCAAAGATACCTGATTTTGAATCTCGGGGCTTCTTTTTCATAATGTCGCTTTCCCCTTTCTCTACGCCCAAAGCAAGCGCGGGGAAGGTGTCCGTAACAAGGTTGATCCAAAGCAAGTGTACGGGCTCTAAAATCGTGAATCCGACGAGGGTTGCAAAGAAGATTGCGATAACTTCACTCATATTCGAAGCGAGCAAGAATTGGATCGCTTTACGGATATTCGCGTAGATTCTTCTACCTTCGCCTACCGCGCCTACGATCGTCGCGAAATTGTCGTCCGCGAGTACCATGTCCGCAACGTTTTTCGTTACGTCCGTACCCGTAATACCCATACCAACGCCGATATCCGCCGCTTTAATGGAAGGCGCGTCGTTTACGCCGTCGCCCGTCATCGCCGTCACGCAGCCCGCTTTCTTCCAAGCGGTGACAATACGCGTCTTATGCTCGGGCTGTACACGCGCGTACACGCTAATATATTGGAATTCTTTTTCGAAGGTTTCATCGTCCATTTCATTGAGCTGCGCGCCCGTCATAGCGCGTTGCCCTTCACCCAAAATGCCGAGCTCTTTTGCAATCGCGATTGCCGTATCGACGTGGTCGCCCGTGATCATAATCGGACGAACGCCTGCCTCACGGCATTGCTCGATTGCCAATTTTACTTCGGGACGGACGGGGTCGATCATACCGCAAAGCCCAATAAAGCAAAGTTCGTTTTCCAAGCTTTCCGGCTCACAGGAAGTCGGTGCACTATCCCACGTCCTTCTCGCACAAGCGAGCACACGGAGCGCTTTATCCGCCATATTTTTATTCGCAGCAAGGATTTCCGCTTTATATTCTTCCGTCATGGGAAGAACTTTACCGTCTTTCAAATAGTAAGCGCAACGGTCGATAACCACGTCGGGCGCACCCTTCGTATACTGTACGATGCCGCTTTCCGTATCGTGTACGGTAGACATCATCTTACGGTTGGAATCGAACGGAGCTTCCCCTACACGCGCGTTTGCGCTTCTTAAAGCAGGGTTTGCATAGCCGAGTTTATCCGCCCAAACCACGAGCGCCGTTTCCGTAGGTTCGCCCGTAAGCGAGCCTTCTTCGTCGATTTTCGCATCCGAGCAAAGCGCCATCGCTTGCGCAAGATATTTTTCGTCGCCGCCAAAGCTTTCGACTACCGTCATCTTGTTTTGCGTGAGCGTACCCGTCTTATCGGAGCAAATGATTTGCGCGCAACCGAGCGCTTCTACCGCCGTAAGTTTACGGATAATTGCGTTGCGCTTGGACATATTCGTCACGCCGATCGAAAGCACGACGGTAACAACCGCCGCAAGCCCTTCAGGGATCGCAGCTACCGCAAGGGATACCGCAATCATGAAGGAATCGAGCGCAAAGTCGAAATCCAACGCGCCTTTTGTCAATTCGCGAACGATTTGTACGCCGAATACTATGACGCAGATACCCAAAACGAGCCAAGTAAGCGTTTTAGAGAGCTGGGAAAGTTTCTTTTGCAAAGGCGTTTTTCCTTCTTCCGCTTGCGCGAGCGCGCCTGCAATTTTCCCCATTTCCGTATCCATACCCGTCGCGGTGATGACAGCCACGCCACGCCCGTATACGACCGTACTGCCCATATAGACCATATTCTTTCTATCGCCTAAGGGTACGTCTTTCGCGCCGCTTCCGATCGAAATTGCTTCCGTGTCTTTGGTGACGGGCACGGATTCGCCCGTGAGTGCCGCTTCTTCGATCTTCAAGCTCGCGCTTTCCAAAATACGGCCGTCCGCCGGTACGGCGTCCCCTGCTTCCAATACGACTACGTCGCCAACGACGAGTTCTTCACTCGGAATTAAAAGCAGTTTGCCGTCGCGAATAACTTTTGACGTCGCCGCGGACATCTTTTGCAGCGCTTCTATCGCCTTTTCCGCTTTGCTTTCTTGGAGTACGCCGAGAATCGCGTTGAGCAATACGACCGACATAATGATGATTGCGTCGGTAAGCCCTTCGTCTTCCATCACGGCAAGTACACCGCTGATTACAGCCGCTACGATCAAAATGATGATCATTGGATCGGCGAGCTGTTCTAAGAATCTACGCACGATAGATTTCTTTTTGCCTTCGACGAGTTTGTTCTTGCCGTTTTGCTCTAAACGGCGGCTTGCTTCTTCAGCTTTTAAGCCGCTGTCCGTCGAGTTTAACGCGCCAAGAACGGTCGCCTTATCTTGACAATAATACTTCATAAACCTCTTTACTCCTATTATTTTATTCCACTTTTATCGCTCAATATACCTCGATATAAAAAATACCGAGTACGTTTTCCGTACTCGGTAAAAAAATTCCTTTTCAACTCTTTGTACGGAAATATGTACAATGAGTCTCGCGATTTAAGACAAGCCAAACCGTTGATCGGTCCGTGATGTTGACTTGTCGCGCTTTTAAGCGTTCGCTACTCCCTCAAGGATTATACGATTATTATAATATGTTTTACAAATTTTGTCAATGATATTTTGATGATTTTTTTGGAAAATTTGTTCTCCCCTTTCACCCCTCCCAAAATCTTCGTGTACGGCTGCTACAAATATATTTTCCCTCCTTTTTTTCTTGAAAGTATTGCATAATACGATTTTTTGTGTTATAGTAATGTTATAATCCATTTTCAGGAGGTATTTAATATGAAAAAACTCTTCACTTTAGCCTTATCGGCTGTATGCGCATTTTCTTTGGTTGCCTGCGGCGACAAGAATAAAGCCAACCACGGCAGCACTATTTCTTCGCAAGAAGCACAAGCCTTGATGGCGGGGGTAAAGGCAAAAAACGAAACCTTGTCCGCGCAAGATCTTACGAAACTAACCTATACGTTAAAAATCAAAATGGACGACGAGATTATGACTTCGACTCATAAATTCTCAAAGGAAGATAACTATATTTACGATAACATGCTCCTTGAAAACAGCGATATATATTATGGATATGAAGAACCTTATAAGGAATATATAGGAACAATTCACCAAAGCGTTTTAACGAACTATTTCTATATCGATGAAAACGGTAGAGCTATCGACGCCACGTCCGAGTTTGAAAATTCCACAATGAAAAACGAAGATACGGGCGTCTTAGAAACAAAAATAGATTCAAATAGCCACTACACCGTCCTTGCTGAAACGTTAGAAGAAAGCGAAACGGTTTTCCATAATAGCATATTCACGCAATTATCCGACTTAATGACCCAAATTTTGAATTATTCTTCTCAAATGATCCAAACCTTTGAGCCGCTTTTGGAAATGGGTACTACTTCTATGGGCGGTATGACCATAGAGATAAAGAGCAAAGGCGAAGGACATTTGTATATGAAACAAGATATGTCCGCTTACGGCATGTATTACGAATGCGAATATAACGACTATATGCTGACCTATATGAAGACGGTTATGGATAACACTAAAACGGGCATAACAGCTTCGGGATACACCAAAATCACGACGGAAATGCGTTTCCAAATCGGCGTTTGCGATATTTCCTATCCCAACCTTGACAGCTATACCCATAACCAATAAAGCTTAATCGTTAATTTAACGTAAAAACACCGCAAACTTGAACGAGTTTGCGGTGTTTATTTTTCTTCTTATTCTTCG
This sequence comes from Clostridiales bacterium, assembly GCA_015071005.1. Classification (GTDB taxonomy): domain Bacteria; phylum Bacillota; class Clostridia; order Christensenellales; family Borkfalkiaceae; genus Scatosoma. The sequence continues at coordinate 14,299 of SVIG01000007.1, read as the reverse complement.
TCGTCAAAAGGAAGATCTACGTTATGATATACGTTTTGCACGTCGTCGAGCTCTTCGAGTGCGTCGATCATCTTTTCAAACGTTGCCACCTTGTCTTCGGGCAAGGTGATCTTGTTTTGAGGAATCATAGCAACTTCCGCTTGGATAAAGCGAATCTTGTCCTCTTCCTCTTCGTTTCTTCTCGTCTTGGGCGCGTTTGCGACCATTTCCGCGTTCTTATCTTCCAAATATTTTCTCACTTCCGAGAAATTTTCGGGTGCGGTGAAAATTTCATAAACGTCGTCGCTTACCACTACGTCGTCCGCACCTGCTTCCAAAGCGATTTCCGTTATCGTGTCTTCGTCGAGCTCTACCGTTCTTTCCACAACGATATAACCTTTATTATCGAAGTTATAGGATACGCAGCCGTTTTGACCGAGCTGACCGCCGTTTTTACCCAAAATCGCACGAACGTCACCCGCCGTACGATTGATATTGTCCGTAAGCGTAACGATAATAACCGCCGAGCCCGCAACGCCGTATCCTTCGTAGGTGAGTTCCTTATAGTCCGCACCGCTCATTTCGCCCGAAGCTTTCTTGATGCTTCTCTGAATGTTATCGTTAGGCATATTTGCAGCCTTTGCCTTTGCGATAATATCCGCAAGCTTGCTGTTCGTGTCGGGGTTGGGGTTCGTTTTTGCCGCTACCGCGATTTCTCTGCCGAGCTTGGTGAAAATTCTACCCTTCGCCGCGTCTGCCTTACCCTTTTTTGCCTGTATGTTGTGCCATTTGCTATGTCCTGACATTTTTCTTCTCCTTGAATCAATTTCTAAACGAGTCCTTTTGGAGGACGTACATAATAATCCCTGCCGAAATTGCCGCGTTCAAGCTTTCCTGCGTTTCTTGCATCGGAATTTTTACCGTATGCGTCGCGCGCCTGCTCACGAGCTCGGAAATGCCGTTTGCTTCGTTTCCTATGGCAAGCACGAACTCCTTAGGTGGCGCAAAAGAAAACACGTTTTCCCCAGCCATGTCCGCAACCAACAGCGGAATTTCGCCTAAAATGGACAAAATTTCTTCTCTTTCGCCGCGGTAAATCTCGGTAAAAAAGACGCCGCTCATACTCGCGCGGACGCTCTTGGGCGAGAAGGGATCGGCGCAATCTTTCGTCAAGTAGACCGCCCTATACCCTGCCGCGTTTGCCGTACGAATGATCGTGCCGACGTTGCCGGGATCGGCTACGCCGTCTAAAAGCAAGCATTTGCCCGTCGGTTTTTGGGGCGTGCAATCAGGGATTTTTACTCTACAAAGAATCCCCTGCGGCGTTTTTTCATCCGAAAGGAAACGAAAAACGTCGTCGGAAACGACCGTTACGACGCAATCGGGCTTTTCGCCTTGATAGCTTTCCGCAACAAATACACGCTCGATTTCAAAATTGCTTTTTTGGCATTCGAGCGCCATTTTCCAGCCTTCGACAAGGAAAAGATTTTGCTCTTTTCGAGCCTTCTTATCCTTCAAAGCCGCCGTTTCTTTGATTAAGGGATTATTTTTCGAGGTTAAAATCATCTTTCTTAAAATTGTGAAAAAAGCCTTTTCGCATTTTGCGGCAAAAAGGCTTTTCTTTTCATGAATTAGAGCGCTGCTTTCGCTTTTTCAACGAGCTGGGTGAATGCCGCCGCGTCGTTTACTGCGATGTCCGCAAGCACTTTTCTATTGAGGTTGATACCAGCAACGTTCAAACCGTGCATAAGCTTGCTGTAGGAAAGACCGTTCATTCTAGCCGCTGCATTGATACGTGCAATCCACAAACGACGGAAATCTCTCTTACGAAGTCTTCTACCGATGTAAGCATAGTTGAGCGACTTCATTACCGCTTCACGAGCGATTCTATACGATCTGCTCTTGCTGCCGTAGTAACCTTTGGAAAGTTTGAAAATTTTTCTACGCTTTTTAACCGCGTTTACTGCTCTCTTAATACGCATATCTCATTATCTCCTTTTCTTATTTCTTGTACGGCATCATGCTCTTAACCGTGCTTTCCTGCGTGGAAGCAACGAGCGCGCCTTGACGCAAACGTCTCTTTCTCTTTCTGTTCTTCGTTTCAGCTTTGTGGTTCTTACCGCTGTGCGAACGGTTTACTTTACCCGAACCGGTAAGCCAAAAACGCTTTTTGGTACTGCTATGGGTTTTCTGTTTAGGCATATCTTTATCCTCCGAATTTTTTTTCAAATTTATTAACAGCCTTATAAGGCTTGTCTACGTTTTTTTACCCCTTACTTTGCGGGTGCAAGAATCATCAAAATGTTTCTGCCTTCCGTTTTGGGCTCTTTGTCCATTACCGCTTTGCCGCCGAGTAAATCGAAGAAACGACGCATTACGTCGATACCCATCGCCGCGTGCGCTTGCTGTCTACCGCGCATACGGATCGATACCTTTACCTTGTTGCCGTCGCCGAGCATTTCCACCGTCTTTTTCGCTTTGACGTTCAAATCGCCCACGTCGATCGTCATGGAAAGATAAATCTCTTTGAGTTCGATTACCTTTTGGTTTTTGCGGTTTTCCTTTTCACGCTTTGCTTGCTCGAACTTGAACTTGCCATAGTTCATAATCTTGCATACGGGGGGAACTGCGTTGGGGGAAATTTTCACCAAGTCAAGCTCCGCTTCTTCCGCAAGCTCAAGAGCCGCGCTCGCGCTCATGATACCAAGCTGTTCGCCGTTTTCGGAAATAACTCTGACTTCTCTATCACGAATTTCTTCGTTGATTTGATGCTGTTCTTTAATGGTCGTGTACCTCACTCAAAAATTAAAGGGTCGCCTCGCTTGAAGCAACCCTTTTTTCGCGTAATATCCTCCGCTTTTCCGCGGATAAGAAAATTATCGAGCCGTACCGATCATTACCGCACGGCGAGAAGGTTCGCTTCTGCTTAGCTTTAATATCATACCATAAGCAAACCTTACTGTCAAGCAAAAATTTATACTTTTTCGGAATTTTTCCCAAAAGTTTTTTGCCGTGACCGATTTTTTTATTAGAACGCCGTTTTATCCGCAATTTCTTTGCAAATGTTTGCAATGAATTCGTCCGCTGCGATAACCGACTGTTCCCCGTCGCGACGGCGAACCGCCACTTGTCCTGCTTCCATTTCCTTATCCCCAATAACGAGCATATAAGGCACTTTTTCCATTTGCGCTTCGCGAATCTTGTAGCCAATCTTTTCGTTGCGATCGTCCACTTGTACGCGAACCCCCGCCGCCTTCATTTTCGCCGCAAGCTCTTTCGCATAGTCGAACTGTCTATCCGTAATCGGCAAAATCTTCGCTTGCACGGGCGAAAGCCATACGGGGAATTTGCCTGCGAAATGTTCGATCAAGATACCGATGAAACGTTCGATCGAGCCGAACGCTACGCGGTGCACCATAATCGGACGGTGCTTTGCGCCGTCTTCGCCAACGTACTCCATTTCAAAGCGCTGGGGAAGCTGGAAGTCGAGCTGAATCGTACCGCATTGCCACGTTCTACCGATGGAGTCTTCCAAATGGAAGTCGATCTTCGGACCGTAGAACGCGCCGTCCCCTTCATTGACTACGTAATTCAATCCCAAATCGTTGAGCGCGCTACGCAAGGATTCGGTCGCTACTTCCCAATCCTCGTCGCTACCCATGCTGTTTTCAGGACGAGTGGAAAGCTCTACGTGATACTTAAAGCCAAAGAGAGTATACACTTCGTTAATCAAGCGTACAACGCCCTTGATTTCGTCTTTGATTTGATCGCGCGTCATAAAGATGTGCGCGTCGTCTTGCGTGAAGCAGCGCACACGGAAAAGACCGTGCAGCTGCCCCGATTTTTCGTGACGGTGTACAATCCCGAGCTCGCCCATACGGATAGGCAAATCCTTATAGCTGTGCGGTTCGTTCTTGTAGGCAAGAATGCCACCCGGGCAGTTCATAGGCTTGATTGCGAAATCTTCGTCGTCCACCTTCGTTGTGTACATGTTGTCACGGTAATGGAACCAATGCCCCGAGGTTTCCCAAAGAGTTCTATTAAGCATAATGGGCGTTTGCACTTCTACGTACCCTTCGCGAGTATGCAAATCGCGCCAATAGTTAACGAGTTCGTTTTTGAGTACCATACCGTTCGGCAGGAAGAAAGGCAAACCCTTACCTTCGTTCATAATCGCGAAGAGTTTGAGTTCTTTGCCAAGCTTCGTATGGTCGCGTTTTTTCGCTTCTTCGAGCATAGTGAAATAGGCGTCCATTTCGTCCTTCTTCGCAAACGCCGTACCGTAGATACGGGTAAGCATCTTGTTGTGCTCGTCGCCACGCCAATACGCGCCTGCGATACTCGTGAGCTTGAACGCCTTGATCTTGCCCGTCGAGGGAAGGTGCGGTCCACGGCAAAGATCGGTGAAATTGCCCTGCTTATAGAAGGAAATCGTTTCCCCCTCGGGAAGGTCTTGAATCAACTCCACTTTATAGTCTTCGCTGTATTCTTTCATCAAAGCAATCGCTTCGTTTCTAGGGAGCGTGAAACGCTCTACGGGCAAGTTGCTCTTGATGATTTTTTGCATTTCGCTTTCCACCTTCGCAAGGTCTGCTTGCGTGATCGGCGTGACGAAATCCACGTCGTAATAGAACCCGTTTTCAATGACGGGACCGATCGAGAGTTTGCAAGTAGGATATACCGTTTTAAGCGCTTGCGCCAACACGTGTGCGCAGGTATGGCGGTAAACTTGCAAGCCTTCCTTGTCCTTCAAGGTAACGATTTCCAAGCTATCCCCCTCTTTCAAAGGCTCGGACAAATCCACGAGTTTACCGTTCACCTTCGCGCAAACTGCGTTTCTTGCAAGGCCTTCGGAAATAGCAAGCGCGGCTTGCATTGCGCTTGCGCCTTCGTTTAATTCCATAGCGTCGCCGCTTTTAAGAATAATCTTCATAATTCCTCCGTTTGTTTATCTATACTTTTTTATTTTTTTCGTCGTTCATTCCACGCAAAAAAAAATAACGCCCTAAACTCCCCCTAAAAGGGAATTTAAGGACGCAAATATGCGCGGTTCCACCTTAATTGCTATTAAAAATAGCCGCTCTTTTCTTATTATTGAATTGACAAAGCGGTAAGCGGTTTCACCATCGACCCGAAATACCCGTCTTTCAGCCAAGGACAGGCTCTCTGTGCTTTCCAAGCGCGACGCTACTTGTCTTACGAATATCATTGTAAACCTTTCCGCTCCGTTTGTCAACCCTTTTGCATACGAATTTTAACAAAAAACCGCTTTTTCGCCGTAATATTTTTTCAAGAACGCCGCCGTGTCCTCGTCCGTTTCCCCAAAGCAGTACACTCGTTCCGCGCCGCCGATTAGGATTTCCCCGACGGGCGTTTCTACGCCCGTTAAAAGGCTTTTCGTGAGCGGTCTATATTCCTCGTCATATACCTTCCCATTTTTTAAAAATACCTTTCCTTCCCCGTCCTCGACCAAAAACTCAATAAAACCTTCTAAGCCGCGCTCCCCCATGTCCGTGGGAATATATTCGATAATCCCGTCCCAACGCTTTTTAAGCTCTTGCATACGGAAATGGAAAGTCCCGTCCAAGCAGTATTCTTCCATCCCCCGAATTTGGCGCAGAGCGTATGCTTTGTCATCGGGATAGTCCGCTGCCACGAGCGCCGTCAAAAGCAAGCGGCGTTTTGTTCGCGAAAGAAGCGGCAAAGGCAACCGCTTATCAAAATAGGCGTATTTGTACCCAATCGACATCACGTCCGCGATATGTTCTTCGGCGAACTTCCGCACGTACGGACAGTATTCCCGTTCCGTCTTAAAAGCAATTTCCGCGCGCTCGCCCTGCTTTCTCAAACCGCAAGTTGAGGGCAAAAACGAAAACCTATCCCGCACTTTGCCGTAAAGGTAGGACATATACAAGCCGTTATAGCCGTTTTGCGTAATCGTGATTTCTTCCACATAGTTATTGTATGCCGTAAAAACAAAATTATTTATCCCTTTTTCAAAAAATCGTTGTCTGCCTACGCCGTATATTTGCTTGACTTAAAAACGGAAATGCTATATAATGGATATCGACTATATTGATAATACACCACGCTCGCGCACGTGAGCGCGAGATAATCGGAGGTTTTACGACATGGATATGAAATCTGTGGAAAGCAAATGGCAAGCGAAATGGGAAAAGAATAAGACCAACGTTTTCAACAAAAAGAACGTGGATAAAAAGCTCTACGTTTTGGAAATGTTCTCTTATCCTTCCGGCGCAAAATTGCACGTAGGGCATTGGTACAACTACGGCCCTACCGACTCTTACGCGCGTTTCAAGAAAATGCAGGGCTACGAAGTATTCCAACCTATGGGGTTCGACGCGTTCGGCTTGCCTGCGGAAAACTACGCGATAAAGACGGGTATCCATCCCAAGGATTCCACCGAAAAGAACATTGAAACAATGGAGCAACAGCTCCGTAATATGGGCGCAATGTTCGATTGGACTGCGGAAATGGTCACCTGCGAAGAAAACTATTATAAGTGGACGCAATGGCTTTTCTTGCAGCTTTATAAGAAAGGTCTTGCATACCGCAAAAACGCACTTGTAAACTGGTGCCCCGACTGTGAAACGGTGCTTGCAAACGAACAGGTTATCGACGGCAAATGCGAACGTTGCTCGTCGGTCGTTCTTCGTAAGGATATGACGCAATGGTTCTTCAAAATCACCGATTACGCGGAAGAACTCCTTTCCGATTTGGACGGCTTGAACTGGCCCGAAAAGACCAAGCTCATGCAAAAAAATTGGATCGGTAAATCTACGGGTTGCGAAATTAACTTCGAATGTGAAACGGGAGATACAATTACCGTATTCACTACTCGTCCCGATACGGTGTTCGGCGTAAACTACGTCGTACTCGCTCCCGAGCATCCCCTTGTGGAAAAGCTCAAAGCGGCACACCCCGAACGCGCGGCAGACATCGACGCGTACGTTCGCTATGCGGCGGAAGCAAACGATATCGACCGTCTTTCCACCGCTCGTGAAAAAACCGGTACTTTCTCGGGCGCGTACGCAATCCACCCCTTGACAGGCAAAAAATTGCCCATCTATCTTGCGGACTACGTACTCTTCTCGTACGGTACGGGCGCGGTTATGGCGGTTGCGGCGCACGACGAACGCGACTATGCGTTTGCAAAGAAATACGGTTTGCCCGTCACACAGGTTATTCAAAAAGCAGGCGGCGAAACGATTCTTCCTTACTGCGAAGACGGTATCCTTGTCAACAGCGGTAGCTTCGACGGACTTTCGGGCGAGGACGCGCGCGACGCGATTGCGGCGCACCTTTCCAAGATCGGCAAGGGCGGCAAAAAGGTAAATTACAGACTCCGCGATTGGTCGGTTTCCCGTCAACGTTATTGGGGCGCGCCGATTCCTATGATTCATTGTCCTAAATGCGGTACCGTACCCGTACCCGAAAAGGATTTACCCGTAAAACTTCCCTACGACGTTGAATTCCGTCCCACGGGAAAATCCCCTCTTGCTTCGCACGAAGGGTTTATGAACTGCCGTTGTCCTGAATGCGGCGGCAAAGCAACGCGCGATCCCGATACGCTCGACACCTTCGTTTGCTCGAGCTGGTATTACCTTCGTTACCCCGAAGCGCACAATGATAAGCAGGCTTGGACGCCTGAATACGCGAACAAAATGCTCCCCGTAGACGTTTACGTCGGCGGTTCGGAACACGCTTGTATGCATCTTTTGTACGCGCGTTTCATCACCAAAGCACTCCGCGATATGGGCTACGTGAATTTTGGCGAACCCTTCAAACGCTTGGTACACCAAGGCATTATCCTCGGGCCGGACGGCAACCGTATGTCGAAATCGCACGGCAACGTCGTTTCCCCCGATACCTATATCGAAGAATACGGCTCGGATATGTTCCGCTTGTACTTGATGTTCGGTTTCAGTTACACGGAAGGCGGTCCTTGGAGCGACGACGGTATTAAATCGGTTGCGAAATTTGCGGACCGTATCGAACGTCTTGTGCTCAAATCAAAAGAGCTTTCGGGCGGCCACAAGAATATGACGAGCGCGGAAAAGAACTTGAACTACGCAAAGCATTACGCAATCAAGAATATCACGCGCGACGTAGAAGAATTCTCGTTCAACACCTCTATTGCAAGATTGATGGAATACGTAAACGCGATGCAAAAATACGATAACGACGTTGCGGAAAAGAACGTTGTATTCTACAAGAGCTGCGTGGAAGATTTGATTCGCATGATCGCGCCTTTCATCCCCCACTTTGCGGAAGAATTGTGGGAAACGATCGGGCATAAATCGAGCGTATTCGAAGAGAGCTATCCCCTCGTTGACGAGCAAGCGCTCATCAAAGACGAAGTGGAATACGCTATTCAAATCAACAGCAAAATCAAAGCAAAAATGATGATCCCCGAAGGGCTTTCCGACGAAGACATTCAAGCTACCGTTTGCGCGTACGACGAAATCGCCGAACAAATCGCAGGCAAGACGGTAAGAAAATGTATCATCGTCAAAGGTCGCCTCGTAAACTTGATTGTCGGCTAAAAACAAATAAAATGAACCGCCCGTCCGAAACATTCGGACGGGCGGTTTTTCTATACCGCTTATCTTCTTACAAAGGCAAATCCTTTTTGCAAAACCATACCGCGCCAATGGAATAGAGCGTACCCGTAAGCCCGAGCAACACGCAAAGCTTCCAAATCCAAGCCCCCGAGCCAGCCAAAATACTCGCGTTATCGCAAAGGGTGGTAATCGTGAAATACTTGAAATAGTCAAGCACTGCCATTGGCGAATCGTCTGCACCCAAGCCGCCAAACATCGCCATCATCGACATAAGGATAAAAAATACCGCAATCATACCGCTTGCGCCGATCGAGTTTTTCGAACGATTAAAAATCCCCGAAAACATAAAACAAAAGCCGCTAATTGCCGCTACCGCGCCAAACGAAGCCAAGTTCAAATACACGATTTGGGCATAGCCTAAGGAATTACTACCAACAATGAATTTCAGCAAAAGATGTACGATTGCCGTCGATAAGAAGGTCACAAACAACGAACCAAGCAAATATACCGTTTGCGTAATCACAATTGAGCTACGTTTAATCGGCGAAGATAAAACGTACGCCATTGAGCCGTCGTCTACCTGCTTTGCAAGCAAGCCGTTCGCGCAAATTACCACGTACAGCGTGGGAATAATAATCGACATCATGCCGTAAAATACGACCGTCGTTAAATCCATAATCCCCTTTTCCATCGCGCAAAACTGCGCCACAAGCATACTCATAATCACGGTGACAACCGTCCAAACCTTCCAATTCGCTTTCACCGATTGCTTAAATAACGATTTCGAAAACATTATAAACTCCCTCCCTTGACGATAATTTCTTCATAATACCACTCGAGCGTGTACGGCATATTTCTTATGTACCGCACGTTGAAATTTTGCAGTTCTTTGAACAATTCGTTAATTTGCTCCATTGTCGCCGTGACGGTCAAATGACGGAACTGATTTTTAATTTTCTGCGGCTTAAACGCCGAGATTTGCGCAAATTTTGTCATTTCTTCCACCGTTTCAAAGCCAATTTTATATTGTTTGGGCATATTCGGATCGTACTGACTGCGATTTACGACGTTCACGATTTTGCCGTTTTTAATAAATAGTACGCCGTCACAAGTGTCCTCTAATTCCTTAAAAATATGGCTACTCATAAACACCGTTCGGCCCAGTCTTCTTTGCTCTTTGACCAAATCGACCAACACGTCGCGCATCAAGGGGTCTAAACCCGTCGACGGCTCGTCAAGCAAAATTATCTCTTTTTCCGCCATAAAGCATGCGACAAGCGCAGTCTTTTGTTTCATTCCCTTGGACATTCTCCGAAGGGGCGCGCTCGTATCAAGCTTAAACAAATCGATGAGATAATTGGTGTAGCGCAAATCCTGAATTCCCAAGTATTCCGCTTGCAATTTCAAAAACGCATTGCCCGTCCCCACGTCAGGGAAATTGATATCCCCAGGTACGTACGACACGTGTTTTTTAATTTCCGCCGCGTCCTTCCAACAATCGTAACCGAGAATTTTGCATTCCCCTGCATCCGGTTTCAAAAAGCCCATCAAGTGCCGCAACGTCGTCGTTTTACCACTCCCGTTCGTACCGACCAAGCCGTAGATTTTTCCCCTTTCGAGCTGAAAATTAAAATCAAAAACGCCGCGACCTTGTCCGTAATCCTTAGTCAAACGCGAAACCGTTATTACGTTTTCCATTAGCGTATCCCCCCAAACGTCTTTGTGTTCTTGTAAAAGTGCATAAAATAGTTCTCTAACGACATCGTAATTTCCTCGTATTTGGACAGATGATAATTGACGATTCTATGCAAAAACTCGTTCGTGTCCTTGTCTTCCATAATGATAGAAATATACCGCGCCTCGCGGTTGCTATCCACAATTTCGAACTTCTCATTTTGCATAAACGCGTCAAATTCCTCGTTTGTAGCCAAATGTAATTTGAGTGTTTTTCTCAAGCCGTGACGAACGTCCTCCGCGTCTAAAATAGAAACAATTCGCCCGTCCTTGATAATCGCAATCGAATCGCACAGCGCCTCCACCTCGGAAAAAATATGGCTGGAAAGCAAAATCGTTTTGCCGCGCTCCTTTTCTTCCTTGATAAAGTCGATAAAAATCTCTTGCATATCGGGGTCCAACCCACTCGTCGGCTCGTCTAAAAGCAAAATTTCAGGGTCGGACATAAACGCCGTCACGATTGCGAGCTTTCGCTTTTCCCCAATGCTCATTTTCTTTACGTTTTGATTTGGATTGAGCTGAAATCGCTCCAAAAGATATTTCGCACGAGAACCGTCTTGTAGGTTGCGCAAGCCCATCATCATTTCGATGAATTCTTCCCCGTTTAACCCCGCGGGGATTGCCACTTCCCCAGGCAAATATCCTACGTGCTTTTTTATCTCGTCGTACTCGGTGTGGCAGTCCTTATGTAAGATGCTCGCCCTGCCGCTTTGCGGACGGGAAAAACCCATCAAATGGCGCATTGTAGTCGATTTCCCTGCGCCGTTGGGACCTAAAAAGCCCAACGTTTTGCCTTGCTCTACGCAAAAGGAAACGTCGTAAATCCCCCTTCCGTGTCCATAATCTTTCGTTAAATTCTCTACCGTGATAACACTCATAAAGAAATCCTCCTAATTGCCTACGCGTATTTTAACATAGAAAATTAAATTTTTTGTAGATAAAATATTAAAAAAATGTAAAAATAAACTTTTTCTAAAAATAGCCACGCGAATATCCCGTGGCTATACTATACAACAAAGCCCTGCAGGCAAATGCCTGCAGGGCTTTAACTAAATCATTCTTTTATAGCGAATTAATAGTTATTTGTCCATTCCTCTTTCTCTTCCTTTTCCCATTGTGCTTCGATAACGCATTCGCCTTCTACTACAATATTCCAAGTACCACTTGCATCAAAGTCTTCACCATTATATTTCCAACCTTTGAATTCATAACCAGAACGCGTAGGATTCTTTCCGTTTCTCAACGAGTAAGAATCATCATACGTAACGTATGCCGTTTCCGTCACGCCTTCATAAAGTTTCAATGTGATTGCATAGGTCTGTGCCGTTTCAATCGCTTTCACTTCAATGTTACCTTGTACGTTCGTAAGGTCTTTTTCTTCCCATTCAACCTTATAACCAGTTTTTCCCACAGGCGCAGGAATATCCGTAAAGGATTCCCCTGCTTTAACCGTATACGTCTTCGGGTCTTGACCTGCTTGCTTGAAGGAAATCGTATAGATCGCACGCGTATCCGTCCATTGTGCCGTCAGACTAACGTTGCCGTCCGTCTTCCACGTGCCGTTTGTGATAATGTTGCCGTTTACATCCTTCCATCCGTCAAAACGCATATAGTCCTTTTCATGCGTAGGCGTTTCCAACGTGTACGCCGCATCATAATATACTTCCTGCGTAGGATTTTTTACGCTACCGCCGTTTGCGTTATAGGAAATCGTATAATTCTTCGCCGTTGCTTTTGCATAAACGGTTGCTTTTTCTTGCACGTTCGTAAACGTTGCTACCGTCGTACATGCTTCGTCTACGTACCAGTTGTCTTTGTCAACCGTATAACCCGTCTTATCTTTAGGCGTGGGGATATCCTTCAAATCTTGCCCTTCATAAACAGTTTTATCGATTATCGAACCGTCCGTATCCTTGAACTTGATAACGATTTGATCTTTGGGCGCCCAAGCCGCTTCTAATACAACGTTTTCATCAGCAACATTCCACGTCGATGCGTTGGTATAGGTTGCTTCGCCATATTTCCAACCAAGGAAATCTGCATCCGCCTTCGTCAAGGACATATCCAACGCCGCGCAAACTGCGTCATAGGTCAGCTGCACCGTCTTACCGTCGATTTCAAAACCGTCCGCGTTATACGTTACGGTATAGGTAATCGGAGTATAAACGGCGGTAACAGTCATATCCCCTTGGATATTCGTATAGTCCTTTTCATTCCAATCGACCGTATAACCCGTTTTGCCAACGAATTCAGGGATATCTTCTTTCGCAACAGACTCGCCTTTCTTAACGTCCACTACTTTCGATTGCGAACCGTCAACGAATTTCACTTTGTAGACAGGGCGAGCGTCTTGCCAGCTTGCCACGAGTGTGACGCTATCTGCAATTTTCCAAGGCTCGTTATTCAAAACAGCCGCATTGTTATACGTCCAGCCAAGGAAAGTCCAATCTTCCCTTACTGGCGTTGCAAGCGTCGTTTTTTCGTCATAAGTTACCTCTTGCGTCGCATTTTCAACCGTACCGCCGTTTGCATCGTAAGTAATGGTATACTTATTCGCCTTTTCGATTGCCGTAACCTTAATATCTTCTTTAATGTTTGTAAAGTCCGTTCTATTCCACGTTACCGTATAACCTACCTTTTCAGCAGGCGAAGGAATGTCCGTCAAGGAGCCCCCTTTCTCGATTTTTTTGACAACGTCCGCATGACCGTCCTGCTTAAAGGTGATTGTAACCGTTTTGTCAGCAGGCGTGACCGATCCGCCTTCACTCGTCGTCGGCGAGCCAGCCGATCCATCAGAATCCTTCGATCCACCGCAACCGACCATAAAACCAGCAGCCATTACGATACTCAAAACAAGCATTAAAAATTTCTTCATTACAACTATATCCTTCCTATGATACTTATCCATAATGGATACCAATATCATATCACACTTTTGTCCTTTCGTCAATGGCTTTTTGAAAAAAAGTCCCCTATAAAAAGGAAAAAGTTACCCCAAAGCAACGTCTAACGCCATCATTACTACAAAACCGACAAGCGCACCGACGCTTCCGTGATTTTTATAACGCTCTTGAGACTCGGGAATTAACTCTTTCACGACAACGAAAATCATCGCCCCTGCGGCAAAAGCAAGCAACCATGGCTGAAATAAACGCAATTTTGCGGATAAAATCGTGCCTAAAATCACGCAAAACGGCTCAGGCAAACCGCTACAAACTCCATAGGAAAACGCCCGTTTTTTGTTACTCGTTTGCAAATATATCGGTAACGCGACGGCAAAACCCTCGGGAATATTTTGCAGCCCTACCCCCACGGCAAGCCCAAAAGCCGCCACGTACGCCTCCATCGTGCCAATCACGTGCGCCATTCCAAGCGCAAAGCCTACGGCAAGCCCTTCGGGGATATTGTGAAGCGTAACAGAGAAAAAGAGTGAATTATTCTCTTTTTTTGCCCTATAAACGGCAAACTGCTCCAATAAAAGCAACACACTGCCACCAAGTAACACTCCAAGCACGGCAGGAATAAAGGAAAGTTTGCCCCAATTTACTTGCGCTTGCTCTATGGATGGCAGTAACAGCGACCAAATCGATGACGCGAGCATAATTCCCGATGCCGTACCCAAGAAAAACGCGCCCATTTTTCCCGATTCCGCGCGTTTGAAAATATAAATAAAAGCCGCGCCCAACGCCGTTGTGAAAAACACAAATAACGCAGAAAGCGCGACAAAACCAACATATTGCATACTTTTATCCCCCGTATTTCTTATGAATTAGGGGAAATCCCCCATTATTCAATATATGAAATAGGAAAGATAATTGTTTCTTGCTTTTCTCTTCCTCATTATATAATAAAAGAAAACTTATCTTCATCAATAAAAAGAATAAGCCCCGTTCTTTAGGAACGGGGCTTTTGAAAAGCGGCGGCTACCTATCCTCCCAACGGTTAACCGTAAGTACTTTCGGCGTAAAAGAGCTTAACTTCTGTGTTCGGAATGGGAACAG
>SVIG01000012.1 GCA_015071005.1 Clostridiales bacterium | reverse complement strand
CAAAAAAGGAAATCGCCCAAAATTTGGGCGTACATATCAGCACGATTTATAGAGAATTGCGCCGTGGAGAATATCAGCATAAAATTAACGTTTACGATAAATATTATGGTGGTAAAATCGGTGAACGGTTTGAAACACGGTACAGCTCGGATAAAGCTCACGAAAAATACCTTATGCACCTTAAAAACAAAGGCGCGGATATTAAGCTTGGGAAAGATTATGAATACGCTGAATATCTTGAAAGAAAGGTTATTGATGAAAAACTTTCCCCTTTGGCTGTTCTCGGAGAGATTAAGCGAAAGGGATTGAAATTTAATACTTCAATCAGCGTAAACACTTTTTACAAGTATATCGAAAGAGGTTATTTCAGCAGGTTAGAATTAAAACACTTGCCTATGAAAGAAAAGCTGCAAAAACAAAAAAAGCGCGGTGTCGTTATTAAACGTGCGCCACGCGGTATTAGTATTGAAAAACGACCTATGGAAGTTTTAGAGAGAAGAACGTTTGGGCATTGGGAAATGGACTGCGTATGCGGTCCTACTCTCAATACCCTTTTAGTGTTGACTGAACGTTTAACGCGCAAGGAAATTATATTCCCCATGCCGAACCAAAAAAGCGAAAGCGTGTTGCGCTGTCTTAATCGGTTAGAGTACCGTTACGGAAAGGACTTTAAAAAGGTATTCAAAAGTATTACGGTAGACAACGGTTCAGAGTTTTCAGACTTTACAGGGTTACAACGTTCTATTTATAACGGACAGCGCACGACGGTGTATTATTGTCACCCTTATTGCAGTAGCGAACGCGGTACAAACGAACGTATTAACCGTGAAATCCGTAGGTTGATTCCAAAAGGTAGTGATTTATCCAAATATAGCGTTGAGGATATTCAACGTGTTGAAGATTGGGTGAATAATTATCCTCGGCAGGTATTAGACTTTGCAACGTCAAAAGAGTTGTTTGATAAGCAGTTATTAACCGTAGCGTAAAAAGAAAAAACGACAAAAGAGAAAGCAAGCGAAGTTGGCTTGTTCTTTTTGTCGTGCAAAAAAGGCGCATTAAGAGGTAAAAGGCGGTGAAAATCACCGCCTTTTACTATTTATTGGGCTTAATTATAGCACATTTATACTTTTTTTTATTTTTTTTGAAAAATTTTCGCAATTACTCTTGACATTTTCAAGATTTTTCTTGATTTTCCTAATAATTTCACACTTTTTACGCCGTTTTATATTTTATGCAAGTAAAAAAGACGATTTCTACAAGAAATCGCCCTAATTTTTTAAGTTTTAGAATTCCGTTGCCATTCAAAAGCCCGCTTGAATTGCGGCGCACCGCGCGAAAGGAAAAACTTGCCCGCGGTGGCTCACCGCTTTCAGAAACGAGCAGTCCAAGACGGCGCGAACGAGCGTACCGTGTAGTACGTGAGCGAGCACCAACGCAGGAATGAGAAGTTATCGTCCGACGTGCTTGATTTCAGAAACGAGCAGTCCAAGGCGGCGCAAACGAGCGTACCGTGTAGTACGTGAGCGAGCGCCAACGCAGGAATGAGAAGTTTATCAAATCAAGACTCTTCGAGCATAATGCGGATAATTTCCTTGTCCGTTTCTCTCATACCACGTTGCGCAAGCTGGGAAACCGACTTAATCGTGTTTTCCACGCCCGACTTGACAATCCCTTCGCCTGCAAAGAATTCATTGCCGTTATAGAACATATTCAAGCCAAGCAAGCCGCTTTCTACCGCCGTTGCGATTTTCGCCGCACAGCTTGCTTTTGCACCGTCGCAAATGATCCCCGAGTCAATCGCGAGCGCGTTGACGAGGGTGTGAGAAATTTCTTCCATTCTGCCGCCGAGAAGGTATGCCACGCCGCACGCCGCGCCTGCCCCTGCAGACACAACGCCGCAGTATGCGGAAAGCGCGCCGATCCCTGCTTTCAAATGAATGGTTATCAAGTTCGAAACACACAAAGCGCGATAAAGTTTTTCCCGAGAAATATGTAAGCCCCTTGCGTAGACAACGACGGGTACGGAAGCCGTAATGCCTTGGTTGCCGCTGCCCGAATTGATGATAACGGGGAGTTCACAACCGTTCATTCTCGCGTCGCTTGCCGCCGCCGCGTACGCTTTCGCCGTAATCTTAATATCTGGCTGATAAGCGCGCAAAAGCACCTTTCCGATATTCGCGCCGTAGTTTTCCTTCAAGCCCTTTTCAGCAATCGCCATATTGTAGTCGATTTGGCGTTGCAAAACCTCTTCCACGTCCGCTACGTCCACTTTATCGGCAAATTCGATGATATTTTCCACGCTCAAACCGCTTCTATCCGCGCGGTCTTCTTCCTGCGGCATATTCTCATAAAGAGTCTTGCCGTCGAGCTTTACCGAAACGATATTCGTATGCGTATCTACGATACGAACGTACGATTCGTGGCTTTGAGAATACAGCGTAATACCGATATCGAACACGCGCGCGTCTTCGGGCGTTACTACTTCCACATCAAAGCTTTCCTTGACCTTGCGAATCTCTTTGATTTGCTCGTCCGTGACGTGCGCGATAACTTCCAGTTCCGCGTCCGCGTCCCCTGCGACCAAGCCCGCCGCAAACGCCGAGATAATGCCGCGCATACCGCCCGTATGAGGTACGGTGACGCTCTTGGCATTTTTCACAATGTTACCGCTGACGGCAACCTTCGCCGAAACAGGCGTTTCGCCAAGCACCGCGCGCGCTTTCGCCGCCGCATAGGCGATGGAAATCGGCTCGGTACAGCCCATTGCCGGCACGAGCTCCTCTTTGAGTATTTTCACGTATTGCGAATAAATTTCTTGCGTAAGCATAAGTATCCTTTTAACTGTTTTCCGCTTTTTCTTCCGTTTTTTCCGCAGCTTGCAACTCTTTCATATAGTTCAACGCCGCGTTCTTTCTTTTGTCGATCGTGTAGGTGGGAACGAGTTCTTTCACCCATTCCTTCATACTGTCCGTTTCGCTGTGCGCCGCTTCGTAAAGCTTATCAAGCGAATCCCAAAACGTCGTTTCGTCAAAGGGGATCGGTTTTGCGATATTGATCAAGCCGTTCGCCGTCTTTTGCAAGCCCTCTTCTTCCATCAAACGTTCCTCATACAGCTTCTCGCCAGGGCGAAGTCCCGTACATTCAATCGCGATATCCACGTTCGGTTCATACCCCGAAAGTTTGATAAGATTATACGCCAAATCGTAAATTTTGACAGGCTCACCCATATCCAAAACAAAGATTTGTCCGCTCTTTGCATACGCACCTGCCTGCAAGACAAGCGAAACCGCTTCGGGAATCGTCATAAAATAACGGATAATGTCTTTATGCGTAATTGTGACGGGACCGCCTTCGGCAATTTGGCGCTTGAAAAGCGGGATTACCGAGCCGTTCGAGCCGAGTACGTTGCCAAAACGCACGGCAACGAATTTCGTCTGCTTACTATGGCGACCGATCGTTTGAATAATCATTTCGCAAATGCGCTTGGTTGCGCCCATGATATTCGTGGGGTTCACCGCTTTATCCGTGGAAATTTGCACGAACGTTTCCACGCCGAATTCGTCCGCCGCACGCGCTACGTTAAGCGTACCGAAAACGTTATTTTTTACCGCTTCGTTCGGGCTCGTTTCCATCAACGGTACGTGCTTATGCGCCGCCGCGTTAAAGACGATTTGCGGTCTATGTTTATCAAACACGTCGCGCATTTTTACTTTATCACGAACGCTTGCAATCAAGGTAAGTAAGTTGAGCTTCGGATAACGCCGAGCAAGCTCTTGCTCGATATCGTACGCGTTATTTTCGTAAATATCGAGAATGATAAGTTGCGCGGGGCTATGCATAGCGATTTGACGGCAAAGCTCCGAACCGATCGAGCCGCCGCCACCCGTGACAAGCACGACCTTCCCTTCGATATATTCCATCACCTCGTTCAAGTTCACGCTGATTTGTTCTCTGCCGAGCAAATCTTCGATTTGAACGGGACGGAGCTGGGATACGCTGATTTCCCCGTGCGTCATTTTAGAAAGCTCGGGAAGCAAACGCATAGGGCAACCGCAATCGCGGCAATATTGCAAAATTTCCGTCGTTTCCGCTTTCTTCGTCGAAACGGCGATAAATATCTCGTGAATATGGTATTTCTTGACGATTTCTTTCGCTTCCTGCGGCGTACCAACGACACGGATATCGTAAATACGTTTTCCTAAATACCGCGCGTCGGAATCCAACATACAAACGGGCTTATACAAGCTCTTTTCTTTTAATACCATATTGCGAATAAGGGTAAAGGCATTGTTGTTGCACCCAACGATCATCACTCGCTTTTTATGCGTAAATGCGTTTGCAAACGCCGCCTTCAAAGCTTTCAAGCCACGGCTCATAAAACGAGTCCCTACCAATCCGCAAAAGAAAAATAATACGTACAATAAAGCGGTCGTGTAACCGATTTTTAAGCCCCAACCGCTAAAAGGAACAAAAATCATATTTGCAACGGCAACAATTCCCGTCACGATAAGAATACGAAAGGCTTCGGGAAAACCTGCCGTCGAAAAAATCATCGAATACAGTCCAAAGACAAGGAAAAGCGCAATCGCCACCACCACGTTCCCTATCGTCCAATAGACAAAAATTGACGAAAGATCGAACTTTAAGGTAAGCGACCAATTCCCTATCCAAAAAGCGGCAAACCCTATAAGTGCAATCCAAATTAGGTCAAAAACGCCCAAAATAACTCGCGCCCAAACGCTTTTAATTTCATTTTCCTTTTTGTGCGACATATAAAGCCCCCAATACTTACGCGCCCTAACGGAACGCATTTATGATTGATTGTATAACTATAGTATTATATCACGTTTTGTAAAGCTTGTCAAGCATTCCTTCTTTTTTACCGCAAAAAAAATAGTCCCCTATTGGGGACAATTTTCCTACTATTTTACAAGCCGTTTTTTATCGGTTGGAAAGAATATATTTTGCATAGGCTTTCGCTACGTTTACGCCCGTCACAGACTCAATTCCTTCGAAAAAGGCGTTGGAATTGACTTCGCAAACCAAGCCGTCCCCCCTTTCCAAAATATCCACGCCGCAATAATCAAGCCCCAAAGCTTTCGCGGCTTTTATTGCGGTTTGCGCGTAATTTTCGGGCAAATCTATTTTTTTGCCTACGCCGCCAAGCTCGACGTTCGAACGAAACTCGCCCTTTTGCGCGACTCGCTCCATCGCCGCCGCAACCTTTCCGCCAATGACAATCACCCGAATATCCTTGCCGCTCGATTGCTCGATAAACTCTTGATAAAAATGTGGCTCATAAAGAAATTTATTCGCAGTTTCTATCAATTCGGGGATACCGTGTACGAGTTGAACACCTGCGCCAAACGAACCGTAGCTCTTTTTGACCACCAAGGGAAAGCCAAGTTTTTTTGCTACGTTTTCAAGAAATTTCTCATCCGCTTTTGCGTTTGGAGTATAGCAAAGGGGCGCAGGAATCGTCCTTGCCAGCGCAACGCCTGCGTTTCGTAAAGCAAAATACGTTTGCATTTTATCGTCGCACGTTTCGATTGCTTGCGCACTATTATAAAGCTTTAATCCGCTCGCTTCTAATGCCTTACCCAAATATTTATCCTTATCCAAATATATCGCAAAATCATATTGCTCCGCAAAGGACAGGCTTACCTTCCCCACATTGTCAAGCGTCGCGTATATTTCACCGTTGCGTTTCACGTCCGTTTCGCATCCGAGCGCACGGAGTTCTTCCGCGATACGCTCCGCCTGCCTATAAAATTTTGCGCCGTTGGGATAGGCGTTGATTATAATCAATCCTTTCATCGTTTGCTCCAAGGAAGAAAAAAGAGACGAAAACTCGTCCCCTTTTTTATAAAATCAATCCGCTTACTTTTCCACGCGGATAACCGACTGTACTTCGCCTACGCCCGCCGCGTTGATTTTTTCCACCGCGCGTTTTACGCTGTTTTCGCTCGTTTTATGGGTGATGATGATAAGCGGAACCTTACCGCCCACCGCGTCGCCCTTTTGCGCGAGCTCGACAATCGAAATACCGTATTTACCGAAAATACCGCTGATTTTCGCAAGCACGCCCGCTCTGTCTTCCGCCGAAACACGGATATAGTACGCGCTCGAGAAATCGGAAACGAATTTTACCGCGCTATCCGCCGTAGCCGTGTTTTTGAAGGTGGAATACTTCACGTCCGAATGGGTCGCCGCGTAAATAACGTCGGAAACCACCGCGCTTGCCGTAGGCAACGCGCCTGCACCGCGACCGTAGAGCATAACGTCGTCTACCGCGTCGCCCGTTAAGTATACCGCGTTAAAGGAATCGTTTACGCTCGCCAAGGGATGTGCGTTGGGAATCAACGTGGGATGCACGCGCACTTCAATTCCTTTATCGGTATTTTTCCCGATTGCCAAAAGCTTCAACGTATAGCCGAGCTCTCTACCAAAGGCAATATCTTTCACGTCGATTTGACTAATCCCTTCGCGGAAAATCTTCGTGTAGGGAATCTTCGTGTGGAATGCCATCGACGAGAGAATGGAAAGCTTATACATCGAGTCGAAACCGTCCACGTCTGCCGTGGGGTTTGCTTCCGCATAGCCCAATCTTTGCGCTTCCTTCAATGCGTCTGCATAATCCGCGCCTTCGTAGGTCATCTTCGTCAAAATATAATTGGTCGTACCGTTTACGATACCCATCATGCTTTGAATTTTATTCGCTTGCACACCGTCGAGAAGGGTGCGAATAATCGGCACGCCGCCCACGCAGCTTGCTTCATAGTACAAACCGCAACGATTGCGTCTTGCAATTTTTTCAAGCTCGTGTGAGAACTTGCAAATCAACTCCTTATTCGACGTGACAACCGTTTTGCCGTCGCGAAGCGCCGCCGTAACGAACGCTTTGGCTACGCCGATGCCGCCGATCGTTTCGACAACAATGTCTACGTTGGGATTTGCAAGCACTTCTTCAATACTGCCGGCGATAATTTCTTGGGGAACACCGAGATCCTTCAACCTTTCCAAATTCTTATCGAGCACCATTTCAACGGAGATATCTACTTGCTGAGTTTCCAAGTAAAAATCGTGATGCTCTACAAGCGTTTGATAAGTACCGCCACCTACTACGCCAAGCCCTAAAATAGCTACGCCTACTTTCTTCGTCATATTGCCTCCTAAAAACGACTTTTTGCCGTTCACTATACCGTCACTTTTTTCATTTCAACGCGTACATGCCTACCGCATTTACGCTTTTGCGTTCAAATCGTATAAATATTTCAAGCCCTTGAGCGTCAAGAGCTTATCCACTACGTCAATCCCCTCGATTTCCTTGGCGATAATCGTCGAAAAACCGCCCGTCGCAATCGTTTTCACCTTCGTAGCTTTGAGCTCTTTTTTGATACGTTTTACAATGTATTCGACAAGCCCAGCAAAGCCAAAAACAATCCCTGCTTGCATATTCGTCACCGTATTTTTTGCGATAATGCTCTTGGGTGCTTCGATTTCCACTCTCGGCAGCTTTGCCGTACCGTTGACAAGCGAATCAAGCGAGCCTTTAATCCCTGGCGCGATAACGCCGCCGATAAACTCGTTATTTTCGCTGATGATATTAAACGTCGTCGCCGTACCGAAGTCCACGACGATCATCGGAACGCCTTCGCCGTACTCAACGATCGCGGAAACGCAGTTTACAATTCGATCCGCGCCCACTTCCCTTGCGTCGTCGCAACGGATATTCAAGCCCGATTTTAAGCCGGGCGCAATATGCAACGGCTCGATTTCCAAATACAGCGTACACATCTTGTCGATCGTATAGTCAAGAGAAGGTACGACCGACGAAACGATCCCCCCTTCAATGTCAGAAGCAGAAAGCCCCTGCGCGTCAAGCATACTCGTGAGCTGTGCGCCGAATTCGTCCGACGTTTTCTTAAAATCAGTCGCGACGCGGAAGGAAACCTTCAGCTCATCCTTATCGTAAATCGCATATTTAATATTCGTATTACCGATATCGATACAAATAATCATTCTAATTCGTCCTTTTCCCTTATTTACGCGCGCCCGTATATCTTTTAATCACGCGAATTAAAATCGGCACTAAGAAAATTGCGCAAAGCAATTCGGGAAGGAAATTCGCGCCGATAATCGTTTGCCATACCGTATCAAAGAACGCGCCGCCAGTTGCAAAGAGTTCCATCGAGCCCAAGACCAATACCGTATGCACTACCACCGTAAGGGCTGCGGCAACCGCACGGACAATATCTATGCCTTTTCCTTTCGTCAATGCGCTCAAACCGCGCAGGATCCAATAACCAGCTACGCCCGCAAGCGTTCTCGGTAAAATGGAAATTAAGGGATTGAAGAACACTTCGTACCCAACAATAAAGGAAAGAACAAAAGAACAGCAACCGAATATCGTTCCACCGACAAACGCTCTCTTCCAGTCACCGTACATAGAAAGGGCGATAAACAACGGAATCGTCAAGAATGCCGGCGACGGCTTAATAAAATAGATGAAAACATACGTTTCCAAAGTCAACACGACCGCCATAAGCGCGGTCATAACGCCAATAAAGGCAACCTCGTGCGCAACGTCACGCTTCATAAAAACCTCCTATCGCGTTCCTCTTTTAGGATACACGTAGCAAAAAAATAAGTATTTATCCGCTTATCGGTCAAATTATCAAAGATATATTTGCCGCGAATATATAATATTATAGCTTATTTTTTGAATTAACGCAACAAAATGCACTCTATAATCCAGGATTTTTTCTTTCCAAAAAGCGGATTTTCACGCACAAAGCGCCATATTTCGCGAATATTATGTAATAGAAACACAAAACCGCAGGATTTTGCCTACTTTTAGGTCACGCTTACATACCCCTGCGGCGAAACACAGGAGGTTATTTATGACTTGTTGCAATCAGGGTAACGTTACCCTTTGGATTCTTATCGCGTTGCTCGTTCTCGGCTCGAAGGACGGCTGCTTCTGCTCCAGCATTTTTAGCGGCTGCGGATTACCCATTATTCTCGCGCTTTTGTTCTGCTTGTACAAAAACGGTACTCTTGCCGCAATCTTGACGCCGTCTTGCAATTGTAATTGCAATTGCGGTTGCTAATTTCTCTTCATTTTTCATTTTTTCATTTTTCTCCTTATTCACAAAAAAGAACGGAGTCCTAAACGGCTCCGTCCTTTTTTATTTTTTCGATAAGAAGTAGGCTTGCAAGGCAATGATCGTTTTGCCGTCGCGGATTTCTCCGTTTTTCAGCATTTCCCACACCCTTTCTTCGGGAATAAATTCCGCATCCAAGAACTCCCCTTCGTCCAAATGCGCTTGGACGCGAGTCCCCGAATGGGCGCGATAAATATAGATTTTTTCATTGGTATAGCCAGGGGTTGGATAGTCGATAAAAAGAAGCTCTAAATCGTCCGTTTGAATCCCCCCTTCTTCTTCCAATTCCCGTTTCGCCGCGTACATGGGGTCTTCATTTGGTTCAAGCTTGCCCGCAGGAATCTCGTAAATACTCTCCCCGTATGCATACCGATATTGACGGACAAGCAGGATTTTTCCCTGCTCGACGTAGAGTACGCAAGCGCCGCCGCTATGCTCGATGATTTCGCGCTTACAAGGCTGTCCGTCGGGCAGCTCCGCATCATCACAGCGAAGGGTAAGTATTTTTCCCTTATAAATATAATTTTTTCGGATTGTTTTCTCTTCGTAATCCATAAAACCGCTCCTTCTACTCGTCTTTTTTCTTATTATAGCACATTTTTTCATAAAGAAGCAATATTTTTTCGAAAAACATCTTGATTTTTTACAAAAGATTGTGTATAATGTATGCAACGCATTTTTGGAATTTATACAATATCGTACGCGCGCGACTGCGCGGCTTGAGGAAGAGGAGATTTACGAATGCAAATACAAGGCGAAACGTCCGTCAATAAACTCATTCTACTTTTCGTTTTCGATAAGATGGAAACGGCGCTTTCCGAGCGCACCATAGTGGAAATGTGTACGGCGGGGAATAATTGGCTTAACTACATGGATTGCGTGGAGCTTTTGCCCAGACTTTTGGACGATGGGTTTATTTGCCGCGTGTCCCCTTCCGCAGAAGAAACCTTGTATATGATTACGAAAGACGGTCGGGACAGCTTGAACAGTTTCTATATCAACATCCCGAAAAGTATTCGCGACGAGATTTCCGCATTTGTCAAGAATAACAGCGGCAAGCTCCGCAACCGTCAAGAATGCAAGTCGGACTATTATCAAAACGTGGACGGCTCGTACACGGTACTCTTAAAAATCCTTGCGCCCGGGCAACCGATGCTTGATTTGAAGTTCGTAATTCCCGACAAAAAAACGGCGCAACGCATTTATAAAAACTGGGAATGCAAGGCTTCCGATTTGTATTCCGCAATTTACGAAACTTTGGTGGATTGATTTTCTAATCTCCCCTTTGCGCCCTTGGGCGATTATATTTTATGAGGTGATTATTATGTTTACTTATGCTACGAAAGGCACTTGCTCCAGAACAATCGTTTTTGACGTTGATAACGAAAATAAATTGCATAGCGTACGCTTTATCGGCGGTTGCGGCGGCAACCTGCAAGGGATTGCAAAACTCGTAGAAGGCAAAGATATTGATGAAATCGAAACCTTGCTCACGGGTATCCGTTGCAGAAACAACACGTCTTGCCCCGATCAACTTGCAAAAGCCATCGGCGAATATAAGGCGTCGAGAAACGGCTAACCCCTTTTAATATCATCAAAAAAGCAGCGATTTTATCGCTGCTTTTTTTAATTACTCTATACCGTGTACGCGTTGAAGGGAATTTTAGTGCTTGAAATGTCTATCCCCAACAAAGATCATGGCAATTCCCGCCGCATCGCACGCGTCGATGGAAAGTTGATCTTTAATACTGCCGCCAGGCTGTACGATCGCCGTAATACCTGCCTTCACACATTCTTCCACGCAATCAGGGAACGGGAAGAACGCGTCGGACGCCATTACAGAGCCTTTCACTTCTTCGCCAGCGTGCGCAATCGCTTGCTGCGCCGCCCAAATGCGGTTCGTTTGCCCCATACCAATCCCCGTCGTTCTATCTTCTTTCCCGACAACAATTGCGTTGGATTTGGTATGTTTAACGACCTTCCAATTAAACATCAACGCCTTCATTTCTGCTTCCGTAGGCGCGCGCTTAGTCACCACTTTCAAATTCTCAGGTGCAAACAACGTATTGTCATAGTCTTGCACAAGCAAACCGCCGTACACCTTCTTCATATCGTACGCGCTTGCTTCGCGTTTCGCCTTGATATCAGGAAGCTCCAATAAGCGGATATTCTTCTTTTGTTTCAAAATTTCCAATGCACCGTCCGTAAAGCTTTCCGCGATAACAATTTCGATGAAAATCTTGTTAATTTCCGTCGCCGTCGCTTCGTCCACTTGACCGTTTATCGCCAAAATGCCGCCAAAGACGGATACAGGGTCGGATTCATACGCTTTTACGTATGCTTCATGAATGGTCTTACCCACGCCAACACCGCAAGGATTTGCGTGTTTACAAGCTACTACGCAAGGCTCGTCAAATTCTTTTACAAGCTCCAACGCGCCGTTTGCGTCGTTGATATTGTTATAGGAAAGTTCCTTACCCCAAAGCTGTTTTGCTTTGGAAAGCGAGCCTGCACGAATAAATTCTTCGCTATAATAGGACGCGCCTTGATGAGGATTTTCGCCATAGCGCATATCTTGCGTTTTTTCGTAGGCGAAAGTGATGCTGTCGGGGAAACGAATCTCCAATTTTTCCGCCAAGTAGTTGGAAATCATGCTATCGTAAACCGCCGTGTGCGCGAATACTTTATATTGTAAGTACTTCTTCGTATCAAGAGTGATTTCCCCTGCTTCCAACTCAGAAAGCACGCGTTCATAGTCTTTCGGATCGACAACAACCGCCACGTCTTGGTAGTTCTTCGCCGCCGCACGAAGCATCGTCGGACCGCCGATATCAATGTTTTCCACCGCGTCTTCAAAGGAAACGTTCGGTTTGGATATCGTCGCCTTGAAAGGATACAAGTTTACCGCAACGATATCAATCGTATTGATGCCGAGCTTTTCAAGCTGCGCCATATGCTCGGGATTGGAGCGCATGGCAAGCAACCCTGCGTGCACGATGGGGTGCAACGTTTTTACGCGCCCGTCCAAACATTCGGGAAAACCCGTCAGCTCGCTGATCCCAATAACGGGAAGCCCTGCGTCTTTGAGCGCTTTTGCCGTACCGCCCGTGGAAATGATTTCATAGTCGCACGCGATCAAACGTTGACAAAATTCCACGATACCCGACTTATCGGAAACGCTTACCAATGCTCTTTTCTTCATAATTTATACTCCTACGTAATTTTTTGCTATTTTTTGTGAATACTAAACGTATGATTATCTTATACGTTTTACTGGTTGCCTATATTCTCGCCATCAATTTCTATTCGTTTTTACTCGTAAAATCCTTGCGCGACAAGGAAAAACTCGCCGAGCTCGACATTCACGACACGCTCACCGAAGAAAAGAGAAATCAACGCCAAAAGCCTACTGAAAAGTCCACAGGCAAACTGTGCATAGCAGGATTATTAGGCGGCGCAATCACCATTTACGTTTGTATGTTCGTACTCAAATATAAGCGGTCGGATATGTTGCTTATGGTATTGATGCCACTTTTGGGGGTACTCAATATTTATTTATGGGTACTCTTGTTTCGTTCGGGCTTTTCTTTCTTTGTTCTTCGGTAATATTATAACACATTCGAGTAAAATAACACAACCAAACCGAGAAAGTTTTTTTCGGTTTTTTTAAGAAAGTTCAAAAAACGCTCCACCGCGAGAAAAAATCAAGACCCTGAAAAAAAATTTGTAAATTTTTGAAAAAACACCTAAAAAATGTTTGACAATTTATCTTAATAATGCTATTATATACAAGCGCTATCGATGCGGCGGCGTTAAGCGAAGAAATGCGGGTGTAGTTCAATGGTAGAATTCCAGCCTTCCAAGCTGGCCGCGTGGGTCCGATTCCCATCACCCGCTCCACTTTTTTTAGGGCGAGCATTGAATGCGCCTGTAGCTCAGTTGGATAGAGCAACGGCCTTCTAAGCCGTGTGTCAGGAGTTCGAATCTCTTCAGGCGCACCAAAATATGGCGGGCATAGCTCAGTTGGTTAGAGCGCCAGATTGTGGCCCTGGAGGTCGTGAGTTCGATTCTCTCTGCCCGCCCCACTTTATTTAACACATTGGGGTGTCGCCAAGTGGTTAAGGCACCGGATTTTGATTCCGGCATTCGTAGGTTCAAATCCTGCCACCCCAGCCATTAAAGGCACACTTAAAAAAGGTTGGCCCATTAGCTCAGTCGGTAGAGCACCTGATTTTTAATCAGGGTGTCCGGAGTTCGAGTCTCCGATGGACCACCAATATGGACGATTAGCTCAGCTGGTAGAGCAATTGACTCTTAATCAATGGGCCCAGGGTTCGAGTCCCTGATCGTCCACCAGATGTGAACAGTTCGTTTTTGGAACCCCAAGAGCGAACTGTTCTCATTTAAAAAAGCATACAAAAAAATAAGCTGTCCTTGTTTACAAGGGCGGCTTTTGTTATACAAAAGTCTATTCAATTTTACACCTCAAAATGGGGCATCTTCATCCTCAAATGTTTCGGGAACATATTCCGCTTCTACCTGATTTGGCGTTTTATAATTCAGATGTTGATGCGGCCGATAACTATTATAATACTCAATATATTTATTCACCGCCAAAACCAACTCATGGAAGAACTGAAATTGTCTAGTATATAAATCGTCCTGTTTCATATTCGAAAAGAAACCCTCTACTACAGAATTATCGTAAGGTGTCCCCCTTTTTGAAAATGATTGTCGCACTTTCAATTCCCATAAAAGAGATTTGTATTCATTGGACGTATAATTCGAGCCTTGGTCACTATGAAAACTCACTCCCCTCGGCTTATTTCGTCCCTCAAAAGCATCTTTAAATGTGTTAATTGTTAATGAATTATTATTTCTTAAACCTACTCGATACGCGATAATTTTCCTGGAAAACAAATCCATAACAACACAAATATAATAAGTATTACTTCTAATTTTATACTCTGTTACATCTCCCGCCCAAAACACATTTGGGGCTGGTTGATTAAAATTTTGCTTCAATAAATTCCCGGGATAAAAGTAAATTGGTGTTTCCTTTTTCTTTTTAGGACTCATGCTAGAGGTTGTTCGCCTTTTACTGCTCAAACCCATTTCTTTCATAAGAGCTGAAACCTTTTTTAACGTACAAGCAACCCCATCCGCTTTTAACTTTTGATAAACCTTATTTGCGCCAAATCGTTCATCACTCTTTTTATGTATTTCCGTGATTAGTATTTTTAGATCCGCATTGCGTTTTTGATTTTTCGTTATTTCTGCCCCTCGCCGGTCATGATTATAGAACGTTGAATGATTCACTCCTATAACTCGACACATTTGCTTGGTTTTATATTTCCCTTTTAGCCGATCTGCAATCTCTAGTTTTTCTTTTAACGTTGGGGTAAAATATTCATAAGCAAATCGTAAAATCTCATATTCCGCCTGCAGGATTTTATATTCTGCCAACAGCTTCTCCTTTTTACCTTGACGCACCGTCAACTTTTTTTGACCACAAAATTGCACACACCTCTCTTTATCAAGTTCTTGCAAACTCTTTCGCCAACGTCGAAAAGTTTCCCTGCCTATGTGAAACTCCCGACACGTAGCACTCATCTTGCGCGTTTCATAATAGCGTCTCAACACTTTTTCCTTAAATTTTTGAGAATACATTTTTATTCTCACTCCTTGTATTTATTTCATCATTTTCTCCTTATTACTTCTTATATAATACTACTTTTAATTTTTTTCACGCAATCAATTTCCTCAAACAAAAATTTAAGCGGTTACAGCTTGTAACCGCTTAAATTTACAATTAAATTACTAATAAAACGTTTCAACTATTTATTCTTCTCGCTTTTTGATCATATGCTTATAGAAATTTTTATGAAAATCTCTCATAGACTTAAAAAACAATAATTCAGATCTACTATTTTTGCCGTTTTGATATTTTAATTCTGTTAACTCTAATGTTGTGATTAAATCTGCAATTTGAAACAATCGATATTGAGCAGGTTTTATCATTCTAAATCCTACTCTCGAATCACTAAACGCAGATGCTAATATTTTAGTAAGTTGAATTTGTCCATTATCATAATAAACGATAATCTCGTCAAACCTATCCCACACTTCTTCTTTTTGAGACAAAAAATCTTTAATTGCGATTGACAAATTCTTGATAAGCTCTAAAGATGCTACGTCGCCTGCTTTTTTTGGAATTATAAAGGTTTTATATGTGAATTCAATATGTCGCGCGAAATTCATAAAAGCAGCAAAGATATGCCTACGAAGTTCGATATCCATATCTCTAT
Source organism: Clostridiales bacterium (assembly GCA_015071005.1). GTDB lineage: Bacteria > Bacillota > Clostridia > Christensenellales > Borkfalkiaceae > Scatosoma. The sequence continues at coordinate 5,496 of SVIG01000012.1, read as the reverse complement.
AAACTTCTTCTCTGCGAATCAACGGTCCAGTGTGCAAATGATGTGGATGAATAAAACCTTTTTGCAATAAACTATTATCCAATCTTGCTAATTCTTCTTTTATCGAGTCCTCTTGATTATGAAAAAGCATTGTTACCAAATAATATGGCGCCGCTTTGTCAAATGCTTCAAAATCCCCTGATTCATCAATAAAAACACTTATAATTTTCTTCATTCGCAAACCTAAAAAAAGTGGCGAGGAACACCCCGCCATTGGTGGACCTCGGGATTTTCACCCAGCCCAAATATTTTTGTATTACTAGTATATGCTATTTTTTAAGATTTGTCAATAGTTTTTTAAAAAAAATTAAAATCTTTTCGACATTAATACAAATTTTATATACTCCGTTAAATATTTTATTGTTACTTTTATAAACATTTATAACACAACTTAAACAATTTTTACATCACTCCTTGGGTTAATAAATTATATGTTTTAGCAATTATTAATTTAATCAAAACAGAAGTATAGAGATGACAATCCATGAACATTCCCTATTTTTTTTCAGGGATTTTATTAGGGTTTTTCTTCGGGGCATTTTGGGGCATAATTGGGGCACAACTCTCAAAACGGGCACTTTTTGCATGTTTTTTGCTCATTTTGGCTCATTTTTGCTATGCTATCCGGCTTCGAGTCCCTGATCGTCCACCAAAGAAAAAGCACCTCTTGCGGGGTGTTTTTTCTTTGCATTGGGCAGGGACGAGAACCCGTAAAAGGGTTCGCGCGAGCCGTAGGCGACGCCCTCCGAGGGGCCCCTTGGGGTATCGGAGATACCCTGATCGTCCACCAGCAAAAAAGACGTACTTGGGTACGTCTTTTTTGTTGCATTGGGCAGGGACGAGAACCCGTGAAAGGGTTCGCGCGAGCCGTAGGCGATGCCCTCCGAGGGACCCCTTGGGGTATCGGAGATACCCTGATCGTCCACCAGCAAAAAAGACGTACTTGGGTACGTCTTTTTTGTTGCATTGGGCAGGGACGAGAACCCGTGAAAGGGTTCGCGCGAGCCGTAGGCGACGCCCTCCGAGGGGCCCCTTGGGGTATCGGAGATACCCTGATCGTCCACCAGCAAAAAAGACGTACTTGGGTACGTCTTTTTTGTTGTATTGCGCAGGGACGAGAACCCGTGAAAGGGTTCGCGCGAGAAAAAAATATATTCAACGCATACCTGCCCCGCCCATTTTTACAAAAAGACATCTTTTTGTCGTTTTGTCAACTCCATAAAAAGTTAAAGAGCGGCTATCCTTTGCGGATAGCCGCCCTTTACAAATTTGTTTTTTTTAATGCAAAACAAGCGCTTCTTTAAGACTATTAGTAATTGCCCGACCAACAGCATTCGTTCCATTGTACCGTCAAAACGATAGCTTCCGCGTCAAGCTCCCACGTCCCTTGCATCGCCAAAGGCTCTCCTGCATACGTCCAAGCTTCAAAGATATGCTCGTTATGCGTAGGCATAGGCAATTCGTAGGCTTGCCCGTAGGTCACGGTCAACGTTTCTTGCGCAACGTTACCGCCGTTCGCTTGCAGCTTAATCGTGTACGTTTTCGCCGTTTCAATCGCTTTTACCGTAATATCTTCCGTAATGCTTGAAAAATCCTTTCTATCCCAAACAATGGTATAGCCCGTCTTTTCCCTAGGCGTAGGAATACTCGTCAAAGCCGCGCCTTCTTCTATCGTTATAATAATGTCTTTCACGCCGCTTTGCTGAAAGGTAACCTTCACTTCCTTCTTTTCCGTTTCAGAAGAATCTTTTCCGTCCGATTCGGACGTTTCTTCGGAATCCTCCAACGTAGAATCGCCTATGGATTCGCTCGTTCCTTCGCTGGAAATTCCCGTTGAGGTATACCAACCTTTTCTTTTTCTGTTAGACATCCAATTCTCACCAGAAAATTTAACATACAAACCTCATAGAAAAAAGCATTATTCTTAGTAATTTCCATACTATATCTCCATCTAATTAAAATCTCATTACCCTATTCTATAAAAGAGCTGGCGCAAGCTGATAACCTTGTACAACTTGCGCCCGCATATTTTGGTGGAACCTTTTCAACTACTTAAAGACTAATAACTCATCATACAAATCGCAGAGCCTTGCCCATCCTCAATTTCCATGTCATCGTTTCCCGTAAGCACACTTTCAATATTCGTAGAATTAGTTGACTGCGAACTCTTTCTATCGTTACGTATAATAAGCCACGCGACGAACGAAGCTAAGCCAGTATATACAATTGCCGTTATCAAAATAAGCGCTATAATTCTTTTAACTTTCATTTTTGTTTTCCTCCAATTTTTTCTTAAATTTCTTGCTTGAGTTCAAAACATTTACCAGGCGTAAACCCTGTAATGGTTGTCGTTTCATTAATTGTAAGCTTTAAACCCGTACTTGCACCCGTCGTATGGTGCATAATTTCATAGACGCCTTCTTCCAAATAAAAGTCTATATACTCATCCGTATACACGAATTTCATGCCTTTTATGATATATAACGGTCCGCTATAGAAATAGGTTGCATTTTCATAGCTACTATTGCTTCTATAAGCTACCAAATAACCATTGTTTTTGTCTGTACTCAAATCAATATAACACCCTGGCGTAGATTCATCTCTGTAAATACGGTACCACTTGCCCGCGACGAAATCCCCTTTGGCAACAGCAACTTCGACAAAATCGCTATGATCCGTAATTGCGTCCGCATCTTTGACCTTCATACCGCAAATATCGCAAGCCTCATCGCCGTTATTGTTTGTATGCCCCGTCGGCACAATGATTTTACTGTCTTCTACAACCGTTCCGCAAATAGAACACTCTGTTCTCTCTGTGGAACCATACGAAAGGCAGCTCGCATCCACTTTATTAACGATAACTTCCGTATGTGCCACCGTGGGAATCGTTTCTGGCCTTGTGCTGGATGCACCGCAATTAGAACACTTTTCTATATCCGCCACACCCGTTTCAGTGCAGGTAGCTGCGTAACCTTCCACAAGTTTAAGATTATGCGTCAAACCGTTGCTCTCGCAATGCTTTTCATCCACAAGGCGGAATACATTCTGCGATGCACTCGAAACCTTTACATTTTCATCTAACGTGACAATTTCAGAAGTAACGATGCCGTTTCTAATGATTGTATAAGTCCCGCATACAAAATGCACGTCGATATATTCGTCTGTATAGACCACCTCCAAGCCATCCAACGTTGCCAAAGGACCTGAATGGAATAAATATGCATCATTATAGCCATATGACACACTGTTTGCCAAAAGCCCTAAACCATTAGTTGTGTACAAAGAACCAACGTCATAGCCCGATTCAGCTCTATAAATTCGATACCAATTCCCTGCCATAGATTCACCTTTGACAACTGGCATTAACAGCATACCAGCCGTTGCGGTTAATTTTTCATCACAACGATCGCATACGTTATCCTTATTTTCATCGTTATGTCCTAATGCCGCAATGGATTTCTGTACAATTAACTCATCATTACAAACAGAACATTTTTCACCGTCCGTTTTTCCTTCGTCCGTGCAAGTTGCAGCATACCCCTCGACTACTTCTGCAGCATGTCCAAGTGCAGGAATTTCTTGATACGTCGTATAATCACACCGTTTACAGCTTTCGTAGAACGAAATCGCCTTCGCTTTGGTCAAATCCGTCTGCGTCGTAACTTGAATCTTCACAAACGTTCCAACTACAGCGTTCATGCTTAAAACGCTACCCTTTTCCGCATCTGTTACAGTCGAGAAATTATGTGCACCATTTGTATCTGTCGCCGTCACCGTATTCAAAGACGCTTCTTCGCTATTCCAAATTACATTCCCTGCAGGTTCCACTTCTTCCTCAAATTCAAATTGCAAGCTTGTAATGGAAAGGTTGAAATTCTTCGGCGACGAGCCGCTTGCCGCATTCCAACGGTTGATAAATGTCAAGCAAATACTATATGTGCCGTCACCGTTATCAATGATTGCATATTTATCATTCTTAACAGTTCCCGTTCCACTCAAACCCGTCAATTGTATGTTTTGCCAACCATCCGCAATCGAAAGACCATTTGCACCAATCAACGCAGATGTCAATGCATAACTATCACCTCTATCTTCCGCACTGCCAGGCAAGTTCGGCAAGAAGTATAATAAATCGCTTTCCGTAATCGTACTTGTGGCCGTTGCATCTGCCGTAACTCTTACGTCATAGCTAAAGCTCTTTAACCTCGAAAGATCTTGATCTACGGTAAAAACTATCATCGGGAATGCTCGCGTTGCAGATTCAGGCACTCTATATGTATATACCGTACCTTTTTCCGCTTCTACGCTCGTCGTGATTCTTACGTCCCACGTTTCTACTTTATTCCAATCACCATAGAAATTCGTAACCGCAAGTACCTCATCTCGAATGTAGCCACCTAAATACGCAATTTTTTCTCCATCTCTTACTGCATAGAAGTTCAAAGATTTAAAGTCACCCAAATCCTGCAAATTACTTCCCGAGGGTGGTAATTCAATCTCTTCGCCATCTACTTCGGATACTAATGTTGCCCCCACGATGTTTTCGTTATAAATAATTTTATCGTCAACGATCGTAAGGAACTCTCCTTCATAAATAACACCTTGCGCTTCACGTTCCTTTCTTTCAACAGCTTACGAAATTTCTTGTTTTTTGCCATTTCTTTACCCCTTACAGCCCTTTCAGCACGTCTCGCGATAAAGCGATCAAGCTGTCGCAAGAAACGTTTTTAACGTGCGTTCCACCGCCCAAAAACGTTATTCTTACAATTTCCTCGTACCCCTGCTTTTCGTACACCGCGTCAATCACTTCTACATTCGCGGCGATCAATAAGGGCTTCAAATACTTTTCTACGAATTCAGCCTTGTTTTCCATCTGCCATACCTCCAAGTTCCTTGATTTTTTGTATTGTGCCGTTCTCAAATAAACCGACTACATAGTCAAGACTATCTTGCATACCCCAGCCCAGCGTGTCCGTGTAATAACGGAGCAAAGTCAAAACCCCTGCTTGGCTCGTCTGCGTGTCTTTGCAGAACTGTATTAACTGCTCGTAGGTGCGCGGTTGATATCTCGGCTTATAGGTAATATCTTGCAATTCGACATATTCGCCGATAACTTTCAAGGCGTTTTCGTAATCTCCCTGCTTTACTCGTTCGAACATTTCCACCCCGTCGTTTTCCCTACCTTGTTCAATCAATACTTTGCGCGCCTGACCTATTATGTAAAAGATGTTGCCTGTTTCGCCGTTTCTATCAAATTGAATTACTTTGCTCATATTGCCCTCCTTACAAATCGTAATCCACACCGCCGTCGTCAATGTAAACCGTTTTGCCTTGCCTGTACGCGCTGTACCCATCATCCAAAAGGGATTTTACAATCGCAACCGCTTCCTGCTCCGTTTCATACACACCGTGAATTCTTTTCATCTCGTCTGTCTCCCGTTCGTTTCGTGTACCCAC
>SVIG01000003.1 GCA_015071005.1 Clostridiales bacterium | reverse complement strand
CCAAGCCTTTCCTTCTTCCCGTAGAAGACGTATTCACGATTTCTGGTCGTGGTACCGTTGCTACTGGTCGTATCGAACGTGGTGTTGCTCACGTTGGTGAACCCGCTGAAATCGTTGGTCTTATCGATAAGCCTATGACGACGACCATCACCGGTCTTGAAATGTTCCACAAGCTCTTGGACGAAGCTCAAGCAGGTGACAACGTTGGTGCGCTTCTTCGTGGTATCAACAGAACGGATATCCAAAAGGGTCAAGTTATTGCGAAACCCGGTTCCGTTGCTACTGGTACGGAATTCCAAGCTCAAGTATACGTTCTTAAGAAAGAAGAAGGTGGCCGTCATACGGCATTCTTTAACAACTACAGACCTCAATTCTTCGTACGTACGACGGACGTAACGGGTAAGATTTTGCTTCCCGAAGGCGTAGAAATGGTTATGCCTGGCGACAACATCGAAATGAGAGTTGAACTTATTAAGCCCGTAGCGCTTGAAGAAGGTCTTCGTTTCGCTATTCGTGAAGGCGGCAGAACGGTTGGTTCCGGTGTTATCACGAAAATCCTTAAATAATTTTAAGGAAACGCTAAATTAAACAAAAGACAGTCTATCTTCGGATAGGCTGTTTTTGTTTGCTTTCAGAATCGAATTTATAACCTTTGTTTGAGTTATATCAAAGGTTTTGATACCATATTAAGCATTAAGAAGTAAAATATCCATATTGCATTAAAAATATTTTTATGCTATAATGAATTCGTAAAAATTTTAAGGTGTAAAAGAGTACTATTATAATCTAAGGGATGACGTTATGGAAATTGTGGCACAGTGCATAGGCATTTTGGCTATGGCTTTTAATATTTGGTCGTATCAGCAAAAACAGCAAAAACACATTATTGCCTTGCAGTTGCTTGGCTCATCGTTTTTTACGGTGCATTTTTTTATGTTAAAAGCTTATATGGGCGGGTTGTTAAATGCCGTAGGGATTGTTCGAGCCGTTGTGTATTTTTATAAAGACAAATTCAAGAGTGAGCATTTTCTCTGGCTGATTGCCTTTTTATTGGTTTATTTGGCTTGTTACGTATTAACCTTTACAATTTTTGATAAAAGATTCAATTTAGAAAATGCAATTATTGAAATATTGCCTGTGATTGGCATGACCGCCACCACTTTTGCGTTTCGTTGTAAAACCACCCAAAATACGCGATTGCTTGGTTTTGTAAGTTCTCCTTCTTGGTTGATCTATAATATAATTTCTCTTTCAATCGGCGCAATTTGCTGTGAAGTATTGAGCTTAATTTCCATTTTTATAGGTTTTTTCCGTATTGATAGGAAAAAGTCAATGGAGGATAGTGATGAATAAAAAATTTTTACACTGTTTGAGAATACAATTTTACCCCAACCATTATGAAGAAGATCGGATTCAAGAAGTGACTGATTATTGCGTACAGTACGGCTTTGATAACGTAATGCTCTTTATCAATGCAGAGGAATACAATGTGGGACATATGACAATAGAAGAAGCAAAGCCTTGGCTCAAAACGATGAAAAAGGCAAAAGCTTCGCTGCAAGAAAAAGGCATATCCGTCAGCTTAAATCCTTGGATAGAATTGGGGCATCTCGATCGTTGCAGACCGTTAAAAGTGGGGCAAAATTTCACTACGCAAGTAGATTATGAAGGAAATAGCTGCGAGATGGTTGCCTGTCCGCTTTGTGAGAACTGGAAAAGGTATTTTTTAGAATTTTATCGTTATATTATTCAAGAGTTGGATCCTGATACCGTTTGGGTCGAAGACGATTTCCGTTTGCATAACCACGGCGATTTGAAATATGGGGGTTGTTTTTGTGATCTTCATATGCGCGAATATAATAAGCGTTTAGGAAAAAGCTATACGCGGGAAGAGTTTGTAGATAGGCTTTTCCGTAAGTCACCCGAAAAAAGAGTGAAAAAAGCTTGGTTGGATGTAAATCGGGAATGTATGGCGCAACTTGCGGAAGAGATCGGGAAAGCGGTTGCGGAATTGGGACTTGGCACAAAAGTTGGGTTAATGTCGTCTATGCATGATATGCATGCCTTAGAAGGAAGAGATTGGCATAGAATTCATAAGGGCTTTGCTGGGAATGGGCCGATGATTAATAGATTGCATTTGCCTTGCTATGATGAAATATCCGCGAAAAAATATTATTTTCAATTTAATCGTTTGCCTTTTCATTGCCGCGCATTATTGCCTAAAAATACGCTTATTTACCCTGAATTGGAGAACGGTTCGTTTAGCACTTTTACCAAAGAAGCCCGCTTTTTGCAATTTCAATTAGAATCGGCAATTCCGCTTTGTATTCAAGGAATGACGTATGATATTTATGATTTTGTCGGAAATGGAATTGTTGAAGGGTTTGGCTATGGGGAAGCGGTAAAAAGAGTTACTCCTTACTTGAACGGGGTTGCCGCGTTAAACTTGAAATATGATACATTAGAAGGTATCATCTTGCCCATTGACGAAAAAACGGTGTATAAACGCGAAAAATCGATAACTCGATTTGAAGATTTCTACCCTGACGAATCGTATTTTAACGCATATATTGCTTCGTTAGGGATTACCGTGAAGGCATCGACGAAAAAGCGTTTTCAAGGAAAAATTGTGGCTTTGGGGGGTGGAAACGTCTATAATTTTACGTCTTCTCAGCTCATTCGCTTATTTAAGGAAAATTTCGTGGTTTTGGACGGTGGAGCTGCACAGGTCTTAATTGATAAGGGCTTGGGCAGTTTGATCGGCGCAAGCGGATATGAAATGTACTATGGCGAGCATAACGTGCATAGCTATGAACAAGTAATAGATGGTATCCTAATCAATGAGAAAAAGGGATACCGTGTAACAGCGTTTGGAAAATCAGGCAATTATGTAAAAATTGATTATAAAGACGACAGCGGCGCGCAATCCTTTGTCTATGATTATTTGGGTAATAAGTTGGGAGTTGGCGATATGGACGGCGGGAGCTTTTTTGTCGTTCCTTATGTAATCAACGGTATATATTTTGAGCAATACCATGATTTACGTACGTCGTTGTTAAAGGCTTTTTTACGGAAAAGCGGCGTACAGCTTGTTTTTACAAATCACGCGGGCGTTTATACGTATTTATATAAGAAAGCAAGATATAACGTGCTTATCGTTGTCAATAGCACGGAAGAGGATTTTGAAACTACGGATTTAGAGCTTCAGGGCTTGAAGCTTTCGCGCGCATATGCCATTGACCGTGAAGCTGGGAAAAAACGGCTTGTCCCTTACGAAAAAAGCGGGAACAAAATATCCATAGGCACAAAGAATGTGCATTTAACCACGCAAACCTTTATTTGTTATGAATAAGATATGTGCCAAAATGAAAAGGATACGCAATGTATCCTTTTCATTTTATAATCAATTACAGATTATAAAATGAATACTTGACTTATGAAAACGAGTGTGCTATAATATTTTAGATAGAAAGTGTATAATTTAAGCAAAAAATGGGGTACAAACGTGCAAAAGCCAACGAAACGACAAAGTATATGGAACGTTTTACAAATCGTGCTCATTGCGCTATTTTGCGTCTTAACGGTGCTTTTTGATTTTTGGGACGTAAAGCTTGTATCCAATAACTTCCGAAACAAGATGCTTGTCAAAATTATTCAGCAAGGAAGCGGGGCAATCGCGGCAATTTTGTTGATGCTTCGCTTAAAAATACGGCTATTCGGGAAACCTCAGGGCTGGATTTATTTGATTCCATGTTTGATAATTGCTATCGATAATTTTCAATTTAGCGCTTATTTTAACGGTGAAATGACGTTAATACGTAAAGGTGCGTTGGATTTTTTCTTGTTCGGTGCATACTGTATGCTCGTAGGTTTATTTGAAGAATGTATTTTCCGTGGAATTATCTTTAGCGTAATCGCAGGGCTGTTTTCAAAGGATAAAAAAGGCTTTTTATATACTTACGTCGTATCATCGCTTGTATTCGGCTGTGCACATTTATTGAACGGTATTTCCGGCGCGGTAATTTTGCAAGTAGGCTACACCTGTTTAACGGGCGGATTATTCGCATTTTGCCTGATGAAAACACAAAATATCTTATGTTGTGCGGCGATTCACGGTATTTATAATTTTTGCGGTTTATTATTCGATGAAATGGGCACGGGTGTCGTTTTTGACGTGGGAACGGCGGTTACTATGCTCATTGTAAGCGTTCTCGTTGGAATCTTCGTTTTATGGAAGGTTTGGACGTATTCGGAGGAAGAACGGACGTCCCTTTATCAAAAACTTGGCGTTGTAAAACAAAAAGAAGTTAATAAATAATCATTTTTATACAAAAGGATAGGCTATGAAGTGTATTTTTATCTATAATCCCGTAAGCGGAAAAGGCAAAATCAGTAAAAAGTTGGATTATATCAAGTCGGAGCTTGGAAAAAGATATGAAACTGTCGACGTTAAGGCAACGCAAGGTCCTGGGGATATGTCTAAATTTGCTCGTGATGCGGTAGGTCAATACGACGCGATCATTTTTTCAGGTGGCGACGGATCGTTTAACGAAGTCGTGCAAGGTCTTGCCGATTTGGATAATACGCCTGCGCTTGGGTATATTCCTAGCGGTACGGTTAACGATATTGCGCACTCCTTAAAAATCCCAAAAAAGATTAAGAAAGCCTTAAAGGTTATCCAAGCTGGCAGAGTGGAAACGCTCGACTGTATGAAAGCCAACGATCGTTATTCGTTGTACGTTGTTGCGGCGGGTATCTTTACGGACACCTCCTATTCCACGTCGCAAAGCCAAAAGAATCATTTAGGCAAGCTTGCATACGGCTTGGATGGGATTAAGCGTAATATGCATTTCAAGGAGTTCAAAATCGACTGTAACGATTGCAATACGCAAGTGCATTACGAGGACTGTACGCTCGTCACTTTTATGAACGGACGCTACGTTTCGGGCTTTAACACCAATAAACATTCGTCCATGCAGGACGGCAAAATAGAGGTGGCAATCGTTCGCGGTAGAACAAAGGCGAATATTTTTAGAAAGATTGCGGCGTTATTAAGCGTAGCCAAGCTTTTCCTTTTTGGTTATGGCGCAAAGAGCAAGCATATTATCCACATGGAAGGCTCAAGCTTTGACGTAAGCGTAGCAGATGATATCATTTGGACAATAGACGGAGAAAAAGGGCCTAACGGTGGTTTACATATTGAGGTTGTTCCCAAGAGAATCAACGTAATCGTATCCAAAAAATACAAAGTAAAGCAATGATAATAAATATTTACCCGTTATAGGCTATGCCCCCAAAAGCTAGACAAGCTTTTGGGGGCATAGCCTTTGTGCTACATAATCCGTAGATGGTTATTTTATGATATTGAGAATGAAATTTTTGCATGTTTTCCTGATAGATTTGTTAGGTAAAAAAACAAGATTGTCGGAGTTATTGCTGTTTTTTCTTCTAAAAAAGCTGAAAAATTGTAGGGATTTTTATACGCAAAAAAAGAGATTATAAAGGAAATGAAGGGGGCAGGTATGCGTTGAAGCTGTTTTGACGGATATTTTTGTATGGGATTTTGTCGACTTTTTATAAAATTACAAAAAAGCCTTGAAAATTTCGAAAAAATTTGCTATAATAATATTGATAAGAAAAGGGGGGGCGTGTGCATGCTGCATTATAAGGCTGATGAAGAATTTCAAAGCGATGCAATGGTTGCGATAAAGACGATTTGTGACAACCGCGATGAAGCTATTCACGACCACGATTTTGTGGAAATTGTATACGTCATCGAGGGCGCTGGAAGACACTCCATTAACGGCGAAGAATTTACCGTTAAAGCAGGGGATTTGCTTTTCATCAATTACGGCTGTACGCACTCGTTTACGTTAGAGGATAAGATGCTCGCGTATAACTTAATGATTCGCGTGGAGTATTTCACGAAGAATATGATGAAGAACGACAATCTTTTCTATATTCTTGCACTTACGTCCTTTGAAAAAATCCAGCACGAATTGAACGACAAAGGACCGCTCGTATCCTTTGATTATAGCGAGCGTGACGGCATTTGCGCACTTTTTAAGAATATCGAGAGCGAGCTTTTCAAAGACGAGCTTGGCAAATCGTTAATTTTGGATTCCTATATCAACGTAATTTTGTGTAAAGTGTTCCGCAAAATTTTCGTAAAAGACAGCGAAAAGGATCTTTTGATTCCGCAAGATATTTTGGATTATATCACAGAGCATTTTAATGAGAAAATTTCATTGAGCGACTTGTCGCAAAGATGTTTTTATAACCCTGCGTATTTTAGCCGACTTTTCAAAAAGGCGTTCAATATGAGTTTTACCGACTACATTATGGACGTACGGTTAAAGCGTTGCTGCGAACTCTTAAAAAATAGCGATTATACGATTGAAAGAATCATCGAAGAATGCGGGTTTTCCGATCGAAATACCTTTTATGAACGTTTCAAAAATAAATATGGCTGTACGCCGAGCGAGTATCGCAATACTTAACTTTTTAGTCTAATTGAAGAGTGTAAAAATGAAAAAACCCGAAAAATCTGTTGGAAGGATTTTTCGGGTTTTTTCCATGTCAAAAATCCCTACAAACTGGTAAAAATTTCGTATTGCGATACAATATATATTTAAGCTTACTTGAAAAGAAATTCGGTAAGGTCAATTACTGTATCGCGAACTGTGGGGAATGGGAACTGCATTATTATCAAGACGAACGGATTTTCGATTGGTCGGAAGCGCGGGATTTCCAAGCGGACGTGGTTGTGATTCGTATTGGTGAAAACATTTGGCAAGCAAAAGAAAAGTTTAAGGCTCATCCCATAGCTCCGCATTATGCGAAAATGGTTGATTATTTTTGCTCAAACCCCAACGCAAAAGTTGTATTGACCGATTTGTTTTGGCGCAATGAAGAGATTGATAGCGCGATTCGCGCCGTGGCGAAGGGAAAAAACTATCCGCTCGTTTCCTTGAACGATCTTGGGGAATGCGACGAGAATATGGCAATAGGGCAATTTTGGCACGAAGGGGTCGCCATTCATCCCAACGATCAAGGTATGCGGAAAATTGCGGAACGGATCGTGGAAAAAATTTTATAACGCGTGTATAACAAAAAAGTCTCAGCGTACCCCGTTGAGACTTTTTTGTTCGTTTTGGATAAGAAAAAAATAAAAACTGTCGTTTCTATTTGTCTTGGCGGACTGTATGAATGTTTTGCGACGATGAAAGACAAGAAAGCCACGCCAAGCGGCGTGGCTTTTGCTAATGTTTAATAAACTTCATAAGTTCAAAATTTGTTTTTTCAAATTTTCAAATTCTTCCTGCGTAATAATATTATTATCTAAAAGTTCTTTGAGCTTTTTTAATTCGTCTAAATTATTAGAAAGAGAAATATCATTTTGTTTATTTTCATTAGATTGAATAGTTGGTAAACATGCAATTACAAGTACGGGAAGCAATCCTAATATAAGCCCTAAAAAAGCCCAAAGCATTTCAGACCTATTTCTATTTGAGGCAAGAGCTGCACAAATAATTATGGAAAACAAGCGAAGAATTATAAATACAATCATATGGAGATCACCATGTAGTTTGGAATATTATAACACTAATTTTAGTGTATGTCAAATAAAAACACGGTGTTTAGTGTAAAATAATATTATGAAAACATTTGGGGAAAATTTGAAATACTTTCGCGCATTAAATAAGCTAAGTCAAAAAGAATTTGCATTAAAAATGCAAACGACGCAACAACGCGTAAGCGAATGGGAATGCGATAGGGTAGAGCCCTCATTATATAATATAATAAAAATTCTAAAGATTTTTGGTATTACTTTTGAAGAACTTGTAGAAGGAATGAATGAAAAATAAAGATCGCTCGAATGCTCGATGCGGTCTTTTTTATAAAGACAATATTTACCCAAAACAATGGGGCAGGTATGAGATGAAAAGCAGTAGCGTTGGTGAAGATATATGCTTTCGTCTTCTAAAAACTTAAAAAAACAAGTTTTTTTCTTCGTCGTTCGTTTGACAGTACGTAAAAAAATGTGTTATAATCATAAAAATAGATTATTTATCTTAAAAAAATCGAAAAAATAAATGAGAGATGGAGAAAGGTTATGGCGGTGGATTACGTAATTTTGGCGCTATATGCGCTGGGTATGGTCGGCATTGCGATTTATACGCGAAATCGGTCAGGTTCGGTAAAAGACTTTCTATTGGCAGGCAAAAACGGCTTAAACGGTTGGATGAGCGCGTTTGCTTACGGCACGACGTATTTTTCCGCTGTTATTTTTATCGGTTATGCAGGGAAATTCGGCGCGCAATACGGCTTGGCGTCCATTTGGATTGGGGTGGGGAACGCCATTCTCGGCTCTCTCATTGCTTGGCTGGTATTGGCGAAGCGCACGAAGAGAATGACGACGCGTCTTTCAGCAAAGACGATGCCCGAATTCTTTGAAAAGCGTTATGATAGTCAAAAGCTGAAATTGGTTTCCGCGGTGATTATTTTCTTATTCTTGATTCCCTATTCGGCGTCCGTATATAATGGATTGAGCTCGCTTTTCCGCATTGTATTCGATATTCCTGGCTGGACGGTTATGGTTGCGCTTGCGGCGCTCACCGCGCTGTATTTGTTCTTCGGTGGGTATTTCGCTACGGCGCTTTCCGATTTTATTCAAGGGATTATTATGATTGTCGGCGTGGTCGCGATGGTCATTTGCTTTATGAATCACGATAATATTAGCTGGAATTTATCGAAATTGACAAGCAGCGACGAGCTTGGTTGGTTCACGTTTTCAAGTTCCAATAAAGGCTTGTACGGCAACACCGTGTCCTTGCTCTCGCTCATTTTCTTGACTTCGTTCGGCGTATGGGCATTGCCGCAAACGGTACATAAATATTATGCAGTCCGCGATGACAAAGCGATTATGCAAGGTACGGTTGTGAGTACCGTGTTCGCGTTGATTATCGGTTTTGGTGCATATTTCACGGGCGCGCTTTCGTCGTTTTTCCCCGAGCTTGCTGGGGTGGGATCGGATGATATCGTGCCGCAAATGATGAGTATTGTCATTCCTACGGGCTTGACGGGCTTGATTGCCGTACTTATTTTGTCGGCGAGTATGTCGACGCTTTCGTCCGTTTCCTTGGCGTCCGCGTCCGTAATTGCTGTAGATATTTATAAAGGCAACATGAAGAAGGATGCGTCTGATAAAAAAGTAAACTGGGTGATGAAGTCCCTTTGCTTGGTATTCGTGGCAATTTCCGTTGTGTTGGCGATTTTGAATGAAAAATACAAAATTTCCGCGATTGCCTATTTAATGGGCTTGAGCTGGGGGACTTTGGCGGGCTGCTTTATGGGTCCGTACGTGCTTGGCGTGCTTTGGAAAAAGGTGACTCGCCCTGCGGTTTGGACGTCGATTGTCGGCTCGTTGGTATTGACGGTGGCTTTGATTTTCGTATTCGGCTACGATATCAACGGTTGGGATTGTTCGTTAGGCTTGGCGTTAAAATCGGGGATTGGCTGCTCGCCTATGATCGGTGTTATTTGTATGGCGTTTTCGTTGATTGTGACGGCGATTGTGAGCTTGTGCACGAAAGCACCTGATAAAGAAACGGTTGACGCGGCGTTTGAAGAAAAAACGGAAGAAGAAAAGGAAGTAGTGGAAGCATGATTTGGTCGAAAGAAGAAACGCTCTCTCGGGCGGAAATGGAAAAATTGCAGCTCTCGCGTTTGCAGGAAACGGTTGCGCGAGTATATGAAAAAGTGCCGTATTATCGTGCAAAAATGGACGAAATGGGGGTAAAGCCGCAGGATATTCAATCGCTTGCGGACTTGCAAAAGCTTCCCTTTACGACCAAGCAAGACATGCGTGACACCTATCCGTTTGGGCTCTTTGCCGTACCGCAAGACGAGCTGGTTAGAATCCACGCAAGCTCGGGTACGACGGGCAAACCGACGGTGGTAGGGTATACGCGCGGGGATTTGGAAACGTGGACGGACTGCGTTGCGCGTATTGCTTGTATGGGCGGCGCGACAGAGAAGGACGTAGCGCAGATTTGCTTTGGCTACGGTATGTTTACGGGCGCGTTGGGGCTGCATTACGGTTTGGAAAAAATTGGTGCGGCAATCGTGCCTTCGTCTACGGGTAACTCCGAAAAACAACTTATGTATATGAAAGATTTTCACACGTCTTTGCTGGTTGCGACGCCGTCCTATGCCTTGCGACTTGCGGAAGTGGCGAGGGAATTAGGAATAGAGCCGCAACGTGATTTAGGCGTGAAAATCGCACTTGTTGGGAGCGAATTGCTTACGGACGCGATGCGCGAAGAAATGCACCTTGCGTGGGGGCGCGACGTGAAAATTACGTCGAACTACGGCATGAGCGAGTTGATGGGCCCTGGCGTTTCGGGGGAATGTTTAGAGCATTGCGGTATGCACATCAACGAAGATTATTTTATTCCCGAAATTATCGATAGCAATACGGGCGAAGTCCTGCCGATTGGCGAAAAGGGCGAGCTTGTTATTACGTGTATCAAGAAGGAAGGGTTGCCGTTGATTCGTTATCGTACAAAGGACGTCACGCGGCTTTTCTACGAGCCTTGCGCTTGCGGAAGAACAACCTGCCGTATGGAAAACCTTTCGGGCAGAAGCGACGATATGCTCAAAATCCGAGGCGTAAACGTCTTCCCTGGTCAAATCGAAGAGGTGGTGCTGTCCGTGCCCGAGCTTGGTCCTCACTACGAAATTGTGGTAGAAAGAGAAGGATATACGGACAAATTGACCGTTCGAGTCGAGCTCAATAAGGAAACGGACTCGTTCGCCGAGTTACAACGCATTGAAGCGACGACGAGAAATAAGCTCAAAGTCGTGCTTGGTTTGGATGCAAAGATTCGTTTGGAATCCCCGAACACCTTGCAACGCTTTGAAGGAAAAGCAAAACGCATCAAAGATTTACGGAACGTCAAATAAGGAGTAGATTATGGTAACGAAACAAATATCGGTATTTATAGAAAATCGAAAGGGACGTCTTGGTCACGTCTTGGACGTGCTCAAAGAAAAGGACGTGAATATTTTATCCATGAGCCTTGCGGACACGGCGGAATACGGGCTTTTGCGTATACTTTCCGATCAACCCGTTTTAGGGAAAGAAACTCTTTCTGCGGCAGGCTTTTCCTGTATGTTGACGGACGTATTTATCTTGAAAATTCCTCATACGCCAGGCAGTTTGCAAAAGATTTTGCACGTAATTGCCGACGAAGAATTGAACGTTGAATATATGTACGGACTCTCCATTGCAGGAGAGAATGCCTCGATTGTTATCAAAACTTCGGATTTAGAAAAAGCAGATGAGATTTTTTCTCGTCACGGCATTGAAACGCTTTCTTATGAAATATTATAAAGAGCAAAACGCACCTGAGAGGGTGCGTTTTTCATATAATAGGGTATGAGCATTATTGGATATAATAGGGAAGCTGCCGTCGAATACGCGCGGCGGTGGGCGTTTGGGCGCAATCCGCGCTATTATGATTTCAGCCGTATAGGCGGCGACTGTACGAACTTTGCCTCGCAATGCCTATTTGCTGGCGTTGGCGTAATGAATTTTACGCCTGATATCGGCTGGTATTATCGCTCGGAAAAGGATCGAGCGGCGGCTTGGACGGGCGTAGAATTTTTTTATCGGTTTCTCATTCAAAACACGCTATCCCCGATAGGAACGGGAATGGGGCCGTTTGCCGAAGAGCAGATGGTTAGTGAATTGCAAATTGGGGATTTTGTACAATTCGGGCGTGAAACGGGAGATTTTTATCATACGCCGATGATCGTGGGCTTTTCAAATGGTGAGCCTTTGCTTGCCGCACACTCGTACGATGGGTATAATCGGCGACTGTCTTCTTATCGCTATGATCGGATTCGCGGTATTCATATTCTCGGCGCGAGAACGGAATGAGGGTACCATGTACGCGTTGAAAATAGAAAAGCGACGGCTTTTGCCGTCGCTTTTATGCTGTAAATATAAGGAATTAATCAAACTTTTTAATATAATCGACAACTTGCTTTGCGCAAGCTTCAAAGCCTTCGTCCGTAAGATGAATTTGGTCCTCGCAAATATATTCGGGGTGTGCCGCTACGATAGCGTGCAAATCGTTGATTATAATCCCCATTTCTTGGAGTTTGGGGACGATTGCCGTATTGATAATATCGATTTTATCATTGTGCGTGTGCGGATACTCGGGGTGCGTAGGGGTGGTAGTAGCAAAAATAACGTTGGGGGTAATTCCCTTCAAGATTCGCGCAATACGAAGCATTGTGGCTACGTATTCGTCCACGGACGTAAACATTCCGTCACCAAAAAGCTCGGTGCAATCCCAAAGCCCGTTATTCCAATGAATTACGTCGCTGCTTGCAATTTGCTCTTTGTAATCAAAGAGCATACGCAAAGTGTATTTCGCAAAACGACAGTTGTCCGCTGGTTGAAAAACTTCGTATTTATTCCCTAAAAGAGTAGGGACTTTCGCTCCATAGCCAAGACGAATAGAATCGCCAAGCAGGGTAATTTTCTTCATAAAATCGCTCCAAAATTAAGATTTGTTGCACTCATTATACCACTAAAAAATAAAAAGTCAATAGAAAAAAAATATTTTTTTATTCAAGTGTAAAATTCACAAAATTCACACTTTTTTTGTGAAAAAATAACATCGCAAAAAATATGGGTAAATTTTCGTTTGGGGGTTGCGTTTTTTGCATCTTTTTGATATAATAAAAAAGTAGGATAAAGGGGAAAGATAGCAGATCAAGGTGAGAATACGTGAGGTCGCTTATGAGATACTGTCGAAAGGAAAGAGATTTTGCGAAAAAACAAGTTTTTTCAGCATGCAAAACTTTCACGATCTCTTCGCCTGCAAAGACGAAGGGCGGTCTTTATCGCGCAAAAATAGGATGATTTAGGTGGAGTGCAACCGCGTTGCGCTCCACATTTTTTTTGAAACGAACAATTTTTAGGAGAAATAAAATGGCAAAAGTCGGTATTTTAATGGGTAGCAAGTCGGATTTTGACGTGGTAAAGCCTGCGGTAGCGGTATTGAAAAAGTTTGGCGTAGAAACGGACGTGCGCGTTATTTCCGCACACCGTACGCCTGATGAGGCGCATGAATATGCCGCGAGCGCGAAGGAACGCGGAATCGAGGTCTTGATTTGCGCGGCAGGGAAGGCGGCGCATTTAGGTGGTGTTGTGGCGGCGTTTACAACGTTGCCCGTTATTGGCTTGCCCGTAAAAACGGATATGATGGGCGGCTTGGATAGCCTTTTATCCATTGTGCAAATGCCTTCGGGTATTCCCGTTGCGACGGTGGGGGTAAACGGCGGTGAAAACGCAGGGCTTTTGGCATTGCAAATCCTCGGGATCAAGTATCCTGAAATTGCGGACAAGCTTTCGCAGTATAAGGAAGCAATGAAAGCAAAGATTAACGCGGACGACGCGGCTTTGCAAGAAATGTTATAATCAAATCAAAAATAATTTTTTTAGGAGAATAGTCATGGAAAAGAAAGAGCAACTCTACGAAGGAAAAGCAAAAAAGGTCTTTGCGACCGCAGATGAAAACCTTGTGATCGTATCTTATAAAGACGACGCTACGGCGTTCAACGGTCTTAAAAAGGGCACGATCGAAGGCAAGGGCGTGATCAATAACAAGATGAGTAATTTCTTGATGCAAATCTTGGAAAAGGAAGGGGTAAAAACGCATTACGTTGAAGAACTTTCCGACCGTGAAACGGTGGTAAAGAAGGTGAAAATTCTTCCCTTGGAAGTGATCATCCGCAATATTTCCGCAGGCTCGTTTGCAAAGCATTACGGCGTAGCGGAAGGGGTTGTTTTCGACGAACCCACGATCGAATTTTCCTATAAGAACGACGATTTGGGCGATCCCCTTTTGAATGAATACCACGCGCTTGCATTAAAGCTTGCGACGAAAGAGGAAATCGCGCTCGTGAAATCCATGGCATTCAAGGTAAACGAAGTATTGAAAGAATATTTCAAAAAGCTCAACGTCACGCTCGTGGATTTCAAGATTGAATTTGGTAAGACGGCGGACGGCACGATTGTGCTTGCGGACGAAATTTCTCCCGATACCTGCCGTTTCTGGGATTCCACGACGGGCGAAAAATTGGATAAAGACCGTTTCCGCCGTGACCTTGGCGGTGTAGAAGGCGCTTACCAAGAAATGATGAGAAGACTCATGGGGGCATAATCCATGGCGGTATTCGGTATTTTTGGCACGGAAACGGCGAGCGTTGCCTCGAGCGTTTACTACGGGTTGTATTCTTTGCAACACCGCGGTCAAGCGTCTTGCGGTATCGTTGTCAACGATGACGGCGTTTTCCATGCGTATAAAGATTCGGGCATTGTCAACGAAGTGTTCACGCCGACGATTTTGAAATCGCTCGGCATGGGGCAGTTGGCGATCGGGAACGTTCGTTACGGCACGGCGGATACGAAAGATAGAATTAACGCTGAGCCAATCGTGGTCAATCATAGCAAGGGCAGAATGGCGATTTCCTTTGACGGAAAGCTTGTCAATGGGATTGCTTTGAAACGCGAAATGGAGCTGCAAGGCTCGATTTTCCATACGGGCAACGACGCGGAAATTATTTCCGCCGTGATTATTAAAGAGCGTATACAATCGGGTTCGATTGAAGAGGCGGTTTGTCGGGCGATGACAAAGCTTAAAGGCGCGTACTCTCTTTTAATTATGTCGCCGCAAAAATTGATTGCCGCACGCGATATTCACGGTATGCACCCCTTATGCTTTGGGAAACGCGATGACGGCGAGTACGTCGTTTCGAGTGAAACGTGCGCGCTTAACGCGGTCGGCGCAACGTTTGTGCGCGACGTAGAGCCAGGCGAAATCGTCGTATTTTCTAAAGACGGCGTAGGCTCTATCACCGAGCATTGTGGGGGAACGGAACGGCTTTGCGTATTTGAATATCTCTACACCGCGCGTCCCGATTCCGTAATCGCGGATTGTTCGGTACACTTGGCACGTAAGCGCGCAGGCGCGTTCTTAGCAAAAGCGCACCCAGTCGAAGCGGACGTCGTTATCGGCGCACCCGATTCGGGGATCGATGCGGCGATAGGGTACGCGGAAGCTTCGGGTATTCCTTACGGCTTGGGGCTTATCAAAAATAAATATATAGGTAGAACGTTCATAGACCCCGGTCAAAACGTTCGTGAAGACAAAGTAAAAATTAAGCTTAACCCTGTTAAAGAAACGGTAGAGAGTAAGCGCGTAGTGCTTGTAGACGATTCCATTGTCCGCGGCACGACAATGATTCGCGTAGTTAAACTCTTGCGTGACGCAGGCGCTAAGGAAATTCACATTCGCTCGTCCGCGCCCGAGTTCTTGAATCCCTGCTATTACGGGACGGACATCGGTTCTCGTGCGGAACTGATTGCGTGCAAGTACACCCCCCAAGAAATGGCGAAACTTTTCGGCGCTGACTCGGTAGGATTTTTACCTTTGGAAGCCGTGTTTGAGCTGGGTGTTTCAGGCAAGTGCAAAGGGTACTGCGCGGCGTGCTTCAATGGTGACTATCCCACGGAAATTCCCACCGAAAGCGGCGATAGCAAGTATGATCATAAAATTTCCGAAAATAAAAATTAACGATAGAGAATGGAGTAGAAAAAATGGCAATTTCTTATAAGGACAGCGGCGTAGACGTAACGAGAGGCTATAAAGCCGTAGAACTCATGAAAAAACACGTAAAATCCACCTATGATAACAACGTTATCGGGGATTTGGGCTCGTTTGGCGGTTTCTATTCGATCGCGGGCGAAAAGATGGAAGAACCCGTACTCGTAGCAGGTACGGACGGCGTAGGTACGAAACTCAAATACGCCTTCTTACTTGAAAAACACGATACGATTGGTATTGACGCGGTTGCAATGTGCGTAAACGATATTGTTTGCCAAGGCGCGAAACCCTTGTTTTTCTTGGATTACTACGCTTGCGGCAGACTTTATCCGGAAGCGGAAGCGGACGTTGTGAAAGGGATCGCGGACGGTTGTAGACAAGCCGGCTGTGCGCTCATTGGCGGTGAAACGGCGGAAATGCCTGGTTTCTATCCCGACGGCGAATACGATTTGGCAGGCTTTGCGGTCGGTATTGTCGATAAGAAAAAAGTAATCAACGGCAAGAGCATTGTCCCTGGCGACGTGTTGATCGGTTTGAAATCCACGGGCGTACATTCCAACGGTTATTCGCTCGTTAGAAAGCTCTTTGGCGACAGCGACAAAGCGGCTTTGGAAGCGTACGATGAAGAACTGGGCGCAAGTGCGGCGGAAGTTCTTTTGAAACCCACGCGCATTTACGTAAAGAGCATTCTTTCGTTGATTGAAAAGGTGGAAGTAAAGGGGATTGCGCACATCACGGGCGGCGGTTTTATTGAAAATATTCCTAGAATTTTGCCCGAAGGCGTAGCGGCGGAAATCGAAAAGAATTCTTATGAAGTACCTCCTATATTCAAAGTTATGCAAAAGCGTGCAGGGATTACCGACGAACAGATTTATAATACCTTTAATATGGGCATCGGTATGATCGTATGCGTTGCGCCTGAAAATGTGGAAACGGCAATGGAATCCCTTAAAGCCACGGGAGAAGAAGTGGTGGTTGTCGGTAAGACCGTCGCAGGCAAGGGCGTGATTTTGAAATGAAAAAGATAGCAGTATTTGCTTCGGGCGGCGGCACGGATTTTCAATCGGTGATCGACGCCAATGAGCGTGAACAATTTTGCGAAATCGCGTACCTGGTAGCCTCAAAACCGAAAATCGGCGCGATTGATCGCGCAAAAAGACACGGGATTGAGCCGCTTGTATACGAGAAAACCGCATACGCGGATAAAGCCGCGTTTTATCGCCACGTCGCACAAGTTTTGAAAGAATCGGGCGTGGAATATATCGTTTTAGCAGGCTGGCTTTTGGTCGTGCCCGAAGAATTTATCAAGGAATTCGAGGATAGAATTATCAACATTCATCCTTCGCTCATTCCGTCCTTTTGCGGGATGGGGTATTACGGCTTGCACGTACACGAAGCGGCGATTGCGCACGGCGTAAAATTAAGCGGTGCGACGGTGCATTTTGTATCCGCGGAAGTAGACGGCGGCGCAATTTTAATGCAACGGGCAGTTCCCGTCGAACCTGACGATACCCCCGAGCTTTTGCAGCAAAGAGTTTTGAAGGTGGAGCATGAAATGCTCCCTGCATGCGTCAAACTTCTCTGTGAAGGGAAGATTTGCAAAGAGGGACGCATAGTTAGAATTTTGAAATAAACGGAGAAGAGAATGAACGTTTTAGTGATTGGAAACGGCGGCAGAGAACACGCGGTAATTCAAGCGTTGAAAAAATCGCCCAAGGTAACAAAACTTTACGCCATGAAAGGAAACGCAGGCATCGCAAAAGACGCGGAGCTTGTCAACGTGGATTATTGCAACGTAAAAGCGGTCGGCGATTGGGTTGATCAAAAAGGGGATATCGATTTCACCGTCGTCACCCCTGACGATCCTTTGGCGTTGGGGCTTGTGGACGAATTAGAAAGCCGCGGACACCGTGCTTTCGGTCCTAAAAAGAACGCCGCAATCATTGAAGCGAGTAAAGCCTTTTCCAAAGAACTTATGAAAAAGTACGGTATTCCGACGGCAAGCTACGAAACGTTCGACGATTATGCACTTGCGGTGGAATACGTGAAAAAATGCAATATCCCCGTTGTCTTGAAGGCGGACGGACTTGCTCTTGGGAAGGGCGTACTGATTTGCAAAACTCGTGAAGAAGCTTTGCAAGGTCTTGCCGAAATGATGCTCGATCAAAAATTCGGTTCGGCTGGCAACAAGGTTGTCGTGGAAGAATTTTTGGAAGGTCCGGAAGTTTCCTGCCTTGCCTTTACCGACGGCAAGACGATTAAGCCGATGATTACGAGCTGCGATCATAAGCGCGCGCTTGATAACGACGAGGGCTTGAATACGGGCGGTATGGGCACCTTTTCCCCTGCACCTTTCTTTGGCGAAAAATCGGCAAAAGAGGTAATGGAAAAGATTATGCAGCCTACCGTGTCCGCGATGAACGCGGAAGGCAGACCCTTCAAAGGGGTGCTGTATTTCGGGCTTATGAAGACGAAAGACGGCTATAAAGTGATTGAATACAACGCTCGTTTTGGCGATCCGGAAACGCAGGTAATTTTACCGATGTTAAAGACGGACCTTTTAGAAATTTTCGAAGCGATCGTGGACGAGCGGCTTAACGAAGTGGAAATCGAATGGGAAAAGGGCGCGTGCGTGTGCTTGGTGCTCGCAAGCGGCGGTTATCCCGAGAAATATGAAAAGGGCAAAGAAATCGTGATCGGCGATTTGGATAAAGACGTAATTCTTTGCCACGCCGGTACGGCGGAAAAGGACGGTAGGCTCGTCACGAGCGGCGGTCGTGTGCTCGGTGTTTGCGCAAAGGGCGAGGACGTTGAAGCCGCGAGAAACAAGGTTTACGCGAATGCGGAAAAAATTTGTTTCGACGGTATGTATTATCGTAAAGATATCGGCATTAAGTATAGAGAAATTGCAAAGGAATAAGCGGTATGATTTATAGAATTTTTGTAGAAAAGAAAGACAACGTACAAGCAAGAAAAGAAGCGTCGGACGTAAAAACGTTGCTCAATATCCAAACGGAGGATTTTCGTTTGGTTTTGCGCTACGACCTCGAGGGCTTGACGGGAGAAGAATTAAACGCGGCGATTCCGTCCGTTTTTTCCGAGCCGCCCGTTGACTACGTGTATTTGGAAAACTTGGAAATTCCAAACGGCTACAAGGCGTTTGCGGTTAGCTACTTGACCGGTCAGTACGATCAAAGAGCGGATAGTGCGGCACAATGCGTACAGCTTTTGACAAGAAAAGCCCGTCCGCTTGTCAAATGTGCGAAAATCTATATGATTAAGGGCGTGACGGATGACGAGCTTACCGCGATTAAGAAGCATATTATCAACCCCGTAGAAAGTGAAGAGGTAGGTTTTGAAAAGCCTGAAACGCTCGTAAGAGCCGCGGCGGAAGGCGCGCCTGTGGCTAACGTGGACGGCTTTATTGAAATGTCGAATGAGGAAATTACGGCATACCATAGTAGCGTTGGCTTTGCGATGAGCGCGCTTGATTTGGCGTTCGTTCGAGATTATTTTAAGGGCGAAAAGCGAAACCCGACGGAAACGGAGCTCAAAGTAATCGATACCTATTGGTCGGACCATTGCCGTCACACGACGTTTGCCACCGAGCTGAAAAACGTGAAAATTACGTCCAAGAATACGGGTATTCAAAAGGCGTATCATCTCTATGAAGAGCTTTATCAAGAGCTCAACGGCGCGCGCCCCGATAAGTACCCTTGTCTTATGGACTTGGCGACGATCGCCGCAAAAAAACTCAAAAAAGACGGTATACTCGACAATCTCGATATTTCCGATGAAATCAACGCGTGCTCCATTCAAATCGAAGCGGAGCTTGACGGAAAGAAAGAGCAATATCTCGTAATGTTCAAGAATGAAACGCATAACCACCCGACGGAAATTGAGCCGTTTGGCGGCGCGGCGACTTGTCTTGGCGGCGCAATCCGCGATCCTTTGAGCGGTAGAACGTACGTCTATCAAGCGATGCGCGTGACGGGTGCGTCTGACCCCAGAGAAAGCTTGGAAGACACGCTCAAAGGCAAACTTCCTCAACGTGCTATTACCCAACGTGCGGCGGCAGGTTTCTCATCCTACGGCAACCAAATCGGTCTTGCAACGGGTATTGTAGACGAAGTCTACCACGAAGGCTATAAAGCGAAACGTTTGGAAACGGGCTTTGTCGTTGCGGGTGCGAGAAAGGAAATGGTTTACCGTGAAGCGCCCAAGGCAGGGGACGTTATCGTCCTTCTCGGCGGAGAAACGGGGCGCGACGGTTGCGGCGGTGCGACGGGATCGTCCAAGGCGCACGATACGCATTCGGTAGAGACCTGCGGCGCGGAAGTACAAAAGGGCAACGCATTGACGGAAAGAAAATTGCAACGCTTGTTCTTGAACAAGGAAGCGACGCGCAAAATTAAAAAGTGCAACGACTTTGGTGCAGGCGGCGTTTCCGTTGCTATCGGCGAGCTTGCGGACGGCTTGGATATTGAGCTTGACAAAGTACCTAAAAAATACGAAGGCTTGAACGGTACGGAGCTTGCGATTTCCGAATCACAGGAACGTATGGCGGTCGTTATTGATAAAAAGGACGTGGACGCGTTTATCGCGCTTGCGGCGGAAGAAAACTTGGCGGCTACTCCCGTGGCGGTCGTCACCGACACAGGCAGAATGCGTATGTTCTTAAAGGGCAAAGCTATTGTCGATATTTCCCGTGACTTCTTGAATACGAACGGCGTGAAGCAGGAAACGAACGTAGAAATTGCAGACAAAATCACCGCTTGGTTCGATAAAAAATCGGGTTTGGATTTTGCGGAAGAAACGAAAAAAGTCTTGTCTGACTTGAACGTTTGCGCAAAGAAAGGCTTGTCGGAAACTTTCGACTCGACCATCGGCGCAAGAACGGTATATATGCCTTGGGGCGGTAAAACGCAGCGCACACCCGCGATTGCGATGGCAGCGAAAATTTGTGGAGGCGAAACGGACGATTGCACCGTTTCGGCGTACGGTTATTCGCCTTACTTGATGGAAACGAGCCCGTTTATCGGTGCGATTTATTCTATCGTTGCGTCGGTATCTAAGGTTGCGGCGACGGGCGCAAAATATAGTGACGTTCGCTTGACCTTGCAGGAATTCTTCCAAAGAATGACGAAGGAAGCAAAGGTATGGGGTGTACCCACGTCCGCGCTTCTCGGTGCGGTTTATGCGCAAATGGGGCTTGGACTCGGCGCAATCGGCGGTAAGGACAGCATGAGCGGTACGTTTGAAAATATCCACGTACCCCCGACGCTTATTTCCTTTGCGCTTGCACCTGCGAAAGCAAGTAAGCTCATCACCAACGTCTTAAAGGGCGGTGAAAAACTTTATCATATTCCCGTACCCAAGGATGAAAACTCAGTACCCGATTTCGACGCATTCAAAAAGGCGTATGAAGAAATATATAAAAATATCGAAAGCGGCAATATCACGTTTGCAACGGTTGTTGAAAACGGCGGCGTAGGCGCGGCGGTAATTAAGTCCGCACTTGGTAATTCCGTCGGCGTGGAATTCGCAATGACCGCGGACGAGCTTTACACGGAAGGCTACGGCGATTTGATTGTTTCCTTGAAAGATGAAAACACAGTTTGCTCGTGTGTTGCGAAGAAATACATAGGGCAGGTACGCGGCGAAGCGTTCGTATGCGGCAATCAAAAGGTGTCGATGGACGGTGCGGCTTGCGCGTATATCACGCCTCTTGAAAGTGTGTTTGCAACGACGGCGGCAGCGGACGGCAAGGCGGAAAACTGTGATTATACATCGGGCGCGAAATATACGAATATCGCGACGAAGCTTGCAAAGCCGCGCGTATTTATCCCTGCGTTCCCCGGTACGAACTGCGAGCTTGACACCGCAAGAAAATTCCTTCTTGCAGGCGCGGAAGTGGAAACGGTGGTCGTGCGCAACCGCACCCCGCAGGACATTGAAGAAAGCGTCGAACGTATCGTAAAAGCGATTAAAAACGCGAATATCGTTGCATTCCCCGGCGGTTTCTCGGGCGGTGACGAGCCGGACGGCAGCGGTAAATTTATCGCGACGACTTTCCGCAATCCGTATATTGCAGAACAGCTCGAAGAACTCTTGAATCACCGCGATGGGTTGGCGCTCGGTATTTGTAACGGTTTCCAAGCGCTCATCAAGTTAGGGCTTGTTCCTTACGGTCACGTAAAGGAAATGACGGAAAATTCGCCCACGCTCACCTTCAATAATATTTCTCGTCACGTATCGACGGTGGTAGACGTGCGCGTCGCGTCGAACTTATCCCCTTGGCTTTCGGCTTGTAAAGTTGGGGAAACGTATAAAGTACCCGTATCTCACGGCGAAGGGAAAATTGTTGCGCCGCTTGCAGAGCTTGAAAAAATGCGTGCCAATGGTCAAATTGCGACGCAATATGCGGATTTGAGCGGCAACGTGACGATGGAATCGCCGTTTAACCCTAACGGTTCTATGTGGGCAATCGAAGGGATTACGTCGCCTGACGGTCGTGTATTCGGTAAAATGGGTCATAGCGAACGTATCGGCGACAACCTTTATAAGAACGTCGAAGGCAACTTCGATATGAAGATTTTTGAAAGCGGCGTTCAGTATTTCAAATAAGCTTTTAGGAGTAAATCTATCATGATTGATATGCACACGCATATATTGCCGCATATTGACGATGGCGCAAAGGACAGCACCATGTCCGCGTTTATGCTGAAAAAAGAAGTGGAAGAGGGCGTGAAAACGGTCGTGCTTACTTCCCATTATTACGGCAGAAAACACGGGCCTGCGCGCTTTTTGGAGCGTAGAGCAAGCGCCTTTGAAAGAATTAAGGATAAAATCCCCGAGGGGTTAGAGGTTCGACTTGGTGCGGAAGTGCATTTCACGGGTGTGAACGTCGCGGAGCATGACGAGCTTTGCAAGCTCGCTATTGATGGCACAAAATATATTTTGATTGAGTTCCCGTTCACGGAAAAGTGGACGTACGAGCTTTTGGATAGGCTCGCGGAATTTATTGGCGAAACGGGTTATACGCCGATTATTGCGCACGTGGAGCGTTATCGCGAAGTTCAAAAACGTCTTGCATATATCACCGAACTCATTGAAATGGGCTGTTTGATTCAAGTCAACACGAGCGCCTTTTTGGATAAGAAGGATAAAAAACTCGCTTACGCGCTTTTGAAAAACGGAATGGTGCATTGTATCGGCACAGACACGCATGATTTAGAGAGCCGCGCGCCCAATTATGCGGAAGCATACGAAGTAGTCAAAAAAGCGGGATTTGAAGGAGAATGGTCGACGATTCAAGAGAATATGCAAAAGATTTTGGCGGATGAAGAAGTGCAAGTCATGCCGCCGAAACTCTTGAAAAAGTTCTTTGGTAAAATTTTATAAGAAAAATGCGTTTCATAAAGAAAAAACGTGTTTATAATAAAGAGAAAAATAAAAAAGGAGAAAAAATAAAATGGCAAAAATTACGGCTGATACTTTGATTGCGGAATGCTTGCAAATCAACCCCAATGCGCCTGAAATTTTGATGGCGGCA
Organism: Clostridiales bacterium; assembly: GCA_015071005.1. Taxonomy (GTDB): domain Bacteria; phylum Bacillota; class Clostridia; order Christensenellales; family Borkfalkiaceae; genus Scatosoma. Next base: position 239,196 of record SVIG01000003.1, on the reverse strand, counting down.
GGTATGCATTGTTTTGGTTGTGCAATGGCGCACGGTGAAACGGTTGCGGAAGCGGTAGCAGTACACGGCGAAGACCTTGACGCATTGCTTGCAAAACTCAACGAAGGCTTGGAAGACTAACGAAAAAAAAATTAAGTTGTTGAAAAGAAAAAAGCGGAAGACATGTGTCTTCCGCTTTTTTCTTAAAATATATTAAGTGTAGATGTGTTTATAAAGGACGCATCAATCCTTTTCGTATTCTAAAATGTCTCCTACGCTGCAATTCAGCGTTTCACAAATCGCTGAAAGAGTAGAGAAACGAATTGCGGTCACTTTATTGTTTTTTATTTTTGACATATTGACGTGAGAAATCCCTACACGCGCGGCAAGCTCGTTTAAGGAAATTTTCCGTTCAACCATCATTCTATCCAGTCGAAGTATGATTTTTCCCATGTTTATTCTCCTTAAAGAAGCCCGTCAACGTCTTTTTCAAGCTCAATTCCGTGAATGAAAAATTCAGCAATACAAAGCACAACGATTCCAATAATCAAGCCCCCAAAGTTGTTGGATGTTTCAGCTGTTTCTACGCCGACAACCAAACGGCTAATAACACTCATAACAAGCCCAACAATTGGAACGGCAATTGCAAAAATACCGATTTCACGAAGCTTTCGAATGTTGCAAGCTTGGAAGGGGGTTGCATTGTTAGATTTTTTAATAATAAGATAAAGATTTCGAAAAATCATTGCCATCAACGCAAGAATTATGACCGCGCCGATACCAAACAAAAGAAAAGAACTTGAATCAAACTTTTTATCCGTGTAAGCAACGTTTAGTTCGAAGCCGTAGACGGAGAGATTTACACCGCAACACTCCTTTGCGTCGAAACTCACAAAATGTCCTACCCAAGAAGGCGCGGCAAAAGCGCACACCGTTGCAGCGGTCATTAGAGCAACTGCAACCCAATGGAAAACTTCCACAATCTTTGTCACAATCAATCCGATTTTGTTAATGCTTTTCATTTTAAGCCCTCCCAATAAATATATACGTTTTAACACTTGGTAAGCTTATTATAGCACTAAATTTTATGTTTGTCAATACATTTTTAATGTTTTGCGATAATTTTTTTTGTTTTTAGATTGAACTTGTGTGATAGGGTTAGTCGCTCTCAAACCATTCGGGATGCGCGGAAAGTAAATCCTCGTCGGTGATTTGACGAAGCACGCGGCAGGGATTGCCTACGGCAAGTGAGTTGGGCGGTATATCGCGCACAACAACCGAGCCTGCGCCAATTACGCAGCCTTCGCCAATGGTCACATTTCCGCAAATGGTGACGCTTCCCGAAATCCAGCAGTTATCGCCGATGGTCACGCTGCCAGCGCGTTCCAAGTTGGTCACGTTGCCCGTTTTCTCATTCAAGAACGCGTTTCTATCTTCGTGGCGTAAGGGGTGTATGGGGGTTAGAATAGAAACGTTCGGTCCGATAAAAACGTTTTTGCCGATCGTCACCTTTCCTTCGTCAAGTACGGTGAAATTGAAGTTCGCATAGCTCCCATCGCCCATTGTGATATTGCTGCCGAAATCGAAATAAATCGGACCTTGCAAATACACGTCTTTCCCGCGGTTAGGCATAAGCTTTTTAAGAATCCTTTCCCGCTTTTTAGTGCTTGATTCGTCCGTTTGGTTATAAAGTCGGCATAATTTATGTGCAGTCGCGCGTTCCTTGGGCATACCTTCCGTAAAGGGATCGTAAATTTTGCCTGCATACATTTTTTCGCGTTCCGTCATGATAATACTCCTTGATTTTGTGTTTTTAGTATAGCATACTTTATTCTCTAATGCAAGTTTTTCCCGAAAATTGTTTTGGGTATTGACAAACTTGATTTTTTGTCGTATAATAATAGCAATATTACAGTCTATTTACATAATATAGCTGAAGAAGAAATATTTTATAAAAGGAGATAAAAGAATGAAAAGCACTAAGAAAACGTTGGCAAAAGTATTTGCATGTGTTATGGCGTTTGGTTTGACCTTTGCGGCAGTAGGTTGCGGCGGTGGCGGCAGCAAGAGCGAGGCAAAGAAGGAAAAAGACTTTATTTCGGAAATCGGCGGTACGTCTGAAACCTATACGGGTGCAGTTTCTACGGAGTCTTATGAAACCGCAAGCGCAGCAGCAACGGCATACGTTGAAGCGGAAATTGTAGGCGAAAAAGAATCGCAAATCGTAGCAACGGAAACGAAGGCGACCTTTGAAGGCGAACAAATTGCGACATTGAATATCCCTGCGGATATTACGGATGGTGCACAATCGGTAGAAGAAATCGAGGTAGAATATTCGGTATCGGATGGTTATATGGCCGCGTCGAACTCGACGAAAAAGGTAAAAGTATACGTAATCAAATACGAAACGAATTGGAAATATTATACGCCGCTTCCCGAAACGGGCGCAACGATTTCCAAATCCTATTATGATTCCGTATTTAATTATGAAAAGTATAAGAATTGTACGTTTGCTATGGATATGGACATGGATATGAGCGTTAAAGCTTCGGCTAGCGGATATACGCAAAAGGCAACGATTGAAGTTTCGATGAGCCAATTCGTGCAATATTCCGAAAATGCGATTTACATTGAGCAAACGGCAAGCTTTGGCGGTATGGAAGACATTACCGGTGGGGAAATTAAAGACGAATCCATGACAATTGCTGCGTATTTGGAAAAGACGGCGGAAGGGAATATCATTTGCTACGTAAAATCCAGTGACCTTGGTTCGGGTTGGACTGAAGGAGATCTGACGACGGTTGGCTTCTCCAGCTTGACGGAATTGACGCCTTTCTACGATCAATATTTGGATTTCACCTATTTCACGAAGACGGAAAATGGTTTCCAACTTGCAGACGAAAATTCGGAAAAATTCATTGAATTGACGTTGAAACAAGACGAATCGATGGGAGAACTCATCACGATGTTCGGTGAAAACTTCGATATGGATATGTTTGTTAAATATTACGTATCGAACGGTGTATTGTCGGGTATGAGACAAGAATTGACGATGGATGCAAAGATGACGGAAGAAGGCGTATCGATGAAGCTTTCTGCGGACGTTGTTACGAAGATGACGTGTACGAATTACGGCACGACGGTTGTTAAGAAACCTGCTGGTATTAACTAATTAAAAACGAAATAACGGCATAAAAGAACGCCGCCCATTCGGGCGGCGTTTGCTTATGAGGATTGAACTATGTTAAGATTGCTGAAACAAAAAAACTTTTATTACAGCCATATTCTTCTACATTTTCGTGGTGACCCTTAACCAACCTAAATCGAATATTTATTCAACCTCCAAGTCCGCGTAAATACCATAATGATCGGATGGAAATTTATCTTCAACAAGTTCGTCGATGATTTTAAAAGTAATGGGATTGATTTTTCCATTTATGAAACAGTAATCAATATGTTCCTCAAAATTGTTTTGCTGACTATATCCGTGATAAGTCGAGCGTCTGTCTTTTATAGTAAGTTCGTTGACATCCGCCACTTTTTTAATCATTTCAGCATAAGGCAACGAAGAAGGCATCATATTAAAATCCCCTATAATAACGGTGGGATAAGCGGAAATCTTCTCCATATATTGATGGATTAAGCGCACGCTTTTTACCTGATTCTTCTCTCCAAAACCTAAATGCGTATTCATAACCGCAAAAGTCTTTCCGTCACTTTTATTTTTTAATATAACGTACAAACAAATACGGTTATGTCGTTCATCATCCCAACCGCCCGACATAATTTCAGGAGTATCGGAAAGCCAAAAATAACCGCGCTTTAAGCAATCGAATTTTTCTTTTTTCCAAAGTATCGGCGCTGACTCAATCCAACCTGTATTGGAACGATATTTATTGAAAAATTCATATTTATCGCAAAAATATCTATTTATAGAATCCTCCCAAAACGGTGTATATTCTTGAAAACCGATTACGTCAGCGTCATATGGCGTCGTTATCATGGAAAGTCGCGGCGCTCTTTCTTGAATGCTGTTACCATTTTCATCATCTACACATCGAATATTAAAACTGATTACTTTTATACGCATATCGAACTCCTATTTTTAAGATAATATAAAAATTATTCATTCAAACTGTTCTCGATTATAACATAGAAAAGGCAAAATTGCAAGCATTTACAATTAGAATAAAAAGTTATGGGACATGGCGAGTATGTTTGTTGTCGTTTCTAACGCTTGGGATGGAAAGAAAAATATCATAAACTACGAATATACAACAACAATAATGGTAAATTTATTCGTTTAGATGGGCGTATTTGCTATTTAGATAATTTCATTAAAATATAATTTACCCCAAAGATTAAGGGGTGGTCATCCACACAGGATAACCGCCCGTTTTTTTTTTAATTTCAACTGTTAAAATAAACAATAAAGGCGAAACCGTCTCCTAATGGAAACGGTTTCGCCTTTAACTCGTTTGGTGAGCTTATCGGGGGCTTTCGCTACGCTCAAAGAAAAACACTCGCGTATAGACGCTCGCATTTTTCCGAACCCTTCGGGTTCTCGTAAAGGTCAAGCCAAAAAAGGAACAGGACACCGTTTGGTGTCCTGTTCCTTTTGGTGAGCCTTAACCAACCTAAATCGAACCGTTTGAATATGCTTGATTTTATTGCCAATATATGGTATAATAACTAAAAAGCACAAAAGAGGTCAATTATGGATAACTACTGGAAACTGGAAAAATATAGTGTTCACGAATTGCAAGAAAAAATTGAAAGTAATATAATTACTATTCCTAAATATCAACGTGGTATTGTATGGGATAAAAATAAACAAAAAGCTCTTATTGAAACTATTAAAAAAGGCTTTCCTTTTGGCTCAATCCTTGTCTATGAAGATAAAAACGGCAAACAACAGTTGATTGATGGGTTGCAACGTTGTACTACCATTTTTAATTATGTTACCTCGCCGAATAAGTTTTTCGATGAGCAGGATATTGATTCAAATTGCATATATCAAATTATCGAATTGACGGAAGTGGGAAACTCTGAAAGTGTTAGAGCAACCATATTTGAAGAAATAAAAAATATTATAATCAAATGGGTTTGTGAAACACATAAGACATTAAATGATTTTAAGCAAATGCAATATTACGATATTGCATTACTCATTTCGCAAAACTTTGGCACTCTACAATCTTCCGATAAAATAAGGAAAATGATTGATATTTTGCGCCCCATGTTGCAAAATTATATTGAATCCTTTGATTTTATTTCCAAAGTAGAAATTCCAGTAATTAAAATGTTCGGCAAAGAAGAAAATATGCCCGAAATATTTGAAAGAATTAACTCCACGGGAGCTAAACTTACTAAATATCAAATTTACAACGCAACTTGGAGTAATGAATGGGTAAAAATTATTAGACCGTCTCTCTTTGACCTTGTTGACTATGTATGCAATCGATATGACGAAATGGTTGAGGGTAATTTTGAAATTGAAGATTACGACTCTACAAAAACAAAGAAAGATAAATGTTTGAATATATTTGATTTATGCTTTGGTTTTGGAAAAAAATTATGCCACGAATTTCCGTATTTGTTTGGAAAAAGTGAAGATAAATTAAAAGTAGAGGGCGTCGGTTTCTCTTTGATTAACGCTTGCTTAGGCTATAAAGTAAGCGATTTAGATAAATTACATCTTAACATCAAAAAAATTGGTGATAGTGAAAAAATCAATCTCTTTTTAGAAAAAATTATTGAAACAACACGCGAAATTGATAAAACATTAAGAATTGTAACCACCTTTAAGGGCAATAAACGTGATTCAAAAAATATTACTATAAATCATACCGAAATGCAAATTGTATCTATTATTGCTTTTGTGTTCGGGCAAAAATATGTTACTCTTGAAAAAGATGAATTTACTGAAACCATAAAAAATAGAGCACTTTGCTTTGACGAATATTCAACATTTTGGAAAGAAAACAGAAAATCTTTTTCAAGAAACTGCGTAAAAATTTATGTAATGGATTGTTTGAATGAAAAATGGCGCGGTTCAGGCGACAAAAAATTAAATAATATCATCTTTAACGGTGCTTATTATTATCGTGAGGTTAATTGGAAAGAATTTGAATCCACATTAGACTTATGGTTTAATGGAGTTTTAGAAGAACGCAGAGAAGAAAAAAAGGTTGCAAATCCAAAAGAGCCTGAAAAAGTGCTATTGAATATTATTTATGCACAATCATTTAAGGCAGCCGACCAATTAGGTGAAAAATATTTTGATATAGAACATTTAGCCCCTAAAGCAACTATGAGAGCGAAGCTTGAAAGAATAAATAAGGGCAAAAAAGATTCTGAAAGAATAAAACTCCCTATCAGCTCGTTAGGGAATATGTGTTATTTGCCCGACGTTGATAATAGGTCAAAAGGTAAAAAAACGATTTATGAAGATTCTGCCTATTTAAGAGGACGAAATATTCAAGAAATTGAAGAAAAGTATTCGTTTACTACACATAACGACCTTAAATGGATTGAATCCGATGAATTATCCGCAGAGGAGTTTACTAAGGCTTATTTTGAATTTGTACGCAATCGTTGGGAACGTATGAAACAAAAGATAAAAGAATGTTTATTTGATTGAGCCTATAAGAGATAAATAATTTTCAATAAATGATTATTCATCTCCAATATAAAAATTTACTAAATGCACTACGGCGTGCGCTTGTCAGATACGAGCGAGGCGCTTGAAAGAGAAAAAATCGAACCCCTCTCAAAAGTGAGAGGGGTTCGATTTAGGTTGTTACTGGTGACCTTATCGGGACTCGAACCCGAGTTTGCGCCGTGAGAGGGCGCCGTCCTAACCGCTAGACGATAAGGCCATATTGATTCATGTTGGATTTTGGTTTTCTTATCGTGAGAGGGCGCCTCTCGAACAAAGTAAGGAGTGCTTTGTTCTCGGTCACGCTCACGCCTACCTATCGGCGTTCGCTTATCTCGCCCCTAAAAAGCATTATCAATGCTTTTCTTAACGGGTAGCTCGTCCTAACCGCTAGACGATAAGGCCAAAATTTAATTGCTTGTTTAGTATAGCACATTTTTTCGCGAATATCAATCGTTTCAAACTAAAAAATTAAAAATATTCTCAAAAAAATATCTCAAAAGAAAATTCTAATTAAAAACAGCAGCCGTTTCGATGTTTTCGAAACGGCTGTACCTATAAGTAGCACTTATTTCTTGTTTGAATATGTTTTGCATAATTCCAAGAAATATTCAAATACCTTAATCCCGTCAACGGCATCGTCGCGCGCTTGGTCTAAGCACATTCTTTCAGGGTGCCATTGTACGCCAAGGTATGGCGCACTTTCGTGCTCGAAGGCTTCGGGCAATCCGTCGTCGGAGCGCATCGTCACGCGTAAGCCGTTGCCGATTTTATTCAAGCCTTGATGATGATAGCTATTCACCGAAAACCGTTCGCCGTAAAGGGTTTCAAAAACGCTGCCTTTTTCCGCGTTCGCAAAATGAACGAGCTCGGGCGGCGTATCTTTTCTATGCGCTTGCACCTTTTCCAAATGCTGAATTAGTGTGCCCCCAAACGCCACGTTCATAAGTTGAAAACCGCGGCAAATCCCCAAGATAGGTTTGCCCGTTTTAAGAAACTTGTTCAAGAGTACAAACTCCGCTTTATCGCGTGTATCGTCAATATTAACGCTGCCGTTAATTTCCTCGTTGTAATAAGAAGGATTTATATCATTGCCGCCGCAAAGGATAAGTCCGTCGTAATCGACGTTATCATCGGGCGCATATTTCACGTCCGCGATTGCACCGCAAGCTTCTACGGCGTTTGCGTACAGCTCCTTTTTTTGATTTGCTGCTAAAAGCAGTCTTAATTTCATAACAAACTCCTAATCTGACGTTCTTCCAAACAATTCTTCATTTTGCGCAAAAAAATGCTCTCGATGTCGAGAGCAAAAATAATGGCGACCCAGAACGGGCTCGAACCGTCGACCTCCAGCGTGACAGGCTGGCGCTCTAACCAACTGAGCTACTGGGCCATTATTATCAAATTGTTTGGTGGGCCTTCACGGATTCGAACCGCGGACCAATCGGTTATGAGCCGACAGCTCTGACCACTGAGCTAAAGGCCCATTGACATAACGCTTGATTATAATAAACGATTTTATAGGAAAAGTCAAGTAATTTTTCCAAAAAAGAGAAATTTTTTTTCGACAAAACAATTTTTTTTTCGATTGCCTTTTACAAAATTCTTTTTAATGGATTTTTTACAATACTTGCGTACCGAAAAAAGAGAACGAAAATAGAGGTATTTACGATGAACATAGTGCCACAAATGTCGGGGAACGTACTGTACATGCAGCTACAAGGCGAGATAGACGAACACAACGCGGCGCAAGCGCGAGCGTATGCCGATCGGATTGCCGAGCGGTATGCCTACCAAAGCGCGCGCGCCGTTTTCGACCTTGCTTCCGTGTCCTTTATGGATTCTACGGGGATAGGCTTTTTAATCGGTCGATATAAGAAATTTAGTCGCTATGGCGTACCCGTGTACGTGACGAACCCAACGCAAGCAACGGATAAAATTCTTACCGTTAGCGGCGTTTATAGCATCATTCCTAAAATATAAGCAGGGAGAAATTCTATGGAGAATTATATGAAACTTGAAATTGCGGCAAAGAGCATCAATGAAAGCTTCGCAAGAAGCGCCGTGGCTGCGTTTGCTTTGTCTCTTTCGCCGTCCTTATCCGAGCTTTCGGATATCAAGACTGCCGTTTCCGAAGCGGTCACGAACGCGATTGTGCACGCCTATCACGGTGCGAACGGGCAGGACAAAATCGAGATTGAATGTCAGACCTTCCAAACGAGCACGGAAGGGGTTTTACATATCAAAATCACCGATTTCGGCTGTGGGATTTCGGACGTGGAGGAGGCGTTAAAGCCCTTTTTCACGACTCTTGCAAGCGATGAACGCTCGGGAATGGGATTCACAATTATGCAGACTTTTTCCGACGGTTTTTCCGTGACGAGCGAGCAAGGGAAGGGTACTTGCGTGACGCTCACCAAACGGATAGGCGGCGGAGTTGCACGTCAAGAAGAATCCTATCCGTCCGAAACGGTGGAAAGGGAACGGGTAAATGCTTGATGATAAACTGACAATCGAATATATTCGCCGCGCAAAGGAAGGGGAAGCGGGTGCAAAAGAAACCCTTATTTCCGAAAACGTATCCCTTGTGAAATGTATCGTGAAACGGTATTTAGGGAAAGGGGTGGAGTACGACGACCTTTTCCAAATCGCGTGTATGGGATTTTTGAAAGCGATTGCGGGGTTTGACGAAAAATTTGGCGTAAAGTTTTCCACCTATGCCGTACCGATGATCGCAGGCGAAATCAAGCGATTTATGCGCGACGACGGTTCGGTGAAGGTGTCGAGAACGATGAAACAAACGGCGAAGGAAATCAATAAATTTATCGATGAATACACCTGTCAACACGATTATCCGCCGTCGGTAAAGGAAATAGCCGAGAAATTTCACATGGACGAAGCGGAAACGGTATTCGTTATGGGCTCGTCGAAAATGCCCCTTTCCTTATACGGCGGCACAGAGAATAAAGACGGCAAGGAAAGGGAACTCATCGAGACCCTGTCCTCGTCGGACGATCAAGAAATGTGGCTGGATCGACTCCTTTTGCGCGGCGCGATGGACGCACTTTCCGAACGTGACAGAAAGATAATCGTGCTACGTTATTTTCGAGATATGACGCAAAGTGAGGTCGCGGAGCGGATAGGGGTCAGTCAAGTGCAGGTATCGAGAATTGAGAGCCGAATCATCAAAGAGTTTCGGGAAAAATTAAGCGGATAGAGAGCGTTTGGCGCGGTTTTGTGAAAAATTCTTTAGAATTTCATAAAACCGCCGTTTTTATTTGGCATTCATTGAAAAATTTGCTATAATAGGTTTATGAATAATTCTCGCAACGATAACAATCAACAGGGCTTTTTGAGTGGCTTGATCGGCAAACCTACGCCCGAAAAGCACGCAGGGCTCACCTACTCGGTGGCGGCGATCGTGATTTTATTCCTTTCGCTCGTGTACGGCTGTATTCCCGAGTCGGCAGGAACGGCGCGCGCGTATTTATCTTTTTTGGTCGCACCGATTGCCTTTCTTTTGATGGGGATATGGTATTTTTGGTATACCAAAACCTCTGTTAAAACGTTCGCAAAAGCGCAAAATTGCCACCCGAAATATTATTTGCTTGCGGTGCTTTTACAAATCGGCTTACTTTCTTTGAGTGAAGTCAACACTTTATTTTTAGAATTTCTTGAAAAATTCGGTTACGAATACGTAGAACCCGTTTTGCCGAATATGGATGGGGCAGGCTTTATCGGCGTATTGTTCGTGATCGCCGTCCTTCCTGCGATTATGGAGGATTTCTTTTTCCGCGGTATTCAACTGGAAGGCCTTAAATCTTTCGGTACGGTTGGCGCGGTGCTTTTAAGCGGCGGTTTGTTCGCGCTCTTTCATCAAAGCCCTGCGCAAACGGTCTACCAGTTTATTTGCGGCGCGGCGTTTGCGCTCGTGGCGATTAAGTCGGGCAGTTTTTTGCCTACTGCGTTAGCGCACTTTATCAATAACGCCTATATTTTGGTGCTGTATAAGTATAAAATTACGTCGTTTAGCACACCCGTGTACGCGATCATTCTTTCCGTTTCGGCGGTTTGTCTTATTCTATCGCTGGGGTATTTGCTCTTTATCGATCGTCAAAAAACGGACAAGAAAAAGGGGAAATACGGCGGATTTTTCCTTTGCGCGAGCGTGGGGATTGCGGTGTTTGCGTTGAGTTGGATTAGCGCGCTGTTTGCGTGATGGGACGGTAGTATGCAAAAAATTTATTTTGTCGTAGTTGGAAAAATTAAAGAGAGTTTTTATCGAGAGGCGGTGGCGGAATACGTCAAACGTCTTTCCCGTTTTGCGAAAGTGGAGATAAAGGAACTCCCCGAAGGTGCGAACCCCGAAGCGGAAGCGGACGAAATTTTGCGCGCTTGCAAGGGGTACACGATTGCGCTTGCCGTCGAAGGGGAGAAGCTTTCGAGTGAGAAACTCGCTAAGAAAATGCAAACGCTTGCCGATACGGGTAAGGACGTTTCGTTTGTGATCGGCTCTTCTTGCGGACTTTCCGACCGCGTGAAAAATGCGGCGGATTATAAGCTGTCTTTCTCGGATATGACCTTTCCCCATCAACTCATGCGCGTGATTTTAGCGGAACAGGTCTACCGCGCGTTTATGATTAACGCAGGCTCGACTTATCACAAATAAACGTTATTTTGCATAGAATACGTCGTGAATATTTATGAACAAATAACGAATTTTTACGAACGTACGAAAACGGACAAAGAAATCATCGGCAAAACCGTATTTGGGCGTAGCATGTACGCGTTGAAATGCGGCGAAGGCCGTCCCGTTGGGATAGCGCAGTACGCGATGCACGGCAGGGAATATATAACGGCGAAGCTCGCAATCGAGCATTTTAAGCGCGGCGTTACGCGCGGTAGCGTGTGGATAGTGCCGCTAGTTAATCCCGACGGGGCACTCTTATCCGAAATCGGATTATCCACCGCGGCAAAACCGCAATGGGAATACTTGCTTGACATAAACGGCAAAACGGATTTTTCCTTATGGAAAGCCAACGGACGCGGCGTGGATTTGAACGTCAATTTTGCGGCGCGTTGGGGGAAAGGCGCGAAGAACGTTTTTTCTCCAAGCTCGGAAAATTACGTAGGGGAAAATCCCTTCTCCGAACCCGAAAGCCGCGCGCTTCAAGTATTTACGAAAAAAATTCGCCCTGATTATACGGTCAGCTTTCATACCAAGGGCGAAGAAATTTATTGGCGTTTTTTTCAGTCGAAGCTCCGTCAAAAGCGAGATAAAGAGTTGGCGGAAGCGTTGTCGAGCGTGACGGGTTATCCCCTAAAAGATGCAAAAGGCAGCGCAGGCGGTTATAAGGATTGGTGCGTGCAAAGCCTGAAAATTCCTGCTTTTACGATGGAAGTGGGGAAGGACGAGTATACCCATCCACTCGGCGAGGAAGCGTTAGAAGATATTATCAAGAAAAATATAGACGTTTTAGACGTCTTGTCAAAGGCATACAAGAAATGAAGAGAAGAACGAGAGAAGAAAAATTTATGCTCCAAGCGATCAAAATCGCCGAAAAAGGACTTTCCGAAGGGGAAGTCCCCATTGGCGCGGTCGTTGTATACGAAAATAAGGTGGTGGCGCGCGGCTATAACCGCCGTGCCAAATTGCAGCTTGCTTCCGCCCACGCGGAAATGATGGCGATTGACAAGGCATGTAAAAAATTTGGCTCTTGGCGGTTGCCCGAGGGCTGCGAGCTGTACGTCACGTTGGAGCCTTGCCCGATGTGTATGGGCGCGAGCTTGAACGCAAGGGTGGACAAAATCTATTTCGGCGCGTATGAGCAAAAGGGTAGGTCGTTGACGTCGGAGCTTGCCGAGGCGAACTTACTCAATCATAAAACGGAAGTGATTGGCGGCGTATTGCAGGACGAGTGCGCGGCGCTTTTGAGCGGTTTTTTCATTTCTATGCGCCAAAAACAAAAGGAAGAAAAAGAGCGTAAAAAACAGGAAGAAGCGGAAGCGTTAAAAATTGACGGCGAAGAAAATTAAAAAAGTTTCGTCATTTGGTTGACTTGTAGAGAAAAAATCGGTATTATAATAATATAGCACGACCCGTAGGGTCGGCAGGGGGAAGAAAAAGGACGAAGTTTTTACTCGTCCAATATGAGAATAACACGGGAATAATCCGCACTTACCTATCGCGGAAAAGCGTAGGCAAGGCGGCGAAAAATGAAAGGAAGGTTACTTATGATAACTCACGGCAATGAAATCAAATTGTTTTCCGGTAACTCCAATCGTGTATTAGCGGAAGCGATCGCAAAGAAACTCAATACCGAGCTTGGCGACGTAGAAGTATGCACGTTCTCCGACGGCGAAATCAACGTCCACATCGCGGAAACCGTACGCGGTCGCGACGTGTTCATTATTCAATCGACGTCTTCGCCCGTCAATGATCATTTGATGGAACTTTTGATCATGATCGACGCGGCAAAGCGCGCGTCGGCAGGTCGTATTACGGCGGTTATCCCGTATTTTGGGTATGCTCGCCAAGATAGAAAAGCGCGTTCGCGCGATCCCATCACAGCAAAGCTTGTTGCTAACCTTTTAACGAAGGCGGGCGCTGACCGTGTCCTTACAATGGACTTGCACGCAGAGCAAATCCAAGGGTTCTTTGATATCCCCGTGGACAACCTTCTCGGCGGTCCTACGCTCTATAATTATTTTTCCAAACAAAAGAATATCGACGTTGTTGTCGCGCCCGACTTGGGCAGCGTAAAGCGTTCGAGAAAGGTAGCGGAAAAGCTCGGCGTGCCCATTGCAATCATCGATAAACGTCGTCCCAAAGCGAACGTTATGGAAGTTATGAGCATCATCGGCGACGTACAAGGCAAGAGATGCCTTATGGTTGACGATATGATCGACACGGCTGGTACGATTTGCCAAGGCGCGAAGGCGATCAAGGAAGCAGGCGCAACGGAAGTATACGCAGGCTGTACGCACGCGGTACTTAGCGGTCCAGCAATCGAAAGATTGCAAGGCTCGGCTATCGATAAGCTGGTCTTATTGGATACGATTCCTCTTCCCGAAGAAAAGAGACTTGATAAATTCGAAGTGCTTTCCGTTGCGGATCTTTTTGCCGCGGCAATTGAAAACGTATATCTCGACAAACCTATGTCGAAATTGTACGACTAATTATTTTTACGAAAGAAGATCGGCCGCCGCTTAATTTTACGGCGGTCGTTTGATTGAAAAAGACTCGGCGTTTCGTGTAAACGCACCATAGGAGCGAAAAGAGTATGTACTTAATCGTTGGCTTGGGGAATCCCGACAAGAAATACGAAAAGACCTTTCATAATATGGGGTATATCGCGGTAGGCGACGCCGCAGAAGCGCTTGGCGCCAAGTTCAAGAAAAAGGAATGTGAATCGTCGGTCGCGGAAGTGTTTGTCGGCGGCGAAAAGGTGATTCTCGCCCGTCCTTTGACGTATATGAACAACTCGGGTAGAGCGGTCAAACAGCTCATGGCAAAATACAAAATTCCCGAGGAAAACTTGCTCGTTATTTACGACGATTACGATTTACCCAAAGGCAAAGTCCGTATCCGCGCGAGCGGTAGTGCGGGCACGCACAACGGTATGCGCAGTATCATTGGGGAAACGGGCTTGAAAGAGTTTGCCCGTATCCGTATCGGGATCCGCGACGAGGAAGTAAATATTCCCATTATCAATTACGTACTCGCGGAAGTCAAGAAGGACGATTATCCTTTGTTTGCGGAAGCTTGCCAAAAGGCGGGTCAGGCGGCGGCGGAATTTGCGCGCGGACTCGATATTGAAAAGGTAATGTGCAAATACAACTAATCCATAGAAAAGTAAGACAATGAAAGCAGGATTTTTCTATTTCAACGGAATAGGGGGAGAATACCTCTCTTATGCGGAAGACGTCCGCCGTGGCACGCCCACGGCGGTTTTCGGCGTTTCCGAGCCTTTGAAATACCTGCTTGCGAGTCTTTCGCCTTATCCCGTCGTGTATATCACGGCGGACAGTGTTTCTTCAAAAAAGGCGGCGGAAAATATCCGTTCGCTTTCAGGAAAAAAGGTCGCGAGTATTGCCGCAAAGGACGAGGTTCTTCTCTATCAAAAAGCCCTTTCCAAAGACGCGCTTTTCCGTCGAATTGAAGGGATAAACGCGCTTCAAAACGGTGCGGACGTAGTGACGGCAGAGATAGACGCGCTCTTGCAATTATTCCCTAAAAAACTGCCGCGGATCACCTTCAAAGAAGGGGAAGATTTTGATTTTACAACGCTCACGCAAACCCTTTCGGGTATGGGTTATACCCGTGCATTCGGGGAAGTGGAGAGCAGGGGTACGTACGCGCTTCGAGGAGATATTTTGGATATTTATCCAATCAGCGGCAATCCCGTCCGCGTTGATTTCTTCGGTGATTCGATTGAAAAAATCAAGCCCTACGATATCGTAACGGGGGATAGGCTCGCAGGGGTAAAAGAAGTGGAAATTCTGCCCGCAACGGACGTTTTTGCGACTGCGAACGATCGGGCGCGCATACAAGCGGCGCTCGAAAAGGGCTTAAAATCCTTCAAAACGTCGGAAGCCTACACCCGCGCGAGGGATATTTCCGATCAACTGCTTTTAAGTGAAACGGTGGATAGCTCGTACGTCTTGCCGTTGCTTGAAAATTCCACCGATTTCTTCTCGGTTTTGCCCGAAAACGTGCTTTTGATTTTTGACGAAAGCAAGCTGCTTTGGGATAAGTTTAACGCCCTTTATAAAGAGCACGAGGAGCGTTTTCAGCGCTTGCAAGCAGGGGGCGAGGCGTTTGATTTTTGCAGGGGACAGTATATCGAAAAGGATTTGTTCTTGAATAAAATTCAAGATAGACGCCGTGTAGCCTTGCAGCTTTTTACGGGGAATCCGTTTTTCTTCCAGCCCTTAAAAATTTACAATTTGAAATCGACGCCCACCGCGCGCTACTTGAATAGTTTTCCGGCGCTTTTGACGGATATTTCCAATTGGCGCAAGGGCGGCTACCGCGTGATTTTGTATTGCGGCAACAGCGCAAGAGCGGCAAAAATGAGCGAAAAGCTTGGTGAAGAATATATCTCTACAGAGAAATTGCCCGATACCATGTCCGAGTTGAAAGGGGTTTGTATCTTGGATGAAACCTTGGATAAAGGCTTCGTTTTGCACGAATGCAAGCTCGCGGTTATCGGTACGGGAGATTTATATACGAAGGTCCAAGACAACCGCCGTATTCGCCGCAAGCGTGGGGACATGTTTTCCGCGCCCGAAATCGGGGATTACGTCGTGCACGAAACGCACGGTATCGGTAAAGCGCTTGGCACGAAAAAGATTGAAACGACGGACGGGACGAAAGAATACGTCGCCGTTTCCTATAAAGACGGGGATACGCTTTACGTACCCGTAGAGTGTATGGACGTACTTTCTAAGTACGTCGGTGAAGCAAATCCCGCGCTTAGCAAGATTGGCGGCGCGGACTTTGAGCGCGCAAAAGCAAGGGTGAAAGCCTCCCTTAAAAAGCTCGCGTTCGACTTGAAAAAGCTGTACGCAGAGCGCGCGGAAAACCGAGGCTATGCCTTCCCTGCAAACGAAGTGTTTATGCAGGAATTTGAGGACGCTTTTCCCCATGAATTGACCCCCGATCAATCCTGTTCGATTGCGGAAATCAAGATGGATATGTGCTCGGAAAAGGTCATGGATCGATTGCTTTGCGGTGACGTCGGTTTTGGAAAAACGGAAGTTGCTTTCCGCGCGATTTACCTTTGTATTTTGGCTGGGAAGCAGGCGGCTTTGATGTGTCCGAGTACCGTGCTTTCTTCGCAGCATTTCAATACGGCGTTGGCGCGTTTTGCGGATTTTGGCGTGGAAGTGGCTTGCTTGAACCGCTTTAATACGCCCAAAGAGCAAGCGCGTATTTTGGAAGGCTTGAGAAACGGTACGATCGACTTGGTCGTCGGTACGCACCGATTGCTTTCCGCGGACGTACAGTTCAAAAATTTAGGCTTGCTTGTCTTGGACGAGGAGCAACGTTTTGGCGTAGAGCATAAAGAAAAAATCAAGAATATGCGCAAGGATATCGATTGCTTGACAATGACGGCAACGCCTATTCCGAGAACGTTGCATATGTCCTTGTCGGGGATTCGGGATATTTCCACGATCCACACGCCGCCAAACGAGCGCTTGCCCGTGCAAACGTACGTTGTGGAAGAAACGGAAACGTTGATTCGCGACGCTTGTATTCGAGAGCTTTCTCGCGGCGGTCAGGTCTTTATTTTGTACAACCGTGTAGAGAGTATTTTCACGTTCGCGGCAATGGTGAAAGACATTTTGCCCGAAGCGACGATTTCGGTTGCGCACGGCCGAATGGATAAGAGTGTTTTAGAGCGCGCCGTGATGGATTTTTACGGCGGAAAATCGAATATCCTCATCACTACGACGATTATCGAAAACGGCATCGACTTACCCAACGCGAACACGATTATTTTAATCGATAGCGACCGTTTGGGCATTTCGCAGCTCTATCAGCTTCGCGGTCGGGTTGGCCGCGGCGCAAGACTCGCTTATGCCTATTTCACCTACAAAGCGGAAAAGGTGATGACGGAAGGTGCAGACGCAAGATTGCGCGCGATTATGGAATTCACCGAGCTCGGTTCGGGGTACAAGCTTGCGATGCGCGATTTGGAAATTCGCGGCGCAGGGAACGTACTTGGCGCGGAGCAGCACGGTCATATGGATAGGGTCGGTTATGAGCTCTATTCCAAGCTTTTGAAGGAAGAGCTTACGGGCGAAACGCAAACGGTGGCCGATTTGAATATCCAAGTGAACGCCTACATAGCCGAAGGCTATATCGAATCGTCGGCAGGCAGATTGGATAGCTATAAACAGATTGCGGAGATCGCGACGGTCGAGGATTATAAGCGCGTTTACACGTCTTTGCGTGATACTTATGGCGAACTGCCGCGCGCCGTAGAAAACTTGCTCGTAATAGCGGTTTTGAAGAGTTATGCGGCAAAATTCCACGTTAAAAAGATTTCCGTGGTAAAGAGGATTGGCTCGTTAGAATTTTCTTCTTTGGAAACGCTCGGTGATAAACGCTTGCAAGCGGCGATGGACAAGTACGCGAGAAACGTGCGGCTGAATATGACGGAAGCGCCCGTTTTGGAGTTCTTCGGGTACAAGGATAATACGCTTTTGATGGCGGAAATGACAAAATTTTTGAAAATTGCGCTAACTTTCGCAAGTTTATAAGCGAAAACGTTTGCACTTTCTTGAAAAATAGGTTATAATATACCTTGACGATATAATGGCGTAACGTGGGCGCGCCCATATTCGGCGTTGTACCGTGAAATGTAGGATAAAAAATCGGAGCGATTTTATGAACAAAAAGAACACTATCAAAAAGACGGCGGCAATGTTGCTCGGTATTTCGTTTGCGCTCGGCGCGGCAGGTTGCGATTTCATCGTAAAGGACAACGCGGCGGACCTTAACCAAACGGTTGCTACGGTAGACATTACCCCGACCTTGAAAACCAACCCCGACGAAAAGTATTCTGGAAAAGCAGATGAAGTAAAGTCGATTCTTGGTAAAGCAAAAATTTCTAAGCGTGACTTAGTTTCCTATTTCATGAGCGTTGGGTATCAGTACGTACAAAGCTACGGCTATTCCTACGAAGCGACGTTCAATATGCTTTTGGACGCTCTTGTTAGCCGTGAAATTATGATCCAATACGCCGCGGCTTACTATCTTGCTGAAACCAACTTGGCAACCGATTACGATACCTTCGTTGAAGGGGAGCTTAAAGAGTCGGACAGCGACACCAAAGTTCAAAAGAAAGAAAAAGAACTTTTGAAGAAATATTCTGAAATTCTTGCGTATAAGTACTTCCTTTCGGAAGGCGGCGATACGACGAAGATGGAAGATTACGACCGCGTCGTTTACAACTTGAAGAAATCCATCAACGATTCGTTGGATACCATTGAAGAAGGATACATTAACGAGGAAGAAGAGGAGCACGATCACGAAGAACCTCGCACGCTTCCCACGGGCGCTGGTACGGAGAAGAACGATTATTACGATAAGAGCGGTACGTACGGCGTATACACGGGTAGAAACACGTTGGATTCCTGCGGTGCATACCAAGACGATAAGCTTGACGGATCGACGACCACTACGCGTAAGAAAGCGTACAACACCTTCCTTGCAAACTTGCAAAGCTATAATTTGCTCAATACGAGCGGTAGCACGGAAGATACGTCGAACGTAACGACGTTGGAATACTACTACGTAGAGCTTTCCTCGATGCTTGGTCAAGCGCTTATCAATAAGTATTTTGAAGATATGGAAGATAAGATCGCGGACGAACTTTCGGATGAAAAAACCTATCTTGAAAACAAGTATCAAAAGGCGTACGAAAATCAAGAACGTGCGTACAAAAACGACTCGGCTGCTTTTGAAACGGCGCTTGGTAGCGTTTCCGATTCTTCCTTCGTGCTTTACGGTTTGAAAGATTTCGGTTTCGTATATAACATACTTGTTCCTTTCTCTGCTGAGCAAGAAGTAGAATATGCGGAAGCGAAAGGACTTGGTTTGAGCGAAGACGCATTGTTCAATGCTCGTAAGAGAATTTTGGATAACGTACGCGGTAAAGACCTTCGTGGCACGTGGATTTCCGAGCACGAACACGCAAACTATTACGATAAAGCAAGCGGCAAGTTCTTCCAAGACTATATCGGCAATTCCGATAAATATGAAGAACTTGATCATTACCTTGGCAACTATGCTTTCAAAGGCACGGTAAGCGGCGAAGGGGAAAGCTTCAAGGTCGAAGCGAAAGACGATTTGACGATCGACGATATCGTGAACGATATGGAAGCTTTGATTTCCACGAACACGGACGGTAGAGTTACGGCGAATACGGCAGTATATCCTACGGAATATAACGATACGACCTACAAGGTAAACGGCAAGGTAGATTACAGCAAGTTTATCTATCGTTCGGGTAGTTTGAATTTCCAAACGCCTGTGACGAATGCGGAATACTTCGACGAAACGAGCGATTACTATAAAGCAGTTTCGGCGGTAAACGAAATCTTGTTCGCATACAGCACCGACCCTGGTTCGCTCAATACCTATATGGGTTATGCGGTATCGCCTTATAAGACGAACTTCGTTCCCGAATTCGAATATGCAGCGCAAAAGGTTGTAAGAGATGGCGTTGGTTCGTACGTAGTTTGTGCAACGGATTACGGTTGGCATATTACCTTCTGTACCTTCAAGTTCGCGCAAGACGGCGACGTATACGGCGGCTTCAAGTATGATGAAATACTTGGCGAAACGAACACCTTCTCAAAGATGTACTACGAATCTTTGAAAGCTACGGCGATTGCCGATCAAACGAATAGCATTCAAGGCAAGGTTCTCAATAGCTACAACAATGACGATAGCGTAACTCGCTATAAATCGAGATATAAGGATTTGTTGAATCTTGACTAATAGGTAAAAGCTAAAAAGCCCGATTGCTTCGGTAATCGGGCTTTTATAATGACTTTAAGGACGAAAGAGAAATGGAAAGAATACATTTATCCGATCATTTTCATTATCGAAAATTATTGCGTTTTGTAGCGCCGTCAATCGTTATGATGGTGTTTATTTCCATATACTCGATTGTGGACGGTTTCTTCGTTTCCAATTTCGTAGGGGATATTCAATTCTCCGCGTTAAACTTAATTTATCCCTTGATTTCCATTTTTGCCGCGGTCGGCTTTATGCTTGGCACGGGCGGTACGGCGGTCGTATCGAAAAAACTTGGCGAAGGGCAGAAAGAGGAGGCAAACCGCATCTTTTCTATGCTCGTTTATGCGACCTTGATTATCGGGGTTTTATTGACGGTGATAGGGCTCATAATTTTGCGCCCCGTTGCGGAATGGTTTGCAAGTGCAGAGAAAAAACTCACGGCACAAGAACGCAAAGAATTGGTCGACTATTGCGTAACGTACGGTAGAATACTCCTTATTTCCTTGCCGATGTTTATGATTCAAAACACATTCCAAAGCTTTTTCGTTACGGCGGAAAAAGCGCGGCTTGGGTTGTATGTCACGATCGGCGCAGGGCTTGGAAACATTCTCTTTGATGCGCTTTTTGTGGTTGTTTTTGATTTAGGGTTAGTGGGTGCGGCGTACGCAACGGCAATCAATCAATGCGTCGGCGGATTGATTCCATTTTTCTATTTTGCCCGTAAAAACGATAGCTTGTTGCGGCTTTGTAAGACGAACTTTCGGGGTAAAATCTTCGGTGAGATTTGCACAAACGGACTTTCAGAGTTAATCTCGAATATTTCTCTTTCCGTTATTTCTATATTATATAACGCGCAACTGATGAAATATCTCGGTATCGACGGTGTGTCCGCATACGGCATTATGATGTATTTGGGCTTTATATTCATCGCCGTGTTCCTTGGATATTCGCTTGGTAGTGCGCCGATTATCGGCTATCATTACGGCGCGAACAATAAGCGTGAGCTAAAAAACGTCTTCAAGAAAAGCGTGATGCTCATTTGCGCGTTTGCCGTACTGATGACGGCGGGGTCGATTCTCTTTTCAGGCCCGTTATCGGGTATATTTGTACGAAAGGGGACGTCACTTTGGTCGACGACGTCAAAAGGTTTTAAGATTTACGCGTTAAGCTTTTTGATATGCGGACTCAATATTTTCGCATCTTCGTTTTTTACTGCGCTTTCTAACGGTGCATTGTCTTTTATTCTTTCCCTTTTTAGGACGTTTATATGTCAAGCGGTTGCCGTGATGCTACTGCCTATTATTTGGGGAGTAAACGGTATTTGGGCAGCGTCGGTTGTAGCGGAAATCATATCTTTGGCTTTGAGCACATTCTTAATTTTTAAGAACAAAAAACGGTATGGATATTTATAAAAGCATGGCGGCAGGTGTGCGTTGAAACAAAAAAAGACGGAGAAATCCGTCTTTTTTTGTTTGCTTATATATTTTGAATATCCCTTAATCCAAGGTAAACACTTTCATAAGGCGCGGTTGCGCGCCCGTCACGGGATCGAGTGGCATTTCCATAACGTCCTTCATGTACTCGTTCCATTTATCCACAACGGGGCTGTTCGCCTGCGTTTTTGCGGCGAAATCAATTCCTTTTTCACATTCGTAATAGCCGAAAAGATTTACGCCGTCCGTCCAAATGGTATAGTTGTAAATTCCAGCGTCTTTAAGTACTTGGACAAGTTCAGGCCAAATTTCATCGTGGCGACGCACGTATTCATCCTTCATTCCGTCTTTAATTTTTGCGAGCCAAGCATATTTTTCCATAAAAAACTCCTCATCTTTTTTATTAGTATAGCACGAATGTATTTTTTTGTCAATGAATAGATTTAATTTTAGTAAAAGACTTGACGAAAAGCATATTTTATATTATAATAATGTGGTACAACAATGTGGGAGTTTATGCTATGAAATATCTTTTCCCTAAACGGATTTTATTATCAGAGAACGTGACGGGCGCTGAAAAGCTTTTGACGGAAAGAACTTTGCAAATAGGGCTTTGTGAAAAGGATTTAACAGTATTGAAAGGCAAAGCAAGTATTATTTTCGACTTCGGTAGAGAATGGTCGGGCGGCGCTAGAATTCTTACTTGGGACGTGGAAGGGAATAAGACCGTGCGCTTGCGCTTTGGAGAATCGGTTTCGGAAACCTGCTCTGACGTCAACGTCAAAAATTTAGGACCAAATGCCAACGGCGGTGCAACGAACGATCACTCGAATCGTGATTTTACCGTGGAATTGCAAAAATATTCGGACATGACTTTTGGTCAAACGGGCTTCCGTTTTTTAAGAATCGACACCTTGTCCGACGATGCGAAAATCTCGATTAAGACGGTTGTAGCGGCGGTGGATACGGACACTCGTCGTTTTAAGGGTAGCTTTACCTGTGACGATCCGCTTGTCAACGATATTTGGAATACGGCGGCGCACACCTTGCGTCTTTGCTTGCAAAACGGCTATTTTTGGGACGGTATCAAGCGTGATAGACTCGTTTGGATCGGGGATACCTATCCCGAAATGCGTGCGGCACATTGTTTGTTTGGGGATATTCCCGAAACGGTTAATTCCCTTGTGTTTGCGGAAAAAGAACAACCTACCGATGGTTGGATTGACGATATTTGCACCTATTCCTTGTGGTGGCTCATTATTCTTGGCGACGAATACAAGGTAAACGGCAACAAAGAACAATTCACTCGCTTTATTCCGTTTGCCAAAGAGATTGTAGAGCGAGTTTCCAAGCACGTAAAAGAGGACGGCGACACGGCATTCCCTTGGGATTTCTTGGATTGGCCTTCCTGCTATACGGACGGTCAACCGATGATCAAGAAGGAAGACAGCCATGCGGGCGCAGCATATTTGACCAAGGTTGCGATGGAAAAAGCGCGTGATTTCTTGTCTGTTTACGGGGAAGACACGAGTCTTTGTGAAGACATTCTTGCACGTTTGGCGAAGAAATCCTACAACGTACAAAAGTATAAGCAAATTGCGGCACTCGGCGTTTGGTCAGGGGATAAATCGGAAAACAACGAGCGTGTGCTGATGGCAAACGGGGCGAAAGGGCTTTCCACTTTCCTTTCCTATTTCATTTTAAGTGCGGTAGCGTCGTACGGTCATGCAGACGAAGCGCTTTCTATGATGAAGGAATACTATGGCGGTATGCTTTCGCTTGGTGCAACGAGCTTTTGGGAAGATTTCGATTTGGATTGGCTTGACAACGTGGGTAGAATCGACGAATTGCCGAAAGAAGGGCAAAGGGATATCCACCGCGATACGGGCGCATACTGCTATACGAGCTACCGTCACAGCTTCTGTCACGGCTGGTCGGCAGGGGTAGTTGCCTACCTTGCAGAAACGGTCGCAGGGATCAAACCGGTGGGGACAGGTACTAAACGAATCAAAATTCAGCCTAATTTAAGCGGATTGAAACATATCAAGATTTCTTATCCTACGCCTTATGGTATTTTGAAGGTCGAGCATACCCTTTGCAAGAACGGCAAAGTAAAAACGAAGGTTGACGCGCCTAAGGGTGTGGAAATTGTAAAAGAATAATACATAGCAAAAGCCGCGCTCCGAATTTTCGGAGCGCGGCACTTTTTATATTCGTTATTTTTTCTTTTTCTTATCGGGCTTTTCGTTGTTAGAATTTTGTTCCGCCAAAGTAAAGCTGAAATCAATGTTTGGATTGATCTCGCGCAAAGCTTTGATAAACGCGTCGTTCCATTCCGCGTTCAAGGAAAGCACGGAGTATTGTTCGCCGATATAGACGGTAAGCTTTTTCGTGTCGGAGTCCAGCACGAGCGCAGTAATATCCTTGATCGGGAAACGGCTTTTAATAAATCCAAACTGAATGATATAATCCTTTCCGTCAATGACGTATTGTGATTTGATGAGAATCGAAAGCACAATCACGATACAAGCTACGGAAACGAGAATGAGCAAAGGGGAGCGCAACGCGGCAATAAACCCGTCGATTTCACCTTCTTGCAGGATTCTATTCGTGCTCACCGCAATCCCGGCAACGCTTAAAAGGAGCGCGAGAATGGAAAGGATAATCATTTTCGTTGATAAAGTATATTTGAAGACTTTTTTTTCGTTGAAATTTGTGTTTTTCATGGCTCTATTATAACACGCAAAAAGAAAAAATGCAACTGCAAAAGACAGTCGAAGTATGCCGAAGAAAGATTTTTTTCGTTTTTTTCCCCGCTTGCTTTTGATATACTTGCAAAATCGAGTCAAAAGGTTTATAATACTTGGGAAAGGACGTAGAGAAAAATGAAAGAAGTAAAGATAAAAAAACAAAATTTAAGCGGCGAAGAAGCGGTCATTGAGCGTGAGAAAAAGCAGTACGTCAAAATGACGCAAACGCCGATGGGGAGACTGATTATCAGCTTGGGGATTCCCACGACGATTAGCATGATGATCACGTCTCTTTATAATTTGGCGGATACATATTTCGTTTCCCGCATCGGTGACGACGCGATTACGGCTGCCGCAAGCAACCTGCTTGCATTGATGTCAATTATTCAAGCGATCGGCTTTACGTTTGGTATGGGCAGCGGCAATATCATTTCCAGATTGCTTGGCAAAAGGGATAGAGAAAGCGCGGATAAAGTAGGTAGCTCGGCATTGACAATCGCTTGCCTTTCGGGGGTATTGATAATGCTAAGCGGTTTGATTTTCCTAACGCCGCTTATGAAGCTGTTAGGCTCGAAAGAAGCGGATACGTTATATTATTCCAAACAATACGCTCGCTATATTTTATTAGCTGCGCCGTTTATGTGTATGTCGTACGTACTCAATAACGTTTTGCGTGCGGAAGGGAAGGCGGTTTTGTCTATGATTGGGCTTTCCGTTGGCGCGGTGGTGAACGTCGTATTAGACCCGATTTTGATTTTCGGCGCGGACATGGGTATCGCAGGCGCGGCAATTGCTACGTGCGTAAGTCAAATTCTTGGTTTTTTGGTCTTGCTCTTTATGTTCCTTTCGAATAGAACGATCGTTCGTTTGCGCTTTCGTGCTATTTCGGCGAAATGGACAACGTATAAAGATATTATCGTGGTCGGTTTTCCGTCCTTTTGTAGACAAATTCTCGCGAGCCTGTGTACGGTATTCTTGAATAACGCGGCGTACGATTGCGGTATAGCAAAGTACGGAACGAAAGAGGGCGGTAAAGCGGCGCAAGCGGCGCTTGGTGTTGTAAATAAAGTGTTTATGCTCGCCTTTTCGTTGGCGCTTGGTATCGGGCAGGGCTATCAGCCCGTTTTGGGATATAATTATAGCGCGAAACGGTTTGATCGCGTAAAATCGGCATACATATTTACGCTTACCTTTTCCACCATCGTAATGGCATGCTTCGGCTTGATTTGCGGCGTGTTTGCGCCTTTCGTTATGAAGATATTTAGCTTGTCTTCCGAAGCAAGAGAAATCGGTGCGTTATCGCTACGCTTACAATGTATTTGTATGCCGCTATTACCCTTAAACTTTATGATAGGATTGACTTATCAATCAGTGGGAAACAAGGGGATTGCGTCCTTGCTATCCATTTCTCGTCAAGGCTTGTTCTATATCCCTGCGGTATTGATCTTGCCCGAGGTTTTGTCCTTGCTCGGGGTGCAATTATGTCAATCGGTTGCAGACCTTTTTGCGTTCTTCTTCGCATTGCCGTTTACCATTCTTTTCTTCCGTACTCTAAAAAAGGAAGAGCAGCTTGCAAAAACTGCGGAAGATGGGGGGCAGGTATGCGACGAACCGTCGCAAGTGGACGAAAAATAAGCGAAACAAGAAAGAAAAAAGTCCGTTAAAACGGGCTTTTTTTGTGCGCCAAGAAAAAAAATGTCAAATATACTTGAAAATGCGCTCAAAGTATGATATACTTTGAGATGAGTAAAATAGTATGGTAGGGATGGCTATGTCGAATAAAAAAGCACTTTCCAAGGAATTGAATGAAATCATTTGCAAAAACAACCGTCTTCGCGCGGCGATCGGCTTTGGTTTCAACGATGAAAAGGCGCTTCGTCGGTCAGCGACGACGGATAGTTCGCGCGCTTGGAACTCGCCGTTTATCAGCGACGTGGATACGATTATGCATTGCCCGTATTTCAGTCGTTACGCGGATAAAACGCAGGTTTTTTCCTTGTATAAAAACGACGATATGACGAGAAGAAGCCTGCACGTGCAGTTGGTTTCGCGCATTTCGCGCACCATCGGCAGGGCGCTTGGCTTAAACTTGGAGCTGATCGAAGCGATTGCGCTCGGTCACGATGTTGGACACCCTGCTTTCGCACACACGGGCGAAAAGCTCTTGGATGAGCTTTATTATCAACACACGGGTAGAAGATTTTTGCATAACATTCATTCTGTCCGCGTACTCGATAAAATCCACGCCTACGATTTGACCTTGCAAACCTTGAACGGGATTGCAAGTCATAATGGGGAAATGGAGCTCGACGAATACCGTCCGGTGCCTATTAAGAGTTTTGCACAATTCGATGAAATCATGGAAAAGTGTGCGCTTGATAAAAAGTTCGCGGATAAAATTATGCCCTGCACGTTAGAAGGCGCGGTGGTGCGCATTTCCGATATTATCGCGTATTTGGGCAAGGACCGTCAGGACGCGATTTTAGCCAAAGCGGTGCAGGAATCGGATTTCACTACCCACGAAATTGGGTTCGGAAACGCGGAAATGGTCGATAATTTGATTGTAAACGTTATCGAAAACAGCTACGGCAAGCCGTATATCAAGCTGGATAGCGCGCATTTCGACGCGCTTCGTAAAGCCAAAAAAGAAAACTACGAAAAGATTTATAATCATTCAATAGAACACACGGGGCTAAAAGGGAATATCCAACCGATGATGGAAGAGGTATATAATCAACTTCTCGACGACGTGAAAGGGAACGTGCAAAGCTCGCCCATTTTCACCCATCATATCCGTCAAGTCAATCAGCAAAAAGTCGTCCGCGAAACGCCGTACGAAAAGACGGAAGCGAATCAGCTTGTAGTCGACTATATCGCGAGTATGACGGATGATTATTTCATTGAATTGCACGAACGCTTATTCCCAAATTCGGCATATAAATTACGTTACAAAGGATATTTTGACGAGTAAAGACCATGTTTGAACAAGTATTAACCGAGATAAAAAATTACGAAAAAATCATTATTCACAGACATTCCAGCCCCGACGGCGACGCTTTGGGCAGCCAAATCGGTTTGAAACATATCATCAAGGATAATTTCCCCGCAAAAACCGTGTACGTAGTCGGCGACGATGCGAAGCGGTATTCCTTTATGGACGGCTCGACGATGGACGAAATCGCCGATAGTGAGTACGAAGGCGCGCTCGCGTTTATTCTCGACTGCGGTTCCAGCTCCCTCGTTTCAGATGACCGCTACAAAAAGGCGGCGAAGGTGATTCGTATCGATCATCATATTTACTGCGAAAACTTCGCGGATATCGAAATTGTGGATACGTCGTATGAGAGTTGTTGCGGACTGATCACCGAGCTCGCGCTGGAATGCGGTTTGGCGCTTTCGCCTGAATCGGCAAAGGCGTTGTATACGGGTATGGTCACCGACTCGGGTAGATTCCGCTACGACTCCACGACCTCGAATACCTTTCGCTTGGCGTCCGCGCTAATGGCGCAAAAGTTCGATGTGAACAGCATTTATTCCCAGCTTTACGCCGACGATTTCTTCTTCGTGCGGTTGCGCGCGCAATTTGTTTTGAAAATTCAATTCACTGAGTATAACGTAGCGTACATTTATACGACGAAAGAAGAGCTTGCAAGCTATAATACGGATACGTTCACGATTTCGCGCGGTATGGTGGGCACAATGTCCGATCTTCGCGGCGTGGATATTTGGGTGAACTTCACGGAAACGGAAGATAAGGTACTCGTTGAAATCCGTTCGAGCAAGTACACGGTGCAGCCTGTTGCGGTAAAATACGGTGGCGGCGGTCACGCAAAAGCGTGCGGCGCGGCGGTGAAGGACCGCGCGGAAGCTATGGCGCTTTTGGAAGACTTGAACGCATTTATAAAAGGAGAAGCACAATGAGCAATATTGACAATATGAAAAAAGTTTTAGACAAAATCAAGGAAAATCAAAAGATTATCATTTTCCGTCATTTCCGTCCCGACGGTGACGCGGTTGGCTCGACAAAGGGTTTGCAGGCGATTTTGAAAGCGACCTATCCCGAAAAGGAAATCTATTTGCAAAACGCCGATTTTTCCAATTACCTTGCATTTTTGGGCAAAGAGGACGAGCCGTTACCTAACGAAGCATACGCAGACGCGCTTGGGATCGTGCTGGACACGGCTACGCAAGAACGTATTTCCAATAAAAAGTACGAGCTTTGCAAGGAGCTTATTAAGATTGATCATCATATTCCCGTGCAGTCTTACGGCGCAACGGAATGGGTAGAAGAAGAACGTTCTTCCACCTGTGAAATGATCGCGGCGTTTTACGATACGTTTAAGGACGAATTAAAGCTGACGAAAGAAGCGGCGACCTATATTTTCACGGGTATGGTCACCGATTCAGGCAGATTCCGTTTCCGCGACGTATCGGGCGAAACGATGCGCCTTGCAGGGTTGATGCTCAATCAAAATATCGATGTGGAGTTTATCTATTCGAACTTGTATTTGAAGGACTTCGACGAGTTCAAATTCGAAGCGTACGCGCATAAGAAAATGAAGATTAGCAAGCACGGCGTAGCGTCCTTGTTCGTCACGAAGAAAATGAAGAAAAAATTTAGTTTGTCCAACGAGCAAGCAAGCGCTTCCGTATCGTGTATGGATTCGATTAAGGACTCGCTCATTTGGATTGCGTTTATCGACAACGGCGACGGCTCGATTCGCGTAAGACTTCGTTCCCGTTTCGTGACGGTGAGCGAATTGGCGGAAAAATACCATGGCGGCGGACATGCTTGCGCTTGCGGCGCTACGGTGTACTCCAAGGCGGAAATGAACGCGCTTTTGGCGGACGCGGACGCGCTTTTGAAAGAATATAAGGAACAGAATCAAGGTTGGTTATGAGAATATTGATTACGAACGACGATGGGGTGGATACGCTCGGTATTCGCCTGCTTGCTAAATGGGCGCAAAAGTTAGGCGAAGTGACGGTAGTCGCGCCGAAAGTAGAGCAAAGCGGCAAAAGCCACGCAATCGACTTTATCACGCCCGTAGAAATCAAAAAAGTACCGTTTATCGACGGAATCACGGCGTATTCAATGTCGTCTACGCCCGCGGACTGCGTGCGTTTTGGCACGCTCGCGCTTGAAAATAAGTTCGATCTCGTGCTGTCGGGTATCAACTGCGGCGTGAACTTGGGTGCGGATCTCGTGTACTCTGGTACGTGCGGCGCGATTTTCGAGGCGGCGCGTATGGGGATTCCTGCCATCGCGTTTTCGGCATTCCCCGACGGTCAGGAAAAGGCTTCGGCGTATTTCGACCAAGTGTACGATTATATCATGAAAAACAAGCTTTTTGACGAGTGTTTGCTTTTCAACGTAAACATTCCGAGCGAACCGAAGGCAATCCGTATGACCTACCAAGGCTCGCCCTATTTCTCGGATCGATTTATCTTGAAGGAAGGGGATATCTACGTGCAGGAAGGGGAACCCATTCCCGACGTCTGCCCCGATGATTGCGATCGCGACACGGTGGCCATTTTCAAAGGCTATATTTCCATCACCCCCTTGCTTACGACGCGTACGGATATGAAGGTGTTTGAGAAGTATAGAATGAAAGAGGAAAAATAAGCCTAAAAACGGCTTTAAAACGAATAAAGCAGGTATTTCCCGTGGGAATACCTGCTTTTAATATATTTCGTTAAATTTGGGCGGTTATACGGCTTGGAAATATTCCCAAGCGTCGTTCGCGTGGACGGTTGCGAACGCGCAGTAGCGCGCGATAGGCAATTCTTCCAAGTAAATTTGTACGTAGTCGGTGGGATTGTAGTCGTATTTGCTCGAAAGGCTACCGCCGCCCGTAATATTCCCGAACATTTTCCCCCAACCGCCTTCGTAGTTGAGATATTCTTGGAAATCGTTGTAGTGATTGTAGGTGTAGAAAACGTGGTGTTCGTTCACTTCGTACACGCCGTCTCGGTCAAGGTCGTTTTTGCCGTAGACAATACGCGCCGCGCCGCGCGTAATGCTTGAGCCGTTATTGTAGATTTTGATAGGGTAGCTCGGATCGCAGTCCGTACCTGTCGTACCGATATCGATTTCGTAATAATTCAAGCTACCGCCGCAGCCGCTAATGTTCGGAAGCTCGGGTTCGTAAGGGTACTTGCTCGTACTGCCCGAGAAAGGCGTGTTGTTCACGCGCAAATATTCCCCCCAAATGCTGTAATCGGGATCGGCGTTTTTGTCCGAATCGTAGTTTTTGGGAACGGTACCGAACGCGTACACGTACGCCGCCACTTCTTCCAAAGTGATATAGCCGCCGTCGCGATAGACGGTGAAGGCAGGTGCGCCGTATGCGTCGACTACGGTATAAGCCTTTCCGTCTTCCGAGAACTGCATTTCGCTGTTGCGGATAAGCGTTCCGTTGCGGCTCGGTTGATGACTCGAAAGGGTAGGCTCTTGATCGGGTGTTTCCAGCTCGCCCGACATAAAACCGTGCAAGGAGCGGTAGTACGCGTCCTCGTTGCTCGTTGCAGGCGCGTAGTTTTGATAGAAAGCATCTTCCGTCATATTCGCGTAAGGATCGTTTCCAACGTCGGGCAAATCCTCGCCGCCGTCAATCGAACCGTACTCGTAGGAAAGCAAATAGCAGCCCTTGTCAAATTCCACTTGGCCTTTATAATTTTTAATCGAGCCCGTCACTTTAATTTTATAGCCCACGCTAATAAGACTCGCGCCGTCGCCCTTGAGCTGATAGCACATCATCGTGCGGTTTTGCGGCTCATGTACGCGCATAATCAACGTGACGCCTTTGCTTGAGGAATATTTCGTCGTAATTTCCGTCACCGTACCCCAAAGGGTGTAGATGCCGTCCATTTCTCCGTTATAGGCAAGCGCGTACGCCTCGTCCATAATTTGTTCGGCAAGTGCCATTTCGGGGTCTTCCACGTCTTCTGAAGATTCCGAATTTTCAGGAATTTCCGAATCGGGCGTTTCGCTTGTTTCGGGGGCGGTGCTTTCGCCATTTTCGCTATTTTCGGGCGTGGTGCTTTCATTTTCCGTTGAAGCTACGCTTTCGGAATCCTTAAAAGAATCAGGATTGCACGCAGGCGCAGCGGTAAACGCAAAGAAAGCCGCCAATAATAAGCAAAGCTTTTTCCAAGCTTTCATAGGTAAATACTCCTTAAAGTGTGGTCATCTTGAATATTATAGCACAAAGGGGGGAGATAGTCAATCAAAATTAAAGAAACGGCATAGAAAACAAGAAACGCTCCCGAAGGAGCGTTTCCGTTTTTTTTAGAATACATATTCTAAATTATTGCGCATTACCAACAAACGTGATAGAGTTGATCATTGCACGATAGGTAGCTTTGGTCGAACCAGTGGACAACGTAATCGCTTTCGTTTCAGTGGTATCAATTTTGATTTCCGTATATTCACCATTGTTGGACGTCGTATTAATAGTATAAGACGTATCATTGATAATTACTTGCCCATTGTTAGCTTTATAGCCAGCAACTTTAATGATTACTTCCGTTACGTTTTCATCAACGGTGAACGAAAAACTACCTGCTTTAGAAGACGTACCAAGCTTGATACAGGAGTTGCCTGTTGCGTCGTATGCAACGCCATAAACTTTGCTCATATCAGTTAAAGCAAGCGTATAGCCGTTTTCCGTGTAAGACTTGCTTGTGCCGAGATCGTTGCCGTCAACATGCGCTGCAGTACCATTTGCACCAAATTCGAAGGTTGCAAGGGGAGAAACAACTGGTTGAGCGCCTTCTACTGCACCACAAACGGAGCATGTGCCTTCAACGTAATTGTGACCCGTAGCCGCTACTTCAGAATCGGTGTAGGTATTTTCGCAAATCGAGCAGGTATGGGTGGTGTAGCCGTCAGCCGTACAAGTAGGTTCCGTCACAACGTCTTGGTAATCATGCGTATGAGCAACGATTTCCGTGATTTCTGCGTTCTTCATTTGATAGGACGTCGCATTGTAGCTACCAACAGGGCCGTAAACGGTAATTGTGTCACCCTTTACAGGCTTGTATTCAAGAGAGTCATATCTTACGCCATCCTTATATAAGCCATAGAGTACGTAATCTGTACCGTCAGCGTCCGTAACGTTTGCATTGCCGTATTGGGTGTTATAAATGTTTACGATTTCGCAGGTCAAATAGTAGCTATTGGTGGAATATTTACCAATGCCAAGAGCGTCTGCCAATTTAATAGCCTGTGCAAGAGTAAGCGTTGTGTCAGCTTCGGGTTCAACAACCATAGAGCATGCATCGCACTTGTAATCTTCAGCGTAGCCGCTGTGTTCGCCCGTAGCAGCAACTTCATCAGCAACGTAGCTGTCGTTGCAAAGCGAGCAGGTGTAGGTCGTATAGCCAGCAACACCGCAGGTAGGATCGGTTACAACGGAGTTGTAGCTGTGACCCGTAGCCGCTTCGCCTTCTTCCGTATAGCTGTCGCCGCAAGCACAGGTGTAGGTCGTGAAACCAGCTGCCGTACAGGTAGGAGCAGTTACAACGGCTTCATAATTGTGTTCGTGAACTTCTGCAAGACCGCAAACGGAGCAAGCGCCGTCAACGTAGTTGTGACCCGTTGCCGCTACTTCGTCAGCCGTATAGCTGTCGCCGCAGGAGCAAGTGTAGGTCGTATAGCCAGCTTCCGTACAAGTAGGAGCAGTAACAACTGCTTCATAGTTGTGTTCGTGGGGAGGAACGTAGTTGGGATCTTCTTCGCCGCATTCGCATTTACCGTCAACAAAAACGTGTTCGTGTTCAATGGGAGGAAGTTCGGGATCGGGCGTTTCGCCGCCTTCGTTAGAGTTGGTGTAGAATTCACCGTAGAAACCTTTATAGGAAACCGCGCAAGGACCCATCGTGGTGTAGGTCTTATCGTTTCTCGTACCGAACCAATAGTCGGTATCGTTTACAACGGCAATAAGGGTCTTGTTCGTTTCATCGATGGTGTAAACGGTGGAAGCCGTAGCTTCGTAAGCGCCGTTAACGTGCGTACCGCTAACAACCATGTTGATATAGGTCTTCACGTCGTTAACGTAGGTGTAGAAATAGTAGCCGCCATCGGTAGCTTCGATATAGGTTTGAATAGCCGCAGAAGCGTCGGTGGTGGTAGCCATGTAGTAGCCGTCCATACCGCCAGCGAGGTAGTAAACGGTGTTGTTAAGGTTGCCCTGCGTCATACCGAAGATGTATGCTTTGCCAACTTCGGGAACAACTGCCGTCAATTCACCTTCAACGGGGGGAACGTAGTTGGGATCTTCTTCGCCGCATTCGCATTTACCGTCAACAAAAACGTGTTCGTGTTCAACGGGAGGAAGTTCGGGATCAGGCGTTTCGCCGCCTTCGTTAGAGTTGGTGTAGAATTCACCGTAGAAACCTTTATAGGAAACAGCGCAAGGACCCATCGTGGTGTAGGTCTTATCGTTTCTCGTACCGAACCAATAGTCGGTATCGTTTACAACAGCAATAAGGGTCTTGTTCGTTTCATCGATGGTGTAAACGGTGGAAGCCGTAGCTTCGTAAGCGCCGTTAATGTGCGTACCGCTAACAACCATGTTGATGTAGGTCTTCACGTCGTTAACGTAGGTGTAGAAATAGTAGCCGCCATCGGTAGCTTCGATATAGGTTTGAATAGCCGCAGAAGCGTCGGTGGTGGTAGCCATGTAGTAGCCGTCCATACCGCCAGCGAGGTAGTAAACGGTGTTGTTAAGGTTGCCCTGCGTCATACCGAAGATGTATGCTTTGCCAACTTCGGGGACAACAGTCGTCCATTCGCCTTCAACAGGAGCTTCGTAGTTAGGATCTTCCGCGCCGCATTCGCACTTGCCGTCAACAAAAACGTGTTCGTGTTCAACGGGAGGAAGTTCGGGATCAGGCGTTTCACCGCCACCTACTTCGCCGCTGTATACCGTAAGGGACATCAAGCGCACTTGACCAGCCGAACAAGTAAACGTGAAGCTATCTTGCGCTGCAGGGAATACGATGGTAATCGTCGTATCTTCAACGGTGAAGTTCGTGCCAACAGGAAGAGCTTGCGTAAAGTAATCAACATAAGGATTATCGCTATAGTTTTTATTAGAAACAACAACGAGCTTCGTCATACCAGGGAACTCGATGATTACTTCGGAGTTCTTATAGAAACGAACGGGATTGTAATAGTTTAAGTTAACGTTCGATGTGCTACTAGCTTTATTGTTCGTAACTTTTATGCCGTTTTGTTCCCAAACCTGTATGGTAGTATCGCCTTGCGTACGGTTAGCTACGTCAGCAAAGCTAAGCTCGTAGCTGTTTGCGTCGGGGGTAGGATCAACAACGTCACCGCCGCCTTCGCCGCCGCCTTCGCCGACAACGTGTTCTATAAGCCAAGCGTTCTTGAATTGTGCCGTACCGTTATATTGCGTAAGTACGCCGTATACTTTAATGAAATCGCCTTCAACGGGCTTGGTTTCCATCTTGTCGTAACGAACGGAACCGTCTTCGCTGTAAAGACCGTAAATGAGAATTTCGTTGCCTTCAGCGTCTTTAATGTAAACGTTGCCGTACGTCGTGCCGTTCGTATAGAAACCGGTAATCGTACCGCTGATATAGTATTTCTGCGTGGTTTCCGTAACAAGGTTCTTACCGATTTCCAATGCTTGAGGAATCGTAAGGGTAGAACCGTCTGCAGGAAGTGCGGAAGCGATGGTAATCGTAACGTCCTTCGTTTCCGAAATGTCGCCACAGGTAACGGTTGCTTTAAGAACAACTTCCGTAGCGTCGGTAACGTTCGCAAACGTCATCTTGCCGCCTTCGATGGTGACGAGTTCGCTATCGCATGCCCAAGAAATCAATACTTCGGGATACATAGCGCCACGTTCGGGAAGGTCTACTTCCGTATCGCATTGATAGGAGTTCTTCAAACCAAGAGTATTGATGGTGTTTGCAACCTTATCCGCTGCGGGAACCGTCGTTCTGTCAACAAGACCAACAAGATTACCAACGTTGTTGCCATCTTTACCATAATGTTGAGAAGCAACGGAGCCGCTGATGGTTTTCAAAGTGCCGTAGTTACCAAGATAGAATTCAACGTTTTTGTTGCCGTCTCTATCTTCGTCAAGCATCGTGATAATCGTTTTATACGTATCGCTCCAATAGAATTCGGATACGGGGCCTGCAGTATCAAATACAATATTGTTATGGCCGCCGTCAGCACTTACGCGCATACCGATATAGTGCTTAACGTCTTTTTGCGTTTCGCCGGATGCAGCGTCAACAACGTCTTTCTTGAAGTAAAGATTGAAGTTCGTTTCGCTGCCTTCAACGTATTCTGCGTAAATGTCAACAGCTTCAGAAGATTCGGTCGTCGTTTTGAAATAGTAGCCGTCCATTGCACCAGCAAAGTACATATCTTGTTGCAAAGAGGATTGATACAAGTGGAACTTATACGGCGTATTTTCCAAAGGTTTACCCGTAATCGTAGCCGTTACGTACTGACTTACTGCTTTTACGGTGAATCTGAAGTTTTGCGTATCGGATTCGCCGTTCGGTGCCGTAATCGTAGCCGTAAGAACGTAGTCTACGTCAACAGGGGAAGCTTCGTCTACGTTTACTTTCGTAACGTCGCCGTTGCGTTCCAATTTAACGCTGTCTACGTCGACACTCCAAGTAAGGGTGTAGTCGGTGCCTTGTACGTCGGGGATTACGTTCGTAACTTCGAAGTCAACGTTGTTGTAGGAATATACGTCTTGATCGTACATACCCTTCAAAATAGCTTTAACAGCCTTAAAATTGACTACTGCGCCTTCGCCAGGTGCTTCACTTGTAATGCTATTGCCGGGGATGCTGTTTTTATCAGCAGCAGTGTCTTCAAGACATCCACCCAAGAAAGCAAAACAAGAAAGCATAGCTAAAATGCCGAGAAATTGTTTCTTCATGAGTTTCTCCTTTATAAATTTTATATAATTATTTTTTTAACTTAATGAATGGTAATATAGTCCATACCAAAGACGTTGATTTGATAGGAACCTTCCGTATAATCGTTGAGTTGGAAATAGTTGATAATACCTTTAACGTCAATCGTTTTGCCTTGGAAAACGTCTTGCGTGATCAGCTGACCGTTTGCGTCGTGCATAACGTTGGTACGAACGACAATCGTCTTATCGCCTTGTTTGCAAGTGATGGAGATTGCGCCGTCGCTGTCGCCACCGTTGTTCGTCGTATAAAGCTTTGTGACAACCAAATCCTTCATTTCAATGGAGCTATGTAAAGCAAGCTGTGCATACGGATAAGTGGCAGGTTCTTGCTCGTCAAGCTCAAGCGTGACATTGCTGTGGAAGGTGTCAAGCGTCGTTTCAAGGTTGGAAGGTGCGTGATATTCTTCGTCGAGAAGTTTCAAAGAGTTAGGATTGTTAGGGTCACGTCTATCGTACTCCAATCCCGAAACTTGCCATGAACCGCTAAATTCACTTACTGTACCAACGATACGGACGTGTTTACCAGGCTTCAAAATTGCAAGAGCCGAACCAGGCATTTGGAAGCCATAGTATGCGTACATACCATACCAAATTCCAGTTTCGTCGTCGTAGCTTTCTACGTAAACGCCGTTGTCGGAGTTGTACGTAATAACGCCTTCATAAGCAACCTTTACGCCGTCGTACTCTTCAACGTTGAGTCTCAATTCACGCAAGGAAAGATATACAGCGTCGCCATAATAGAAACCAGGGTCTTTTTCATCTGAATATACGTGCAATTCCAAGGCTTTTGCTTGGTTGATTGCGGGCAAGCAGTATTCTTCGCCATAGCGGTTGCCTGCCGAGTTGGATGCGTGCGCAAGACCGTTTTGTAAAATTTCAATATTCAAATTGCGATAGGTGCTTGAGCCTTGAGGCTTGTACCATACCCAAACCAAGCGGCGTTCGCCCGTGGAGTCAACTTCCCAATCTGCACCGTCCGTTTCAAGAACGATAGAGGTAGCGGATTGCAACTTGGACTTTGTAAAGTTTGCCGCCGTTTTACCCCATTCTTGCACTTTACCTGTAGATTCGGGTGTATCGACTGCAAGATATCTTGCCTTCAAGACACCATTGCTTACGACGCTCGTAGGAACGTTAAAGTGGGTCGTGTCGCCGTCGATGAAAAGTTTAACGCTAACTTCCAATTTCTTAGTTTCCGTAGAAGAAAGGTCGAATTTTTCCGCAACAAGCCCAGCATAGTCAATTTCTGTAATCTCGGGCTTTTGATTTTCACTCGTTTGCGAATTTTCGGAAGTAGGAGGGTTAGAATTCCCGTCGAACCCCTTCTTCCCGCATGCGGCAAGGGAGCCGCATGCGATACAAGCGAGTAGTAATAATGATAATAATTTCTTTTTCATTTTTTTGCGATTCCTTAATAATATAAGAGATTATTCAATCGAGTAAATACATTCTTCGATTGCTGCATCGAAAGCTGCTTTAATCTTCTTCATATTCGCTTCACCGCCGCTTACGCATTGTGCAAAGCAGTATTGCATAAGAGCACCTACTTGTTCACGAGCTTCCGAAGAACCGTTGAATGCAGGGGATACGAAGTAGTTGTTCGATTGCTTCATACAAATGTCGATAGAAAGTTGCGCGATGTTGTCGCCGCCGTCTGCTTTTTGGATATCTTCCTTGTAGATAGGGTCGTCCATAACCGCTGTCGTTACGGGAACGTAACCAGTGTTAAGTGCAATATCTGCTTGATATTCAATATCCGTAGAAAGGAATTTAGCAAAGAGCCAAGCTGCGATCGTTTCTTGAGGATTCTTCTTGTTGTTGAAGATGCAAAGGGAAGGACCTTGCGAAATAACCTTGGGTCTATCAGGGTTTACTTGAGGAATAGGAGCGATACCTACTTCGAAGGGATAGTTACCCGAGGAATCAGCCGTAGGACGTTGGCTAGTAGCACCTGCCGACGAACCGATCGTCATATAGGATTTTTGACCGGAAGATGCCGTGAAAAGACCGGACGTATAGCCGCCGTACAATTCTTGCGTGGTCACGTAGCCCTTATCATACCATTCAGCGAATTTTGCGACGAATTGGTGGTTGGTTTCGTTATCGAAGAGGAAGAAATCTTCAGGATCGACACCGTTTGCCGTCGTGTAAGGGGAGCCTAACTGTTCGCACATGGTGATGAACCAGTTTGCTTCGGAGTCATAACCAAGGGGAATACATGCAGGATCGATTTCTTTGATTCTTGCGCAAAGCGTTTCCAATTCATCCCACGTCGTAGGAGGCGTAAGGTTGTGTTGGGTGAAGAAATCTTTGTTGTAGTAGAAAAGCTCGGTAGACTTGTACAAAGGAAGGGTGTACATCAAGCCGTCGCCAAATACTCTACCTTCGGCATAATAGCCGGGAATGTAGTCAGAGATTTGTTCGTCGGTAAGACCGAGGATTTCCTTCGTGCCGTCAGCTCTCGTGATTTCAATATCACTTTCAATCAAATTATCAAGGGTGGCTACCACGCCATAGTTGTTGTAGTAAGCAACGTGGTCTTGATAACAATATGCTAAGCTAGGATGGGTGTTTGCCATGAGCTCGGTAGAGATGATCTTCAATACGTCGTCATAGCCGCCTTGCTTGGAAGCTTCGATCGTGATATTGGGATACAACGCATTGAATCTCTTTACTGCAGAATTGAAACCAGGTTCCAATCTTTGACCCATGGAGTGGTAGAATTTGATCGTTTGCTTACTGCCGTCGTAGCCGCCTTCAGGGATCGTGATGGTTACGCCACCGATTTGACCCGAATCGCCGTTGCCGCCGCAAGCTGCGAGGGAGAAGACGGTCGAAAATGCCAATAAAGCAGAAACCGTGTGTAAGAAGAATCTTTTGAATTTTCCAGTTTGTTTCATAAGTCTTTTTCCTTTAATATATTTTTTTAATGAATAACCATTTAATATTAGCCTTTGATACCGCTTCTCGAAACGCCCTTCATGATATATTTCCTTAAGAAAATGAATACCATGAACAAGGGAATAGAAACGATTGTTACCGCAGCCATTTGTGCAGGGAAATTCGTTTGGTTTGTTGCTTCGTCTACGAATTGTGCGTGACGGATACCAACGGTGATAAGCATATGTTCCTCGTCGTTAGCAACCAAGTTAGGCCACATATACGTATTCCATGAACCCATCATTTTCAAAATGGTAATCGAGATGAGGGTAGGAAGTGCAAGGGGAATCATAACTTTCCAAAGATATTTAAGGTCGGTCGTACCATCGATTTTCGCTGCAAGATAAAGCTCGTTGGGGATTTGCATAAAGTTTTGCTTCAATAAATATATATAGAAGACGCTTACCAAGAAAGGTATAATCAAAACTTTATAGGTATAACGCCATTCCCACTTCATAATGGTTTGGAAGTTGGTAACGGTGAAAAGTTCCCCAGGGATCATCATCGTTGCAAGGAGGATTGCAAACAGCACGTTTTTGCCCTTAAATTCGAGTCTTGCAAACGCAAATGCCGAAAGTACGGTAATGATCAAGGAAAGAATGGTGGAAATAACGCCGACGTAGAGCGTATTGCCAAACAAATCGAGAAGATTTGCCACTTTGAATGCTTCCACGTACCCCTTGCCTGTAAATTTATGGGGGAACAAGCTCGGTTTCAGCCAGTTGTATTCGGTAACCGTCTTCAAGGAGGAAATAATCATCCAATAGAAGGGGAAAAGGACGATGAACGCCATAATCCCCAAGAAGAGGTACAGCCCCACTTGCACAAGGATTTTTGTCACTTTTTGTTTCGAAGATACTTTAGTAATATCTTTTTCCGTCATAACGGTGCTTTTTATATCAGACATTTTCAGTACCCCCTTAATAGTGCGTTTTCTTTTTGCTGACGTAAAGGTTGACCATTGTTACTGCGAAGATGATAGCAAAAAGAATTAACGCTGCCGCGCTCGCGCGCCCCTGGTTCCTTTCGATGTTGTCGTAGATATATCCGACCATTGTATACCAGCGCTTATTACCAGGCAAGGACGTACCCGGAGGCGCCATCCCGTCGCCAAAAATACCGATAATACTCGAATATTCCTTAAAGCCACCAATAAAGCCCGTAATAACTACGTATGCAATCATCGGGGAAAGAAGGGGTACTGTGATTTTCGTGAACACTCTCCAACGGGGCGTGCCGTCGATTTTCGCCGCTTCGTAATATTGTTTGTTAACGCTTTGCAAACCGCCCAAAAGAACGAGAATTTTGAAAGGCAAAGCATTCCATACAATATAAATAACAAGTACCGTAAGGTTTGCGCCGTAAGAGGAACTCGAGTTAATCCAGTCGATCGGTTCAACGCCGAAGAGTTTTAGAATATTGTTTACAATACCGACGATTGCGTTTGGATCTTCTACTCTACCAACTACGTTGAACATTGCTGCAAAAACCATACCGATTGCAATGGAGTTTGTAACGTAGGGAAGGAAGAAAATGGTTTGCAAAAGTCTTTGGAAAGGTTTAATTGCATTCAAACATACGGCAATCAAAAGAGCCAAGAAGGTGGAGATGGGAACGGTCAAGAAACAAAGCAGCATCGTATTCTTTAATGCGGTCTTAAACGCGCGATATTCCACAACCTTTTCAAAGTTTTTAAAACCAAGCTTAGACCAATCGATTTCGAACAATCCTCTATAATTTTGCGCTTTGAAATCTTCAATGAACGCCATTCGCAGGGTGTTCAAAATCGGCCAAGCTGTGAATATCAAAAGCAAAATAATTGCAGGGGAAAGATAGACCCAAGCTTTCCATTTATCAAATTTCAGTTTCTTGCAAACGAAATTGATGAAAAACGCGTCGTGAATCCAAGCAACGAAGAAGGTTTCCCAGATCCATTTTACACAAAACGTATTCCAAATTCCGTCTACAAAAACCTTTTTCATAGTAGCGGAAAATTTAGCCATAACTTATTCCACCTCTGCTTCAACGTTTTCTTCAACGGGAGCTACTTCTGCCACCGTTTCTTCTACTTCTGCAGGTTCTTCTACTACGGGAGCGGTAGGAAGATTCAAACCTTCTACGCCGAAATAGACTCTTTCTTCCGTTTCGACGTCGAAAAGGAATACTTTATGAGGTTTCAAGGAGAAGTTTACGGTTTGAGCCGTCAAGTCGATCTTGTTATCCGCGTCAACAATGGAACGAACGATAGGATTTACCGATGCGTCGTGACGGGATACGATGCTCACGTCGCGACCCATAACTTCCAAGTTGGAAAGTGCGCATTTCAAAGCGCCGTCCGGGCAAGGGATAAAGCCTTCGGGACGAATCGCAACGAATACCTCTTTATTTTCAACGTCCGTGATATCCATCACAGCGTCTTCGCCTATGTAAAGCTTGCCGTCTTCTACGCGACCTTTGAATACGTTAATAGGAGGTGTGCCAAGGAATTTCGCAACGAAGAGATTTACGGGCGAATCGTAAATGTCTTGAGGCTTACCGACTTGTTGTACAACGCCGAGTTTCATAACGACGATAATATCGGAGATACTCATCGCTTCTTCTTGGTCGTGCGTTACGAATACGGTCGTGATGCCCGTTTCCTTTTGAATTCTTCTAATTTCTTCACGGGTTTGCAAACGCAAACGTGCGTCGAGGTTTGAAAGGGGCTCGTCAAGGAGTAATACGCGAGGCATTTTAACGAGTGCGCGCGCGATGGCAACACGTTGCTGCTGACCACCGGAAAGTTCGCTGGGTTTTCTATCCATCAAGTTGTCGATTTGCACGAGTTTTGCAGCATTTAAGGCTCTCTCAAGCATCGCGCTCTTGCTCATTTTGTCTTTACCGCGCAAGTTTTGCAGGGGGAACAAAATGTTTTGTTGAACGGTCATGTGCGGATAGAGTGCATAGTTTTGGAAAACCAAACCAATCCCTCTATTTTCGGGGGAAAGATCCGTAACGTCTTCTTCACCGAAGAAGATACGGCCACCGGAGGGCTTTTGCAAACCGCTGATCATGTAAAGCGTGGTACTCTTACCGCAGCCGGAAGGGCCGAGCAAGCCTACAAGCTTACCGTCGGGGATGGTAAACGTGAAATCGTTTACCGCGACAACTTCTTCACCAGACTTTTTGTTGCGACTGGGGAAGATTTTGGTTAAATTTTTTAATTCTACTTTCATAAAACCTCCCTGAAAGCGTTTATTATTTCTCTATTTTTCATCAATTTTCCATTTCGGAATCTTGATTATTTTCTTCGTTAGTGGGTTCTTGAATGGAAGGAGCTTTCAATGGACTTGCGTCGTTATTTTCTTCTTCCGAGCGATAGGTTGCACTGCCGAAAAGGTCAACGGGGCGATATTCGTCACCATTGGCATGCGCCGCTTCGATTGCCGCACTCATTTCCTTATATGCCAGCAACGCATCCTCGCTTTCGAAAATCTTTTGCGTACTCATATCAATCACAACGGTATCGGAGAGAAGGTCGTGAATGGTGGAGTTTGTTTTTGACATAATCATTACTACGACTTGCAAAATCAAGATAAGTCCAATAATGATCAGCGCCATAGAGCCGAGTATGCCAAAGTACAGCATCAAAATCATCAACAACGGCACCATCGTTTCGATTGCATATCCACCGAGGATAGAGCGCACGAATAGTACGGAGTTGGACACTTTGACGGAGTTTGTTCGCATAACCGCAATGGAAAAACATTTCTTACCAAGCGTTTGACCGTTTTTGAATAGTAAGGGGATAATGAATTGCCAAATAAAGGATGCGGAGAATGCGCTTACGCTAAGAATGAGAATGGAAAGCTCGAAGATGCGTGCTTGAATATCATGCACTTCGGGATCCTCGGAGAAAGCTTCTTCCGCTTCTTCGTAGATAGCCCTTACTTCTTGGGGGAGCTTCTCTAATTCCTCATCCGAGATAGTGATGTCAATTTTATAGTCTTTATCGTAATTTCCAGATTCCGCCAATTGGTCGTATTCTAATTGCATAGCAACTTCATATTGCTCATATTTCGCTTGCATTTTCGCATTGTAATCATCGTATTTTACAATGGAGGATACAACGAAAGCCACGCCGATGGCAATCGTGATCGACAAAATCAAGTCGAATACCCAAGCGGAAACTCTCTTCCACAAGCTTGCTTTTTGCATCGTAATTGTCATACTTAATTTCCTTTTTCAAATCTTTGAGACCATACTTCTCTACACTAACACGCTCCTATAATAACACTTCTTTCGACAAAAAGCAAACCTTTTTTCAACAAAAAACCAAAAAAAATGTGGATAATTTATTTTCAATAAAGGGGGCGAAAATTTGTTCGTTGTTCGGTGGAGATAAAAAACACGAAAAAAGTGCGTTTTTTTGCTAAAAAACAACGAAAATTGGTGCTATTTGCTAAAAAAATTCCTTGACAGTCTTGACAGTCGAGAGAAAAAGAGGTATAATGGAATTTGGAAAAATATTTTGACGGGAGAAAAAATATGTTAGATACGAAAAAAATTTTATCCACGTGTGATCATACGTTG
Source organism: Clostridiales bacterium (assembly GCA_015071005.1). Classification (GTDB taxonomy): domain Bacteria; phylum Bacillota; class Clostridia; order Christensenellales; family Borkfalkiaceae; genus Scatosoma. The sequence goes on along the minus strand of SVIG01000003.1, from coordinate 195,349 downwards.
CTTGGGCAGACGGCGACGTGGGAACAAATCCGCAAAATTTGCGACGAAGGGATGCAATACGGTACGGCGTCCGTATGTATTCCGCCCAGCTACGTAAAGCAAGCGAAAGAGTACGTAGGGGACAAGCTGAAAATTTGTACGGTTATCGGGTTTCCGAACGGTTATAACACGACGGCGGTTAAAGTTTTTGAAACGCAAGACGCGATTGCAAACGGCGCGGACGAAATTGATATGGTCATCAATATCGGGCTTTTGAAAGCGGAATGCGACGGGCAGGTGTGCGATGAAATCGCTCAAATCAAAAAAGCTTGCGGCGAAAAAATCTTGAAAGTTATTATTGAAACTTGCCTTTTGACGGAAGAGGAAAAGGTGCGCATGTGCAAGCTCGTTACGGAAGCCGGCGCAGACTATATTAAGACCTCTACGGGTTTTTCGAAAGCTGGCGCAACGCTTGAAGACGTGCGTCTAATGCGCGCAAACGTTGGTGAAAAAGTGCTTGTCAAAGCGGCGGGCGGTATTTCAGGTTTGGAAGACGCCCAAGCGTTTTTGGATGCAGGAGCTTCTAGACTTGGCACGAGTCGTGTCGTTAAAGCCGTACAAGGCGTTGAAGGCAAGGGCTATTGATTAAAAGAAAAAAAAGGAGATAAAAATTATGGGAGTACCTACACCGCATATTTCCGCAAAACTCGGTGATTTTGCGAAGACGGTTTTGATGCCGGGTGATCCGAAACGTGCGAAATTTATTGCAGAAAATTATTTGGAAAATGCTGTGCTCGTCAACGACGTGCGTGGCGTACAAGGTTATACGGGTTATTATAAAGGCAAACGCGTTTCCGTTATGGCTTCGGGTATGGGGCAACCCTCGATCGGTATTTACTCGTACGAGCTTTTCAATTTCTATGACGTCGACGCAATTATTCGCGTAGGCTCTTGCGGCTCTTTCTCGCCCGATTTGCATGTGCGAGATATTATCGTTGCGATGGGGGCATGTACGAATGGAAACTATGCTTCGCAGTATAATTTACCCGGTACTTTCAGCCCGATTGCGGACTTTGATTTGGTTCGTCGCGCGGTGGAAGAATGTGAAAAAGCAGGCGTAAATTATCGCGTTGGGAACATACTGTCTTCGGATATGTTTTACGACGATGCAAATTCGGGTATGCAATGGTCGAAGATGGGCGTACTCGGCGTAGAAATGGAATCTGCGGCACTTTACTGCAACGCGGCAAGAGCGGGGAAAAAAGCGCTTTGCATTTGTACGGTAAGCGACTCGTTTATTTATCCCGAAGAAAATACGACGGCGGAAGAAAGACAAAATTCCTTCACGAAGATGATGGAAATTGCTTTGGGGCTTGCGTAAAACAAAGGAGAGCCTAATGGCAAAAAGAGTATTTTTGATTGTTTTGGACAGCATGGGTATTGGTGAAATGCCCGACGCTGCCAATTGGCACGACGAAGGCAGCAACACGCTTGCTGCCATTCGCAATCATGCGGAATTTGATTGCCCCAACCTCACGAAGATGGGGCTTTTCAGTATAGACGGAATAGAGAATAAAATCGCTTCGTCGCGTACCTGCTATGCCCGAATGACGGAAACATCCAAGGGTAAGGATACGACGATCGGGCATTGGGAAATCGCGGGGATTTATTCTCCCGAGCCCCTTCCTACCTACCCTGACGGTTTCCCCGAAGAAGTCGTTTCGGCGTTTGAAAAGGCGACGGGTAGGGGTACGCTTTGTAACAAACCTTATTCGGGTACGGAGGTTATCAAAGATTACGGCGAAGAACATTTGCGCACGGGCAAATTGATTATCTACACGTCGGCGGATAGTGTGTTCCAAATCGCGGCGCACGAAGATATTGTGCCCGTAGAAGAGCTTTATCGCTATTGCAAAATCGCGAGAGAATTGCTGCAAGGCAAGCACGGCGTTGGGCGCATTATTGCGCGTCCGTTCAATGGGGAGTATCCCTTCAAGCGGACGCCGCGCCGTCACGATTATTCGTTGGTGCCGCCGAGCAAAACGATGCCCGATATCATAAAAGAGGCAGGGTTGGACAGCATTTCCATCGGCAAAATCTACGATATTTTTGCGGGACAAGGCTTTACGGAAAGTTATCCCACGTCGGGCAACGAAGATGGTATGGACAAGACTTTGGCTATTGCCAAGCGTGATTTTAACGGTTTATGTTTTGTCAATCTCGTGGATTTTGATATGGTTTATGGGCATAGAAATGACGTGGCGGGCTATGCGCGCGCTTTGACGGCGTTTGATAAACGCTTGGGCGAGCTTTTGCCCTTGCTTAAAGAAGAGGATTTGCTCATTATCACGGCGGATCACGGCTGCGATCCTTCCACGCCGTCTACCGACCATTCGCGTGAGTATACACCGATGATTGCTTATGGGGCGAAGGTGAAAGAAGGGGTAAATCTCGGTACGAGAGAAAGCTTTGCAGACATTGGTTCGACCGTCTTGGAGTGGTTCGGCTTGGACGATAGCGCGATTTTCGGTAAGAGTTATTATAAGGAGATTGTAAAATGACGGATCGTGCGTTGATGGAACGGGCAATCGAAGCGAGAAAAATGTCCTATTCGCCCTATTCGGGCTTTAAGGTAGGGGCGGCGCTTTTGGGTAAAAGCGGCAAAGTATATACGGGTTGCAACGTAGAAAACGCAGCGTATACGCCTACGAACTGCGCGGAAAGAACGGCGTTTTTCAAAGCGGTTAGCGAAGGGGAGCGCGAATTCGTTTCTATCGCAATCGTGGGGGGCAGGTACGAGTCTATTGCGGATTTTTGCGCGCCCTGCGGCATTTGTAGACAAGTAATGGCGGAGTTTTGCGATAAGAATTTCCGCATTATTATGGGCAACCTTGACAATATACAAGTTTCTACTTTGGAAGAGCTTTTGCCTTTGTCTTTTGGGAAAAACGATTTGGAGTAAACAAGCATTATGAGAATGTATGACATCATACAAAAGAAACGGGACGGCAATCCTTTAAGTGAAGCGGAGATTCAATGGTTTATTGAAAATTACGTGCAGGGGAACATTCCCGATTATCAAGTAGCCGCGCTTTGTATGGCGATTTATTTCCGCGGTATGAACTTGGAAGAAACGACGGCGCTTACTTTTGCCGTTCGTGATTCGGGCGAGCGCTTGGATTTTTCGGAAATCAACGGTTTGCGCGTGGACAAGCATTCCACGGGCGGCGTAGGGGACAAGACGAGCTTAGTCGTTGCGCCTATCGTAGCGAGTTTGGGCGTCAAGGTTGCAAAAATGAGCGGTCGTGGGCTTGGTCACACGGGCGGCACAATCGATAAGCTGGAAGCAATCCCTGGTTTTAATACTGATATCCCCGTAGACGAGTTCAAGAAGATTGTAAATCGCGTGGGGATTGCGATTGTCGGACAAACCGCGTCCCTTGCGCCTGCGGATAAGCTTTTGTATGCGCTTCGCGACGTGACGGCGACGGTGGATAGCTTGCCTTTGATTGTTTCGAGTATTATGGGCAAAAAACTCGCAGCGGACGACGATTGTATCGTTTTGGACGTAAAAACGGGCAGCGGCTCGTTCATGAAAACGCCTGAAAAGAGCCGCGAACTTGCGGAATGGATGGTGCAAATCGGTAAGCGTGCAGGGAAGCGTATGCGCGCACTCATCACGGACATGGATAGGCCTTTGGGCTATGCGATTGGAAATTCCTTGGAAGTTATCGAAGCGATTGAAACGCTGAATGGCAACGGTCCTAAGGATTTAACGGAGCTGTGTATTGCACTCGCGGCGCATATTTTGAATTTAGCGGAAAAGGGCAGCTATGCGGAATGTGAAAAGCTCGCCAAAGACGCGATTGCAAGCGGTACGGCGCTCAAAACGTTTGCGGATATGGTTGATGCGCAGGGCGGAGATAAGGAATGGATTTTGCATCCTGAAAAATTCCCCAAAGCGAAATACGAATACGTAGTCACGGCGAAAAAGGAAGGCTATATTACGGGTGTAGATACGGAAAGCTACGGCGTGGCAAGCTTGCTCCTTGGTGCTGGTAGAAACACGAAAGAAGACGTCATCGATCCTGCGGCAGGTATATATCTTTGCGCGAAAACGGGGGATTTCGTCAAGGTTGGCGATAAAATCGCCGTATTATATTCGGAAAAAGAGAGCGGTTTTGCCGCGGCGGAAGAGAGATTGCTTAATGCAACGCGTATTGAAACCAATCCACCGAAAGCTGAGCCGTTGATTTTGGATATTGTAGAGTAATAGTATGCCGTCGATTGATTTACAAGGGACAAACTTTTCCCTTCGGGTATTGCCTGAAAACGGAAATAAGAATTTCATAAATGTCGAAATCGAGATTATAAACGAATACCTTTCTTATAAACACCTTTGTTCAGATATGACTTTTGAAGAAATGGAAGAATGGCTGTTTGCAATGAGTCGACTGTTGGCAGGAGCTTACGGGAAAGAATGCAATCTTTCGTTTGAGAAAGCGGGAATAGCAGTAGATTTATATCCGTATACCGACAATGGAAAAGCTGTCGAACGGTTAGAGCGCCGCGAAAAGGACTGCGTTATGATTGTGCGGATGCTTTTGAAAAGCTCGAAAGGAAAGAGCTTTTTAGGCGGGATACATTCTTTCTTATTCCACAAAAAAGAGATAGAAGTTTTTAGCGGTAAATTGCGCGAAGAATTTGATAAATATTATGCTCAACGCGGACACGGTATGGGCAAATACCTGTTCGTAGGCGTTAGTCCGCAAGGGTATAAGGGCTGTAATTATTGGTATTTAGATCCGAGTGAAAGTACGCATAAGGGCGACTACGTATGGGTGCGAATGGGTAGACATAACACCGAGCAAGTGGTGTACGTAGACAGCGTAAGACGTTTCGATGACGAAACCGCGCCGTATGATCCAAGCGTAGTGAAGCAGGTATTGCGAAAAGCGACGGAAAAAGAAATTAAGCAATTTATAAAGAGCGTTAAAAGATAAGAAAAAGCCGCAAGGGATTTTCCCTTGCGGCTTTAAGCTTCATTAATTATTTAAGAATATCTTGCTTTTTTGCATCAAATTCTTCTTGTGTTATTACTCCTTCGTCTAAAAGGGCTTTCCATTTTTTTAAGGAATCGATTTGCGAATCTTCGTTTTGAGGAGCGCTTTCAACGACGGGAAGTTCTTCTTCAATAACGGGTGTTTCTTCGTTGGACGACGTTTCGCTTACAGCAACTTCTTGAAGAACGTTTTCCACTACGGGCGCAACAACTACTTGATCTTCAGGCATCTTTTTCAAAATAATTGCGTAAGGAATGGTGAGCAAACCAACAATGATAATCGGCCAATAGCATTCCGTTTCGTAGCCGAAATCGCCGTAAGATTCCATTTCAGCACGAGTCATAGATCCGTCAGCTTCAACGCCTTTCCAGAAATTATCGTTCGTCTTATCGGTTAAGTGTAAACCTTGAATGAGCATGAAAATGGTGATAGCGATTGCAATAAGAAGAATTCTCTTGTAAATCACGATACGTTCTTCAGGGCTCTTGAAAAGAAGTGCGTATACAAAGTAAGCGATTGCGCCTAATGCCCCAATCAATGCGGCAATATCAAGCATTGCATACGTTTTATAAGCGCCGGTGAAATCATCTAAATGTTCAATCATGTTAAACGCGTTCATATTCGTTTGAGCACCCAATCCAGATGCTCCAGCAAGCGCAAGGATTGATTCCGTATCATCCGTCATCCTAAATACGTGAAAGGTTAATGCTAAAAAGCTGAAAAGCGCGATAGCACCAGCGAAGATTGCAAGAAAGAGCTCTTTCTTCTTCATTTCTTTTAAGTTATTCATTCGTTTTCTTCTCCTATGTAATTTTATTTCAACGCATACCTGCCCTTGTCAAAAGGGCAGGTATGCGTGCTTTTTTAGTCCTTAAATTTTTCCTTTGCCGTATAGGTCGTATGCAATAATTCGTGTGCTTTATGAGAGTTCGGCTTGCCCAAATATTGCTCGTAGAGGGCGATAATTTGAGGATTCTTATGCGAAGCACGCAAGGGTTTGGATTCGTCTTCTTGATAAAGTGCAGCCGCACGTTTTGCTTTGAACGTATCCAAAATGTCGCTGCCTTCGTTGGGTAAGAAGCAGGGTTTTACAAACGGCTGACCGCCGCCTGCGATACAACCGCCAGGGCAACCCATAATTTCAATGAAATGATACTCGCTCTTGCCGTCGCGGATTTCGTCAAGCAAGACCTTTGCGTTCTTCATGCCGTGTGCAACTGCCACTTTGATTTCCTTGCCGCCAAGCGTGTAGCTTGCCGTTTTAATGCCTTCAAAGCCGCGTACTTCTTTGAGTTCCGCTTTGCCGAGTTCTTCGCCCGTAAGCTTATATGCCGCTGTACGAAGTGCCGCTTCCATAACGCCGCCCGTCGTACCGAAGATAATGCCTGCGCCCGTGTAATCGCCAACGATATCGTTATTAAATTCTGCGTCGGGGAGTTTTACAAAGTTGATGCCCGAACGCTTGATGAGCTTTGCAAGTTCTCTTGTTGTGAGCACCGCGTCTACGTCTTTGAGTCCGTTCACGGAAAGCTCGGGGCGTTCCTTTTCCGATTTTTTCGCCGTACAAGGCATAATCGAAACAACGAACATATCTTTCGGGTCGATTCCGTTCTTTTCGCAATAGTAGCTCTTCAAAATCGCGCCGAACATTTGGTGAGGGGATTTGCAGGAAGACAAGTGGGGCAAAAGATCGCCGTAGTTGTATTCCGCATAATTAACCCAACCGGGGGAGCAAGAAGTGATCATCGGCAATTTGCCGCCGTTTTGGATTCTGTCCAAAAGCTCCGTCGCTTCTTCCATAATCGTAAGGTCGGCTGCGAAGTTGGTATCGAATACCTTCTTAAAGCCAAGGCGTTTCAACGCTGCGACCATTTTACCCGTCACGAGCGTGCCGATAGGCATATCGAATTCTTCGCCGAGCGCCGCGCGTACCGCAGGTGCAGTTTGCACAACGACGTACTTGCCTGCTTTCATCGCTTCGTCTACCTTGTCGATTTCGGAAACTTCCATAAGCGCGCCGGTAGGGCAAACGCTTACGCATTGTCCGCAAAGGATACAGGGAGAATTAGCAAAGCTTCTATTTTCCGCAGGTGCAACGATGGTGTTGAAGCCGCGTTTTTCGAAGCCAAGAATGCCAAGACCGTGCGCGTTTTTGCATCTTTCGACGCATCTGCCGCAAAGTACGCACTTGGACGTGTCACGAACGATCGAGGGGGTAAGGCGGTCGATCGTCGTAGGTGTTTGTTCGCCTTCGTACATATTATCGCGCGCACCCGTTACTTTCGCTACGTGCAAAAGCTCGCATTTGCCGTTTTTATCGCATTGTTGGCAGTTCTTATTATGGTTGGAAAGGAGCAATTCGACGGAAGTTCTTCTCGCCGCCGTTGCTTTGGGGGAAGAAATGGTGATTTCCATACCTTCCGCAACGGGATAAACGCAGGACGCTACAAGTCCGCGCGCGCCCGTCGCTTCCACTAGACATACACGGCAAGAGCCTTTCGAGCATTCGCCGTGGTTGTAGGTGCAAAGGGAAGGAATCTCAAAGCCGCATTCTTTCGCCGCTTCAAGAATGGTCATACCTGCCTCTACTTCAAAAGGGATACCTTCAATTTTAATATTCACTTTGGACATGGTACGCCTCCTCTTACTTTTTCACGATCGCTTTGAACTTACACGAAGCGATACACATACCGCACTTGATACACTTATCTTGATCGACCGCATACGCCGGCAATCTCTTCCCCGGCGCAATATAGTCGGTCTTTACGAACGCGTTTACGGGGCAAGCTCTTGCGCAAACACCGCAGCCGAAGCATTTATCTGCTTCAATTTGGTACTGCATCAAGTTCTTACAAATATGCGCGGGACATTTCTTGTCAACGATGTGCGCCACGTACTCGTCACGGAAATGCTTGAGGGTGGAAAGTACGGGGTTGGGTGCGGTTTGACCGAGTCCACAAAGGGAGTTGCTTCTTACGTTTTCCGCAAGGTTTTCAAGCTCGTCCAAATCGTCCATCGTCGCTTTGCCGTCGGTAATCTTCGTAAGCAATTCAAGCATTCTCTTCGTACCGATACGGCAAGGAGTACACTTACCGCACGATTCGTCGCAAATGAATTCCATATAGAATTTCGCAACGTCGACCATACAGTTGTCTTCGTCCATAACGATTGCGCCGCCCGAGCCCATCATCGAGCCTTTCGCAACGAGGTTATCGAAGTCGATGGGGGTATCGAGATCTTCTGCGGTCAAGCAACCGCCCGAAGGCCCGCCCGTTTGAATGGCTTTGAACTGTTTTCCGTCGGGGATACCGCCGCCGATATCGTAGATAAGCTCGCGAAGGGTCGTACCCATCGGGATTTCCACCAAACCGACGTTATTGATTTTACCGCCGAGCGCAAATACCTTCGTGCCCTTCGATCTTTCCGTACCGTGTTTTGAGAAGGCGTCCTTGCCTTCACGCAAAATGTAGGGAACGCAAGCAAGGGATTCTACGTTGTTTACGATCGTGGGTTTGTCCCAAAGCCCTTTCACAGCAGGGAAGGGGGGACGGGTGCGCGGCATACCGCGCTGACCTTCGATCGAGTTCAAAAGCGCCGTTTCTTCACCGCATACGAACGCGCCCGCGCCCAAGCGAAGATGTACTCTGAACGAGAAATCCGTACCCAAAATATTGTCGCCAAGCAAACCTAATTCTTCCGCTTGTTTGATAGCAAGGCGGAGTCTATTTACGGCGATGGGATATTCCGCGCGCACGTAGAAATAACCGTTTTGTGCGCCGATTGCATAGCCGGCAATCATCATCCCTTCGATTACGGCAAGGGGATTCCCTTCGAGAATTGAACGATCCATGAAGGCACCGGGGTCGCCTTCGTCGCCGTTACATACGACGTATTTTTCCCCGTCGGGTTGCGCGTAGGCAAACTGCCACTTTCTACCCGTAGGGAAACCGCCGCCGCCACGGCCGCGAAGCCCCGATTCAAGCACTTCGTTGATAACGTCTTGACGGCTCATTTGCAAAGCTCTTGCAAGGCCTTGGAACGCGCCGGCACCGAGCGCTTCTTCAATCGCTTCGGGATTGATACTGCCGCAGCCGTGCAATGCAACGCGCACTTGCTTTTTATAGAAATTGATGTCTTCTTGCTTCGTTATTTTTTCCGCAGTATTGGGGTCAACGTAGAGCAAGCGTTCAATGACTTCGCCGCCCAAGATATCCTTTTCGAAAATTTCCGCTACGTCTTCAAGCTGTACCAAACGGTAGAGGGTATCTTCGGGATAAATTTTAATGAACGGACCTTGCGAGCAGAAACCAAAGCAACCTACTTGGTTAACGGTCACTTTCTCTTGCAAGCCGTATTGTTCTACGAACTTTTTGCATTCCGCAGTAATCTCGTCCGCGCGCGAAGAAAGACAGCCCGTACCGCCGCAAAGAACGATATGGCGTTTGCCGTCTGCGCCCGTGAATTTTCCGCTTAAGCAGGAGGCGCATTTTGCGCTGACTTGTTTCAAATCCTCAAAATTCTTAATCATTAGTTGTTCGCCTCCAACGCTTTATATTCTTCAATAACCTTCGGCACAGCGTCTACGGTAAGCTTGGGGTAAACCTTGCCGTTGATGGTGACCGCAGGGGCAATACCGCACGCACCGATACAACGAAGCGCGTCAAGAGTAAAGAGCCCGTCAGCAGACGTTTCGCCCGGTTTGATGCCGATAAGCTCGGCAAACTTGTCCAAAATTTGCTGTGCGCCTTTTACGTAGCAAGCCGTACCCAAACAAACGCCAATAACGTATTTGCCCTTTGGAGTAAGCGAAAAGAAGGAGTAGAAGGTAACAACGCCGTAAATTTCGGCAACCGAAATCCCCGTTTTAGCGGACACGAGCTCTTGCACTTCAAGGGGAATATAACCGTATTCCTTTTGAATGTCGCTCAAAATCATCATAAGCGGAGTTTTTTCTTGGGCGTATCTGTCGCAAATCTCATTGATTTTTTGCACAGCCGCCGCTTGTAAATGAGCCATAATTGCCTCCTATGTATTTATTATATCATACTCTACCATTATACTATATTTATGGGGGGCTTGTCAATACACAAATCGATATATCTTTCTCGATATCGATAAATTTTTTCAATAATAACTCTTGTTTTTTGGGGGAAACTATGCTATAATAGCGCTATGGATATTATTGTGAAAAAATTTGAAGAGCTCGACGTGAACGAGTTGTATGAAATTATGCAAGCGCGCGCGGAGGTATTTGTGGTGGAGCAGGAGTGCGCCTATCAAGATTTAGACGGCGTGGATAAAGAGGCTTACCACGTCTATCTTCGCGAGAATGGGGAACTTGTGGCGTACTTACGCGTTTTGGACAAGGGAAAACGGTTAGACGAAGTATCCGTCGGGCGGGTGATTTCCTTAAAACGCGGTTTGGGGCTTGGCAAAAGGCTCATGCGAGCAGGCTTGCAGGTGGCAAAAGAAAAATTTGGTGCAACGATCGTGAAAGTGGGGGCTCAAGTGCAAGCAAAGGGCTTTTACGAGAGCGTAGGCTTTAGACAAGTTTCAGGGGAATACGACGAGGACGGCATCCCCCATATTTATATGATATATGAAGAAAATAGTGGGGCAGGTACGCGTTGAAAGAATAATTACGAAAATAAAAAACACGCCGTTTGGCGTGTTTTTTATTTTCGCGGAGCTAAGCGGAAAATTGTTGCCATAGGCAACAAAGCTTCACTCGAAACGAATTATGTGGAAAAAATGAGCGGTATCGTTTTTGCTCGTTCGCGCGAACCGCTGATAATGCAGTGGTTCCCACGATTAGTGTAACAAAAAATACGGATGGCATTTGCCATCCGTATTTTTTTGGTGGAGCTAAGCGGATTCGAACCGCTGGCCTCCTCGTTGCGAACGAGGCGCTCTACCAACTGAGCCATAACCCCAAAGCTATTTTATTATAGTATATTTTTCCTTTCTTGTCAAGAATTTTTTTCGCCTTTCAATAAAAAAATGAAACTTTTTTCGGAAGAATAAAAAACACGCCATTCGGCGTGTTTTCATTATTCACGGTTATTCGTTAGAAGTATCAGTAGGATTCTCTTGCTTTTCTTCGGCTTTTGCGCTTAATTGCGGTGTGTTCGACCAGATTCTAAATAAGGACAAAATCGGCAAAATAACGCCGCCGACAATGTTGCCAAGTACGCACATCAAAAGATATACCACCGCTTTTCCCGAGAAACCAAGGAAATAAATATAGAGGGTGTTCGCAACCGAGTGGTCGAAGCCGCAGAATGCGAAGACAATAATCGGGAACATAACGCCCACGGTCGTGGATAATTTCTTGCGAGGAGCATAGTTGACCGCGCCAATCGAAAGGGTAATCAAGAATCCGCAAAGGATTGCCGAGCAAAAGGCTTTAAGCGCCCACAAATGCGCGTCGAGTTTCACCGACATAAGTATTTTTGCTTGAGGAACGACGCTGTCTTTCAAAGGCGAATAGTAAACGAGAATTGAAGCGAAAAGTACGCCGAGCATATTCCCTAAAAAGCAAACGGGGAGTTTCCAAAAGTTTTTTGCGCCCATTTCGGGGATGTCGGAAATCAAGCCCGTGAAAAGCTTCATTTCAAACATAACGATCGACAAAATACCCAAAGAAAAAAGCACCGAGCCGACGAGTTTGCCCCAGGTTTCGTTCCAGTTGCAAGCGAGTAAGAACGCCGTACCGCCGACGCCGATCATAACGCCCGAACAAAAGGACATTAAACAAAAAGAAATAAATTGCGCTTTCGTCAATTTTTCAAGTGGTTTCATAACGTACACCTATTCAAGATTTAGGTTTGACAAGCAAACCTATAAGATTATAATGCAAAAACTTGAAAAAATCAAGCCAAAAACGGAAAATTTATAAAATATTCCATATTTTTTGCGAAAAGGGAAGAAAAAGCCTGCCTTTGCGGCATCGCAAAGGCAGGCAAATTATTAAAATGGATCTTCGGGCAATTCAATAATGGTGTCGTTATCGCTCCCCGAATTGACGGGGGAGGACGGTTTATCGTCCTTACTGCCGCCGCATGCAGCAAACGTTAGCGCCATCATTGCGCCAAGCAATAAAATGAAAAATTTTCGCATAATTCGCTCCTTTTTCATTAATCAAACTTATCTTCAGGCAACTCAATCGTCCCATTTCCCGAATCGCTCGGCTCGCTTGTTTCGGGAAGTTCACTTGCGGGCGGTGTTTCAGGAGTTTCGCTTGTGGATGCGTCGGATTCGCTGGTTTCGTTTTCCGTCGAATCTTCTGTTTCTACGCTCGTTTCGCCGTCAGTCGAGTCATTGTCCGAGCTCTCGTTTTCGCTCGTAAATTCGCTCGTTTTAGGCGGTTCACTTGTGGAATCGCTCGAAACGTTGTCCTTTCCGCAACCAACCGCAAAAAGCACAAGCGTGAAAACCAAAAGAGGAAGGAGTTTTTTCAAAAAGTTTTTCATAGTCATTGCGTGAAGTCTTCGTTGTTAGTAGTTGTGTTAGGATTTTCAAACTCATGATCGCCGCCTTCAAAACCGCTCGTCGTAAGAACGTCTTGTTCGCTTAACATAACGAGTTTCATTTGAATTTCTTCATATTGTAATTTCATATTCGTATTCTCCTTTTATTCGTTATGCACCAGCGTATTCTTTAGCAGAAACGCCGTAGCGGTAGAGTGCAAGAGCCAGTTCACCCATTTCAGCATCGTCTTTCTTTGCATACGCATAAGCGTTTACGCTATACTCAAGCGTTTGCATGACCGTGCCGTCATAGGAAAGAACGAAAGTATAGGTTTCGCCAAACTGCGTTGCCAAAATGCCGTTGGTGTAAACCGTCGTACTGTTCACGTCAACGTTTACGCCGTTAATCTTCAAGGTTACGTTTTCGGTGGTGTTGAGTTTTACGTAAATTTTGTTTACGTTGTCAAAGTAAACGCCTGCGCCTTGGAAATATGCAGGATATTCTGAAATTTCAGTATTCTTTTCCAACGTAAAGTCGGTGTTTGTGGGCGCAACGGCAAATGGCGTGCCAAGATTTTCAACACCGTCCGTTGCAAGATTTTCCGTATTGTAGTCCTTGTATTTTTGCGCCGCTGCACCGTAGTAAAGCAAATCAGTAACAAGTTGTTTAAGTTTGTCGGACGATTCCGCATCATTGAGCATATTTTGTGCGTATTCTTTTACGCTGTATACCGCCTTGCTTGCAAGGGTATTTTCATTATAAATAAGTGTCGCACTGATATTATTTGCCATAAAGTGCGGGGGGATATCCAACGAGAACACGTATCTGCCGTCTTCGCCTTTTATACCATCAGCTTCATACGTTTTGTCATCAACCGTGAAATGCATTTTTGCTCCAGCAAACGCATCGGGCATCGTCACGTAATAATTCATCGTGATATCTTTGCCAATCGTAATGCTCGCGCTGTCGATATTCGCGGAACAATCCGTCAAATAATAAGTTGCACGGTCCAAGGTGTAGAGGTAAACGGCATCTTGCGTGCCTGATGTATAATAACGGAAACGCATTTGGTTGCTTGCACTGTTAAACCGGAGAACACGACCGCTAGTAATCGTTACGGAGCAATCATCTGCGAGTACAATGGTATTCAATTGCGCAGTGGATTCGTTAAAAGATAATGCATTTCCATTAGCCTTACCGTAAATATAACCATTTTTCGTTAAAATGGAATAATCACCATCCATAGCTGCTATGGTGACCATTTCTGCTTCGAGTTCTTCGCTAAATGTAATTGCCGAGTTGTCAATAGTAGCTTTCACGTAACCATTCACCGCGTCCTGTGCGTTGAAAACGTAAGCCGCTCCGTCTTCGCCTTCCGCAACGATAAGGTACTTACCTGACCAATTTGCGGGGGTTTCCGTAACCTTCACAAAATTTCCACTACCTGCAGAATAGGAATAAAGCGCGTAAAGTGTGATGTTATTTTCTACGATAAGAGTATATTCACTGTTAGCAGTATAAATAGTTTCAGGCGCAACATTGCTTTCTTTATATGCTTCTTCCACCCAACCGACAAAGGTAAAACCAGCAGGTGCAGAAACAGCCTCAAGAGTAACGCTTTCGCCGTTTGCAAGTTCTACGTTTGCAGGAGCCTCCACGCCAACGGGAACGGAATAGCTTACAGTATATCTCGTTGCGTCAAGCGCAGGGATGATTTCGGTTTCCGTATAACTGCAACCCTCGTTTTGGCAGGTATAGGTTTTTATGCCTTCAATGCCTATTTGGGGCGCTTGGGTGATTTCGCCCTCGTTAAGGTTGTGCCCCGTTGCAGGTTTTTCTTCCGTGCTTATCGTTTCCCCACAATCGTCGCAAGTAACGGTGGTGCTACCAGTTTCCGTACAAGTGGGAGCGTTAGTGATTTCCGTTGTGTTTGTGTGCTCACATGTAGAGACATGTACCGTAATGGAATCCATACGAACTTGTGCAGACAGCTTTGCAACAGTAAACGAATCTTTGGGAGCTGCAAATTCAACTGTGACAACCGTTCCATTTACGGTGGCGGTGGCGTCTTCGGGGGTGCCTATGGAGTTTTTAAGTGCAGTTGCATAAGTTGTGTTATTGCAAGTGAAGCTTATTTTTGTCATAGAAGGGTATTCAATAACAATTTCAGAATTTGCATAAAGACGGACGGGGGCGCCATAATCTGCAATGTTAGTGGTGCTTGCGCCTTTATTGTTTATAAACATAATTCCGTTTTGGCCCCAAACTTGTTTTTCTGTAGAATATTCAGTGCGGTTTGCTTTGTCGGCATCAAAAGTAAGCGTTGCTTCAGTGGGTTGCGCTTCGCCGCAAACGGAGCATACGCCGCCTACGTAATTGTGCCCCGTAGCTTTAAGTACAGTATTGTTAAGTGTAGTTACTTCCGTGCAATTTGAATCTTTGAAGATTTTTTTGCAATCAGAGTTGTTACATGTCCAATATGCAATGTTACCATCTTTCGTGCAAGTTGCCTCTTTGGCTTCGGTTAGAGTCTTGTCTGAATGCTCGCATTCAGGAGTATCGGGCTCGGTATAGTTGATTGTAATCGACTTAATATAAATTGCTTTACTACTGGTCTGTGTATATGAAAATACAACTGCCCCAGAAAGATTATCAACAGAAAAAGTTTTTTCGGTTGCAGTGTCAGTGAGGGTATATGTGCCAACTGATGTGCCACCAACAGAAACAGTAAGAGTCGCTTTAACGCTCGACGCACCAGAAGTGTTGATTATAATTTCAGATACGTTGCTAAAGCTTGCAGATGTCAAAGTTAATGATTTGTAAGGGTTGTTCCCAGAGCCAAACTGCTGTCCTTTTGTCCCATCATAGCCCAAATATCCACCTTCGCCAGCAAGTGTCCAATCAACTCCGCCGAGCTGTTTTGTCTCATTTGCCGAGAATTGCGTTTTTGAAAACGTATAAGAATACGTTATGTCCGCGGCACTTGCGTCGATTTTGCTTGTAGGGGTTACCCACAACGCCACAGCCAAGAACATCGAAACGAGCGCGGCAAAGCAAGCCAAGAGCAAAGTTTTCATTCTTTGTTTCGCTTTGTACATAGTTTCTCTCCTTATGTAAAAATTTTTTTCGTAGGATGGATGTTGGTCTAACGAGTAGACCAATGCGCAGGCGCGCCTGCGTATGTGAGCATTGATACATATATTATTAAAAAACATTATATAGTAAACTTTTTTGAAAGTCAACGGAATGGGCGGCAAAATTGTAAATTTGCAAACAAAATTTTCATTTTTCGTAAAAGGCTGGATTTTTGCGCGGAACGCCTTGACAGTTTTTGGTCGGTGTGTTATAATATACTTTAGCGTGGTAAAGAATTTCGCGCGATTTAGGAGTATGTTTTGGAAAAAATCCCTTCTCTTTCAGAGCTTAAAAAACTGAATATTGAAGAGAGTTTGACGCTCGCAAAGTCCTTGCGCGAGAAAATTATTGAAACGGTTTCTCAAAACGGGGGGCATTTGGCGTCGAATTTGGGCGTGGTGGAAGCGACGATTGCCTTGCACCAAGTCTTTGATTCGCCGAACGATAAAATCATTTTCGACGTCGGACATCAATGTTACGCGCATAAGCTTTTGACGGGCAGAGAAGAGGATTTCCATACTTTACGTCAATACAAAGGGATTTCGGGTTTTACCAACCGTTTCGAGAGCGAACACGATATTGCCAACGAAGGGCATTGCGGTACGTCGATTTCCGTCGCGCTTGGGATTGCCGAAGCGAACAAGCTGCAAGGCAAAGACGATTACGCGATTGCGGTAGTCGGGGACGGCGCGCTGACGAACGGCATGATTTACGAAGCTTTGAATAACTGCACGAATAAAGACGTGCGTTTGATTGTCTTGCTTAACGATAACGAAATGTCTATTTCGGAAAACGTAGGGGGCTTGCATCGCTATTTAACGAAGATTCGCACGAGTAAAAAGTATTTCCGTTTGAAGCATAGAACGGATCGAGTTTTTTCAAAAATTCCTTTGATTGGGAAACCGTTGCTTCGCTTTTTCAAATGGACGAAGGATCTTTTCAAGCGTGCCTTTGTCAAGAATAATATGTTTGAAGATTTAGGGCTTTCCTATTTAGGACCTGTGGACGGACACGACGTTCGCCGTTTGAAATTGGTCTTGGAAGAAGCAAAGCGCAAGGGGAAATGCTGTGTTGTGCATATGCTCACCCAAAAGGGGAAGGGCTATGAACTTGCGGAAAGCAATCCCGAGCAATACCATTCGACGGGCAAGTTTGACGTGGCGCAAGGCTCGGCGTCGTCGGATAAGATTTCCTATTCCGATTTTGCAGGCGAGTTAATGTGCCAAAAAGCGGCAAACGACCCTACCGTGTGCGCGTTGACTGCGGCTATGTGTGACGGAACAGGGCTCACAAAGTTCTCCCAAGAATATCCCGAACGTTTCTTTGACGTAGGGATTGCGGAAGAGCACGCCGTCACCTTTGCAAGCGGTTTGGCGTTGAATGGATTGAAACCCGTCGTATTCTTGTATTCCACGTTCGCGCAAAGAGTATACGACCAAGTTTTCCACGACGTTGCGTTGCAGAAATTACCGATGACCTTTATGTTTGACCGTTGCGGCGTAGTGCCAAACGACGGCATTACCCATCAAGGGATTTTCGATTACGCGTTGTTTTCGGCGATTCCAAACGTGAAAATATATTCTCCCGAAACGTATTCGGAAATGGAAACGGTTTTCGACCGTTCGCTTGCGGACACCGCAATTTCGATGATCCGCTACCCCAAAGGGGTAGAACGTGCGACCAAGCCCGATGAACCGATGATTTTTGATGAAGAAAACTTGCTTTATCACACCCAAGGGGTGGAAGAAAACGAGTTGGTGATTCTCTCTTACGGTAGGCTTTCCGCGCTCGCCGAAGACGTATTAAAGGAATTGAAAACGGATTACTCCGTCGGTATGATTAAGCTCTTGCAAATTCATCCTTTGAATGGGGACAAGCTCCGTGCGCTTATGCAAAACGCAAAGGGAGTTTACGTGCTTGAAGAAATGGAAAAGAGCGGCGGCGTAGGCGAAAAAATCCAAGCAATGTTATGCGAAACGAGCACCCGTGTACGCGTTCACGCTATCGAGGGATTTGTGGAACACGGTGGATTGGCAGCCCTTTATGAAGAGCTTGGTTTTACGCTCGAAAAAGTGAAAGAAAATATTTTGAATATGCTTTGATGGTATAGAAAACCCCCGTCAGGATTTGCCTGACGGGGGTTTGTATCATTCTTTATCGAATTTATTTTCCAAGAAACGGCTTATGTCGTAGTTTTGTCTATAAATCAAATAGGTTGTAACGTTGGGCGCGTTAAAGTCCTTCAAAGCGACTTCTTCCAAAACGCCTGCGTCGAGCTTGTCCTTAATCAATTTATAAGGCAGGAAGGAATAGCCGAGTCCGTTTTCAAGATAGGGCAAAAGCTTGGAGGAATTATCTACGTCCAAACGGAAAATGTGATTTCTCGGGAAGAGGGAACGGATAAATACGCCTGCTTCCGAAAGGGTGAAATCGCACATTAAATAGGGCAATTTCGCAAGCTGTTCTTTTGTGACACCGTCGGGATATTCGTTCGCGCCTTTTTTGCAAACGAGAGTAACGCGGTCCACGTCGAAAACGTCGCAGTTAAAGCCGATACGCTTCAACGGGATTGCCGAAAATACCATATCGAGCATATTGTCCTGCAAGTGCTGAATCAAATCGAGCGAGTGCCCGAGCATGACCTTGACGCTCGTCACGGTGTTGTCCTTTAAGCACTCGTCTACGAGTGGTTTGACGTACGTTTCGTAGGTCGCGTTGATTGCCCCGATTGAGAATTTACGGCTATGGCTGGAAAGGGCGTTCATTTCTTCAATGGACGTGCTTTGCAATTCGAGAATTCTTTCCGCATAGCGCAAAAAGATTTCGCCTGCTTCCGTGAGCTTGACCGTTTTTGCTCCGCGAGAGAAAAGCTTTTTCCCAACTTCCTTTTCAAGCTCGCTGATACGGTTGGTTACCGTCGATTGTGCGATGAAAAGTTGTTCTGCCGCCAAAGTGAAGTTTTTTACTTTCGATAAAAAGATAAATGTTTTAAGTTCTTCGGTATTCATTTGAAAAATTGATAATCCTTATCATTTTAATTGATTTTATTATAACGCGTAAAAATGGAAAAAGCAAGAGTTAAACGAAAAAAAATTGTAAAATTAAAAACTTTTTTTCTTTTTGGCGGATATTTCTTCCACGCGATTGACAAAGGCGGCGAAAAAAGCTATACTTGAATTACTTGAATAGATATTTTTTTTTGGACGGAGTTATGAAAGAAACCATACGTGCGCGTATCGCGCAAATTAAAAAGGAACTTGAAAAGGGGAATGTTTACGGGGAAAAAGTCTTGCTTGTCGCGGCGACGAAAACGCAATCCGCGGAAATCGTCAATATGGCGATTGAAGGGGGCGTGGACGCGGTCGCGGAGAATAAACCCCAAGAATTTCGGGATAAAAACGAACTGCTTTTGCCCTGTGCAAGACATTTTATCGGACATTTGCAAACGAATAAAATCAAGTATTTGCTCGGTAAAATCGAGCTCTATCATTCGTGCGATAGGGACGATTTAGCAAACGAGCTCGCACGGCAATCGAAAGCAAAAGGGCTTTTTTCCGATATCCTTATCCAAATCAATATCGGCGAGGAAGAGAGTAAGGGCGGTTATTCCTACGATAGCGCGAAAGAGGTTTTTACGCGTCTTTCCCAAACGGAAGGGTTGCGCGTGCGCGGTTTTATGGCGATGTTGCCTGAAACTGGCTCGGAAGAAACGCTGCGTGGATTGGTGAGAAAAATGCGCGCTTTGTACGATTGGGCGAAGACGCAGTCAAGCGATATTGCCTATCTTTCAATGGGTATGAGCGGCGATTACAAGCTTTGCGTGGAAGAAGGGAGTAACGTGATTCGCGTTGGCTCAACGATTTTCGGCGCAAGAGATTATAGCAAGTGAGATCGGGAAAATGAAGAAACAAAAAGAAATGGGTTACGCGCTTGTCACGGGCGCGACGGGCGGACTTGGAAAAGCATTCGTTCATGCGCTTGCGAAACGCGGCTACAAATTGCTTTTGACGGGCAGGAGCGAAGAAAAACTCCTTGCTTTGAAAGCGGAGCTCGCGGAAAAATATCCGCAAACGGAATGTGAAATTTACGCCGCGGACTTGTCGTTGCAGGGTAGCAGGGACGCGATGAACGCAAAAATTGCGGAAAGCGGTAAGAGGATTTCTCTGCTTGCGAACGTTGCCGGCGCGGACATACAAAAAGGCTTGGAAGCATATACGCAAGAGAAGATTTCCTTTCAATGCCGCGTCAATTTTGAAGCGGCGGTTGCGCTTTCGAAGTTTGCAATCGATAATCGAGCCAAAGAGCTGCAAATTGTCAACGTTTCTTCCGTTTCGGGTATCTACCCGATGCCGTATTTTGCGATTTACAGCGCGGCGAAGGGTGCGCTTACGTCCTTCTCGCAGTCTTTGCGTGCGGAAATGAAAGGAAAGGGCGTAAAAGTGACGGTCGTTTTGCCTGGGGCAATGCCGACGAGGGCGGACATCAAGGAACAAATCCAAGGGCAAGGTCTTTGGGGAAAAATGGCTGCGAAATCGCCTGAATCGGTCGCGGAAGCTTCGCTTAAAGCAGTTGCGAAGAACAAACGCAAGGTGATCGTCGGTTTTTGGAACAAGGTGATGCGCGTTGGGACGTGTTGGATGCCGACCTCTTGGCGTCTCGCCTTTATCGCTCGAAGATGGAGTAAAATCAGTAAGGACGCATTTTAATCAATCGATAAAACGCCTTTCTCGGTGACGAGAAGGGCGTTTACATTTATGTAAAAAAGTGAAAATTCCGTGAAGAAACTTTATTTTGGGCGCTCAAATCCTTGACAATGCATTTATTTTAATGTATAATCGATTTGATACATTGAAAACCATGGTTTAATCGAAAAAATAAAACGTGAGGTGAGAGTATGATTGAATTTAACCCCATGAGTAATTTGTTGGAGCAAGATCAGTATAAATATAACTTGCAAGACGTTGCAACGCCCAACTTGTTCCGCGACATTTATCCCTACGACGAAGTGCCGAAAACTTCGTTTAACCATCGCCGCGTGCCGATGAATACGCCCAAAGAAATTTGGATTACCGACACGACTTTCCGTGACGGTCAGCAATCGCGCGCGCCGTACACGGCGAAGCAAATCGTCGATATTTATAAGATGCTTGCAAGACTCGGCGGACCGAAAGGGATCATTCGTCAAAGTGAATTTTTCGTTTATACGAAAAAGGACAGAGAGGCGTTAGAGCAATGTATGGCGCTTGGCTATAAGTTCCCCGAAATTACCACTTGGATTCGTGCGAAGAAAGAGGACTTTGAACTCGTGCACAACATCGGGATTAAGGAAACGGGGATTTTGGTTAGTTGCTCGGATTATCACATTTTCAAGAAATTGAACATGTCGAGAAAGCAGGCGTACGATCATTATCTCGGCGTTGTAAAGCAGGCGTTTGAAGCGGGTATTTCCCCGCGTTGTCATTTGGAAGATTTGACGAGAGCGGACTTGTACGGCTTTGTCGTACCGTTTGTTAACGCGCTTGTAGAGCTTTCGAAGGAAGCGAATATTCCCGTAAAGATCCGTATGTGCGATACAATGGGCTACGGCGTACCCTTTGCAGGTGCGGCTCCTCCTAGAAGCGTACCTGGTTTGGTTTACGCGTTGCATCACTATTCCGACGTTACGTCTGAAATGCTCGAATGGCACGGTCATAACGATTTCTATATGGGCGTTGCGAATGCGGTTAGCGCGTGGCTTTTCGGGGCGAGCGGCGTAAACTGTTCCTTACTCGGCATAGGGGAAAGAACGGGGAACGTACCCGTCGAAGCGATGGTTATGCAATACGCTTCGTTGCGCGGTACACTTGACGGTATGGATACGACGGCGATTACGGATATCGCTGAATATTTCCAAAAAGAGCTTGGCTACGATATTCCGCCGATGACGCCTTTTGTGGGTAGTGCGTTCAACTTAACGAGAGCGGGCGTACACGCAGACGGCATGATGAAAGACGCGGAAATCTATAATATTTTCGATACGGAAAAGATTTTGAATCGTCCGGCGGAAGTTTCCATTTCGAATACGTCCGGTTTGGCTGGGATTGCGTATTGGGTAAACAAGCATTTCAAGCTCCCCGAAGAAAAAATGGTTGGGAAGCAGGATTGGCTTGTGAAAACGCTCAAAGACGAGATCGACGCGTTGTACGCGGACGGTAGAACGACGGTTATGGGCGAGGACGAATTGGAGTCGCTTGTGAAGAAGTACGTTCACGACGAACGCAGCAGCTTGCGCGGCTTAAACATTTAAGCAAAGGAGAGAATATGGGTTACACAATCGCGCAAAAAATCATTAAAACCCACCTTGTTTGCGGTGAAATGATTGCAGGCAAGGAAATTGGACTTCGTATCGATCAAACGCTCACGCAGGACGCGACGGGTACGATGGCGTACTTGCAGTTTGAGGCGATGGGAATCGACCGCGTAAAGACGGAGCTTTCCGTGGCGTATATCGACCACAACACCTTGCAGGCGGGCTTTGAAAATGCCGACGATCACCGCTATATTCAAACGGTGACGAAAAAGCACGGCATTCGTTTTTCCCGTCCTGGAAACGGCATTTGCCATCAAGTACATTTGGAGCGTTTTTCCAAGCCCGGCAAGACCTTAATCGGTTCGGATAGCCACACGCCTACGGCTGGCGGTATCGGTATGCTCGGTATGGGTGCAGGCGGTTTGGACGTTGCGGTGGCTATGGGCGGCGGTACGTACTACATAACTATGCCCAAGATGATTAAAGTAAATCTCGTAGGCAAGCTTTCCGATTACGTCGGCGCAAAGGACGTAATTTTGGAAGTGTTGCGTTTGCTTGGCGTAAAGGGCGGCGTTGGCGCAATCGTGGAATACGGTGGGGAAGGTGTTAAAACTCTTTCTGTGCCCCAACGCGCGACAATCACGAATATGGGCGCGGAGCTTGGTGCAACCAGCTCGATTTTCCCGTCCGACGAAGTGACGAAAGCCTTCTTAAAGGCGGAAAACCGCGAAGAAGATTGGATTGAGCTTTCTTCCGACGCGGACGCGAAGTTTGACGCGGAATACACCGTCGATTTGTCTGCGTTGCAGCCCTTGGCGGCTTGTCCGCACAGCCCCGATAACGTAAAATCGGTTGCGGAGCTTTCGGGTATGAAAATAAACCAAGTATGTATCGGTTCTTGTACGAACTCCTCCTTGTCGGATATGCTGACGGTAGCGGCGATGCTCAAAGGCAAGACGGTACACCCCGACGTAAGCTTGTCTATCTCGCCCGGCTCAAAGCAGGTTTACACGATGCTCGCCGAGTGCGGCGCATTGGCGGATCTTATCAACGCGGGCGCGAGAATTTTGGAATGCGCTTGCGGACCTTGTATCGGTATGGGTTTCTCGCCCAACTCGGCAGGGGTAAGCTTGCGTACCTTCAATAGAAATTTCCTTGCGCGTAGCGGTACGGCGGACGCGCAGGTGTATCTTGTTTCCCCCGAAACAGCGGCGGCTTCGGCGATTGCGGGCGTGTTTACCGATCCCACGTCGCTTGGCGTTGCGCCTAAGGTGGAAATGCCGTCCGTGTTCAAAATTAACGATAACTTAATCGAAATGCCTGCTACGGTAGAGGAAATGGAAAGCGTGGAAGTCGTTCGCGGTCCAAACATTAAGCCGATTCCCGTAGGGAAAGCGCCTGAAAAGGACTTGAACTGCGAGCTGATTTTGAAAGTGGGCGACGATATCACCACCGACCACATTATGCCGGCAGGCACGAAAGTATTGCCGTATAGATCGAACGTTCCCAAGCTCTCGGAGTTTTGCTTTACCGTATGCGATAAAGAGTTCCCCGAAAGAGCGAAAGCAAAGGGCGGCGGCGTGATTTTAGGCGGCTCGAACTATGGTCAAGGCTCGTCCCGTGAACACGCGGCGCTCGTGCCGTTGTATTTGGGTATCAAGGCGGTGGTGGCGAAGAGCTTTGCACGTATCCACGTGGCAAACTTGATTAACTTCGGCATCGTACCGATGACGCTTGCAAATCCCGACGATTACGAAAACTTTGCGGAAGGCAACGCGCTCGAAATCAAAGATTTCGCGGCGGCGGTAAAGGGCGCGACGGAAGCAACGCTTATCAACAAAACGAACGGCGCGCAGGCAAAACTTTGCTTGAATTTGTCCGAAAGACAGCGCGAAATGCTTTTGGCTGGCGGTTGCTTGAATTATACGAAAAATCAGAGGTGAGAAGAAATGGAAAAGGCAGAATACAAAGCGCAGCTTGACGTTGCGTGCGAAAAATTTAGAAAATTGATGGCAGAACAGCTCACGCGCGTTGAGGATATGAAAGCGCAGGGCGATTTCGTGGATTATTCCGCGCTCGATTGTATCAAAATTGGTGTATGCGGCGGCGACGGCATCGGTCCGATTATCTCCGCGCAAGCGCGTAGAGTGCTGGAATTTATCCTTGCTGATTTGGTGGCGGCTGGGAAAGTAGAGTTTAAGGATATCGAAGGCCTTACGATTGAAAATCGTATTGCAAAAGGCAAAGCGATTCCCGACGACGTTATGGCGGAGCTTAAAGCTTGCCATATCATCTTGAAAGGCCCGACGACGACTCCCCAAAAGGGCAGCGGTATGCCGAATATTGAATCGGCGAACGTTGCGATGCGTAAAGCGCTTGATTTGTTTGCGAATATCCGTCCTGTTAAAGTGCCCGAAGAAGGGATCAATTGGACGATTTTCCGTGAAAACACGGAAGGTGGCTATGCAATCGGTTCGTCTGGGTTTAATATTACCGAAGATTTGGCGGTGGACTTCACGATCACGACAAAACAAGGCTCGGATAGAATTGCGCGCCTTGCTTACGATTACGCGCATAAGAATGGCTTAAACCGCGTTTCCCTTGTCACGAAAGCGAACGTTATCAAGACGACGGACGGTAATTTCTTGGAAGATTGCCATAAGGTTGGCGATTTGTATCCCGATATTATCACGGACGAATGGTATGCGGATATTATGACGGCGAAGCTCGTAGACAAAAAACGTCGCCGCGATTTCAAGGTGTTGTTGCTTCCTAATTTGTACGGCGATATTATCTCGGACGAAGCGGCGGAATTCCAAGGCGGCGTAGGTACGGCAGGTTGCGCGAATATCGGTAAGAAATACGCAATGTTCGAGGCGATTCACGGCAGCGCACCGAGAATGATTACGGAAGGTCGCGGCAAGTACGCAGATCCTTGTTCGATGCTCCGTGCTTGCGTAATGCTTCTTTCGCATATCGGTTTGCAGGATAGAGCGGACAAACTCGAAAGAGCGCTCGATATTTGCTCGTTTGAAGAAAAGAAATACGTAATTACGGGCCGTGATACGGGCGCGACTTGCGACGAATTCGGCGATTACGTTATGGAAACCTTGCAAAAACTTTGATTTCAGAAAAATCTCTCTCGAATCGGGGGAGATTTTTTTATTTCGTTCTTGACAATATATATATAATGTGATACAATAATAAATAGGAATTTTTTTCTGATTGAACGTGTTTTTTTGGAGGTAAGAATGGACTACGTTAAAAATTACAATACTTGGATCAATGACGAAAGATTAAACGCGGAAGGAAAAGCGGAGCTTGTCGCGATTAGCGGCAATGAAAAGGAGCTTGAATACCGTTTTGGCGGCGAGCTGGAATTTGGTACGGCAGGTATGCGCGGCATAATTGGCTACGGTATGAATATGATGAATATTTATACGGTAATGCGCGCAACGAAAGGTCTTTCCGAATGGGTGAAGAGCCTTGGCAAAGCCGCGATGGAAAGGGGCGTTGTCATTTCTTACGATACGCGTAGAAAATCGGAAGAATTTGCCAAAGCGGCGGCTGGAGTACTCGCGAAAAACGCTATTAAAGCGTACCTTTTTGACGACGTACACCCCGTACCTATGCTCTCGTATGCGGTTAGATACTTAAATACGATTGCAGGGATTATGATTACGGCGAGCCATAACCCTAAGGAATATAACGGCTATAAAGTATACGGCGAGGACGGCGCGCAAATGTCGCCTGAAGATACCGCGAAAGTCGTTTCCTACATAAACGCAATCAGCGATTATCTTTCCGTGGAAGGCGACGAAAGCAGCGCTTTGATCGAAACCGTACCGCAAAAGCTTGATCAAGATTATATCGACGAGCTTTCCAAGCTTACTTTGTCCAAAGAAGCGGTGGAAAAATGCGGCGCGAATTTGAAACTTGTCTATACTCCCGTGCACGGTAGCGGTTATAAGCCCGTTATGGCGATTTTGGGCAAACTTGGCATCAACGTGACGGTCGTAGAAGAACAAACGAAGAAGGACACCGAGTTCTCGACGGTAAAAGTGCCGAATCCTGAGTTTAAGGAAACCCTTTCGATGGGGATTGCGCTCGCGAATAAAATCGATGCGGACGTAGTGTTCGGTACCGACCCCGATTCCGACCGTCTTGGCGTTGCGCTCAAAGACGAGCAAGGGGAATTCGTGGCGCTTTCGGGCAACCAAGTAGGGATTTTGTTGCTCGATTATATCTTGACGAGATTGAACGAAGACAATGCGATGCCTAAGAACGCGGCGGTCGTAAAATCGTTCGTTACGACGGGTATGGCAAAGGCTCTTTGCGACGATTACGGCGTGACCCTTTACGAAACGCCCGTTGGCTTTAAGTTTATCGGCGAAAAGATTAAGCAATGGGAAAAGGACGGAAAACATACCTATATCTTCGGTTTTGAAGAATCCTGCGGCTATCTTCGCGGTACGCACGCAAGAGATAAGGACGCAGTCGTGGCTTCCATGCTTTGCGCGGAAATGGTTTGTTACTACGCGTATATCGGCAAGAGCGTTTTCGATAGACTGCAAGAAATCTACGCAAAATACGGCTACGTACTCGATAAGAACGTTTCCATTCAATATTCGGGCTTGAACGCGATGAAGGAAATGAACGCGGTCGTAGACGCATTGAAGACGTTGAAAGTGGACGAATTTGCGGGCGTGAAAGTGGAAGCGGTGCGTGATTACAGCGCCGCAAAACGCACGGCGGCGGACGGCAGCGTGAGTGAAATGGATATTCCCAAATGCAACTGCGTATATTACGAGCTTGCAGGCGGTTCGTTCGTATGCGTACGCCCGAGCGGTACCGAACCGAAGCTCAAAATCTACTATTCGCTCAAAGCGAAAGACGAGGCGGCGGCAAACGCGAAGCTTGTCGAAATGCAAGCGTCTGTCAACGCACTTTTGGAAAAAGCAAAAAACTAATGTAAAAAGCTCCGTGAAAGCGGAGCTTTTTTTATCGCTGTTTTGCAAAAAACTTTCACTTGGGAATGTTGCGAAAGAATCTCACAAAACTATGAAAGAATTTCTATTGAAAAATGCGAGCTTTATTGTATAATTACAATAAGGTAATATGTTCCAAAATTAGGGAAAGGAGAGTAAAAATTATGAGATTACCAGTATTAGACAAGAATTTTTATCCTATGATCAAAGCGCTGAACGATTTTGATGCAGAAGTCAAAAAGAGCGGTAAGCCCGTAGCGGTTACGCTCGTTGCGGAAAGAAGCGGCGGTTATAATTACGTATACAAATACGACGCATTGGCAGACGGTATCAACGACGCGTTGAATTTCCGTATCGCAGAGCATTTGGCAAAGACGATTTTGTGGGTTGTGGGCGGTTTCAAAATTTCCGTTGCAGGCAGCAAGTCGATTTATGAATACTTGAAAAAAGCATACACGATGGAAGGGCTTCGCGCATTCGACGTAGACTTTATGAGCGGCGTTTATGAAAAACCTTTCGAGGTGGTATGGCTTGAAGAAAACGAAATTCCCGAGCAAAAGAACGCCTCCATTCGCGTAGGCGGTTATTTGGATGGTTGCCGTATCGGTTTCGACGCTGGCGGCTCGGATAGAAAGGTAAGCGCGGTGATCAACGGCGAAGTTGTATATAGCGAAGAAGTCGTTTGGAATCCGAAGGTTACGGAAGATCCCACCTATCACTATAACGAAATTTTGACGGCGATGAAGACGGCAGCTTCCAAGATGCCCACCGTAGACACGATCGGCGTTTCTTCCGCTGGCGTTTACGTAGATAATAAAATCATGGTCGCTTCCTTGTTTATCAAGGTTGACAAATCCAAGCACGGCGATTACGTAAAGAATATGTATATCAACGTAGCGAAGGA
The DNA here is from genome assembly GCA_015071005.1 of Clostridiales bacterium. Lineage (GTDB taxonomy): Bacteria > Bacillota > Clostridia > Christensenellales > Borkfalkiaceae > Scatosoma. Next base: position 167,521 of record SVIG01000003.1, on the reverse strand, counting down.
AATGAGCAAAGAATACGGCAAGGAAATTCCTTTGGAAGTAGCGAACGACGGCGACGTTACCGCGCTTGCAGGGGCGATTGACTTGGAAGACAACGGCGTACTCGGTATCGCAATGGGTACGAGTGAGGCGGTTGGTTATATCAATATGAACGGCGGCATCAACGGTTGGCTTTCCGAGCTTGCGTTCGCGCCCGTAGATTTCAACGAAGGGGCTATGCAAGACGAATGGAGCGGCGATTTCGGCGTTGGCTGTAAATATTTCTCGCAAGACGCGGTCATCAAGCTTGCGGAATACGGCGGTTTCAAATTTGAAGAGGGCTTGACGCCTGCGCAAAAATTGAAGGTCATTCAAGCGCTCATGGAAAAGGGCGACGCACTCGCGGCACAAATCTATGAAGATATCGGCGTATATCTTGCGCATACGATTCCTTTCTATGCGAAGTTCTACGATATCAAGCACATGCTTTTGCTTGGCCGCGTTATGGGCGGTAAAGGCGGCGATATTATTCTTGCGACCTGCAAAGAAACGTTGGCGGCGGAATACCCCGAATTTGCGGGGCTTGATATTGGTTTGCCCGATGAAAACAGCCGTCGTGTAGGGCAGAGTATTGCAGCGGCATCCTTGCCTGCAAGCAAATAAGCATTGACGGAATAAAAGGAGTTTGTTGGAATGAAAACGTTTCAAAAAGTAATGGTTTACGTAGAAGGTAAGGGCTTGAAAAAACGCTCGATCCTTTTCGATGATAAAATCAAGAAAATCGTAAAGGGGAAAGGCGTAAGTAAATACGCGGAAAAGATTGAATTGCCGAAGGGTGCAATCGTATTGCCTGGGTTTATCGATCAGCATATCCACGGCGCGGGTGGCTCGGACGGTATGGACGGCACGTTGGAAGACGTAGCGACCATCGCAAAAACAATCGCAAGCGAAGGCACGACGTCCTTCCTTGTCACGACTATGACGCAAAGCCCTGAGAATATCACGAAGGCTTTGTCGGCGGTGAAGGAGTATAGAGAAAAGAATTCTTCGCTTGGCGCAAAGGTTGTCGGCGTGCACTTGGAAGGTCCGTTTATCGCGGCGGCGTTTAAGGGTGCGCAACCCTTGGAATACGTTGCTGTTCCCGACGTGAAAGTCTTTGAAGAATACAATAAAGCGAGCGGCGATTCTATTCGTATCGTTACCCTTGCTCCCGAAGTGGCTGGCGCGGAAGAGCTTATCCGTTATTTGGCGAAGAAGGGCATTGTAGCGTCCATCGGTCATACGGGCGCGAAATATCCGAACGTAGAAAAAGCGGTAGAGCTTGGCGCGAAAAACGTCACGCACACCTTCAACGCGCAGTCAGCGCTTCATCACCGTGAAATTGGTACGGTAGGTAGTGCGCTGTATTTGGACGAATTGAACTGCGAATTGATTGCGGATACCATTCACGTTTCCGTACCTGCAATGAAGCTTTTGACGAAAGTCAAGGGTGCGGATAAGGTGACGCTTATCACCGACGCAATGCGTGCAAAGGGGCTTCCCGACGGCGAGAGCGAGCTTGGCGGACAAAAGGTATTCGTTAAGGACGGTGAAGCGCGTCTTGAAGACGGCACGCTTGCAGGCAGCGTTTTGAAAATGAACGTAGCGGTGAAGAATATGGTCGAAAAAGTTGGTATTCCTTTCACGCAAGCGGTGGATTACGCGACGATCAATCCTGCAAGAATGCTGAAAATCGATAAGCAGACGGGTAGTATCAAGAAGGGCAAAAACGCTGATTTTACCGTTATCAACAAGGATTTTGACGTGCTTATGACTATTCGTGACGGCGAAATTATTTACAAAGCGTAAGTTTTTAAGAAAAAGCACATAATTTTATCGAGAAAATCTCAAACTTCGGTTTGAGATTTTTTCATTTATAGCGCGGAAAAATCATATATTAGTAGTAAAAAAATTGTAAAAAAAGAAAAAATATGTTATAATAGGAGCGAACAGCTATTGTCTTTTGAGAATCGATTTTCGGCATACCAAGATTTTACGAAAGAAGACACGTTTGATTTTAGCAAAAAAAGCTCGATTGGGCTTGGCGGTAAGGCAGAGATTTGTTTTTGTCCGCAATCGCTTACCGAGCTATCCGCGCTTTTGGGTATGCTCGAACGGGATAAGATTTCCTATTACGTGCTTGGTAATTTGACCAACGTTTTGCCCTCAGACGCAGGCACGAGAAGGGCAATCGTGCGCTTGAATAACTTGCGCGAGATTATTTTTTCCGAGCGCGTATTCGCGTATGCGGGCGTGCAAGCAAGCGCGTTTGTGAATGCGTGTAGAAAGTCGGGTTTAAGCGGCGCGGAATTTTTATGCGGGATACCGTGCACGCTTGGCGGCGCATTATTTATGAACGCGGGGGCAGGCGGTAGGTATATCGATTCGATTGTCGATAGCGTACTCGTCTATCGTCAGGGCGGACTCACGCTCTATTCAAAAAAGGACTGTCAATACGCTTACAAATCGAGCGTCTTTATGCAAGATGGTTCGGTGATTGTCGGGGCGCATTTTGCGCTCAATCAAGCGAGTTTAGATGAGATAGAAGAACGGGAAGAATATTATAAGGAGCGTCGCAAGCATTTGCCCAAGGGTAGAAGTATGGGCTGCGTTTTCAAAAACCCCGAAGGACTTTCGGCTGGGGAACTCATTGAAAAGAGCGGACTCAAAGGGCTGCGGCTCGGCGGCGCGTACGTAAGCGAAGAACACGCGAATTTTATTATTAACGGCGGCGGCGCGACGGCGTCGGACGTCAAAAAATTGATTCAGCTTATCAAGAACGCGGTGCATGCGCAATACGGCGTGCGCTTGGAAGAAGAAATACGGTATTTGACTTAAAGGAACAAAAGGAAACGTAACTATGATTTTAACGGGTGATTATCATACGCATACGCCGTACTCACACGGCAAAAATACGGTCGACGAAAACGTCGCAGCGGCAAAGGAACAAGGATTAAAGCAGATCGGGATTACCGATCACGGCTTTTCGCACGTGGCGTTTGGGATTCGTCGTAGACAGGTCGCGGCGTACAAAGCGGAATGCGAGGCGGCGGCAAAAAAATACGGCGTGGACGTCTTGGTGGGCGTGGAATCGAATATTCTCGGCGTAAACGGCAAAGCGGATTATAGAGAATCCGATTACGAGAATTTCGATATTTATCTTTGCGGCAAACACGTATTCGTTTGGTATGATAAGTTCAGCGATTTTTGGAGGTACGGCATGGGGAATTTCTTTTCGGAGAAGTTCCGCAAGCACCCGTCGGACAAGCTTCGCGCGTTGAACACGAAAACGTATATCAATACGATTAAAAATAATCCCATCGACGCGGTGACGCACTTGAATTATTTGTGTCCAGCAAACGCGTTGGAAGTGGCGAAATGTGCCGCCGATTACGGTACGTATATCGAGCTTAACAGCAAGAAAACCCACTTGACGGACGAGGAGTTGAATGAAATCGCCGTAAAAACGTCCGCGAGATTTATCATTGATTCGGACGCGCATTCGGCAAGCCGCGTAGGGGACAAAGTGCTGGTAGAAGAGCAGCTTGCAAGGATAGCATTCCCTTTGGATAGAATCGACAATATTGACGGACGGTATCCCACGTTCCGTTTTACGGAATTTAAGAAACATTTATAAGGACGGCTATGAATTTCACGTTAGACGTAAAAAAGGAAATCGTAAATCATGGTATTGCGGATAATAGGGTAGCTTTATCCGCGTATATCCGCGCGAGTGCGACAATGGGGATTAGCAACGGCAATCCGACCTTTTTCATCGTTAGTGAAACGGAAAACGTCGCAGAGTTTTTTACGAGCGCCTTTTTTGAATTGTTCGGCGCAGAGCTTGTGATTACGCACGCGGAGCAAGACCGTTTAAGCGGCAGGGATAAGCTTGTATTCGTTTGCCCTGCGGAGCTTTCGGAAAACGTCTTGAAAGAACTGCATTTGCTCAAAAGAACGGGTGGGATTCGGGATAATATCTCGCAAAGCCTTTTAACGACGGAAACGAAACAAATCGCGTATATTCAAGGCGCGTTCTTGGGCGGCGGCAGCTGTATTTTGCCGTCGGAAACAGGTAAGAGCGGTTATCACCTTGAAATTGTCTTTTCGGAGCGGAATACCGCACGGGATTTTTGCGATTTACTCGCGCAATTCGAGCTGATAGCACGCCTTACGCCCCGTAAGGATTCCTACGTCGTGTATATCAAGAGCAAGGAACAAATTGCCGATTTTCTTGCGGTAATCGGTGCGAAAAATTCCTTGAAAAAGTTATACGCCGTAATTGAAAAAAGGGACAAAGCGAATAATGACAATCGCACACAAAACTGTATGTCGGGAAATGCGGATAAGGTTGCGATTGCGGCGGTAAAGCAGGTTGTCGCCATTCAAAAACTCATCGATAACGGTGACTTTGAAGAGCTGTCGCCTGAGCTGAAAACGCTCGCAAAAATGCGCTTGGAACGCCCGACGGATACTTTGCAGGAGTTAGCTCGTCGGCTTTGCGTGACGAAGAGCTGCTTGAATCATCGCATGCGCAAATTGATGGAGCTTGCGAAAACGGAAGAAGAAAAGTAAAAACGGAAGATAGATTATGACGGATTTTGTACATTTGCATTTACACACGGAATATAGCCTTTTGGACGGCGCGGCGAAAGTGGACGACTTGGTGGACTACCTTGTCAAAAACAACATCAACGCCTGTGCGATTACCGATCACGGGAATATGTATGCGTCCTTGTATTTCGCGGAAGAGTGCGTTAAGAAGGGAATTAAATATATTATCGGCTGCGAATTGTACGCGGTGGACAATCATTTGGAAAAACGCCCGGGGAAGAACGAGCATATCGTTTTGCTTGCCAAAAATAAGTCGGGCTATAAAAATATTGTCAAGCTCGATTCGCTCTCGTATATCGACGGTTATTACGGCGGTAAGCCGCGTATCAGCTACGATTTAATCAAGCAGCACAGCGAAGGGGTTATTTGTCTTTCGGCATGCCTTGCAGGGCGTTTACCCCAGCTTTTGTTGCGTGGGGATTACGACGGCGCGAAGAAATGGGCGCAAGAGATGAAGGACGTTTTCGGCGAGGATTTCTATATCGAGCTGCAAGACCACGGTATCGCCGAACAAAAACAAATCCTTCCCGATTTAATCAAGATTGCAAGAGAGCTCGATATTCAGCTCGTTGCGACGAACGACGTCCACTATATTGAAAAAGCGGACTGGGAGGCGCATGAGATTTTGCTTTGTATTCAAACAAAATCCACGCTTGCGAACCCCAAAATGCGCTTTGAAGAGCACGAGTTTTATATGAAGTCGGGGGACGAAATGATGGAGCTTTTCCATTACGTTCCCGAAGCGATTACCAACACTCGCGTGATTGCGGATAAAATTGAAGAACCGGTGTTTGATTTAACGCCCAAGGGAGATCCGATTCGTGATACTTCGCTGATTCCCTTGTACAAGCCCGACGACGGTTCTACGTCGCCCGATTATCTTACGCGCTTGACGTGGGAAGGTTTGCCCAAGCGTTATCCTGAAATTACGCAAACGATTAAAGAACGTGCGGAATATGAGTTAAGCATTATTATTTCCATGGGCTTTGCCGATTATTTCTTGATTGTGTGGGACTATATCAACTGGTCCCGTTTGCGCGGTATTCCCGTTGGCCCTGGGCGCGGCTCGGGGGTAGGCAGTATCGTTGCTTACTCGATTGGGATTACGGACGTCGATCCTTTGAAATACGACTTAATTTTCGAGCGTTTCTTGAATCCCGACCGTGTTTCCATGCCCGACTTCGACGTCGATTTTTGCACCAAAAGAAGAGCGGAAACAATCGAATACGTTCGCGAGAAATATCACCCTGAAAACGTAGCGCAAATCGTCACGTTCGGTACGCTTGCGTCGCGTGCGGTTATCAAGGACGTAGGGCGTGTTATGGGCGTTCCGTATTCGGAAACGGATAAGGTGGCAAAGCTGATGGATGGGAAGTCGACGATCGGCGAATTGCTCGGTAGAAAGATTCCCAAGCTTGAAAAACAGCTCGAAGAAGAAACGAACGAGGAAAAGAAAGGAGAACTTCAAAAGAAACTCAACGAACAAAAGCAAAAGCGCAATCCCGAGTTTATCGAAGTATACGAAACGAACGACGAGCTTCGCCGCGTTATCGATATGGGCTTAAAACTCGAAGGTATGCCTAAGAATACGTCCGAGCACGCGGCAGGCGTCGTTATTTGTAATAAGGTCCTTGCGGATAACGTGCCGCTTGCAAGAAATGGGGACGATATCGTTACGCAGTTCGATATGAAAGAAGTGGAAGCGGTAGGGATGCTTAAAATGGACTTTCTTGCCCTTACCACGCTCACGGACATTCAAAACACACTCGAATATATCAAACTTGGGAAAGGGGTCGACATTGACTTTTCTACGCTCGGCGTAGACGTGCCCGAAGCCTATCAGCTCATTTCGTCCGGCGACACGGATGGGGTGTTCCAACTCGAACAAGGCGGCATGAAAAAGTTTATGAAAGAGCTGCAACCGAACTGTCTTGAAGACTTGATTGCAGGTATTTCCTTGTACCGCCCCGGGCCTATGGATTTCATTCCCACGTATATTCGCAATAAGCATAATCCAGACTTGGTAGTGTACGATACGCCCTATTTAGAGCCGATTTTGAAGAATTCCTACGGGGTTATTGTTTACCAAGAGCAAGTAATGCAAATTTTCCAACAGCTCGCAGGCTACACGTACGGTCAAGCCGACCTTGTTCGTCGTGCTATGGCGAAAAAGAAAAAGAAAGAGCTAATGGAGCAAAAGGATAAGTTTATCTACGGCGCGCCGGCGGAAAATATTTCCGGGTGTGTTTCCAAGGGGATTCCTGCGGAAGTAGCTGCGAAGATTTTCGGGGATATGGAAAGCTTTGCTTCCTACGCTTTTAACAAGTCGCACGCGGCGGCGTATGCCGTTATTGCTTACCGAACGGCATATTTGAAGCATTTTTATCCCAGGGAATTTCTTGCGGGTATCTTAAACGACCGTATCGATAAAATTGAAGAAATTTCCAAGTACGTTATGTACATGAAAGAAAAGAATATCGCCGTACTCCCCCCCGATATCAATAAATCGAAGGATATTTTCTGGGTAGAAGGCAAGGGGATTCGTATCGGTCTTGCGGCGCTCCGCGGCGTGGGACAGGACGCCATAGCGGCGGTTATTAAAGAACGTGAGGAAAACGGACTTTATAAGGACTTTGCGGACTTTGCGACTCGCTGTGCAAAATACGTGAATAAACGTATCGTTGAAAGCTTGATTTATGCAGGTGCGTTCGATTGCTTTGGGTATTCTCGTGCGCAAGTGGCGGCGGTTTACGAAGAAGTTTTGACGCAAGTTGGCGCAAGGGACAAGCAAAAGGGAGGCGAACAGCTCTCTCTCTTTGGAAGTATAATTGAAGAACAAGCGGTTGAAGTCAAATACCCGAATATTCCCGAGTACGACACTATGGAGCGTTTATCGAAGGAAAAATCGGTGCTTGGCGTGTACGTCAGCGGACACCCGTTCGAAAAGTTCTTGCCCTATTTCAAGGATCGCACGTTTAACTGTCAAATGCTCAACGAATACGAAGAAGATGAGGAAACGGGCAGAAAGACTTATCACGACGTGCAAGACGGTCAACAAGTGACGATGGGCGGTATGATTGGCGCGTTTAAGAAACTGAAAACGCGCAGCGGTTCGTTTATGGCATTCGTGACGATAGAGGATTTGTACGGCTCGATCGAGTGCGTATGCTTCCCGAAAGTTTACGATAAAATCCGTAATTTTTTGGATGCGGATACGGTTGTTTCGCTCTCGGGTAAAATCAGTATTGAAGACGAAAAAGCGCCCGTGATTATTGTGGAAAAGATGACGGAATTCATTTTAGACGAGGAAACACCGAAAGCGAACTCGGCAAAAGTGGAAGAGCCTATCGTAGACGCAAGGTCAATAGTAAAAAATGAGACGCCCAAGCATCTTTGGCTGAACGTCACCGATTTGGAAGACGCGGATATCGACGAACTTTTGGAAACGCTTGCCTTCTATGAAGGGGATACGGAAGTTTATTTCGTCAAGGGGCGTAAAAAACTGCTTTGCACACAAAAAGTAAGTTTGAATAAGGCGTTTTTTGCCGAACTTTCGAGTTTTCTTCCCGAAAATTGTATAAAACTTGCCTAAAAATGAAAAAAGTTGTTGTAAAACGTTTGTTTTTTTGAAAAGTTTTGCTATAATATAGGAAGTGAAAGAAAGACATAGTCTTTGAGGTGAAAATATGAAACGTATAGGTTTGTTAACAAGTGGCGGTGACGCGCCCGGTATGAACGCGGCGATTCGCGCGGTGGTTCGTTCCGGTATATATTTTGGTATGGAAGTTTATGGCATTGAGCGCGGCTATGCGGGGCTTATTGAAGATAACGTAATTCCGATGGAAATGCGTAGCGTTTCCAATATCGTACAATGCGGCGGTACGAAGCTTCGTACGGCAAGATGTATGGAAATGCTTACTGTGGAAGGTCAAAAGCGTGCGGTGGATACTCTTAACCGTCATGGGATTGAAGGGCTTGTCGTTATTGGCGGCGACGGTTCTTTCCGCGGCGCAAGAATTTTGAGCGAACAGTACGGCGTACCTACAATCGGTATCCCCGGTACGATTGATAACGACTTGGAATATACCGATTATACGCTTGGTTTTGATACGGCGGTTAATACCTGTCTTGACCTTATCAATAAGCTTCGTGATACGATGACCTCGCACGAACGTGTTTCCGTTGTTGAAGTTATGGGCAGACATTGCGGCGATATCGCGCTTTATAGCGGTATTGCTTCTGGCGCAGAAATTATCGTTGTGCCTGAAATTGCCTTCGATATGCAGGAAATTATCAATAGAATCAATCAATCGAGAGCAAACGGTAAGCACTCGAATATTATCGTAATCGCGGAAGGCGCGATGAGCGCGGAAGAGTTTTCTAAGCGCCTTCAAGAGCATACCCATTACGACGTTCGTCCTACTTGTATCGGTCACGTACAACGTGGCGGTTCTCCTACGATGGCGGATAGAATGTTGGCAGCACAGTTCGGTAATAAAGCAGTGCGTTTGTTGAAAGACGGCATTGGCAACCGCGTAGTGGGTATCCGAAATAATAAGATTATCGATATGGATATTATCGAAGCCGTTTCCATGAAGAAAACGTTTAATTACGAGCTTTACGAAACATTACAAATGATTTCCATGTAAAAAAATCGACCGCTTTTCAAAAGGCGGTCTTTTTTTGCAAAAAAGTTGAAAAATTTTTCATTTTGGTCTTGAAATTATCATAAAAGTAGTATATAATAAGTAGGAATGATTTGGGGGCAGTCTTTTGCCGAGAGCAAAAGGCGATTTATTATGATTTTAACGGTATGTATGAGTCCTTGCATTGACGTCACGGTAGAGGTCGACGCGCTGAACGTCGGGAAGACGAACGTAGTAAAAAGAAAAGCCATTACGTTGGGCGGTAAAGCCTTAAACGTGGCAATCGGCGTAAAAAGGCTCGGGAAAGAGTCCTTTGCGACGGGGTTGATGTATAGCGAAAACGGGCAAATGTTTGAAAGCCTTTTACATAATGAGGGCGTGCCGTATTCTTTTGTTTGGAATAAGGGCAGAGTGCGCGAGAATTATAAGTTTATCGACCGTCGTTCTATGTTGACGGAAGTTAACGATGTCGGCGCGGAAATCGATAGCGGCAAAGAATACGAGATTTTATCCGCAGTGCAAACCTTTTCCGCAAAGTGTAGCGTGGCGGTATTCTCAGGCGGAATTCCGCGCGGCATGAACGATTCTTATTATGGGGAATTGGCGAAAGCGTGCAGTCCGAAGTGTTTGAAAATCGTCGATACGCACGGCGCGAGAATGTTTGCTGCGGTGAATTGCGGAGTAGACTTGGTAAAGCCGAATATAGAAGAATTGGAGAATACGATAGGGCGCAAAATTACGAGCAAGGAAGACATGCTGGAAGCCTGCTACGAGCTTGTAGAACGCGGCGCGAAACGGGTGTTGTTATCCCTTGGAAAGCAAGGTGCGGTCATCACCGATGGCAAGCGGAATTTCTATTGCAAGAGCTTGAACGTAGCGGTGAATTCTACGGTCGGTGCGGGGGACGGAATGGTCGCGGCGGCGGCGGTGAAATTGGAGCAGGGCGCAAGCCTGCCCGAGATTTTGCGTGCGGGCGTAGCGGCTGGTACGGCGACGGTGACGAACGTTGGGGACGTGTCTTTTACAAAAGAAAAGTATCAAGAGCTTTTCTCTACCTTGCGCGTGCACGAAATATAATAAAGTCTAAAAACCCCGAAAAACGTGGACTGTTTTTCGGGGTTTTGCATATAATAGTATATATCCGCGTAGAACGGATTTTATGCGTTGTCGGTCGGAAAAGGCTGCAATGAGAACGAAGGAAAAAGGGGTTACGGCGCTTTGCAACGTCGGTTGCAAAGTCGCGTAGCTAACGATTAAAAATGCTTTCAACCGCGGCGAAAAACCGCGGTTTACTTTTTCTTCAAAAAAGTGGAAAAAAGTTGCGAAAAAGGTCGAAAAAACGTTGAAATATTTTTTTCTTTTTATTATAATAATATGGAAATTTCGTGGTGAAAAAACGAGTGAGTGCATATAATAAAAGGAGACGGATTATGGATTATAAGACGCAACAACAAAGATTCGACGATGAAAAATGGTATGATAGTGTAAAAGCAGGCGACGATAAGTGCGGAACGTATGAGTTTTGCTCGCAATGCCGCAAGGAAGAAGAATATCCTTGCGCTCGCGCGGCGCATCGCTTTAAGGGCGGTTTTATCCGTATTGCGACCGTTCGTCGTTGGAGTTAAAACGCGCAAGGAGTATGCATGAAAAAATCGGAAAAAATCCTTTCTGCGATTCTTACGATGGGGATAGGGATAATGCTCATTATCCTTAAAGGGAATTTTATAGGCGTTCTAATGACCGTAATCGGTGCGTGTTTAATCGCGCTTGGGCTTATGGATTTTTGGGGAAGACTAATTCCGCCTGCCGTCGTGAAAAGTGTCGTTGGGATTTTTATCATCGTTTGCGGCTGGACCGTAATGGAAGCGGTGCTGTACATTGTGGCGGCGTTGCTATTGATACTCGGCATACTCCTACTCTACGAGAAGATTCATTGTAAATGCGTGATTCGCTCGTGGCAAGATTTGCTTTGCGATTACGCAACGCCGAGCTTGTATATCTTTATGGGGCTATTGCTGCTCTTTCATCGACGGGGCGCGGTGGGGGTAATACTCGTGCTGGTGGGAATTTTAGCAATTATGCAAGGTGCAATCCTACTTTTCAAAACTTGGCGTGAAGAAAAATAAAATGGTGAATTTTGACGGTTTCGTAAAAAGCGAAGCCGTTTTTTTTATAAAAAACGTTCAAAAGATAAAAATTTATCGATTTAGCGATTTGAAATTTTGATATAAGCGGTGTAAGCGTTTGTATGCGGGATAAAAATGTGCTATAATAGAATCGTATGATTAGGCGCATTGGGCGCAGAAGCAGACGAGAAAAATATATTATACGGAGATATTACACTATGAACAACAAAGTTACTATTATCGGTGCAGGTTCGGTAGGCGCTACCGTTGCTTACACGTTGGTAGCGACCGGTTCGGTTGCGGAAATCGTTTTGATCGACGTAAACGAAGCAAAAGCAAAAGGGGAAGCATTGGATATTTTACAAGCAACGCCTTATCTTTCCCCCGCGAAGATCTACTTCGGTACGTATGAAGATGCAGTTGGCTCGGATATCGTAGTCGTTACGTCTGGCGTGGGTAGAAAGCCCGGTCAATCCCGTATCGACCTTACGCAAACGAACGTAAACATTTTGAAGAGCATCGCTCCGCAAATCGTTAAGTACGCACCCGACGCGCTTTATTTGTTCGTTGCAAATCCCGTAGACGTTCTCACCTACGTCTTTTGCAAGATCACGGGCGTGCCTAGAAACCGTGTAATCGGTACTGGTACGACGCTTGACAGTATTCGTTTGAGAACTCGTCTTTCCGAGCTTTACTCGGTAAATCAGCAGCAAGTACACGCATACGTGCTTGGCGAACACGGCGATTCTTCCTTTGTTGCATGGTCGACGGCAGATATTTCGGGTATACCCCTGAAAGAATACGAAAATACGTTGACGGATAAGAGCGTTTTGAAAGTAGCGCCTTACACGCACGAAGAAGTGGAAGAATACGTGAAGAAATCGGGCGGTCAAATCATCGCTGGCAAGGGTGCGACCTTCTACGGTATCGCGGCTTGCGTAACGAAGATTATCAACTGCATCTATTCGAGCGCGTACAGCATTCTTCCCGTATCGACGGTTTTGGACGGCGAATACGGCATTTCCGATGTTGCGCTTTCCACGCTTTGTGCAATCAGCAGCGAAGGAATTGTGACGACGCTTACGCCGAAGCTTTCCGATGAAGAAGTAGAAAAGATGAAACACAGCGCGGAAGTGCTTAAAGGCGTTATCGCGCAAATTGAAATTTAAGTAGGCGGTGATAAAATATGGAATACCGTATTGAAAAAGACACGATGGGCGAAATGCAAGTCCCTGCGGATAGATACTGGGCTGCACAAACGCAGAGAAGTTATCAAAATTTCCGCATTGGCGACGAAATTATGCCTCGCGAAATCACGAAAGCGTTCGGTATCTTGAAGAAAGCGGCGGCGCTTGCAAACAATAAGCTCGGCAAGCTTTCCGATGAAAAGAAAAATGCAATTTGCGCGGCTTGCGACGAAGTAATTTCGGGCGACTTGAACGGACATTTCCCGCTCGTTGTATGGCAAACAGGTAGCGGTACGCAATCGAATATGAACGCGAACGAAGTTATCGCCAATCGCGGCAACGAAATCGCAGGTCAAAAGCTTTTGCACCCGAATGACGATATCAATAAGAGTCAAAGCTCGAACGACACCTTCCCGACGGCTATGCACATCGCGGCAGTCGTTGCCATCGAAGATAAGCTCTTCCCTGCAATGGATAAGCTTATCGCAACGCTCAAGCGTTTGGAAGCGGAAAACGAAGGGATTGTCAAGAGCGGTAGAACGCATTTGCAGGACGCAGTTCCCATCGCGTTCTCGCAAGAAATTAGCGGCTGGACGAATATGGTCGAAAAAGCGAAAGCACAGCTTGAACTTGCGCTTCCCGGCTTGAAAGAGCTTGCGCTCGGCGGCACGGCGGTAGGTACGGGCTTGAACGCACCGAAAGGTTTTGCGGAAGAGGTTGCGGCGCAAGTATCCGCTTTGACGGGTAAGTCGTTCGTGACGGCGGCGAATAAGTACCACGCGTTGACGTCGAAAGACGAACTCGTATTTGCACACGGCGCATTGAAAGCACTCGCTTGCAACTTGATGAAAATTGCAAACGACGTTCGTTGGCTTGCAAGCGGTCCTCGCGACGGGCTTGGCGAAATCTTTATTCCTGAAAACGAACCCGGTTCTTCGATTATGCCAGGAAAAGTAAATCCTACGCAATGCGAATCGATGACGATGGTTGCCGTACAAGTTATGGCGAACGACGTTGCGGTAGGGGTTGGCGCTTCGCAAGGCAATTTCGAACTCAACGTATTTATGCCTGTAATCATTTACAACTTCCTGCAATCGGTTAGATTGCTTGCGGACGGTATCACGTCCTTTGAAAGCAACTGCGTGACGGGTATCAAGGCGAACAAGGAAAAGATGCATCACAATCTTTACAATTCGCTCATGCTCGTGACCGCGCTCAATCCGTATATCGGCTACGAAAACGCGGCGAAGACGGCGAAGAAGGCGTATAAAGAAAACATTTCCTTGAAAGAAGCGTGCGTTGCGCTTGGGTTCTTGACAGCGGAAAAATTCGACGAAGTATTCCGTCCTGAAGAAATGGCGTATCCGCAAAAATAAGAGATAAATAGGTAGCGTATTATGAAAATCAGTTATTATCCCGGTTGTACGCTCAGAACCAAAGCAAAGGAGTTAGACGTGACGGCGCGTCGCTGTGCGGAAGCTTTGGGCGTAGAAATGGAGGAAATTGAAAATTGGCAGTGTTGCGGCGCGGTCTATCCGATGGCTACGGACGAGATCGCTCCCAAGCTCTCTGCGGTACGCGCTTTGGACGCGGCAAAGAAGAACGGCGGAAAGCTGCTCACCCTTTGTTCGGCGTGTCATAACGTTATCAAGCGTACCAACGAAGATATGAAAGCGGACGGAGATATTTGTTTCCGCGCGAATAACTATCTTAAACTCGACGAACCGTATAAAGGGGAAACGGAAGTCATCCATTACCTTGAAATGCTTAAAAATATCGTCGGCTTTGAGAATATCAAGAAAGCGGTCGTAAAGCCTTTGAATAGAAAGATCGGCGCGTATTACGGTTGTTTGCTCCTTCGTCCGAGCGGCGTAATGGCGTTTGACAACCCCGAAAACCCGACGATCATCGAAGACTTTATTAAGGCAATCGGCGGTACGCCCGTCGTATATCCTTTCCGTAACGAGTGCTGCGGCGCGTACGTATCCTTGAAAAATAGCGAACTTCCCAAGCAGAAATCGCAAAAAGTACTTATGAGCGCTAAAGAAAAGGGCGCGGAAGAAGTAATTACCGCTTGTCCGCTTTGCTTGTACAATTTGCAGGTAAACGGCGGCGATATTCTTCCCGTGAAATACTTTACCGAGCTGCTCGCGGAAGCATTGGGGGTATAAGTATGACGAAAACGGAACTCAAAGAATATTTATTGCGGTTAAGCGGTACGGACGTAAGCAAGTGTATGAAATGCGGCAAATGCTCGGGGCGCTGTCCTGCGTTTAAGGATATGGATATCAAACCCCATCAGTTCGTTTCAATGCTCAATAAGGGCAAGGTAGACGAGCTGCTCGAAAGCAAAGCGATTTGGAACTGCTTATCGTGTATGGCGTGCGTAGAGCGTTGTCCGCGTGGCGTAGCTCCCGCGAACGTCGTAGAAGCGGTGCGTGACGCGGTGGTAAGAGCGCAGGGCGCGAACGGGATTAAAGCGGAAGAAATTCCCCCGATCATCGATGAGCAAATTCCCCAGCAGCTTTTGGTCACGGCGTATAGAAAGTATAACAAGTAACTCCCCGAATGCATATTCGGTTTGAAAAAAATCCAAAGAAAGAGAGTGAATAAAATGCAAAGAATAGGTGTATTTATTTGTTGGTGCGGCAGCAATATTGCGGCAACGGTCGACGTAGAAAAGGTAGCGGAAGTTATCAAGAGCGAACCGGGCGTCGTATTCTCCGCAAATTATCAGTATATGTGTTCGGAAAACGGTCAGCAGCTTGTTAAAAAGGCGATCAAAGAACACAACCTTACGGGCGTTGTTATTGGTGCATGCTCGCCTAGAATGCACGAAGCCACCTTCCGTAAAGCGGCGGAAGAAGCTGGCTTGAACCCGTATATGGTAGAAGTCGCAAATATCCGTGAACATTGTTCTTGGATACATAAAGATATGGACGAAGCCACCGAAAAAGCGGTGATTCTCGTTCGTACGGCGATTGCGAAAGTAAAATTGAACGCGCCTTTGCAAGCAGGGGAAAGCCCCGTTGTAAAACGCGCGCTCGTAATCGGCGGCGGTATCGCAGGTATCCAAGCGGCTCTTGATATTGCGGAAGCAGGCTTTGAAGTAGATATCGTGGAAAAGAACGCGACGATCGGCGGTAGAATGGCGCAAATCGACAAGACCTTCCCCACGCTTGACTGCTCGGCTTGTATTTTAACGCCGAAGATGGTGGACTGCGCTCAGCACGAAAATATCGATATTCTTTCCTATTCGGAAATTGAAGAAGTGAAAGGTTTTGTCGGTAATTTCAGCGTGAAAATTCGCCGTAAGGCAAGATACGTTGACGAAACGAAGTGTACGGGCTGTAAGATTTGTATGGAAAAATGTCCTTCTAAGAAGGGCTTGAACGAGTTCAATATGGGACTCAACACCCGTCCTGCAATCTACATTCCTTTCGCGCAAGCGATTCCCAACGTAGCGGTAATCGATCCGACGCAATGTATTAAGCTTAAAACGGGCAAATGCGGTATTTGCCAAAAATTCTGCGGAGTAGGCGCAATTGACTACGAACAAAAGGATACGTTTATTGAACGTCAGTACGGTGCGATCGTCGTAGCAACGGGTTTTAAGCCGATTGAGCTTGATAACTTCAACGAATACGGTTATAGCGATAATAAAGACGTCATCACGTCGCTTGAGCTTGAAAGACTCATGAACGCGGCAGGTCCTACGAACGGTGTTTTGCTTCGTCCTTCCGACGGCGAGCACCCGAAGGTAATCACCTTTATTCAATGCGTAGGCTCGCGTGATACGAGCGGTTGCGGTAAACCTTACTGCTCCAAGATTTGTTGTATGTATACGGCAAAGCATGCAATGCTTATCCGTGAAAAATATCCCGACACCGAAGTGCACGTATTCTATATTGACGTGCGTACGCCTGGTAAGAACTACGACGAATTCTTCCGCCGCGCGGTAGAGCAATACGGCGTAGATTATATCAAGGGTATGGTCGGCAAGGTGTATAATGAAAATGGCAAGCTGATGGTGCAGGGCTCGAACTTGATCGATAACGAGCAAATCACGATCGAATCCGACCTTGTTGTCCTTGCTGCGGCGATCGAACCGGAGCCTGCAGTTAGAAAGATTGCGACCCTTTTGACGACGAGTATCGACACCAACAACTTCCTTACGGAATCGCACGCGAAGCTTCGTCCCGTAGAAAGCCCTACGGCAGGCGTCTATCTCGCAGGCGTATGCCAAGGTCCTAAAGATATTCCCGAGACTGTTTCCCAAGCATCGGCTTGTGCGGCGAAGGTTATCGGTTTGCTTGTAAAAGACAAGTTAAAGACGAATCCTTGCGTAGCAATGCCCGACGAAACGATGTGTAACGGTTGTAGCCAATGTGCGAACGTTTGCGCATACGGCGCGATTACGTACGTGGATAAAGAATTCCGTATCGGTGGCGGTAAGACGGAAATCCGTCGCGTAGCGAACGTGAACCCTGCGGTTTGCCAAGGCTGCGGCGCTTGTACGGTAACCTGTCCTTCGGGAGCTATGGACTTGAAGGGATTTAGTTCCAAACAAATTATGTCGGAGGTAGAAGCAATATGCAAGATGTAACGACTGAAAAGAAAGAATACGTGCCCAATATCGTAGCTTTTTGCTGCAACTGGTGTTCGTATGCAGGCGCGGACCTTGCAGGCTCGAGCCGTTTGACCTATCCCGCTAACGTTAAGATTATCCGTGTGCCTTGTTCTTGCCGCGTAAATCCTACGTTTGTATTAAAAGCGTTCCAACAGGGCGCGGACGGCGTTATCCTTTGCGGTTGTCACCCTGGGGATTGCCACTACGTAACGGGTAACTACTATACGAGAAGAAGAATGGCGTTGCTTTTCAGCATGCTCAACTATATGGGTATTGAAAAGGACCGCACGCGCGTGGAATGGGTTTCCGCGGCGGAAGGTGCGAAGTTCGCTGCGGTTATGAATGATTTTGTAAAAACTGTTACGGAACTTGGCGAAAACAAACGCCTCACCGACCTTCGTGTAAAGGAGGGTGAATAAGATGAAAGACGTTGAATTGAAAATGCTCGAACGCGCGAAAGAGCTTCTCGCAAACGGTGAAGTAGCGCGCGTGGTTGGCTGGAAGAAAGGGGATTTTTGTTATGACCCTTCCCCCGCAGTATTTGAAACGGTCGAAGAACTCGACGAATTCGTTTACGATTATTTCTGCGGCGCAAACCTTTCCAAATATCTCATCAATATTTGCAAAAAGGAAGGCAAGACGGCGGTATTTTTGAAACCCTGCGATACGTATAGCTTTAATCAACTTGTAAAAGAACACCGCATTAACCGTGAAAACGTGTACGTAATCGCGGTAGAATGTATGGCAAAGCTTGATATCGAAAAGATGAAAGCGCAAGGCGCGGAATTTGTGATGGGCGTCGAAGTAGTGGATAAGGAAGTGAAAGCTTTCTCGCCTTATGGCGAAAAGACCTTCTACAAACCCGACGTGGTTTTGACGAAGTGCGCTACTTGCGAAAAGACTCATCAAGTAAAGGACGAGGAAATTATTCTTCACGAACGTCCCGCACGCGACGTAAACCGTTTTGCGGAAGTGGAAGCCCTCGAAGCGATGACGGAAGACGAACGCTTTGCGTTCTGGCGCTCGCAATTAAGCAAGTGTATTCGTTGCAACGCATGCCGCAACGTATGCCCTGCATGCTCGTGCGTAAAATGCGTATTCGATAACCCGAATTCGGGCGTAGCGGCAAAAGCGAACGACGATAAGTTCGAAGAACAGCTTTTCCACATCATTCGTGCATTCCACGTAGCGGGTCGTTGTACCGATTGCGGCGAATGTTCGAGAGTGTGCCCGCAAAACATTCCTTTACACTTGCTCAATAGAAAGTATATCAAGGATATCGACGGGTTGTACGGTGAATATCAAGCAGGCGAAACCGCGGACGGCAAAACGCCGCTTACGTCTTATACGGAAGCGGATGCTGAACCCAAAGACGTATTCGGGGAGGTAAAATAATGTTAAAGATTTCTAAAGAAAGATTGAATGAACTTTACGAGAAGATCTCCGAAATTAGATGTTTGTATATTCCCATCAAAAAAGCAGGGGAAGTGAATTATGCCGTTTGGGGGGAAGGGAAAGAAGTATCTCTTGAAACCTTGAAAACGGTAAAATCCCCTAAATCTGCGTTCTTCCCTCAAAGCGAAAATTTGATGAAGTTCAAGACGGAAGGCAAGAATATTGAAATCGTAGACGTTCGCGAAAAATTGGGCGAGAAAATCGACGAAAGACCGCTTGTTTTGTTCGGCGTAAAGGCTTGCGATTATAAAGCAATCGAAGTTTTGGATAAGGTTTTCCTTTCCGATCCCGTTGATACTTATTACCAAATGAGAAGAGAAAGCACGACGATTGTCACGCTCGCTTGCGGTAAGCCCGAAGAAAGCTGTTTCTGTAAAGCATTCGGCATCGACGCGACCGCACCCCAAGGCGACGTTACGACGTGGCTTGATGAAAACAATCTCTATTGGCAGGCGAACACCGAGAAGGGCGAAGCGCTTACCGCGCTTGTGAAAGACTTGCTTGTAGAAGGCGGCGAAGCGGAAGTTGCGGCGCAACAGGAAGCTGTCAAGGTAATTATTGACAATTTGCCGTTCTCTAACCTTGATTTGAGTAAATTCAAACCCGAGAACTTGAACGAATTGTTCGACGCTCCCGAATGGGAAGAAATGAGCGAAGCTTGCCTTGGCTGCGGTACGTGTACGTTTGTTTGCCCGACCTGCCAATGCTTCGATATTCGTGACGTGAAGACGCGCGACGGGATTATTCGTTTCCGTTGCTGGGATTCCTGCATGTATTCTGATTTCACGTTGATGGCGCACGGGAATAGCCGTACGACGCAAATGCAACGTTTCCGTCAAAGATTTATGCATAAGCTCGTGTATTATCCTTCGCAAAACGACGGTTTGTATTCCTGCGTGGGTTGCGGCCGTTGCGTAAATAAGTGTCCTCAAAAGCTCAACATCGTGAAAGTAGTAAAAAAATTGGGAGGTAAAGCAAATGATTGAAGAAACTCTCATTCCTAAAGTCGGTGTGATTACGGATATCCGCAAGGATACCCCTGACGTAAAAACCTTCCGTGTAGTGGGTACGGACGGCAAAAAGCTTTTCAAGCATATGCCCGGTCAATGTGCGATGGTATCCATTCCCGGTGTCGGTGAATGTATGTTCTCCATCACCTCTTCGCCTACGAACGAAGAATATATGGAATTTTCCATTAAAAAGTGCGGTTGCGTGACGGAAGTTCTTCACGCGTTGGAAGTAGGCGCGCAAGTTACCGTTCGCGGTCCTTACGGTAAAAACTTCCCCGTAGAAGGGGATTTCAAGGGCAAAGACTTGCTCTTTATCGCAGGCGGTATCGGTCTTGCGCCTTTGAGAAGCGTTATCAACTACGTTCGTCATTATCGTGAAAACTACGGCAAAGTCGTAATTGTTTACGGCGCGAGAAGTAAGGACGATCTTGTGGATATCGAAGAAATCCAAACGGAATGGGTAAACGAACCGAATACGGAAGTTTACTTGACGATCGATAGACCGCAGGAAGGCTGGGACGGACACGTTGGTTTCGTACCTGCCTACGTCAAAGAGCTTGGTTTGAACCCGAATATGACGGCAGTCCTTTGCGGTCCGCCTATCATGATTAAGTTCACGCTCGCAGGGCTTTTGGAGCTCGGCTTTGACAAATCGCGCGTATATACCACGCTCGAGCTTCGTATGAAGTGTGGCGTTGGTAAGTGCGGTAGATGCAACGTTGGCGATAAGTTCGTGTGCAAAGACGGGCCCGTCTTCCGCATGACCGAGCTTGACGAATTGCCTGACGAATACTAAGGAGAGAACGATATGGAAAATATGGTAAACGTATATCTTTTCGGTAAACGCTATCAAGTACCGGAAAGCTTGACGATTATGAAAGCGATGGAGTATGCAGGTTATCAGCTCGTTCGCGGTTGCGGTTGCAGAAACGGTTTCTGCGGCGCGTGTGCGACGATCTACCGTATTCACGGTCAGCAAGAGCTTAAATCCTGCCTTGCTTGTCAGCAACAAGTAGAAGAAGGTATGTACGTAGCGACGTTGCCGTTCTTCCCGCTTGTAAAGCAAGTGTACGACATTAACAAGATTAAACCCACGCAGCAAATTATGATGCAGCTCTATCCTGAAATTTATTCGTGTATCGGCTGTAATGCTTGTACGAAGAGCTGTACGCAAGAGCTTAACGTTATGCAATATATCGCATACGCTCAACGCGGCGAATACGAAAAAGCTGCGGAAGAAAGCTTTGACTGCGTAATGTGCGGCGTATGTTCGTCCCGTTGCCCCGCAGGCATTTCCCATCCCCAAGTGGCGCTCTTGACCCGTCGTCTTACGGGTAAGTATCTTGCGCCCAAGACGGAACATCTTATCAACCGCGTAGCGGAAATTGATAGAGGGGACTGCAAGGCGGCTTTGGAAGCGATTATGAACACGCCGTTAGAAGAACAAAAGAATCTCTATAACCATAGAGAAATCGAGAAATAAGGAGATCGTGAAATGTATCATTATACTGATGAACAACTTGAATCGATGAAAAAAGTAGAAGCAAGCCGCGATTTCCGTAGAGAAAACCTGCACGCACGTATGACAGCGGAAGAAAAAGACGCGGTTTTGGCAGAATTTCACCCCGACTATATCAATTCGGCGTATGAAGATTTGAAAGTAGGGAAAAATAAAGGCGGTAAGGTATTGCATGAGCTTGCAGCGCTCCTTCAAGGTCATTCCCGTATCAAGGATATGAAAATCGACCTTTCCAAAATCGATTACGACGTTGACGTACTCGTAATCGGCGGTGGTGGCGCGGGTTCTTCGGCTGCAATCGAAGCGCACGAACGCGGCGCGAAAGTTATGATTGCTACGAAGCTTCGTCTTGGTGATGCGAACACGGCGATGGCGGAAGGCGGTATCCAAGCTGCCGATAAGCCCAACGATAGCCCTGCAACCCATTATTTGGACGCGCTTGGCGGTGGGCATTTCATGAATAAGCCCGAGCTTTTGTATAAGCTTGTAAACGAAGCGCCCGAAGCAATTTTGTGGCTCAATAACCTTGGCGTTATGTTCGATAAGGAAGAAGACGGTACGATGGTCACCACGCACGGTGGCGGTACGTCGAGAAAGCGTATGCACGCTTGCCGCGACTATTCCGGTTCGGAAATTATGAGAACGCTCCGCGACGAAGTATTCAATCGTGGTATTACGGTCGTAGACTTTACGGCGGCTATCGAACTTATCAAAGACACCGACGGTAAGATTGCAGGCGCGGTCCTTATGAATATGGAAACGAAAGAAATCTTGATCGCAAGAGCAAAGACGGTTGTTATTGCAACGGGCGGTGCTGGTAGATTGCATTATCAAGGTTTCCCCACGTCGAATCACTACGGCGCAACGGCGGACGGTCTTGTTTTGGCGTATAGAGCAGGCGCGAAGCTTCTCTATCCCGAAACCCTTCAATATCACCCGACGGGCGCGGCAGAGCCTACGCAAATCTACGGTGCGCTTGTAACCGAAAAGGTACGTTCGCTCGGTGCACAGCTTGTCAATAAAGACGGCGAAGCGTTCGTATATTCCCTTGAAACGCGTGACGTTACGGCATCCTCGATTATTCGTGAATGTAAAGAACGCGGCAAGGGTATTAAGACGACGGACGGCGAAGGCGTTTGGCTTGATACGCCGCTTATTGACATCATTAACGGCGAAGGTACGATCGAAAAGCGTATTCCCGCAATGCTTCGTATGTTCGGCAAGTACGGCATCGATATCCGTAAAGAACCGATTATTATCTATCCCACGTTGCATTATCAAAACGGCGGTATCGATATCGGCGCAAACGGTATGACCTGTATTGAAAACTTGTACGTTGCAGGCGAAGCGGTTGGCGGTATCCACGGCACGAACCGTTTGATGGGTAACTCCTTGCTCGACATTATCGTATTCGGTAGAAATGCAGGTCAGCAAGCAGGTGAAAAGTGGAAGACGGTAGAGCTTAAAGAGCTCACACTCGACCATGTAGACGCATTCGAGAAAGAACTTGAAGAAGCAGGTATTTCCACGGAAGTATGCTCCCCCAAACTTCTTCCCGATTATAGAAGAAAAGCAAATTGATAGGGAAAAGATGAAATAGAAAGGACAAAACGCACGAAGGTACGCTTTGTGCGTTTTCGTCCGTCAAAAAAAGGAGAAGTGAAATTGGAAAATCAAAATAAGAAAAGTTTGAAATGGCTTTGGATTGCGATTGGGATTGCGGTAGTAGTCGCTCTCGGCGTTTGGTGCGCGGTGATGGCAAGAAAAGAAAACGGCTTGGAAAACGTTTTCGGTATAAAAGATAATGATGCAACGAAATTTAGAAGCGGTTTCGTTTTATTTACTATTATTTTTATTATACTCGCTTTAGGGTACTTGTTTGGTGGAATTAATATCAAGGGCGTATCTCTTGGTACGGCGGGCGTATTTTTAATTGCAATTTTGCTTGGTTGGCTTTGTACTCTCGATTTTACAAACGTTCCCGTTTTGAAATATTTTCATATGGAAGGAACGGCTGATAGCCCTGTAAAAACATTAAAAGGTCCCATTCAAAATATCGGTTTGATTTTGTTTGTAGGCGCAGTTGGCTTTATTGCTGGCCCGAACTTCTTTAAGAACTTGGCAAAGAACTTCAAAACGTATATCTTGCTTGGTGCGGCAATCATTTTGACGGGTACGCTTGTTGCTGTTATTTTTACGCTTGCAACCCCGAAAGATTGGGGTGCTGAATATTGGTCCGGTATTCTTTCTGGTGCATTAACTTCGACGCCTGGTTTCTCGGCAGCGAAAGAAGCGGCAAGTGCGGCAAAAGAGCCTCTTATAACGTTAGGCCATGCAGTCGCATATCCTTTCGGGGTTGTAGGCGTGGTATTATTTGTGCAATTGTTGCCTAAATTCTTGAAAGCGGATATGTCGAAAGAAAGAGAACACTTAAAGCTTGGCAATCAAGAAGAAAAGAGAGATTATTCGAAGTTCTTCAAGTGTGAAGACTTTGGTTTCTTGCCTTTCGCTCTTGCTATTGTGGCTGGTTTGTTGCTCGGTTCGATCACAATTCCCTTGACTGGTAAAGGCTATGATGGGGCGTGTTTCTCGCTCGGTACGACGGGCGGCGTGCTTATTATGTGCTTGATTTTTGGGCATTTTGGGCATATCGGTAAACTTTCTTTGGAAGTAAAGGAAGGAACGCTTAAAGTCCTTCGTGAATTTGGTTTGGCTCTCTTCTTGATCGGTGCGGGTTTCGAAGGCGGTGTTTCGTTGGTGCAAGAAATTAAAGCGGCGGGCGGCGCGGCAATCGTTGTTTGGGGCTTTGTAGGCGGCGCAATTATGACGATCTTCCCGATGGTTGTTGGTTTCTTCCTTGGTAAATACGCTTTGAAGTTGCCGTTGCTTAATAACCTTGGCTCGATTACGGGCGGTATGACGAGTACGCCTGCGCTTGGTACGTTGATTTCGACGGCAAAAACGGACGACGTTGCTTCTGCTTATGCGTCTACGTATCCGATTGCATTGATTTTAATCGTACTTGCATCGCAGCTAATGATTACGCTAATGTAAAGGATAAAACAAGCACCCAATCGGGTGCTTGTTTTATATCAAAAAAGAGACAGGGAAACCTATCTCTTTTTTGGTTCAATATAAAGAGGATTAAAAATAAAAGATGTTTTCAAATTTTTCGTCTAAGGCAAGACAGATCAGCAGGGCAAGCTTCGCGGACGGATTAAATTGACCTTTTTCTATGGCAATGATGGTTTGTCTAGTCGAGCCGACGTTTTTTGCTAGTTCTTCTTGGGATATTTTTTTAAGTGCGCGCAATTCTTTTAATCGATTTTGTAAAATTAATTCATTGTTCATATTAAAGCGCTCCAATATTATAAAGAATATAGAGAGTAATCATTATAATTGCCCCCAACCCGTGTAAAATACCGCCTATTAGAACGCCTTTTGAGCGTTTCGCGATAAAAAATTGACAAATATAAAATATGCTTGCCCAAGAATAGCATACGCCGCCGATGGCGTAAATTGCGCTGAAATGTTCTAATGCGCCTTCTACGACCATAAAAGTTACGGCAATAATGCCAGCAAAAATAAGGGATATCCAGTTCGACTTATTGATCCCCGCTTTTTCCATTTCACCTACAATTGCTTTTTTCTTTTGTGCTTTTTCTAAAATTTCCGTTCGTTCCATATAATAACTCCTTAAACTTATTGTAAAGTTTTCTTTACATATAGAGTATAGCATATACAAAATGCAATGTCAAGTATTATTTACATATTTTTAATAAAATATTGAAAATCCTTTTTAATTAAACACAAAAAACGGATAGGCAAAAGCCTATCCGTTTTTTGTGGCGCAGAGAAAGGGATTTGAACCCTTGTATACATTCCTGCATAACACGATTTCGAATCGTGCGCGTTCGACCGCTCCGCCATCTCTGCAGCAGCTTTTATATTATATATCATTCCTACGAAAAATGCAACTGTTTTTAGGCTGTTTTTTCGATGAAAAGAAAAAATCCCCGTAAATTCCTTTACGGGGATAAGGATTGCTTAAATCGTTTCTACGTTGATAAGGTTGGAGTTACCGCTCTTACCGTTCGGCGTACCGCCTGTGATAACAATGGTGTCGCCTTTCTTCACTAAACCGCTCTTTTTCGCGATTTCTTTGGCAAAGTAGAAGAGAATGTCGATGGACGTATATTCGTCCGTTATAGCGGGTAAAACGCCCCAGCTTAACGCCAATTTGCGGTATGCGTGAATATCCGTCGTAATACCGATAATATTGATATTTGGACGGAATCTCGATACTTTACGCGCCGTACCGCCTGTTCTTGTGCATACGACGATTGCGCTGGCTTTTAAGTCCTTGGCAAGAGTTGCTGCAGAGTGAGAAAGAGCTTCCGATGTAGTTTCAATTTCAAAGCTGTCAATATCAATATTTTGAATATACTCAATATGTGTTTCTGCGTGCTCAACAATTCTTGCCATCGCTGCTACCGACTGCACGGGGAATTCGCCTGCTGCAGTTTCACCCGAGAGCATAACGGCAGACGTACCATCGTATACAGCGTTCGCAACGTCAGAAATTTCCGCACGTGTGGGACGGGGATTATGAATCATTGATTCGAGCATTTCCGTCGCGGTAATAACGCGTTTACCGTGAATACGGCATTCCGAAATGATATATTTTTGCACGTTCGGAAGTTCAACGTAGGGGATTTCGACGCCTAAGTCACCACGAGCGACCATAATACCGTCGGAAACCTTCATAATGTCAAGCAAATTATTTACGCCGGCACGGTTTTCAATTTTTGCAATTACGTCGATATGCTCGCCGCCGTGTTTTGCAAGGAAATTCTTCGCGTCGAGTACGTCTTGTGCTTTAGAAACAAAGGAAAGGGCAACAAAATCAACGTCTTGTTCGATACCGAAAAGCAAATCGGATTTGTCTTGTTCGGAAAGGAAATCTAAATGCAGTTCTTTATCGGGGAAAAACATAGATTTACGGCTAGAAAGTTCGCCGCCGATTTCTACGACGCAATGTACGTTCGGTGCTTTCACTTCCGTTACGCGAAAAACAATCATACCGTTATTCAAAAGAATTTTATCATTGGGAGCAAGATCTTCGCAAATACCGGAATAAGAAACGCTTACGCGCTCTTGCGTGCCCTCAATTTCTTCCGTTGTGAAGGTAAAGGGATCTCCTTCGTTTAACAAAATCTTACCGTTTTCAAACGTTTTAATACGGAATTCAGGGCCCTTTGTATCCAAAAGAATTGGAAGGGGGAGCTGTTTTTCTTCGCGGACTTCTTTGATCATGGCAATCGTTTTCGCAAAGTCTTCGTGTGCGCCGTGCGAAAAGTTTAAGCGTACGATATCCATGCCGGACTCTGCCATTTTAGCAAAGGTGGTTTTATTGTTGCTTGCGGGACCAATAGTACATATAATTTTAGTCTTTTTCATATAGACTCCTATAGGAAATAATCAGCATTCTTTCAAAAGTGCCAACTCTCTCCCATTATGATTTTTTAATAACTTTAATAATATTTTACACCTTTTTTTATCAAAATGCAAGAGAATAAGATGCTTTTTTTTAAGAAAAGTGCTATAATATAAATAGATTTGAGTTTGTTATACGGTCGCGGGGCTGAAAAGCCATGAGGAAAGTCCGAGCTGCATAGGACAGGGTGCCTGATAACGTCAGGCGAGAGTGATCTCCGGGACAGTGCAACAGAAATAAACCGCCGCAATCAGCTCGCTCGTTAGGGCTTGAGCGCTTATTTATAAGACGCCTGTTTGCGGTAAGGATGGAAAGGCGAGGTAAGAGCTCACCGACGTTTTGGCAACAAAACGTGCCATGTAAACCCCACTCGCTGCAAGATTGGGTTTCCGTCAATAGGGCGGTCCGTCCGACGGAATACCGTGAATATCGCTTGAGCTTATCGGTGACGGTAAGCCTAGATAAATGACCGTACACGACAGAACTCGGCTTACAGACAGGCTCAAATCTTCTTAAAAACGCAAGCGAATCCCTTTGTTTATAAAGGGATTCGCTTTTCTCTTTGAAGAATTAAAATACCGCCTATTATGCCACGCATAATACCTATGTGTGGCATAATAGGCGGCTAATCTCCTTTATTTTCAATGGATTATGTCAGACGTAATACCTATGTGTGACATAATCGCTATGGGTTTATCATCTTTTTTGTAATAGTACAAACCATCCAAAACATACGATATTTTACGTTAAAAAGAAGTAGGAGTGTTGGGTATGTTTTTAGAGTTTCTTTGGACTGTGTTGGGGCGGATTGTTTTTTTTACGGGGGCGATAGGATCCAAAAACGCTTTTCCAAAACCCTTGTCGAAAGCGGAAGAAGAAAAATATATGGCGCTTGCTATGCAGGGGGATAAAGAGGCAAAAGAGATTTTGATTAAGCATAATATGCGGCTTGTAGCGCATATTGTTAAAAAATATACGGGCGCGGCGGAAACGGATGATTTAATTTCGGTGGGGAGCATCGGTTTAATTAAAGCAATCAACACGTATAGTCCCGAGCACGGCACGGCTTTGGCTACGTATACGGCGAGATGTATTGAAAATGAGATATTGATGCTTATTCGTGCGAACAAAAAACATCGTAATACGATTTCCTTGTCCGATCCCGTGGGTACGGATAAAGATGGGAATGAGTTGACTCTTTTAGATTTGCTTTTTGAAAAAGAGGATTGTGTTTTTGAGGAAGTGGAGCGGTCGGTACAGCGCGAAAAGCTTTTGGAATATTTGCAAAACGTTTTAAGCGAAAGAGAATATAAAATTATTTGTCTGCGGTATGCATTGAAAGGGGGGATTCCTTTGCCGCAAAGGGAAGTGGCGCAAGTGATGAAAATTTCACGCTCGTATATATCGAGAATTGAAAAGCATGCGATTGAGAAATTGCGCTCAAAACTACATGCGGAAGATTTTTTGGATTAGGCGTGATATTTTATTGCGTAAAAGGGGCGAAGTTTATCAGCTTCGTTCCTTTTTTCGTAGAAAAAATGAAAAAAATAGAAAAACTTGGCATTTTGCGGTTGAAATTTTCAAAAAGATATGCTATACTAATAAACGGTAAAAGGGAAATCTCGCTTTTTTGAGATGACTTTTTGGACAAGCAAAAAAAAGAAAAATATATTTTTGGAGGAATTCATAATGACAATTTCGTCAGAAGTTCAAGAGATGTACTGCGTAGCAAAAGGCGCAGGCGTCGCTCGTCATGAAAACGCGCCTATTCCTGAAGAAGGCAAGTGGATTCATGCGAAGGAAATCAAAGATATCAGCGGTTTCACGCACGGTATCGGTTGGTGCGCGCCCCAGCAAGGCGCTTGTAAGCTCTCGCTTAACATTAAGCAGGGTATCATTCAAGAAGCGCTCGTAGAAACGATCGGTTGCTCGGGTATGACGCATTCGGCGGCTATGGCAGCGGAAATTTTACCCGGTAAGACTCCCCTTGAAGCGCTCAATACCGACCTTGTTTGCGACGCTATCAATACGGCAATGAGAGAATTGTTCTTGCAAATCGTTTACGGCCGTTCGCAGTCTGCATTCTCCGACGACGGTCTTGTTATCGGTGCCGGTCTTGAAGACCTTGGTAAGGGTCACCGTTCGCAGGTTGGTACGATGTACTCCACCCTTCAAAAGGGCGTTAGATACCTTGAAATGGCGGAAGGCTACGTTACCCGCCTTGCTTTGGATGCAAATAATGAAGTTATCGGTTATGAATTCGTTTCTCTTGGTAAAATGACTGATTTCATTAAGAAAGGTATGGAACCCAACGAAGCGTATGCAAAAGCTATGGGTCACTACGGTAGATTCTCTGCGGAACAGGGCGCGGTTAAGTTTATCGACCCCCGCAAAGAGTAATTAAGGAGGACAAGATAATGGCTTTATTTGAAGGTTATGAAAGAAGAATAGAGAAAATCAACGGCGTATTGAAAGAATATGGTATTTCTTCCGTTGAAGAATGTAGAGAAATTTGTCTTGCGAAGGGTGTTGACTGCGACAAAATCGTTCGTGCTGGTCAGCCTATTTGCTTTGAAAACGCAGTTTGGGCGTACACCGTAGGCTCGGCGATTGCAATCAAGAAAGGCTGCAAGAAAGCATCTGACGCTGCTGCTGCAATCGGTATCGGTTTGCAAGCGTTCTGTATTCCTGGTTCGGTTGCGCAAAACCGTTTGGTTGGTCTTGGTCACGGTAATCTTGGCGCGAAACTCCTTTCTGACGAAACGGAATGCTTCTGTTTCCTTGCTGGTCACGAGTCCTTTGCGGCGGCAGAAGGCGCGATTTCCATCGCTTTGAACGCAAACAAGGTAAGAAAACAGCCTCTTCGCGTTATTTTGAACGGTCTTGGTAAAGACGCTGCGTATATCATCGCAAGAATCAATGGTTTCACCTTCGTTGAAACGAAGTTTGACCACGCAACAGAAACGGTTGAAGTTGTATACGAAAAGGCGTTCTCGAACGGCGATAGAGCAAAAGTTAAATGCTACGGCTCCGACTCCGTACCCGAAGGCGTTGCTATCATGAAGCTTGAAAAGGTTGGCGTTTCCATTACCGGTAACTCCACGAACCCCACGAGATTCCAACACCCCGTTGCAGGTACCTACAAGAAATGGTGCAACGAAAACGGCGTAGAATACTTCTCCGTTGCAAGCGGTGGCGGTACGGGCAGAACTCTTCACCCTGACAACATGGCGGCAGGTCCTGCTTCCTACGGTATGACTGATACGATGGGTAGAATGCACTCCGACGCGCAATTCGCTGGTTCGTCTTCCGTACCTGCTCACGTAGAAATGATGGGCTTGATTGGTGCTGGTAACAACCCCATGGTTGGTATGACGGTTGCTTGCGCAGTTGCTATCGAAGAAGCAATGAAGGCGTAAAATTGGTTAAATAAAAAAAAGCTTGCGTACTACTACGCAAGCTTTTTTTTGATATAAGGTTGGATTAGGTGAGCGGTTTTCCGCATTCCGAACAGAATTTACTGTTAGAGGGATTAACTTTTCCGCATTCGCAAGTGACGTTTGTTTCATTAGTTGCGGTTGTAAATTCATTGACGATGGGCGTTGTTGCTTGTTGTAATTCTTTGATTTTAGGCAAAATGCTTTCAAAATATTCAGTGGCAATTTTGCGTCTAAGGCTGTGCATTAACAGCATACCACCAATGGAAGTCAATGGGATTCCGATAAACGATAACCAAAAGAGTTTAAGGAAATCATCTTCGCCAAGATTCGCAAAAAAATGAGTAAATCCAATGATTGTCAGTGTGAGTCCTATAACAATAAGTATACAACCAATAATTTTAAATTTAGTTTGTTTTTTTTCTTGATTAGACATATAATTGCTCCGTTTATTAAGTTAATGGCAAAATTATAACATAAAAGCGGAAGTATGTCAATAAGCTACTCAAAATTTACCGCCGTCAAATAGTAAAAATGGGCATTATCCTTAAAATTAGTTGACTCCATATAAAATATTTGTTATAATAAGCGAGAAGAAATGGAATAATGGAGGCGTAGCTCAGTTGGTTAGAGCGCTACCTTGACATGGTAGAGGTCGGAGGTTCGAGCCCTCTCGCGTCCACCAAAGAAAAAGCACCCCAAGCGGGTGTTTTTTCTTTGGTGGACGTGGAAATACGAAAAAGTCTGTTCGGAGGTTCGCGCGAGTAGCCGCGAGGCTACGACACTTTGGCGTTCACGCCAAAACCCTCTCGCGTCCAAGCGGGTGTTTTTTCTTTGGTGGACGTGGTAAATACGAGAAAGTCCGTTTGGAGGTTCGCGCGAGTAGCCGCGAGGCTACGACACTTTGGCGTTCACGCCAAAACCCTCTCGCGTCCAAGCGGGTGTTTTTTCTTTGGTGGACGTGGAAATACGAGAAAGTCCGTTCGGAGGTTCGCGTGAGTAGCCGCGAGGCTACGACACTTTGGCGTTCACGCTAAAACCCTCTCGCGTCCAAGCGGGTGTTTTTTCTTTGGCGAAAGTGGGAAATATTGATTTCTTAAAGACGATTTATTTCACGTGAAACAAAAATGGATATTAAAAAGCTCTCCGTTGCAATACGGAGAGCTTTTATGATTAGTTGTTATTTTTCGATGCTTTTAAGGAAAAAGCGTAGTAGAAAGCCGTAAAGAACAAGATATTGAAAAGATATCCAACGGGGATTACTACGTACGAAAGAAGCTCGGGGGTAAGGGAAAGCTGTGCTTTCATATACACCGCAATCATAGTCACGATAATTACTGCTATGACAAATATAACGGCGGCTGTGACAACGTAAGTGGCGTGTTTCTTACGTTTTACATTCGATTTATAACCGCACGCATAAAGGATTGCGCATATGATAAAGGTTACAAATCCGACTGCAAAGCAAAGTGCTGGATAGAGTCCCGAAACGCCGAGATAATCTTTCATAAAGAAGATCGCAAGGCTTTCAAAAATTGCAATACAGAAGATAATAAACGCGGTTTTGAAAAGGGTAAGACCTACGTTATAACGCCCTGTATTCGATTGCGGATTAGGACTTTCAACTGACTCTTGTTGGGGTGCGGTGGTGGGATAACCACGCATACCGCCTGCAACGTTCAATCGAATACCGTCCGCTTGTGCCCGTTGGTTCAAATCGTTGGGTTGCATATGGCCGTAAGGGTTTTGATAACCGTAGGGGGAGTTGGCTTGATAAGGATTCGACGCACGTGTATTCAATTCGCGGTATTGCTCGTTCAACGCCGCTTCGCGTTGATTGAGTTCGTTGAGACGTGTTTGCAACGTAGACGCATCTTCCAAAGCTTTTCTTTGTGCTTCCATGCGTTCTTTGTCGCTCGCTTCCTTTTCTGCTACAAACTTTGCTTTTTCTTCTTCAAAAGCCGCGAGTTTCTTTTCCAATTCCTTGGATTGTTCTTCGTACTGCTGTTGATTCTTTTGAAGGACTTGACGTTCGTGTTCAAGCTTTTCCAAGTTCTCGTTAAAGAGTTTGACTTGTGCGTTATAGGAAGAAAGCTTATCAGCAAAATCAAATTGTTGTGCCGCAAGTGCGTTTTTACGTGCGATAAATTCAAGCTGCTGCTGATTATAAAGGGTTTGTCTTGCGGAAAGCTCTTTTTGTTGTTGCTGTAAGGTAGCGAGATCTTCCTGCAATTTATAGGTATTTCTTTGCAATTCGCTTTCACGGTTTTGTAAATCGTCGAGCTGCTGCTGGTTTTCTTCGGCGGTGAGGGATGCTTCGGATTGCTTGTTTTCCAAAGCACGTTGTTTTTCTTCGATCGTGTAAGCTTGTTGGGTAAGCTCGTACGTCTTTTTCTCCAAGCTTTCACGTTCCGTTTGAAGAGCAACTTTCAAAGCGTTGAATTCTTCGCGTTCCGCTTCAAGTTTAGCGCGTTCCTGTTCGAGAGCTTCGTTGTCTGCACGAAGGGTATTGCGTTCCACTTCCAAAATTTGAAGCTGATTTTGCAATTCACTACGTTCCGCGTCCAAACTTTCCATAGAAGCGCTTAAATTTTGCGAATTTTGCATTTCTTCGGTAAGAGCTTGGAGTTGTGCGTCGCGTTCATCGAGTAAACGTTGTAATTCTTCCGTTTTAACGTTTTGTTCCGCAAACTCGCGTTTTTCGGCTTCGAGCTTTGCTCGTTGCGTTTCAATTTGCGCTTGTTGCGATTGAAGTTCAAGCGTGCGATTGTAATATTCCGTCGACTTACCTTCGTTTTCCGCTTTTAAAAGGGCAATCGTGTTTTCTTGTGCGCTGATTGCCGTATTCAAGGAAACAATCGTCGCTTTTTTATCGTCTAAATCCGCTTGCAGGGCGGCAAGATCGGCTTTTGCGGCGTCAAGTTCTTCGCTGTTTGCCGATTGTGCAGAAAGGGCGTTGATTTGTTCGTTTAATTGCTGATTTTCCAATTCCAAAACAGCGTTCTTTTGACGGAAGGACACGAGTTCGTTTTTCGTATCGATAATGCTCTCGTCAAAGGTAGCCTTTTGTTTTTCCAAAAGGGACTTCAACTCTTCGATTTCCGCATTTTTGCGTTCTAATTCCGCTTTTGCATCGCCAATTTCCCGTTCCTTTTCTTCCAAAGCCAAAACTTTTGCGTCGATTTCGCCTTGTTTTTCGCTAAGGGCTTGTTCCTTTTCTTCTAACTCACGCGCTTGCGCGTTAACACGGTCACGCAGTTCGTTAAAATCTTCCTTTTGTGAGGTAAGAGAGGAGCTTTGCGCGGAGAGAAGGGAGCGTTCGCGTTGCAATTCATTGCGAAGGTTATTGAGCGCCTTTTTCTCTTCGTCAATCGCTTGTTCGCGTGCTGCAAGGGCGCGTTTTAACTCCGTTAACTCGTTCTGCTTGTCCGTAATAAAGGAAAAGTCGTAATGTGCGTTACCGTCGGAAATCAGGCTATCGATAATCGTTCTTGAATATTCCCATTCGGAAAGATTTTGTTCGGTTACTTGGCGTCCTAAATCGGTTAATGAGAAATATTTTCTTCTGCCGCCGAAGGATTCTTCGCCATAATACGAGGTTACGTATTTTAAGGATTCCAAACGTTTCAAGGCGCTGTAAAGGGTGGGCTGTTTAAGGGAATACATGCCGCCGCTTTTCTTTTCGATTTCATTGATAATATCGTAGCCGTATTTATCACCGTCGTAAAGACTGCGCAGGATGATCGTATTGATGTGCCCACGGATAAGATCGGCGCTGATGCCAAGGTTTTGTTCTTCGCCGCCGGTCAAGCTACCGCTTTCCATTACGTTATCTCTTTCGTCCATAATTACTCCTATCAAATTGCCTGACATAGTAGTTCTATGCCTGATATAATGTGAAAGTTAAAAATCATTAAATCCCTTGAAAAATAAAGGGTTTAGTGAAGTTTATATTTAATATATAGTATTATATCACAAATAATTACACCTGTCAATATATTCCACGAAATAAATGACAAAAAAATCGAAAAAACTCGCTTTTATGATGGTATCGCCGTTGACATTTTTTACCAAAAAGTATATAATAAAAATATGATGAAAGTATATGAACATTGCAAACAATTTAACGTAAAATATTGCGACGTTGATTTCAAAGACGAGCTCAAAGTTTCGTCGGTGCTTGCCTATTTGGAAGAAGTGGCATGTTCAAGTGCGGACGAGCTTGGCTTTGGGTATGCGTACGTAAAACCGCGCGGCTATGCGTTTATGGTCACGAATATTTGTTGTGAATTTATAACGCCGATTACACTTGGCGAGGATATCCTTGTCAAGACGTGGCCGTTGCCTCCTTCGCACGTGATTTTTGGGCGCGAATATCGGATTTGTTCAACGTTAGGGGAAGTATGCTTAAACGCGAGTTCACGTTGGTGTTTGATTGATTTTGCAACGGGGAAGCTGTTGCCCTCGAAAACGATTGAAAATCAAGATTATTCTACCTATAATACTGAAAAGGTTTTCGAAAGCGTGAAATGGAAAATCCCAAGCTTTGCGATGGAAGAAGGTGAGCCAAAATTCACGCTCACGATTGCGAATTCCGAATACGATCACAATATGCACGTGAATAATACTCGTTATGCGGATTATTGCCTGAACTGTTTTTCGGTTTCCGAGCTTGCGGAAAAGAAAATGAAGGGCTTTTCAATTTCCTACGTAAAACAATGTAAGGAAGGGGAAACGTTGAAGTTTTACCGCAAAAAAGGGGAAAATGGCGAATATTTCGTGCAGGGTGTTAACGAATCGAGTGAAATTGTCGTGCAATCGAAGATAACTTTTGAAGAATAAGAGTAGGACGAATATGAGAAAAAATGCAATCAATCGAGAGCTTCGTGAAATTTCGGGTGGCGTTTGTGCGCCGTCCGGTTTTCAGGCGAATGCAATTTCTTGCGGAATACGCCCTAATGGTGCATTGGATCTTGCTTTGATTGCGACTGACCGTCGTTGCGCGGCAGCTGGTGTGTACTCAACGGCAAGCATGCAGGGCGAGCCTGTGCTCGTTACAAAAAAACATTTGAAGCGCGGTTACGCAAGTGCAATTTTAGCAAACGGCGGCATTGCGAACGTCTATGTCGACGGGAAAGGCACTCGCACGGAGCGCATGTGCCATGCGTTGGATATGGCGGGGCTTTTTTCAGCGAGCGAAGTGATTGTGGCTTCTACCGGCGAAATTGGGAAACGCGTAGATTTTTCTTTGATAGAAGGTCAATTAAAACCGCTGGCAAAAGGCTTGGAGTCTTCGGAAGAAAAAGGAGCGCTCTTCGCGCAGGCAATCTCGTCGGATGATAGCAAGGCGTATCAATTTTCTTATGGGTTTGATTTAGGGGATATTCCCTGCAAAATCGGCGGTATTTATAAGGGTGATTTGCACGTCGCGCCGAATATGGCAACGACGCTCGTATTCTTGACTACGGACGTGAATATTACGAGTGAAATGTTGCAAAAAGCC
The DNA here is from genome assembly GCA_015071005.1 of Clostridiales bacterium. Lineage (GTDB taxonomy): Bacteria > Bacillota > Clostridia > Christensenellales > Borkfalkiaceae > Scatosoma. The sequence goes on along the minus strand of SVIG01000003.1, from coordinate 131,881 downwards.
TTGTCTGCGGAAACGCGCGAAACGTTGAATATGTTGGACTTAGACGGCGCGCCCTCTCCAAACGATATGGCGTGTATTATGGCAAACGGTAAAGCGGGGAATTATATTATTTCTTGTGCGGATACGGAATACTCTAAGTTTTGTTTTGTTCTTCGTAGCGTGCTTTTAAGAATTTGTGATAAGATTATTCGTCAAAATAGTGAGAAAAAGCCGTTGCTTTGCAAGGTGCGAGGGGTAAAATCCAAGCAAATCGCTCGTGCTATAGCGAAAAAAGTGATAGCGACGGAAGCCTTAAAGGTAGGAGTGCAAAACAAGGAAGTAGACGTAAAAGCAATTTTATACACCCTTTTAGATTTAACGCCATCAGTAGATTTGAACAACGTTAGCATACATATGTATACCGCTGAAAATTCGATTGCACTTTTTGAAAAAGGGATACGCTTGTCCGTGGATAAAGAGAGACTTGCGCCGTTGTTTCAAAACGAGAGTATTTGCTTGGAAGTCAACTTGCACATGGGAAACTACTCCGCAACGGCATTCGGGTCGGTAAAAATGTAATATTTGCTTTTTTCTTTGAAAAAAGGGCGTTTGAAAACTTGACAAGGCAACTCGCGCGTGCTATAATATATGTCAATGGATAGGTAAATATATGCGCTACGAAAACGGATTACTTAATTTCATTGAAGGCAAGTGCCACGACCAAAAGCTTAACGATTTGATCGGGGCTTACCTTTCTTTTTCCGTTTTTTCGAATAGTGTTTTTGTTGATAAGGACTGATTTTCGTAATCAGTCTTTCTTTTTATACTATAGAGAATTTAGAAATCCAAAAAGGAGTTCGTTATGAATAAGAAAAAGGTTTATTTAACGTTAGCAAACGGTGCCGTTTTCCAAGGCTATGCTTTTGGGGCTGAAGGCGACGTCTGCGGAGAGCTTGTGTTCTCAACGGGTATGGTCGGGTATATCGAAACCTTGACTGATCCTTGCAATCAAGGGCAAATCGTTGTGCAAACGTTTCCGCTCATCGGCAACTACGGTATGATTTATTCGGACGTTGAAAACAAGAAGGCGAGCGTTTCGGCGTACGTGGTGCGCGAAATTTGCGATAACCCTTCAAATTTCCGCATGGACGGGGACTTGGAAACCTATTTGAAAGAACAAAAAGTTGTCGGCGTTTACGGTGTTGATACCCGTCAGCTTACGAAGATCCTTCGCGAAGAAGGTACGATGAACGCGCGGATTACTTCGAAACCTATGAAGGAAGAAGAAATCAAAGCGCTTGCAAGCTATAAACAGCAAACGAACTTGTCGGTAAGCGAAAAGGGCTTTTATCAAGCGGAAAACGCGAAGGGCACGCTTGCACTTTGGGATTTTGGCACGAAGAGAAGCTTGATTGAAAAGCTCCTTTCCTTCGGCTATAACGTAGTTAGCTTGCCGTCTGGCTCAACGGCGGATGACGTTTTGGCGACAGGTGCGCACGGTATCGTCCTTTCCGAAGGTGCAGGCGATCCCAACGATTACACGCAAACCATTGCGGAAGTTAAGAAAGTTTTGGGCGAAAAACCCGTTTTAGGCTTAGGGCTTGGGCATCAGCTCGTTGCCTTGGCGCTTGGCGCGAAGGTACAAAAACACAAATACGGACATCGCGGTAGCAATCAGCCCGTAAAATCCATCGTCGACGGAAAGGTATATATCTCCACGCAAAACCACGGCTACGTTGTAATAAACGATACGGTGAAAGAAGGGGCTGTAAACTTTATCAACGTAAACGACGGTTCTAACGAAGGGATTGAATACGAAGCCTTGAAAGCTATTACGGTGCAGTTCACGCCCGATTGCTGTGATATTGGGAATGAAGAAAACCCGATTTATGCGAAATTCTTTGCGATGATGGAAAAGGAGAAAGAAAATGCCTAAGAGAAGTGATATTAAGAAGGTGCTTGTAATCGGCTCCGGTCCTATTGTTATCGGACAAGCCGCGGAATTCGACTACGCAGGCGCTCAGGCGTGCCGCGTATTGAAAAGTGAAGGCATTAACGTTGTGCTTTGTAACTCCAACCCCGCAACGATCATGACGGATAAAGCGCTTGCGGATGAAATTTATCTCGAGCCTTTGACGGAAGAATCGCTCAAACGTATTATCATCAAAGAAAAACCCGATAGCTTGCTCGCGTCTTTGGGCGGTCAAACGGGACTTACGATGGGTTGTAAGCTTGCCAAGTCGGGCTTTTTGGACGAACACGGCGTAAAACTTATCGGTACGAAATTGGATGCAATCGACCGTTCGGAAGATAGAGAACTTTTCAAGGAAACGATGGAGAAGATTCATCAGCCCTGCGTGCCGTCCGATATTGCCTATACGGTAGAGGAATGCGTAGCGATTGCGAACAAACTCAGCTATCCCGTAATTATCCGTCCTGCGTACACGCTTGGCGGCGCAGGTGGCGGTGTGGCGTACAATGAAGAAGAACTGCGTTTGATTTCGCACAACGGCTTGATGCTTTCGCCGATTACGCAGGTTCTTATTGAAAAATATATCGCAGGCTGGAAAGAAATTGAATTTGAAGTTATCCGTGATAGAAACGGAAACTGCTTGACGGTATGCTCTATGGAAAACGTAGACCCCGTAGGTATTCATACGGGCGACTCTATCGTTGTTGCCCCCGCTGTGACTCTTTCCACAAAAGAATATACAATGCTCCGCACGGCGGCGCTTTCGATTATCACCGAACTTGGTATTGAAGGGGGCTGTAACGTACAGTTTGCCTTGAATCCTGATTCTTTCGAATATTCGGTCATCGAAGTTAATCCCCGCGTAAGTCGTTCCTCGGCGCTTGCATCGAAAGCGACCGGTTTCCCGATCGCGAAAGTCACTTCGAAAATTGCGCTTGGCTATACGCTTGACGAAATTGTGAATGACGTGACGGGTCAAACGTACGCTTGTTTTGAGCCGACTATCGACTATTTGGTTGTTAAAATGCCCAAGTGGCCGTTTGATAAATTCTTGTATGCAAAGCGCGAGCTCGGTACGAGAATGAAAGCGACGGGGGAAGTAATGTCCATCGGTACGTCGTTTGAAATGGCGATGATGAAAGCAGTGCGCGGCGCGGAAATTTCCTGCACGACCTTCAATTATAAGAAGTTTTTGAATTCGACGAAAGAAGAACTCCTTGCCAAGCTTCCCGAAAAGACGGACGAACGCATCTTTGTAGTGTATGCGGCTTTGAAACGTGGCGTAAGCGTAGACGAAGTTTTTGAAATCACCAAGATCGATAGATGGTTCTTAAATAAATTCAAAAACCTTATCGCCTATGAAGAAGCGCTTAAGACGGAAAAATTGACGAGAGCGCTTTACGAAGAAGGGAAACGGCTTGGGTACTTGGATAAAGATATCGAAGCGATTAGCGGACAAAAGATTCCGTATAAAAAGAAAGTGGCTTACAAGATGGTGGACACCTGTGCGGGCGAATTCCCGGCAAAGACGCCGTATTTCTATTCTACCTTTGATCCCCATGAACACGACGAAGCAAAGCCTTTTGTTGGTAAAGACGGCAAAAAACGTATCGTCGTTATCGGTTCGGGGCCTATTCGTATCGGGCAGGGTATTGAGTTTGACTATTCGTCCGTACATTGCGTTTGGACGTTGAAAGAACTCGGTTATGAAGTGGTAATTATCAATAACAATCCCGAAACGGTTTCCACCGACTTTGATACGGCGGATAGACTTTATTTCGAGCCTTTGACGCCCGAAGACGTGCAGCACGTTTTGGACGTAGAAAAGCCTTACGGCGTTATCATTACGTTTGGCGGTCAAACGGCAATCAATCTTTGTGCTTATTTCGATACGCACGGAATCAAAATCCTTGGTACGAGCGCGGATAGCGTAGATAGAGCGGAAGATAGAGAGCGTTTTGAAGCACTTTTGGAAAAATATTCCATTCCCCGCCCGAAGGCATTGACGGTTATGACGAAGGAAGAAGCGTTGGCAGCGGCGGAAAAATTAGAGTATCCCGTATTGCTCCGTCCTTCGTACGTTATCGGCGGTCAAAATATGACGATTGCGTTTACGCAAGAAGACGTATGCCGCTATATGGACGTTATTTTGGCGCAAAAAATTGAGAACCCCGTGCTTTGCGATAAATACTTGATGGGTACGGAATTGGAAGTGGACGCGATTTCGGACGGTAAGGACGTGCTTATCCCCGGGATTATGCAGCATATTGAACGTACGGGTATTCACTCGGGCGACTCGATTGCGGTATACCCGCCTTACAATCTCGACGATGCGATGCTCGAAAGAATCATCGAAGTTTCTACGCAGCTTGCGTTGGAATTGAAGACAAAAGGCTTGATCAATATTCAATACTTGATTTATCGCGGACAGCTTTACGTTATCGAGGTGAACCCTCGTGCGTCGCGTACTGTACCGTATATTTCCAAGGTAACGGGCGTACCGATGGTAGAGCTTGCAACGAAGATTATCACGGGCTCGAAGCTTAAAAAGCTCGGCTATGGTACGGGTTTGTATCCCGATTCTCCGTACGTGGCGGTAAAAGTTCCCGTATTCAGCTTTGAAAAGCTCAATGACGTAAACTCACAGCTCGGTCCGCAAATGAAATCGACGGGCGAAGTGCTCGGTATCGGTAAAACGATGGAAGAAGCGATGTTCAAGGGCTTGGTTTCTGCCGGCTTCAAGATGTGTCATCCTTCCGAAAGACGCCCTGTTGGCGTGTATATGACAGTAAACGATCAGGACAAGCTTGACGTTTTGACGATTGCAAAGAAGTTTGGCGATCTTGGTTGTAGAATGTACGCGACGAAGGGTACGGCACAAGTGATCAACGATTTGGGCATCGATTGTGAAGTGGTGGATAGACTTTCCGCCACGGACACGGTTATTAAGCTCATGGACGAAGGGAAGATCGATTACGTCGTATATACGGGCAAGACGGATATGGAATCGATCAACGACTTCATTCGATTGCATCACCATGCGATTTTGCTTGGTATCACGGTGTTGACTTCGCTCGATACGGCAAACGCGCTTACGGATATTATAGCGAGCCGTTTTACAGAAGATAACACCGAGCTTGTTGATATCAACGCGTTAAGATCGGAAAAATTGAAGCTGAACTTTACGAAGATGCAGTCTTGCGGTAACGATTATATTTTCTTTGACAACCGTGACGGCAAGATTACTTGTCCTGAATCGATTGCGGTCAACTACGTATCGCAGCATTTCGGGATCGGCGGCGATGGGATTGTTTTGATTGAAAATTCCGACGTTGCAGACGCAAAGATTCGCATTTTCAATAAGAATGGGAAGGAAGCGCCTACGGGAGGTAATGCGATTCGTTGCGCGGCGAAATATCTTTATGAAAAGGGAATCGTTCGTAAAAACGATTTGAAGATTGAGATGCTTTCGGGCGTTTACGACGTAAAAGCATATTCGTTTAGCGGTAAGGTGAATTCGGCGAGTGTAAACTTGGGTAAAGTCGAGCTTGCAGGCAAGAAAATTCCGAGCGTATGGAACGAAAAGCAGATTGTTGGGAAGAAGGTAAATATCGGCGGTGCGGAGTATGCGATAACTCTTGTGAACGTCGGCAATCCCCATTGCGTAGTGTTCAGCGAAAAAGTGGACGCTATCGACGTTGAAAAGGTGGGACCTGAATTTGAAAACTGTGAATATTTCCCTCAAGGCATCAATACGGAATTTATTCGCGTTGTCAATAAAGTGACGATCAAAATGCGCGTATGGGAACGCGGTAGCGGTGAAACGTGGGCTTGCGGTACGGGCGCTTGTGCGGCGGTCGTTGCGGCGGTTCTTGGCGGCTATTGCGAAAAGGACACCAACGTGACGGTTAAACTTCGCGGCGGTGATTTGACGGTAAACTATCACGCTAACGGTGAAATTGAATTGATGGGTAGCGTAAAGACCGTTTACGAAGGCGCATTTGAAATTTAAGAATAGGAAGAAATAATAAATGGATGTTTTTTACGAAGAAAGTTCAATCTCGAGTGATATTACAAAAGGTACGAAAAAGTATATGATATTGAACATACTCTCGATTATTTTCTTGGTATTGGGTGTATTTTCGATAATAATGCTGTTGAGTATCGACATAGCCTTTTTGGTTTTGGGTATCTTGCAATCGGTTATGTTTTTTGGCTTTTGGTTTCTTTTCCGCAAGTGGAAAATGCGCTATAACTTAAGCTACGATTATGCTTTCGTGTCGGGGGAATTGCGTATTGCAAAAGTATTTAACATAAATAAGAGAAAGCTCTTAACTCGTTTTGATTGTGAAGAAATTATCCAGGTGGGCGACGTTGATAATCCTTCTTACGATCGTTTTGCGGCAGATCCTACGGTAAAAGTAGTGCTTTGTACGTCAAATTTTGAGCCAGCTGAAGGCAAATTTTTTATGTATATTCTTGCAAATAACGACGGCAGAAAGCTGTACGTTTTGGAATGTAGAGAAGAATTGCTTGTCAATATCTTAAAATTTGCAAAACGCGGCGTTTTGGAAAGCGACTACGTTATGCAAGAAAAGAAACAAAAAAACGTATAACCTATGATTTATTTGGATAATGCGGCAACGACGAAGCCCTGTGCTTTGGCGTTTGAACGCGCAAAAGAGTATGTAACGGAAAAATTTTATAATCCTTCGGCAATGTACAAGGAAGGGTTTGCAATGCAGAGCGAGCTGAAAAAAGCGCGCTCCGTTTTGCTTTCTAAAATAGCGGATGAATCGGCGTTTGAGTTGATTTTTACCTCTTGCGGTACGGAATCGGATAACCAAGCGATTTTTTCCTTCGCAAAGCGTGGTAACGCGGTAACGACAGCGGGCGAACATTCCGCGGTGTCCGCGCCTTTTGCGGAGCTGAAAAATAGGGGTATTTGCGAGCCGAGAATTGCGCCGCTTGAAAAAGACGGACGCGTAAACGTTCAAAAATTACTCGATTTAATCGATGAAAAAACAAGTTTTGTTTCGGTAATGCACGTCAATAACGAAATGGGCGCAATAAACGATATCAATCAAATCGCTAAGCTCGTAAAGCAAAAAAATCCGCGCGTAATTTTTCATAGCGACGGCGTACAAGCATACGGAAAAATCCCATTTAGGCTTGCAAAGGAAGTGGATTTATATTCGGTCAGCGCGCATAAAATCGGCGGGTTGAAAGGGGTTGGCGCTTTGATCAAACGCAAATCGCTCGTTTTGCCTGCCTATATGATTGGCGGTGGGCAAGAATCGGGTAGACGAAGCGGCACGGAAAATACTTTTGGAATTATGCAATTCGCTTTTGCGGCGGAAAACAAATTCCAGACCTTAAAAGCGGATTATGAACGCTTGATAGAATATCGCGAAACTCTTTGGAATGGATTGGATCAATCGATTTTTACAAGGATATCGACGCAAGACGGTACACCGTACATATTGACGGTGTCGGCTGTAGGACTTCGCGGTGAAATTTTGCTGCATATGGCAAACGACGCAGGTTTGATTATCGGTACGGGCTCGGCATGCTCGTCAAATGCAAAATCACGTTATAGCAAGATTGCGCTTGCCTGCGGTTATGATGAAAAAACGGCGGACGGAGTGCTTCGTATCAGCTTTTCACAGGCTACGCAAAAGGAAGAAATTTTGAAAGCGATTGAGATTTTGAATGGGGTTGCGTTCGATCTCAAAAAGCGTATGAAATAAGGAATTAGATATGAAAAGAGTAATTATTATTCGCTACGGCGAATTGTTTTTGAAAGGTAAAAATAGGGGCTTTTTCGAAGGGAAATTTGAAGCAAATTTGCAAAATGCACTCAAAGACGTGGCGCATAAGTTTGTGAAACAAAGCGGCCGCTATTTGATTGAAAATTTTGCGGAAGAGGAAACGGAATTTATCGTTGAAAAATTGAAAAAGGTATTCGGTTTGCATACGTTGAGCGTGGCTTACGAGACTTCGTCTGATTTGGAATCGATTTTTGAAGCGGCAAAGCTTTTATTAAAACCGAGCGGTACGTTCAAGGTGGAATCCCACCGCGGCGACAAGCGTTATCCGCTTACTTCCCCCGAGATTAGCCGTAAAATCGGCGGTATGATTTTGGATTACAGCAAGGGCAGTTTATCCGTTGACGTGCATAATCCGTCCTTTTCAATCCGCGTAGATATCCGTGAAAACGGAAAAGCGCTTGTATTCGGCGAGTTTATCGAAGGGGCGAACGGTATGCCCGTTGGTACGGCTGGCAAGGGTTTGCTTTTGCTTTCGGGCGGTATCGATAGTCCCGTAGCAGGGCATATGATGGCAAAGCGCGGCATGATTGTCGAATGTTTGCATTTCCATAGCTATCCGTATACAAATATGCAAGCCAAAGAAAAAGTGGTGGATTTGGCGAAGATTTTATCTGAATACACGGTAGGTACGACCCTTTATACGGTAAGCGTGACGCATATCCAAGAAGCAATCCACGAGAAATGCAAGCCTGAGCTTATGATTACGCTTTTGCGCCGTTTTATGTACCGAATCGCGGAAAGACATTCCTTGCACATCGGCGCACAATGTATTATTACGGGTGAAAGCCTTGGACAGGTAGCCAGCCAAACGATTGAAGGCGTGACTTCGTCCAATTCGGTTGTAGAAAAATTGCCCGTACTTCGTCCTTTGATCGGATTTGATAAAAATGAAATTATCGATCGCTCGGTAAAGATGGGGGCGTATGAAACGTCAATTTTGCCCTTTGAGGATTGCTGCACCGTGTTCTTGCCTGATTTCCCTGCGACAAGACCGAAAATGAAAGACATTCTCTTTGAAGAAGGCAAGCTTGATGTAGAAGCCTTAATAGAAGAGGCTTTTGCGTCGATTGAGAAAATTGAAATTTAACGGCTGAGATAGATGAACGCCGTCCGCGAATGCGGACGGCGTTTTAATATTCCCACCAATCTTCGTCGATGATTTTATCTTTGTCAAGTTTATTTTTATTTCCAGTTGAGATAATCGGCAGTTTCATTGAAACGCCGTTACGTTCCTTATAAATAGGGGTGACAATATATTCATAGCGCTTATTATCTTCAATCGTATCATCTAAAAAAGTTTCAATAAATTTTCCGTTGTAAAGGGTAGTATGCGTCGCATAATCATACCGTTCAATTCGGTACTGATAATACCTTGGTGCTCTACTATCAAAGTCGATTTTTACGCCCTTTTCGGTTAAGGAAATTCTAGGTGCAATAATTTGCGGTTTAGAGAAGGAAGTGCTTTTATTCAAAGGGATTGCGCTTGTTTTGAAAAGTTCGAAAAGTTGATATTCGGCAGGGGAATAATCGTCTGCTAATAGGATAGTATGCGTGTCATAATACGCAGTTTTGTCAAGTGCAATTTTTTGCACGTTTTTTGGGATAGAGAAGCTAGGAATTTTTGCTTGCGTTTTAGCGTATTCTTGCTCCAAAAACTCGTTCAAAGAGAACAATAGATTGCAAGGCAAGCCACCGCCCGTGGTGTCGATGAAAGTATTATCGGCATTTCCGAACCAAACGCCAATCGTATCTTTAGCAGTATAGGAGAGCGCGTAAGCGTCGGTATTTCCCTTTTTTGTGCCGACGGTGCCCGTTTTTGCGGCTATGTCGAAGGAAAGATTCCGTAATTTTTTTGCCGTGCCTTTCTGTGCGGTGCTTTTAAGAATATCCGTCATAAGATAAGCGGTGTCTTCATGAAAGATTTTTGTGCTCTTATTTGGGCGAGTATATACCGTTTTCCCGTTGATTTTCAATTCTTTAATGAAAGTGCAGGGATATTTATTTCCGTTGTTTGCGAAAGTGGAATAGGCTTCCGTCAAGTCTTGCAAGGGAAAGCCGTTTTTAATACCGCCCAATGCAAGCGCAAGCGTTTCGTCTTCCTTATCAATGGGTAGACCAAGCTTTTGCAAATAAGCAGCGGCTTTGCTTGCGCCAAGCGTTTGCAAGGTTTTTACGGCGGGGATATTTAAGCTTTTTTCTACGCTTTCTCGCGCGCTGACGTAGCCGTGGAACTCTCCGTCGTAGTTTTCAGGCGCATAACCTCCGTAATTCATCTTTTCATCGAGAATGGGCGTTGCAGGGGAAATAATGTTTTCTTCAAGGGCAGGAGCGTAAACGGCAAGCGGTTTTAATAATGAGCCTGGCAAACGCGGCGCGTTTCCTATCGTAGAAAAACAAGCTTTGTAGCCGTGGGTTATATTGTCAAGAATGAAAATCGCTTGGTCATATTTAGCGTAATCCTTGGAAAACTTTTCTAATTCCGCTTGTAATGTAGGATTATAGTCGGTATAAATTTCGATATTTCCGCCGATTTTAATGCCGTTTGAATCAGCTATTTGTGTGAGCTCGTTAAAGACGAAATGGGCATATTGCCCGCTGCTCGTCGTTTGATTGGGCGTAGGCAGGGGCGTGTTGAGTGCGTTTTTGAGCTCGTTTTGATTGATTTTTCTATTTTTTTGCATTACGTTCAAAACAACGGCTTTTCGCGCTTGGCAGCGATTAGGATTTTTGAAGGGGGAATAATTGTTCGGGGATTTGACAAGACCTGCTAAAATGGCAGAATCAGCAAGAGAAAGTTCGGACGGCTTTTTTCCAAAGTAAAAATCAGCCGCCGAGGTGATACCAAAGCAGTTGTGCCCAAAATAAATGGTATTTAGGTATTTTTCCAAAATTTCGTCTTTCGTATAATGTTTTTCAAGCTGTTTGGTGAGTTTCCATTCGCGTAGCTTGCGTTTGAGCGTTTTTTCTTGTGTTAAATGGGTGTTTTTTATAAGTTGTTGCGAAATGGTGGACGCGCCTTCTTTGAAACTTCCTGCTTTAAGATTGTGCAAGGTTGCACGTACAATTCCCTTAAAATCAAAACCGTTATGCTTATAAAAGCGTTTATCCTCAATGCTGATAAACGCTTGCTTTGTGTATTCGGGTAATTCCGTGAGCTTGACCGTTTGTTTTAAGTGAGAAGCAACGTGTTGCACGGGGTTAAGATTTTCATCGTATAGAACAATGCTTTTTTCGTTTAGCAAAAGCTTTTCGGGGGCAAGAGAAACGTTTTTCGTCACTGCAAGATAACAGCCGAAAAGTATCAAGCCGAGGGAAATGAGCGCAAGAAATAAAATTACGAATATCTTTTTAATAAGTTTCATCGACGTTAGTATTTGCGAAAAGGGAATTTTTATAGCAAAAAATGCTTTTTTATGAACGTGAAAAGCCCATAAAGACTTGATAAACGCAAAAAAAAAGTGTATAATTAAAGAAAATAATTTTCTTTAAGAGTTTACTATGTCGCAAAAATATTTTATCGTTACTTATGGCTGTCAAATGAACGTGCACGAATCGGAAAAGATTGCGGGCATTCTTCGCCGTATGGATTACGTGGAGTCTGATAAGCTTGAAAACGCAGATATCATCGTTTTTAATACCTGCTGTATCCGTGAAAACGCGGAAAATCATGCGTTTGGGAATATCGGCGCGCTCAAAAAATTAAAAAAGCAAAAGCCTGAGACGCTAATTGCGGTTGGCGGTTGTATGACGCAGGAAAAGGGTAAGACGGAAATTTTAAGAAAGAAATTCCCGTTTATCGACATTATGTTCGGTACGTTGAATTTGGAAGAATTAGAATCCTTAATCAAACGCAAAAAATCGCAAAAGAAAAAGGTAATTGAAATCCGTGAAAAGGAAGGCGAAATCATTGAGTTTGAGGACGCTTATCGCACGAGCTATCCCAATGCTTGGGTAAATATTACTTATGGATGCAATAATTTTTGTTCCTATTGCATCGTGCCGTACGTTCGCGGTAGAGAACGTTCGAGAAAACCTGAATACATTTTGGCGGAAGTTGAAAAACTCGTAAAAGAAGGGTATAAAGAAATCACGTTGCTCGGTCAAAACGTCAATTCCTACGGCGCGGACGGCTCGACGGGTATGACCTTTGCCCAACTGCTAGATAAAGTCGCTTCAATTGAAGGTAAGTTTCGGGTGCGCTTTATGACGAGCCATCCCAAGGATTTTAACGAGGACGTCGTACGCGTTATGGCAAAGCATGAAAAAATTTGCAAGCTTGTGCATTTGCCCGTACAATCGGGTTCGAATCCCGTTTTGAAGGCAATGAATCGACGTTATACGCGAGAAAAATATTTGGATGAAATCAAAATGCTTCGTTCTTATTTTCCCGAAGCGGAAGTGACGACGGATATTATCGTCGGTTTCCCTGGCGAGACGGAAGAGGATTATTTGCAAACGGAAGCGCTTGTCAAGGAAGTGGATTTTGCTTCGGCGTTTACGTTTGTTTATTCCAAGCGACAGGGCACGAAAGCCGCGGAAATGGAAAATCAAATTCCCGAAGAGGTGCAAAAGGATCGCATTATGCGCCTTGTCGCGCTTGTCAACTCGCTCACGAGAAAGAAATCGGAGAAATACGTGGGAAAAACGGTGGAAATTCTTTGCGAAGACTACGACGAGAAGAAAGGTTTGTATTTGGGACGTGACGAGTTTGGAAGAATGGGATACTTTGCCTCGATGGAAAATAAAATCGGGGAATTCGTACAGTTAAAAGTGACGAAAGCTAACGGAATTTCGCTGTTTGGCGAAATCGATCAGTAAAATAGGTGGTATAGATATGGCACTTTCACAAATGATGCAGCATTACGTTTCCGTTAAGGAAAAATACAAGGATTGTATCGTATTTTATCGTCTCGGCGACTTTTACGAGATGTTTTTTGAAGATGCAGTAAAAGTATCGGGCATGCTGGAATTGACCCTTACGGGTAGGGATTGCGGACTTGCGGAGCGCGCGCCGATGTGCGGTATTCCATATCACGCGGCAGACGTTTATATTGCAAAGCTTGTTGCGCTTGGTGAAAAGGTCGCTATTTGCGATCAGCTTTCTGATCCCAAAGCGGCGGGTCGCGGACTTGTTGAACGCGACGTCGTGCGTATTATTTCCGCGGGTACGGTTACGGAAGAAACCATGCTCGAGGAAGGAAAAAATAACTATCTTTCCTGCGTTTTCAAAAATGGAGATTCGATTGCGGCGGCTTGGGTTGATATTACCACGGGCGAGTTTTTTGCGGAAGAATTTATTGGCGAGGGAGCGGTAGAAGAAGTGCTGGGTAGGCTTGTTACTCTTTCGGTTGCGGAAGTAATTTGCAACGAAGATATGATGCTTGCTTGCAAGAACGAAAAGGAAATCCGTCATGGTATTTTGCCGTCGTTTTCCGTATACGTGCCTTGGGCGTTTAACGTCAAGCATGCGGAAAAGAACCTTTTAGAACAGCTTGGAGCAACGTCGCTTGCCGCGTATGGGATTGCGGCAAAAGAGGATGTGATTGCAGCGGCGGGCGCGTTGATAGAATATCTTAGAGAAACGCAAAAACGTGCGGTGTCCGTTATCAGCGGCATTAAGCTTATCAATAAAGATAAATTTATGGTCTTGGACAGCAACGCCGTGCGTAATTTAGAGCTTGTGCGCAACAACGCCGAAAATAAGAAATACGGCTCGCTTTTGTGGGTGCTTGATAAGACCAAAACGGGCATGGGGGCAAGACTTCTCAATAGAATGTTGCTTTCGCCCTTACGTGATATTGCGGAAATTGAATACCGCCAAAACGGCGTGGAAGAGTTTGTGAATTCTTCCGTTGTTCGCGTTGGCGTAAGTGAAATGCTTCGTGAAGTTAAAGACGTAGAACGTCTTGCAGGGAAAATTTCCAATGGGAACTTTACGCCGAAAGACGCGCTTGCGATGGCGGCTTCGTTGCGTGCGATTCCGTCTATTAAATTCCAACTTGCAGGTTTTAATTCCGCCGTTATCAATGATATCAATAACGGACTTTTAGAAATGCGGGATATTTGCGATTTGCTTTCGGCGGCAATTAACCCCGAAGCGCCTGCGCTTATGAAGGACGGGGGATTTATTGCAGACGGTTTCAATCAAGAGCTTGACGAGCTTCGTGCAATTTCCATTAACGCAAAAGGTATTCTTGAACAAATGGAAGCGGCGGAAAAAGAACGCACAGGCATTCGTACGTTGAAAATCCGTTTCAATAAAGTGTTCGGTTATTATATCGAAGTTAGCAATTCTTTCAAAGACCAAGTTCCTCCCGAATATATTCGAAAGCAAACGTTGACGACGGGCGAGAGATATATCACGGAAGAATTGAAAATCTTGGAAGAGAAGATTTTAACGAGCGGCGAAAAGGCGATTTTGATCGAAAACCATTTATATCAACAAATCATATCCGTACTTTTGGAGAAAATGGAAGATTTCAAAACGCTCGCATCTTCGCTCGCGCTTTTGGACTGTTTGACTTCGCTTGCTACGGTTGCCAAAGAACGCCGCTACGTGCGTCCGCAAATGTGTGAGGCAGGTCAAGAGCTTCGCATTAGCGACGGTAGACATCCCGTCGTCGAGGCGATTTCCAAAGAACGTTTTGTGCCCAACGACGCGCTTTTAGATAACGCGGATAATCGTTGCGCGATTATTACGGGTCCGAATATGGCGGGTAAGAGTACGTATATGCGTCAAATCGGTTTGATCGCAATCATGGCGCATATCGGTTCGTTTGTTCCTGCAAAAGCGGCACAGATCCCTTTAATCGACCGTATTTTTACGCGTGTCGGCGCAAGCGATAATTTGATTTTCGATCAAAGTACCTTCATGGTCGAAATGACGGAAGTCGCAACGATTTTATTGCATGCAACGAAAGATAGTTTGCTTATTTTAGACGAAGTAGGGAGGGGTACGAGCACCTACGACGGCTTGTCGATTGCTTGGTCGGTTATCGAGTTTTTGACGGAAAAAATCCGCGCTAAAACGTTATTTTCGACCCATTATCACGAGTTGACCGAACTTGAAACCAAGCTCGACGGCGTAAAGAATTATAAAGTTACCGTCAAAGAATTGAACGGAGCTGTCGTTTTCTTGCGTAAAATTGCAAGAGGCGGTGCAAATCGTAGTTTTGGTATTGAAGTTGCTGGGCTTGCAGGCGTACCTAAGGAAGTAACGGCGCGAGCAAAAGGAATTTTGAAGGCGCTTGAAAAGAATGATATTGCGCGCGGCAGAATTCAAACGGAGTTTGTCGTGGAAGAGGAAGCGGAGGAAAAGACTTTGACGGAAGTTGAGAGGATTATTTCCGAAATCGATATCAATACACTTTCGCCTATGCAGGCATTCTTGCTTTTGAGCGACTTGAAGGACAAGCTTGATAATTAACGGAGAAAAGTATGGCAAAAATCAATATTTTACCTGCAAAAGTATATAATCGAATCGCGGCTGGCGAGGTGGTTGAGCGGCCGTATTCAGTCGTGAAAGAATTGATAGAAAACTCGATTGACGCAGGAGCTACGGAAATTGAAGTCTATATCGAAAACGGCGGCAAACAGCTTATTCGCGTCGTAGACAATGGCTGCGGTATCGCGCGTGAGGACTTGCATTCTGCCTTTTTGCCGCATGCTACGAGTAAGATCGCGCAAGCGGAAGATCTTGATAATATCGTTACTCTTGGTTTTAGAGGGGAAGCCGTTGCCTCGATTGCTTCGGTTTCCAAAATGACGATTACGAGTAAAGTGGCAGGCGGGAAATGCTATTCGCTTACCTCTGACGGCGGCGAAATTGGGCAAATCGTGGAAGCGGCTGGAGAAAACGGGACGGATATATCCGTTGAAATGCTTTTTTATAATGCGCCCGTGCGCTTGAAATTTTTGAAAGCGGATAAGGGCGAGGAAACGGATATTACGAACTTTATTTCTCGTTTTATATTAAACCGCTCGGATATTGCGTTTACGTATTACGTAAACGGCAAGAAGGTTTTGCAATCGTTTGGCGGTGGCGATGAAGAAGCGATGGTCAGCGTGTACGGCGCGGCAGTTTTGCGCGAATGCTTTAAGATTGACGCGGAAAGACACGGCGTACGCGTTCACGGTTATATCGGTAACCAAAACTTTTTCAAGTCGAATAAAAGCTATCAAAGCGTATTTTTGAACGGTAGATATATCGTTAATGCGACCATTTCGGCGGCAATTACAAACGCCTATTCGAGTTATTTGATGAAACGGCAATACCCGTTTTACGTTTTGCATATCGACGTTCCTACGGAAGTCGTGGACGTAAACGTGCATCCGCAAAAAACGGACGTTCGTTTTGCGGATAATCAAATTATATACGGTTGTATTTATAGAATTATTTCCGCTATTTTGGACGGACAAACGAAAGCGCTTGAATATATTGTTCCCGATAACAATACCGCAAGCCATGTATTTAACGCGGCGATAAATGAAAGCGTATCGAAAGAAACCAAGTCGATTGCGTCTGAAACGCCGAAATCGGGCGATTCCTTTGGGTTTAGCATGAGCTATGAAGAAGCGAAAAAGGAAATGCAAACGGCTGCACCTGAATTCCTTGCAAAAAAACAGGGAATTACGTTGCCCTTTGAAGACGTTTCGAAAATTGTAGAAAAAGAACCGGACAAAGGTTTTATTCCCGTTTCGCAAATTGGGGAATACGTTCCGCCTGAAAAAACTTCAAAAAGCAAAAAGATATTAAAGAAAGGGCCGAACGATGCGGAAGAATTGCTCAAAAAATTCCCTGGCTTGCATTTCCAAAAGGTAGAGCTTCCGCTTGAAGATTCGCAGCGCAAAAACGCGGAGGACTTCTTTGCGGAAAATAAGCGCTTTTTAGAAGAATTAGAAACGAAAAACAAACAAAACCGCATTGATATTTCCACCTGCACGTACGCAGGTAAGCTTTTCAATACCTATCTTTTATATGAACGCGGCGACGAATTTTATATTATCGATCAGCACGCGGCGCACGAACGCTTAATTTTTAACCGTTTGAAAGCACAAATGCAAGATCGCACGGTTGTGCAGCAACCCATGCTCGTTCCGTATTTATTGCAATTAAACGCCTTTGAAAGCGGCTTTATCAGCGAGCATCTTGACGATATCCGCGAGATGGGTTTTGATATTGAGGAAAGCGACGCTAACACCTTCCAAGTAAGCGCCTTGCCGTATGATTTACAAAATATCAATTTGGAAAAATTCTTCAATGAAATTCTTTCCGATATCAGCGGTTATCGCGCAATCAAACTCGTCGACATCTTAAAGGATAAGCTTGCAAGCGCGGCTTGTAAAGCGGCGGTAAAGGGTGGCGATGATTTGACCAAAGACGAAATCGACGCGCTTTTCAAGCTTATGGACGGGAATTTGGGTTTGAAATGTCCTCACGGCCGTCCCGTTGTCGTTAAAATGACAAAAACGGAGCTTGAAAAGATGTTCAAAAGGATTGTGTGATGCCGAAAGTAATTGTCATTTGCGGCGCGACGGCGTCGGGAAAAACTGCACTTTCCGTTTCTCTTGCAAAAGCCTTAAACGGTGAAATTATTTCCGCAGATTCTATGCTAGTGTACAAAGGGCTGAATATCGGCACGGCAAAGCCTAGCCAAGAGGAAATGGACGGAATTCCGCATCATTTAATCGACGTTGTTAATCCAACGGAAGCCTTTTCGGTAAGCGACTATGAAAATATGGCGCTTCCTATTGTCGAACGACTCCTTAATGAAGGGAAAACGCCGATTATTTGCGGCGGTACGGGTTTTTATATCAATTCCTTATTATATAAGAGCCAATTTGGGAACGTAGGCGCGGACGAAGCGGTGCGCGCAAAATACGAGAAAATTGCCGAAGAAATGGGCAAGGAATACGTACACGCGATATTGAAAGAGAAAGACCCCGAGAGTGCAGAAAAACTGCATTATAACGACTTAAAGCGCGTTATTCGTGCATTAGAAATTTACGACGTGACGGGGAAAGCAAAGTCCGAGCAACAGGATAAACCTATTCCGCGTTTTGACTTTGTCGCGTTTTCCATTGAATATCCAAGGGAAACCCTTTACGAACGTATCAATCAAAGGGTTGATATTATGTTCGAGCAGGGCTTGGTTTTGGAAGTGCAAGCGCTTTTAGATAATGGCGTAGACGAAGAAATGCAATGCATGCAAGGGATTGGTTATAAAGAAGTAGCGGAGGGGCTTCGCATTGGCGCAAGCGAAGAAGAAATCAAGGAATTGATTAAGAAAAACACTCGAAACTATGCCAAACGCCAGCAAACCTTCTTCAAACGTATGGAAAATCACGTATATCTTCCCCCTGAAAGCGCCAATATTGAAGAAGTGAAAAAGTATTTATAAATCAAGGTATTATGTCACGCATAATACCTATGTCTGACATAATACCAAATAAAATTAAAAGAGAGAAAGTATGACGGTAGAAGAACTTATTAAAAGCAGCGAGGGGCAGTTAAAAGCGCAGTTTGCGATAGCGGACGAAATTAGCGAATATAATCAAGAAAAGGTATTGAAAGCCTTTAATAAGCGTTCGATTGCCTTACGGCATTTCAATTCGACGACGGGGTATGGGTACGGTGATGAAGGCCGTTTCGTGCTTGGCGACGTGTTTGCGGACGCGCTTGGCGCGGAAGCAGGGATCGTTTCGCCCGCGCTTTTAAGCGGCACGCACGCGTTGACGGTTGGTTTATTCGGCGTATTGCGCACGGGCGATGGCGTTTTGAGTGTTTCAGGTATGCCTTACGATACCATTCGCGGCGTAATTTACGGCGATGGGAACGGTTCGCTCAAAGATTTTGGGATTTCCTTTGACTGTACGGAATTGACGGCGGACGGAAAGTTCGATTTTTCGGCGGTTAAGGCGGATATGGCACGTATTGGCGATAAATTGAAGATGATTTATATTCAACGTTCGCGTGGTTATGAGCTTCGTGACGCATTCACGGTCGCGGAAATTGCTGAAATGTGCGAATTTGTGCGCGGACTTGGCTTTACAGGCTGTATTTTCGTCGACAACTGCTACGGCGAGTTCGTTGAAAAGCAAGAGCCCTGCGACGTTGGTGCAGACGTGGCGGTCGGTTCGCTTATAAAAAATCCCGGCGGTGGACTTGCGCCTACAGGCGGCTATATCGTCGGTACGGAAAAGTACGTCGATTTAATTGGTAGAAGATTGACTGCACCCTCGATTGGGAATGAAGTTGGTTCTTATGCGTATGGTTGGCGATTGTTCTATCAAGGATTGTTTATGGCGCCGCATACCGTAAATCAAGCGATTAAGGGTAGTTTTTTGATAGGGAAATGTATGGAAAATCTCGGCTATGAGAATTTTCCCAAGCTTGATAAAA
Source organism: Clostridiales bacterium (assembly GCA_015071005.1). Classification (GTDB taxonomy): domain Bacteria; phylum Bacillota; class Clostridia; order Christensenellales; family Borkfalkiaceae; genus Scatosoma. The sequence goes on along the minus strand of SVIG01000003.1, from coordinate 112,698 downwards.
CGCCTTCGGATATTACTCGTGCAATCCGTTTTGACACGGCGGAGCAGCTTTGTGCCTTTATTCAATCGGTACAAGAAGCGTCGCCTATTGATAGTTTTGTCACTCTTGAAGCATGGGATATGCCGGGGTATGATAGCAAAGTAATTATGGCGGCTGGCTGTTTTGTGGAAGGGGCGAGCATTGAGCTTTCCGCGGACGCGCCCGTCAAACCTCCGTATACCGCGTATTTTCAAGGCGGACTGACCTATGAGCATTGCAAATACGCCCTTAAAAAGATTTTAGAAAAATTGATGTAAAAAAGCCGTCGCTAATCTTTTGGGGTATTATAAATGATAAACTTCAATTTAAGAGACTGCTGTATTTTCTAAAATAAATTAAGAACGACTAACGAAATGTCTTCGTTAGTCGTTCTTTTATATGAGTTGTATATGATCATTTTCTAAAATAAAATCTATTTAATTTTTATCTTTTCATAGATTTCTTCAATTTTATTGAGCGCACCGTCAAATTTAGGCCACGCATCTACTTGATCGTTTTTTGTTCTTGGAATTATATGTATATGAAAGTGGGGGACGGACTGCCCAGCACTTTCATCGCTTGCATTTAGCAAATTTACTCCTTCATATCCACATTTCTCAACGCAATAGTTTGCGACCAATTTTACTGTAGTTATTAAATGAATAAGTGTGGCTTCATCGCAATCTAAAATATTTTTAACATGTCTTTTTGGAATTGCAATCATATGACCGTCAACGTCCCTTGCGATATCCATAAAAACCAATGTATGCTCGTCTTCATAGACTTTTAAGCTTGGAATATCCCCATTTACAATCTTACAAAATACACAATCCATTTTGAATTTTCCTAAATTTTTTATTCGTTTTATTTCGTTAAATCCCAATCGATAGTGGGTAAACCTTGTTTTTCAAGCCAAGCATTCGTTTTTGAGAAATGTTTACAGCCGAAAAATCCCGCGTATGCCGATAAGGGGGAAGGGTGTGCACATTCCAAAATCAAATGTTTGGACATATTGATAAGCGGTTTCTTGCTCCTTGCGTTTCCACCCCAAAGAATGAATACAACGTGTTCTTTTTGTTCGGAAATGAGCTTGATAACGCTGTCCGTAAACCACGCCCAGCCGCATTTGGAATGGGAGTTTGCCTGATGCTCGCGTACGCTCAAAGAGGTGTTCATAAGAAGTACGCCTTCTTTCGCCCATTTCGTCAAAGTGCCGTTTTTGGGGCGAGGACAACCGATATCCGCTTGCAATTCTTTGAAAATATTTTCAAGAGACGGGGGATTGGGTACGCCGTCCTGCACCGAAAAACATAAACCGTGCGCTTGCCCGACGTTGTGATAGGGATCTTGCCCCAAGAGTACGACTTTCAAGTTCGCAAACTGCGTATACTTAAAGCAGTTATATAAATCGTACATATCGGGATAGACGGTATGATTTCGATATTCGTCTATTAAAAATTTACGGATTTTTAAGTATCGCTCGTCCGTAAAAAGTGGGGCGAGTCGTTCGTTCCAGTCGCCTAAATCGACCATAATCCACCTCTAAAAAGTTTTCTTTCGTTTATAATGCGTCGAAGATTGTGGGAAGTACCGCCTGCAAGTTTTTAAGTGCTTTATCGCGGTTTTGTAAAAACTGTTCGGTCGTGCTACCGCTTCCTGCAACGTCGGAAATCGCTTTCACCGCGTACACTGGGAGCTGCGCGCAAAGCGCGGCTTGTACGATTGCGCCGCCTTCCATATCACGAATATCCGCTTGCAATTCTTGGGTCAAAAGCTTAAAATCCGCTTTGGAATCGTTGAAACGATCCGCCGTCCCGAGCTTGCGTTCGGGAAAGGGGATATTGAGAGTATTAAGGGGCAGGTAAGGTTCGTCGTATTCGTTCAAAGTCCCCATTTTCGTGCCGTTAAGCTCGACCAAATCGAAATCGAATTGTACCGCGTGGGAAATGCGATAGACTTGGCAAAGCTCGGTGCAAGGATTGAGACCGCCTGCTACGCCGAAATTGAGGATTTTTTCCGCATGGAATTTGCTAACGAGTAGCTGCGTGCCGAGCGCCGCGTTTACTTTACCGACGCCGCATACGCAAAGCGCAATTTCCTTTCCATACGCCGTACCGACGTGTACCGTTTTACCGCTGATATTCAGTGTGCTTTGGATTTGCATTTCGCTTAAAAGTATATCCGCTTCGCTTTGCATTGCGATGACTGCACCGATCATATTTTCATTTCTCCTATGTAAAAACTCTATATTTTCTTGATTTTTTATCTTGATTGTGGTATGATAATTTTAGAAAAGGTACGTTATCAAAATTTTCTCCGCATACGGTTAGGAAGTGATTTTCAAACGTTTGCGTAAAAAACGTAGCACGAAAAGGCTGATTTTGATAATATAACGTATCGTTTTGCATGGAAAACTCTTTCAAATCGCATGCAATTTTACCGCCTAAATATTTTACGGCACTTTCCAAAACCGTCCAAATTCGCAAAAAATCTTTGTTGGAATGGATTTTTTCGCAAAGACTTGGGTGTAGCTTTTTCAAAATGGGCAAGTAGTTAACTTCTCGTGTGAGCATTTCCGCATCTATACCAATTTCCGTATCGGAAAAAGCAAGAAAAAGCAGTTTATCCGTATGCGTGATTGAAAAGTGGATTTTACCGTTTTTAAGGATAGGTTTCCCGTTTTCAGTATAGGAAAGGACGGGAGATTCTATTCCGTAAAACTCGGTTAATATTTTTTCGATTGCGGATTTTGAATTTGCAAAGGCGTGTTTTTCCGCGTAAAAGAGTTTGTCTATCATAACAATGATTATAGCATAAGGAGCAAACAAATGTCAAGAGCAGAAAAAGCAAAAGAATATTTTCTTCAAGGATATGCCTGTTCGCAAGCGGTGGCGCTCGCGTTTTTAGACGTGTGTGGAATGGACGAAGGGGAAATCGTCAAAATCATGCTCCCGTTTGGCGGTGGCTTGGGTAGATTGCGTTTGACTTGCGGTGCGGTGAGCGGTATGGCGGCTGTAATTGGTTTGACGATGTCAAAAGCGGAAAATACGCCCGAAAATAAAAAGCAAACGTACGCGATTGTGCAAGAGCTTTGCGGAAAATTCCAAGCGGAATACGGTAGCTTGATTTGCGGCGACTTACTAAAAGGGATGAAAGTACCCGTGCAAATTGGCGGCGAAGCGGAAGCGCGGACAACGGAATATTATAAAAAACGTTCTTGCGCGGATATGGTAGCTTTTGCGGCGAAAATCTTGGAGGAATATTTGCAAGAAAAGGGCATATTATAAGAATATCGAAGATAATAAAATAGGCGCGAGCAAACCTGCTCGCGCCTATTTTTAATTGTTAACAAATTATCTTTTGGAAACGTTGAAATAGTATTCTACAACGTCGCCGTCTTGCATGACGTATTCCTTGCCTTCGGAACGAACTTTACCTTCCGCTTTTGCCGCAGGGATAGAGCCGAGCGTGACAAGGATTTCCCAGTTTACAACGTCTGCGCGGATAAAGCCTTTTTCAAAATCGGTATGGATTTTGCCCGCTGCTTGCGGCGCTTTCGTGCCTTTTGTAATCGTCCAAGCGCGCGTTTCCTTTTCGCCCGCCGTAAGATAGGAAATAAGCCCAAGCAACGCATAAGATTTTTTAATCAATCTATCAAGACCGCTTTCACCAAGCCCGAATTCTTCCATAAACAACGCTTTATCTTCATCGTCCATTTGCGAAAGTTCTTCTTCCGTTTTTGCACAAATAACAAGCACTTCCGCGCCTTCCGTTGCCGCAAATTCCTTTACTTTGACAACGAAGGGGAGGGAGTCTTCGTCTTTGCCCATATCCGCTTCCTTAATGTTTGCCGCGTAAATCACGGGCTTCATCGTCAAAAGGAAACAGTTTTTCATAAACTCGTCTTCACCGTCGGAGAAGGGGAAGTTGCGCGCGGGCTTTTCGCTTTCCAAATGCGCGTAAAGTCTTTCCAAGAACGCATACTCTTCAACAGCTTTCTTATCCTGACCGCCACGAGCTTGCACTTTTACCTTGTTCATACGATTTTGTACGGCTTCCATATCCGACATTACGAGCTCTAAATTGATTGTTTCAATATCGGAAACAGGGTCGATTCTATCGTCGACGTGGGTAATATTCGCGTCTTCAAAGCAGCGTACAACGTGCACGATTGCGTCTACTTCACGGATATGGGAAAGGAATTTATTGCCCAAGCCTTCGCCGCGCGACGCGCCTTTAACAAGACCTGCGATATCCACGAATTCGATAACGGCAGGGGTGACCTTTTTACTATCATACAAAGCCGCGAGCTTATCCAAACGCTCGTCGGGTACGGCTACGACGCCTACGTTCGGCTCAATCGTACAGAAAGGGTAGTTTGCACATTCCGCGCCTGCGTGCGTGATTGCATTGAAAAGAGTGGATTTCCCTACGTTGGGAAGACCTACAACACCAAGTTTCATAGAAATTTCGTTCCTTTTTAGCTTTTTTCCGCTCTATTATAATACAAAAATTAAATTTTGGCAAATTAAACGCACCTAATTTGAAAAAATACTTGCTCAAATTAAAAAAATATGCTATATTAATATGGTAATAACGAAACGTAGGTAGATTTATGGATTACAAGAAATATATTGCGGAAAAATTAAACGTCGAAGGCTTGTCCAAAGACGAATTATACGATTTAATCGCTTTGCCCCCGAATACGGAAATGGGAGATTATGCGTTGCCTTGCTTTAAGCTTGCAAAACTGATGCGCAAAAGCCCCGTAATGATTGCGGAAGACTTGAAAAACAGTATTCTTGCGGACGAATCGGTCGTATCCGAAAAAGTACTTTCTGAAGTTTCGGCGGTAAATGGGTATCTGAACTTCAAAATCAATAAAGGGGATTTCGTTCGTTCGACGTTAGACCGCATTTTTAAGGAAGGGGATCAATACGGCTCGGCAACGGAAGGCGTTGGCAAAACGATTTGCTTGGACTATTCTTCCATCAATATCGCAAAACCTTTCCATATCGGGCATTTGTCTACGACGGTGCTTGGCGGCGCACTCTATCGTATCTTTAATTTCCTTGGCTATAAAACGGTCGGGATCAACCATTTGGGCGACTACGGTACGCAGTTTGGTAAACTCATTTCAGCGTACAAACGTTGGGGGGACAAAGATACAATCGAAAAGGGCGGTATTCGCGCTTTGAACGAATTGTACGTGAAATTCCACCAAGAAGCGGAAATTCATCCCGAATACGACGACGAAGCACGCGCATATTTCAAAAAAATCGAGCAGGGCGACGAGGAATGTCAGGCGCTCTTCCATTGGTTTAAGGAATTGACGCTGAAAGACGTACAACGCATTTACGATATGCTTGATATTCGTTTCGATTCGTATGCAGGCGAAAGCTTTTTTGCGGATAAAATGCAGCCGGTCGTAGACGAATTGAAGGAAAAGGGCTTGTTGGTAGAAAGCCGCGGCGCGCAAGTCGTAGATTTGGAAGAATACGGTATGGCACCGTGTATGATTTTGAAATCGGACGGCACGTCCCTTTATGCAACGCGTGATATGGCAGCGGCGCAGTATAGAAAAGATACTTATGATTTCCATAAGTGCTTATACGTGGTTGCTTATCAGCAGAACTTGCATTTCAAACAATTTTTCAAGGTTTTGGAATTGATGGGCAAAGAATGGGCGAAAGATCTCGTGCACGTTGCATACGGTATGGTTTCCTTAGAAGAAGGTACGATGTCTACGAGAAAGGGCAACGTAATTTTCTTGGAAGACGTTATCAATAAATGTATTGAAAAAGCCTATACGATTATCGACGAAAAGAACCCCGATTTGGAAAATAAACGCGACGTAGCGCAAAAGGTCGGCGTTGGTGCGGTCATCTTCGGCGCGCTTTACAACAACAAGATTAAAGATATCGTCTTCTCTTACGACAAAGTCCTTAATTTTGACGGTGAAACGAGCGTTTACGTACAATACACTTGCGCGAGGGCGAATTCGGTGCTGCAAAAGGGTGGTATTGTCAAGGAATATGAAGTTCCCGAGCTTTCTCTTGAAGAAATCGAGCTTGTAAAAGGAATCGCGACATTCCCCGAAACGGTTGCGATGGCAGCGGAAAAATACGAGCCGTCGTGCATTTCCCGTTTTGCAGTTGACGTGGCGCAAAAGTTTAATAAATTCTATTTTAACTGCAAAATTCTTGCGGCGGAAGACGAAAAAACAAAGAATTTCCGTCTTGCTTTGACGAATGCGACCCTGCAAGCGTTGAAAAATGCCTTCACCTTGTTGGGTATCGGTATCCCCGATAAAATGTAATCAAAAAAACGCTTAAAACGCCTTGCTTTAGCTAAGCAAGGCGTTTTTTGTTGAAAAATGCGAAAATTCTTTGAAAAAATTTTTGTTCAAACCCTTTCTTTTTTCTTTTTAATATGGTATTATTAAAAATAAGTGACGATTAGGAGTGGTATATGGCGGAAAAAATTCCTTACGAAAACTTAATCGAATTGCTCAATCCGAAAAAGAGCGGAAATCACGAGTGGTTTCTCTCGCTTTTAGACGACGAATATCAAAAGAGATATGAAGACGAGCATTTAGGTGGAGTAATGCAAATGTTGCGCATTGCCCGTATTCGTCCGCATAAAAAAGCCATTCGCGAGGCGCAAAACCGTATTCAAGAATTGGAAAAAGAGAAAAATACTGCGGAAAACTATCGCGAAATTTTGCAGCTTAACGCCGAGATTGCGCGCGAGAAAGAGAAAATGGAAGCGTACCGACCGTTTTTCGACGAACCGTATTTTGCGCGTATGGATCTTATTGACGATAAGGAAGGGTATAATAGCTATTATATCGGCAAAAAAGGGGATATTCGGTTGGAAATCCTTGATTGGCGCACGCCCGTTGCCCGTCGGTATTATCAAAAGAGCTGCTCGACGTTTACTTTTGGCGAGTATGAATATAAAACGATTTTACGCCGCGCAATTCGCGCAAAAAGCGGTCAAGTATTAGATTTTAAGAACGAATATTTATCCTTAAAGGACTATCTTTCCGCCGAAGAAATTGCCGATCGCGACGAAGAAAACGTACTCGATCCATTCCTTCGGGAAATCATTAAAAACCGTAAGGAAGAAACTGCGGTCAAGGATATTATCGAAACCATTCAAGAAAAGCAGTACGAAATCATTACGCAGCCGGAAGATAGTAATTTTGTTTTGCAGGGCTGTGCAGGCAGCGGAAAAACGATGGTTATGTTGCATCGTTTGAGCTATCTTATGTATAATAATGAAAATATACGTCCGCGCGACGTATTGATTATCACGCCGAGCAATTCCTTCAATTCGTTTATTGACGAACTCGCGGCGGTTTTGGATTTGGAACGTGTAAAAACAAGTACGGCATACGAATACTTCTTGCAGGTTTTGAAGAACGAAAAGATTGATTTAACGGACAAAATCGATCCCACGCAAAAGGAAGATGCGAAATATTTAGAATACGTCTATTCGCCGCAGTTTGTTGCGGACGTGAAAAAGAAGCAGGATAAAGTTTTCGATAACTTGTACGGGCTTTTCACGGGCGAAGAATGCAAAGACTTTATTTCGGATATTATAAGAGAGTGTACTGCGCAAATTAGCGCTTACGAAGGAATTAAAAATTCGTCTATGCGCGTTCGTCGCGCCGTGCTCGGTGAAATCAAAGAGCGCAAGGAAGGGGGATTGTATTATACCAAACCTTTCCGTGAGCTTATGAATTACATTTTAGACGTGCAAGATTTCTTTAACGGTACGTTAAAGAGTGAAAAAGCGAAAGAACCTGAATATTTCTATCGCCAAATGCTTTCCTTTTATAAAAGCGCGTTTTTCGTCGTAAGGCAAACGGAGCGAGTCGTGGAAGAAGCGGTTGACTCGCTTGCGGAATTGCGCGTTGTGATTGAAAAGGAAACGTCTGATTTAATGCGTTTTAAGCAACGAATCGGGGATATTGACGTATATCTTTACGCGGATAGAATCGCGCGTAGAAAGGAAATTTTGAAAGAAATTTCCGAAGTGGAAGAAAAAGTCCGTTCTATCGGGGAGTCTAACGTCGCATTTGCCGAATTTTATGGATATTTGCGCGGGGAAAAGACTTTCTATGAAATCGGTTCGAGTGCGAATTTTATCGATATTGTGCGCTATTTCTACCGCGAAACGGTGAAGAAGTATAAGACGAAGTATGGCATGACGTCTAAAAAGATGTATTCATCGGACGCTTATGCGCTTTGCGTGATTTGCGCAGGGATTAGCAGTCGGCTTTCGCCTGCGTATTCCTATGTTTTCGTGGACGAAGGACAGGATATTTCCGCTTGCGAATACGAGTTGATTCGTAAGATCAATAAAAAGGCGGCGTTTAATATTTTCGGCGACGTGGCGCAAAACGTTACGCCTTGGCGTGGAGTGGCAAAATGGGATAGCGTTTTCCCTGATTTTAACTTGTTTACGCTTAATCAAAATTATCGAAATACCAATCAAATCGTCGATTTTGTTTCTTCAAGCTTGGGTTTGGATATGCAGTCTATCGGTTATGACGGACCGCGGGTTTCGACGATTGCCGTTAGGGGTATTAGTCAGTTCTTCAAAGAAAAGAAGGGTTTGAAAGCCTTGATTTGTGCGGAAAATATGAAAGAAAAGTATGCGCGCAAAACCTATAACGATATTGGCGTAAAAGGGAAGCTTTCTCGCTCAAAAATCAACGTTATGTCGGTGTATGAGAGTAAGGGCTTGGAATTTACTTCCGTCGTCGTTGCGGAAGAAGGCATGTCGGCAAGTGAAAAATATATTGCCTATACGCGCGCATTGAACGAGCTTGCAGTGGTGAAGGAGTAAGAGATGAAAAAAGACATTTTTCTCGTAGATGCGGACGATACGGTTTTGGATTTTCACGGTTCGGCAATGCAAGCGATCCAAGGCGCGTTTGAAGCCTTGAATTTGGAATGGAAAACGGAATACGATCAAATCTATAAAGACTTTAACGCAAAGCTTTGGGAAGCGTTAGAACGCAAAGAAATTACGCGTGACGAGCTGATGGACACTCGTTTTACTCGTTTCCTTGCGCATATCCAAGTGGACGCGGACGGCGAAGAATTTAATCGTCGTTATATCGAATATCTTTCCACCCATCCAAAGTATTTTGACGGTGCGCAGGAGTTTTTGCGGTATTTGCAGTCGCAGGGTAGAGTATATATTGTCACAAACGGCACGGAATATATCCAAAAATCCCGTTTTTCGATAGCAAAACTCGCCGATTATTGCGACGGGATTTTCATTTCGCAAACGGCAGGTGCGGATAAACCCGATAAACGCTATACCGATTACGTAATCGAACGTATCGTAAATTTTGACAGCGCCCGCGTGGTTTGGATCGGGGATAGTTTAAGCGCGGATATCAAAGCGGCAAACGACGCGAATATTGAGAGTATTTGGTATAATCCGCACGGAAAACCTTGCAATGGAGAGATAAAACCCACTTATGACGTGCGAAATTTTGCACAAATTATTGAAATTTTGCAAAAAATAAGTGTGGATAACTAAAAAATTTTCAGTTCAAACGTTTGAAAAAATTGTAAAAAGATGTTATAATAAACTAAAATGGCATATTATGGGCATATTTTGCCTAAAAATTTGGTATTTTAGTGAAATTACGAAATTAGAGGAAAAAATGGCAGTAAAAAAGGAAGAAGGTACCCAAAACAACAATTATAGCGCGAAAAACTTGGAAGTTTTGGAAGGTCTTGACGCCGTACGTATGCGCCCCGGTATGTATATCGGTTCGACTGGTATTAAGGGCTTGCATCACATTCTTTGGGAAATCGTGGATAATGCGATTGACGAAGCGGCAAACGGTTTTGCGAACAAGGTTAAAGTGACGTTGCATAAAGACGGGAGTGCGTCGGTAGAAGATAACGGGCGCGGTATTCCCACCGATATTCACCCGAAAGAAAAGGTTTCGGGTGTTCAGCTTGTTTTCACAAAGTTGCACGCCGGCGGTAAATTCGGACAGGGAAACTATGAATATTCGGGTGGTTTGCACGGCGTAGGTGCGTCCGTTACGAACGCGTTGTCCGAATGGTTAAACGTAGAAGTATATAGAAATAAGCGCGTTTATAAAATGAGCTTCCATTCTAAATATAACGCACGTAAGAAAAAGGTGGAATCGGGGATTCCCGACGGCCCTTTGGAAGATACGGGCGTGCGCACGAATAGACAAGGCTCGTTTGTCCGCTTTAAGCCGGACGCGACCGTCTTTTCCGAAACGGAATTCGATTTAGATACGGTAGAAGAACGTCTTCGTCAGCTCGCATTCTTGAATAAAGGAGTGGAAATTACCTTTATCGACGAACGCATTACGATGGCGGAAGCAAAGCGCACGAAAATGTTTTTAGGCGAAAGTGAAGAAAATGCCGCTGAAGGGGAAAACGGGGAAGAAACCGCTACGGAAAACGCAGTAGAAAGCGCGGAAGCGCAGGATTTATTCGACGTGGCGCAAGACGGTCAGCTTTCTCTCTTTGGCGAAGTGGACGAGCTTGCTTTGGAAAGCGAGCCCTACCGTGTGACGTTCAAATTCGACGGCGGTATTTCCGATTACGTAAAGAGCTTGAACGACAGCGAGAAAAAGCTTTATTCTCAACCGATTTACTATTCGACGGTAAAGAACGATATCCATGTGGAATTTGCGATTCAGCATTATCATGGGTACAGAGAAAAAATGTTCTCCTTCGTCAATAATATTCCTACCCCTGAGGGCGGTTATCACGAAATGGGTTTCCATTCGGGGTTGACGAGAGTTTTGAACGAGTTTGCAAGAAACAACGGTTTCTTGAAGGACAAAGACCCGAATTTCCAAGGCGACGACTTTGGCGAAGGCTTGTCGGTCGTACTTTCCGTAAAATTGGCGGTGGTGCAATTTGAAGGTCAAACGAAGACGAAGCTCGGCAATACCGAAGCTCGTCCTGCGGTAGAAAGTGCGGTAGTCGAAGGTTTTAACGCGTTTAGAAACGTCCGTGGTTATAAAAAGACCATGGAAGAAATCATCAAAAAAGCGCAAGGCGCGGCAAAATCGCGTATTGCAGCGAAAGAAGCGAAAGACAATATCCGTAAGACGAACAAAATCAACGGTTTGACGTTGATTGGGAAGCTTGCGGGCTGTTCGGGCAAGAAACCCGAAAATAACGAGCTTTTCATCGTAGAAGGGGACTCGGCAGGCGGTACGGCAAAGCAGGGCAGAGATAGACATTATCAGTCGATTTTGCCCCTTCGCGGTAAACCGTTGAACGTTGAAAAGAAAAAGCTTTCGCAAATCCTTGAAAACGAAGAAATCCGTACGATGATCAGCGCAATCGGTGCGGGTATCGATCCCGATTTTAAGCTCGAAAAGAGCAATTATCACAAAGTTATTATTCTTTCCGATGCCGACCAAGACGGTATGCATATTCGTTGTATTTTGCTTACGTTCTTCTTCCGTTATATGCGCGATTTGGTAAACGCAGGCTACGTATATATCGGTATGCCGCCTTTGTACAAAGTTTATAAGGGCGATAAAGTCGAGTACGCATACGACGACAAAGAGCTTGACGAGAAGATTGAAAAAATCGGCAAGGGATATCAGTTGCAGCGTTATAAAGGTCTTGGTGAAATGAGTATGGAGCAGCTTTGGGAAACGACGCTCAATCCTGCCACGAGAAACTTGATTCAAGTTACGGTAGAAGACGCGGCGAAGGCGGAACGTATGATTACGACGCTTATGGGCGATAAGGTAGAAGGCAGAAAGGAATTCCTTGCAAAATATGCTAATTTCAATAAACGCGATACCTTTATCGACAAGATAGAAAAAACGACGAAGAAGGGGGACGAAGATGGCGAGAAATAAAAAACAAGAGCCCGAAAAAATCGAGCCTACCGGTCAATTATTCGTAGAACCTCTTGAAAACGTACTTCATTCGTCCATGCTTCCGTATGCGGAATACGTTATTCTCGACCGTGCGCTGCCACGTGTAGAAGACGGTTTGAAGCCCGTACAAAGACGTATTCTTTATACGATGAACGAAATGGGTTTGACGCCCGACAAACCGCACAAGAAGTGTGCGCGTATCGTCGGTGACTGTATGGGTAAATTCCATCCGCACGGCGATAGTTCCGTATACGATGCAATGGTGCGTATGGCGCAGAGTTTTAACATGGGCAAAACGCTTGTCAACGGTCACGGAAACTTCGGTTCGGTCGACGGCGATCCTGCTGCTGCAATGCGTTATACCGAAGCGAGAATGGAGCCTTTGGCTTTGGAGCTTTTGCGTGATATTGATAAGGAAACGGTTTCCTTTTCCTTCAACTTCGACGACAGCTTGAAAGAGCCGGATATTTTGCCCGGGCGATTTCCGAACTTGCTTGTAAACGGTGCGTCGGGTATCGCGGTAGGGCTTGCGACGAATATTCCCACGCATAACTTAGAAGAAGTTATCAATGGCGTCGTCGCATACATTGATAATCCCGCAATTTCGCTCGAAGAAATGATGGAATACATTCCGTCGCCTGATTTCCCTACGGGGGGCTTGATTATCGCAAACGAGCTCATTCAAGCGTATAAAACGGGGCGCGGTAAAATCACGCTCCGTGCTAAAATTATCCTTGAAAAGACGGATAATGGCAAAACGAATCTTGTAATTACGGAATTGCCTTATCAGGTCAACAAGGCGCAACTTTTGAAAAAGGTTGTAGAGCTTTGCGATGAAAAGGAAGACGAGCTTGCAGGGATTGACCACGTTGCCGATGAATCGGATAGAAGCGGCATGCGCGCAGTTATTCGCGTTAAGAAGGACGCGGATATTAACGGTATTTTGAAATGCTTGTATAAATACACCGATTTGGAAGTTACGTTCGGTATAAACATGGTCGTGATTGCCGATGGTAAACCCCAACAGCTTGGTTTGATGGAAATTATCCGTCATTACGTAAAATATCAGCAGCAGGTCGTAAAACGCCGCACGCTGTTTGATTTACGCCAAGCAGAGCAGCGTTGTCATATCTTGGAAGGTATGATTATCGCCGTTCAAAATATCGACGAAGTCATTGCAATTATCAAAAAATCCGAAAGTACCTCTGACGCGAGAGCGAAACTTATGGAAAGATTCTCCATTAGCGAAGCGCAAGCGCAAGCGATTTTGGATTTGAGACTTGCTCGCTTGACCAAGCTTGAAATTTACAAGCTTGAAAACGAGTTAAAGGAACTCAAAAAGACGATTAAAAAACTTTCTGCGATTTCTAAAAACGGAGATTTGCAGTTGCAAGTTGTCAAAGAAGAAATCACGGAAATCAAAAACAGCTATCCCTCGCCGAGAAGATCGAAGCTCGTCTATACGAGAGAAGAAGCAGACGGTATGCTTGCTACCGCTACGGAAAAGAAAGCGGGTGTGAAGTGTACGTTGGTTTACACCGAGGACGAGAAATTCAAGGTCTTGACGGGTAAACAGGTAGAGGGGTTGGAAAAACCGATTGACAACAGTCGCTTTAAGCCGTCTCTTGTAGCGCGTCAGCTTTTGAAAACGGTGACCGATAAACGCATTTTTGCATTCACAAACTACGGGAACTGTCATAAACTCGATATTTCCGATCCGAAACTCGATTGCAAGCTTTCGGACGAAGGGCTTTCCTTGCGCGATCTTTCCAAGGATGCGGAAACGGGTGAAAAAGTGGTTGCACTCTTTGAAATCGGCGAACGTATGCCGTATGGTAACTTGCTGTTCTTCACGAAGAAAGGTATGATTAAAAAGACCGATTGGTTGGAATATGAACAACGCAAAGATTCCTTCCAAGCGGTGAAATTAAACGAAGGCGACGAGCTTTTGAACGTGGAAGCGGAAACGGACGAAGAAGACACCATTATGATCGTCACGAAAGAGGGTATCGGCTTGAACGCCTTAAAAGACGATATTCCCGTCCAAGGCAGAATCGCTACGGGCGTACGCGGTATCCAGCTTCGTGAAACGGACGAAGTCGTGCTGATGACGCAAGTCAACGGTGAAGGCGAGATCATTATTGCAACGGACGAAGGGAAATTCAAGAGGGTTATTTCTTCGCAAGTCGAGCCGTCGAAGCGTTATCGCAAGGGCTCGATGGTCGTAAGCTTACGCGAAGGCGCAAGCGTAATTTGCGCTTCGTACGTCACCGTACCATATATGCTTGCGGTTGTAGAAAAGAATAACGCCGTCTCCGAGCTTTCGAGCGAAGACATCTTCATTTCGGTGCAAAGTGCACGAGCAAAGAGGGTTTTGCGTTATGCGGAAGATTCCGTGAAAGCGGTTATCCCTATGCCGTATAAAAAGGCGGATTAGTGGAAGGACTAAGGTAAAATTAGTTATAAACTCCGAAAAACCGACATAATATATTTCGTAACCAATTACGGAGGTCGGGATTTTGTGGGATTATATTGAACAACGAGTATTAAAATGCGCGGAATATATTGTCGAAACGGGTTGTACCGTACGGGCGTGCTCCGCGCATTTTTCCATTAGTAAATCTACGGTACATAAAGACGTTTCTGAGCGTTTGCAATATATCGATATTGATTTATTTGAGCAAGTGCGCGAGATTTTGAATCTAAATTTAAGCGAACGGCATATTCGCGGCGGTAATGCAACGAAGGAAAAATACGAGAGCAAACGTTTAGTAAAGAAAGATTAAGCAAAAAATAGAGGAAGGAGTGTGTTCCTTTCCTCTATTTTTTTATTTGAACACTTGAATTTTTCAATCGAGTGTGATAAAATAAGGAAAAGATGAAAGTTAGGAGTGCTTTTATGAAAAAAGTAGCGGTTATTGGGCTTGGTATTATCGGCGGTTCGATTTGTGCCTCGCTTACAAAAGCAGGAATATGCGTTGACGGTACGGATAAAGAGGAATCGGCTGTAAAATATGCCCTCAAAAAGGGGTATATACAAGCCGTTGCGACGGATATTGCTCTTTATGACGTCGTATTTATTGCGATTCCGCCTATGGCGACGATTTCCGTTTTGGAAAATGAAAAATTCAAGGACGGTGCGCTTGTTTCCGATATTTGCGGTGTGAAATCGGTTGTTGAAAACGCCGTTTATGGCAAGGATCGAAATTATCGTTACGTTGGTATACACCCGATGGCAGGTAAAGAAACGTCGGGCATTTCGTCCGCATCGTCCGAGCTTTTCAATATGGCAAATTTGATTATTGTTTGGGGTGAAAAAACAGACGAGAACGCCGTTGCGGAAGTCAAAGAATACGCCAAAGCTATGCGCTTTGGGAAAATCGTAGAATGTAGCGCGGAAGAACACGATAGAAAGATTGCGCTCACTTCCCAGCTTGCGCATATCGTATCCAATGCCTACGTAAAGAGCCCCGAAGTCAAAAAATGCGACGGCTTTACGGGCGGCAGTTTCCAAGATATGACGAGAATCGCAGGCGTAGACGAGCGAATTTGGACGGAGCTTTATATGTGCAATCGCGAGTGTGTATTGGGCGAATTGGACGGGCTTATCAACCATTTATCCGTCTATCGTGACGCCCTCGAAAAAGGGGATTCTGCTGCACTTTCTAACGCCTTAAAGGAAGGTAAAGAGATCCGTCAAAATATTAAGCTTCGTAAGGATTGATTATTTTTTTGAATATTTTTCAAAAACTATTTACTTTTTGTACAAAATTTGTTATAATATTGTCGAAACTTGTCGAAAAAGGTCGAGAATTCTATGCAAAAATGTGTCGTAAACATCACTACAACGGCGGACGGAGCGGAAAATACTATAACGCGCGAAGGGAAAATGTCGTTATCTGAATCGCTTGTAAAACTCACGTATTGTGAAGAAAACGCCTTAATTTGTATGGAATTGAAAGGAAATACGGCTAGAATGGAGCGCAGCGGCGATTATTCTTTGAAGCTTGCCTTGGAAAACGGAAAGGCAGGGCAAGGGGAAATTGGCATCAACGGCGTTTCGGGGAGTATCGGTACGTTCACCGATAGAATTTTATATTCGGTGACGGAAGATAGTTTGCATGCCATTTTGCATTATGATTTGTTAATTGCAGGGCAACGGCAAAAAATGCGCTTAAATTTACGCGCAAAATTCATAGAATAAAAGGGGGTGTACTTATGAAAATTCAATATTTAGGGCATTCCTGCTTTTACTTGGAATCAAGCGCAGGGGTATCCGTGCTTACGGATCCGTATACAAAGGTTGGGTATGAATTGCCGCGCGGACTTCAAGCGGATATCGTATTGACAAGTCATGGGCATTTCGATCATAATTACGTGCAGGCAGTTTCTACCGATTGTATTGTAAAAGAATTGGGCGAAACGGAACGTTTTGGAATTCAAATGATAGGGATTGACTCCTTCCATGATCCCTTAATGGGCGGCCTGCGCGGAAAAAATATTATTTTTAAGTTGGATATTGACGGTATAACCGTTTGCCATTTAGGGGATTTGGGTGAGCCGTGTAGCGCGGAATTGCTCGAAAAAATCGGCAAAGTGGACGTATTATTGATTCCTGTCGGGGGTACGTATACCATCGACGCTACGCAAGCCTATGAGTATGCGCAAAAGATTGCGCCGAAAGTGGTAATTCCTATGCACTACAAGCCGCAAGACGGCGCGTTGGATATTACTTCTGCGGACGAATTTTTATCTTTTTACGATGAAAAACAAATCAAACGCATTGTAAACGGTGCGGTAGAGCTTTCTTTGGAGAATTTCACGGAAGAAACGCTTATATTATATATGGAGCGTGTAAGAAAATGACGAACAAAGATTTGAACGCAATGAAAGCCGAACTTAAAAACTTTTTATCCAATTTTTCGTTGTACGATTTACGTACCTACGGAAGAACTTTGGATATGAAATCTCCGACAGTTGCCAAAAAAGGCGATTTGATTGAGTTGATCGTGGGAATTCTTGTCGGTACGTTGACGCCTGAAGGAAGAAGCAAACGTGGCGCGCCGGTGTTGAATAAGGACGCAAACCCCAAGATTCAGCTTGGAGTCGAAGCTATTCGCGCCCATTATTTAGGCGGTGACTATGGAGATGCTAAAAATAAAGGGGAATTTGATTTCGCCAAAGAATATCAAGAAATGATCCGCAATAATATTTTCTCTTTGCCTTTGGCTGATCCCGACGCGAAGGAAATTGAAGAACACGGTGGAAGAAGACCTATCTATCGCGGTCAGCTTACAACGATGGCGAATATACCTTTGCTTATTAAATTAGACGGTACGGACTCCGAAGAAAAGGTAATCGTGCCGATTGATTTGATTCGTGAGTACGATTTGCGTGAAGGGGACGTGATTTCCTGCTATGCAAAAAAACAAAGCGGACATTTAATCGCCGTACAAATAGCGACGTTAAACGAAGCTATATTCGATCCAAAAAAATGCGCAAGAAAACGCTTTGAAGAGCTGTCCGTGCGTATTCCCGATCAAAAGCTTGCCACCTTTGCGATTGGGAAAGAAAACACGACGACGGCAAAATATTTGGATTGGCTTGCGCCTATTTGTTTAGGGCAGCGTGGCGTCGTTGTTTCCGCTCCAAAAATCGGTAAAACAACCTTTTTGGCGCAGCTGATTAAAGCCGTTAAAAACGTAGACGATTCCATTATGACTCTTGGCGTTTTGGTCGGTCAACCGCCTGAAAACGTCGGCGTATTCCATAAGCTTTTCCGAATGGATGATTTTGTCTATACCACCTATGAAGACGAACCCGAACGACAAGTCTTTATCGCGAATTTTATCTTAAACCGCGCAAAACGTTTGGCGGAAAGCGGCGAGAATGTGCTTTTGGTAGTGGATTCCTTTACAACGCTTGCAAGGGCCTACAATGATACGGACGAATCTACGGGCGGTAAAACGCTTGCAGGGGGATTAGAACGTAAAACTTTGCAATATTTGACAAAGTATTTAGGTTCGGCGCGTGCCTTCGAGAAAGGGGGCTCTTTGACGATTATCGGGCTTGTTTCCAAGGACACGGGCAATCCTGCCGATCAGTTGATTAGTGCGGAGCTTTGTGAGCTTGCCAATTATCAGCTCTCATTAAGCGAAACGCTTGCCTTATCACGCGTTTATCCAGCTCTTGATATGCGAGAAATTCGCACGAATGCCAACGTGGGCGCGGGGCGTGAAATACAACTACTTGCATCGAAATTTTTAACTTCTTACAGCGCCGAAAAACTCTTAAACGCAGTTCAAGAATCAACTACGATAGAGGAATTTGTTGAAAAAATAAAATAAGAGAAACGTGAGAAAAAAGACGGTAAAATTGCCGTCTTTTTTTGTGCAAAAATCACTTTTTATTGTAAAATTATTGTATAAAATTTGCAGGTATATTATTTTTTGATACCTGTATCTTCAAAATTACTCAGTTGACCAACGGAAAATCAACGAAAAAAGCAATTTTTTGAAAAATAGGGCATAAGTTTTTTCTATACCATATTTTGTGCTCGTACGCTTGACTTAACCACAAGATATGGTATAATAGTAAGGCACGAAAAAACACGAACACACAATATATTGTGTTAAAAATGGGAAGAATTGCACAAGATATTGTTTCGAGATAAGTGAAAAAATAGGGAAATGGTACAATCAGATGAAGGAAATGAAGATTATCAAGCGTAGCGGTCAAGAGGTTGTTTTTAATAAGGATAAGATTATTGGCGCTATTCGCAAGGCTAATAGAGAAATCGACGAGCGCGACCGTATTTCGGAAGGCGCAATTCAAAATATAGTCGACGCGGTCACGGAAGAATGTGCGAATTTAGGGCGTTCTCCCCACGTCGAGGAAATCCAGGATATGGTAGAAAACCGTTTGATGGCGTCCATGTCCTTTGTTTTGGCGCGGAAATATATTACCTATCGTTATACTCGTGCGCTCGTGCGTACTGCAAACACGACGGACGCGCAAATTTTGACGTTGATCGAATGTAACAACGAAGAAGCAAAGCAGGAAAATTCGAATAAGAATCCTACGGTTAACAGCGTACAACGCGACTATATGGCAGGGGAAGTTTCCAAAGATCTCACCCGCCGTATTTTGTTGCCTGAAGAAATTGTCACGGCGCACGATCAAGGGCTTATTCATTTCCACGACGCGGATTATTTTGCGCAACATATGCATAACTGCGACCTTGTCAATTTGGAAGATATGCTCCAAAACGGCACGGTTATTTCGGGTACGTTGATTGAAAAGCCGCATAGCTTTTCGACGGCGTGCAATATCGCTACGCAAATTATCGCGCAGGTTGCGTCGAATCAGTACGGTGGGCAAAGTATTTCCTTGACGCACCTTGCTCCGTTCGTAGAAATCAGCCGTCAAAAAATCCGTAGGGAAGTGGCGGTAGAGTTTGCTGAAATGGGGCTTACGGACGAAGAATATATCCATAAAGTTGCGGAAAAGCGTTTGCGCGATGAAATTAAACGCGGTATTCAAACGATTCAATATCAAGTTGTCACCCTTTTGACGACCAATGGTCAAGCGCCTTTCGTCACGGTATTTATGTACTTGAACGAAGCGCGTAGCGAACAAGAAAAAGCGGACTTGGCGATGATCATTGAAGAAACGTTAAAGCAGCGTATTCAAGGGGTTAAGAATGAATCGGGTGTTTGGATTACGCCTGCGTTCCCCAAGCTTATTTACGTGCTTGAGCCGGATAATATTACGGAAGATCAGCCGTATTGGTACTTGACGGAATTGGCGGCAAGATGTACGGCAAAACGTATGGTTCCCGACTATATTTCGGAAAAGAAAATGCTCGAATTTAAGGTGGACAAAAACGGAGAAGGGCATTGCTATACCTGTATGGGCTGCAGAAGCTTCCTTACGCCTTACGTAGATGAGAACGGTAAGCCGAAATATTACGGCCGTTTCAATCAAGGGGTTGTAACGATCAATCTTGTTGACGTTGCGCTTTCTTCTGGTAGATCGGAAGAGAAATTCTGGGAAATCTTTGAAGAGAGATTGGAGCTTTGCTATCGCGCGTTGATGCAAAGACACAACCGTTTGAAAGGTACGCTTTCGGACGCTGCGCCTATTTTGTGGCAGTACGGCGCGTTGGCGCGCTTGGAAAAGGGCGAGCCTATCGATAAATTGCTTTTCGGCGGTTATTCGACGATTTCGCTTGGCTATGCAGGCTTGTACGAATGCGTAAAACATATGACGGGCAAATCGCATACTTCCGACGAAGCAAAACCGTTCGCACTTGCCGTTATGAAGAAGATGAACGATAAGTGTAAGGAATGGAAAGCGAAGGAAAATATTGATTTCTCCCTTTATGGTACGCCGCTTGAAAGTACGACGTATAAGTTCTCGAAATGCTTGCAAAAACGTTTTGGTATTATCCCTGGCGTTACGGATAAGAGCTATATCACCAACAGCTATCATATTCACGTCACGGAAGAAATCGACGCCTTTACGAAGCTTAAGTTTGAAAGTGAATTCCAGCAGCTTTCGCCTGGCGGCGCAATTTCGTACGTAGAAGTACCGAATATGCAAGATAATATTCCCGCGGTTCTTTCGGTAATGCAATTTATTTACGATAATATTATGTACGCAGAATTGAATACCAAGAGTGACTATTGCCAAGTATGCGGCTATGATGGAGAAATGCAAATCATCACCGACGAAGGCGGCAAGCTCGTTTGGGAATGCCCGCACTGCAAAAACCGTGACCAAGCGAAAATGAACGTCGCAAGACGCACCTGCGGCTACATTGGTACGCAGTATTGGAATCAGGGTAGAACGCAAGAAATTAAGGATCGCGTGCTCCACCTTTAATGAATTACGCAACGATTAAATGGACGGATATTGCCAACGGAGAGGGGGTGCGTATTTCCCTGTTCGTTTCGGGCTGTACCCACCATTGTGAAAACTGTTTTAATCAAGTCGCGTGGGATTTTTCTTACGGTGAACCTTTTAACGAAGCGGTAGAGGCGCAGATTCTTAAGGAATTGGATTCGGGCTATATTGCAGGGCTTTCCTTGCTTGGCGGCGAACCGCTTGAGCCTGAAAATCAGCAAGCCTTGTATCCTTTTATCAAAAAGGTGAAAGCGCTTTTCCCCGACAAAACGATTTGGTGCTATACCGGTTTTATCTTCGATGAGAACACGGGCGACTTAAAGGAAAAGAGGAAAAATTTGCCTTTTACGAAAGACTTGATTTCTCTTTTTGAC
Organism: Clostridiales bacterium; assembly: GCA_015071005.1. GTDB lineage: Bacteria > Bacillota > Clostridia > Christensenellales > Borkfalkiaceae > Scatosoma. Next base: position 91,479 of record SVIG01000003.1, on the reverse strand, counting down.
GTACTCGTCGACGGACCTTATTTGGATGCGAAAAAGGACATTCGTTTGAAGTTCCGAGGCTCGTCCAATCAGCGTGTTATCGACGTGCAAAAGACTTTGCAAACGGGTGAAATCGTTTTATATCTTGAATAAATAGCGGCTCGCCGTCATACGATAGGTTATGACGGCGAGCTTTTTGAAACGAATAGGAATTTTCGCATTGACCTTTTTCTTTTGTTTTTGCGGAATTTATACTTGGAAACTATCCAATGTAAAAGTCTATTCTGTTCAAACTTCGTTTTACTATTTAGTTGCCGACGATTTACGAATAGAGGCAAGTGCGGAATTTGTGAAATTAGAAGGAGGAGCTGGTTATTTATTCGAGTATAACGGTCGCGATTACGTTGCCTTAAACGTTTACACAAACAAAACGGATTGTGAGCAAGTCTACGAGCATTTATGCGGACAAGGGAAACCTACCCTTCTAAAAGAAATTGCCATAGAAAAACTTTATTTTTTGAAGCAGGAAGACAAGCGGAAATCGGAGATTTATCTTTCGGCATTCAAATGCCTGCAAGGGGATATCGGATTACTTGAAGGCTGTGGGAATTTGTTAGAAAAAGGGGAAACGCAAGAAAGATGTAAAGAAATATTAAAAACGTTGCAAAATCAAATGGAATTCCAAGGCGAAAGATATGAAGATAAATATAAAGCCTTTTCCCAAACCTGTAAACGTACAGCTAAAAAAATTGAACGCCTATTAAATAGCGTTCTTTATGTACAAGACGTAAGATATTTACTTTGCGAAACGGTGGACGAATATATGAATTTAGCCGCTGCTTTTAAGATAAAATAGGGTGGATTCGTCCAGGATTACGGAAAAAGAAAAATACAGGCAACATCTAGTTGCCTGTATTTTTTTGGAGCTACTGGCCGGACTTGCGCCTTTAGCGGCGCGCCCCGTTGGGCAATTATCAATTGCCCAGTTTGCCAAGTATTTTTTTCTTTTGGGAATATACGTAGGGCAAACCGTTTTGCTCTCGCAAAACGACTCCAACCCTCAAGTCCGTCCAGGATTACGGAAAAAGAAAAACACAGGCAACATCTAGTTGCCTGTATTTTTTGGAGCTACTGGCCGGACTTGAACCGGCGACCTGCTGATTACGAATCAGCTGCTCTACCGACTGAGCCACAGTAGCATTCGCCAACGAACAGCTTAATCATTATACTTAATAAAAAAGAAAAATGCAAGCGTTTTGTTGGTGTTTTTTGAAAAAAAATCGCGTTTATATAAAAATATTTTTATTTTCAGTCGTTTGATAGAGTAAACGGTAAAGCTTTTCCGCAAACGTATCAATTGAATAGCATTCTTTTGCCGTATCTAACAAAGAAGCTTCATCGTGCGCACGCGCAATAATGGGGAAATTGCTTTCCGAGAGCGCGGATAATATCGCGGAATTGTCTTTCTTTGCCGCTAAAACGCGCAAATACAAAGGAGCTTGTAGGCTTTTTCGGATTAAGCTTTCTTCTATGTTTAAGAGGCATTGCAAAGCGATTCTACGAATTCTGGAAGCGGTGTATCTCGCCGACGTGAGCGATTGAACGAGCGATTCAGGATTTTCAGCCGCTTTTTTGAAAGCGTTTTCTAAGCCTTCCGTACAATCCGCAACGAGTGCGATTTCTCGCGTGGATTTAGAAAGCAGCGCATATTTTTCTAAGCTATCGAGCTTGTTTTCTAATTGGTTGGGTAAATCAGCTGCAACGTAAGTCGGGAGTTGCGCGGAAATGTTTTCTTGTTTCGTAATTCCTGCGCGAATTGCGGTAGCGGAAGAAAAGTCCGTATGCAAATTTTCGTCGTTGTAATTTCCACCAACGCGTTGAATGGGCAAAATATCTATATTGGCATTTTTAGAAAGAATTGCTCTTGTGTATTCTAAGCCTAAAATGTTATTGGGAGAAGCAAGTAAATCTATAGGAATGAAGCCCGCGTAGGCTTGTGCTCGCGCTTTTGCGTAGCTGACACCTTCGGACATAAGCCGTTTGATGGTTTCGGATACTTCTTTTGGTTCGTCGTTTAAGTATCTTGCGGCGGAAATAAAGGCGAGTTTATCCGCTTTTTCAGCACCGAAACAAAGGGTACTTACGTTGGGAATAGAAGAAAGGATATGAATAGCGCCTTTTGCAAAAAGCTCTGCATTAGAGGTTGCAAAAGGGGTAGGAAGCTCGATTACGGCGTCCGCGCCTGCCATAACGGCGTGTTTTGCGCGCATGTGCTTTTCCATAATCGCGGCTTCGCCGCGTTGCACAAAGTTTCCGCTCATAATGCAAAGCAAGAAGTCGGCGTTGGACAAGGCTTTAGCTTGTTTGAGCTGATATAAATGCCCGTTGTGGAAGGGGTTGTATTCACAAATAATCGCACAAATTTTCATTTTAATTCTTTTCATTCCCTTTACAATCAAGAATTTCTATGTTATAATAGAAATAATGGATAAAAAAATCTTTCTAATCCATATTATACACGAAAAGAAAAAATAAATAAAGCGTTTAGCGTTTTCAAGGAGATAAATTATGAGAAATATTCTTGACGAAATTAAAGCGAAGGCAAAATCCCTCCAAAAAACGATCGTACTTTGTGAGGGCGAAGATTCGAGAGTAGTAAAAGCGGCTGCTGACGCGACCCAAGAAGGCGTTGCCAAAATCGTGTTGCTTGGCGATGAAACTGCAATCAAGGCGGCGAATCCCGACGTGGATTTGACGGGTGTTACGATTGTCAATCCGCTTACGAGCGATAAATTGCCTGAATATAACGCAAAACTCTGCGAACTCCGTGCCTCCAAAGGTATGACAAGTGAACAAGCGGCGAAGCTTTTGCAAGACGGTACGTATTTTGGGGCTATGATGTTGAAGATGGGCGACGTGGACGGGCTTGTTTCCGGCGCTTGCCATTCTACAGCAAATACCCTTCGCCCTGGTTTGCAAATTATCAAAACGGCAAAGGGAGTTTCGTCTGTTTCGAGCTTTAATCTCATGATTTGTCCGCCTCAAGGCAATCAATATTGCCCCGATGGAATGGTATTTTTTGCGGATTGCGGCTTGAATCCTACCTATACGAGCGAAGGGCTTGCGGAATGCGCAATCGCTACGGCAAACTCTGCAAAAGCGATTACGGGGATTGATCCAAAGGTTGCAATGCTCTCCTTCTCGACGAAGGGGAGTGCAAAGCACGATAACGTTTCCATGGTAGCGGAAGCGGTAAGAATCGCGAAGGAAAAAGCGCCTGATTTGAAATTGGATGGCGAATTGCAGTTTGACGCGGCAATCGTACCTTCCGTTGCGGCGCTCAAAGCGCCCGATTCTAACGTCGCAGGTCAAGCAAACGTCTTCATTTTCCCTGATTTGCAAGCAGGAAACATCGGTTATAAAATCGCGGAAAGATTGGGCGGCTTTATGGCGGTAGGTCCTATTTGCCAAGGTTTTGCAAAACCCTTGAACGATTTGTCGCGCGGTTGCAAATCGGAAGATATCGTTGCTGCGGTTGCTATTACCGCTTTACAAACGCAGCTTTGATGGAGTAAAGAAAAATGAAAGTTCTAGTTATCAATTCGGGGAGTTCCTCTCTTAAATATCAGCTTATCGATATGGAAACGGAAAGCGTAATCGCAAAGGGCGGTTGCGAACGTATCGGTATTGAAGGCTCGAATCTTAAACATAAAGCAAAGGGCAAGGAAATTGTGATTCAGCAAGCTATGCCCGATCATACGGTAGCCGTTTCGCTTGTTTTGAAGGCGTTGACGGACGCGGAATACGGCGTAATCGCGTCGATGGAAGAAATTGATGCAGTAGGGCATAGAGCCGTTGCTTCGGGGGAAGTTTTCAAAGCACCCACCTTGGTTACGGACGAGTCCATCGCGAAGATGGAAGAACTTTCCGATCTCGCGCCTTTACATAATCCGCCTGCAATCGTTGGCGTAAAAGCCTGCCGTGCGGCAATGCCGAATACGCCTATGGCGTTCGTATTCGATACGAGTTTCCATTTCACGATGCCCGAATATGCGTATATGTACGCAATCGATTACGAAGATTATCAAAAATATTCCATTCGCCGCTACGGTTTCCACGGCACGAGTCATAAGTTCGTTTCCCAAGAAGCGGCAAAATATCTTGGCAAAAAGCCCGAAGATTTGAAGATTATCACCTGTCACCTTGGTAACGGTTCGTCGATTACGGCGGTTAAAGGCGGTAAGAGCATTGATACGACGATGGGCTTTACGCCTTTGGCGGGCGTACCTATGGGTACGCGCTCGGGGGATATTGATCCCGCTGTTGTGGAGTATTTAGCGCAAAAGAAGGGGCTTACGCTTGCGGAAGCGATCACCTATTTGAATAAAAAGGGCGGCGTAGCAGGTATTTCGGGTGTTTCTAGTGATTTCCGCGATTTGAGAGCGGCAAAGGCACAGGGGAATAAGCGCGCGGCTCTTGCGCTCGATATGTTTACGTATGCTTGCAAAAAATACGTTGGCGCATATACTGCTGCAATGAACGGCGTAGACTGTATCGTTTTCACGGCTGGCGTCGGTGAAAATACGCCTTCGGTAATTGAGGCGGTGTGCGGTGATATGGACTATATAGGTTTGGAAATCGATAAGGAAAAGAACAGCGCGCCTAACAACGGACAAATCCGCGACGTGACGGGCAAGAACTCGAAAGTCAAGGTTCTTATCATTCCTACCAACGAAGAATTGGTAATCGCAAGAGAAACCGTTGAATTATTATAAAAAAATCCAAAAAATACAACAAAAAAAGTTGACAAAGTCAAATAAATATACTATACTTATTCAGTCGGTTTTATGATGATTATCGATATAAGAAAACTCAACGCACAAAAAAAGTACGTCGGCAGTATGGAATTGGAATATTCCGCACCCGAGACTTTAATCGAAATTCCGTACGTAAAATTCTCCGCGCCCGTGAAAATTTCCTTTGATTATGAAATTTTTGAGGACGATTCGGTAGAAATACGTGGCACGGTTTCCTATCGCTTGGAAGGGCAATGCTCCCGTTGCTTAAAAGCAGCCTCTCAAGAGGTGGTCGGGGAATTGGACGCATTGTTTGAATGTAAAAAAGATTTCAGCGATTATGGATACACGAACGGTGTTTTGAATCTTACGAAAGCAGTAGAGGACGCGATTATGGCAAGTATGCCTTTTTCCGTTTCCTGCGGTGAAGATTGCGAGGGCATTTCTTATCTCGGTTAACCGATTTAATTTAGAAGAAAAAACGAGAGGTGTTATAAAATGGCAGTACCTAAGAGTAAACAATCCAAGAGCAGAACGAACAAGAGATTTGCAAACTACAAAGCAACGGCAGCAACGATCGTTGAATGCCCTCATTGCCACGAATTTATGCAATCGCATAGAGTATGTGATAAATGCGGTTACTACAACGGCGTAGAAGTTATCGCTCCGAAGGCTGAAAAGAACAACTAATTATTTCGTCTAATTGGAATTTTAGGCGGGCTGCTTTACGCGCCCGTCTTTTTGCGTTGCGCTAAAAAATAAAAGAAATTTAACTACGGTTAATTTTTATGCTTGACAAAAATATTTGAAGGTGCTATAATATTTATATTATAGGAGTACATTTATGAAAGAAAAATTTTCGGTCACGGGGATGACGTGTTCGGCATGTTCGTTAGGGATTGAGCGCGCAGTATGCCGTTTAAGCGGCGTAAAAAGTGCGAACGTGTCCTTGATGGACGAGAGCATGTCCGTTGAATATGAGGAAAACCTTGTCACCGCTGAAAAAATAATGCAAACCGTGCAAGAATTGGGCTACGGCGCGGCGAAATACGATGAGAAAGCGTTTTTGGAAAAAAAGGCGAATCCTACTCGGTTCAAGATTCGATTCTTTTTATCCTTATTGTTTTTATTGCCGCTTATGTATTTCTCAATGGGCGGTATGTTGGATTTACCGCAGCCGCATTTGAAGGTCTCCGTAAGCTTACAAATGGCGTTGTCGTTTGCGGTAATGCTCGTCAATTATAAGTTTTTTACAAGCGGTACGAAAGCGCTTTTGAAGGGCGTCCCGAATATGGACACCTTGGTTGCCATGGGTTCGGGCGTTTCCTTTGCGTATAGCCTTGTTTATTCGATACTTTTGTATTTGGATAAAGTGGGCGCGCATACCCATTTCTTCTACGAATCAGCGGCAATGATTTTGTGTTTGGTGACAGTAGGAAAATGGCTGGAAGAAAAATCCAAACGCAAAACGGGTGATGAAATTGAAAAACTCATCAAATTGATGCCCAACACCGTGTCAATCGAACGAAACGGCGTAGAAACGAAGGTCAATTTTGCCGATATTGCAATCGGCGACGTATTGATTGTAAAACAAGGTGAATACGTACCCGTAGACGGAAAAATCATTGAAGGACACGCATTTGTCGATCGAGCGGCAATCACGGGCGAAAGCTTGCCCGTTGAGCTTATGGAAGGGGATTTGGTCACAAGTGCGGACATTGTAAAGAGCGGTTTTATTAAAATTTTAGCCGAAAAGGTAGGCGCGCAAACAACTCTTTCTCAAATCGTTAAAATGGTCAAGGAAGCTGGCGCGAGTAAAGCGCCAATCCAAAAGACCGCGGATAAAATTGCGGGCATTTTCGTGCCGTTTGTCACGCTGATTGCCGTAATTACATTCTTTATTTGGTTGTCCTTTACGAAGGACGTCGCGCGCGCGGCAAATTACGCAATTTGCGTATTGGTTATATCCTGCCCGTGTTCGTTGGGACTTGCAACACCCGTAGCGGTGATGGCGGCAACCGGCCGCGGTATGGCGCTTGGGATTTTGTATAAAGATGCGGAAACCCTGCAAAAAGCAAAGGATTTGAACTGCGTATTGTTGGATAAAACAGCGACTTTGACCGTCGGTAAACCTACTGTCACCGATTTTATTATTTTCTCAGGCGAGCGCAACAACTTATTACAGCTTGCCATCGGTATTGAAAAACATTCCAATCACCCCATAGCCGAATGTATTCGCGCTTATGCGGAAGGGGAAACGAAAGGGATTGACGTACAAAATTACGTCTACAAGTTAGGGCACGGCGCGCAAGCGGAATTCGACGGAGAAACCTATTATTTAGGCAATCGCCGTTTGCTTGAAAGAATCGAAGAGAAAAAAGCTGAGCAATTAGAAAAAGAATATTCCATGCAAGGGAAAACGGTCGTTTTCCTTGCAAATTCTAAAAAAATTCTTGCTATTTTTGCCATTGCCGACACCTTAAAGTCGGAAAGTAAGGAAGCGGTCACTTCGTTAAAAGAACAACGCATGCGCGTCGGTATGCTTACTGGTGACAACGAAAACGTTGCAAAAGCGATTGCGGAAGAAGTAGGAATTGACGACTATTTTGCCGAAGCTTTACCCGAGGATAAGGTAAACGCAGTAAAAAGAGTGCAATCGGTGGGCGGAATTGTTGCAATGGTCGGTGACGGAATCAACGATTCTCCGGCATTAAAAGAAGCGGATATCGGGGTTGCAATGGGGAACGGAACGGATATTGCAATCGACGCCGCGGACGTTGTTTTGTCGCGCGATGATTTGCGATTGGTGAGTACCATGGTCGAGTTGAGCCGCAAAACGGTACGAAATATTAAGCAAAATTTATTCTGGGCTTTCTTTTATAACTGCGTTGCCATTCCCATAGCGGCAGGCGCGTTTGCGTTCGTAGGATTATCCCTTAATCCCATGATTGGCGCGGCGGCGATGAGTTTAAGTTCACTTTTCGTAGTAACAAACGCTTTGCGATTAACAAAATTTGGAAAAAATAAGAACGAAAATCAAACTGTAATGGAAGGAGAAAAGGAAATGAAAAAGACGTTGAAGATAGAAGGAATGATGTGTCAGCGTTGCGTTGCGCACGTGACGAAAGCGTTGCAAAGTGTTGACGGCGTAGCGGAAGTGGACGTAAATTTGAAGAAGAAAACGGCAGTAGTCGCTTTGGATAATGAAGTATCTGACGAGGTTTTGACCGCTGCAATCACGGATGCAGGCTACGAAGTAAAGAAGATTTCGTGAGAAAAATGACAAAATAAATCCTTTTACAACAAAATAACCGAGAAAACGTTTTATGACATACGTTATCATATTCCCATAATAACATACAAGGAGCTATGATTATGTCACAAACGTTACTTTTAGACAAACGCACACAAAGCCTGATCGAGGATTACGTACCGCAAGGGGAAATTCTCGAAGGCGTTGTGTGCTTTTTCTCTGTTTTTGCCGATTATACGCGTGTAAAAATTTTGTCTGCATTGGCAATTAGCGAGCTTTGCGTGACAGACCTTTCCAGAATACTTAATATCAATCAAACGACCGTTTCTCATCAGCTTCGTTTTTTGCGTAGCGCTGGGATTGTAAAATGCGTTCGGCAAGGAAAAATAGTCTTTTATAGTCTTGTAAACGACTCGATTAACGACGTTATCTTGAAAGGAATCGAATTTTTAGGCTGTTAAAGCAAGTTTTTTGCCGTATACCCTTGCAAAATTTCGAAAATTGGTATATAATGATATTCGTGGGTTAATGTTCTTATAAGAACATTTCACGTAAAAAGTCGATTTGTGAGAACAGGATGAGCAATTTGAAGGAAAAACTGAATTTGCTTCCCGAGTCCCCGGGCGTATACATTATGCTCGATAAGGACGGAATCGTGATTTACGTGGGCAAAGCGCGCGTTTTGAAAAACCGTGTTCGGCAATATTTTCACTCGTCGGCAAAGCCCGAAAAAGTCGCGGCGATGGTGGAGCATATCGACGATTTTTATTACGTCATTACGCAGACGGAAATCGATGCTTTGGCGCTTGAAAACAATCTTATTAAAAAGTACAAGCCCAAGTATAACATTCTCTTAAAAGACGATAAGACGTATCCGTATTTGAAAATCCACACGTCGGAAGAATTTCCGCGCGTATCGATCATTCGCAAAATCAAAAAGGACGGCAAGTATTTCGGTCCGTTCATGGGCGGTGTTCGCTGCGGCGATCTTTTAGATATTATCGGCTCGGTATATAACGTTAGAACCTGCAATACGGCAATTACAAGTAAACCCAAAAAGCCTTGTCTTGCCTATCATTTAGGTAGATGCAACGCGCCGTGCGCACATTTGTGCAATCGAGAAGATTACGCGCAAAAAATCAAGCAAGTAATTGCTTTTTTGGACGGTGATTACGAGGCCGCCGAGAAGATTTTGAAAGAAAAAATGCTCCGCTTTGCTGAAAACGAGGAGTTTGAGCTGGCAATGGAGTACCGTCAAAAGCTGGAAATGCTTTCCAAACTAAAATTGAAGCGTATAACGGCGTTAAACCGTTCTATAAACGCGGATATTATCGCGCTTAAAACGAACTATTTATATTCAGCCGCAAACGTTTTAGTGACGAGAAACGGTATTATGCAAGGGAGCAGTAATTTTGCATTAGAGGACGGTTCGTTTAGTGAGGCGGACGCCTTGACCGCGTTCATTTTGCAGTTTTACCGCAATCACGAATTGCCCGACGAGATTATCGTGCAGGATTTTTGCGAAAAGGACTTGCTTGAAAAGTATTTCCGCGAAAAATTCGGTAAAAAAGTAGATATAACGATGGCAAAGTTGGGCGTGAAAAAGCAACTGCTCGATATGGCGGAAAAGAATGCGAGCGAATATTTGTCGAAGTCGATTGATAAGATCAAGCACAAAGACGATATGACGAAAAATGCCTGTCAACGTTTGAAAGAAATACTCGGCTTGAAGAAATATCCCAAGCGTATGGAATGCTATGATATTTCGAATATTAGCGGCGTGGATAAAGTCGGCTCAATGGTCGTATTTATTGACGGGGAAGCGGATAGAAGCAGTTATCGCCGTTTCAAAATTAAAACGGTAGAAGGCGCAAACGATTACGCGTCCCATCAAGAGATGATGCGCCGGCGCTTGGCAAAGCTTGGTACGGCGGAAGAGGAGCGTTTTCCTAAACCCGATTTGATGGTTATTGACGGCGGTAAAGGGCAGCTTTCCGCCATAAAAGAGATTTTCGATGAAGCGAACGTGCAAGATATAGAGCTGATTTCGTTGGCGGAGAGAGAGGAAGAAGTCTTTACGCTGAATTCTTGCGAAAGTATTCGCATTGATAAACGGGATTTTGCCTTAAAAATGCTGCAACGTATTCGTGACGAGGCGCATAGATTCGCAATCACTTATTTTAGAAGTCTACACTCTAAACGCAATTTAGCGTCCGTATTAGAAGAAATCGACGGGGTGGGCAAAAAGAAACGTATGGCGCTTTTGGAAAAATTCGGTACGATCGACAAAATTATGTCTGCCGATGAAAAAATGCTTGGCGAAGTGGATGGTATCGGGCCGGAGCTTGCGAAAAAGATTTACACCTATTTTAAGGAAGAATTATAAATGCGAAGGATAAATTATCCGCTGATTGTGTCCGATTTTGACGGTACGCTTGTAAAAAGAGACGGTACGATTAGCGAAGAAAACCGCAACGCAATTAACGAATATATCGCTTGCGGTGGAAAATTTGCCATATCCACAGGCCGTATGACGTCAGGGATTTTGCACCGCGCAAGGGAACTTGGCTTAAAAGGCTTGATTTCCTGCTGTCAAGGAGCAATTATTGTGGATATTGAGAGCGGTGAAACGATTATGGAGGGCCGTTTATCGGTAGAATCCACGGTTGCCGCGTGCAAAAAGATGGAAGAAATGGGCTTGCATATCCAAATCTACGATAGTTGGGAGTATTATTCCAACATGGACGACGAGGGTTTGAAATCCTATGAACGTGGCGTTGGAATGAAAGCGAACTTGGTGTTGGACAAACCGATTTCAAAATTCGCGCAAGAACGGGATTTTCGTTCGTATAAAGTTTTGACAATGGTCAAGCCAGAGGATGGCGAAAAAATTGCGCAAACGCTTGCCGCAGAGCATTTTGCAGGTTGTACGATAACGCGCAGTTCAAGAACGCTTGTGGAAGTGGTAAACGAGCGATATTCCAAGGGTACAGCCGTTAAGTTTATCGCGGAGCATTACAAAATACCGCTCGATAAAACGATTGCGGTGGGCGATCAGCAAAACGATATACCGATGGTCGAGACGGCAGGGCTTGGAATTGCCGTTCAAAATGCGGACGAAAGATTAAAAGCGGTTGCAAATTACGTAACGGATGCAACCTTTAACGAAAACGCGATAGCGGAAATTATCCACAAATTCGGTTTTACCGAATAAGAAAGCAAAGGAAGACGAATGATAGAGATTTTAGCGCCTGCGGGCAATATGGAATGTGCAGAAGCGGCAATTAACAATGGCGCAGATGCTATATATTTAGGGCTAAACGCCTTTTCCGCCCGTCAAAGCGCGGCTAATTTTGACGCGGACGCTTTTCGCGCGCTTTTGCAAAAGGCGCATTTTTGCGGTGTAAAAGTGTACGTGGCGATGAATACGATTGTTAAGGATGATGAACTCGATGCTTTTATTGAAACCTTGCTCTTTGCATGGAACGAGGGTGCGGATGCGATTATTATGCAGGACGCGTTGCTTGGAAAGCGGATTCATCAAAAATATCCCGAAATTATATTGCATTTGAGCACGCAAGCAGGGGTTTGCAATATCCAAAGCGCGAAATTTGCCCAAGATTGCGGTTTTACACGCGTGATTCTTGCACGCGAAACTCCGCTTGAAGAAATACGTGAAATTGCGCAATTTATTGAAACGGAAGTCTTTATTCAAGGCGCGCTTTGTACGGCGTTTTCTGGACAATGCTATTTTTCCTCCTTTGCAGGTGGAAACAGCGGCAATCGAGGCCGTTGCAAACAGCCTTGCCGCAAGCTTTATAGCTATAATCGAAACGGGAACACGGAAAAGAATTATGCTTTATCCTTGTCCGATTTATGCGTAGGCGAATCGATTGATAAATTGATAGAAGCAGGCGTGGTTTCCTTCAAAATCGAAGGTAGAATGCGCCGAGCGGAATACGTTGCGGCGGCCGTTCGTTATTATCGAAGCCTTTTCATTAACGAGCAAAGCGAGCAAGCGTTATCCGATCTAAAACGCGCCTATAATCGCGGAAATTACACGAAAGGACTTGCGTTTGGGCAAGACAAACGTTTGCTTTCTACGGCGATTCAAGGGCATTTAGGCGAAAAAATCGGCGTAGTGAAAGTATTCAACGGAAAATACTTGGTAGAAAGCGCGTTTAAGCCAAGTCAAGGGGATTCGTTTAAGATTTTACGCGACGGGAAGGAGCTTGGCGGCGCGACCTTTTGCAAAACGGAGGGTAAGGCGTTTTCCTTATTTTCCAAGCTTCGCTTAAAGAATGGCGACGGCGTGTTTATTACGACGGACACTCGCATGAACGAGCGCGTTTTGCGCGCGGAAAAGAAGGGTAGGCTTCACGTTGAACTCCTTTTTAAGGAAGGGGAACTGCCGATTGCGAAAACCTCCGACGTTTACGTAGTGGGGCGCTCGTATTTGCAGTCCGCGCAAAATCGGCCGTTGACGGAAAAGGAATTAAAGGACTGTTTCTTAAAATCGGACGGTTTGCCTATTGAGATTGATTTTGACAAGATAGACATCGTTGGGAATATTTTTATTCCCAAATCCGAATTAAACGCTTTCCGTCGAGAGTTTTACGAAACGGTTTGCTCGTTTGTGGCAAAGGGTAATCGAAAAGCTTATGAATATACGCCATTTGAAAAACCGATATTAACGGGTAAAAACGATAAGATTGCCGTAATTTCTAATGATTTTGACGGTATAGAGGTGGACGTAGCAATTTATAAAGCAGCGGATTTGCGCGTAGCGTTGCCGAATAGTTTCAAAAACGGAAAATTTGAGAAATACATCTATTTTCCGCCGTTTGCAACAAGTGCGGATATTGCCGCAATAGAAAATTTATTCACACAAGCGAATTTTGACGGTGTATATGCGGAAAACTATGGGGGAATTGAGTTTGCGCGCGCGCATAGATTGAAAATCTTTGCTGGTACGGGCTTAAATCTTATCAATCGTCAAACCATCGCCGAACTTTTGACGATTCCGTCCGTTGCATATTACGCAATTTCCAAGGAAGCAAATTACGGCGAATGCACGGTTTTGACAAGTGAAAAAGCGTTCGTACTTTCATCGGGGAATATCAAATTGATGGATTTGTGTTATTGTCCGTTTGGAAAGAGTTGTAAAATTTGCGATCAACGCGACGTCTATACGTTGACGGACGAAAATAACCGCGAATTCCCCGTAAAGAGAAACCTTTTGGCAAATGGAAGCTGTCGATTTGAAGTTTATAATTGCGCCGATTTAATCGGCGTCGGCGTACAAAATGCAGGCTCATTGATAGATTTAACGGTGACGAAAGAAAAATCCGCGGCGGCAAAAGCGGTGAGAAGTGAAGAAGCACAAAAGAAAGTGTATCATAATTACACGTCTGGACACTTTAAGCGAGGCGTATTGTAAAAAAGTATGAATGCGAAAGCTATTGAAAAATCCGAATTGAATAAAATTCTTTCGTTGACAGCAAACTATGCAGTATTAGACGGAAGCAAAATTCGTTTGTTGGAAACTCAGCCATCGAGCGAATTTAACGAAGTTAAGAAAAGGTTAAAGCTGACGGAAGAAAGCATTAAATTGCTTTTCATGCACGGGATTTCCAAGATTGAATACTTCCCGACTTTTTCCGATGAAATCGAGCGCGCGCAAAAGGGCTCGGCTTTGTCCTGTGGCGAACTTTTGAAGATTGAAAACCTACTCCGTAGCGTTCGAATTGCTTATACGAGCATTCAAGGCGTAACGGACGAAGAAATTTCACTTATCAAAGAATTATCCAATCGTTTGTATTTTGATCAAACATTGGAAGAAGACATTCGCAACAAGATTTTAAGCGACACGGAAGTAAGCGACTATGCAAGCGATAAGCTTTACTCTTTGCGCCGTGAGATTCGGCTTTTGAACGAGAAAATTCGTGTGCGTTTGCAGGAGTATTTGGTTGGAAGCGAAGGGAAATATTTGCAAGACGGCATTATTACGATGCGCGATAATCGCTACGTATTGCCTGTCCGCGCAGAATATAAGCGGAATATCAAAGGCTTTATCCACGATCGCTCTTCAAGCGGCGCGACCTTCTTTATCGAACCGGAAGAAGTCTTGGAAATGAATAACGAGCTTCGTTCTCTTGCCATCGACGAACGGGAAGAAGTAGAGCGGATTTTAGGCGAATTGTCCCGCCGCGCAGGCTTTATGGGTACGGAACTTTTCACGGATATTGAGATTTTGGAAGAAATTGACGTTGCTTACGCGCGCGCCGAGTACGGCTACAAACTTTCGTGTGTAATGCCACAAATCAATAGCGACGGAGTGATTTCGATTGAACAGGGCAGACATCCCTTGATCGATCGGAAAAAAGTCGTTCCCGTCAGCGTTGCACTTGGAAAAGAATATCGCTTTTTATTGATTAGCGGTCCGAATACGGGCGGTAAAACGGTCACGTTGAAGATGGTAGGGCTTTTCTGTTTAATGGCGGCTTGCGGTTTGTTTATACCTGCAAAACGTGCGATTATTTCCACGTTTGACGAGATATATTACGACGTGGGCGACGCGCAAAGCATTGAAGAAAGTCTTTCCACCTTTTCTTCGCATATCACGAACATTATCGATATTGTCAATAAGGCGAATTCGCGGAGCTTGGTGTTGATCGACGAGCTTGGCGGTGGAACGGACCCAGAAGAAGGTCAAGCGCTTGCAAAGGCAATTGTATCCCATCTTTTAGAAAGCGGCGCGTCGGGTGTTGTCACGACCCACTATACGACGTTGAAAGAGTTTGCTTTTGAGGCAAAGGGGATTGAAAACGCGTGTATGGAATTTGATTCGAATACCTTGCAACCCTTGTATGCAATGCATATCGGTTTGCCTGGATCAAGTAATGCGCTTGCGATTTCACAAAGATTGGGTTTGCCTGAAAAAATCTTGCGAGAAGCGCGTGCAAACCTTTCCGAAGGGGCGCAAAAATTCGAGCATATCGTAAGAAGCGCGGAAGAAAGTCGCATCCAAGCGGAAGAAGTCTTACGGGAAACGAACAAATTAAAAGCGGAGTGGCAAGCGCGCTTGCAGGAAGTTGAAGCGGAGCGCGAGCGACTGAAAAAGGAAAAAGAAAAGCTCTACGTTTCCGCAAAAGCGGAATCTCGCCGTATTATTAACGATAAGACGTCGGACGCGGAAGAATTGCTTCACGAAATTGAAGAAATTTTCGCAAAGGAATCGCTTTCGGAAGCGGATTTAATTAAGGCGCGCACCTTGAAGAATCGCTTGCAAGACAAGGCGTACGAAAGCGAAAACGAAGAGGATTTTACGCCGAAATTTGAGCCAATCAATCCGAATGAATTGCGCGTCGGTATGAAGGTTTTTGTCAAAAATATTGCCCAAGAAGGGCTTGTACAAAGCATTCGTTTGCAAAAGGGCGAGGCGGAAATACAATGCGGCAATATGCGAATTCGCAGCAAGCTCTCCGAGCTGTATATCCCACAAACGCGTACGAATCCGCCGAAAGTTTCGAGCAAAAAATGGAAAAAATCGGGTGTAAATGAGAACGTGCAGGTGACGAAAAAACTGCAAACAAAACCTGCTCCGACGTTGGAAATTAACGTAATCGGTTTAACGGTACACGAAGCGTTGCCGGAAATCGAGGCGTTTTTGGACGCGGCGGTTATTTCCAATTTGGAAGAGCTTAGAATCGTGCACGGTATGGGCACGGGCAAGCTTCGTGCAGGTATCCACGAATATTTGCGCACCCATCCCAACGTTGCGGAATATCGCTTGGGCAAATACGGTGAAGGGGATACAGGCGTCACGATTTTGAAAATCAAATAAGGAATATCTCGAAAAAAGGTGAAATAGGATAGAATAAATACTTTTTTTCGGGGTGTTGACTTGTCGAAGAATTCTATCAAGAAAAATAAACTTTCCATCCAGTCTTTGCGTTTCAAAATTGCATCTAACGTCGTTTTAGGCGTTTTGGTTTTATCCGTTGGTGCATTGTGTCTTGCGCCGATAGATAAAGGGATAAAAACGCAGGGGAAAGAATCGAATATCTATCGTTCCGCTGGTGAAAACGGTGTAGGGGTGTCCTTAATGTTTAACGTTTATTGGGGTACGGACGAAGTGTATTCCATTTTAGAAACGTTAAAAAAACACGAGGCGAAAGCGACCTTTTTTATCGGCGGTTCATGGGCGGACGATAACGTAGAATGTTTGCGTGCGATTTATGCTGACGGACATGAAATTGGCAATCACGGATATTTCCACAAAGATCAGTCCAAAATGAATTTATCGCAAAACCAAAAGGAAATTGTGGAATGTAACCGCTTTATCGAGCTTGCAATCGGCGTGAAGCCGACTCTTTTTGCCCCGCCGTCAGGCGCGTATTGCGACGATACGCTAACGGCGGCTTCCGCGTTGAATATGAAGACGATACTTTGGTCGAAGGACACGATCGATTGGCGAGATAAGGATTCGTCGATTATTTATACACGCGCGACAAGAGACATTAAGGTAGGCGATTTTGTTTTAATGCATCCGATGCAAGAAACGGCAAATGCGTTAGACGATATATTAAAATATTACGAATCAAAGGATCTTTCCGTTGTGACAGTGACGGAAAATTTACAATTACAAGGATAAATAAAAGGATTAAATAGAGAGAATGGTAAATGAAAAACGTTATGAAAACGGGCTTCGGCTCGTTGTAAAACAAATGCAAGGGCTTATGTCTGTGACAATGGGGATACTCGTCGGCACGGGCGGCGCTTCGGAAACGGATGCGGAAGACGGTATTTCGCATTTTATTGAACACATGCAGTTTAAGGGCACGAAAACACGGAATTCTTTTGAAATTTCCGATGCTTTCGATCGCTTGGGCGCACAGGTAAACGCGTTTACTGGCAAGGAACATACCTGCTATTATGCAAAGAGTACCATGGACCACACGGCGGCGTGCTTTGAGCTTTTGGCGGATCTTTTCTTGAACGCGACCTATCCCGAAGATGAAATGGAGCGCGAAAAAGGAGTTATTTGCGAAGAAATTTCCATGAACGAAGATACGCCCGAAGATTTGTGCTTAGACGTGCTTGCAAACGCGTATTTTGGGAAAGAAAACTATGGGCGTAATATTTTAGGTCCAGCATCGAACGTAAAGGGTTTTACGCTCGATGACGTACGCCGCTATAAAAAGGCGAGATATTGCCCTGAAAATATCGTAATTTCCTTTGCAGGGGCAATCGATTTCACAACGGCGCAAGCACTTGTTGAAAGCCATTTTGGCAATTTAGAAAAGGGTTGTTTTGAGGCTCGCAAGGCAAACGTACAGCTTCAGCATCAAAAAGTCGCACGTGTTAAACCGATTGAACAAGTGCATATCGCGCTTGCCTATCCCGCGATTTCTCGCAATGATTCGCGAATGGATTTATTTAAGGCGGTAAATAGCGTTATCGGCGGCTCGATGAGTTCCAGACTTTTCCAAGAAGTCCGCGAGCAGCGCGGTTTGGCGTATTCCGTATATTCTTATCTTTCCTTCTACCCGGAATGCGGGTTGCAAGGTATTTACGCAGGTGTTAATCCTGCCAATCAAGACCAAGCGTATGAAGCGATCCTCGACGTATTGAAAAACGTAAAAGAAAAGGGGATTACGAAGGACGAATTTTTGCGCAGTCGCGAACAAATGAAAGCGTCCTTATTCTTCGGCAACGAAAGTACGAATTCGCAAATGCTGCTTTACGGCGTGCGTATGCTGAATCATAACGATTTATTTGATTTTGAAAAGAAACTTTCCGAAATCAATTCGATGACCTATGAAATGGCGCAAGAGGCGGCAAGGGAAATGTTCGACGAGCGCTATATGGCGATTTCGACGGTTGGGAATAATAAACCGTCCTTTATGAACGAATGAATGCGCAAACACAAAAGATGGGCTTTCCGCCCGTGTTTGATAAGAACAGCCGCATATTGATTTTGGGCAGTTTTCCGTCCGTTAAAAGCCGAGAAATTGCCTTCTATTACGGGAACAAGCAAAACCGCTTTTGGCGCACCGTTTGCGGATATTTTGGGGAAGAAATCCCCGAAACTACGCAAGAGAAAAGGGAATTTTTACTGCGTAGAAATATCGCGCTTTGGGATATGGCAATTTCTTGCGAAATCGAAGGTTCTGCGGATTCGTCGGTGAAAAACGTAGAGATAGCGGACTTATCGCAAATTTTTAAGTTATCAAAAATAGAGAAAATCTTGCTCAACGGCACGCTTGCCTACGAATTGTTTTGTTCACGGTATAGCGATTGCACTATTCCGTATATCAAAATGCCGTCTACAAGCCCTGCTAATCCGCGATTCCGTGAAGAAGTATGGAGAAAAGAACTCAATGACGTATACCAAATTTATTGATATTCTTAAATCCCACGCCGAGCCTACGTTTGCTGATTTTCAAAAGCGACTCATTCCAACGAAATACGAAATTTTAGGCGTGCGCACACCGACGATGCGTGCAATCGCCAAGGAGTATGAGCAGTTTAAGGACGAAATTTTAGCATTTCCTAACGAATATTACGAAGTAATATTTATCAAATTGACGATTGTTTCGGCTTTACCCTACGACGAGTTTATAAAAGAGCTTGAATATTGCGTTTCTTTGATGGATAATTGGGCGCTTTGCGATTGCTTTAAGGCAAAGTGCGTCCCCAAAAATAAAGCACGTTTTTTGGCGGAAATAGAACGGCTGTTTTCTCACGGCGGCGAATATTACGAGCGGTACGCGTTAGTTTCTTTGCTATATTATTATGTGGACAAACCCTATTTAGCGACTATTGAAAATTATTTACTTCATGCCAACACGGCAACTTACTACGTACATATGGCTGTTGCATGGCTTACAGCGGAAATTTTAATAAAAGAATACGAATATGGCGTAAACGTGCTTAAAAAGGGGATTTTGACCGCTAAAACGCACAATAAAGCCATTCAAAAGGCGATAGAAAGTTATCGCTTAACCCAAGAACAAAAGGACTATTTACGTTCCTTGAAAATATCAAAAAAATAAATTTATAAGGTAGTTTTATGGATATTTTACAAACGATTACGCAAGAATTCAATTTGAACCCCACTCACACGAAAAACATCGTTTCCCTTATCGACGAAGGGAATACGATTCCGTTTATCGCGCGTTACCGTAAAGAAATGACGGGTAGCTGCGACGACCAAGTCCTTCGTGAATTGTTCGATAGACTTACCTATCTTCGCAATCTCGAAAAGAGAAAGGAAGAAGTCGCAAATTCGATCACCGAGCAAGGCAAAATGTCTGATGAAATCACGGCGGCGCTTGCAAAGGCTGTCACGTTGACGGAAGTAGAAGATATTTACCGTCCGTATAAGCAAAAGAGAAAGACGCGCGCGTCCGTTGCGATCGCAAAGGGCTTGCAAGGCTTGGCAGATGCGATTTTGTCACAGGATAAAGCTTTGGACGTTGGTGCAGAATCGGTGAAATATATCACGGAAGAAGTAAAAACAAGTGCAGAGGCAATCGACGGCGCGAAAGATATTATCGCGGAAATCATTTCCGATGACGCTATAACGCGTAAAAAGCTTCGTAATTTCTTCTTTAATCACGGAGAAATCACCTCTTGCTATGCAAAGGGAAAGAAAGAAGCGGATGAAGCTGGCACATACAATATGTATGCGGATTATTCCGAGCCCGTAAGCGCAGTAAAGAGCCATCGCGTTTTGGCATTAAATCGCGGCGAAAAGGAAGAATTCTTGAAGGTATCCATTAACGTTGATACGGAATTCGCAAAACGCATCACGGCGGCAGGGTTCTTAAAAGACGGTGGGGAATGCAGTAAGCTCGTGAAAGAAGCCGCTGCGGATAGCTACGACCGTCTGATAGCACCTTCCGTAGAAAGAGAAGTGCGCGCGCAACTCTTTGACGAGGCGAGTGAACAAGCGATTAAAATGTTTGAATTGAACTTAAAACCGCTTTTGATGCAACCGCCCGTAAAAAATAAGATTACGATGGGTTGGGACCCTGGCTATCGTACCGGTTGTAAGATTTGCGTGGTAGACGGTACGGGTAAGGTTTTGGATAATACGGTCGTACATCCCACGCTTGGCTCGGCAAAGGGGATTGCGGATGCGAAAGTCGTTTTGAAAGCGATGATTGCAAAGCATAAGGTTGAGGTAATTTCTTGCGGAAACGGTACGGCGAGCAAGGAAAGTGAAATCTTTATCGCGGATTTGATTAAGGAAATCAAGGCGGAAACGGGTAGAGAAGTGAGCTACGTTATCGTCAACGAAGCTGGTGCGTCCGTTTACTCGGCAAGCCCGCTCGGCGCGGAAGAATTCCCCGATTTCGACGTTACGACGAGAAGTGCGGTGTCTATTGCCCGCCGTTTGCAAGATCCGCTTGCAGAGCTTATCAAAATCGACCCGAAATCTATCGGCGTTGGGCAATATCAGCACGATATGAACGAAAAACGCTTGGACGGCGCGCTTTCGGGGGTACTTGAAGACTGCGTAAACAGCGTCGGCGTAGACTTGAATACGGCAAGCGTTTCCCTTTTGAAATTCGTTGCAGGCTTAAATTCGTCCGTTGCAAAAAATATCGTAGCTTACCGCGAGGCTAACGGTCGTTTCAAATCGAGAAAGCAGCTTTTGAAAGTTCCTAAACTCGGTGAAAAGGCGTATACGCAATGCGCAGGTTTCTTACGTATCGATAGCGGCGATAATATCTTGGATAACACCGCGGTACACCCTGAATCGTATGCAAAAGCGGAAAAATTGCTCGCATTGTTCTCTTATACCACCGAAGACGTAAAAGCGCGTAGAATCGCTGATTTAGGGCAAAAGATCAAAGCTTACGGCGCAGCGAAAGCCGCACAGGAAACGGAGCTTGACAATGCGACGCTTATGGATATTGTTACGGAGCTTATGAAGCCTGGACGCGATATCCGCGATAGCTTGCCTGCGCCCGTACTTCGTAAGGATATTATGGGCATTGAAGACTTGCGTGTTGGTATGGAATTGACGGGTACGGTAAGAAACGTAGTAGACTTCGGCGCGTTCGTAGATATCGGGGTGCATCAAGACGGTTTGGTACATATTTCCGAAATTACCGATCGTTATATTCGCCATCCGTCGGAAGTTTTGAAGGTAGGGCAAGTCGTCACCGTTTACGTAAAAGACGTTGACGTGAAGAAAAACCGTATCGGACTTACGATGAAAAAGAAAAACAAATAATGCAAAATAGTTGACATTGTCACTCGTTTGTATTACAATATGAATAATAACTATTGAATCACGGAGGAAATTATTATGTTAGAAAAAATTCAATCGATGCTTGCTGAAGCATTGGATTTGCCCATTGAAAAGGTAACGGCTGACGCGAAAATTGTAGACGATCTCGGTGCGGATTCTTTGGACGTTGTGGAACTTTTGAGTCAACTCGAAGACGAATTCGGTATCATCATTCCCGATGACGAAGTAGAAAACCTTGTCACCGTTGCTGACGTTGCGGAACAGCTTGAAAAACTCGTTAAATAATGAATAGAAAGGTCTCTCATTTTTTGAGAAGACCTTTTCTTTTGCGTTTTTAGGGGTTAAACGATTGCCTAAAACGTTTTTATATGGTATAATTTACAAGATAGAATAATTTTTGAGGTGTAAAATGTTACAGGTAACGGGTGTTTCCCTGCAATATGGCAGCAAAAAACTTTTTGAAGACGTTAATTTGAAATTTACGAAAGGAAACTGCTATGGTATTATCGGCGCAAACGGCGCGGGCAAGTCTACCTTTTTGAAAGTCCTTTCGGGTGAAATCGAGCCGCAAAAGGGGTACGTTGCATTAGATAAAAACGAGCGTATGTCCGTTTTACAGCAAAACCAAAATATGTACGACGAAGAAACGGTATTGCGTACCGTTATGCTCGGATACAAGCGTTTGGTTGAAGTCATGGATGAAAAGGACGCTTTGTATATGAAACCCGATTTCACGGAAGAGGACGGCGTTAAAGCGGCGGATTTGGAAAGTGAATTTGCGGAAATGAACGGCTACGACGCGGAATTCCAAGCCGCACAGCTTTTGAACGCGCTTGATATCGACGAATCCCTGCATTATTGCTTGATGTCCGATCTTGACGCAAAGCAAAAGGTCCGCGTGCTTTTGGCGCAGGCATTGTTTGGCGATCCCGACGTTTTGCTCTTGGACGAACCTACCAACAACTTGGATATTAAGACGGTAAGATGGCTTGAAAACTATTTGATGGATTTCGAAAACACCATTATTATCGTATCGCACAACCGTCACTTCTTGAATAAAGTATGTACGAACATTTGCGACGTTGACTTCGGTAAGATCAATATGTACGTAGGTAACTACGATTTCTGGTATCAAACAAGTCAACTGCTTGCCCGTCAACAAAAGGAACAAAACAAAAAAGCGGAGCAACGTGCCAAAGAATTGCAAGAATTCATCGCGCGCTTTGCGGCAAACGCTTCCAAGTCCCGTCAAGCGACTTCGAGAAAGAAAGAGCTTGAAAAACTCACGATCAACGATTTCAAGCCTTCTCTTCGTAAATACCCCTACATTGATTTCAAATTTGAAAAAGATATCGGGCACGACATTTTGATGGTAGAAGGTTTGACGAAAGAAGGGTACTTTAAGGATCTTTCCTTCACCGTACAGCACGATGAAAAAATCGGTATCGTTTCAGATAAGAGCACCACAATTACGATGCTTTACGATATTTTGATGGGAAAAGAACAGCCCGACGCAGGTACGATTCGTTGGGGCAAAACGATTTCCGTTTCCTATTTCCCTCAAAATAACAACGAATATTTCATGAATTGCGATTTCAACCTCGTTGAATGGCTTTCTCAATTCTCGAACGACCACTACGAAGAATATCTTCGCGGTTGGCTTGGCAGAATGCTTTTCTCGGGCGAAGAAGCGCTTAAAAAAGCAAAAGTTCTTTCGGGGGGCGAAAAGGTACGTTGTATGCTCGCGAAAATGATGTTAGAGGGGAGCAATTTCCTCATCTTCGACGAACCGACTAACCACCTCGATTTGGAATCAATTACGGCGTTAAACAACGGTTTAAGCAACTATAAAGGCTGTATGCTTTTGACCTCGCACGACCAAGAATTGATGAACACCGTCGCAAATCGTATCATCGAAATCAACGAAACAAAGACGTACGATCGTCAGGTAACCTACGACGAATATATCGACGAAACGCACGCATAATCCCTTTAATAATATAAGGAAACGAGTCAACGCATTTTCGCGGTTTGGCTCGTTTTTTTATACTTTCGACAAAATTCGACATAGATTATTGAACAATATTGTAAAATATTCAAAATTTATTGAAAAATATTTTTGGATTTTGTAAAATAATACTTGCAATCTTGAATTATATGTAGTATAATGGGTGCACGATTGAAAGAAAGTCGAAAATAGAAATGGAGATAGGAGGTAAAATAATGCGTGCACATTCAGTCATTATTTTGGAATCAAACAGCGCGGTTTTAGCGCAATTACAGGATGCGTTTTCCGAGAATAAGGATTTTAACGTTTTATATGCGGGAGACGATGGCGACAATGGAGTGAAGGAAATTTTAAGACTCAAGCCTGACTTGGTTGTCGTGGGTATGTTTTTGAAGGGGACGGACGGTTGCGGCGTCATTCGCACGATTAAAAAGACGTGGGCGGACGCAAAGATTGTTGCAATGGGCGTTGCGAACGACGAATTGATTGAAAGGGCACTTTCGGAAGGTGCTTGCTATTATTTAGTAAAACCTTTTTCGATTGCTACTGCGCTTGAGCGTATACGCGAGCTTATGCGCGATAAGATAGGCGAGCACAAAGAAGTGGCGATTGCAAGAAAGAAACCCGCAACGACGGAAGAAAAGATTAGCGAAATCTTTATTTCTATCGGAATTCCGCCACATATTAAGGGGTATGGGTACTTACGCGAAGGGATTAAAATGACGGTGGAGCGCCCTTACGTAATCAACAGCGTGACGAAGGAATTGTATCCTACGATCGCAAAGAAATTTTCCACCACGTCGAGCAAAGTAGAAAGAGCGATTCGTCACGCTATCGAAGTGGCTTGGAATCGCGGTAGAATCGACGCAATTAACGCTATTTTCGGCACGCGCGTGTATTTGGGCGTAGAAAAGCCAACAAATAGCGAGTTTATCGCTTTAATCGCCGATAAATTGATTTTAGAAAATATGGTATAAGAATGCAAACTAAAAAAGCGACTGCAAAATGCAGTCGCTTTTTTTCGTTTTGTATTATCGAATTAGTACATACCGCCCATATCACCAGCAGGCATTGCAGGAGCAGGAGGGGTAGGAATATCCGTGACGATGCTTTCCGTCGTAAGAAGCGTGGAAGCAACGGAGGCTGCGTTTTGAAGAACGGAACGGGTAACCTTCGTCGGGTCAATGATACCGCATTCAACCATATCGCAGTATTTGTTGTTCAAAGCGTCGAAACCATAGTTTGCTTTCTTGGAGGAAAGGACTTTATCTACGATAACAGAGCCGTCCAAGCCTGCGTTCTTCGCGATTTGTCTAATCGGTTCTTCCAAAGCCTTCAATACGATGGAAGCGCCCGTTTTTTCGTCGCCGCTAAGGCTTGCAACAAGTTTCTTCACCGCAGGTACAGCCGAAAGAAGGGCGCTACCGCCACCAGGTACGTAGCCTTCTTCCACAGCCGCGCGGGTTGCAGCAAGCGCGTCGTCAATACGGAGTTTCTTTTCTTTCATTTCCACTTCGGTAGCCGCGCCAACACTGATTACCGCTACGCCGCCGGCAAGTTTTGCAAGACGTTCTTGCAATTTTTCTCTATCGTAATCGGACTTTGTTTCCATGATTTGCGATTTGATAGAAGCGATACGAGCCTTAATATCTTGCGCGTCGCCTGCGCCGCCTACAATCGTCGTGTTTTCTTTGTCTACACGAACGGTGGAAGCTCTGCCGAGCATATT
Organism: Clostridiales bacterium; assembly: GCA_015071005.1. Classification (GTDB taxonomy): domain Bacteria; phylum Bacillota; class Clostridia; order Christensenellales; family Borkfalkiaceae; genus Scatosoma. Next base: position 66,444 of record SVIG01000003.1, on the reverse strand, counting down.
CAAGGTAACGTCCTTAAATTCAATACCCAAATCCGCGGAAACTACTTCGCCGCCCGTAAGCGTTGCGATGTCGCGGAGCATTTCTTTTCTTCTGTCGCCAAACCCAGGAGCTTTTACTGCAACAGAATTGAATACGCCTTTGAGTTTGTTGACGATAAGAGCAGCCAACGCGTCGCCTTCAACGTCTTCCGCAATTATCAAAAGCTTCGCGCCTTGTTGTGCAAGGGGTTCAATTACGGGCAAGATTTCTTGCAAGGAAGAAATCTTCTTATCGGTGATTAAGATGTAGGGGTTTTCCAAAACGGCTTCCATCTTGTCGGTATTCGTCACCATATACGCCGAAGCGTAGCCACGGTCAAACTGCATACCTTCTACAGTTGAAAGCTCGGTGTTCATCGATTTGCCTTCTTCTACGGTGATAACGCCGTCTTTTCCAACGATTTCCATTGCTTTTGCAATCAATGCGCCCACTTCGGGGTTGCCTGCGGAAATGGAAGCGGTTTGCTCGATAGCTTTGTTGCTTTCAACCGCTTTCGAAATCCCTTTCAAATGTTCTACGGTCGTATCAACCGCCTTCTTAATACCTTCCTTCAAAATGATGGGATTTGCGCCTGCCGCAAGGTTTTTCAAGCCTTCGCGAACGATAGCCTGCGCCAAAACAACCGCCGTCGTCGTACCGTCGCCAGCTACGTCGTTGGTTTTGGTCGATACTTCTTTTACAAGCTGTGCACCCATATTTTCAAACGGATCGTTAAGTTCGATTTCTTTTGCAATCGTCACGCCGTCGTTAGTGATAAGGGGAGCGCCGAATTTTTTATCAAGCACTACGTTTCTGCCTTTAGGACCAAGCGTAATTTTTACGGTGTCTGCAAGTACGTTGACACCCGTCTCTAAAGCTTTTCTTGCGTCTTCGCCATATTTAATTTGTTTCGCCATTTTTCTATATCTCCTTGACTTTTATATTAGTCTTCCACAATCGCGAGAATGTCGCTTTGTTTTAAGATCGTGAATTCTTTGCCGTCAACTTTGAAATTCGAGCCTGCATAATTCGAACAAAGCACTTTGTCGCCAACTTTCACTTGCATTACGATTTCTTTTCCGTCAATGATGCCGCCAGGGCCAACTGCCACTACAAGGCAGGTTTGGGGCTTTTCTTGGGCGGAAGAGGGAAGATAAAAACCGCTCTTGGTTTTTTCTTCAACGGTCACACTTTCTACAACGACTTTGTCGAATAAGGGTTTAATATTCATAATATCCTCCAGCTTTGGACGTTGTCCATAAATTTTATACGTATATATTATAAACGATTTGTGCGCATTGTCAAACAGAAAAAAACAAAAAAGGGAATATTTTCTTATAATTTTTTCGAAAAACTTGCGTTTGCGCTCGAAAAGATTTTATAAAGGATTGATTTTTACAAAAAATCGTGCTATAATTATGCTGTTATATTATTTATAATATAAGGAGCAAATTTTTATGTCGATGGGCAAATGGGACAAACGCTTTATGGAGCTTACGGAAACGGTGGCGAATTGGTCGAGCTGCTATCAGCAAAACCGCCACGTTGGGGCAGTCATCGTAAAAGATAAGCGCGTTATGACGACGGGCTATAACGGTGCGCCGGCAGGCATTAAAAGCTGCGAAGAAAAAGGGGAATGCTTACGCCGCGTACTCAATATCGAGAGCGGTACGAAGCACGAGCTTTGCTTTGCCGTACACGCGGAACAAAACGCGATTGTCCAAGCCGCTAAATACGGTATCAATATCAACGGCGCAACCTTATATTGTACGCACCAACCCTGCGTAATATGCGCGAAAATGATCATCAATGCAGGTATCACGCGCGTAGTTTATAAAAACGGTTATCCCGACGACTTTTCCTTGCAACTCTTTACGGAAGCAAACGTCGTGGTGGAAAAATACGAAGATTAAAGGAAGTGAAATTATGAGCAATCCTATTATAACTTTTGAAATGACGAATGGAAAGACCTTTAAGGCAGAGCTTTATCCCGAAAAAGCGCCGAATACTGTGAATAACTTTATTTCTCTCGTAAAGAAGGGTTATTACAACGGCATTATTTTTCACCGTGTAATCGCAGGTTTTATGATTCAAGGCGGCGATCCTGACGGGCGCGGTACGGGCGGCCCCGGCTACCGCATTAAAGGGGAGTTCGCAGGCAACGGTTTTACGAAAAACGATATCGAGCACGTGCGCGGCGTACTCTCAATGGCAAGAGCACAGCACCCCGATTCGGCGGGCTCGCAATTCTTTGTTATGCACGACGACGCGGATTATCTCGACGGACAATACGCTGCGTTTGGTAAGGTAATCGAAGGCATGGAAACGGTCGATGAAATCGCTTCGGTCAAAACCGATTGGTATGATAAGCCTTACGAAGAACAAAAGATGAAATCTGTCACGGTAGAAACGTTCGGCGTTGAATATCCCGAGCCCGAAAAAGTATAATCATTGGTGAGAATTATGGTAGATAACAGCATTTATACGAATCCGCTTATTACCCGTTATGCAAGCAAGGATATGCAGCACGCATTTTCCGATGAAAAGCGCTTTAAGCTTTGGAGAAAGCTTTGGATCGCGCTTGCGGAATCGGAAATGGAGCTTGGCTTGAACGTCACGCAAGAACAAGTGGACGATTTGAAAAAGTACGCCGACGAGATTGATTACGAATTGGCGGCGAAGTTTGAAAGAGAAGTCCGTCACGACGTTATGGCGCACGTAAAGGCTTACGGCGAGTACGCGCAAAAGGGGAAACCCATTATCCATCTTGGCGCAACGAGCTGCTTTGTAAACTGCAACGCCGAAGCAATTATGCTTGACGAAGCCTTGGATATTATCTTGAAAAAACTTGTCAACGTTATGGACAAGCTGAAAAAGTTTGCTCTTAAATATAAAGACGTCCCCACGCTCGGCTTTACCCATTTGCAGCCTGCACAGCTTACGACAGTCGGCAAACGCGCGACTCTTTGGTTGCAGGATTTGGAAATGGACTACGTAAACCTTATGAACGCGAAGGAAAATATTAAGCTTCGCGGCGTAAAGGGTACAACGGGTACGCAAGCAAGCTTTATGGAGCTTTTCAACGGCGACGAAGAAAAGATTAAGGCGCTTGAAAAGAAAGTTGTTTCCAAGCTTGGCTATGATAAAGTATACGGCGTGACCGGTCAAACGTATCCTCGTAAACTTGACTACAATATTCTTTGCGTACTCTCGCAAATCGCGCAAAGTGCATATAAGTTCTCGAACGATATCCGTATTTTGCAAAACATGAAGGAAATAGAAGAACCCTTCGAAAAGAACCAAATCGGTTCGTCCGCAATGGCGTACAAACGCAATCCTATGCGATCCGAACGTATCGGCGCATTGGCAAGATACGTAATTTCCTTGCCGATGAATAGCGCGTTGACCGCGTCTACGCAATGGTTTGAAAGAACGTTGGATGATTCCGCAAATCGCCGCATCGTAAACGCGCAAGCGTTTTTGTCGGTGGACGCGATTTTGAATATTTATATGAACGTTGCGGAAAACCTTGTTGTGTATGAAAAGGTTATTGCAAAGCATATTCGCGCGGAATTGCCGTTTATGGCGACGGAAAATATTATGATGGGTTGCGTAAAAGCAGGTGGAGATAGACAAGAACTCCACGAAAGAATCCGTCAGCTTTCCATGGAAGCAGGTAAAAACGTGAAAGTGGAAGGGAAAGAAAATAATCTGATTGATTTAATCAAAGCGGACGAAATGTTCCGCCCCGTATGGGATAAAATCGACGAAATTTTGGACGCGAGTAAGTTCATCGGCAGAGCGCCTTCGCAAACGGTTGAATTTATCGCCAACGAAATCGATCCCATTTTAGAAAAACACGCTACGCTCCTTGGGGAAAAGGGCGACGTGCGCGTGTAAGGAGCTAGATATGAAATTGAAAAGAGCGCTTTTATCCCTTTGCATGGCGTTAACCTTTGTCGTCGCGTTTGCATTTGCAGGGTGTTCGGATTGCGTGACGGAAACCATCAAAGAACCGGCAAAGCCCACTCGCCCTAACGTTCCAGGCGAGACTGATAGTGAAGGCTGGACTGATAATTATTAAAATTTAGAAAATTTTATGGTATATGAGCTTGCAGGACTTCGTGTTCTAATCAAAAATCAATACGCATACACGGATAAATTTTGTTTTAAGTATCTTTCCGACGATCAGGCTTCGCCCGTAGATATTACGGCAGAAGTGACGAAAGAAGAATTTGAGGAAGAAAAAAAACTTTCCCCCAATTTTTCGGACGGATATATTGAAAATATTTGTCTTTATCGTAGTATTTGTATGCAAATGCCTTTATTTGGACGTATTTTAATGCATTCGTCCATTTTAGAATACGAAGGTAAGGCGTATGCTTTTTTGGGGCGTAGCGGTACGGGGAAGTCTACCCATACCAAGCTTTGGCTGAAAAACGTTCCAAACACGAAAATTGTCAACGGGGATAAACCGATTTTGGCTTGTACCGAAGACCAATTTATTGCCTTTGGTACGCCTTGGCAGGGCAAAGAAGGTTGGGGCGAAAAAACAAGCGCACCCCTTTGCGGCCTTTGCTTTTTGGAGCAAGCAAAAGAAAATTCCATAGATCAATTAACAAATAAGGAAGTAACGAGCCGCTTATTTACGCAGCTTTTAATCCCTGAAACGGAAGAAGGCGCGTTGGCAACGTTAGAGCTTGCCGATAAGCTGATTCAAAAAACGCCCGCTTACTTATTGAAGTGCGATATCTCGGAAGAAGCGGTGCAAAAATCCTTTGAAGCCTTGACAGGGAAAAATTATGCGGAGAAATAATTATGCAAATTAAAAAAGGTTTTGTTTTAAGAGAAGTCGGCGGGGAAACGGTAGTAGTGCCCGTAGGAAAAATGAGCAAAGAATTCCACGGAATGATCAATTTGAATTCGACGGGCGCGTTTTTATGGCGCTTTTACACGGAAGAACATTCCGTTGAAGACGGCGTAAATGCGCTTTGTGCGGAATACGACGTCGAAGAAGAAAAAGCATGCGCTGACGTAGAAAGATTCGTTGAAATATTGACGAGAAACGGGTTTGCCGAATGAGTGAAGTTGAAAAGCTCAAAATTGAAGACGCGCTTTTAGAAAAAGGCGTGTATATCGGCCCGACGGTCGGCGTAAGTATGTTGCCTATGCTCAAAAATAGGCGAGATACCATTGTCGTACGCCCCAAAACGGAAAAATTAAAACGTTTGGACGTCGCGCTTTATAAACGAGGCGACGCATACATTTTGCATCGCGTTTTAGCACCAACGGATACGGGTTATATCATTCGCGGCGACAACTGTTATTCCGACGAGAACGTCCCCGAAGAGGCAGTAATCGGCGTTTTGACGGAGTTTTTTCGCAAAGGAAAGCATATTTTTTGTACGGACGAAAAATACGTCGCTTATGCCAATAAGCGCTTAAAAACTTATAAAACGCGCCGTTTTTTTGTTCTTATAAAATATAAGATTCGACGTTTTTGCGCAAAGATCTTTCGATTCTTCTTTCCGCGCAAACAAAAATAACGATAGGGTAAAATTATGAAGAAATCCACGCAAATGAATTCAGGGAAAATATGGTTAAAAAACGAAATACGCCCGTATAGTGCATTTATCGTCTTTTTGACCGTTTTAACGGTGCTTTCTACCGTTTTTTCTTTGGCGTTTGCGTATATGGTGCGTTATCTTATCAACAGCGCGACCAATCAACAAGCCACACGGCTTTGGATTTTTGCGGGCTGTTTGCTCGGGCTTTTACTCTTTAGAATCGCATTAAAGACTTGGACGGGGTATTTGAGTGAAAAACTTCGCACGATGATTTTCTCGACGTTGCGCGTAAAAACCTTTTCCGCGATTTTACGTTCGGATTATGCAAAAATCAACGAATATCATAGCGGGGAGCTAATGAATCGACTCACGTCCGATATTTCCGAAGTCAGCGCAACGACAGCAGGGCTGATGCCTGCAATCGCAGGTATGGTCGCACAAACAGTCGGCGCAATCGTCGCATTGCTTACGATCGATCCTTGGTTTACGCTTATTTATATTGTTTGCGGCGGTATCTTCTGCGGTTTGTTTGCGCTTTTTAGAAAACAGCTTAAGCAAAAGCATAAAGAAGTCATGGAAAGCGACGGGCAGGTCCGTTCGTTTATGCAAGAAGGTTTAGGCTCGATTATGACAGTCAAGGCGTATAGCGCCGAAGGAAAATATACCGACAAAGCGCAAGCTTTAACGAACGTTTATTATGATAAACGAATGAAACGAAACGTTTTGCGCTCGTGCATGAACGGATTTTTCAATTTTTTAAGCAATTTCGGTTTGATTTTTGCCGTTGTTTGGTGCGGAGTAAGCGTTTTGAACGGCAAAATGGACGATTACGGCGCGATACTTTCCGTCATTCTTCTTTTAATGCAATTTCAGCAGCCGCTTTCGGGTTTTTCTTCGCTCGCACCTGCCTATTATGCACGACTTGCAAGCAGCGAACGATTGTTAGAAATTAGCGAGCTTGATAAAGAAAACGTAAATGCCGAACAAGTGGACGCACAGTACGATAACTTGTCCGCAATTCGCTTTGAAAACGTCGGTTTTACCTACGGCAGAGAAACCGTTTTAGAGAATGCCTCCGCTACGATTGAAAAGGGAAAGATTGTTTGCCTGACAGGCGCGTCGGGAGCGGGTAAAAGTACCTTATTCAAACTTTTATTACGTGTTTTCCGTCAAAATTTAGGCAAAATTTCGCTTGTTTATCAAGACGGCGAAAGAGAACTCACGGAAGCGTATAGAGGGCTTTTTGCTTACGTTCCGCAAGGAAATTTCTTGTTCTCGGGTACGATTCGTGAGAATTTAGTTTTCTTTAACAAGGAAACGCTTGACGAAGAAAAAATAAAATCAGCCCTGCGCGTCGCTTGCGCGGATTTCGTATATGATTTGCCTGACGGATTAAATACGGTGTTATTAGAAGCTGGCAGCGGTTTGTCCGAAGGACAAAGACAACGCTTGGCGGTGGCAAGAGCGATATTATCCAATCGTCCGATTTTACTCTTGGACGAAGCAACGAGTGCGTTGGATACCGAAACGGAAAGCGCTTTGCTTGAAAATTTGAGAGCGCTCAACGATAGAACGTGTCTTATCGTTACCCATAGACCTGCGGCATTAGAAATTGCCGATAACATTTTGAATATTGAAAAAGGCACGATTATACAAGTAAAATAAAAAGAAGCAAACCGAAATCGGTTTGCTTCTTTTTATTTAATACTGTTTCGATATTCACTCGGCGTCATACCCACGTATTTTTTGAATACGAAGGCAAAGGTGGAAATAGAGTCAAAACAAAGCATATCCGCAATCTCCGAGAAATTCTTATGCTTACGAATAAGGCGCTTTGCCTCGTCAATTTTTAATTTCAAATAAGTTTGATAAATACTCTTTCCTGTTTTTTCTTTGAAAAAGGTGCAAAGTCTTGTCGTACCGTAGTGGAGCTCATTGCTTAAATCCGCAAGTGTGAATTTGCCGTATATTTTCGAATTAAGTATACGCACGATTTCATCTTCAAGCTCGGAAGAGTCCGCGATTTTAGAAACGAAGAATTCTTGCGTGTGCGCGCGGTTTTGCGCAGCGCGCAGTAAATAAATAAGTAGGGTTTCAAGGGAATTTTTAATGATTTGTTCGCCGCCAAGATTGGGATTTTCGCGTAATTTTAAGGCGTTTAAGTTTGGATCAAACTCGGGTAAATCAAACGTATCTTCCGCTTCCGACATTATATTTTGCAGTAAATATCGGTAATTTTCAGGCACGGCATATTTCTTTTCCGAGAAAAAATTCATAGATTCCGAACGGCAAGCAAAGGAAATAATGAATACGTGCGGCTCTTTGTTTCCGCTTTCCATAAAATGCGGTTGATTAGGCTTAATAAAAAGCATTTCGCCTTGTTTCAGCTCGACTTTTTCCCCGTCAAGTCCAACAAAAACGTTGCCCTTGTCCGCATAGTTGATTTCCCAAAAATCGTGCTCCTCTTCGGGGAAAACGTAGTTTTTTCCAAGCGTTTGATAATGGATCGTGACGATCTTTTGCACGTTCAAAAGATTGGATATTTTATGCATATAAAATTTCTTGGTTGACTTATTCATAATTACATTATAACAAATAAATTTGAGTTTGTAAAACAATTTAAGGTAATGTTTGAATATTTCAAAGCCTTTAGCTGCGAAAGAATCCCAAATAACCATGAAATAATTTCTATTGAATTTTTCAAAAAACATAGTATAATGATTACAAAAATTGATAGGAGAAACTGCTATGTCTAAATATATGAACGAATATAAGAACGTTGCGGAGCAATTTTGCCTTGTTGGTGACGTTGTAGACATTTGTCCTTACGGCGAGGGGCATATCAACCTTACCTTGCTTGTGACGACCACGGAAAAAAGATACATTATGCAAAAGATGAATACGCGCGTATTCACCGATCCTGATAGCCTTATGGCGAATATTTGCGGGGTTACGGAGCATTTGAAAGCGCGCGGCATTGAAACGCTCAACGTTATCCCCACGAAAGAGGGCGCTTGCTTTTTGAAGGGCGAGGATTGTTATCGTGTGTACGACTTCATCGAAAATACCGTCACCTACCAAACGGTAACGGATAAGGAAGTCTTCAAAAACTCGGGTAAGGCATTCGGGGAATTCCAAAACTATCTTGCGGAATTCGACGCGTCCAAGCTCACGGAAACGATTAAACGTTTCCACGATACCCCCAAGCGTTTCGCGGACTTCAAAGCAGCGCTTGAAGCGGACGTGATGGGGCGTGCGAAGGATTGTCAAGAAGAAATCGCGTTCGTGCTTTCTCACGAAAATACCTATGGTATTGCGATGGAAGGCTTGAAAGACGGTTCTTTGCCTTTACGCGTTACACATAACGATACGAAATTGAATAATATTTTGATGGATGCGGAAACAGGTAAAGCACGCGCGGTAATCGATTTGGATACAATTATGCCCGGTTCAATGCTTTTCGATTTCGGCGATTCCATTCGTTTCGGTGCTTCAACGGCTGCGGAAGATGAAAAGGACTTGAATAAAGTACATTTCGATATCAATCTTTTCAAAGCTTATGCGGAAGGGTATTGCGGTGCGGTGAGAGATAGCATTACGAAACGCGAAGCCGAGCTTTTGCCTTACGGCTCGTATTTGATGACAATTGAATGCGGCATGCGTTTCTTAGCGGACTATCTTGCAGGGGACACCTATTTTGCAACGAAGTATGCCGATCACAACCTTGTTCGTTGCCGTACGCAAATTCGTTTGGCAAGCGAGATGGAATCACAATTTACGCAAATGAGCGAAATTATTCAAGAAATTCTGAAATAAATTTAATAACCACCCGTTTTTAGCGGGTGGTTTTTTATCGTTTAATAGGAAGGATATCGCAAAAATTTCGTCTTCATTTTAATAAAAAAATAAAGTCAAATCAAACGATTTGACTTTATTTTGGTGCCGCTGGTCGGAGTCGAACCGACACGGTATCGCTACCATCGGATTTTGAGTCCGACGCGTCTGCCAATTCCACCACAGCGGCGTTTCTTATGAAAGCTTTTTTATTATAATGGATTGTTTGAAAAAAATCAAGCGTTTATCAGGGGGTTTTTAGAAAATTTCAAATCTTTTTTCAAAGATTTTTATAAACTCTTGCGATTTTCGTTTTTTCGTGGTAAAATATAGATATACTGAATTTAAGGAATTGGATTTATGGAAAAATTGGTGTTAATCGACGGCAATAGCTTATTAAACCGCGCATTTTATGCAACGCCCGTGTTTACAACGAAAGACGGGCTTCCAACGAATGCCGTTTTTGGTTTTGTAAAGCTACTCTTGAAAATTGTTTCGGATAAAAAGCCGACTCATATCGTTGTCGCTTTCGACGTACATGCGCCGACTTTTCGTCATGAATTGTACGATTCCTATAAGGCAGGGCGCAAACCTATGCCCGAAGATCTTTGCAAACAGTTTCCTATTTTGAAAGACGTGTTGTCTGCCATGAACGTTTGTATATGTGAAAAGGCGGGGTATGAAGCGGACGATATTATCGGCACTCTCGCAAAACGTTTTAGTTTGCAAACGTATATTTATACGGGGGATCGCGACGCATATCAACTTATCGATGAGAGCACGAACGTATGCTTTACGCGAAAAGGCGTGAGCGATCTTTTAGAGCTTTCTGCCGAGAATTTCCACGATGAACTCGGTATTACGCCTGCGCAGGTTATTGAACTCAAAGCGCTTATGGGGGATAAATCGGATAATATCCCTGGCGTTGCGGGCGTAGGGGAAAAATCCGCTTATACGCTTTTGGAAAAATACGGCGATTTGGACGGTATTTATGCGCATATCGACGAGATTACCGGCGCAATGAATAAGAAGCTTTCCGAAGGCAAACAAGACGCGTATTTCTCAAAAGAACTCGCAACGATCAATATCCATTCGCCGATTGAGCTTACGCTTTCTGAATGCGTATTCAAAATGCCATTCCCTTATAAGGTAAAAGAACGTTTTACTGCATTGGAATTCAAGAGCTTGCTTTCGCAAAACATTTTTGAAGAAGCGACCGAAGAAACAAACGATACAAACGAAACGATTGCAATTCCCAATAAAATTGAAGAAGTTTTGCCCGAAAATATTACTTCGGCAATCGAATATATACGCAATAATAAAGAAAAAATTGCCGTTGTTTGGGAAAACGATAGTCTGCGCTTTGCTTTTTCTAAGGATAATACGGCAAAGGAATATGTTTTCCCGCTTAAGACGGGGCTTTTGGACGTTGGCTATTACGATTATCAGCTCGAACCACTTTTGAAAGCCATTTTTGAAGAGAAAAATAGCCTTATAGCTTACAACACAAAGGATTTGATGCATCGCTTAAACGATCTGAATATCGAGTTTTTAGCGGACTTTGACGACGTTTCAATTTTGAAATGCTTGGCGGACGGTTTGAGCAATTCCGACAGTTTAGCTTTTTGCTTACAATATCATGGTTTACCCGAAAAAAATACGGCGTGGGGCTTGACCTATCTCTACGATAGCTACTACGCAAAATTGCGCGAACAAGAAAAGACCCTTTATAACGACGTAGAATTGCCGCTTGTGCGCATCCTTTTTGACATGGAACGGCAGGGTGTATGTGTTGACGAGCGTGCTTTGAAAATCTTTTCCGAGCAATATAACGCCGAATTAAAGGCTACCGTACAAAAAATTTACGAGCTTGCAGGGGAGGAATTTAACGTAAACTCGACGCAACAGTTGGGAAAAATCTTGTTTGAAAAGCTTGCAATCGGCTTGGGAACAAAGAAAACCAAGGAAAGTAAAAACTACAAAACCACGGCGGAAGAACTGGAAAAGTACGCCGACGAACATGAAATAGTGCGTCATATTCTTCGATATAGAAAGATTCAAAAGATCAATTCGACCTATATTGAAGGGTTTAAGCCATTGCTTGTCAATGGAAAAGTACACACGACCTATAATCAATGCAACACGCAAACGGGACGCCTTTCCAGCGCAAATCCCAACCTTCAAAATATTCCCATTCGAACGCCGGAAGGACGCGAGCTTCGCAAACTCTTTACCGCAAGTCCTCAAAACGTTTTAATCGACGCGGACTATTCTCAAATCGAACTCCGACTTTTAGCGCATTTTTCCGCTTGTAAAGAGCTTGTAGAAGCTTATTGCGCAGGGCGCGACATTCACGCTTTGACGGCGTCGCAGGTGTTTGACGTGCCGCTTGAAGAAGTTACTTCGGATATGCGCCGTAGCGCAAAAGCCGTTAATTTCGGTATTATTTACGGCATCAGCGCGTTTGGTTTATCGCAAGACTTAGGGATTAGCGCGAAAAAAGCCAAGGAATATATCGATAAATACTTTGAAACCTATTCCGACGTAAAGGAATATATGCAAAAGAACGTCGAAAATGCAAAAAACGACGGCTATATTGAAACTCTGTTGGGTAGACGCCGCGTAATTAACGAACTTCGTTCTTCCAATTTTAACGTGCGATCATTTGGCGAACGCGCCGCAATGAATATGCCTTTACAAGGATCAAGTGCTGACATTATAAAGCTTGCAATGATCGGCGTTGACAAAGCCTTGAAACAGGGGAATTATAAAGCAAAACTCGTTTTGCAGGTGCACGACGAGCTTGTAATCGATTGCCCGATAGAAGAAGCGGACGAAGTATCCAAAATTCTAAAAGAGGAAATGGAAAACGCCGTAAAATTGCGCATTCCTTTGACCGTCGAAGTCAACGTTGGTAGAAGTTGGTACGACACAAAATAATATAACGTTTCACAAATGCCGTTTCATACACAGCATTTGTGAAACTATAATTGTGAAACAAGACTTATTTTTGGAATAAGGAAAGACTATAATGAAACAAAAAATAGCAATAACAGGGGGGATTGGCAGCGGAAAGTCGATTGTCGCAAAAATCCTACGTGAAAAAGGCTATACCGTATATTCTTGCGATGAAATCTATAAGGAAGTAATTAGTTCGCCCACATATATTCAGCAAGTTGGAAAAGAGTTTCCTTCTTGCATTGAAAAAGGTGAAATCAATCGCAAATTACTTGCAGCCATCGTTTTTAACAACTCCCAAAAATTGAATCGATTAAATCAAATTGCCCATCCGCTTATTATGGAAAAGCTGAATGCGTATATGGATAATAGCAACGATTCTATCGTCTTTGCTGAAGTGCCGCTTTTGTTTGAGTGTGGATATGAGCATCTATTCGAAAAAATCCTTGTCGTACAAAGACGGAAGGAAGATCGAGTAAAAGCCATTGCGGCAAGAGACGCACTTTCTAAAGCGGACATTCTTGCTCGAATGGATGCGCAATTTCCCTACGATACCGAAGAAGGGGAAAATCATATCAAAAAAATCCACGCATATCAAATTTTCAATAACGACACGACTGATTGCTTAAAAGCAAAAATCAATGAATTTTTGAATACGCTTATTTAGTTTACGTGAAACATTGTCCGTGAAACAGTAAAAAATGATTAAAATAACAGCCATTTCCCCGAGTGTAAAATTCGGGGATTTTTATTATAAAAAAGAGGATTTAGTTTTATGTACTACGTCAAACATAGGTATTATGTTGCGCGAGGCATAATTATTATGTTAGGCATAGAACCAACGTGATTTAATAAGATTGCAGTAATTTTTTTTTAAAATGATTTAAGAAAAAATCAACGATCGAAGTAAAAAACTTTTATTTATAATAAAAAAGTTGAAAAAAAGTGAAAAATACTATTGAAAAAATCAAAAGAATGTAGTATAATATTGCGTAAGTGAAGCAAAATATATTTTGTCTACGTTAAAACGGTAGGAGGTTTGAGATGAGCGTATTTGAAACGGATTTACCTTTGCATTTATTCCATCACGGTGAAAACTTTAAGGCGCACCAGCTTTTAGGCGCGCATCCTGCTGTTGTTAATAAGAAAAAAGGGTACGTTTTCCGCGTTTGGGCACCGAGAGCGGAAAGAGTTTCCGTTATTGGGGATTTTAACAGTTGGAATACGGAATCCCATATCATGCAACGCATGATTGACGGGGAAACTTTCGAGCTGTTTATTCCTGGTTTGAAGCAGTTTGATACGTATAAGTATTGCGTTTTGACAAGGGACGGCAGAATGCTTTATAAGGCTGACCCTTACGCTTACCATGCGGAAACGCCTGACGCTACGGCTTCGAATGCATCAAAATTATATAATATAAACGGCTATAAATGGTCGGATAAGGCATATTTGGACAAGCAAAAGCGTACTAATATTTATGCCTCGCCAATGAACGTTTACGAAGTAAATTTACTTTCTTGGAAGCTGCACGAGGATGGCTCTTATTATACCTATCGTGAGCTTGCAAAAGAGTTGGTTGCTTACGTTAAAGAAATGGGCTTTACGCACGTTGAATTTATGCCTGTCACTGAGCATCCTTTCGATGGATCGTGGGGGTATCAAGTGACGGGGTATTTTGCTATTACGTCAAGATTGGGTACGCCACACGATTTTATGTATCTCGTGGATTCCTTTCATAAAGCGGGGATCGGCGTAATTTTGGACTGGGTACCCGCGCATTTTCCTAAAGATGCGTTCGGCTTATATGAATTCGACGGCGAGCCTTTGTATGAGGCTTCGCAATGGGATCGAATGGAAAATAGGGGTTGGGGCACGAGAAAGTTCGATTACGGTAGGAATGAGGTGCTGTCCTTCTTGATTTCGAGTGCAGTATTCCTTTTGGAATATTTCCACGTGGATGGACTGCGCGTGGACGCCGTTGCTTCTATGCTTTATTTGGATTACGATAAAGAGCCTGGGGAATGGGTACCGAATATTTACGGTGAAAATAAGAATTTGGAAGCGGTTGCCTTTTTACGCCGTTTGAATGAAGCTGTTTTCGCGTACTTCCCCAACGCGTTGATGATTGCGGAAGAATCGACGGCTTGGCCGATGGTCACCCGTCCGACGAATATTGGTGGGCTCGGTTTTAATTTCAAATGGAATATGGGCTGGATGAACGACGTTTTATCGTATATCGCAAAAGATCCCGTTCATAGAAGCTACGTACACAATAAATTGACATTCTCGATGATGTACGCGTTTTCAGAAAACTACGTGTTGCCTATTTCTCACGATGAAGTAGTACACGGAAAGGCGTCGTTAATCGGTAAAATGCCAGGGGATTATTGGGAAAAGTTTGCAGGAATGCGTGCATTCCTTGGCTATATGATGTCCCATCCGGGCAAAAAATTGCATTTCATGGGCTCGGAAATCGGGCAGTTTAAGGAATGGAATTATAAAGAAGGGATTGAATATTTCTTGTTGCAATATCCCTTGCATAAAAAGCTTCAGCTAGCCGTCAAAGAGCTGAACGACCTTTATAAAACAACGCCTGCACTCTACGAAATTGAAGATTCGTGGGAAGGCTTTGAATGGTTGGCTGCGGACGATTCAAGTCACAATTTCTACGCATACCAACGCAAAGACAAATCGGGGAAAACGATTGTTGTTATGCTCAATCTTTCAGGTATGGAACATAAGAACTATCGCCTTGGCTTGCCTGCTGGAAAATACAAAGTACTGTATAATTCCGACGCCGTGCGCTTCGGTGGGGGCGGAACCATGAAAAAGCGCATTTATTACACGAAAAAAGCGTATAGTCACGGACGGGAAAATTCGATTCTTTTCGATATTCCGAAACTGACTTGCGTTTATTTAGAAAAAATAAATTAACCGAAAGGGGGCATATTATGCAAAGAAAGAAAGAATGCGTTGCAATGCTCTTGGCGGGCGGACAGGGTAGCAGACTCTACGCCTTGACTACGAATATTGCAAAACCTGCCGTTGCGTTTGGCGCAAAGTACCGTATTATCGACTTCCCGTTGTCGAATTGTATCAATTCGGGCATCGATACTGTCGGCGTGCTGACGCAGTACCAACCGTTGATTCTTAACGAATACATCGGAAACGGTCAGCCGTGGGATCTTGACAGAACTTACGGCGGCGTACATATTCTTTCGCCGTATCAGGCGAAAACTCGTTCCTCGTGGTACGAAGGTACGGCAAACGCGATTTATCAAAACCTTCATTTTATGAAGATGTACAATCCCGAATACGTGCTCGTACTTTCGGGTGACCACATCTATAAAATGGACTATGCCGCGATGCTTAACGCGCATAAGAAAACGGGCGCAGATTGTACGATTGCGGCGATCAACGTGCCGTTAAGCGAAGCTTCGAGATTCGGTATCCTCAATACGAACCCCGACGGTTCGATTTATCAGTTTGAAGAAAAACCCAAGCAGCCGAAGAGCACGCTTGCTTCTATGGGTATTTATATCTTCAACGCGAAAAAGCTTTTCAGTTATTTGGAAGCGGATGACGCAAACCCGAATTCCTCCAAAGACTTTGGTAAAGATGTTCTTCCCACGATGCTTAATTCAGGCGAAAAGATGTTTGCTTATGAATTCGACGGGTACTGGAAGGACGTTGGTACGGTTGCTTCTCTTTGGCAAGCGAATATGGACTTGCTCGGCGAAAGCCCCGAGTTCGACGTAGGGGATAAGGCTTGGAAAATCCATTCGAGAAACCCGCTTGCGCCTCCCGAACATATCGGTAAAAACGGCGTTGTTAAAAACTCTATGATTGCGCTTGGTTGCGAAATCAACGGCACGGTTGAAAACTGTATTCTCGGCAGCAACGTTATCGTAGAAGAAGGCGCTATCGTCAAAGACGCGGTTGTTTTGGCAAACAGCGTAATTAAGGCAAACGCAGTCGTTTCCTATTCGATTATTGACGAAGGGGTAACGGTTGGCAAGAACGCGAAAATCGGCGTAGAAAAAGATCCTACGGCGGAAATCGTGGTGTTGGGTCGTGACATTACCGTTGGCGACGGCGTAGTCGTTTCCGAAGGTCAAAAACACGAAACGGATATTTTGGCGTAAAGGAGGATAAGATTATGGCAGCATCTGCAATTGGCGTTATTTTTTCTAATATGCACGAAGAAAACGTTCCCGAACTCGTTCGCATCAGAACGATGGCTTCCATTCCATTCGGCGGTAGATATCGTTTGATCGACTTTGCGCTTTCCAACATGGTTAATTCCGGTATTACGACGGTAGGACTTATGACAAACAACAATTACCGTTCCTTGATTGACCATATCGGTAGCGGTAAGGATTGGGATTTGGCAAGAAAGGACGGTGGTTTGATTCTTCTTCCTCCCTTCTCTGAAAAGCATGATAAACTGTATAGTACGCGCTTGGAAGCGCTCCGTTCGATTACGGGATTTTTGAGCCGCAGAAAAGAAAAATACGTAGTCCTCGCCGACTGCGACGGCGTTGCAAAGTTTGATATTTCAGATATTATCAATTATCACGAAAGCAAGAATGCGGATATAACGCTCGTAACCAAGCACGGGAAAGTAGGGCATCGTTCCGATTTCATGCTTATCAATGCGGATAAAGACGGTCGTGTAAACGAAATCAAGCTTTCGCCGCACATGAGCGAAGGTACGAAAGCGGATATTTTCGTCAATATTATGATTATCAACCGTCAATTCTTATTGAATGCGGTAGAAGATACCGTCACGCACGGTTTCACGAGCTTCGAAAACGAAATCCTTGTGAAACAGCTCAATAGCTTGAAGATTTATCAATACGATTTCAAGGGCTATTACGCAGGTATCGACTCCATGGAAGCTTACTACAAGCACAACATGGAATTGCTTGACAAAGAGGTGCGCGATGAGTTGTTTGGCGATCGTGACATTTATACGAAAGTACGCGATAGCGCGCCTTCTAAATACGGCGAAGACGCAATCGTGAAGAATTCCTTGATTTCCGACGGCTGCGTAATTGAAGGGGTAGTGGAAAACTCCATTCTCTTCCGCGGCGTAAAAGTTGGCAAGGGTGCGGTTGTTAGAAACTCCATCATTATGCAAGATAATTACATAGGCGCAAACACGTCGCTCGATTGCGTAATTACCGATAAAAACGTTGTAATTAGCGATAGAAAGACGCTTGCTGGTTGTGCGGAATTGCCGTACTTTATTCAAAAGGGTACGAGACTTTAATTGTAAACGAAACGCGTAAGACCTTCGCGGAGGTCTTACGCGTATCATGCTATTTTTATATTTTTTTAGGAGCGATTTTATGGCGGAACGTAAAACATCGACAAAGGTAAAAGTACTTCAAACGAACACGAAAAGAACTTGCGCGAAAAAAGAAACGAACGATCCCGTTTTAACGGAAAAACAAAAGATTTTATTCGTTGCATCCGAAGCGCGGCCGTTTATTGCAACGGGTGGGCTTGCCGACGTTGTCGGCTCGTTGCCGCAAGCGCTTGCAGCAGATCCAAAATACGATATTCGCGTGGTTTTGCCTTTGTATTCGGATATTAAACCGGAAATGCGTAGAAAGATGTCCTTTTTAGGGAATATCTACGTACAGCTTGCTTGGCGTAATCAGTATTGCGGCGTGTTCACTTGCGAACAGGACGGCGTGACCTTCTATTTTATTGACAATGAACAGTATTTCAAGCGCAAAGGCTGCTACGGGCATTACGACGATGGGGAACGTTTTGCGTTTTTCTCACTTGCCGTTTTGGAAATGTTGCCGTTTGTTAATTTCTGGCCGCATATTTTACATTGTCACGATTGGCAGGCTGCAGCTTCCGCTATTTACTTAAAAACAATTTACGACAATCGCCCCGAATATCAAGCAATTCGCGCGTTGTTTACCATTCATAACATCGAATATCAAGGCAAGTATTCCTTGGATATTCTCGGGGACTTATTCGGATTGTCCGATGAATACCGTTCTTTGGTCGAATACGACGGCTGCATCAATCTTATGAAGGGTGCGATTGAATGTTGTGAACGTTTCTCGACCGTAAGCCCGACGTATGCGCAAGAAATCAAGACGGCACAATACGCACACGGCTTACAAGACATTATTTGCCGCAACGAACAAAAATTGACGGGGATTTTGAACGGTATCGACGTTCTTTCCTATAATAGTAAAACCGACAAAGCGTTGTTCGCAAACTATGATGAAAACGATTTTAGCGGAAAGAAGGTTTGTAAAGCCGAGCTGCAAAAAATGCTTGGTTTGCCCGTAAAAGACGTGCCTATCATCGCAATGATCACTCGTTTGGTTTCCCATAAGGGCGTGGACTTGGTGAAAGCGGTTGCGGAAGATATTTTGCACGAAGATTTGCAGTTTGTACTTCTTGGCACAGGGGACACGAAATACGAAGACTATTTCCGTAATCTCGGTGAAAGATACGAAGGGAAATGCTCCGCGAATATCGCGTTCAACGGCGATTTGTCGAGAAAAATTTATTCGGGTGCGGATATCTTCTTGATGCCTTCTATTAGCGAGCCTTGCGGACTTTCGCAAATGATCGCTTCGCGCTATGCGACCGTGCCTTTGGTACGTGAAACGGGCGGTCTTTACGATAGCATTAAGCCGTTTGGTGCAGGTGGCAACGGTTTTACGTTCGCTTCTTGCAATCCTTACGATATGCTTTACGTTATTCACGAAGCTCTCGACGCGTATAAGAATACGGCGGTTTGGGAAGAATTGATGAAAAAGGCGATTATGACGGATTTCTCGTGGCTGAAATCCGCAGATGAATATAAAAAGCTCTATGATCTTACCTTTGCAAGATAATGAGCCCATTACTCAAGGATAAAAATTTTTTTAGGAGAAATTTGAGAATATGAAAAAAGAAAACATTACGGAATTGGAAGCAAAAGAGCTTATAAAGGGTAAGCTTTCGCGCTATTTCGGGGTTGCGCCCTCGGAAGCGAGAAAGGAACAGCTTTATAAAGCGGTCGTTATGAGTATTCGCGATATTATGCTCGAAAAAAGACATAATTTTCACCTTACAACCAAGGCAAATAAGGCAAAACGCGTTTACTATCTTTGCATGGAATTCTTGATGGGGCGTTCCTTGAAAAACAGCATCTTCAATCTCGGCGTCTACGATACGTTCGCTGAAGCCTTGAAGGAATACGACGTTACCCTTGAAGAACTTTACGAGCTTGAACCTGACGCAGGCTTGGGCAACGGCGGTTTGGGACGCTTGGCGGCTTGTTTTATGGACGCGCTCGCAACGGGCGACTATCCTGCAATGGGGTATTCTATTCGCTACGATTACGGTTTGTTCAAGCAAAAAATCGTAGATGGCTGGCAAACGGAATTGCCTGACGTTTGGCTTCCTGGCGGTGAAGTATGGCTCACCCAAAGAAGCGATAAGATTTTCACGGTAAAATTCGACGGTTACGTCGAAGAAAAGTGGACAGAGCACGGTTTGGAAAATATTTACCGCGATGCGAAGGAAATTCAAGCGGTTGCATACGATATGATGGTGTCGGGCTACGACAGCAAAGCCGTTTCCGTTCTTCGTCTTTGGAAAGCAAGAAGCGTACAAAACTTCGATATGAAGCTTTTTTCGCAAGGCGATTATTCGTCGGTTATGCGCGAAGACAACGAAGCCGAGCTTATTTCCAAGGTTCTTTATCCCGCTGATAACCATGCGGAAGGGAAGTCCTTGCGTTTGAAACAGCAATATTTCCTTGTTTCCGCGTCCTTGCAAAACATTCTCGCGGATCACAAGAGAAGATACGGCTCGCTCAAGCTTTTGCCGAAAATGGCGGCAATTCACTTGAACGATACTCACCCTGCGCTCGCAATTCCCGAGTTGATGCGACTTTTGATCGACGAAAACGGTATGAATTGGGACGAAGCGTGGTCGATTACGACTTCCGTTTGCGCGTACACGAACCACACGGTACTTGCCGAAGCACTCGAAACGTGGCCCGAAGACTTGATTGCTCGCAGATTGCCGAGAATTTATAGCATTTTGAAGGAAATCAACCGCCGTCAATGCGAAGACCTTTGGCAACGTTATGCAGGGGATTGGGATAAGATTTCCCGTATGGCGATTATGTCCTATAACGTTGTAAAAATGGCAAATCTTTCCGTGCACGGTTCGCATAAAGTAAACGGTGTATCCGGTTTGCACAGCGACATTATTAAACAAAGCATTTTTAAGGATTTCTACGATTATACGCCTGAAAAGTTTACCAACGTAACGAACGGTATTGCACATAGACGTTGGTTAAATCAATCGAACCCCGAGCTTTGCTCGCTTTTGAACGACTGCATCGGCGAAGGATACGCGAAAAACGCGGCGAAGCTTGCCGAATTCAAGAAATTTGAAAACGATGACAGCGTTTTGAAGCGTTTGGCAGAAATCAAGGCAATCAAGAAAAAGCAATTTGCAGATTTTGCATTCAAAAAACAGGGGACTTTGATCAATCCCAACACCCTTTTCGACGTCCAAGCAAAACGTTTGCACGAATACAAACGTCAGCTTTTGAATGTCTTGCACGTTATCCACGATTACCTGATTTTGAAGGAAAATCCCGACGCGCCTATGCAGCCGAAAACGTATATTTTCGCAGCAAAAGCGGCGGCAGGGTACTATATGGCGAAGAAAATCATTAAGTTGATTTGCTTCCTTGCGGAAGATATCCGTAAAAATCCGAGAATCGCGGAAAAATTGAATGTTGTCTATATGGAAGACTACAACGTAACTATGTCCGAATCCTTGATGCCTGCGTCGGAAATTTCCGAGCAAATCTCGCTTGCCGGTAAAGAAGCGAGCGGTACGGGTAATATGAAGTTCATGATAAACGGCGCTTTGACAATCGGTACGCTCGACGGTGCAAACGTTGAAATGAGCGAGAAGGTTGGCAAAGACAATATCTATATCTTCGGCTTGAAAGCAGATGAAGTTTCGGAAATTTGGCGCAACGGCTACTCCGCAAGCGTTTATTATAACAACGATCCTATGCTTCGTCGTATTGTAGAAGCGTTGATCGTAGGCTTTAACGGTGAATCGTTTGCGGATATTGCAAACTACCTTTTGACGGGCAGCCCGATTGCAGATCCGTATATGTGTATGGCGGATTTCCAATCCTATTTGATAACGCAAAACGAAATGTCTAACCTTTATGCGACCGACAAACGTCTTTGGAATCAAAAATCCTTGCGTAATATCGCGGCTGCAGGGTATTTTGCGGCGGATAGAAGTATTGCGGAATACGCGCAAAATATTTGGAACTTAAAACCTTTGCACGAATAATTTTTCGAAAAACGCATTATTTTTTCCTATTTCCACAACTTATTATAAACGGACGAAAAGCTGTAAAGTCATTTTACGGCTTTTCGTTGAGTAAAGGAACAATTATCTTATGCGAATTTATTTTAATCCATTGGATACCGCGTGCAAAAGTACAATTGGCGCGATTTCTACGGACGAAAAATTACAACTGAATATTTATCACGTAAAGGAAACACCGAATACGAGCTGTTATTGCGCGCAAAATCAGGATTTTTGCACAAAAACACCCAATATAAGCGATTGTTTTGAGCCGTGCAACAACGCCTTTTTGCGCTTGAATAAAGACGGAGAAGAAGCCGAATTATTCCCGATGAATAAGACAGACTTCGGCTGGACGATTTCTATTTCTATTAAAGAAATCGGCTTATATTTCTATAGCTTTTATATCGAAGGCGTAGGAAATATTTCCTGCGGTTATATGGAGCTTGGCGTTCTAACCGAGCACGCACACGGCTTCTTGCTGACCGTGCATTCTTCCGATTATAAAACGCCCGAATGGTTTAAGGGCGGCGTAATGTATCAAATCTTCCCTGACCGTTTTTATAAAAAAGGTAGTATGCCTGACATAAAAGGAAGGGTGCAACGCAAAGATTGGGGAGGTTTGCCGTCTTATCGACCGAATGAGCACGGAAAAGTATTAAATAACGACTTTTTCGGCGGAAATATTCAAGGTATTATCGAAAAACTGCCGTATTTGAAGAGTCTTGGCGTGACAGTGATTTATTGTAATCCAATTTTTGAAGCAGCGTCTAATCATCGCTACGATACGTCCGATTATATGAAAATCGACCCATTTTTGGGCGAGGAAAAGGATTTCAAGGAATTGATTGAAGAAGGGAAAAAGCTTGGAATTCGCGTGATTTTAGACGGCGTATTCAATCATACGGGCGATAATAGTGTGTATTTTAATAAATACGGCGAATATCCGTCCGTGGGTGCATATCAATCTAAAGATTCGCCTTATTATTCCTGGTATTCGTTCCAAGAATTTCCCGATAAATACAGTAGTTGGTGGGGAATCGACATTTTACCCGAAGTCAACGAACACTCCGAAGAATATCAAAATTTTATTTTTGGAAAGGGCGGTGTCTTGAAAAAATGGCTTGGCTTTGGTATTGGCGGCTACCGACTGGACGTTGCGGACGAACTTCCCGACTTTTTCTTGAAAAAACTTCGAAAATCCGTGAAAGAAGAAGACGAAAATGCGATTATTATCGGTGAAGTTTGGGAAGACGCGTCCAACAAAATTGCATATTCCGAACGCCGCGAGTATTTACAGGGCTACGAGCTTGACAGCGTTATGAATTATCCGTTGAAAGACAGCATAATTCATTATATTCAAACGGGTAATGCAACGGATTTACTGCATAATATTCGCGTTTTAATCAATCATTATCCCAAACAAACGGTTGATTGTTTGATGAATATTCTCGGAACGCACGATACGGCGCGTATTTTAACAGTTTTAGGCGGAATTTACTGTCACAATAAGGACGAAATGGCTTCGCCGCAGGCTTATATGTCCGAAAATGCGAAGAAAAGTGCGATTGAAAAGCTAAAAATGGCGGCTGTTTTGCAATATACCTTGCCTGGCGTTCCGTGTTTATATTACGGCGATGAAAACGGAATGGAAGGTCATATCGATCCGTTTTGTAGAAGATGCTTCGATTGGGAGCATTTGAATGAAGATTTGATTGGATTTTATTCTAAACTCGGCGAAATCCGTGAAAAATACCGTGATATATTTAATGACGGCGATTTTATCGACTTAGAATGTCAAAACGGTTTGATTTTTTACAAACGTACAAAAAACAATCAAAGTATCTACGTGTTTGCGAATAATTCTTCAAAAACACATTTATTGAAATTATCGGAAAAATACGTTGATTGTTTAACGAATGAAAATTATCAAGATTTCTTGGAAGTAAAACCGTATTCTTATAAAATCTTCGTAAATAAATAAACGAAGAAATTATCAAAAAAAAGTTAAAAGCTCCTTTATTATTTGAAAAATAGCCCTATGTTTTCGTAAAACCTGCATTTTACGAATAGTTTGATTTATTCCCTACCGAAGAGATTCCTGTGTGAGGATAAGGCGCAATCCCTTTTATTTCAAGGCTTTTAACATTTTCTATTCATCGAATTAAGACTGTAAATCAACCTTTTAGGGAAAATTTCCCGAACAATTCCCCTTGTTTTCATCAAAAGCGCTCGCATTTTGCGAGCGCTTTACTGTTTCCCCTAATTTTAAGGAATTTTTTGCCTTAACTTTTCGGAAAATCTTACTAAACTATTGACTTTTCCCTATTCATGCGGTACAATATAAGTATGAAAAACGAAAACTACTATGTCAAACGTAATATATCGGATTTAGACAAGATTGCCGAGCTTTTGAACGAGCTCCCCTCTTTTTGCGAAGATTATTTTTTGGGGATTGAAACGCGCACGAGCTCGCAAACCCGATTAAAATACGCCTACGATTTGCGTATTTTTTTCAATTTCTTGTGTCAACGCAAGTATAAGAATTTAGACGTGCTTGATTTAACCTTACAGCATTTGGAAGCGGTTTCGCATAACGATATCGAGTTCTTTTTGAGTTATTTATCCCACTATCGTTTCCGCGACAAGCATTTATCCTGTGATGAACGCGCAAAAGCACGGAAATTGTCTGCTATTCGAGCAATTTTTAAGTATTTCTTTAATAAAGGCTTGATTCAAGTCGATAATGCAGCCAAAGTCCCCACGCCCAAGCTCCATGAAAAGGAAATTATACGCTTGGACGCAGATGAAGTTTCCGATTTGATTCATGTTGCGGAGAGTGGCAAAGGTCTTTCCCCTCATGCGGAAGGTTATCACAATAAGACGAAGGTTCGCGATACGGCAATTCTTACCTTATTTCTTGGCACAGGTATTCGTATTAGCGAGCTTGTAGGTTTGGATAATAACAGCTTCGATTTCGAAGAAAACTCCTTCCTAGTCACCCGAAAAGGCGGGAATCAAGCGATTTTGTTCTTTTCTGATGAAGTAAAGTACGCTTTGCAGGAATATATCGCGGAAAAACGGAACGATCCAAAAGTCCCTGAAACGGAAGAAGCCTTCTTTTTGTCGATGCAATACAAGCGTATTAACGTGCGCACCGTCGAAATTTTGGTGAAAAAGTACAGCAAACTTGTATCCCCTTTGAAGAAAATTACACCGCACAAGCTCCGTAGTACGTACGGTACACGTTTGTACAATTCCACGGGCGATATTTATATCGTTGCGGACGTTTTAGGTCATCGCGACGTAAACACCACTAAAAAACACTACGCCGCTATTACGCAGGAAAACCGCAGACGAGTCGCAAGCGCGGTCAAATTACGCCAAGAAAACGACAACCAAAACGAAGATAATAACGAATAATGCACGAAACTATCGATACAACTATTGAAAAAATCTATATTTTGCAACCGATAACGCGTGAAAATGCGGATAAATATAAGGTTTTACAGGAAGAAGCCGTTTCCCTTATCGAAAGTGCAGGCGCACTCTATTGCGGCACAACCTATCAAAATATCCGTGAAATCAACGCCGCAACCTTTTTCGGTTCAGGTAAACTATTGGAAATTCGCGAACTTTTAAGCGGTTTAGAAGACGTGACCGTCCTTTTTAACGGTGAGCTTTCCCCTTCGCAAACTCTCAATATTTCCGCAGCGTTGGACGATCGCAAAGTGATTGACCGCACCACCTTGATTTTGGATATTTTCGCGAAAAACGCGCAGTCGAGCGAAGGCAAGCTTCAAGTAGAATTGGCGCAATTAAAATACCTTTATCCCCGCTTGAAAGGCAAAGGCGGCGCGCTGTCGCGCTTGGGCGGTGGCGTCGGTACGCGCGGACCTGGTGAAACGCAGCTGGAAACCGACCGAAGATATATCCGCGGACGACTGAATTATCTCGAAAAACGCCTAAAAGAAATGGAAAAACGACGTGCTTTGCAAACGATTCGACGCAAGAAAACGGACGTAAAAACGATTGCGCTCGTCGGTTATACGAATACGGGCAAGTCCACCTTGATGAATCTTTTGACCGAATCGAACGTATACGTCAAAAACGAGCTTTTTGCAACACTTGACCCAACAGCAAGAAGCTTCAAAATTGATGGCGTAGAGTTTTTACTGGTTGACACCGTAGGTTTTTTGCAGGACTTGCCTCACAATCTCATTGAAGCCTTCAAATCTACTTTGGAAAGCGCATTAAACTGCGATTTAGCGTTAATTGTATGCGATTCTACGGGCGAATATGATATGCAACTCAAAACAACGCTGGAAACGCTTGAAGAAATGAGTTTCAACTCCCCTTATCTCGTTGTAATGAATAAAAGCGAGAATATTCTCGAACAATCTGCTTTCCCGTATGGCAGTATCGCTATTTCCGCAAAGGAAAACTTGGGAATTGACGAATTAAAACGCAGTATTTTGGAACAGTTTCGTGAAGAGTTAATCTTTTGCGAATTGTTTGTTCCCTATGCAAGCGTTCATCGGTATAATGCGCTTAAAAATCTACTCACGGAGCGCTCCATGCATTACACGGACGATGGTTTAACCGTCAATGCGGTCATTCCCGCGCGTTATGCGGAAAAATTCACCGAGTTTATTGTGCAAAAATTGGATTTTTAACGAATAATGCGAAAAAAGACGGACAAATGCCCGTCTTTTTTATTTCATTATTGATCTATAAATGGAAAAAGTTCCTAAATTTCCTGTTTCCGATATTCCAATCAAAAAGGTATTTGCGGAAATAGTTTTAGGCAATACAACCGATTGAATTTCAGCAAAAGCGCGATTAACCTTATCACTATCATCATCCATAAATAAAGTTGTGTGGAATTGATAGTCTAAATCATATTCGTGCAAGCTTATTTTGTATTTTTTTAATAAAATATCGTTCAAATCGAAAGAAATCTTATTCAAATATTCGTTTTCCTTCATTCGAATCCAAACAATATGCTCGTATTTTTCTATTTTATTAATTTCTATTTCAAACGGCTTGATCGTTGCGTAATAATCGCTTATCGTTTTAATAATCTCTTCTTTTTCGCTTATCCTTATTGGAAAAGACATTTTTAAGGATATATGCATAGGCAACGTAAAACATGAGTTTTTGAATGCCAAAGCTTTATCTACGTCGATTGCCTTCTCCTTTACGTCTAATAACTGCTTTTCAACGTCTATCCCTATCCAAATATACATTTTTGTTAATCCTTGTATTCGTCGGGATTAGTGTAAATTTTATCGATTTTGATCGAAGCTACGTCGTCCATTTCGATACATTTACCGCAGTTATCGCAAACTTTGTTGGGATCGAGGTCACACGTTTCACACTCCAAACACCCAACGCATTCGCGGTCGTATAAAACGCACGGCATACCGATTTTTCTCTCCATAATCAAATTTCTCCTTTCTTTATAATACTATTATAGCAGTTTTTCTATAAAAATCAAGATAAATTTTTGCTTTTTATAAAAAATATTGGAAAAATATTAAACATTTGTTTGCTTTTTGTAGAAAGATGTGGTATAATGTACATAGATTAATCTGTATTTGGGGGCTATTATGGTCAGCGAAGAGAAATTGATTCGAGTGATGGATTATATTCGTAAGTTCTCGGAAGAAAACGGGTACACCCCTTCCGTGCGCGAAATTGGCAAGGAATGTGGCATTAAATCCACCGCAACCGTGCATAGCTATTTGGAAAAATTGCAAACACGCGGATTCTTGAATAAAGCAACAAATAAAAAACGTTCGGTGACCATCGGCAAAAGCTCTGGCATCTCCATTCCTTTGATTGGTACGGTTACCGCAGGTCAACCCGTCTTTGCTTATGAAAATTACGAAGATTACTATACTTTCCCTATGGGTGAATTTAAGGGCGAAGACTTATTTATGCTTCGCGTTGACGGTACGTCCATGATTGACGCTGGCATTATGAACGGCGATAAAATCATCGTGCGCCGCCAAGAAACCGCGGAAAACGGTGAAATTGTCGTAGCTTTGGTAGAAGATTCCGCGACCGTGAAACGCTTTTATCGCCGCAACGGACAAGTGATTTTGCACCCTGAAAACGAATCCTTATCCGATATGATTTATGAAGACGGACAAGTTTCCATTCTTGGGAAAGTCGTTGGCTTGATGCGAAATTATAGATCATAATCTCATATTAATTTAAGAAATTGAAAGAGTTCTACAAACGTAGAACTCTTTTTTAATGTGAACGCAAACTCTCTTCTCTTAACGATATTACCATTAGCAAAATGAAATATAAAGATTAACTTTTAAATCATTTAAAATTTCCATTTGCTTTATATTCAAACACATATCAGTTTTATTACCAGAATACAAAATTAAATCTATTCGACATTCATAATTGGGAATAATCGTTCTAAGGATCGGCAAATATTTTTTTAGTGTTAGAAGATTTTTGGTTAAGAACGTCTCTGGCTTCGAAAAATCAAACACCTCATTAGAATATACCCACCTGTTTGTATTTTGAGCAATCAATTTTTTTTATTACCCATGTTTTTTTCCACAGGTATATCTTTGTGATATACATTAGCCTCTAGCGAAATTAACTCTTTTAATTCAGCAACGTTCAATTCATCTCCAGAGATAGTAAATCGAAAAAATTTTGACGTTCTCATTCGCCTCCTCCTATTTATTTAAAAAACTGCTTAATGAATCTACTAAATTGCTTTTTTTATTATTTCATCTCCCGTTTTATATTTTTTTCCTTTCCAATAATGTTTTAATATTGCAAGTTGTTGGTTTCGAGAGAGCCCCATAAAATCAATTTTGAAATAATTGCCAACCCTGCTAAGATTACACTTATCATTTACAAGCCATACTTTTTCAGGCAAAATCAACATAATCGATAAACACAATTCAGGATACATCTCGGGGGCAAAAATTAGATTGTCTTTATT
Organism: Clostridiales bacterium; assembly: GCA_015071005.1. GTDB lineage: Bacteria > Bacillota > Clostridia > Christensenellales > Borkfalkiaceae > Scatosoma. The sequence goes on along the minus strand of SVIG01000003.1, from coordinate 37,709 downwards.
ATAAAAAAAGATTTTTCTTCCCCTACAATATTTTCCCTTGCGCCACCATAATCCATCACTAATAACAACTCGCGTAATTTCCTCATATACAATCATACGCACCTTTTTTGAAAATCCCGCTGAAGAATGCCGTATGCCCTTTTCGGTAAAAGTTATTGTGTCACAATAATAAAGAAAACGTAAAGTATAATAAAGCGTAATTACCAGCATTACAATTCCAAACCACATCAATCCGCTTAACATGGTTGCTTTCAAATTGCTTTGCAACCCCTTTTCAATCTTGGAGCCATGCACAAGATAACTAAAAGCTAACGCAAGAGGCAATCCGCAAACCAATGCACCGATATAAAAACCAATAATACATCTGAGAGTTTCATAATGTCCCCAAATTTTCTTTTTTAACATTACAATCTATTTACCCCCTTTGCAAAGGCATTTGAAAAAATTGATTGAAGAATCACCATAATCCAATCCTTATAAAAGCCATTCCCGAAATTTAAATTAATTATTTTAAAGAAATCTTAATCCGTTGCAATAAAATCCCGCTACGCCCGTATGATCATAGAAGAATTCTATATCCGTCCCTTGCATAAGATTCAAACCATTGATTGTTTCAGGGTTGAGATATTCAATTCCGTCAATCGTCATAAATCTGCCCGTTTCTGGATCGTAATATCTCGTATTCAGGAAATAAAGCTTCGTTTCTGCTTACTATCTATATTATAATATGTACCTTCGTTTTTTTCAAGGGTTTTTGAAAAATTTATGTGTAGAATATGAAAAACGCTCAAAAGTGAAAAACTTTTGAGCGTTTTTTATTATTAAAGTCCTTTTAAGTAGGCAATTTCTTGCTCGGTCAGCGGTCGCATTTGACCTCTATCCAGGCCCGTAAGCTTTAATTGACCGATGCTCACGCGCTTCAAAAACTCCACGTTCTTGCCAATCGATTCAAACATACGGCGCACTTGACGGTTTCGTCCTTCGGTAATGGTGATATGCACCTTCGTGTAGGCTTTGTTCGTTTCAACGATATGCGCTTTGCATTTTTTCGTCAAAATGCCGTCCAGCTCTACCCCCGAACGAATGGGATTTAAGTCCTTTTCCGTCAACGTACCTTCAATTCTCGCCATATACGTTTTCGGAATTTCCGTCGTAGGGTGAGTCAAGCGGAATGCCAAATCGCCGTCATTGGTCAAAATCAGTAAGCCTTCCGTCGCATAGTCAAGTCTACCAACGGGAAATACTCTACCAACCCCTTCGGGCAAAAGATCCATAACCGTCTTTCTTCCGCGATCGTCCGAAACGGTACAAACAACCCCTTTGGGCTTGTTCATAATATAATATTCTTCTTTTTTTTCCGCAGCCGATAAAACTTGTCCGTCAACCGCCACAACGTCGCCTTCTTCCACGCTTACCCCAAGCGTTGCGACAACGCCGTTAATTGTCACTCGACCAGCTTCGATTATCGAATCAGCGTGACGTCTACTTGCTACGCCTTTATCTGCCAAAAACTTATTGATTCTCATAAATGCCCTTCTTTTGTACGTTTTCCTTTATAGTTTATATAAATTCCCCGAAAAAATCAACCGTTTCGCAAGGCTTATTTCAATTTGACCGATAATTTCTGCCTTTTTTGAATGCTTTATAGGCGTAATCAAAATTTCTATGGCATCTATTTCCCCTTGCATCAACGGATAATAAACGTTTTCTCGAAGACAGCATGCTTGTCCATCAACCGTAAATATTTCTTTCTTGTCTACAATTTTTTCATAGGAAAAGGCCTTAAACTCATCGTCTAATAATTCCGTAGACCTTTCATACATTTGCGGACTATTTAACACCGTACAAACAAGCTCCATGCCATTCTTTGTTGCGGCGGAAACCAAACAACGCCCTGCTTCCTTGGTATAACCCGTCTTTACGCCGATTGCGCCGTCATACTGAAAAAGCATTTTATTTTTATTTTTCCAATGCCTCGGTTCGTAATATTTTGTCCCAACAATCTCACGAAAGATTGGATTTTCCAATGCATACGCCGTAATCAAGGATAAATCTCGTGCCGTAGTATAATGTCCGTCGCACGGTAAACCGTGCGGATTGCGAAAATTCGTATGCAACGCGCCTGCCTTTTGTGCCGTTTGATTCATTTTAAGTGCAAAACCGTCAATATTTCCGCCAAATCGGTAAGCTAAAGCTTCCGCTGCATCATTTCCCGAGCGCAACATAAGCCCGTACAACAGGTCTTCTGTCGAATACGTTTCCCCAACCTTCAAATATATAGACGAGCCTTCAACTCCTACCGCTTCGTATGGAATTTCAAAACTTTCCTTGACGTTGGGACATCCCTCTAACGCAGTGATTGCCGTTGCTATTTTGGTCGTGCTTGCCATCGGTAATCGCATATCGCCGTGCCATTCATATAAAATACGCCGACTTTTTCTTTCCATCACGCATTCCGCAGCCGATACAACCGCTTTTTCCGCTTTTGCCTTAATTCGCACTTTTAATGGAAAAAACAATGCCGTAAAAAGAAAAATCCATATTAAAATACGTTTATTCATCTTTTTTGGGGAAAGCGTCCTGCAAAATTTCGCTAAGCCGCTCAATTAAATTATCTATCGGCGCGTTTGCAATACGTAGTATGCGACACGAAGTACCATCGTCAATAATAAACCCCATCGGTTTCATGCTGATTGCCGCACTGCTACCGCCCGCAAACGGTATTTCGCCCATTTGCTTTATTTGTTTTGTTTTTCCGTATTCGCCGCCCCCCGTCACGTTGCCTAACGTCACCTTTGAAAAGGGAATCACTTGGAAACCGCTTGCCGTCGTAATCGGTTTTCCCACGACAATATCCGCATCCGCCATTAAACCCATCTTTTCCGTAGAAAGTTCGATTAAGTTGTTGAGTTTTTCATTTTTTTCCGACATGACCGTTTGATTTTCTCCTTCAAAACCTTGTACGCAAACCGCAGTATAATAAAAAGATTGAAATATGCTGTAAATTGTAAGGATATTCGCAGTATATCCCCATTATTAAGCCATAAAACGCCTTGATATAGACATGAATGACCGCTTTTCAAAGTGAAATACGTTTCCAAAATTTTTTGCATCGTTGCCATTGTCACAAGGTATTCCGCCCCAGTTTCAACCGTTAAATACAAAGACTTTAATCGAAACGCACGAAAAATGGAAAAACGTTTTCGCTCCTTATTAACCTGCGTATATGGAATAATGATCGCCTTTTTCTCGCTGACGTGAAATGCCAATCCACCGTTGTAAGTCGCTAAATAACCGCCAAAAATCCGTAAAATCTTATATAGGTATATACCAAGTGTAAATTTCCGTCGATTCATATCGTAATGCGCATTTGTTTCGATATAAATCGGAAAAAACAAAATCGCGCATACAATCACTATAATCAGGACGAAAAAAAACAACTTGCCCATACACTCAATATGGGCAAGTTGCGTAAAAATATGTATTTTTCTTGCGTTATTCGATTTTGAAAACGTCTTCCGCATCCTTCAAATAGTCGGGAATTGCAAAACCTTCCTCTTCTGCTTTTTGAAGTTCCTCGTTTTCGGGTGTTTCTTGCAATTCGGGATCTGCGTCGGGATCGTAAACGTCTTTTTCGTAGAGATAATTGCTCGTCGCCTCTTCAATGGACGTGATTTCCGCAATCTTCTTCATAAGCTCGTCGTAATCCGGAAGTTCCGTAAGCGATTTCAGCTTAAAGCGTTTCAAAAAGTTATCCGTGGTCGCGAATTGAATAGGATTACCAGGGGTATCCTTTCTACCGCACGGCTCAATCATTTCCAAACTCAAAAGGGTCGTAATCGCGTAATCGCTGCTAGTACCGCGGATATTTTCAAGCTCTCTTCTCGTAATCGGTTGTTTATACGCAATAATCGCCGCGCATTCCAAAATGGTTTTCGTGAATTCCTTTTCGCGAATGGGCATGATTGCCGCCGCTACAAGTTCTTTGTATTCAGGGTTCGTCGCAAGCTGCAATTTATGATTAAAGTGCAACAAACGAATACCGCAATCGCCCGTATATTTCTTTTCTAACTTACGAATCGATTCATCTACTTCGCGCTTAGTAATATCCAATTTTTCGCGCAATAAATCGATAGGAACAGCATCCCCCGCCGCAAATAAAATCGCCTCAATTATATTCGTCAATTTCTCCAATTTCTTCGTCCTCTCTTCTGTTCGGATTTTTCTTTATGATGATGGAAGAAAAGAGTTCTTCCTGCTCAACTAAAATAAATTGATGTTTCAAAAGTTCCAAAAGGGCTTGGAAGGTCGTCACGATTTCAGGCGTGGACGAATCTTCGTCAAAAAGCTGCTCGAACTGAATCTTTTCCGCCGTTTCCACTTTCGCACGAATATGCTTTACTTTATCGCGTACCGTATAAATATCTTTCGGAATCTCACGTGCAGGCGGTGCAGCTTTTCGCTGGTTTTCCACACGAATCATCATCTTTTGAAAAGCTTCGATCAGCCCATCCAAGGTGAAGTCCTTATACTGTACTTTTACCCCTTTCAAGTCCGCATCAGGCTTTTTGAAGAAATAACCGACCGTTTCGCGTTCTTTCAGCTTTTCTTCCTTTTCCTTTATCATGATCTTCAACTCACGGTACTCTTCCAACGCGCCGATAAGCTCGCTTTCGGGATCCCAATCGTCTACGATATCCTCGTCAAAGGAAGGCATAAGACGTCTTGCCTTGATATTGATAATCGTCGCCGCGATATCAAGGTATTCGCTCGCCTTTTCCAAATCAAGACTCGGCAACGCTTTCATGTACGCCAAGAACTGCTCCGTAACTTGCGATACGAAGATATCCTTGATTTCAATGCGCTCCTGCTCTATCAAATGCAACAACAAATCGAGCGGACCTTCAAAATTTTCCAAAACGGTGTCGTATTCCACTTCCGTTTCGAAGTTTTTGACGGAGTCAATTGTTAATTTTTCCTTTTCCATCCTTACTCCTTACATCGTAATGGGCAACACTTTGCCGCATAACTTAAAAATCCATTTCCAAAACGCTTCGATTGGATAACCGAAAATATTCCGAACAAAGTTCAAAACGTAACCGAGTACGTCGATATATCCAAGCACTGGTACGTATCCTGCCAAAAAGTGCAGTAAAATCAAGCCGAGCAACACGTAATAGCCATTTTGTCTTAAAAACCAGTACGTTTTGCCGCGTTTTTTCGTGAGCACATCCACCATGCGGAAACCGTCCAACGGGTACACGGGCAAAAGGTTGAATACGCAAAAGCTCAACGAGTATATTACCATACTCCCAAGGAAAGCCATCAAGAAAATTTCCATATACGTGCCGTAAAATTCCGGGATCACGTACATATATCCAAGCGCCGCAATTCCAAAGAAAAGAAACGCCGTCAGATAGTTCATGATAATCCCAGCCGCCGAAGTCCAAAACGAGCCGCTTTTATATTTGCGAAAATTATTTGGATTGACCGGTACGGGCTTTGCCCAACCAAATCCTGCGACCGCAAACATAAGCGCGCCGATCGGATCGAAATGCTTGATTGGATTTAAGGTCATTCGTCCTGCATATTTCGCCGTTGGATCACCGCACCAACACGCAACGCGCGCATGTGCGTACTCGTGAAGGGTAATGATAATCATCACCGCAAAAAATTGGGCTAAAAGTTCAATAATTTCACTCATAACTACTCGATTATAGCACTTTTGCATTAGAAATGCAAGTGTGTCGTTTTATTTGGTCTTTTTCAAAAGTCGCGAAGGAATCACGTCGTTGCGAACAATATCCGCATACGATTGCGGCTTTACGATATATTCCGCTTCACCATCGCGTACAAGTACGCAAGGCGGAATCATATTACGGTTGTAATTCATCGCCATAGAATAATTATACGCCCCCGTCGATAAAACCGCCAAGATGTCCCCCGTTTCCGCTTTGGGTAAAGATACGTTTACCGCAATCAAGTCCCCGCTTTCACAGCACTTACCTGCGATGGAAACAATTTCCGTGCAAGGCTCGTTCGCGCGGTTTGCAAGAATGGGCGTGTACTTGGATTGATAAAGTGCATAACGCGGATTATCGAACATACCGCCGTCTACCGCCACGTATTTCTTCACACCAGGGATATCTTTAATCGCGCCGACCGTGTACAAGGTTACCCCTGCTTCGCCCACAATCGAACGACCGGGTTCTAAAAGCAAATACGGAGCTTTTAAGCCGTGCTGTGCAACTTTTTCCTTAACAGTTTGAATTAAGGCTTCTAAATATTCCGCATACCCTTCCGCCAAAATTTTGCGGTCTTCGTCCGTGTACCAAATACCAAAGCCACCGCCCATGTTTAACGTTTCAAGGGTGAAATTCAACTTATCTTTCATAGAAACGGCGAAATCCATCACCTTTTCCACGCCAAGTACAAACGACTGTTTTTCAAAGATTTGCGAACCAATATGACAATGATAACCGTCCAGCTTAACGTTTTTCTTCGTCATTGCATATGCAGTCGCCTTTTCCGCCGTACCGTCGGCAATCGAAAACCCGAACTTGCTATCCGTCGTTGCCGTTTGCACAAACGCATGCGTGTGCGCTTCCACCCCTGGATTGATACGAAGCAAAATTCTTTGCACCATCCCGCGCTTTTTCGCTTCGGCGTCGATTTTGTCAATTTCAGAATAAGCGTCCGCAACGATACAGCCTATCCCCGCGTCTAATGCTTCCCCGATTTCGTAATCGAGCTTATTGTTGCCGTGCATATAGATTCTTTCCGCGGGAAAACCTGCTTGAAGTGCGGTATACAATTCCCCGCCCGAAACGACGTCAATGCCGATATTTTCTTCATCCGCAATGCGGTAAATGGCTTGGCAAGAAAACGCCTTGGACGCATATAAAACGAGTCCGTTATCTCCATAATGCTTTTTCAGGGTGTCGCGATATACACCCATCATTTTACGAATATATGTTTCATCGAAAAGGTACAGCGGTGTACCAAACTTTTTGGCAAGCTCCACGCAGTCCGCGCCGCCAAGCTCTAAATGTCCCTTCTCGTTTACTTTCAAAGTATCTCTTTCATTCATAAGACTTTCCTCTTTTGGAAATTCGCATTACAAATATTTTAACAAATATTTGTTAAAAATGCAACGGCTGAAAGCTAATTTTTCATAGAAAAATCCGCCTTTGCTATTTTTTTTCGCAAAAACGGACTATTTTTTCTATCTTTTCAATTTTTTAACGCTTGTTCCATTCTTCCGCGACTTCTTGCAAGCAATCGAAAAAGTTCGCTTCCTTGACGTTTTCATAAGCGACAAGCGGTACGCTGTCCATTTCTACGCCTGCTTGATATATCCGCAGCACCCCTACAACGTCACCTTTTTTACAAGGCGCTTTTACCGTCTTTAAGGATATTTCCGAAGTAATATCCCCTTGCTCGCCACGACGCAAGAAAAAATACGCATCGCGTTGCGGTGCAACCGCAATACTCTTTGATTTTCCACCGTCAACCGTTGCACGTTCTTCCAAAGGCACGTCTGCTTGCACAATCTTTTTCGTTGTATAATTTGCAAACGCATAATCGAACATCGTTCTTACGTCATTAAAGCGTTGTTTGCTGTCTTTTTCCCCAATTACAACGGAAATGATACGAGTATTATCACGTTTTGCAGTAGCGGCAAGGCAAAAACCCGCTTCGTTTGTAAAGCCCGTTTTACCGCCGTCACAACCGTCATAAAAACGAATCAGCTTATTCGTATTTGTGATTTCCGTATATCGACCTTCGGGATGCTCAAATTTATCCATCCAAACCTTCCCAAACTCATAATATTCCTCGTTTTCCAAGAGTTTGCTCAACATCAAAGCTACGTCTTTGGCGCAAGAATACTGCGGTTCTTTCGGCAAACCCGTGCAATTCGCAAAAAGGGTATTATTCGCACCGATTTCCTTGGCTTTTGCATTCATTCGATCGACAAATACCTGTTCGCTTCCCGCAATTCTCTCCGCAAGCGCCACACAGCTATCGTTAGCAGAACAAATTACCACGCTTTTAATAAGATTCTTTACCGAATATTTGGCGTTTGCCTCTAAAAAAACCTGCGAACCGCCCATAGAAGCCGCTCTTTCACTAACGGAAATCTCTTCCTCAAAAGACAAATTTCCAGCGCGAATCGCGTCAAAGGACAGCAAAAGCGTCATAATCTTGCACATACTCGCAATCGGCAACCTCTCTTCTTCCTTGTGCGCGTAAATCGCCGTTTTTGAATAATTATCCATCAAATATGCGGATTTCGCAGAAATATCCAATACGTCCTTTGCCGGTTTTTCATCCATCGTCACCGCTTCCGCTACTGCTTGCGCTATTTTTAAGCTGTTTTTGGCATAAAATTGCGCACCTGTCGCTACAAAACCAAACGATGCAACACCCAAAACTATACTTGCAATTTTTTTCATTTTTCACCTCTTTATCTGACAAGCCAAAACTACTATGTCACGCATAATTATTATGTGTGACATTCTAATTTATTTATTCTCGAAGCATCGTTTCCACGTCAATTCCATAGCCACGCGTAGGATCATTTAAGAAAACATGCGTTACTGCCCCTATCATTTTGCCGTTTTGTAGAATTGGACTGCCGCTCATACCTTGTACGATACCGCCCGTTTCATCAATGAGCGCCTCATCTTTGATTTTTATCACGTAATTTTTGTTTTCCTTGTTCGATTTATCGACTTTAACGATTTCTATATCGTACTTTTTAGGGGAAACGCCGTCGATTGTGGTGTAAATGCAGGCATTTCCAGGGCTTGCGCCGTTCGAGCTTGCAACAACGCTCATCAGCTCGTCCGTTTTGAAATCGACGGATATTTCCCCAAAAATACCGCAATCACACAGTTTTTCCGCCTTTCCAAGCGGTTTATCGTTCAAAAACGCGCCTCGAAGCTCACCCGCTCGTCCTCGAACCCCTTTATTTACGCCAATTATACTACAAGCGTATACGTTTCCGTCCGAAATTTGCATTTCCTTGCGATTTTCCGCCATAACGGCGTGCCCTAACGCGCCAAAACGACCGTTTTCTCTATCTATATACGTGACCGTACCAATCCCTGAAACAAAGTCACGAATTAGCACACCGATTTTATACCGATCGGTTTGCGCTTCCTTTTGCGGTGTGATTTCAAGATTTATTAGGTTGTTTTTTCGCAAAATCTCAAAATGTAGCGGATTTCCCTTGCTTTTATTGATAATTTCATTTAATTGTGTAATAGATTCGATTTTAATATTGTTTACTTTCATAATCGTATCGTTTGCGCGCACGCCTGCGTCTCTAGCAGGTCTGCACGTACCGTCGTCCGTTGTCACTTCACAAGTGCCGATTACTTGCGCACCTTCCGTTTTTAACGTAAAACCCGCCGACATACCGCCTACGTATACGATTTTTTCTTGTTTATTTGCATCCGCGCTTGCGTGGATCGTAGACCGACCGCCAATCACTCCCACAAACAGCGTCGAAAGAGCAAAAATAAAAATACCCAACTTACGCATAGTGTTTCCTCCGTTCCTATCTACTTTGCGTAAATTGAGTATTTTCTATTCAAAATTTATAAAATTTTTACTTAAACGAGCGATTCTTTATAGCTTTGGGCTTGTTTAAGCAATTCTTCCGCGTGTTTTAACGCAAATTCGTCTTGTTCACCACCGCCAAGCAAGCGGACGATTTCACGCGTTTTTTGCTCGGAATCAAGCTCGCATACGTTTGTCAAGGTCTTGCCAGCCTCTTCACGTTTTTCAATCAAATATTCCACGTCGCTCATTACCGCAATTTGTGCCAAGTGCGACACTGCGATAATTTGCGTATTTTTCGCGATTTTTGCAAGCTTTTCCCCAACGACTTTCGCCGTTTTTCCGCTGATACCTGCGTCAATTTCATCGAAAATATAGGTAGAAATCTCGTTAATGCTTGAAAGCTGCGTCTTGATCGCAAGCATAAAACGGCTCATTTCACCGCCACTGATGATTTTTCCAAGCGGTTTCATTGGTTCGCCTGCATTCGCGGAAAAAAGGAAACAAATTGAGTCCATACCGTTCGTATTCGCTCTTTCCACGTCCGTTTCCGTAAACTCTTCAAACTGAATATCAAACTGCGCGCTTGCAATATTCAAGGTTTTTAGTTCGTTTGTCACTCGCTCGCAAAAGGCTTTGCCGTGTTTTTTACGTAGCGAAGAAATTTGACCACATACGGAATAAATTTCTTTACGCACTTTCATCAATCTATCCGTTAAAATCGCGTATTGCCCTTCACAATCGGACAGAAGTTCATATTCTTCCGTGATTTTCGTTAAATATTCGTCTATTTCCTTTTTTGACGCACCGTATTTGCGCTTTAACGCGCGAATTGCATCCAAGCGCGACTCTATTTCCGCCGCTTCATTTTCATCGAAATATAGCTCTTCAGCCATATCGTTGACAAGCCCAACCACGTCGTCTACGTCCGCCGCAATATTTTCAAGCTTATCGCATACCGCTACGTATGAATCGTCTATTTTCGCAATGCCGTTCATCGCGCGCGTCGCGTATCTCAACCCGTCGGAAACCCCATTTTCTTCGTCCAATGCAGACAAGGCGGTTTGTAACGCGGAAATGATTTTTTCTAAATTGAGGATTTTATTGCGCTTTGTCTGCAATTCCTCCTCTTCACCATCCTGCAAGGAAACCCCTTCAATTTCGTCGATTTGAAAACGCAAAATATCCAGCCTTCTACCGCGCTCTTGTTCGTCGCCACCCAAAAGCTCTATTTGCTCTTCAATCGAACGTTTTTCCTGTAATAATTCCGTTAAACGCGCCTTGGGCTGACTTAAATCCTTCCCAACAACGCTATCCAACGTCTTTAATTGATTGCTTTCTTTGAGCAAGAAGAAATGCTCGCTTTGACCGTGAACGTCCACCAAAGAATCCGTCACCTTTCGCAGCATCGCCGCCGTAACTGCATTACCGTTAATTTTAATGGTATTTTTGCCCGCATCGGTAAATTTTCGAGAAATAACGATTTCACCGTCCGTTTCAATATCCATCTCGCGCATTGCTTGAACGGCTTGCGAATCTTCGGATACTTCAAACTCAGCTTTCACCAAGCATTCCGTTTCCCCATAACGAATCATCGTACGATCGGCTTTTGCACCCAAAACAAAATTGACGGAATCGAGTATAACCGATTTTCCCGCCCCCGTTTCCCCCGAAAGTACGTTTAAGCCTTCGGAAAAAGTTATATCCGCGCTTTCAATAAGCGCCACGTTTTTAATGCAAAGTCTGCTTAACATACAGCTATTTCACCCATTTATTTCATGAAATCCATGATTTTATTGACAACCGTTTCCGCGCCCGCATTGTCCGTGCAAACCACCAACAAGGTATCGTCACCAGCCACGGAACCAACGATTTCGTCATGGTTGAGTTTATCAACCACCGCACCAGCATTCGCACCGTTGCCGCTCAACGTTTTTACAACGACCAAGTTTTGCGCCGCTTTTACGGAAATGACGCAATCACGGAACAAGCTCTTCATTTTCGGCGAAATTTCACTTTCACTATCGTTGATATACGCATAACGGTATTTCTTTTCAATACCAGCCACCTTAAAAAGGTGTAAATCGCGAATATCACGCGAAATCGTGGCTTGCGTGACCACGTAATTCAATGCGTTTAATTCCGCACAAAGCTCTTCCTGCGTTTCAATTTCCTTGCGCGAAATAATTTCCAAAATTTTCGCATGGCGCGCCGATCTCAACATACAATTTTCTCCCTTATCCTTTGATTAACCGTTTAATTTATTTCTAATTCTCGCAAAAAAGTCAGAATTTTCCTTTGCAGGGAAATCCGCCGTAAACGGCGCTTTTTTAATACGCAATCCCGTGCCCTCGGGCAATGCGGCAACCGTTCTTCCGTCCGCTTGAATAATCGCTTTCCCCTTCAAAATCCGCACGCTAAACTCATCTTCATCCGAAAAAACAATCGGTCTTGAACGCATAGAAAATGCGCAAATAGGCGTCATCATAAACACGGGTACTTCGGGCGTCAATATCGCGCCACCTGCCGAAAGAGAATACGCCGTCGAGCCGGTCGGCGTGCAAAATAACAAACCGTCACCCGCGATTGCGTCCTTTCCTTCTTTCGTTTCCACTTCCACCTTCAATATTTGCGTTGAGTTCGTGGAAATAAGCCCATAATCCCTTTGAATGGCAATCTCGTTAAGCGCATGATAGGTTTTATCGCCAATCGTAAGCTCGAGCAAACTCCGTTTTACAATCGGACAAACCCCTTTATCTAACGAGGAAAGCAAGTCTTTTACGCTTTCCCACTCCGCTTTTTCGTACTCCGTTAAAAATCCAAGCGTACCGTAATTGATGCCGACAATTTTAATGTTTTTCTTTGCCGCAACCAACGCTGCGTGTAAAATTGCGCCGTCGCCACCAAGCACAACGACAACGTCCACGCCGTCGATTTCCGTATGCGCGTTAAAACGCACGGTTTCATGACCGCTTTCACGCAAATAATTCGCAATAGATTCGACCGTTTCTACGTTTTTAACCTTATTAACGTTGCCTAAAACCCCGACTTTCATCGTTTTCTCCTAACGTTTTTATTCCAGTTCCCCCAAGGAATTTTTCTTTACAATTTCGCGAACCGTATTGAGTATTTCCTCGTCCTTTTTTGCATTATACGCTCTTTTCGCGCAATACAAAACGTATTCGATATTTTTCCCCTTCCGCACAGGCGCATTGACAATCCCAAGTGAATATAATTGACTTTCTTTCGCATAGCCGAGCACTTTTTTCACGATTTCTACGTGCGCGACGGGCGCAACAATCCCGCTCTTGCCGATATGCTTTTTCTCACACTCAAACTGCGGTTTTATCAACACAAACGCCACGCCGTTTTCCTGCAAAATCTCGGAAATTACAGGTAAAATCAGCCGCAACGAGATAAAACTTACATCAGTGACTACACAGTCAAGGGACTCAGGGAAATCCTTTTTAGTAAGGTATCTCGCATTCGTATTGTCCATACAAACAATTCTTTCATCGCCGTTCAAACGCTCGTCTAAAAGGCTCTCGCCCACGTCGATTGCATACACCTTTTTCGCACCGTATTGCAAAGCGCAATCGGTAAAACCGCCCGTGCTCGCACCGATATCCGCAACAATCATTCCCTTGCAATCGCAACCAAAACTCTTAAAGGCGCGCTCCAATTTGTAACCGCCGTTTGAAACGAAGGACGCTTCCGCTTCAAGGAAGGTGATAACATCCGTTTCCTTAATTTCGGACTTTGATTTAATCGGTTTCCCGTTGACCAAAACAAGCCCTTTTTCGATTGCTTCCGCCGATTTTGTTCTCGAACCGAATTTTTCGGCGAAATACTTATCCGCTCTCATGGTTTTCCCCAATAATCAGTTACTTCTTTTCAAGACGTAATCTACAAGGTCGCGCAAGAAAGAAACGTCGCCTTCTACGCCCTCTAAAATCGCAAGCGCGTCCATCGCGCACTCCGCCGCGCGGATTTTCGCGCCTTCCAAGCCGTACAAGCGTACACACGTCCACTTGTTTTCCGTTTCGTCCTTTCCTATTGATTTGCCAAGCGCTTTGAAATCCCCAGTCACGTCCAAAATATCGTCCGTCATTTGGAAAAGTTTGCCCAAAAGCTTGCCAAACTGTTCCAATGCAAGATAGGATTTATTGCCGCTTAAAATACTAGCCATCGCCACAGGTGCAAGCAAAAGTTTACCCGTTTTGTGCTCATAAACGTAGAAAAGATCTTCTTCCGTCAATTCCCGATTTTCTTCGGAAAATTGCATATCCGCAGACTGCCCTGCAATCATACCGTAAATCCCTGCACATTCGTTTAAGAACGCCGAAACAACGGCATATTTTTCCCCTTTTGCGCATTCGCGGAAACAAATCGAGTACGCTTCGTTGAGTAACGCGTCCCCCGCCAAAATCGCATTTGCCTCCCCAAACTGTTTATGATTCGAGGGTTTTCCACGTCGGAAATCGTCGTTGTCCATCGCCGGAAGATCGTCGTGGATCAGCGAATAGGTATGAATCATCTCCAACGCCAAGGCAAAGGGCAAAATTTCTTGTTTATCCAAGCCGAGCGCGTCCGCACACGCAAGCGCTAACACAGGGCGCACGCGTTTACCGCCACACAAAAGACTGTAACGCATACTATCCCCTAAAATCGTAGGGCTTGTAACCATTTTCGCCGCATATTCTTGCAAATATTTTTCAAATTCCGCTAAATATTCATTGTATCGAATCTGAAATTCGTTCAACTTACTCACTCCTTACAAGCCGTGATATACGTATTATACATCAACATCGTAATTGTCATAGGCCCAACACCACCGGGTACGGGGGTAATAAACGAAGTCTTGTCTTTTACGTTTTCAAAATCCACGTCGCCGCAAAGCTTGCCCACCTCGTCGCGATTGATACCAACGTCGATGACTACCGCACCTTGCTTTACCATATCCTCCGTGACAAACTTGGCTTTCCCGATTGCGGAAACAAGTATATCCGCATTACGGCAAATTTCTTTCAAGTTTTGTGTTTTACTATGACAAACGGTCACCGTGGCGTTCGCGTTCAATAACAGCATTGCCATGGGCTTACCAACCGTTTCGCTTCTACCCAAAACAACAGCGTTTTTACCTTGCAACTCAATGCCTTCGCGTTCCAAAAGTTTCATGACGCCAAGCGGCGTACAAGCCACAATTTTTTCTTTATGCTGCATTAAAAGCCCAAGATTTTTTGCCGAAAAACCGTCTACGTCCTTTTCAAAAGGAATATGCGAAACCGCCGCTTCCGAATCCAAATGTTTAGGCAAAGGCAACTGCAACAAAATACCGTCTACGTTCGAATCACATGCAAGCTCGTCCAATAATCCTTCCACGGCCCCCTGCGTTGCGTTAGTAGGGAGCTCGTAGGAATAGGAACGAACGCCAAGCTCCGCGCAAGCTTTGATTTTATTACGCACGTAAATACGAGAAGCGGGGTCTTCGCCTACAATGACAACGGCCAACCCCGGTTTTCTCTCCATTTTTTCAATTTTTTCCTTTAACTCCAAACGAAGCTCGCTCGCAATCGCTTTTCCGTCGATAATTTTCATAGTTTTCCCCGTTATTTATTGATAACGCCAGCAAGTACGCCGTTCACAAAATCTGCACTCGTTTCCGTGGAATACTTTCTCGCAAGTCCCGTTGCTTCCGAAACGGAAACCACGGGCGGTATTTCATCAAAATAGAAAATTTCCGCCATAGCAATCAATAAAATGCTCTTATCCATTGGATTGATACGGTTTTCAAGATAATGATGACACGCTTTTTCAATGCCCGCAATAAGCTCCGCACGGTTCTTGTCCACCGCGTTAATCAAAGCCGTCGCAAAACGAACATCCTCTTGGTTTTTGAGTTCAAATTGCTTGAACACCTTTTTTACCAAGGTTTCCATGCAATCAGTATTAAATTGTTGTGCAAAAACGACGTTAAGTGCCGCTTCTCTTGCTGCTGTTCTCATAAATCTCTCCGTGTATATAACGCGCGAAAACCCTTCTCGATAGAAGGGCTTCGTTTTGCTTTTTATTTTTCTTCGCTCTCTTCAGGAGCATCTTCCTTTTCCACCGCTACTACGGGTTCAACTAGACAAAATACAACGTCCTCAATATGAACATTTACTTCCGCAACCTTATAACGGGTCATGTTTTCCACGCTTTGCTTGACGGACTGTTGAATCCTATACGCAAGCTCGGGAACGTTTTGACCGTATTTTACGGCAACGGAAACGTCCGCATAAATACTCTCCCTTTCAAGACGAAGGGTAATCCCCTTCTTTTTGCCTTGCGTAGGCAACGCGCCTTCCACTTCCGCAACGGCAAGCGCTACGATATTTTGTACGATGTCCGCGCTATATACGGTTTTTCCGTTTTGCTTATCATGAGAAGTTGTTTTAAAATTCGTCATTCAAAAAGCACTCCTTATTATGTTATCACCTACATTATAACATATCTTTTTGAATATTTCTACTATTTTACGAATATTTTCTCGTTTTTTTTCAGCTTTCTGAATAGACAGGCATGATAATAACGTTTCCTGCAACAACACCCGTCTCATTTTTGAGCATATTGTAAATCGAAAGTGCCGTATCGTAATTCAATTCCGCAGAATTGATAAACACGTTTACGTTATCCGATTCCGTCGAAACAGACACAACCGCGTCAGAAAAACCAAGCGATTTCACCATATTTTCCAATACGAGTTCTTGTTCCATCGCCGCAACGATTTCCATCTTCATGCCCGTCGCTTCTTCATATTTTTCTTCCCCCTCTTCGTAAAGCGCAATCACGCTGTCAAGCTGCACAAGCTCTTGATTCCGCGTTGCCGTACGTTCCGCACGATAGGTCGTGAAGTAGTTTGCCGTCGTCACGCCACCGTCCGCACTCGTCGCCGTCGTCTTGTTCGCAAAAATGAAATTAAAGATTGCCGTGATAGCAAGCAATAATACAAGCGAGGACATTAAGATGATTTTCTTTTTGTTTGACATAGTTTTTTCTCCTTATTCTTTTTTCAAATAAATTTTTATCACGTTTTGTTCCGTCCCAAGCGCGGCGCTTACCGCCTCGCGAACGTTTAGCATTACACGTAAATTGTCCGCACCTTCACATACGACAACCACGCTTTTGACTTCCTCTTCCGTTTCACACACAATCACGCTTGCATCGCCGACCCCGTCGATTTCCTCTAATAACCGCGCGATCTTTTGCTCGGTTGCCGTCATAGAAATCACCGTTTTATCCGATGTCTTCGTATCCCCTTGAAAGATTTTCCACGAAGCAAATATCAGCGCCAAACCAAGTCCTGCAAGTATGAGCAAATCCTTTGCCTTGCCTATGGATAATCGATTTTTCTTCTTTTCCGTCGGTTGATTGCTCCAATTATTCAAGAACCACCTCGCTACAATAGTTTTTCTTCAAATATTCTTGCACGTCATTCCAAGCATTCGCCGATAAATTTTCAGGCATTTTTACGTAAATTTGCTTGATTCGTATCCGTTCCCATTCATATCGGCTTGCCACCGTTTCACTTTCAAATTCCCAACGCAAAGAAACCGCTGTTTCTATATTGAACTCTTCTTTTAGAAGAGTTTCCATTTGTCTTTCCGTTTCACGTACTCGGCTTTCGCTGTAATACTGTATGAAATCTTGATCGATTTCTATGACACTTTTTGAAAAATTGTTTTCATCAATTTTCGACGTTGTCCAATCCAGCTCACCCGTCTTAAAAAAACGCAATATCGGCGCGATAATTGCCAGTACGCAAACAAGCTTGGCTATCCCTTTTACCGTACCCGCCGTTTTTCCGTTTGGAATGATAACCGTGATAATGGAGCACAGCAAAACCGTGCCGATAATAGATAATAAATACCCGTTCAAAAGAGCGCCTCCGAAGCAGTAATCATCAATACAATCGTTAAAAAATACAAAAAAGCCGTAAAAAGCAGCGACGCCGTACAGTAATTCAAATTCTCCGCCGTTTCCGAGAGAAAGTCCGCCACTTTTCCATCTCCCAACGGCTGCGAAATCGCCGCTGTTAGGCGCAAAAGCACGTTCACCGCTATCAATAATATAAGCGGTTCAAAAGCTACTGAAATCATTAAAAAAATGCTCATACTGCCAAGCGCATTTTTAATTAAAACGCTACCTGCCACCGCCAAATCAAACCCACCCGACAAAAAACCACCCACGATGGGAATGCCGTTCCCTATCGCATATTTCACCGCCCTGCGCACAATACCATCGCTATGCGCCGCCGTCAAACCCTGCAACGTAAAAAATAATCCAAACACGGTAATGCTAATACCAATAATCCACTTATTGATACTCTTAAAAAAGGCGGTAAACTTGCCGATTTTCAATTCTTTTGTCAAATGACTCGCCATGGAAAAGACAATGATCGTCACGGTGATTGGAAGTACAATTGTCACAATAATAGACACAATCGTGGAACCAAAAAATGCTACCGCCGGACGGCAAATTGCTGCCGTTGCAGTACTTCCGCTCGCCGCCATAAGAGTTAAAAGCAACGGGAAGACAATTTTAATTTGTTTTTCCATTTCTAAAATACTACCCTTGGTTTGCGAAAAGCATTCAATTAGAACAGCGATGAGCGGTATTAGCGTTGCCGTATACGTGATTAAAGATATTAAATCTGTCGAAGTATTAAACAACGCTTGGCTTTTGATAGAGGAAATCAGCCCTGAAAGCACCGCAATAGCGGCGATACAAAGAAAGGCAGGCAAAATTTCCTCTACTTTTGAAAAGAACACGCCTAAAATTTGTTTACCAAACCCATCGTAATCGAATTTTTCTCCTTTTATGTAATCGATAATGCGCTCCATTACCCCTTTATTTGAAAAGGATGAAATGGATTCAACGTATTTTTCCAATTCTTCTAGTTCCAACTGACCAAGCTGCTCGCGGATATTTTCTTCCAACTCCGCTTCCGTCGCTTTATCCATTTCCGCCTTAGCTGATATCGGCTTACGTTCAAAATCCGCAAAAATAAACGATATGGATAAAATTATAAAAAATATGTATATTATCCAAATCCTCTTTTTATAGTGAAAAAGAATATTTCTCATACGAGCCCTAAAAATCCCTTCATGAGTTGTAACAACGTTTTTATCACGGGAATCGCTAAAAAAAGCATAGTCAATTTTCCGCCTAAAATCACTTTATCCGCTACAGCGTTGCTACCAAAATCATTCAAAATTCCAGCGCTAAACTCCGTTAAATACCCAATTCCGACAATCTTCAAAAGGATTTTAATTAACCCGTTATCTAGCCCTGTCATTCCAGAAATTTCTGTAAGAAAACCAAGCGTTGCTTTCATATAATCAACGATAAATAGCAAAATGACGATAACCCCTGTAACCGTTACGGCAAAAGATAATTCAGGCTTTGTACTCCGCAATAAAAGCGCCGTAAGTGCCGTAACGAAAGCCACCCCGATAATTTTTATTATTTCCGCCATAATACCGCCTACGTCAAATCAAAAATCGTCTTTATTTGGGTAAATAAATCGCCAATCTTTCCAACCACGAGCGTCAATACGATTACTAGCCCTACAATCCCAACTAAGGTTGCGATATCGTCGCGATCGGACTTTTTTAATATCTGACAAATTACCGTAATAATAATCCCAATCGCAGCCATTTTGAAAAGAATCCCTATATCCATACTACCTCTTTATAAGATTAAAATTAAAACGAATAGCCCGCATAAAAATCCAAGTTTAATGTATAAATCCCCATACTTTTTCGCGGCTATATTCGCCTCGGAATCCCATTTTGAAACCGCGCTACTCACCGATGAAAAATATGCTTTTTGCGAAGAACTATCCCCTCGTCCAAGCATTAAAAAATAATCTTGCACGGCTGATTGTTCATCCTTTCTTAAAAAGGAATACTCTTTCCAATCAATCTCCAATCCCCCCCAATTTTGCTCTATATTTTGCAAAAAAGACATCAGCAAAGAACGAAATTCCCCTTGAAATGCATAGGAATTTGCAAATTCACGAATTGGACGTCGATAGTATGATACTTCACTAATAAAACGCTCGTTAAATAGATGTAACTGCGCAAAAAAACTCTTTCGTTGGCGATATTTTTTTGCTAAAAAGTATCCGCAAAAGCTTCCAAACGCAACCAAAGCAACACCAAATAGAAATTTCGTCATCATATTGCTCTACCAAAAACGTCAAATATCCCTTTTATTTTTCCTATTTCATCTTCGTCTAATATAACGTAAAAATCAAACAAACCGAGATACGGATCGGGAATTTTATCCACTCTCGTCAAGTGTGCGCTTGCAAGCACAATAATTCCAGCATTTTTTGCACGTTGCACCGCCTTGCAATCTTCCGTCGAAAGCTCGTCCGTTATCATAATATCAGGGCGCATAGCGCGTATCCCTGCCTCAAACGCCGTTGCTTTATCGGCATATTTGATTACGTCACACGTCACAGGCGCTCCGTGAGGGCATATTTCCCCGCGTTCATCGCAAATTAAGACGTTTTTTTTCGTTTTTTCACTCAAAATTCTAGCCAAATCCCGCAAAATCGTCGTTTTACCCTGCCCTGGTGACGATGCGATTAATAGGTTGTGTACTTTGTCTGACATACAACGCCGATAAATTTCCTCGCCGCTTCCAATAATTTCATGCGGTATTCGCACGCATAGTGACGTAAAATTGCGGATTGTAAGCGGTTTTCCATTGTTGTACACGTATTCCCCTGCCAAACCGATTCTTACGCCCTTTTCCGCCGTTATAAAGCCTTGTTTGATTTGTTCTTCAACGGAATAAACGGAATATTTCCCTGCGCGATATACGCTATCCTCAATTTCCACCGTATCGCACGTTAATGCCTTATCTGCTTTATCTGTTAAACCATAAAAGCTTAAAAAATGGTAGACTCCGTTATAATTGACGCAGACAGGACTATTCGCACGCAAACGAATTTCATATAAGTACTGAGAATTTAGATGCTTGATGGCATCTTGTATATTTTGCGGTAAAAAAGAAAACATTTGTTATACTATATGTAACAGCTCGTCCAAATAGAACAAGCTTTTTTATAAAAAATAACGCCCCTGAATACATTCAGGGGCGTTCAAATATCCATCATTGTTTATTTACAGTAATTATAAAGCAATTCCGCGCTATTTTCAACAAAATTTGAGAGCTCTTCGGGATCAAGCTTCTTATAAGAGAGCATCGCTAAATAATAGATTTGATTAACTACAAGACTTTGTTTCTCTTCGGATTGACTCAAAATCCCCGAAATTACGGGATTCGTAAGGTTAAGAACAAGCGTTGCATTCTTTATGGGATCCATTTCACCCATACCGTACATACCGCCCATTTCCGACATTCTGCGCATAAATTCGTCCACGTTTACAACCGCAGGTACTTTACCGCTCTTGAAGCGCTCCACTTTTACCGCAATCTCTTTATTTATAAGATGTTTTTTGAATACGTCGATCAACGCTTGCGAATCTTCACTCGCAACCTCCGCGCCTTTCAGGGCGCCGTCAATATCCGCGTCAATGCGTACAAAACGGCACTTCTTCGGGTTTTTATACTCGATAAAGCTTACAAAATGCGGATCGATCAAGGTATCGCAAAGAATTGCGTCCAAGCCTGCATCCTTAAACATTGCAACGTATTGCGCTTGTTGTGCTTCATCAGAAACGTAATAAATTGCCGTTGGCTGCATACCCTTTTCAACGTCTTGATCACTGATTTCTTCCCCAAACAAGTCCGCAATGGGCTTATATTCACCATTTATTGTCTTATAAATGAGAATCTTTTGCACCTTATCATAGAAGTCTTCGTCTTTTAAGCAGCCAAATTTAACGAACGTAGAAACATCCTTCCAGCATTCCTTATAGCGCTCAATATCATTATTATACAAGGACGTCAGTTTATCAGCAACTTTTTTAGTAATATGCTTAGAAATCTTTTGTACCTGCTTATCGTTTTGAAGGAAACTTCTAGACACGTTCAACGGAATGTCGGGACAATCGATCACACCGTTCAAAAGCATTAAAAATTCAGGGATTACTTCTTTGATATTGTCTGCGATAAAAACTTGATTGCAATAGAGCTTTACTTGTCCCTTTTCTAACTGCACCAAATCTTTTTTCACTTGCGGGAAATAAAGGATTCCCTTTAATCTAAAGGGATAGTCCATATTCAAATGAATCCAAAATAACGGCTCATTGAAATCCATAAAGGTTTCGCGATAGAAGGATTTATATTCTTCGTCCGTGCATTCCTTGGGGTCTTTCAAATATAACGGCGCGGTGTTATTTAACGCCTTATCCGAATCGTCACCTTTGGGATTCAAATAGATCGGGAACGGCATAAACGAACAGTATTTTTTCAAAAGCTCGCGAATTCTAAACTCTTTTAAGAATTCTTCTTCGCCTTTTGCGATATGCATCACGATTTTCGTACCGTTTTCCGCCTTTTCCGTTTCGGAAATTTTATACGTAGAGTTCCCATCCGATTCCCAATGCACAGCAGCTTCGTCTTTATAACTCTTGGTAAAAATTTCTACGTTTTCGGATACCATATACGCGGAATAGAAACCAAGACCAAAATGCCCGATAATCCCGTCGCCCGACGCCTTTTCATACTTTTGCAAGAAGTCTTCCGCACCCGAGAACGCAATTTGCGTAATGTATTTTTCCACTTCTTCCGCCGTCATGCCAAGTCCGTTATCTTCTACGGTCAAGGTCTTTGCTTTCTCGTCCACGTAGACATTGATGCGGTACTCTTTCCCCATGCTCACAGCCTCGCCCATATCGACTAACTTCTTATGCTTGGTAATTGCATCGACGCCGTTTGCAACGATTTCACGAAGGAATATATCCTTGTCCGAATACAACCATTTTTTAATGATTGGCATCATGTTTTCGCTAGAAATTTTAATTTTACCTGTTTTAGCCATTCTCTATCACCTCATTAAAATTTTAACACTTATTTATAAACAAAAAAATCTGCCTTCAATCAACTTGAAAGCAGACTTTTATTTATTTTATGATATTTTACTCAGCTCAGGAATTCTTGTTCAAAAGATCCGCGATAGATACGCCACCCAAACCGCCTTCGTTCCATTCGGTAACTTCATCAGCAGGTTTTTGAGCTCTAGGCTTTCTAACCTTTTCTTTTACTTCGCCGTCTTCAGCCTTGGGAGCTCTAGGCTTTCTTTCAAGGTTTTCGGGCTTCGGTTCAAGCGCTTTAATGGAAAGCGTCATCTTCTTTTCCACACAGTCAAGCTTCAAGATCTTCGCGTCGATTTCTTGACCGATCGTGAGAGCCGTCGTGGGATTTTCAAGGAATTCGTAAGAAATTTGCGATACGTGAACAAGACCGTCGATGCCTTTTTCAACTTCAACAAACGCACCGAAAGGTACGATTCTTACAACTTTACCGTGAATCACGTCGCCTTCTGCATATTTTTCAGCAGCCAAATCCCAAGGTTGAGCTTGGAGTTGCTTATAACCGATGGAAACTTTTTTAGCTTCTTCGTCAATCTTAAGTACCTTGAATTCGTACTTCTTACCGATTTCAAGAACGTCGGTAACCGCTTTAACGCCCGTCCAAGAAAGATCGGAAATGTGCGCAAGGCAATCGAAACCATTTACGGATACGAATGCGCCGAAAGACGTTACTCTTTCTACCTTACCTTCTACTACGTCGTCAACGTGGATAGAAGCGAAGAATTCAGCTTCTTTTGCTGCCTTAGCAGCTTCTTTCGCTGCCTTTTCTTCTTCAATGATTACGCGTTGAGAAGCAATGATTTCTTTTCTTCTTTCGGTCTTAAGTTCGATAAGTCTAAGACGCAATTTTTTGCCAACGTACTTATCAAGCTCTTTAACGTAGCCCGAACGAATTTCACGTGCGGGAACGAATACCGTATAAGAACCGAATTCCGCCGTCAAACCGCCTTTGTTAAAGCCGGTGCATACGACTTCGAATTCTTTACCAGCTTGGATTTCAGCGATCGCAGCTTCCTCTTCTTTGATCTGCTTGATTTGCTTTTGGGAAAGCTTAACGGGGTTGATGCCAACAACCATAAGCTCGATTTCTTCACCCGTTTTTGCGTTGAAATCGTCTTTGTTGTAAACTTCGCAGTCAACTTCGTCCTTGTCAAGGATGATTTCCTTTTTTGCCAAGGGCAACAAAACTGCCACACCCGAATCGTCCGCCGACGAAATCGTAGCCGTAATCAACTGTCCTTTTTTGAACTTGGGTTGATTGTCCATGTTAGCAACGACTTCTTCCATGCTCGTTACTTTTGCTTCTGTTTCCATTTCCATCTTTAATAGAACCTCCTGAGTTTGCGCGTTAGGGGTGCTAGCACCCGTAACAATACCTACCTTTTTAAATCTTTTGATTTTTTTATATTCGAGATCAGCAGCCTTCGACAGCCGAAATACGTTCGGACAATTCTTTGCACAAATATCGTAGAGCTTGTTGGTATTGCTACTATTCAGCCCACCGATAACCAATACTGCGTCGCATTGCTTCGATAATTCTTCCGCCTCATTTTGCCGTCCTATAGTAGTATAGCAAATCGTCTTAAAAATCGCAACTGTTTTTTGGTAAATATTCGTAATATTTTTAATAATTTTTTCAAATTTTTCCGCGGAATAGGTCGTTTGAGCGACTATACAGCACTCTTTTTCGGGCAAAATCGAAAAATCATCATCCTCAGAAGAAAAAACAAACGCTTTTCCCTCGCACCAACCGTTCAGACCAACAACTTCTGGGTGCGTCTTTTCCCCGACGATTATGATCGTTTTCCCTGCTTGATACTGCTCGTCAACAATCTTTTGCGTTCGACGCACAAATTCACAAGTGCAATCCACCACTTGGATATTTTTCTTTTCACAGTATTCGTATACCGCTTTTCCAACGCCGTGCGAACGGATAATCAACGTCGCGCCGCTCGGTACTAAATCCAAATCCTCCACCATCACGATTCCGCGTTCAGTAATCGATTGCACAACGTCGGGATTATGGATAATCTCGCCGTAAATATAAGTATTCGTTGGATCAATTGTCAAGGCGGTATCCACCGCCTTTTTAACACCGCGGCAAAAACCGCCGCTTTTTGCTATTACAAACTCCATTACTTCGTCTTCTTTTTCTTCTTACTTTGCAAAAATTCCGTATGTTCACGGCGCATTTCAATCATACGCAAACGCAAACGCTCATCCACGGTCGTCAATTCCTCATCCGTGAGTTTTTTGCCGTAATATTCCGTCAATTCAATCGGTTCACTAACAATAATGTGTGTTTTACGGAAATAGCGAGGTTTTTTATAAATTAGCACAAATACAATCGGAACTTTGCATTTAATCGCAATCGCCGCCGCGCCGTGATGGAAGGGCAACATTTCTTCGCCTGTTTTATTGCGCGTTCCCTCAGGGAAAATACACAGTTTTTCACCGTTTTTCAAGCACTTAAAACAATCTAAAATCGCGCGAACGTCGTTGCCGTCGCGATTTGCTGCAATCCCCTTTACCTTGCGAATCAAAAAGCCCAAGCCAGGCGTCTCAAAATTCTCTTTTTTTGCCAAATAGTGAATCCCTTCCGACGTTGTAACCGCGGGATAAACAGCGTCCATTAAAGTATAGTGATTACATACGTAAATCAACGGACCATCCTGCACTTTTTTGTTTCCATACAGCTTAAAAGGCTTTACAAGCCAATAGAACGGAACGACAATCGCTTTAATAAAATTCAAAAGTGGCATTACGTGACGACCTTTTTTGTTCGCCTTGACAGTAATTTCCGCTTTTTTCTTCTTTTTCATCTTTTTTTCGGGCTTTTTCGTTTTTTCTTGTATCGTTTCCTTCTCTTCCATAACCATTACCCGATTAAATTTTTGCTTGAATTTCGCGTTTAATTGCCGCCACAACCCCGTTAATATCCAAGTTGGACGTATCAATTACAATCGCGTCTTCTGCACAAACAAGCGGTGCAAATTCGCGCTCAGAATCTTGCTTATCGCGAGCAACAATTTCCGCATGCAGTTTATCGAAATCTACTATTTCACCACGAGATTCCAATTCCTTATAACGACGCATCGCACGAACCTTACTGTCCGCCGTAATGAAAAATTTATACTTCGCGTTCGGCAAAACAACCGAGCCAATATCTCTACCGTCGATAACGCAGGACATACTCTTTGCAATTTCACGTTGCATTTCCACCATTTTCATTCGAACGGCGTTATGTACAGAAACGTTGGAAGATGCCATAGAAACCACGTTTTCACGAATCGCCAAAGAAACGTCTTCCCCATCCAATATCGTATATTGTTTGCCGTCGCGATATTCCACTTTCAAATCAAGCGTGGGCAAGAGTTTTGCTACCGCCTCGCCATCCTTGGGGTCTACCCCGCTCTTCAAAGCTTTCAATGCGCAAGCACGGTACATAGCGCCCGTATCCAAATACAAAATATTGTAATCCTGCGCTAAAATCTTTGCAATCGTGCTTTTACCGCTACCGGCGGGACCGTCCAATGCAATATTGATAATTTCCGAAATATCCTTTCTCAAAATCTTCGCTCCTTTTTGATAAATATGTTTTACCGTTTGTTTTTTATCTAAGTCCGTCAATAACATCAAGCGAATACAACGGGGTAATCCCCCGTCGATCAGCGGCTCAATCGCTGCAAATAAGGGGGCAAAATCATAGCCCGCTTCTCTCGCCGCTTTCGCAGGGTGATAAGAATGAATATCCGCAGTCAAAGAAAACACAAACGCCGTCACGTCTTCCTTTTGCAAGTTGTTTGCGGCAAATACTTCGTCTAACAAGTCTTTTACCGCACTTGAAATCTCTTCTTTTGAGTCCTTTTCAATCGTAGTCGCGCCGCGAATTACTTTCATAATAGCACCTCTAACAACCTAAAGGTTGTACTTTCTATTTATTATAACTGTTTTTTTAGGTTTCGTCAAGCCTTTTAACTTCAAAGAACCATTTACCCGCAAAAATTATTCAATACTATTTCCCGCCGCATAGCCCGTCGCAAAGGCAATTTGCATATTAAAACCGCCTGTAAAAGCGTCCACATCTAAAACTTCCCCACAAAAACGTAAACCTTTTATCTTCTTACTTTCCATGGTTTTCGGGTTAATCTCCGACAATTCTACCCCGCCGCTCGTAATAATCGCTTCGGTAAAGCCGCGCAAACTACGTATTTTCATAGGCAATGCTTTTAAGACACTTACCAACTTTGCGCGTTCTTCTTTTGTGACAACGTTTACGTTCTTCGTCAAAGAAATTTGCGCCCTATTTAATACGATGGGAATCAATTTTTGCGGCAAAAGCTCCCCTAATGCGTTCACAATTTGCTTATTTTTATACTTTTCAAAATCACGCAACAAACGTTTATCCAAGGTTTGCTCATCCAAAGCAGGTTTCAAATCCAAGGAAACGTCTAAAGCTCCCAACGGCAGGCGGTTAATCAGCGAGGATGCCGATAAAACAATCGGGCCTGATACGCCAAAATGAGTAAAAAGCATCTCGCCAAACTCATTTACCACTACTTTTTTGCCATTTTTAACCGTAAAAGTGACGTTTTTCAAGGTTAAACCCTGCAAATCAGCAAACCAATTTCCATCCAAATTCAAGCCGCAAAGCCCACATTTTAAGTCCGTGACCGAATGCCCTACGTCTTGTGCAAACACGTATCCATCCCCCGTTGCGCCCGTAGATGGATAACTAATTCCTCCCGTTGCAACAATAATTTCATCACATTCATAAGTATCTTTTAGCGTAGAAATTTTTACTACGCGTGGCATAATACCTATGTCAGGCGAAGGACTATAAGCTATGTCAGACATAGGTATTATATCTGGCATAGTAGTGTGTATTTTAACTACTTTTTCTGATAATTTAATTGAAACGTTTGCATTTTTGCATGCTTTTTCAAGGGTTTTTGTGACGTCGCTTGCATGATCGGATGCAGGAAAAGCCCTATTTCCACGCTCAATTTTAATAGATAAATCATTATTTTCAAAGAATTCTATCGTTTTTTGTGGAGGAAATGACCAAATTGCACCAGTCAAGAACTTCCTTCCGCGCACAACGTTCGGTAAGAATTCTTCCGCGGAAACGTCATTGGTAAAATTACAACGCCCCTTTCCCGTAATATAAATTTTCTTCCCCAATTTTTCATTTTGCTCAAAAAGAGTGACTTGATGTCCTTTTTGCGCTGCGGCATACGCAGCCATCAATCCAGCCGCTCCACCGCCGATTACACATACTTTTTTCATTTTTTTACCCTTGATTTATCCCCCGCATATTCCACTAAATTATAATGTTTCACGATTATAGTTTCACATTGGATAAGCTTTACAAATTTTCGGTGTTTGTAAAATGCGTAAATTTTGCGCAATCGGAAAACCGATTGCGCAAAATGTTTCACGTTTAATGTTTCATATTTTGCTTGCCTTATACAGGATAGACGCCCGTTTTCGCAAGGTCACGATCCACACCCTTCTTTTGTGCTTCGCGCCATTTGAAGAAGTTTTCCGCTACTTGTTCAAAGACTGCATAGGAAAGCACGTCTTCTTCCTTTTCGTAATAACCAAGCTCGATGACCTTCTTTTTAATATCTTCGTATTCGGGGCTCAACAAGTCTGCAGGACGGCAAGTAATTCTTTCCGCACCTTTCAATACTTTTTCCGCGATTTCTTCGTTCAAAGGCATCGGCAACGTACCGTATTTGCCCGCAAACAAGTCACGCGTTTCTTTCGTAACCATTTTATAACGTTCACCCATTACGATATTCATAACGGCTTGCGTACCGACAATTTGCGACGAGGGCGTAACAAGCGGCGGATAACCGCAATCTTTACGAACGTTTGGAACTTCCGCAAGACATTCCATCAATTTATCCGCTTTGCCCGCCTTTTCAAGCTGATTGATAAGGTTGGAAAGCATACCGCCAGGAACTTGATACAAAAGCGTATTTACGTCGATTCCCTTTGATTTTTCATTGAGAATCTTATCGTCTTTTAATCTCTTTTCGACCGTCTTGAAATGTTTTACTATTGGAAGCAATTTATTAATATCAATACCCGTATCATACGGCGTACCTTTTAAGGTCGCTACCAATGGTTCGGTTGCGGGTTGCGAAGTACCGTTACCAAGCGGCGAAAGCGCCGTATCAACAATGTCAACCCCAGCTAAAATTGCCATCAGGTACATCATATCGCCCGTACCCGTCGTGTTGTGCGTGTGCAAATGCAATTTCGTGGTAGGCTTCAACGCCTTTTTAAGCGCGCTTACAAGCGTATACGCACGGAAAGGAAGAAGCAAGTTTGCCATATCCTTCAAGCAAATGTTATCCGCACCGCGGTCTTCCAATTCTTTTGCAAGCTTTACAAAATATTCGTCCGTGAAGATTTCCTTTCCGTCAACAACTGCACTTGTGTAGCAAATCGTAGCTTCGCATACGCCGCCGTATTTTTTAATAGCTTTCATAGAAACTTCCAAGTTTCTCGGGTCGTTGATACAGTCGAATACACGAATAACACCCACGCCGTTTTCGATAGATTTCGCTACGAATTTTTCTACAACGTCATCCGCATAATGGCGATAACCAAGCAAGTTTTGACCGCGCAAAAGCATTTGAATGGGCGTTTTTAAGTGCGCTTTCAAGGTGCGGAGTCTTTCCCAAGGATCTTCGTTCAAGAAACGCAGACAAGAATCAAACGTCGCGCCGCCCCAAGCTTCAATGGAATAATAACCAATCTCGTCTAATTGCTCAAGCATCGGAAGCATTTCGTCTATACGCATTCTCGTCGCTGCTTGCGATTGATGCGCGTCACGCAAAATTGTTTCGGTGAGCATTATTTTTCTATTTTCAAAATTAAGTTCCATAATATATTTCCCTTTTTACTATACGATTACAAGCAGGAAACCTGCTGCGATTGCTGAACCGATAACCCCTGCCACGTTGGGTCCCATTGCGTGCATGAGCAAGTGATTGCTAGGATCTGATTCTCTACCAACATCCTCGGAAATGCGCGCCGCCATAGGCACAGCGGATACGCCTGCACTACCAATCAACGGGTTGATTTTACCGCCCGAAAGCTTGCACATAAGTCTACCCATCAAAAGCCCGCCGATCGTACCGCAGCTAAACGCTACAAGACCAAGTCCGATAATGCCGAGCGTCGTGCCCGTAAGGAAGGTCGAGCCGTATGCCTTACAACCAACTGAAACACCAAGGAATATCGTGACCGTATTCATCAAACCGTTTTGCGCTTGCGACGAAAGTCTATCGCAAACACCAGATTCTTTCAACAAATTACCGAGCATCAGCATACCCAAAAGAGGTACTGCGTCCGGCAAAAGTAAACCAACAACGAGCGTAACAACAACCGGGAAAATGATTTTTTCCACTTTGCTGACCGTACGAAGGGGTTTCATTTTGATTGCACGTTCTTTCTTGGGAACGATCAATTTCATCAAGGGTTTTTGAATAATGGGAATCAACGCCATATACGAATACGCCGCAACGGCAATCGCTGAAAGCAATTCCTTATGCGTACCGTTAAAGTATGAGAAATCCGAGAGCTTTTGCGTGACGTAAATCGCCGTAGGACCATCCGCCCCACCGATAATCGCAATCGAACACGCCGCTGCAAGGTTGAAACCGATTGCAACGCTCGCAATCAACGTCAAAAATACGCCGAGCTGCGCCGCTGCACCGATAAGCATACTCTTCGGGTTGGAAATAAGCGGACCAAAGTCCGTCATTGCACCGATCCCCAAGAAAATCAACGGCGGATAAATAACGTTCTCTACACCATAGAATAGATACCACAAAAGCCCGCGCTCTTGCACGTTCCCATAAGTATGCTCTGCGCCAGCAGGATATTTGCCCCAAACAACGCTATACGCACCGGGCAGGTTGATCAAGAACATACCAAAAGCTATGGGGAGCAATAATAACGGCTCAAACTTCTTCACGATTGCAAGATACATCAAAACAAACGATACTAAAAGCATTACGTAGTTTTGCCAGCTACCGCTATTCAAGCCCAACGACCCCCAAAGCTCCTTGAACATCTCGCCCATATTTACAAGTAAATTATTGAGCATTGTAAGAACTCCTTATTAGCCGATTACAGCAAGAACTGCATCCGATTCAACGTTTGCGCCTTTCGCAACGTTAAAGCTAACTACGCCGTCGCAGGGCGCGGTAATATCGTTGTCCATTTTCATCGCTTCCAAAACGAGGATAGGCTGATCCTTTTTCACTGCTGCACCTTCTGCAACAAGCAAATTCTTAATCAAACCAGGGAAAGGTGAAAGCACTTTTTCGCCTTGTGCGCTAGTTGCCGCTTTTACAGGCGCGGGCGCCGCAACGGGCGTGGGAGCCGCCGCTGCAACAGGCGCCGCAACAGGTGCGGATACAGCTACGGGCGCGGATGCACTTGCACCGACTTCTTCTACGCCAACTTCATACGTTTTACCGTTTACAGTGATTACAAAATTACGCATAATATTTTCTCCTTAAACTCTCTTGATTCTCTTTACCGTAAATTCACATTTAGGATTACTCTTTTGATAATACGCCATAAGTGCCGCCATAATCACGGCAACCGTTTCATCATCAACCGCATTGATATCTTGGGCTGTTTGCTCTTTAAGAACGGGAACATGCACAGGTTTTTCGCTCTTTACGGGCTCTTTCGTCGCTTTTACGCTTGATTTGCTCATAATTTTACCGACTAGCCATACGATAAAAATTAGAAAAGCAATTCCTACAACAACGATTAAAAATCCCAATAACGCATACAGCGCTGCTTCCGAAATTGGAATATCGCGCGATTTCTCTGCAAGTTCCGCAGAATCCATTGCTAAAATATTTTTCAACATTGCGCTCTCCTTATTCCGCAAGCATTTGAAGCGCAGAAATTAAATATTGTTTTACAAACTGCGGCTCGATAATCGCATCAATATATCCGTCCTTTGCCGCATTCACGGGATCAGAATTTTCGTCGGCGTATCTTTGCGCTAAAACGGCTTGGTCAACGCCTGCATCGTTCATTTCAATTTGCGCGCCTTGTACGTTATCAAAGAGCGCAATCTTCGCATTCGCAAAGGCACAAGAATAATCAAACCTAATCGATTTCGACGCAAACAACGAATACCCTAACCCAATTGCCTTCTTATAGACAACCGAAATCTTCGGCGTATCCAACATCTCGAAAAGTTCTAAATATTCCGCAGCTTCTTTAAGGGCACGGCTATTATTTACTTCCAAACAAGGACAAATCCCTTTGACGTTTGCAAACGTAATCAATGGAAGCTGACGATAAAAGGCTACGTCGACAAAGTTCTTCAACTTTGCGAATTTTGCCGCGTTCAATTCCACGCCGTCATCCCCACCGTCAAATACGATTGCTGCAACGGAAATACCGCCCACTCTACCGAGAATCGTCTTGATTTCAGGCTCATACGAAGCGTTGACTTCCATATACGACTCAAAAATAGATAAGATCCCATCAACGGTAACCGATTCGTTCAATGCAGGAATCGACTCGTTTAATTCCGCATCAATCACGGGTTCTACGCGAAGATTGGTCAAGGCAAGAATCTTTTCACGCGCCTCGGATAAATCTTTCACTTCAAAAGACGGGATTCCGCTATTTTTTAATGCTTTTGCACTACCCACTTCTTCCTTGGCAACGTTTTTTCCTGCTTTTGCCGATAAAACGAATGGACTATTTACCGCCAAAACGCTCTTGCTTTCAACAAAGAACGAGAAATTAGCAATCGACGCAAGCATTGCAGCCGAGCCGTACACGTCGCCGTTTACAATCACGTATTGCGGCGCAAATTTCTTGGCTTGTGCGCATCTTAACAAAAGCTTGCCCAACCCCTCTAAGACGGTCACGCCTTCACCAACTTGTACCCCATGCGTATTCAAAAGGTAAATCACGGGCGTACGATTCTTATCCGCGAGATCTAAACATTTTACGATTTTATCGCAATTAGCCTTAGACATACCGCCGTCGCAAACCTTATAATTTTGCGCAACAATATAGAACGGATAACCGTCTACGGTTGCAAAACCTGTAACGACGCCTTCGCCAGTCACATCTTCGTTATAGAAATCGTTTTTCGAAAAGCTGAACGCCGAAAGCTCTACAAAACTGCCTTCATCAATGATTGCGTTCACGTCGTCGCGAATCTCCTTCGCCGCACTCGCAATCTTTGCCTTTCGGTCTTGCAATAACTGAATTTTCTCCATAATTTTTCTCCTAAAAACTCGGTTATAATAAAAATCTTACTGTTAGGGGTTTATAAAAATGCCAAATCCCTACCAAATACAATTATACTACAAATTTTTCCATTTTTCAAGTATCTTGCAAAAAAAAATTCTTAAAAATACATTTTTTTTGCAATTATGATTTGACATATATTTCAAGAGGATTTTCCTCCCTTTTTTGCGCGAAATCTTGTTTGGATTTTATCCAAATTTTTATATATAATTGCAAAGGCAAAGATAGCAATCAATGCTAATGCTATCCAAATGCTAATTCCCCACCATGTATTAAACGGAATTAAATCGACGGAATAACACGTTCCTGCTATTCCAACCGCCCTACACAACGTCACCATAATCAAAAAGTATTTCGTAGTCATTGTCGATAAGCCAG
This sequence comes from Clostridiales bacterium, assembly GCA_015071005.1. GTDB lineage: Bacteria > Bacillota > Clostridia > Christensenellales > Borkfalkiaceae > Scatosoma. Next base: position 4,395 of record SVIG01000003.1, on the reverse strand, counting down.
CTAAAAAACATAAAATATCGTCGGGAAATACTGGCAAAGCAAAAGCAAGCGTAAGGATAAAATTATCCTTTCCTTTTAACTTCTTTTGCCATTTCTTTAACGCTTCTTCCCCAACCATCCAAGAAACCGCTTTATTTCCCAGTTTTCGACCAATAAAAAAAGCGACGAATGAGCCGAGCAGAATCCCAATTAAACTATATATAGTCGCCCAAAGCGCACCGAAAAGCGCCACTCCCGCAAGCGTACTCACCACACTTGGAATAGGCAAAATTACTACTTGCAAAAACTGTAAGGCTATATAGAGCGTCGGCATCCAAGCGCCCGACCGCGTCAAATACTCCTGCAAAGCTTCCGAGGATTTTATTACTTGGAAAAAGCCCGTCCGTTGCAGCATAAATAAAACAAGCAAGAAAAAACTCACAAGCACGTATGCGCATAGAAGAATTTTTACACTCCTATCTTTCCCTGAAAGTACGCACCATACGCTAATCCCACAAAATATAGATACGCCAAGTAGTATAAGCATCGAAATTTGAAAAAACGTTTTACTCGCAAGTTTTTCAAACGCACCATGCAAACATAGTATACCTAAAATAATTGTAAATATTGAAAATAAAAAAAATATGAGAAGAAAAACTGCCGTCTTTTTCTTCTCATATAAATTTGTTTTATTCTTCATAGCCACACCTTTATTCACCCTTCTTTATATAGTATAGAGAAAGTTAAATAAAAATATAACTCGATTATTCGTTTTCGGAATCCTGCACCGCTTCGGACGTTTCATCAAAATCCACGGGCAACGTCTTGCGCAATTCCACAATCGCCCCCCTCGCCAATTCGTCGCAACGATTATTTCTTGCATCGTCCGCGTGCCCCGCTACCTTATGGAAAACAACCTCGTGTTTTTGCGTAAGGGAATAAAGTTCTTCCCACAAGTCAACGTTTTGTACGGGTTTACCGTCCGCCTTTTTCCAATTCTTTTTTTTCCAACCGTATATCCAGCCTTCTGTAAACGCATTGACCGTATAAGCGGAATCGCTATAAATCTCCACTTTACACGGATATTTTAAGCGCTTCAATCCCTCGATTACCGCCAATACTTCCATACGATTGTTCGTCGTTTCCACTTCCGCGCCGCTGAATTCGCGCTCCACGTCCTTATAAATTAAAATACCGCCGTAGCCGCCAAGGCCAGGATTTCCCGAGCATGCACCGTCCGTATATAAAATAACCGTCTTTTTTTCGTCCATAATTATCCTTTTACAAGTTTTTTATGCTTTTCAAAATTTTTCGTTGGGTTTCGCCGTAAAAACGTTTGACAAACGCCCCATTTTGTTATATAATAGCTTCGTTGTCTAGGGGTTTGGTATAGTGGTTGTGCCTTGGTCTCCAAAACCAATGAGATGAGTTCAATTCTTATAGCCCCTGCCAAAATGACGTCCATCACAGTATCTTGTGGTGGACGCTATTTTTTACCACAATATATTGCGTTCCCTCATTGGACTTTTTTTGGAGTTCCAATAAAGTTCCAACAAAAGTTCCAATAAGACGTCCAAAAAACAACAAAAATCGGGTTCGTTTTTTTATAAAAAGTTTGACTCAAAAAACTTCTTTTTCGCAGGGAATAAGCCACACATACATTCCCACAAACAGATCAAGAGGTTTACGTATCTACTTTCCAAAAAAAGTTCCAAGAAAAAATTTTCAAAAAAATTAAAAGATACTCGTTTAAGATGCAAAATACTTGATTTTTGAGTAAAATACCCTATTATATTGCCATTTTTAAGATATTTATTGAATTAGACAAGGTGTGTTCAATCACTAATATCCCTACCATTGCTCAAATTATTCAATATTTTCCTCTTAATTATCTATTACTATTCTATCTAAAATCTTTTCTTTTGTCAAACTAATTAAAACAAAAAAAGTGAACTACATGCCCGTAGTTCACTTTTTTCTTTATTAAATGTCGATATTTAAAGCGCCAACAATCTCTAACTGCATATTAGGCATCAAGTGGCTGTATGTATTTAATGTTTGAGTAATATTACTGTGCCCCAAACGTTTTGATACAATAAGAATATTTTGCCCCTTATTGATTAATAACGAAGCATGTGAATGTCTAAGGTCGTGGATACGAATCTTTTTTACGCCAGCTTTTTGAGCATAAGAGTCGAATCTCCTTCTTAAAGTTTGATCCGAAACTGGAACTTGTCCGCCAAATACAAAAATGTTATTCGAAAAACCATAGTCCTGTTTAACTTGAACGTAATGTTCATAGGTCATATCATATAAATTGTTCGGCATTAATATTTGTCGATAAGACGCACGATTTTTAGGTGTTGTAATTTCATAACTACGAGTTTTAGATACATGCCACCCAAAACTTGATGGAGTTTCTGGACGAGATGTTAAAATGACATCCTCACCCTTTTTAGGGCGTTTCCTATTTAACGATTTTGCGACTTTAATCTCTTTACGTTGAAAATCGATGTCGCCCCAGGTTAATGCTAATGCTTCACCTTTTCTCATACCTGTTAAATATAAACTCGTAAAAATCAGTTTATGTTTTTTATCGGTAGTATTAAGATTATATAAAGAAAACTCTCGATTACTTAGAACGAGAGTTAAAAAAGATTAGTATATAATGCTGCTTATTTTTAATGGTTATACCAATTATATATACCCCTTTTTTTGTGAAAATAAGCGCGTTTTTTGTGAAATTTTCTATTTGAAAAATTTTGTAAAAATGTGTGTTTAATTTGTTTAAAAGTGATTTATACTATAAGTGTAGAAAGGCGAACGAAGTAACCAATCAAAAAAAATTTTTAAAGGAGTTTTTATTATGAAAAACTATTTACAAAGACAAAGTAACCCTATCAGCTTTTTCGACGCCTTCGACGAATTCTTTCGCCCGGTGTTTGCTTCGGAAAACGATTATCTGAAAGCGAACGTTCGTGAAACGGATAACGATTATCAGATTGACGTAGCAGTTCCCGGTTTTTCTAAAGACCAAATCAAGATCTCTTTGGAAAACGGATATTTGGACATTGTTTGTTCCAAGAACGAGCAAGAAGAGTCTGGCAAAGAAGGAACTGTTTCCTATCGAAGAAAAGAAATTTCGGAGTACAGCTCCAGAAGATTCCACGTTGGCGACAGCATAAAACAAGAAGATATCAAAGCAAAATACGAGAACGGTATACTTTGCTTGACGATTCCTAAAGCGCAACCTAAGCTTCCTGAAAAAAGTTATATCGCAATTGAATAATTCTTAAAACATACAGCCCTCGCTCCACCACGGAACGAGGGCTTGTTTTCAATTATCCCTTCCGCACAACGTTGCGCGTTTTACTACTCTAACATTACCACGTATTTGCATAAGAGCCGATAAAAAATTCTCTTTTGTTATCCCGTTATTTTTTAAAATAACAGAAACTTCTTTTGACGGTTTTTCTATTATCCCATACAGTAGATGTTCAACAGATATAAAATCATCTTGCATTTCCTTTGCTTTTTTCTCAGCAAGCGTCAATACTTCGGATAAATCCTGGGCTATATATTCTCCGCCTTTCCCTTCTACTTTGACGAGCTTATTAATTGAAGATTCAAGCTCTCCTACAACTTTCTTGGAGGAAATACCCATTTTCTCAATTACTCTTGCGCATACGCCTTCTTCGTCCGTTAAAAGGGCGTGCAAAAGGTGAAGCGAAGTAATTTGTTGGTTTCCATTTTCATTTGCCAACGCAGTTGCAGCATTTAACGCTTCAATTGATTTTTGTGTAAATTTTTCAGCATTCATAAACTATACCTCCTTTAGTTTATATTATTATTTCTCTATCAAACAATTCATTAAACCTCTTTTCTACCAAGGTAAAGGCTACCTTCTCATCCTCTTGATTAGACAAGAAAATATTTAAGAGTTCATTAAAGTTTTTTACATACTCAGTTATTAATTCGGCTAATTGTTGCGTTGTAAGTTCTACATTCGGGAAATCTAATACCCTAATAAACTTAATACCGTTGAATTCATATTGTGCGTTAGGATTATAATATCTTTTTTCAAGTATCGTAAATAATTGATAAAAAGCATTTACCAAACTGGTTAAAGTGGGATTTTGTGTTCGCAGGGTTATTTTTAATTGTCCTAAATAGTTGGAATGAGGGAAAAGTTCTACATTATATTTAATCGCAGGATTATATCGATAAGGTAACGCCGATAAAATCGAAGCCATATAGCGTGAAGGCTCTTCTAAAAATCTCATCATATTGCCTTCTCCAATCAATCTTTCTATTTCATCAAATAAATTATTAGCACGAATTACAGGCGTTTCATAAGAAACTGCCTCTGCTAATATTTTTTCTATCATGTGGGACCTGCTACATTCGTTAACTCTC
>SVIG01000011.1 GCA_015071005.1 Clostridiales bacterium | reverse complement strand
CCCCGAAAAACGAAGAAAAACGGTCATTTTTGACCGTTTTTCACAAAAAATGTGGAGCAGGCGACGGGAGTCGAACCCGCCGGGAACAGCTTGGGAAGCTGCCGCCATACCGCTAGGCGACACCTGCAATTTTTTAAGCGTTAAGCGGTTTTTCCACTTAACGCTCTTATTATATCCGTTTTTGCCTTCGTTGTCAACGCTTTTTGTCCGTTTCTCGAAATTTTTTATGCGCGGATTTCTTCCTTCTTTCGACATTCGCCGCATACACCGTAAAATTCTACGCTATAACCCGAAACGTCAAACTCACTCTCCGCCGTCACTTTCAAGCCGCGCTCTTTCAAGCCCTCTACTTTCACGTCCGCAACACGGCCACAGCATTGACAATGTGCATGATAATGCGGCTCTACGTTGTAATCGTAGCGCGTTTCATTCCCAGCCGCGCGCAATTCTAACGCACGCCCGTTCATCGCAAAACCACCCAACACACGGAACACCGTTGCACGTGAAACAGTCGGGTGCTTTTCATGTACGTACCCGTAAACCTCCGTCGCCGTCGGATGATCCAAAATCGTCAACGCGTCATATATAATCTGTTTTTGTTTTGTCTGTCTTTCTTGCATAAATATACCTTAATAATACTCAATACTAATTATAATATAACATATCTTTAGCGTTCTGTCAAGCCCTTTTCTGAAAATTTTTTTTGGAAAGAACAGGAAAGCTCGCGCGCGTAAGTAGCTTACGCGCGCGAGCGCACTTTATTTCAACGTCTTTATCTATAAAGATTCTTCGTGTTAAAAATGGCAATTTCGCCGCCGTTTTCGGCATCAATATAGACAAAATACGTTTGATTGTCATAGCCGCACAAAAATTCGTACGCCAAACGCTCCCCTCTTGCTGTGTCCACCACACAAAGCGTGGAAGCTTCCATCGTTAAGCCGTTGTGAAGCTGATCAGCCGCCGTTTGCATACTGATTTTTGGATTCATCTCGACCCTGTCCTTATGGTTTTGGATATAATCGGTTGCGTCAAACCCCGAAACCGTACCTCTTGTACGGCACACTTTTACGTGAATTTCATCGGGATAATAAAGTATGCCGTCGTCCTCGTAAACGTACGTGAAGTCGGTCGTCGAACCGTTATCAATCGCACGCGCGACTTCTAAATCCTCATAACCGAGCTTTTCCAAAAACTCGTCCGCGATCTTTTCCGCATTCGGGCGATCAAAGGTCTCTTGCATACAATCTTCATAGTAGTCGAAACGCAAGAGCATCCCGTCCTTTTGGCTCACTTCCGCAAAAAGCATCGTTCCTGCGTCGTCGTAACCTTGGATATTATAAGCGGAATATTCTCTCGTCACCGTTTCGCCTACACAGTTATACTCACCAATATTATAGGCGGTGAAATAGTCCTTACAAAGCTCGATTGCTTTCATTGGATCGATACCAATTCTTTCCTCTTCCTTTTTAGAGGGTGTTTTGTGAGCGTCTTTTTCACCCTTTTCGTGCGCGGAACGATTTTCTTCCAACGTTAAATTGTCCAGCTTCTCCATCGCATCTTTGACGCTTCCTACGCCGTCTTTAATATATGCTTTTAAGTCTTTATCCGTCATCTTTTCCATAAAAGCATTAACTTCTTCTTTAATGGCGTGATTTGTCTTGTACAAACGCTCCAAAATCTCGTGATCGGACGTAGACAACGCTTCTCCGTTGCGAAGCTTTGCAAGCATACGCTCGCATTCCATTGCCGTACGGTTGATAAACTCCGTCACGTTTCTATTTTGTTCTATCGAAATGGGCAATTTTTCCAAGTCCAACTCCGCAAGTCGCGTTTGCACCAAAAGATCGGTCAAAATACGGCTTTGTTGAGCAGGCGAATCGGAAATACGCGCGCGGTCTAAATCGTCATCCACGTTCTCCATAATTCCCGTCAACTCGTACATGGTGCCCTTATATCCCGTCATTGCGCCCTCTTTCGTTGCCTTTAAGTCCATTGCTCCAACGGTGACCGTCGTCGCAAGCGCTAAGGAAACAACACCAAGAGATACAACCGCCGCAATCCAACCGCCATAGCCCTTATTCGTGCCTTCCTTTCTTTCTTTGGAACGTTTTGCTTTTCTTTTGGAGGCGGCTTGGTTGCGGTTTGCTTTTTTATGCGCACGCTGACGAATCCGCTCTTCACGCTCCGCTTTTCTCTTTTCCACGCGCGCCTTTCTCTCCGCCGCGCGCTTTTCCGCAATTGCTTTTCGCGCGGCGGCATGTTTTTCCATTTTCGCTTTCTTTTCCGCGCGGCGCTTTTCTCTCGCCGCTTTTTTCTCGGCAGCCTTCTTCTTTTTGGCGAGCGCCCTATCCACGCGCGCTTTTGCCGCCTTCGTTTCCCGACTTGCCTTTTCGCTTACTTCAGCCTTTTTTGCCGAGCCAAGCGCGGCTTCCCCTTTTGCGGTTTCAGGCGCAGGCGCTTTTGCCGTCTTTGCGACCGTCTTACGCGTAGTTTTACCCTTCGCGCTCGTTTTCTTTTCAATTTTCTCTACCTTTTCTGCCCCTGAGGACTTGTTTACTGCTATTTCTTTTTCTTCTTTTTTCATAATTAACTCCTAATTCTTTACGGACAAGCCGTGCAAAAAATTGCGAGGATACGAGCAAGACAAGACGAACGCGGCTTTGCCGACGGGCGTGTACTCAAACGTACACAAGCAAGGCAAAGCGCAAGTTCAACGCCGTATTGCGACGTATATACGCTATTTTTTTACATTGCGAAGACGTGTTTACCGATTACTGTAACCGTCGGCCTACTAAAAATCCATTCGCTTGTAGCAATGGCAGGGTTGTAATAATAGAGTGCGCCGCCCGTAGGGTCCCAGCCGTTGATGGCGTCGCGCGCCGCTTTCATTGCCGTATCGTTAGGCGTTAAGTTAATTTGCCCGTCCGATACCGCTGTGAATGCGTGTTTTTGATAGACAACCCCCGAAATCGTATTCGGAAAAGCATTATTCCGTACCCTGTTCAAAACGACCGCACCGATGGCGACTTGACCGACGTACGGTTCACCACGCCCTTCCGCATAAATCGTACGCGCAAGCAAATACACGTCCGAACTGTTATAACCGCCAACACTACCCGATGCGGACGCACCGTTTAACGCTTCGTACGAACTTGTCATGCCAAGCGCTTTATAGGTCGCTTTGCCGACTACGCCGTCTGCCTTCAAACCGTTTTTCTTTTGAAAACGAATGATTGCCGCTTTCGTACCCTCGCCGAATACGCCGTCCACCGCGCCGTTATAATATCCCCACAGTTTCAAGCGGCGTTGCACTTCACGCACTTCGCTCCCCTTCGAGCCTTGACGAAGAACCGCCGCTTCCAAAACGTTTTCGATACCTTCTTGCGCACAAACTGAGTCTTTTTGAATTTGTCCGACCACCGTCGCCGCGGAAACACTCAAAGCCAGACAAGCCGCCGCGACGACCAGCCCTTTTTTGATGGATTTTTTCATTTTCTTCCTCCCATATCCTAGTATGTAAAGAAAAATGGGACTACCGTGTACGCGTTGAGTTTAATTTTTCCACTTTTTAATGATTTCTGCAATCTTACTGCGATACACAACGTTCGCGTTTTCACCGGCAAAACAAAGAGGCGGATACACCACGCACCACCAATTATCGCCTTCCCCTTTTCCAAGCCTTAAAATGAGCGCGGCGTACTCGCCGGCAGGCAGGGTATACTCCCCGTAAACGCGAGTGGGGAAAGTTTCCACCGTCAATTCCGCGCTTGCGCCGTAGAAAAATCCGTTTTTTGCGAGGGTACGACTCGCCACCGCCGCAATTTCGGATAAATGCGCCCTCACGCCGTCTACTGCCGCGGTTTTCGTTTCGTACGTCGCAACAAGCGGCGTTAAATAGTCAACTACGTCGTCGCGAACGCGGTATTTCACCGCTTGTGCCTCGCTTTCGTTAGAGTCTGCGCGAATGTGTATGCGCAAATATTCGCTTTGCACGCTTTCGCTCGTGCTTGAAAAGTTGCCCGAAAAACCAAGCGCCGTTAAAGTTATTATGACGAGCGTTAAAAAAATTATGCAATACTTTTTCATAAAAAAATAACCTCCGTGTACTAACACGAAAGTTATTGACGTAATTTTATGAATTTATACGTGTAAAAATGCAGGTTTTTACACCTCGTCTTCCCAAGAAAGCCTATGCAGCTCCCCTTCTTCTTTAAGCCCTGCAAAGTCCGTTTGACGGAGCGCCTCGTAAAGCGCGATTGCCGCCGAGTTACCAAGATTGAGCGAGCGCGCGTCCGCGTGCATAGGAATACGCAGGCAAGTTTCTTTATTCTTTACTAACAATTCTTCAGGCAACCCCTTCGTTTCCTTCCCAAAAACGAGAAAATCCCCCTCTTGATAGCTTACGTCCGAATGGCGATGCTTACCTTTCGTAGTGAAAAAGAAAAATCTTGAATCGGGGTATTTAGAACGAAGCTCGTCAAAGCTATCGTAATAGGAAATCTCAACCAAATGCCAATAATCCAAGCCCGCGCGTTTCAAATATTTATCCGTCACCTCAAAGCCGAGCGGACGAATCATGTGCAAATGCGTACCCGTCGCCGCGCAAGTACGCGCGATATTGCCTGCGTTTTGGGGAATTTCGGGTTCTACTAATACGATATGAAACATTTTCTTTGACCTACCTCTTTTCTACCCTTTTATTGTACCCATGTACGCGATGAAAAGCAAGTATTTTCCATACTTTGACAAGAATTTTTTCGGTTAAAATCTATTTTTCGCGGCATACTGACAGCATAAGGAGCAAAAATTATGCAATTTGAAAAAACGGAAACTTATAAGAATTTAGCACGAAGCTTTGCAGGCGAATGTCAAGCGGGTATGCGCTACCAAATGATTGCCAAGCTTGCAATGCAGGAAGGCTACAAGGTGCTTTCAGACACAATTAAAACGATTGCAAAGAACGAAACCCTGCACGCGACGCAATTTTTCAATAAGATGATTGAAAAGACGGGTAGCCGCGATAACGTAGAGTTTGACGCAGGTTATCCCTTCCACGCAGGCACGCTTGCGGAAGGCTTGAAATTCGCCGCTATGGACGAGAAAAACGAAACGGAAGATATTTATCCAACGTTTAGCAAAATCGCCAAGGAAGAAGGCTTTGAGGACATTGCAATGCTCTATAAGCTTGTTGCGGCGGTAGAAGAACGGCATAAAATCGTATTCCAATACCTGCACGAAGCGGTGCGCACGGGCACCCTTTATCAATGCGAACATCCCGTACTTTGGGTATGTAGTGAATGCGGTCACGCACACGTAGGCACGGAAGCGTTTAAGGTGTGCCCTCTTTGCAAAGCGAAGCAGGGCTACGTGGAATTACACTTACCCTTTGACGGCGTAAAAGAATAATTCGGCAATAAGGGCTCAAACCCTTTTGATATAGGAGAAAAAAACATGAAACAAAATCAGAATAACCAAAAGAACAAAAACTGCGGCAACAAGAACTGCGGTAGCAAAAACTGCGGCAAGAACAAGAGCAACGCTCAAGAAGAAAGCCATAGCTATTCTCATGGCGGAAACAACGACTAATGAGTAGCAAAAAAACAACTCAACGCGTACCTGCCCCCACAAAAAAGGCATTAAGCGTGTTTGACGATCCTTCAAACACAGACGTGAACGGGAGCTACACGGGCAAACCGAAAAACAAAAAAGAAACGCCCGTGCAGGACGCGGACGATTTATGAGTTTTGCGCTTGACGCGTAAAGCGCAAAACAAAAGCCCTTTGCTGAAAAGCAAAGGGCTTTTATATTCAAAAATCAATAATCTTGAATAACTAAGTCACAAATCGTAGCCGCCGCACCTAAAAGACAGAAGAACGAGGCGAGAATCGAACCGATTGCAGGATGAAGCGCTTTCTTAATATCCTCCTTCGCCGTACCGGAAATGCCGTCAAATTGAAGGAAATTCTTGGTCATAAAGAACAACACCATTGCAACAACAAAACCAACGATCGCAATATATTGCAACATATTACCTTCTTTTTTTGCACCGATCACAGCAAAAACGCCGGAAATCGTCGCAAGAACGTACGTCAAAATGTTCACCACCGAGACTTTGCATACGTATTTTTTACCGAAACACACTTCCAAGCCGCTCCAATTGTCACCGTCCAAGTTCAAAGCGGGGCAACAAATCATCACGAGCGCTAAAATGCCGCAACCAAAAGCAATTAGGGGAAACCATTTTTTCATAACATACATTGTAAAAGCCTCCGAAAGAAAGACCTTTCGTCTTTCGAATTACTTATACTTTTATTATACTCGTTACCCCTGATTTTGTCAAGATATTTTTTGTGAAAAGCATTTGAAAAATAAAAGCCCTTTGCTTTTCAGCAAAGGGCTTTTATGTATAGTTTTAATTATTCTTTAATGAACGTATCGCAAGCTACGGAAGCTGCACCAACGATGCAGAAGATGCCGCCAAGGATCGCACCGATAGCAAGATCAAGGGATTCTTCCATCATTTTCTTAGCTGCACTCTTACCAATTAAATCAACAATTTCTTTGCTGGGTTGAGAGAAGTTTACCATGCAGAAGAAGAAGATTGCCGCTACTGCGAAGCAAGCGATTGCTACATATTTCATAACGTTGTTGCCTTTCTTTGCGCCCAAGTATGCAAGAACGCCACCAGCAATAGCTGCAACAAACGTAACCGTGTTAAGAATAGAGAAACCAAAACCAGCATCTTTATTACCAAACGCAGCTTTCAAACCGTTATAGCTTTCGCCAGGAACCTTAAGACAAGGCAAGAAAAGCATAACGAGCGCAACAGCGCCGCAAATCAAAGAGATAAGGGGAAACCATTTTTTCAAAGCTTTCATTATAAAAACCTCCATACGAAAGACTGTTTGTTATTTTTTTGATTTGTCTTTCGCTTTATTGATATTCTTATTATACTCCTCTCATTCCGCTTTGTCAATACCCTTTTCAAAAAAAGGTCGAATTTTTTCCAATCTTGTACTTTTTTAGTGGTTTTTGTGGAAAAAAGCACGTCCCTTATAAAAATAACCCCCTTTGCTTTTCGGCAAAGGGGGAATCTTGTTAAAAACGTCAATTATTCTTTCACAACTACGTCGCAAACGGTAGCCACAGCACCGATAGCACAGAAAATAGCCGCCAAAATCGAACCGATACCAGCTTCTACTTCTTTGCGGATTTCTTTTGCCATAGCGCTAGGAACTTCGCTCGTGAATTGAATGAAGTTTCTGCTACAAATGAAAAGGATTACGCCAGCTACAAAGCAAACAATTGCCACGTATTTCATGATTTTATTGTTACTCTTTGCGCCAAGATAAGCAAGTACGCCGCCAACAATACCGATCACGAAGCACACGGTATTCATAATCGAAAATGCCAAATGTTCATCTTTGTCGCCGAAGCAAACTTGAAGCCCTGTGTGATTTTCTTCAAAGAGCGAACCAGCAGGCAAGAAGATCATAACGAGCGCGAGTGCGCCGCAGATCAAAGAGATAAGGGGAAACCATTTTTTCAATGCTTTCATGATAAAAACCTCCGTTGAAAGACTGTTTATTATTTTTTTAGGTGTCTTTCAAGTATCATTATATATATTATAACGCTTTTTTCCTCAATATGTCAACTATTTGAGGAAAAAATATAAAAATTACCCCCTTGCAAAAATGCAAGGGGGAAAATCATTCTTTGATTATTCGGATACAAACATCGACAAAAGCGAAAGAACTGCGCCTGCGCCTGACGCATACATCGCTACTTTGCCGCCCACAGCAAGTTCAAAGATATCTTTGGGGTCGCCCATAAGCGACATGAAGTCGCTTAACTGAATAAACTGCGGTGCCATATAGAAAAGAACCGCCGCGCCCGCAAAACAAATCACGCCTAATAACGCCGTGCTCTTTTTGCTTGCCGCACCAGCGCCAAACAAGACAAGCAAGAAGGGAAGCATATTCATAAACGAGAATTCAAGAACTTTCATGCTTATGCCGCCTTCCGATTCTTTACAGCCAATAACCACTTTCCAGCCCTGATAAGCACTATCTTCCATACCCTTGAGTTGCACAAACGGAATGAAAAGCCCTACCAATGCCGCCGCGCCCGCAAGGGTCGCCAACGATGCCAATAATTTTTTCATAAGAACCTCCATACAAAGACTTTTTGTCTTTTACTTAACAATCAGTATACTACATTCTTGCTACGTTGTCAATACCCTTTTATAAAATTCCCCCTGCGCTTAATGAAAGCACAGGGGGAATACGTGGTGTTCCGTTTAGATATTAAAAATCGTCATCGTCGTGGCGTCTTTTCTTTTTGCCGCTCTTGGGCGTAGGCGCATCGTCATCGTCGAAGGAATCGAAATCGTCGTCCTCATCGTCTTCGTCGTCTTCGTCGGGATCGTAATCATCCGCCGAAACGTATTCGAATTCGTCTTCTTCGTATACGTCTTCCTCTTCTTCCTCTTCTTCCTCTTCGTCAAATTCGGAATCGGGAATGCCAAGATCAAGATCTTCTTCCTCGTCGTCGAGATAGCTTCTCCAAGACGCGTCTTCTTTATCTTCGTCTTCTTCTTGAGGCTCTTCTTCGTATTCAGATTTCTTCTTGCATTCTTCGCACATCTTTTCGCCGAGTGCCATATAGTTCTCGCCGCAAATCGGGCAAAGCTCCGTTTCTTCTATACTTTCTTCCTCTTCAAAATCGTCCGTAAACGTTCTTTCGCCGCTCAATTCTTTGATACATACGTCGCAATATTCTTGCGCGTCCGCATCAATAAAGTTTAATTCGCATCTGGGGCATATTACGTATCTTGCCATATCTGATTTTCCCTCGTTATCGGTATTACTACCTTGATTTTGCTATATTATATTAAGATTTCTTATTTTTGTAAACTGTTTTTCATATAGTTTTTGAAGTTTTTTGAAAAAATTTTCGTGTTTTTTGCAAAAAAAAGCTGTTTCCTTACCGAAACAGCTTTTCTCGCATTATTCTTCTTTTTCTTCCGCGTTTTCCGTTTCCGCTTCTTCGTCCGCATAAACATCGATCGTATCGTCCTTCGTCATATCGATCTTCTTGCGTTTATAGGCATTCGTCGTAGCTTCTTCTTCGCGTCTTCTTACCTTCTTCTTGTGCAAAATAATCAGCAAAGGCGTAAGCACCGCCGCCGTAAGCAACAATGCACAACCGATGACAATCAATACGATTACCCACGTCGCCAACTTGGTGATAATTACCGTAGCTTCGGGCGGTTGTTTCAAAACACTCTTCCAGCCGTCCTCGATTTCTTCCGCGTCGCTCTTCGTCATTCTGCTCACGAGCACGTTGAAATCCTTTTGCTTGGAAAGCTTTTCCGCGTTGCTGTCCGCAAACTTTTCTACAACCTGATTATAAATCGTTTCGTCGTACTGATCAATTACTTCTTGTTCCAAAACGCCGTCCGTCATGAAGAAATACTTAATCAAGTTTTGCGTGTTCGGATCGGTAGAATATTCAGCCAAATAATCGGTGTATGCCGTGTACGCTTCGTTTGCCGCAATAATTTCTTCCGTCGTGCCAACCTTCGTTGCATAGATATAGTTGTACGCCGTCGAGCCGCCGTAGGATTGCGCGTTCGAATAGAGCAATACGTCACCTACGAATTCAGGCTTATACCAAGAAGAGTTCCAGTCCACGCAAGCAAGCGTTTGGGGTTCGTATTCTTCTTTGTACCATTTATAGTCAGCTTCGTCACCCGTCGCATTGATGCGGGAAACGTTATTGCCGTTCGTGCCGCTACCGAAGAAGTACAAGTAGTCCCCTTTCACTTGCCAAAGGGAAATCCCGCTTATTTTTTCGCCTTCCGCCATCGGGAATTCGTCCGCCACGCCGTTTGCACCTGCCGTAGCCGTCATTAACTTATTGCCGTCTACGTAGAAATAACTATGCGTACGTACGCCCGCCTCTTCCTTCACGCTGTAAAGCGCCGAATCAAAATACGTCTTGGTCGCATCCGTCAATACAACGTCCGCTTTTTCGTTCGAATCCTTTATCGCGCTCCAATCTTCTGCTCTTTCGGTCGGGAGATAGTAAAGATTCGTATCCGCGTCGTTACCTGCCGTCGCTACGGACGTTTTGGTGAAGTAGACGCCGCCGTTTGCCACACGTTTGATCGTGTAGTTAAAGCCAAGGCTTTCAAGGGGCTTCTTGGTCAAATCTTCTTCGTTGTTTTCGTTGATCCAATTTTCCGCTTCGTTATTGAACTGCGTCCACTTGTTTTGGGAACTAAAACCAATACCGTCTGCAACAAGCGTACCCAAGTTTACGTAAGGGAAATCGGTGTAATCTTTCGTGGAAAGATCGTTATCGTCGAAATAATCCTCATCGAAGGAATAAGTTCTGCCGCCCTTTACGGTATAGGAAACTTGCCCGTCCGCGGAATCGTATTTTTCAACTTTCGCAGCTGCGTTTACGCTATAGATTTGATCGTACTTCGCAGGATTCGAAATTTCTTGATCTGCGTCTTCCGTAACGCCCATCGTGTAGTAAACGGTAGGATCGGTGGGATCCGCTTCGTTGTAGAAGAAGGAGCTCTTCGCGCCCGATACGAGGGTCGTCTTTTTATCCGTAGCCGTGTTGTACGATTTCAAGCTGCCGTTTTCTTCGTACAAGCAGAATACGTCAAGTTCGCCGTCGTCGTCTTCGTCTACGCCGTCAACCGTTACGAAACGTTTTACCGTCGTCGTCGCGGAAGAACGTTGCAAATATTCCCCTTTCATGGGAGCTTCGCTACCGTCAATCTTCGCGCGCTTTACGTCGATCCACGAGTTTTCAACGTTACCCTTATCGTCGGTATCCGTCGTCGGGGTAGCATAGTAAACGTAGTCGCCGTAAATATAAATACCGGATTGCTGTCTTTCTTGAACGAACAAAGAGGGTACGACGATTTGCGCTTCAACGTCTTCGCCGTTGAGCAAACCGTTCAATTCCGTTTTGGAAATACGCATAAGCGCGCCTTTCACAACTTTACCGTATTTGTTCTTCGCCGTATAGCCTTCAACGCCGTTGATAAAGTAAACGTACTCGCCCTTTTCCACCAAAAAACCGCCGTTAGAAGTAACTTCCGCGTCGGATACGTAGCCGGGCGTGAGCTTGTCCCCTTTATAGCTGTTGCTACCGCAACCGGCAAGCGACATCGTCGAGCCGAGAAGCAAGGTTGCCAGCGTAAGACCAAGAATTTTTTTGCCTTTATTCCTCATGTATAAGGACTCCTTAATATATAAATCTTATCGGTGAACACCATTTTAGAATCCTACGTTTTTTCTCCCCCCTTTCCTTTCAGGAAAGAAACGTAAGCCTGACAACGTATTACGACGTAGAATCTTTATTGTAAATAAAGCAAGCTACAGTAAGACAGGCGAACGCGGCTTTGCCGACGGGCGTGTACTAAAACGTACACAAGCAAGGCAAAACGCAAGTTCAATGCAATATTGCGACGTAGATTCTTTATTATAAATAAAGCAGGCTACGAGTAAGACAAGGCGAACGCGGCTTCGTTGACGGGAGCGTACTAAACCGTACGTGACCGAGACGAAACGCAAGTTCAACGCAGTATTACGACGTAGAATCTTTATTTAGGTGCATTGACCGACACTATTAACGCATATTCTATTATATATCAAATTGTCAATTAAAGCAATCAAAAAGGTGTTCATTTTTTTGATTTTTGGTGGATTTTTTTAATTTTTGGAGATTTTTTGCGATGGAGACTTTCGGATTATTTCAATTCTTAAAAAACATACTTTCCCAACCTGACCAAAGCCTGGAAAAAAGTGAAATGGAACAAGCGGACACAGGGATAAGTAAAACCCCGACCGCAAACGCGGTCGGGGTGGATAACGAAGATGAAGGGACGGAACATTCCTTTAATGCGTACGTGGATTTCGCGCAGGCGCATGACGCGCGCGCGAATAGGATAAAAAGGTAGTCAGCGTGCCGCTGTCGGCGGTTTTAGCGCCGCCCGTCCACTTTTAATATAGCCCCGTATCTGCTTTGAGCTTGCTTTTTCAAACGGGCTTTTTTCTCGTCGTGCTTCGTTCTCGTATAAAAAAATGGAAACGCCGTAGCGTTTCCATAATTTTTATCTCTTCGAGAACTGAGGAGCAGCGTGCCGCTGTCGGCGGTTTTAGCACCGCCCGTCCACTCTTAATATAGCCTCGTGTCTGCTTTGAGCTTACTTTTTCAAACGGGCTTTTTTCTCGTCGTGCTCGCATAATAAAAACAAAACGCACTCGCAAGGAGTGCGTTTTTGCCTTCATTATCTCTTCGAGAACTGAGGAGCACGACGAGCTTTCTTCAAGCCGTACTTCTTTCTTTCTTTTGCACGAGGGTCGCGCGTCAAGAAACCTTCCGCCTTCAATACAGGACGGCTGTTTTCTTCCGCTTCCAAAAGTGCACGAGCAACGCCCAAACGGATTGCACCAGCTTGACCAGTGTAGCCGCCGCCTACTACGTTTACGATGATATCGTACTTCGTTTCAACGCCGAGAAGCGCGATGGGTTGCTTAACGATGTATTGCAAAGTGCCTTGAGGGAAATAATCTTCGAACGCGCGGTCGTTGATTACGATCGTGCCGTTACCGCCGGGGATAAGACGTACGCGAGCGATTGCCTTCTTTCTTCTGCCCGTACCCCAGAATTGAAGCTTCTTTTTAACGTTTGCTTTAGCCATAATTCTTTATTCTCTCCTTAGTCAACTTTGAGTTCTTCGGGTTTTTGAGCCGCGTGGTTGTGTTCAGCGCCCTTGAATACTTTGAGCTTTTTAAGCATCGTTCTGCCGAGGCTGTTCTTAGGCAACATACCTTTTACAGCTTCATAAACAGCAAGGTCACTCTTTTCCGCCATCAACTTCTTGTAGGAAATTTCCTTCAAGCCGCCGATATAACCGGTGTGATATCTGTAGAATTTGTCTTCGAGCTTCTTACCCGTCAAAACAACCTTATCGGTGTTGATAACGATTACGAAGTCGCCCGTGTCAACGTTGGGGGTGAAGGTCGGTTTGTTCTTACCGCGAAGAACAGACGCAACACGACTTGCAAGACGGCCGAGGGGAACGCCTGCTGCATCCACAACGTACCATTTTCTTTCAACCGTTTCGGCCTTAGCCATATAGGTTTTCATAATATGTTACTCCTTGTTTCGTGTGTATTTTTCTTTTTTCTTTTTTAGTTTGGTCGCTTTCAAAACCTTGCCGTAAAAACCTGCTCAACTAACGGGGAAAAGCAGTATTTTCAAGGGGTTTCCTTAGCTTGCCTATTTATTGTAGTATGAAAAGAAATTTAAGTCAAGCTGTTTTGCAACGGATTTTTCAACTTTTTTTATTTTTTTTGAAAAATTTTTGAACTTATTCACAATCCGCGAGTTTTCTTGAAAAATTAAGGTTTTTAGGCGCGGAAAACCCGACCCTATCGCTCAAAAAAGAAGAATTTCCCGAAAGCTTTTTGGGGCGCGGCGTTAACCCGTTTTTCTTTCAAGCGCTCTTTTTTACTTAAAAACTACGCGCGTATATCGTGCGTGCGTATAATATAGAATACGCAGTAGAATTTTTGACACGTATTTTTTATTTTTCTTTTGTTTTTTATTGCTTTTTTTAAGGGAATGGGGTATAATAATTCCGTACGAATAAAATGTATTTTTTTGGAGGACTAATAAAATGCCTTTGGTAACTACTACCGAAATGTTCAAAAAAGCATACGCAGGCAAGTACGCTATCGGTGCTTTTAACGTAAACAACATGGAAATGATTCAAGCAATCGTAGAAGCGGCAAACGAAGAAAGATCCCCTGTTATTTTGCAGGTATCCGCAGGCGCGAGAAAGTACGCTAACCCCGTATATTTGAAGCACCTTGTACAAGCTGCTGTGGAAACGAACGATATTCCCATCGCTATGCACCTTGACCACGGCGCAGATTTCGAAATTTGCAAAGCTTCCATCGACGGCGGCTTTACGTCGGTCATGATCGACGCGTCTTCCCATCCTTGGGACGAAAATATCGCTATCACGAAGAAAGTCGTTGAATACGCGCACGACCACGGTGTTGTAGTTGAAGCGGAACTCGGTACGCTTGCTGGTATCGAAGACGACGTAAACGTTTCCGCGGAACACGCGCACTTCACCTCCCCCGACGAAGTACAAGACTTCGTTGCAGCTACGGGTATCGACTCCCTTGCAATTGCAATCGGTACGAGCCACGGCGCATACAAGTTTAAGCCCGGTCAAGATCCCAAACTTCGTTTGGATATCTTGGAAGAAATCGGCAAGAGATTGCCCGGCTTCCCCATCGTATTGCACGGCGCTTCGTCCGTTCCCCAAGACAAGGTTGCAATCGTTAACCAATTCGGCGGTCACATGCCCGACGCAATCGGTATCCCCGAAAGCGAACTTAGAAAAGCGGCGCAAATGGCAGTTTGCAAAATCAATATCGACTCCGACCTTCGCGTAGCGTTCACGGCGGCAATCCGTAAGCATTACAGCGAATTCCCCGGTCATTTCGACCCTCGTCAATACCTTGGCGACGCGCGCGCAATGATGAAGGAAATGGTAAAGCACAAGATTGTAAACGTACTTGGCTCGGCTGGCAAGGCAGATTAAATCTGCACATAGCTTTAGCATCTTACCGTAATTCTTTAAGAAAGACAATTCTTTCTTTGAGCGGCGTTTGCTAAACAATTTTCTAGGGATTCTTCCCAATCAACGTTAAAAAAGGAAGTCCGAACGGACTTCCTTTTTGTTTTGTGTATTACTACGCATTCACGACGGCAGCGCCGTCAATTCTCTTTATTTTCCTTTAAGAACCTTTCTAAAAGGATTTTTGTTTCTTGATTCATATGTCCCCAAGCAAACTTTTTCAAATCCTCCACCGTTGCTAAAATGTCTTCAGGCAATCGCCGCAATATTTGCGCGCGCATAGACAAGAACGCATAAAAATGTTCTATCGTTATGTCAAATATTCGCGCAAATAGTTTGCATTCTAATTCAAACGAACATTGAAAATGCTTATACTTGCTTAATTCGTAAGCTTCGCTTGCCGTTTCATACAATTCTTTATCCATACCCAAGCCATTCCTTTTTATTAAATTATAACATAAATAATAAAAAAATGCAAGTTATGTTATATAAAATGTGCAATTCTTGCTCTAATAATTAAATTGAAATTGCTATAAAATAGTAATAAGAATTATATTATTGAGGTTTTAAGTTGGATATTAAAGAAAAAATTACAAAAATAAGAAAACAAAAAGGCTGGAGTTTGTCGAAATTGGCAACCCAAGCAGGATTAACCACCACTACCGTTTATAATTGGTATAACGATAAGAATGCCACCCCCAGCCGCGACAGTATTGAAGACGTTTGCGTCGCTTTTGGCATTTCCGTTGCGGAATTTTATGCGGATATTGAAATGGATAATTTGACGGAAAAAGAAATTCGTTTGTTGGAATTGTTCCGTAAAATTCCAGAGAAGGAACAAGAAAAAGCTTTGTCCATGCTTGAATTGCTCTGCAAATAATCACGCGTTATATGAAAACTTTTTACATTAACTTACATTGAAATATATTAATAAACCCTCAACGTAAGGCATAGCCTTGTAATTCACGAACGCATAGCGTTCAATTCGTTTTATTGTATAAACTATAAAAAAAACCGCTCTCCGATTTTTCGGAGAGCGGTTTTTGTTTTGTTCGGAAACCCCGATTCGATTAAAGTTCTGCGAAGTATTTAATCGTTCTAACCATTTGGCTCGTGTAGGAGTTTTCGTTGTCGTACCAGGATACAACCTTAACAAGCGTCGTGCCGTCGCCCATGGGCATGCACTTCGTTTGCGTAGCGTCGAACAACGAACCGTACGTGATACCGATGATATCGGAGGAAACGAGTTCTTCTTCCGTGTAGCCGAAGGATGCGGAAGCCGCTGCCTTCATTGCGGAGTTAACCGTAGCTGCGTCTACTTCACCGTTGCAGATAGCAACAAGTTGGGTAAGCGAACCGGTAGGAACGGGAACACGTTGTGCGCAACCGTCAAGAACACCGTTAAGTTCGGGAATTACAAGACCGATAGCTTTTGCAGCACCCGTGGAGTTGGGAACGATGTTAGCAGCTGCTGCTCTAGCGCGGCGAAGGTCACCCTTTCTGTGGGGACCGTCAAGTACCATTTGGTCACCCGTGTAAGCGTGGATCGTGGTCATATAGCCTTTCTTGATACCAGCGAGCTTGTTAAGGGTGTTTGCCATAGGAGCAAGACAGTTCGTCGTGCAGGAAGCTGCGGAGATGATCGTGTCGTTCTTCGTAAGCGTCTTTTCGTTTACGCTGTAAACGATCGTAGGAAGGTCGTTGCCTGCGGGAGCAGAGATAACAACTTTCTTCGCACCAGCTTTGATGTGTGCTTCGGATTTTGCCTTGGAGCAGTAGAAGCCCGTGCATTCCAAAACAACGTCAACGTCGTATTGAGCCCAAGGGCAGTTTGCGGCGTCTTTTTCAGCGTAGATTTTGATGGTCTTACCGTTTACGGTGATCGTACCAGCTTCATCGTCAGCCGTTACTTTATCCCAGTATTTGTATCTACCTTGTGCCGTGTCATACTTCAAAAGGTGTGCGAGCATGGAAGGGCTGGTAAGGTCGTTGATAGCAACTACTTCATAACCTTCTGCGTCGAACATCTGTCTGAACGCAAGACGACCGATACGGCCGAAACCGTTGATTGCAACTTTTACGTTTGCCATAATAGAGATCCTCCAATATATGAAAAAATTTATTTTGTGACTGTTTTGAAGCGGACAAACCGCATTCGTCCAAATATCATTTTAACACAATTTTTTTCTTTCGTCAATAATTTTGCGCCGTTTTCGAAAAATTATTTATATAATATTGTAGCTGTTGATAAAATCAAGAGACCTCACGTTCTCACCGTCAATTTACTACCGCCCGTCCGTTCTTTCGTGACCACGATTTGCTTTTCAATTCGTTCTTTAAGCTCCGCTACGTGCGAAATAATACCCACCAAGCGATTCCCTTCCGCGAGTGAATTCAACGCTTTCATAGCTTGCGACAAGCTTTCCTCGTCCAACGAACCGAACCCTTCGTCCACGAACATCGTGTCCAGCTTAATCCCCCCTGCCGACGATTGAATCTCATCCGAGAGCCCAAGCGCGAGCGACAGCGACGCCTTGAAGGATTCGCCACCCGAAAGGGTTTTTACGCTGCGCACCGTGCCGTTGTAGTGGTCGATTACGTCTAAATCCAAGCCCGTTTGCGCGCGGTTGTTTTCCGCTTCCTTGCGGCGCACAAGCTCGTATTGTCCGCTCGACATAACCATAAACCGCGTGTTTGCACGCATGATGATTCGATCGAAATAGGTCATTTGGATATACGTTTCCAGCTTTACGCGTTCTTTACCCGTTAGCGTGCCGTTTGCCGTCGCGTACAAAGCCTTCACCCATTGCAACCGCTTTTCCATTTCCATGAGCTTACCGCTTTGTTTTTCAAGCTCCTTGACCGTCGTTTCATTCGTACTAATACGGACGGAAATCTCTTCCTTTTGTTTCTCGTATTCCGCTTTTTTACCCTGCACCACCGCTTTTTGCGCGAGCAAATTTTCCATATCGAATTCTTTTGCTTCGGCGAGCTGTTTTTGAAGCTGTACAATGCTTCCCTGCAACCCTGCCACCGCCTTTTCGCTCTCTGCGTGCGCGTTTTGCGCTTGTTCAAGCGCTTTCTTTATGCCGCTGCGCGCTGCTTGTAAACGTGCAATTTCCGCATCCGCACTCTCTTTCGAGGGGTATTGCAAACTCTTTCGCTGTTTCTCGATTTGTTCTTCGAGCCCTTCCGCTTCCTTCTTGTCTGCGGCGATATTCTTTTCCAATTCCAATAGCGCGTTTTCCACGTCCTTCATCGCTTTTTCGCCGTTGGGAATTCGTTCTTGCGCTTTCTTAAACGCCTCTTCCGCTTTAATTGCTCGATTTAACCCGTCGTTGATCCCCACCAACGCCGTTTTTTGCATTTGGATTGCTTGCAAAATCGACTGTTCCGCGCCTTTAATTTCGGGATTATTCAAAAGCCTGTCCAACGCCCCTTCCAACGCGGCTTTACTGTTTTCCGCCTTGCCGCGCGTCGTTGCCGCGCGCTGACTTGCTTCCGTCATTTTTTTATTCGCCTCGTCCAAAGCAATCTTTGCTTGCTTTAACTCCGCTTCCGTCGGCGCGTTTTCCGCTTTTTTAGCCAAACAGGGATGGGTTTTTGAGCCGCATACGGGGCAAGGCATACCCTCGTGCAAACCGTCCGCCAAAACGCCTGCCTGCTCATCCAAAAAGGCTTGATTTTTTTCGGTATACTCGCCGTTTAAGCGGGTGTATTTTTCCCTCGCGCTCTCATAATCGGCTTGTTGCGCTTGCAACGCCGTCAAAAGCCCTTGATACGCCGAAAAATCCTTATGTGCTTGTTCAAGCGCCGTTAATCGCTCGGTCGCTTTTTCTCTTTCCGCCGCCTTGTTCGCTTTAAGCTCCGCGGCGTTTTTGTTCTCTTCTACGATCCTTTTTAAGCCGTCCAAAACTTCTTTATAAGAAAGCTTGTCGGACTCCTTTTTTGCCCTTTTTTGTTCTTCATCGCGTACACGGTCCTTGCATTTTTGTAATTTATCCACGTTTTCCGCAAGTTCCTTGTATTTAGAAAGATCACTTTCAAGACTGGCGATTCGTTTGTCGAGCCCGTCCGTTTCCTTGCTCTTATCTTGCGCCACCTTTAACGCCTCAGCCAATTCTTGCAGTTTTTTGCTTTCCGCCTCTATCTTCGACTGCGCTATGGCATACGCCGACTTTGCCTTTATCAAATCTTCAGCTTTGCCAATGAGAAGATTGATTTCGTCCAAGCCCTTTTGTTGTTCCTTTTCCGCTTGCTCGACAAGGGCTTTGCGTGCGTAATCCCCTTCAATCAATTTTTGGAGCAGGACAATCGTGTCCGCAGCGCTCATTTCTTCCCTTTTCGCGCTGTCAAGCTCCATCTTCAAGGGGTCTTCTTCATCGCAAACCGCGCCGTTAATATACTGCTGTATACTCGCGCGCATGCTTTTGCGTTCTCCTTCCATCGACAAATATTCGTCTTTCAATCGGTCTTGCAAATAGCGGTAATTTTCCGTCTTGAAGATTTGACGGAAGATTTCGATTCGCTTTTCCGTCGGCGCGAGTAGAAGTTTCAAAAAGTCCCCTTGCGCGATCATTGCAATTTGTAAAAACTGATTTCTATCAATCCCGATAATCTCCTGAATCGCGCTCGCAACCGCGCCCACTTTCGTGACAATTTTCCCATTTGGGCATACCAGGGTCACGTCCGCAGGCTTTTTCGTTACCCCTTCACCACGCGCTTTGGGGCGTTCATATTCAGGGCTACGCGTGATTTTATACACCTTTTCGCGGCATAAAAAGGTCAGCTCTACTTCCGTCGGTACGTCCGCTTTTGCATATTTGGAGCGGAACATTGACGGCTCGCGATTCGCGCCGCTGCCGTCGCCGTAAAGAGCGTACGTGATTGCGTCGAAAATGGTCGTCTTGCCCGCGCCCGTATCGCCGGTGATCAAGTATAAGCCGTTTTCGCCCAGTTTTTCAAAATCCAATTCCGTCCGATCGGCATACGGCCCGAATGCGGATAAAACGAGTTTTAACGGTCTCATGCTTCTCCCCCCCAAATCTTTTCAATCAACTCACATACGAACGAATGCTGTTCTTTCGTCATTTCTTGCCCGTTTTGCGCTTCATAAAACTCCCCGAAAAGCTCGATAGGGCTCTTCGTTTCCACGTCTTGCGCGCCCGTGATTTGTGACTGCGTGCGCGTGCGCGTGTTATCATAGTCAAGCTTCATAAGATTCTTATATACCGCGCGCAGCTTTCCAATCGCGTCAGGCACGTCCTCCTCATCCGTGAGCGTGACGTGCATATAATCTTCCGTATACGTCGTATTC
The DNA here is from genome assembly GCA_015071005.1 of Clostridiales bacterium. Taxonomy (GTDB): domain Bacteria; phylum Bacillota; class Clostridia; order Christensenellales; family Borkfalkiaceae; genus Scatosoma. The sequence continues at coordinate 1,979 of SVIG01000011.1, read as the reverse complement.
TCATAATAGCTTTTCAGCGTAAGCTCTGCATATTTACCCTTGATTTCGCGCAGTTCACGTCTAGGCACGAGCGGAACTTCACGCACCGATAATTCCCCTTTCTTACTAAGCTCCACCACCGTGACCGACTTTTTATCTTTGACTTCCGAGAAAGAATATTTAAGCGGCGTACCGCAATAACGAATCCGCTTATCGCCGCAATTTTGCGGACGGTGGATATGCCCAAGCGCCACGTAATCAAAGGGCGCGAAAACGCTCGCGTCCACGTTGTCCGAGCCGCCGACGGACACCTCTTCCGATTCCGTTCTCGACGCCCCCGTCACGAATTGATGGGTAATTAAAATATTGCGCTTCGTCTCATCCACGTTCATATGCTTAATTGCCACGGACATGGCACCCGTGTACGAGTTGAATTCTTCATTTTCATAAAATCTACGCACGTGCGCAGGCTTAATAAAAGGCAGCATATACACACAAACTTCGCCGTATTCGTCCTGCAAAAGAATCGGCTCGACTTCGCCGTTATAAACAGGCGAAAGATGAATCCCGCTCACGCCCATAATCCGCGAACCAAATGCGATTCTTTCGGGAGAATCGTGATTACCGCTGATGATAAAGGTCGGCATTTTGCGCTTTGCAAGTCTATATAAAAAATCATCGAAAAGGCGCACGGCTTCCGCGGACGGCACGCTCTTATCATAGACGTCTCCTGCGATGATAACGCCGTTTGGCGTTTCTTCGTCGATAACCTGCAAGATTTTTGCCAAAATATATTCTTGGTCCTCGAGCATCGAAAACTCGTTGACTCTTTTCCCAATATGCAAATCGGATAAATGAATAAATTTCATAGGATTTCCTTTACGCTTTATTTGCCTATTATTGTACCATAAATTGCGCCCTTTGACAAGGGGGAATATGGAAAAATCTCATAATTTAAGATAGATTTCACATAAAGAAAAAGCGCTATCCGCACAAAGGTTGTCCTCAAAAACAGCGTAGTAAGCAGAAAAGCCGAGGAAAATGCCTCGGCTCCTTTATTTTAATAAGCTATTCAAAAAACTATTTAAGGATCTTTTTTGATCTAGGGATAAATTCTCTATTGAAAAATTTATTTGTAAAACGAAATTAGAATCTTTTTCTTTTATTTTTGAAATTTTATCAAAAATAATTTCTTCTGTTTCATCAAAACCATATTCTTTTTTCAACTTCTCGACTTCTTCAATAATCTGCGGCTCAACGTAAGAATTTTTAATAGGAGCTCCCCTCTTACCCCTTTGAGGGACAATCTCGCCACAAATGGCTTGTATAATTTCTTTAATTAGAGCTTCTTTTTTCAAAGTCGTCGGCGCAAGTAAATTAAGATATCTCCCATAAGCACGTAAATCCATTATACTTTGACGAAAAAGATACTGTTCGCATTTTTTCTTAAATAACTTTTTGTCCACTTTTATTCCTCTTTTTTATATTTTATCATTGGTAATACTAATAAGTCAAGTATTTTTATTACAATAACCAATAAAATATTAGTAGAGGTAATAAATATGGTCACGTTAGAGAAAATTCAAGCCGCGCTTGCAGAAGCATTAAAACAAAGAACGATCACCCAAGAAGAACTCGCAAAACGAATTGGCGTCAACCAATCTATGATTTCTCATTATATCACAGGTCGCAGTATGCCTGCATTAGACACCCTTTCGAGGATTTGCACGGAATTAGATTTAGATGCGAATGAAATTTTATGTGTAGAAAGGTCGAAATTCTAACGTTAGAATTTCGACCTTTTTAATTTCAACGCGTACATGGTAGCCCCATTTTTCTTTTTTAAGACTTTTAACGCACAATTTTATCAAAGAAAAGAATAAGCCCCGTTCTTTAGGAACGGGGCTTTTGAAAAGCGGCGGCTACCTATCCTCCCAACGGTTAACCGTAAGTACTTTCGGCGTAAAAGAGCTTAACTTCTGTGTTCGGAATGGGAACAG
>SVIG01000006.1 GCA_015071005.1 Clostridiales bacterium | reverse complement strand
TTGCTTGTTTGTCAAATAAAATCTCATTTCTTTCTTATTCCATTTTTAATCTTCTCTTTCCGAGCTTCAGCCCGGGCTTGCCGCTTTCTCGGCGACAGCTTGTATATAATACCACAAACCGTTTTCCATTGTCAAGCATTTTTTCGCACTTTTTTTAACTTTTTTCAAAAAGTTTTCTCGCGCCACAATTCATGCCCAACTCAGCGTTAGCTTGTATATATTACCACCATTAAAAAATAATGTCAACAGTTTTTTACCACTTTTTTGAAAAAAATTGAAAATTTTTAATTTTTCGACGAATTTTTCAAAATCGTGAGCGTTACCTTCTCGCCGTTGACGTCCACCGTCTTGGTAAAGCCGCCTTCCGCGCTACCTTCCAATACGTCTACCGCTAAAACGTCGTCCTTGAACGCACCCGTTGCCAAAGCGGTCTTCGCTTTCCCTTCCGCTATATAATATATAATGATACGGTCGGTAATTTGGAAATCCGCCTCCTTTCTCATGGATTGTACTTTGGAAACGAGTTCTCTTTCGATACCTTCCATAATCAAGTCTTCGGTAAGCGCTGTATTGAGCGCAACGGTCACGCCGTTATCGCTTGCGGAAATGAAGCCTGCCTTGCTTTCGGTGAAGATTTGCAAATCTTCTTCCTTCAAAACAACGTCCGCGTCGGTGTCCATAACATATTCTCCGCCACCGCGTACCGCTTCCACCACCTTCGTTGCGTCGCAGTTGCTCAAAAATACCGTAATCGCGCCGAGCTTCTTGCCGTATTTAGGGCCAAGCGTTTTAAGCTGCGGTTTAAGTTTATAGGAAATGAATTCCGTCGCATCCGCCGCCGACTTGTATTCCTTAATATTCAATTCGTCGAGCACGATCGCCTTCAAACCGTCGCTAAGCTCGCCCGATCTTGCCGTGATAACGTACATTTCGGAAAGGGGCTGACGATTCTTCACGTTGCCCGTATTACGAGCCGCACGGCCAAGATTTACGACGTCGAGCACCACGTCCATCCCCCTTTCGAGCGCTTCGTCAACGTATGCGCTGTCGCATACGGGGAAATCGCAAAGGTGTACCGACTCGGGCGCATCCTTGAAGAATGCGGGCACAAGGTTGAGATACATTTGTTCCGCAATAAACGGCGTATAAGGTGCGGTGAGTTTCGCAAACGTGACAAGCACATACCAAAGCGTGGTGTAAGCCGCCGCCTTGTCTTCCGTCATTTCGCTGCCCCAATATCTATCACGGCCACGACGAACATACCAATTCGAAAGGATATCCGCAAAGTCTTGCAACGCGCGCGCGCTATCTGTAATATTATATACGGCGAGCTGTTTATCCACCGTGTCGATCAGCGTATTAAGTTTGGAAAGAATCCACTTATCCATCAAGGACAGCTTGCACGTCTTCAAATCATAATCGGCAGGGTTATAACCGTCGATGTCTGCATACAAGCAGAAGAACGCGTAGGTATTCCAAAGAGTACCCATATACTTTCTCTGCGCTTCGCTGACCGCTTCGGGATAGAATCTTGAAGGCAACCAAGGCGCGGACGACGTGTAGAAATACCAGCGTACCGCATCAGCGCCCTGTTTATCGAGCACCGACCAAGGATCAACAACGTTCCCCTTATGCTTGGACATCTTGATCCCGTTCTTATCGTTTACGTGACCGAGCACGATACAGTTTCTAAACGGCGCTTTATCAAAAAGCAACGTGGAGATTACGAGCAAGGTATAGAACCAACCGCGCGTTTGATCGACCGCCTCGGAAATGAAATCCGCAGGGAAGGTCTGCTCGAATAAATCCTTGTTTTCAAACGGGTAATGGTACTGCGCGAACGGCATTGAACCAGAGTCGAACCAACAGTCTATAACCTCGGGCGTACGGGACATCTTGCCCCCACACTTACCGCACTTGCAGGTAAGCTCGTCCAAATACGGGCGGTGCAATTCGATATCCTTCGCCGCGCCGCACTTTTCTACGAGTTCTTCGCGCGAACCGATGACTTCAATCTCGCCGCAATCTTCACAAACCCATACGGGCAAGGGCGTACCCCAATATCTATCGCGGGACAAGCCCCAATCGATGACGTTTTCAAGGAAGTTCCCCATACGGCCTTCTTTGATCGTATCGGGCATCCAGTTTACCGAACGGTTCGTTTCGATAAGTCTATCTTTAATCGCCGTCACCTTGATAAACCAGCTCGATCTTGCATAGTAGATGAGCGGCGTATCACAGCGCCAACAGAAGGGGTAATTGTGCATAAACTCCATCGTTTTCAAAAGCAAACCGCGGGATTTGAGCTCTTTTACGATTGCAGGGTCAGCCGCTTGCGCGCCAACGCCCGTAAACTCGCCGCAACCTTCGGGGAATTTCCCCTCTTCCGTAATGAGCTGTACGACAGGCAAATTATAACGTTTCCCCACTTTATAGTCGTCTTCACCGAACGCAGGCGCGATGTGTACGACGCCCGTACCGTCGGAAAGGGTGACGTAATTATCACACGTGACGTAATGGGATTTTTCTCTATAATTGAACTTTTCTTTCCCGAAAGGATAGAGCGCTTCGTATTCGGTGTACTCGTATTCCGTACCCTTCTTGGTGGAAAGCACGGTGTACCCCTCTTCGCCAAGTACGCTCTTTAACAAGCCTTCTGCCAAAATGTATTTTTCGCCCGATTCTTCCATTTCGACCATAACGTAGTCGAATTCGGGGTTCATACAAAGTGCGACGTTGGACGGGAGCGTCCAAGGAGTAGTCGTCCAAGCGAGAATGTAGGTATTTTCCGCATTCTTCACTTTGAATTTCACGAACGCCGTGAGCTGTTTTACATCCTTATAGCCCTGCGCGACTTCGTGGGAAGAAAGCGCCGTACCACAGCGGGGGCAATAAGGCACAATCTTATGACCTTTGTAAAGCAAACCTTTTTTATGGATTTCTTTAAGCGCCCACCATTCGGACTCGATATAATCGTCGTGATAGGTGACGTAGGGATTGTCCATATCGCACCAATACCCAACGCGATCGGACATTTTTTTCCACTCGTTGGAATACTGCCAAACGGACTGCTTACATTGCATAATGAAGGGCTCGATACCATAGCTTTCAATCCCCGTCTTGCTTTCCAAACCGAGTTTTTTCTCAACTTCGAGCTCTACGGGCAAACCATGGGTATCCCAACCCGCTTTTCTCAAAACATGATTGCCTTTCATCGTCTTATAACGAGGCACGATGTCCTTCATAACACGGGTGAGAATATGCCCGATATGGGGTTTACCGTTCGCCGTGGGAGGACCGTCGTAGAAGGAAAACTCTGCATTCCCTTCCGTCGCTTTCATACTCTTTTCGAATACCTTTTTCTCGTTCCAGTATTCAACGATTTCCTTTTCTCTTTCTACAAAATTGAGAGAGGTGTCGACTTTCTTATACATAGACATATATTGATTCTCCTTGAAGTAAGGTTTTATGAATTTAGAATCCGCAAATTTGCGGTAAAAATTATGCGATTATTTTTTTGAAAAAGACTACACTATGCATCATCGCGCAAAAATACGCTATTGGCACAAACACATAAACAAGCCTCATAACCCAATCGACGTAGGGATGCGAAAGAGACATCCACGCACCAAAAATCGTCACAACCAAACCAATAATTTTACATACAAACACGGCGATCAACGCACTTCTTTTCGGCTTTCCGTTGTTTTTCACCAAACGACGCGTAAAAACAAATAGAAGAATGGAAAGAAATACTGAATTGCCGCCCAAAATACAAATATTAAACAGCGCAAAGACGACCATAGAAACAACAGCAAGCCCAGCCTTATCTTCCTTTTGCTCTAACGCATCCATATAGGCGTTTATACGATAATGATCATAAAAAATAACAAAAAAACCGTATGCAATCGTCAAAAAAATTAGCAGATAGTTGATAATACGTTCTCTTTTCCTATCCATATTTATCTCCTTGTTCAAGTATACGGATTTACAGCAAACAAAAAATATAGCCGTCGTGCTTTGGAAAAAACACAACGGCTTTATAAACCACCAAAACAAACTATCATTTGCCGCGTAGGATAACGGGTCGCGACCCCGTACGAAACTACTCGTTACCTTTCGCTCCGTCGGCTTATAAGGTGATATTTTTTACGAGCCCCTTCTCCCTTTCACCAAAACGGGATTTCTCTGTGCGGCGGCTTGCCGTAAAAACGTTGTCCTTTTTCAAACGCCTTTTCTATTCATTTATGCTATTATACTGTATTTTTTTTATTTTGTAAAGCGAATTTTAAGGGTTTTAACCGAAAATTCCTTTCCGTTTTTCAATCGAAAGCACCGTCATGCCCGTCCCTTCGAATACTTGCAGAATTTGCTCGTCCGTCACGCCATCCGAAACGTCGATATGAATACGCTGCTTTTTATAATCCCCTTTTGCCGCGCGCACACCGTCTATAAGGGCGATTTTCGTCGCCATTTGCTTGGCGCAGCGCTCGCAGCATAAATCGTCTACGTATACCGTCTTTTTCATAACAAAACTTCTTTATTCGTGCCGTAAAAAATATCGGCGCGGTTTGCAAGCTTTTGACAAAGCTTTTCAAAGTTTTCCCACAGAAAATCGTCTTTATCAAGCTCGTACGTATGCCCCCAAATATACAAAAGTTGGGGTTCGTCCGTTTCCAACGCCAAAAAACGATCCACCGTTTCTTGCAATCTTGCGTCTAAGAAATGTAAGGTGGAATGAAATTGCAACAAGTGATCCTTTTGCAATTCAAACGAATAGGTGGACGTAATCGTTCTTGAATAGCGAATGGGCGTATTATCGCGAATGAGCGCTGCTACACGCTCGTCGTTATTCACGCCGCCGCAAGGATATGCCATACCGACAACAGGATAGCCGCAAAGCTCTTCCAAAAGTCTTCTATCCACGCTCACTTGGCGAATCACCGTTTCATCGTCCAACTGCGTCAAATTGGGATGAGTAAGCGTATGCACAGCAACTTCGTGTCCCGCATAAACGGTCTTTACCGCCGACGCACGCACTTTATCACGACAAATTCTTCTGCCATTTTCTTCGTAGGCATCCTTCGTGCCAAGTGTGCCCGAATTCAAATTAAACGTAGCCTTCAAGCCATATTTATTGAGGATTTCAACGCAGCGAATATCTTGCAGTACGCCATCGTCAAAACTGAACGTAATCGCTTTCTTTTTGCCGTTCCACATACAAGGCTCCTTATAAATTATGGACTAACGCGATTGATATCTCTGGGGAACATCGTCGCTTCGCGGACGTTCTTCGCGCCGAGAAGGTGCATCGTGAGTCTTTCAAGACCAAGGCCAAGACCGCCGTGCGGGGGCGCACCGTACTTATGCAACATCAAATAGGTCGCAAATTCTTCGGGGTTCATACCGAGCTTTTCCATCTTTTCAACCTGCTGCGCATAATCGTGCACACGTTGACCGCCCGACGTGATTTCCAAGCCTCTGAACAAAAGGTCGAAAGACAAGGTGTATTCGGGGTCTTCGGGATCGTCCATCGTATAGAAGGGACGCTTCTTCGAAGGGTAATGGGTGATGAAAATGAAATCGGAATTAAACTGTTTCTTCGCGTACTTGCCAAGGATTTGCTCTTCTTCGGGATCAAAGTCCTTCATATCCGAAGGCTGGTACTTAAATTTCTTCATGATGATTTCTTTCGCTTCCATAAATTTAAGAACGGGAATTTCCTTAATTTCAGGAATTTCGATATGGAGCAAGTCCACTTCGTTCTTGTATTCCGTTCTCAAAAGGTTCATGATGTATTTAAGCACGCCTGCTTCCATGTTCATAATATCTTCAAAGCTATCGATAAAGCCCATTTCGAAATCCATGGAAATATATTCGTTCAAATGACGGCTCGTATCATGATGCTCCGCACGGAATACGGGCGCGATTTCGAATACTCTTTCATAAACCGCCACCATCGCTTGCTTGTAAAGCTGGGGAGATTGCGCAAGGTAAACTTGTTTGCCAAAATAGTCGAGCTTGAATACGTTCGTACCCCCTTCCGCGCCAGCGAAGTTGATCTTCGGCGAGTGGATTTCGGTAAATCCCTGCGTCGTCAAATATTCTCTAAACCCGCGTTGGATCCCCTCTTGAAGCTTGAAGATAGCGCGCTCCTTGGGATTACGCAAGGTAACGGGACGATAGTCAAGCTTGGTAGAAAGATCGCAGTTGACCTGTTTTTTTGTAATAACAACGGGCGGAATTTCCGCAGGGTGGGACAAAAGCTCAATGTTATGGATTTGCAATTCATAACGTTTGCTGCCGTCCTTCGTTTCGCTAGGAACAACCTTACCCGTAATCTTTGCCGCGCATTCTTCCTTTACGTCCTCGCTCATACGGTAATCGGAAAAGCTTTCCGCATAAACGCATTGTACGGTTTCTCTTGCCGTACGGACGATAATGAATGCAAAATCGGACATCATTCTGATATTGTGAATCGTACCTTTGATGGTTACAACTTCGTTTTCGTACTTTTCAAAGTCGGCATACGATACCGTGTTCGTGTTCATTTCACCTGTGATAAACATAATTTACCCCTTTCGTAAAATTTTTTACTTTTTTATTACCACACTATTTTACTCCGCTTGACAAAAAAAAGCAACCTATTTATAATAGATTTATAAAAATTTTTCCGTAAAAGGATACGCAAAACTATGCGAGTACTTGCAATTAACGATATTTCCTGCGTAGGAAGATGCTCTATCGCGGCGACTTTACCCATCATTTCCGCTTGCGGCGTGGAGTGCAACGTGTTGCCCACGGCGATACTTTCCACCCACACGGGCGGCTTTGAGGGCTACACCTTCCGCGACCTGACGAAAGATATCCCCGATATTTTGCGCCATTGGAAATCCCTGCATCTCAAATTTGATTTCATTTACAGCGGTTATTTGGGCAGCATTGAGCAAATCGACCTTGTTTCCGCGATCAAAAAAGAGTTTTTAGCCGACGGCGGCGTTTTCGTCGTCGACCCCGTCATGGGCGACAACGGCGATTTATACGCAGGCTTTACCCCTAAGTTCGTGGAAAAAATGCGTGCCCTTTGCCGTGAAGCCGATTATATCCTGCCCAACGTGACGGAAGCCTGCTATTTGGCAAACGCCCCCTATCCCTTGGATAAGGACGGGGCAAAAATGGCGTTGACAAAGCTGCAAGGGCTTTGTGCTCGACCGATTATTACGGGAATTACCGATTGTGACGGCGTTTCCGTTTGTTATACAAACGAACAGGGCGAAATATGCACGTATGCACACGAAAACGTGGAAGGCTTTTTCTGCGGCGCAGGCGACGTTTTTGCGTCGGCGTTCGTCGGTGCGTTGGCTCGCGGCAAAAGCGAAGAAAAATCAATTTTGCTCGCGTCCGAGTTTGCGGCGGCAGCAATTCGCCGCTCGGCAAAGGAAGTGCCCGACAAACGCTTCGGCTTGAATTTTGAAGCGGAAATTTTCCCCTTCTTAAAAAATCTCAACGATTAAAAATACAGCCCTCATTCCGTTGACAAACATAACTCGAATATCGTATAATAATAGTACGATCTGCGGTGTTCGGAGTTTGGCAATCATGCGGAATCCACAATATAAATACGGGAGCTGTGATTCGTGGCGATAGACAAGGCCTGTTTCTTTCGGGAAGTTCGATACGTCAAGATGCGGCACCCACCTGCTTTCACGCGGGTTCACCTTTTGCCAAGGTGCGGCACAGGCGGATTTTTTGAATATTCCTTCCCCATAGGGGAGTATGATAAAACGGACGGTGAAAACCGTCCGTTTTTTTATTCTATCGTTAAGCTTCCACTACCCGTTTCCACCTCAAAAAGACAAAAATCTTGCCCTGCGATTAAATAGTTTTTTCCCTCTTTTTCGTAGTCCTTTTTAGATGAAAATTCACCGCTTCGGGTAAGGAAATACACCTTCGCCCCCACGCTCGAATATAGCGATAAATGAGTGTCTCCATCCGCGTTTTCTATCTCGCCGCGCGTCGGTTTTGAAAAGCCCAACCGCAAATCTCCTTTTTGGCTCTCCGCATCAAACTCGTCCGCCACAAAATCCCCGATTGTGACAGACCCCGTTTTCGTCTCAATCTCCCCTTTTTTACAAACGATTTTCTCGGCGGAAACGTTCCCCGATTTGGTGGATAAGGAAAACTCCGAAAGGTCCAACACACCAAGCGAAACGTCCGCATTTAGGTTCTCAATTTCCAAATCCACGCCCATAGGAATTTCCACGTGCAAGGTTTTATTAAAGGCGTCGATTTTTCCTTTCAAACCCGACGCGCAGTATCGAATTTTTAGCTCCGTTCCGTCCATGAAATAATGCAAGCGGTTTTCCGCTTTTTCGTCGGGCGTTTCTTCCGAAACGGACAGCTCGGCGGCAGCGCATTGTTCGATTTCAATACTCCCCCCTTCCCAAGCGATATCCACGCCCGTAATCTCACTCGCCGCGTAGGTAAAATTCCCTACGCAGTATCGATCCCCGTCCGAATACCTGCGCATATCGGAAACGTCGTTCGTGCAAGCATAGCCGCCGCCCAAAACCATTAGCCCAACACATAAAATCGTTGCCACGAAAAACCTTTTCATTTTCTCCCCCCCCTACGTTATTATTGTGACCCTTTGACGTGGGGAGTATACAAAAAAACGGCGGAAAAACCGCCGTTTTTAACATTTTCTTATTCTTCGCAAACGAGCTTACAAACGCGTACGTGATAGCTTCTACCATAGGTATACGGCGTAGTCTTTATATTCACGCGACCGTTTTCCGCCGTCACGTTCGCAGTTTCGCCGTTATCAAGCCAAACCGCCGACTCGATTTTCTTATCAAAGTCAAACGAAATCCCTGCGCGATGCTCGCTCGAAAGCGCAACGTCAAGGTTTGCGCTCATTGGAACGTTTACGCGGAAGACGTAGTAGGTATTCCCATTTTTCAAAATGAAATCGTCGGGGTTATCTACTTCGATACCGCTCGGCTCTACGTCGTAAAGGGATTCGGCGTTTTTCGCCACGAATTTCCCAATCAAGCGCAAGATTTCCGCGTCGATAGGCCGTACCAAGCCGTTCCCCATAGGACCGACGTTCAAAAGCAGGTTACAATGGTATCTACGGCATTGCACCAAATCATTGATGAGCGAACCGACCGATTTATAGTTGACGTCCTCTTCCGCATACCCCCAATGGTCGTTCATAACTTGACACATTTCGCCTGCGATATATTTCGGTGCGTCGGGCTGATTGATGGGGAGCGGTTTTCCGCGCTCGAAGGTCACGCTGTCAAGCTCGATATGCCCCAAAGCGCCGCGTTCGGAAAGCCCCGTGTTGTTGATAATCATCGCCTCGGGCTGATACTTACGGATCAAGCCGTACAATTCATCCTCTTCCCAATCGCAATCTCTGCGTCTCCAATACCCGTCGAACCAAATACCGCCGATTTTTCCGTAGTTTTTGCAAATAATTTCCACACTTTGGCGCAGGTATTTCAAATAGCCCTTAAAATCCGTTTCAAACAAATCGTCCTTCCAATCGAAAAGGGTATGATAGAAAAAGGGAATAATCCCTCCTTCGTTGCAGGCGTCGACAAATTCCCTCACTAAATCGCGACCGCACACGTGGGGTGCGTCGTACTCGTTCAACCCGCACGTATCGTACAACGAGAAACCGTCGTGATGGCGAGTGGTTAAGTTGATATATTTGCAGCCGACTTCCTTGGCAAGTGCAACAAGCTTTTTTGCCCAATCTTTATCGGGATTAAAGCGATCGCAAAGCTTTTCGTATTCCGCTTGCGAAATTTGCAAGGTGTTTTGAGACCATTCCCCCTTGCCAAGCTCGCTGTACAGCCCAAAATGGACGAACATACCAAAGCCCAATTTTTCAAAGTCTTTTACATACTGTTTTACAATCATAATTTTTCTCCTTTGGCTCTTATCAATATTATAAAACATTTCCCCCTAAAAAGCAATATCAAAAAACAAAATAATCCTATCAAAAAACGGTATATTTTTCACATTTTGTAAAAAGCATACGCCCCGCTCGGCAAAATTGCCGAGCGGGGCGTATCCATACAATTTTTAATTGTCCATACTATGCGCAATAAAGTTCAAGTGGTCGCCGATACGTTCCAAGTTGCAAACAAGGTTGATGAAAATCGTATTGTTTTCCGGTCTGCACTTCCCTGCGCCAAGACGGGCAATATGCTCCGCCACAAGCTCTCTGCGCATCGTGTCGATTTCGTCCTCTTTCGCATCCGACGGTACAAGCAAGCTCGTATCGTTTTCGAGAATGATTTTCTTGACCATATCGTACTGCTCTTGCAAAAGTCCGTGCATAACGGCAAGCTTTTCGTTGATGCCTTCCGAGAACACCAAATTCTCTTTCACTTCGCGTTTTATGTACTTCGTGAAGTTGTCCGCAAGCTCCGCAATACGAGCGATATCGCCTACGTCGCTGTGAATCGCGCTCACCAATTTTTCGTCCGCAAGGGAAATACCGCTTGCCGACGCACGCACCAAATAATCGGAAATTTGTTCGCTGATTTTCGCTACGTTTTCGCTGTGCGTATTGATCGTATCGATCACTTCCATATTTCTATCGATAAAGCCGTTAAACGCAACGTCCACGCTCTCCATTGCCATATCTGCCATACGGAAGGTTTCCTTTTTAAGCTGTTCGAGCGCAACGGTCGGCGTCGTCAAGAAACGCTTATCCATATACACAAGCTCCCAAGCCTCTTTTTCCGTTTGTTTCTTATCTTTAACGATGATTGTAGAAAGTTTTACAAGTAGCTTCGTGAACGGCAAAAACAGCAGCGTACAAAGCACGTTAAAGAAAGTGTGGAACATAGCGATTTGCGTCGTAGGCTCGCTAAACCATTTCATAAAGGTCACTTCATAGAAATTCGACTTCACCACCGAATCCGACCAAATGAGCAACATTACGGTGAAAAGCACTGCACCCGTGATATTGAAAAGCAGGTGAATGATACTCGCTCGTCTTGCGTTTACGGAAGTACCGATCGACGAAATAAGCGCCGTCACGCACGAACCGATGTTCGAGCCGAGAATGATAAAGAGCACGGCATTCCCGCCGCCGCCAATCATTAAGCCGTTTGCCGCCATCGCGATAATAATCGTCGTGACCGCAGACGAAGATTGCAAAAGTGCCGTAAATACAATACCAAAAAGCAAAAGTAAGAAAGGATTGCTCATCGAGCCGAGCATATCGAGCACTGCTTTCGATTCTTTATAGCTACTCATCGACGCGGACATACATTCCAAACCGAAGAAAACAAGCCCAAGTCCTGCAAGCGCAAGCCCGATAGATTTGATTTTATCGCTCTTGGAAAGCATTTCCATCATAACGCCGATAAAGAGCAAGGAAATGAAGATGGGAGCAATGTCAAACGAGCTGAATGCCGCAAGCTGCGCCGTGATCGTCGTACCGATATTCGCGCCCATAATGACCGTCGCCGCTTGGTACAAGGACATAATCCCTGCGTTTACGAAACCGACGACCATGACCGTCGTCACGCCCGAGCTTTGTACGACCGCTGTAGATACCGCGCCCATACCGACGCCCACCCATTTTTTATCGGACGTTTTATTGAAGAGTTTTTTCAAACCGCTTCCAAACAGCTTTTCCATATTGTCGCTCAAAAACTTGAACCCAACAAGGAATGTGCCGCACGCCGCAAGCATCATGATAACGTTGACTACGTGTACGTTCATCTCTTTCTCTCCTTCGTATATCGCGGCCGCCAAACGTCCACGCATTTTCATTATAGCAACTTTTTCCCAAAAAGTCACGCGTTTGACAAAAAAATATCATCTTTTTCGCATTTTTAATGATTTTTTATCATTTTTGATATTTTTTTTATTTTATCAACCCTTTACAATTTGTAAAAAGTATGCTAAAATAGACGAAGAAAAAAGGAGCAATGCTATGATTTATTCTATTGAAAATGAACACTTAAAAATTCAAGTAAATTCCCAAGGCGCGCAGCTTTGGTCGATTTTTTCCAAAAAAACGGGCGTGGAATATCTTTGGCAGGGCGATCCTGCCGTTTGGTCGGGCAGGGCGTACAACCTTTTCCCCTTCATCGGGCGCTCGTACGAAGGGATTTTCCACTACGACGGCAAGGAATATCCTTCTCGCTCGCATGGTTTAGCACGTTATTTCGAGTTTGCGTTGGAATTGCAAACGGAAAACAGCTTGACCTTCCTTTTCACCGACAGCGAAGAAACGAAAAAGGAATACCCTTTCTCGTTTGAATTCCGCGTGACCTTCCTTTTGAAGGACAACGCGCTCACCACTCGTTATACCGTTAAAAACATAGACGCACGCGAGCTGATTTGCGCGTTCGGCGGTCACCCTGGTATCAACGTACCTTTCGACGGCGGCAATTTTGAAGATTACTATTTGGAATTTTCCAAAGCCACCCCTATCGAACGCGAGCTGCTTGACAAAACCGACCGCTTTATGGCGAATCAGTCCGTACCCTACCCTCTTGAAGACGGAGTAAAGCTCCCCTTAAAGCACGAGTTTTTCGCACACGACGCAATCATTTTGAAAAACACGTCGGGGGAAGTAGCAATTAAAACGCCTAACAGCAACCGCTACGTTTCCGTCGCTTATCACGGCTATCCCTTCGTCGGTTTTTGGCAAATGGCGAACATTCGCCCGCAATATCTTTGCGTAGAGCCTTGGAGTGCGCTTCCTGCCATCGATGGAAAAATTGTGGAGCTTGAAACGAAACCGTACATGACGCACGTACAGCCGAACGCAGAAAGCTCTATGAGCTTTGACGTTATCATTCACGAATAATATGCAAACGTACGATATGAAATTACACGCCGCCCCCTTTGCGACGATTCGTGCAAAGACAAAGACGGTGGAAATGCGGCTTTACGATGAAAAACGGCAAGCCTTACAAGTGGGAGATTTGCTCCGCTTTACCAACGTCGATACGGGCGAAACGCTTTTAGCGGACATTATCGCCCTGCACGTCTATCCCACTTTCGACGAGCTTTATGAGCGGTTTGACAAAACCGCGCTCGGCTACGCGGAAAATGAAAGGGCAAATCCAAACGATATGCTCGCCTATTATTCGCAAGAAAACATAGCAAAATACGGCGTAATCGGCATTGAAATACGACTGAAATAATAATTAACTGTATCAATTGCAAAACGGACGACTCCATATACCCCGTTCCAAAGTCCGAAACAGTCCTCGCTGAAATATTTAATATCTTCACAAGCACGTCTTGCCCTATCTTTTTTCTTTTTGTAACAATTTCAGAGTTTCAGCTAATTACATACTTTATATTTTATCAAAAATTGAGAAAATACTTGACTTTCTCAATATTTTTGATTATACTTGAAATATGATTTTACAAAGGAGAAATAATATGAACGAAGCCAAAACTTGTAATAATTGCGTTTATTCGTATACCTATTCGGAGTATTCTGCACGAAACGGAAACTTAACGATGAACGTAGAAGGCGTTTTGAAGCAAGCTAACCCCGACAAAGGAAATTTTGTCACGAATTTCTTCGGATCAGCCCCCACTTTTTTCTGTATCCGTCTTCAAAAGCAAAAACTTTCGGGCGATTTCGTGGATATGCCTATAAAAGCGACGGATTCTTGTAACTATTTCAAGCCAATTACAACTGCTGATAATGCAGGATTTAAGAAAGGAAAAAGAGAATGTTTTCTTACCACAGCTTGCGTAGAATATATGAAAAAAGCAGACGATTGCGAAGAGTTGACCACGCTCCGTAATTTCCGTGATACATACGTTAAGAATTTGATTGACGGTGAAGCTTTAATCGAAGAATATTATAAAGTCGCCCCTAATATCGTCGCCAAAATTAACGCTTCCGACAAAAAGGACGAATACTATCAAAATATTTATTCTACCATTCAAATTTGCTTACATCATATCGCAGAAGACAAAAAAGAACAAGCTTTACAAGAATACCGCGCAATGGTATTACGTTTACAAAATATATAACACGGATTGATAGCTAAAACGCTCGCTTGTTCAAGCGAGCGTTTTTTCTTTTTCACCGAGTACACGGTGGCTTGTTATTGATAAATTTCCCCTACAATAACGGGCGTAATTTTATCCTTGCTAATAACGAGATAGCAATAACTACCGCCTTCCCCTACGTTTCTTTTCAACGTACCGGGATTTATCAAAGTGACGCCGTCGATTTCGGTAATTTTTGCAAGATGGGTATGCCCGTACAACGCCACGTCGCAGCCACGGCGTTTCGCTTCCTGTGCCAAAAGTCCTAACCCCGATTTCACGCCGTATTTATGACCGTGACAGTAGTAAATTTTACATTGTTCGATTTCTATTTCCCCGTCTTGCGGCAAAGAAGAAAAGAAATCGCAATTTCCCGCGCATTCGTACACTTTGTCGGGAAACTCATTCCAAACGGAGCGCAAATCGGTCACACCGTCGCCCAAATGCACGAGATAATCGTTCTCCGCAATGAGCGGCAACAGTTTTTCCACGCCCTTATAATTTCCGTGCGTATCGGAAATAATAATCAATCTTTTCACGGCTCTTCCTTCCACTTTTTCAGCATAGCTTGCAAGGCTCTAAAACGGTGGGAAACGCCGTTCTTTTCTTCCGAGCTCGCCACACCGAAGGTCTTTTGCAAATCATCGCTAAAAAACAGGCAATCGTAACCGAAACCGCCCTCCCCGACTTCTTCTTCCAAAATTTTTCCGTAGGTATACCCTTCCGCCGTCAACTCTCTGCCGTTGGGATAGACAAGCGCAATCGCGCTCGTGAAATGCGCGCTACGATCCTTTGCCCCCTGCAAATTTTTCAAAAGTACCGCACGGTTTTCCGCGTCCGAACCGTGATGACCGCAATATCTCGCGCTATATACCCCAGGCGCGCCGCCAAGGGCGTCTACGCAAAGTCCGCTATCGTCGGCAAGCGCCATACACCCAAGTGCCTGACACGCCGCGCGCGCTTTAATCAGCGCGTTTTCCACGAACGTTTCCCCCGTTTCTTCCACGTCGCCGTCAAATCCCATTTCCTTTTGCGACACCACCTCAAAATCGGTGAAAATTTCCGCAATTTCGCGGAGCTTATGCGCATTGCCCGAAGCAACAACTAATCGCATTTTTTTCATTTCGTTTACCATTCCTTGTTTTTTCTATAACAGTATACCACTTTTTTTCGAAAAACTCAATCGTTTTACGATTGATTCCGTACACGGAAACTATTCAAAACCGCCAACAGCATTACACCCACGTCCGCAAACACGGCAAGCCATAAGGGCAAAACCCCAAGCGCGCCAAGCGCCATAACCGCCCCCTTCATTACAATGGAAAATACGACGTTTTGCATAACAATTCTTCTCGTCTTACGTGCAGTTTTTACCGCTTTGGGCAAACCGATCAATCGATCGGAAATCAGCACCAAATCGGACGCCTCAATCGCCGCCGCGCTGCCCAGCTTGCCCATTGAAACGGCGCAATCCGCCGCCATCATAACGGGCGCGTCGTTTATCCCGTCACCCACGTAGATAAAACCGCCGTTTTGCTTAAATTCTTTCGCTTTTTTCAGCTTTTCGTCGGGCAATAATTCCGCGTTCACCTCGGACATGCCTATCTCCTTCGCAATTTTTTCCGCACGCTCGTGGTTATCCCCCGTCAGCATTACTCTTCGTTCAAAACCAAGTGTTTTCAGCTCGTCAAGCACCGCTTTTGCTTCCGTTTTTATCTTATCGCCAACGTAAATCGCGCCAAGATATTTCTTATCCCGCGCTACAAAAATTTGCGTGTACGCACTATCTTGTTTTTTTATCACGGAAACGCCGTGTTCGAAAAGCAATTCTTCCTTCCCAACCAAGACTTCCTTCCCATCGATTTTTGCAACCAACCCTTGCCCCGCACATTCCATCACGTCCGTCGCTTTATAGGAAATTTTGCAGTTTTCAAAAGCTTTTGCT
Source organism: Clostridiales bacterium (assembly GCA_015071005.1). Lineage (GTDB taxonomy): Bacteria > Bacillota > Clostridia > Christensenellales > Borkfalkiaceae > Scatosoma. Next base: position 104,332 of record SVIG01000006.1, on the reverse strand, counting down.
ATTGGATGCGCAGACTCCCGTTCCACCGCTGCAGCAATCGCAAGCAATTCTTGCTCGTTTCCGTCAGCACTATCCACGCCACAAACAGTAAAGTTCCCTTCCGTAAGCGTGCCCGTTTTATCGAAGGCAATATTCTTCGCACGAGCAAGCACCTCGAGATAGGTCGCCCCCTTCACCAAAACACCTGCTTTCGCGCATGCGCCAATCCCCGAGAAATAGGTAAGCGGTACGGAAATTACCAACGCACAGGGGCACGAAACAACCAAGAAGGTCAACGCCGAACGCACCCAACGCTCCACCCTTACAAACTCGAACGCATAGCCCTTTATCCAACCATTAACAAGGGGGGCAAACGCCCCAAGCAATAACGCGCAAAGACATACAACAGGCGTATAAATTCGCGCGAATTTTGCAATAAATTTTTCGGGCTTTGCCTTGCTCGCCGCCACGTTTTCTACCAAATCTAAAACCCGCGCAACCGCGCTATCCGCATAGACGTGCATAGCTTTCATCTCGTACACGCCCCCTGCGTTTATCGTTCCCGACAAAATTTCTCCGCCTTCAAGGACCTCTTTAAGTTCCCCTTCGCCCGTCATAGATTTTGTATCGAGCAGCGCCCTCTTCGTAAGCAGTACGCCGTCCACGGGCGCTTTTTCACCTACCTTGACGAGCAGTATATCCCCAATTTGAATTTCTTCGGGCTTGACTTGTTTATATTCCCCACCGACGATGATAGTTGCGCTTTCGCTTTTTAATTCCATTAGCGCCGCCACCGAATTACGCGAAGATTCTACGGCAATCGATTGCAAAAGCTCGCCAAGCTGATACAGGAGCATTACAAGTACCCCTTCCCAGTACTCGCCGAGCGCAAACGCACCGATCGACGCGACCGTCATTAGGAAATTTTCATCAAAGATTCTACCCCTGCAAACGTTCTTTGCCGTAGAGATAAGTACGGGGTATCCCACGCACAAATACGCGAGCGCAAACGCCGCATACGCAACAATTCGCGCACTCTTTCCGTCCACAAGGTATAAAAGCAACACGCCCGTGATCAAAAGCGCCGCCGAAAGGAAAATTTGCAACCATTCCTTTGCACGCGATTTCCGTTTCGACGCGTACCTGTCCCCATCCAATACGCGCACTTCTTCAAAATTGTTCGCCGTTTTTACAACCTTTTTTAAGACCGTTTCCGAGTCCACTTCCAATGTAATTGTTTGCGAAACAAAATCCACTAAAACGAAGCGCACGCCCTTGATTTTTTGGATATCCGATTGCAATGCTTCCGCACATACGGGGCAATCCAAGTTTTCGATATGCAATACGGTTTTTGTCAGTCTTTCTACGTTTTCCATAGTCACACCTCGTCACAGGAAAGATGCTTAATCCCAAGCTCAATCATTTCACGAATATGCACGTCGGCAATCGAATATTCCACCGTTTGTCCAAGCCGTTTCGCCTTTACAATTTTGTTATCGCGCAACACGCGAAGCTGATGGCTAACCCCACTTTGCGTACCGCCGCAAACGTCGATCAGGTGATATACGCACATTTCCCCCTGCATAAGCCCGAGCAAAATTCTTAAACGCGTAGGATCGGAAAGCATACGGTAAACCGCGCTCATACTTTCGATTTCCGCTTCGCCAAGCACCCGCTCCTTTGCCCGCATCACCGTTACACTATGTTCTTTTTCTTTTCCACAAACCGAAGTTCTTTTCATTGTCCGTTCCTTCCCCATTTCATCCATCCTTCCCCGCCACTGCCTATTTTTTTAATATATGAACGCTTATTCATATCTTCATATCTTTATTATAATATACTTTGGGAAAAAAGTCAAGAAGATAAAAAGAATTTTTTTAGGGAATTTTCAGAGAGATTCTTAATACAAAAACATTCCAAAAGATTTTTTTTGAAAATGTCAAGAGTAATTGCAAAATTTTTTCAAAAAATCAAGCAAAAAACAGTTGCGATATTCTTTTAAGTGTGGTATAATTAATTAGTATTTTAGGGGAAACTATTCCCAAAACAAAAAAAGGATGTACGTTATGTTTAATTTGGTTAATTTATTAGATCCCGTATCTTTCTATAAAAACTATAAGATTATTAGCATCGTTTTGATCATTCTTATGGCGCTCGCGGCAATCGCTGCAATCATCCTCGTTTTGATGCAACCCGCTAACTCTTCGGGTATTGATGCGCTTGGCGGCTCGAGCGAAACTTTCTATGGCAAGAACAAGGGTAAATCCACGGAAGCAAAAATGAGAAGATGGACTTGGATCTGCCTTGCAGTTCTCGTCGTTCTCGCTATTACCTTCTACGTGATTCCCAATGTTATTATGGCTTAATCCACATAGAATTTTCACGACGGCTTACTCTTAAGCCGTCTTTTTTATTACTTTTTACATAAGGGGGTGATAATATGAGTTCTTCGGAAAAACTTTTCGCATTATTTGAAAGCGGCGAGCTTGCAAACGTGACCGCGAGTGAAATTTGCAAGATTTTAGGGATTCCCTATCGCGAAAAAGGACGCGTGCTTTCTTTGCTTGACGAGCTTTGCAATATGGGCAAGCTTTATCAAAACAATGGGGGCAGGTACGGAACAATTGAACAGCTTGGGCTGATTAAAGGCACAGTTTCCGGAAACGAACGCGGTTTTGCGTTCCTGATTCCCGACGATAAAAGTAAGTTTGAAAAAGATTTCTTTATCCCCCGTAAATCCTTGCACGGCGCTTTACACGGCGACGTTGTTTTAGGCGAACGCGCGTATGAATATAGTGACGCCGACGACGAAGTGAAGGTAGTAAAAATCCTTTCGCGCGGTTATGAAAAAATCGTTGGTACTTTTCGTCGAGATAGACGAGTGGGATATCTATATCCCGACGAAAAGAAATTTTCCACCGAGATCTATATTCCCCTTTCTCTTTGCGCCAACATTCCAAACGGCGTAAAGGCGGTCGCAAAAATCACGTCCTATCCCCACGGAAAATCCCCCGGCGGCGAAATTATTGAAATTTTAGGCGAAGAAGACGACTTTTTCGCCGAAGAATTGTCAATAATTCGCTCTTACGATTTAGACGAAGAATTCCCTGCAAGAGTTGAAAAGGAAGCAAAGCGTCAAGCCGCTCGCCCTATCACCGAGCAAGACATTGCCTCGCGCCGTGATTTTCGTGAAAAACTCATCATCACCATTGACGGAGAAGACACGCGCGACATCGACGACGCAATTTCCGTGGAAAAAATCGGTGAAAACTATCTTTTAGGCGTGCATATCGCGGACGTGAGTCATTACGTCGCTTACCGCTCCGTTTTAGACGAAGAAGCCTTCGAGCGCGGCACGAGCGTCTATTTTCCCGACCGAGTCTTACCTATGCTCCCTCGCGAGCTTTCCAACGGGATTTGTTCCTTGAACGAAGGCGAAGATAGACTTGCCCTTTCCTGTATTATGACAATCAACCCCAAAGGCGCTGTCATCGCTAGCGAGATTGTGGAAAGCGTTATTCAATCCAAACGCCGCATGACCTATGCGGAAGTGGAAAAAATCCTCAATGGAAACAAAGAAACCTGTCAAAAATACGCATTCGTTACGGACATGGTACGCCTTTCCGCCGAATTAACACATATTTTACAAGAAACTCGAAAAAAGAAAGGGAGCGTTTCTTTAGACGTCAAAGAGGCAAAAATTATATTAGACGAGCACAACGAGATTCATATTCCCGACTACGAGCGCGCTTTTTCCTATCAAATCATTGAAGCGTTTATGGTATTGGCGAATGAAACGGTCGCGGAATATATGCAATCCATTGAAGCGCCTTTTATCTATCGCGTACACGAAAAACCGAGCGAAGAAAAAGCGACAGCATTTCAAAACTTTGCAAAAATGCTTGGCGTAAACGCCAGATTCCGTGTAGACGACGTCAAGCCGTACGATTATCAAAACATACTCAAAATGGCGGAAGAATTGCCTAGCTATTCCGTTTTGAATCGCGTGATGCTGCGTTCCATGCAAAAGGCAAAATATTCCCCCGAGAACGTGGGACATTTTGGGTTGGCAAGCACGTGCTATTGTCACTTCACTTCCCCCATTCGCCGTTATCCCGACCTTTGTATTCATCGCATTATAAAGCAAGTAATCAACGGCGGCTACGGTGAGGCTTGCGATACGTACGCAAATTTTGTCATCCGCGCAGCTGATCAATCCTCCGCGCGGGAACGGCGAGCAACGGATGCGGAACGAGACGTAGACGATCTGTATATGACAATGTATATGAGCGAGCGCATCGGCGAAGAATACGACGCCGTCATTTCGGGTGTGACTTCTTTCGGCTTGTTTGCCGAGCTTGCGAACACCGTCGAAGGCTTTATACCGATCGAAAGCTTGTACGGAGAATATAGATATGACGCGGAGCGTTTCCGCCTTGTCGGCGCAAAGCAAAGCTACACCATCGGCGAAGTGGTACACGTTAAAGTTATCGACGTGGATTTTTACCGCCGTAGGACGGAATTTAGACTAATAAATAAGCGAAATGAGGCTACCGTGTACGAGTTGACAAATCAAAAGGAGAATCAACCATGAAAATAATTGCGACGAATAAATCGGCGTCCTTTGAATATTTTATCGAAGATAAATACGAAGCTGGTATCGTGCTGGAAGGGAATGAAATCAAGTCCTTACGCGAAGGGAACGTGAATATGAACGATTGTTTTTGCTTTCTTCGCGACGGTGAAATCAACGTAAAAAATATGCACATCGCGCTTTATGATAAGTCGGACGCGTTTAGCACGAAAAACACTAGACGTGACCGCAAAATTCTTTTGCATAAGCAAGAAATTGCTAAAATTGCAGGCAAGATCAACCGTCAGGGCTACACACTCGTCCCCTTAAAGCTCTATTTCAAAGGCTCGTTGGTCAAAATTGAAATTGCACTTTGCAAAGGTAAACACACTTACGATAAAAAACAAACGATTGCCGATCGCGACACAAAACGCTCCGTAGATCGCGAGATTAAAAACGCAGGCTTCTAATCAAAAACAATTAAGCCGCGCGCTTCCGACAAGGAAACGCGCGGCTTTTCTTATATAGACGGACGAAAAAATCCCCGCCTGCGGCTTTCGATTAAATGATATTCTTTTTCTTCCGCGAAATCGGCAAATACGGGACTAAACGGCGAATAAAAGGGTAACGTGCCCTTTCCGTCTGCAATCGCGCAATAACCCTTTCCGCACAAATAAATCGTAATGCCAAATAGGTACGCATACGCACGGAGCAACACCGTTTGCAGTTCGTTCGTGATATGCCCGAACGGGCAAACGATAAACTCACAACCGCAATCGACCATACTGCGTATTTTTTCGGGAAAATTCAAATCATCCGCCACAAGCACCCCCATTTTTCCCTGTTTTGTGTCGTAAAGCTTCATCCCGCCGCCGCAGCCAATTTCGTTATCCATTACGCATTGCATATCCGAAACCCCAAGCAACCTTCCATTTTCCGCAACCACCGCAGACTTACGCTTATGTCCGCAAATGTTCGTAATACAACCGCAAACCACAATATTTTTATCCCGTTTGGATAGAAGTGTCGCCCCTTCAAAATAGCTACTTTCGCGCTTTAACTCCTTTTCGTAGCTCACTTCCCCCATTCCGTTAAAGCCAAAAATCGTAAGCTCCGCACCGCTTATTTCCTCTCTTTCTCTGAACGATTGTAAATCCCCACGACTCACAAAACAAACTCGCATATCCAACCTCTTTAATTCTTTCTATCTTATTATATCCGTTTCACAAATAAAAAGTGCGTATACGTATAATATCTTACAAAGTAGGCTATAACTTCAAAAAAGGAGATTTTCTATGTTTTGGCTGGGACTTGGAGCTGGTTTTGTAATCGGCGGTAATTTTGGACTTCTTATTATGGCGCTTTTCAAAATCAACAAAAAAAATTAAAGCGGTGGAACGCACGCGTTCCACCGCTTATTTCGTCTTATTTTATTAGCAATATTTATCGACAATTGCTTGCATTTCATCCAAGTGCTTAATCATATCCTTGGCAAGAGTCAGCTGACATTTTGCTCTTGCAAGATTTTGATAATAATAATGGATTTTGAAATACTTATCCCCGTCCAAATAGTCGGTCAAAAAGCGCATACCGCATTCCACCGTCATTGCAACCGCGCCAAGCGCCAACGTTCTCTTTTCGTCCTCTTTCAAGAAATTTCCAACGCGACTAACGAACCCACGGGTAAACGCCTCGTATTTTTCCATATCAATTGCGACCTTTTCAAGATCGTTCTCGTCCTCATCGCAGGTAGATGCCGCCACGCGGATCGCGTCACCAAAGTCAAAGGCAACGAGCCCAGGCATAACCGTATCCAAATCGATAACGGAAAGATGCTCCAATGTACGCGCGTCGAATAATACGTTGCTCGTCTTGGTATCGTTATGCGTCACGCGCAGGGGCAATATCCCTTGACGTTGCAGTTTATAAAGTTTCGTTGCCATCTCTTCAAGCGCGAGATATTCGTCGATCACGGCTTGCACCTTTGCCACGCGCCCCACCACGTCCTTTTCAATCGACTGACGGAAGGTATCGTAGCGCATCACCGTATTATGGAAATGTGGAATCGCAATCGAGAGTTTTTCTACAGGATAATCCGCCAAATATACTTGGAATTCCCCAAACGCAATTCCCGATTCTTCGATAACTCTCAAATTATCCGTATGCTCGAAACAAACGGAATCGTCGATATAGCGGCAACACCGCCAAAATGCTCCGTCCTCGGTAAGCATATAATATTTCCCATCTTCCGTCTTGGAATAATGCAAGACGTTTCTTTTCGCCGTTGCTTGCTTTTGTTTAATCTTCACACGAATGAATTCGGTAACTGAAGAAATATTATCCATTACCTCAATCGGATTCTTAAATACATATGTATTTACCTTTTGCAGAATATAGTCCTTGAGTTCACCGTTGCGGGAAAAATATACGCAATACGTCGTATTGATATGTCCGCTATTCACAACCTTGTAATAAAGGTATTCACCCTTTATACCAAACTTTTCACATACCTGTTTAATCTGATTTTCTTCTTTCATGACTTACCTTTAGTCGCCCTTATCTTATTTTTTTGACGGATATTTATTCGTATGCGATTCCCCTATAATCTTGCCACTCTATACGACAAGTCGCACACCTTCATCATTAGTACAACAAAATAATTATAACACATAAAAAAAGGAAAGTCAAGTCTTTTGACAATTTTACTTATCTTTACCCCTATTTTGTGCCAATTCTTTGCATAAAAACGTCAAAAATTAACATACTTTTTTTATGCAAAAACGCCTTGTTTGTCTCATGTCTTTTCTATACCTTCTCCCCGGCTTTTTTGGCTGTCAACGCGTACCTGCCCCTACCGAATCAGAAATAAAGAGCAATAAAGAAAATTTTGATTCTTCCCTAATAAGCACACCGCCTAGCCAACCAAAGAAGGACTTGCAAGAATTTTGGGACGTTAACGACGTGGATATTTCCTATATCCAACCAAATCGAAAACTGATTGCGCTTACCTTCGACGACGCACCCAAAAACACCCTAGAAAATATTCTTGCCGTCTTTGCCAATTACAACGCAAAAAATCCCGATTGCAAAGCCACCGCCACCGTATTTTGCAATGGACAGTATATCACCGACTCCTCACGCCACACCCTCGAAGCCGCCGCTACGATGGGTTTTGAGCTTGGCAATCATACCTACTCCCATTACGATCTTACATCGCTTAATAAAGAAAGGCTCTTATCGGAAATTGAACGCACCGATACTCTTCTTGAGCCCATCGACCATAAGCCTCGCCATCTTTTGCGGCCGCCCTACGGGAAATGCAACGCGTTTATCCAGGAAAACGTCTCTACGCCTATCATTAATTGGACGATAGACACGCTCGATTGGACGAAAGCGAGCGAAGAAGAAATTTACAACGAAATTGTTGAAAACTGCTATAACGGTTGTATCGTACTTATGCACGACGGCTACCCAAACACCGTCGACGCCTTAAAACGTTTACTTCCTACGTTAAAAGCATCCGGCTATCAAGCCGTCGGTGTTTCCGCGATGGCAAAAGCCAATAACTGCCCCTTGAAAAATGGGGGCGAATATATCCGCGCAAGACCAAAATCCCCTAACCGTGTACGCGTTGAATAAATAAAAAGGACGGAATTTTTCCGTCCTTTTTGCTTTCGTAAAATCAATATTTTTCTTCAGTGTACATTCTAAAAAACTCTGCGCAAGCATCAATCCAAGCGCTAGCCTTTTTCATTTCGGGCTGTGGATGATTGATTTCTAAGCTTGCCGTAGAAAGTCCGTGTTGACCTTTCGGATAAACGTGCAATTCGTACTGCACGCCGCAACGATCCAATGCAAGTGCGAAGCGCAGCGAATTATCCGCCGGAACAACCGCGTCCGTCGCCGTCGTCCAAATAAAAGCAGGCGGCGTAGCTTCCGTCACCGATTGATCGAGGTTCAATTTCTTCAAAAGCTCTTGCCTTTCATCGTCCGAATACCCTTTCAAAAGGTTATGATACGAGTCTTGATGCCCATGGTTATTAGAAATAACGGGATAGGAAAGCCCAACCGCCGTCGGTTTACAATGAAGCACAGCACCCGACAAGGCTTCTACGTTATCGTATTCCACCGCTAAGTTTGCCGTTAAATGCCCACCCGCCGAGAAACCGACAGCAAACACTTCCTTTTCGTTTACGTCAAATTCCTGCGCGTGCTTTTTTACGAAATCTACTGCTGCCGCAAGCTCAATAAGCTGCTCGGGATAACGCGCCTCGTCGCCGTCCGTGATATAATTCAAAACAAAGGTTTGGAAACCGCGCGCAAAAAATTCGCTTGCAATCGGCGCGCCCTCGCGACGGCTGCACATTCCGTACCCGCCGCCAGGGACAACGATCAATGCAGGTCTTTTCCAACCGATTGTATTTTCACCGTCCCAAGGGAATTCCATCAAAAGGCATTCTAATTCCCCGCCCTTCAAAAAGGGATATTCACTTTGCAGGTCAACCTTAAAACACTTCATTTTCGTCTCCTCCCAAGAATTCTTCATAAATTGCACGAATACAATCCGCGCAATCCTCATTCTCAACGCCTACGATGATATTGAGCTCGCTCGAACCTTGGTCGATCATGTTTACGTTAATTCCCGCTTGTGAAAGAGCTTTGAAAAGTCGCGCCGAAGTACCGACGTTTTTCGCCATACCGTGCCCTACCGTCGCCACGAGCGCAATATTCTCGTGCGCGTAGATTTTATCGGGCTGCGCGACCGCTTTCATCTCCGCCATCAAGTCCTCTAGAGCGTTGTCTTTCAAGTATTCGTTGTCGATAACCAAGGACATGGTATCGATCCCCGAAGGCAAATGCTCAAAGGAAATCTTTCTTCTACCGATTACGGAAAGTACTTTTTCAACGAACCCGACTTCGGAGTTCATGAGTGATTTTTCCAAAGTAATGGACGTAAAACCCTTCTTTCCTGCTACGCCCGTAACTACGTAGTCACGCATATCGCGCGTGGAATTTTTTACGATATAAGTACCCTTGTCTTTGGGGCTAAAGGTATTACAAATACGAATGGGAATCCCTGCGCTACGAACGGGGAAGATGGACTCGCTATGTAAAACGTTCGCCCCCATATACGAAAGCTCACGGAGCTCTTGATAAGTCAGCTCGGGAATCCACTTCGGCGAATTGACGATACGAGGGTCGCACGCGTAAAAGCCGCTTACGTCCGTCCAGTTTTCATAAAGGGACGCCATTACCGAACGCGCCACGATCGAACCGGAAATATCGCCGCCGCCGCGCGAGAAGGTCTTCACTTTTCCGTCCACGCCTAAGCCATAGAATCCAGGGATTACCGCACGCGGATATTCTTTCAAGACTTCCGCCGCAATCTCGAAGGTCTTTTCGTCCAACGAACCGTCGGGGGTAAAGCGCACGAACTCCGTCGCGTCCACGAAAGGCACGTCTAAAACCGCCGCCATAATCTTTGCCGCCAAGAACTCGCCGCGCGAAGCGCAGTAATCTCTACCAGCGCCGTTCAAAATTGCGTTTTCCGCTTCGTCGAGCCCTGCTTCGATGTGCAATTCTTTGCCAATTTCCGTTTCGATGCTCGTAAAACGAGCACGGATTTTTTGGAAAGTCTCCTTGAACGCTACAAGGTTCCCTGCCTCAATCTCATCCGCGCATTGATAGAGTAAATCGGTGACTTTGATATCACCGCTATATCTCTTACCCGGTGCGGAAACAACGACGTAGCGTCTTTCCTCATCCGCATTAATAATATTCGCCACAGCCGTGATCGTCTGTGCACTTGCCATCGACGTACCGCCAAATTTACATACTTTCAGTCCCATAAAAACTCCCGAGAAATATCTCTACTTTTATCCTCTCATTAAATATTCATCACCAATACAACAAGTACCGCAAGCACGAGCGAAATTGCTTTAATCCAAAATTTAGATACGAATACGTTTTTCAAAAACCGACCGAATTTCATCTCATACCTCCGCTACGTCTTTTATCCGTCAAGGGCATTTCTTGCCAATAGTAATCCTTCAAAGCCATAATCAACATATCGTAATCGGCATAGCGCGTCACGTTACCTTTATCCACGATTGAAATAATCCCCGTTTCCTCGGAAACAACAAGCGAAATCACGTTCGCAACTTCCGTAATCCCAATAGCCGCACGATGCCGCGTACCGTATTCCTTGGGATAACTCGTCTTTTGCGTCAACGGCAAGAAACAACCCGCCGCTTGGATCTTGTGTCCGAGAATGACCATCGCCCCGTCGTGCAAAGGCGCTTTCGGGAAGAACACCCCCTCGATAAGCTCCGTGGAAATTTCCGCGTCGATCATAACGCCGCTTTGGAGCACTTGTTTAGGCAAACCGCCTTTTGAAAGCACCACCAACGCGCCGACGTTGTTTTTCGACATATTTTGCAACGCTTTCACGATTTTTTCAATGCAACGCTCGGTGTCCGCTTGGGAACGGGTTTCCAAACCGCCGAAGGTCTTTTCGGACGGCGTACCCTTCTTCGTGGGTTGCACGTCCCAAAAATATTTCTTAACTTCTACACTAAACAAAATCAGCATAATGCCCGAAAGCAAAATCACGTAGAATAAGAAAAATTGCTGCGTCATAATTTGCGAATCGAACAAGTGCATAGCGCCGCCCGCTAAGATGAATACCCAGTAGAGCACCATCAGCTTGGTGGCGTCGTTATCGCGAAGCACCTTTGATACGAAAAAGATCATTAAGAAAAATAAGCAAATCTCGACTGCGTAGATCGCTCCAAAATCCTTAAAGAATGCCACCGCATTATCTTTGAGCGTCTTAAAATCTATCGACGCCGCCAGAAGTCGTCCCATAATATCCTCCGTTCCTCGTCCGCTAAAAGCGAAAAAGTTTTCGTACTATTTTATTATATAAAATAAACCTCAAAAAAGAAAGTGTTTTTACGCATTTTTTTACTTTTTCTCAAAAAAGAGCCGCGCCGTGACCATTTTAAGCGCCGACGGGGGTGTTAAATCGCCGCATTTGATACCGCTAATTGCGCCATACGTCGTTTCATAGAAACGAAACAGGTCTTCTTTTTTGAATTTCGAGGCTTGTTCGCGGTTCTTTTTCACCGCATATTCCTTGATACCAAGCGTTAGAGCCGCTTCTTTGTCACTCCCTCTACAAGTCGCCGCCTCGTAAAGCCCCTTAAAGTACGCCGCAAGCGCCGATAAAAACGCCGTCTCGTTAAAGCCGCGCACGGAAAGTTCTTTCACAATCTTCATATACTCGGAATAATTCTTTCTCGAAAGCGCGTTGGCAAGCTCGTAAATCTTATACTCCGAATCGGCGTAAACAAGCGCCTCCACCGTTTCGTCCGTGATTCGTTCCTTCCCTGCCGCTACGCAATAGCCGATCAGCTTTTCCGTTTCCGTGGCAATTCTCGACATATCGAGCAAGCAGTAATTGGCAATCTTACCGCAAGTAATGCCATCCGCATACACGCCCGATTTCTTGCAGGTCAAGTAAATCCAACGCTTGACCGTTTCCTCATCCGAGCGCGAACAGTCCACGTACGTCACGTTCGGTTTTTTCGCAAGCGCCGCACTGCCCGTTTTTGACTTTTGCGAATTACAAATCATCAAAATACTATCCGTCGAGGGATCCTCGAAAAACTCTTTAAGATAGGTCTCGTAATCCTTTTCCGTTGGATAAAACTCACTCACTTTCACCACGCGTTTTTCGCTGATAAAAGGAAAACTATTCGCCGCGGCAATCAAATCGCGTATCTTATCTCCCTTCAATCCAGCACCGTCAAACGCTGCGTAATCGAGCGTCGCTTCCTGCAAATAGCGCGCCTTCAAAAGTGCCTCGCCCTTATCGCGGAAATAACTCTCTTCCCCTTCGAAAAGGTAGATAGGCTGTGCGCCGTTTTCATCGGTAAATTTTTTGAAATCGACGTATTTCATATACCGCCCACTCCTTTTACATATTTCGTGCCACTATTATACCACGTTTCCTATAAAAAATCAAGGGGTTGAAAGAAGTTTCTTCTTTCAGCCCCAATTTAACAGTTCAACACGCACACACAAGCAAAAAATGCGAGAAAAAACGCTGCCGACAGCCCCCTTCGCCACGCTCTTGGAATATTCAATTTATCCGTCCCCACAACGAGCGCGCTATAATACAACACTTTCGTCGGACCGATCAACCGAATCCCCGTCACGGTAAACAGCGAGAAATCCACCGTTTCAAACAAAAGCAGGACAAGCGACCAAACGACGTTTGGCAGATACAACAGTCCCGACGCCAAGGAAATTGGCAACAAACTCGCAAGAAAGACAAGCGCCAACAACGCGGCAAACACACCGCTGATAAACGGCACGAAAAAGAAATTCAAAACGAGCGACCAGCCCGACAAATACCCAAATGCGGAAAGCAAAATCGGCGCGGTGGTTATTTGCGCCGCCAAGCTCACGGATATCAGCGAACCCACCTTGCGGCGAAAGCGTTCAGATAAGCTCGGCGGCAGGGTGTCGCCGTTTGGTGCATAATGCGGTTGCGCCCATTCCTTTTTGAACAATTTCCCTACGCCTTTGCAAGCTTCATCAAATACCTGCCCTATCCGTTTTGCCAATATCGCAATCCCAAAGCACGCCGCAAACGAAAGCTGAAAACCTACCTCAAAAAGAGCGGTAGGCGTTATACAAAGCACGATAAACGCGCCCACGCCAAGCACGTCCAAAAGGTCTGTCTTTATCCCGATGATCTTCGCAAAGTAAGCAACCAAGCACAAAACAGTCGCACGGATAATCGACGGCGAAAAACCGCATATTCCACCATAAAAGAGTAAGATTCCAGCAAGCAAGAAAAACCGTATGGGATTTGGCAATTTCTTCAACGGAGTTTTCTTATATAAAAGTAGGCAAAAGGCGTATAGCGCGCCCACGTGCAAGCCCGAAACCGCAAAAACGTGCGCAATACCGCCAGCGCGCATATTTTCAAGCGCATCCGCTTCCATTCCAGACGTATTTCCCGTCAAAACGGCTATTGTCACCGCGGCAGGCTCATTTCCCATGCCAGCATAGACCACGTCCGTAACCCGTTGCCGAATTTTCAAGAAAATATCCTTGTATTCGTCCGTCACTTCACAATGCTTTACGCCCGACATACGGAAACGAAGATTATCCCCTATATCACTCGCGCGAAAGCCGTAATCGTTTGTATACTCGACGTTTGTTTTCACCTTCCCACGCAACAAAACCTCGTCCGAAAGTTCGATATTTTCATAAAAGGATGGGGACAGGTACGCTTTGAGTCGTCCGTTTTCCCCTTTTCCGTCGATATACACTTTATCCAAAGTGATCGCTACGTTGGCGTCGTACTCTCGAATGTCCACCACTTTCCCAACAACAATATACTCGCCGTCGTAATGGGTACAATCGGAAAAATTGTCGAGCGTTTTCGCGAAAGAAAAATAGCCGATAAAAAAGGAACAACACAAAACGAGCACGGAAATAATCATCCGCTTATATTTCCCTGCGCGGCAAAAGAAAAACGGCGTTCCCAAAATCGGCAGCAGCAAAAGCAACCACCAAGCGGAAACACCGTTTAATATTACGTGATAAGACAGGGCAATCCCCAAGCAAAGAAACGCCGCCGCAAAACACGCAGGGCGAAAATTGAAAAGTTTATCTTCCGTTTTTCCACCCTGCCCTTGCGTTTCGTTCATAACCTATTATTTTCTTCCTAACAAATCGTCCAAAGATTCTTCCAATAACTGTGAAATTCTAATCAAAATCGCCGTTTCAGGCATCGCGTCTTGCTCAAACCATCTTTTTTCCGTCGATTGCCCAACCTTCAAATATTTTGCCAACCGCCAATGAGAAATCCCTTTTCTTTCCTTATATGCGCGCAACCGCCCTATCAAGGACTTTTGTGCGTTTTCTATGGTCGGACTGCTTTTCTCTACGCTCACAAACACGTTATCCAACCCCAAAAGATAATCCACGCTGATTCTAAAATAATCCGCAAGAATCAAAAGCGCCTTTGCATCGGGATAATGCAAGCCCTTTACCCAATCGCTGACCGAATGAAAGGAAAGCCCCGTATCTTTCGTCAGTGCATATTCCGTTTTTCCTTCAAATTGCATTAAGTCTTTTAAGCGTTGCGAAAATATAGACGACAACATATCAACACTCCTTGGTGTACTATTGATACTATTGTCCTACATCCATACAAAAAATATGAAATTACTTCAATATTCGCACTATTTTTTTATAAAAATGTAGGCCATGCTTTGCATAGCCTACATTTTTTCAACCCGTACACGGGTACTTCAAATTGCTTTTTATGCCAAGGAAATGCGGTCGGATACCGAACGGATAAAAAGTCCTTTTTCCTCGCCGAGTGCCACGCAATCGTTGACGAACCCCAAGAATTTATCGCTTGGCCGCGCCACTTTGAAAAGGGAAGCCACGAGCGTTTGCACCTCTTCCATATACAGCGCGACTTTATCTTCAAGCGCCGCTTTGACAATCGCAATCACCTCGTAAGGAGTAAAATCCGATTCCGCTTTACGAATGGGATCGTTTACTTCCACGCGGTATTTGTCAAAGCCGATATTTTTATCCGTCTTGCGGTAATATTCCACACCCAAAATCCGCTCGTACTTAAACGCGCAAAGCCCGATAAGCGCTTGCATTCGCGCTTCCACTTTCGCGCCGTATTTCGCAATCCCCACGCTCGAAAGACAGCGTTTTATTAAGAAGGGATAGGAAATCGGTTCTTCCGCCGCCACAATCGCTTTCAAGCGTGCAATCAATTCCTTATCATTCTCGCCCGAAGTCACGTAGGTCGCATTTTCCACAAGATTGGTCAAAACGGCTTTTTTGTACGTCTTTTTCGCGCGGTTTAACTCCGCGCCCCCCTTCTTGTCCGCGCCCGTAAGCTTGTCAAGCAAGTCCTTAATGCGCTTAATTTCGCGTTTGGGATTGTTATAATAATTCACCGCAAACACGCGGATAACGTGCCAATTATTCCGTTTGAGCGTTTGGATTTGCAAAACGTTCCTATCCTTGACCGAATACGGCGTAGGCGTATCGCACATAATCGCCAAAACAAAACGCTTTCTATCCTTTGGATCGATCACCGCAACGTCGATTTTGAAGCCCGAAACGCCGACGTCGTACCTACATTCATAGCCGTACGAAGAAAGCTCTTCGGCAATATACTTGCCGATCCCTGCGCGTTTCGTGACGATACTTCCCGACGAGATTGCCAGATTGGTACGCCCCTTTTCCGCGAAATCCAAGAAGGCTTTCAAACCTGCAACCCCTTTCGATTTCGTCTTAGAAAGATCGATCATCGCGCCCGTCATGGACGAGAACACCACCATTTCTTCTCTCGCACGCGACACCGCAACGTTGAGTCTGCGCCAACCGCCCACTTGGTTCAAAGGCCCGAAGTTAAGCGAAATCCTGCCTGTAGAATCAGGGCCGTAGCAAACGGAGAACAAAATCACGTCGCGCTCGTCCCCTTGCACGTTTTCCAAATTCTTGACAAACAGCGGTTCTTCGCGCTCGTATGCGACTTCGTCGAGCTTGCGACGAATAATTTCCGCCGTGAGCTTGCGCTCGATATATTCCTTTTGCACGTTTGAGAAAGTCACCACACCCATACTCGATTTACGAAGCGCAGGATCGCTCAAACGGCGCAAAACCTCTTCCACTACCGCGTCCCCTTCCACTTTGTTGCGCTTGGTCATACCGCGATCGTACGTACCCTCTACAAGCTGCAAGCAGACTTTGCTCGCCAGCGCATCGGGGGACGGGAAGGTGCAAAGACGGTTGTCGTAATAGGTCGCATTCGAAAAGGCGATAAGGCTTTCGTGCTTACTGCGATAGTGCCACGTGAGATGTCTTTGCGGCATATTGATGGCAAGACAGTCGTCCAAAACGCTTTCCATATCCTCGTTTTCCAAGTTTTCCTCGTCTACGTAATGGGTATTGAAGAAGGACGTAGGCGGGAGCTGTTTCGGATCGCCGACAATCACCGCCGCCTTACCGCGCGCAATCGAGCAAATCGCTTCCGCAGTCGGGATTTGCGACGCTTCGTCGAAAATCACCAAATCAAACAAGCCGTTTTCCGCTTTCAAGTACTGCGAAACGGTAATCGGACTCATGAGCATACAAGGCGCAAGTACACCAATCAAGGACGGGCACTCGTCAAAGAGCTTACGCAAGCCCATACCGCGCAAATTCGATTTCGCATACCGTCCGAAAAGCGCGGTTTCTAAACTCAGCGTCCCTTCGGTAAACTCCGTCGGCAAACGGGAAATAAGCTTGTTTTTAATACTTTCCTTCGTAAGCTGCGCAAATTCCTCGCTCAAAAGGCGTAAGCTTTCCGTCTTTTCCTCAAACACCGCCGCCGAGAAACGCGCAAGCACGGAATCAAGCGGAATGTTCGTTTGCAGGAAATTCTTATAAATATTCTTTTCGAAACTGTCGATAATGTTTTCGCTCGTGACCGAGCCGTTTTCGAGCGCGTCGGTGATAAAGGTCAAGCCCGCTTCATCCAAAGCCTGCGCCGTCTTTTTATACATACACCAGCTCGCGAGCATATCAATATTCTCAATCAACGCCCCAGCCCGCGCCGAGTACACTTCCAAAACCTCTTCTTCGGGCATACGGTTCTTGTTTGCTCGCGTGATTTCGTTGAAGCTCGTCTCCGCCGCCTGATAGCTTTCCAGAGAGCGCACAAGCCCATTCAAAACGGGCGCGGCAAAACCGCTCGACGCATTGATACAAGCGCTATTAAAGCTATCGGGATTATAGTCCAAGAACACGGACGCGCAAGCGTCGTGCAGGGCGTAAAGCTCACGCATAAAGTTCGCGCGCGGCTCCCCGTAATCAATACGCCCAAACGCGAACGTGAAATACTCGGAAAGCTTGGTATTCGAGCGAATACGCTCCCTCGCCTCATAGATTTCATAGACCGTTTGCAGTTGGCTCAAAAGCTCGTCAGCCGCCAAGGGCGCGATTGCGACCTTGTTCAATTTCTTCACGACCGCGTTCACGTCTTTATTCGTCGCATACTGCGTATAGCCTGCCTCTAACCACTTACCAAGCGCCGTATATTCCTTGGAAATATCCACGAGCTTTTTGAACTTTTGCGAGTATTTTTCCATACACGAATCCAAACGCCGATTCGCGTTATAGAACACGAAAAACTCCTCTTCATCGTTCTTGAAATAGCGGTTTAAGCTACCGCTTTCAAGCACCTTCGCAATCTCGCCAAGCGCTTCGAGTTTTCTTCTCGTAAGCGTGCTGACGTTTTGCTTGTAAAGCTCCAAAAACAGCGCGATATAGTTCTTCAAATGCTTGATTTCCGCGATCATAACTTCCGCGGCGCAATAGAGCGAATCGCGCGCTTGCTTATCGTATTCGGTCAAATTGACGTTCGCAAACGGCGAATTATGCACGCCGCCGCATTCCTTCGCCGCAGCCGCCGCCTGCAGCATCATTTGCTCGTAATTTTGAATTTTTTCGCGCGTCAAACCATCGTAAAAACTACTCTCGATATTCATAATCTCGGGCGCGTTTTTATTTTTCAAACAGGTCAACAGCGCGTCGTAAACGGACACGCCCAAACGGCGTTTTTTGTGCAAGGCAACGCTGCATTCCGCCAAATCTTTTCTGATTTTTACAATCGCGTTCGACTTTTCGGAAATCGCTACGCTTTCCGTTTCCGTACGTAACGCAAGCGTAGAGGTCAGTTTTTGCAAGACTTCCGCCTTGCTCGTCTTATTCGAGTGCAATTCCAAACAAAAATCACCCAGTCCAAGCCCATCCAAACGCTTCTTTACAACGGACAAAGCCGCTTGTTTTTCCGCAACGAAAAGCACGCGTTTGCCATCGTTCAACGCGTTCGCAATCATATTCGTAATCGTTTGCGATTTCCCCGTACCAGGAGGACCGTGCAAAACAAAGCTCTTTCCCGTTTGCGAAAGCGCAATCGCTTCCCATTGCGACGCGTCGGCAATCAAGGGAGTGAGCGTTGCTTCGGGGTTTACGCCGTCCTCTTTTTCGGGCACGTCCACGCCGCCGCTAATGAGCAACGTGTTATTCAAAAGCGCGTCGATAATCGGGTTTTTGGAAAACTCGCCGATATTTTGGCGTAAATCGTTCCACATTTGATAACGCGCAAACGAGAACGCGGCAAGATACGCGTCGTCGTAGATTTCCCAGCCGCGCATATTCACCGTCTCGCGGCGGATCATTGCAAAAATTTCCGAAAGCTTCAAGCCTTGGATCGCGCCCACCATACCGCGCATATCAATATTAAATTCTTGTTTCAAAAATTCCAGCAACGTGGTATTGACGGACGGTTCGTCATCGCTCAAAACAAGCGCATACCCCACGCCGCCCTTACTCTTTTTGATTTGAACGGGTTGCAAAACAAGCGGCGCAAAATGCTCCGCGCCGTCCTCGCGGGAGTTCCATTTCAAGAACCCAAGCGCGAGATACAAAATCTTCGTGCCCGACTCCTCGTCCGCTTCCTTATTCTTGCGAATTAAGCGTGCCGCCGTCTCACTCAAAATCGTTTCATCCGCGTACGTACGCAAAATCCCCGAACGGTTTTCCATACCGATCAGCTCGCGCATACGTTTGATTTCCGCCGCCGCACCGTAATACACTTTCTTTTTCACGACCGATTTTGCCGCGTCGACTATCGGCGCAAGGTTCATTTCCCCCTGCTCCGTCAAAGCGTCCATCACTCCGTCCGCCGACGAGCCGATAATATGCAACACCGTCTTGGTCGGTTGGAAATTCAAAAGCGTATTCTTCATCGACAAATCGAGCAGTCTGCGCTCCCATTGTTTTTCCTTCGTCTGTTCTTCTTCCAAGGAAAAACTCCCCGTCGCGCGGAGTTCCTTGGGGGCAGCGTCAAACGCCGTATCTTCCTCGGAAAGCACCTCATACCCTTTCACGCCACGCGCGCGCAGAGGCAAGGGCAGGATTTGCGAAATTCTACAACGGCGCACGTCCACGCATTCTTCGTAATACCCAGCTCTGATCTTTTGCTTGAAATGGTTTTCGGACGTGGAATACGCGGCGTTCTTATCCGAGTACAAATCCTCCACGTCAAAACAGCTAATATTATTGATCCCGTCCGAAACGTATGCCTCTAATCTACCCATATCGTCGGACGCCGTGTCCATAAAACAACCCTCGTACAGCCACACGCCGCACGTGATTTCCTTTTCCCCGAACACGAGCAACGGGTGCAAACCGAGATTTTCCAAGCACGCGCTCGCAAACAGCGCAAGCTCTATCGGACTCGCTGCACGCGAAGACAGAATCTTCGTGCCGCTGCCCGCCTCGACGGGTTTGGAAATATCGCAATCCTTTCTCGCAATCGAATAACGGCGCAAGACGGCAAAAAGCGCCGCAATAATATTGCGGACGGCGTTTTTATCGTTGCCGACGTACCCGCCAAGCTCCGTGGAAAGATTCCATTTTTTCAGTTGCGCGGAAATTTCCGTCGCAACGCGTGCGCAATCGGCAAGCTTGGGGCGGACAAAGGACGCAAGCAGCTCCAAATCCCCGTTTACCCCCTGCCAAAAATCAAAAGGCACGGTTGTCACGGCAAACTCCATCACCGCGATTTGTTTTTTGTCCTTTTGTAACGCAACGCAAATTTTTTCTTCGCGTACTTCTTCTATACTCGAAAAATAGAGTGGCGAAAGAAGATTGTCCAGCTCGATTTCCACCACGCTTTCGTAAGGAATTTCTTCAAGCGACTTTTCGCAAGGAATCAGCATGTCCCCCGTCGCGCTGACGGAAAGGGTAAGTCCGCTCACCCCTTCATCCCCCGTATTTTTAACCTGCAAGGACGAAAAAAGCGGTCTGCTCGCGAAATAATCGGCATACGAAACCACCTTCACCGCTTCCCCTTTCAAGGAAAGTATTTCTTCTAATTTTTTCACTTTTTGAGCCATAGTTATGCCCCCGAAAAAAACAAAACTTATTCTGCGTATTTTGATTTTATTTCCATCTAGGAAATAAAATTTTCTTTTCCCTTCTATTATACACCCAACTTCCCCAAAATGCAACCCCTAAACGGAAATTTATCAAGGAAAAATTTCGTCTTTTTTTCGACAAAAAACCGCGGACGAAACTCAATGTTTCTTCCGCGGTTATTGTTTAATCCTCCAAATACTGCCCTGCCACGTACGAAAGCTTGTCGAGTACTTCTTCGATATCGCCGAAAAGCATACAGCCTGCCGCACGGATATGTCCACCACCGCCAAAGGTCGCCGCGAGCTTATTTACGTCCGCATATTCCTTCGAGCGTAGGGAAATTTTATATTGCCCTTTCCGAATTTCCAAAAGGGACGCGGCGATTTCCACGCTTTCTATGTTGAGCGGAAAATCAACAAAACCTTCCGTCATGCCTTGGTCTGCCCCACATTCTTCCATCGCCTTTTGCGTAATGGTGATAACGGCAAACCGATCTTCGTGATAATAACGAATGCCACTCATCGTCTTTGCGTACAGCTTCGCGCGCGCTTTCGGTTGTTTTTTGAAAAGCTCGTAATTGTAATAGCGCATATCCGCGCCTGCCTTGACAAGCTTTGCCGCCAAGAGCATACACTCTTCCGTCACGTCGTCGTGCGAAAAATTCCCCGAATCAGTCAAAAGCCCGATTAAGAGATATTCGGCAATCGTTTTATCAAACGGCACACCCAGGTCTTCGATGAGCGTAGCAATATGCATACAATTCGCCGCACATTCTTGCACGAAATTGTATTTTGCAAATCGGGTGTTGGAAATATGGTGATCGATATTCACCGTATCGATTCTTTCCCGTTTCGCCTTGCCAAACTCCGAGAACAAAAGCCCTAAACGTTGCTCGTCGCTGCAATCCACCGTTATGAGTAAATCATAGCTTTCCGCAGGTTTTTTTGCAATGGTTTCCACACCTTGGATAAAGCGCAAATTCGACGGAATATCCGATTCAACGCATACCTTCCCCCGTATATTCAATTTTTTGAGCGCGGAAAAAAGCGCGAGCGCGCTCCCCAAAGCGTCGCCGTCGGGGCGCATGTGCGTCATTATCAAAACGCTTTTTGCGCGCTTGATTCGCTCCGCAATTTGTTGCATTGTTGCGTTCATAATTTTATCCTTATAAGGAAAAACGCGTAATTATTACGCGTTTTTTCGTTTAATCGTTGTCACTATCCGTTTCGTCCGCAGACGTCGTATAGGTGATTTTTTTGAACAATTCGTCCATTTTCGCGCCGTAAACCATGCTCCCGTCCGTGCGGAAGGTAAGCGCAGGCACGGTACGCATACGCATTACCTGCGAAAGCTGATGACGGATAAAGCCAGCGTGTTCTTGCAAAACTTCAAACGTGTGCTTGCTTTCCGCGTCGTTCGCGCCGTAAATGCTTACGTAGACGATTGCCGTTTTCAAATCGGGCGCGACGTCCACTTCCGTCACGGACACAAGTCCTTTAATGCCAGGCATTTTGTCCTTTTGCAAGCGGATAATCTCGCTGATTTCCTTTTGGTATTCGCCGTTGAGTCTTGACGTTCTCGATACTTTCATTATGCTTTGATCTCCTCGGTGATATAGCATTCGATAATATCGCCTACGCGGATTTCGTTAAAGCCGTCGATTGCACAGCCGCATTCGTAGCCGTAGTTGACTTCCTTCACATCGTCCTTGAATCTCTTAAGTTGCTTCACGCCGCCTTCGCAAATCATAATATCTTCGCGGTAGATTCTCAGCTTACCGCCGCGAACGATCTTACCGTCGATAACGTAGCAACCTGCAATCGTACCAACGCCCGTGATATTGAACGTTTGACGGACTTCGCATTTACCCGTAAGGATTTCACGAAGCTTGGGTGCAAGCATACCTTTCAGCGCCGCTTCCATATCGTCGAGAAGTTCGTAGATAATGCGGTAGCTTCTAACGTCAACCTTGGACGTTTCCGCGAGTTTCTTCGCCTTCGTATCAGGACGCACGTTAAACCCGATAATGATCGCATTCGCGCTCTCTGCAAGCATAACGTCGCTTTCGTTGATCGCGCCTGCCGCCGAGTGGATAACCTTCACGCGCACTTCTTCGTTGGAAAGCTTTTCAAGCGACTGCTTTACAGCTTCAACGCTACCCTGTACGTCCCCTTTGACGATCAAGTTCAAATTCTTGAGCTTGCCTTCTTCCACTTGCGCGAAGATATCGTCGAGAGAAACACGGCTTTGTTCTTTGATCATGCTTTCGCGTTGACGGTTCTTTCTTTCTTCTTGTACCTGCTTCATAAGCGCTTGATCGACTGCCATAATGCTGTCGCCTGCGTTGGGTACTTCTTCGAAACCGAGAATGGAAACCGCCATCGAAGGGCCTGCACTCTTGACCGTTCTGCCCTTGTCGTCGAACATCGCACGAACACGCCCCATCGTCGTACCCGAAAGGATATTGTCGCCCGTTTTAAGCGTACCCGTTTGCACGATAATGCTTGCAACGGGGCCTTTACCCTTGTCAAGCTTGGCTTCGATAATCGTACCTTTTGCTTGACGATCGGGGTTCGCCTTCAATTCTTGCATTTCCGCTACAAGGTTGACCGATTCCAAAAGTTCGTCGATACCCATACCCGTCTTTGCGGAAATGGGAACGACCATCGTATCCCCACCCCATTCTTCGGGCACGAGCTCGTATTGCATAAGCTCTTGCTTCACACGGTCGGGATTGACTTCGTATTTATCCATCTTGTTCATCGCGACGATAATAGGCACGTTTGCCGATTTCGCGTGATTGATTGCTTCCACCGTTTGAGGCATGATACCGTCGTCCGCCGCCACTACAAGGATAACGATATCCGTCACCTGCGCACCGCGCGCACGCATTGCCGTGAATGCCGCGTGACCGGGCGTATCAATAAAGGTGATTTGTTTGCCTTTTGCCGTAACCGTGTACGCACCGATGCTTTGCGTAATACCGCCGGCTTCGCCTGCCGTGACGGTCGTCGCGCGGATCTTGTCGAGCAAGGACGTCTTACCGTGGTCAACGTGACCCATAACCGTAACAACGGGAGCACGGAGCACAAGCTTGCTTTCGTCTTCCGCGACCACCGTGTCCATAAGGACTTCTTCCGCGGTCTTTTCGGGCTTGTATTCAAGGTCGATCCCCATATCGGCCGCCATAAGCGCCGCGTTATCGTAGTCGATCGAATCGTTGATACCCTTCATAATGCCTTCCTTGAAAAGGCGTTTGGTGATTTCCACCGCCGAAACACCGAGTTTTTCGGAAAGCACCTTCAAAGGAATTTCCTGCGTCGTGACGACTGCATGCTCGATCTTGATCGTAGGGATTTCCTGTTGCTTTTGCTTTTTCGGCGAACGGACTTTTCTATAACCGCTCTTATCTTCATCGAAATCTTCCACCGTTAAGCCTTGTTGACGGCTCAAAGAACGCTTCGACAAAGGTTTCTTTTCCGTGTACGTCTTTTCAAACGTCTTTTTCTTTGCAGGCGAAGAGAAGGACTTCTGATCTCTTGCCGGCGCTACGGGCGCTGCGATAGGCGCGCTTGCCGTAGGTCTTGCAGGTCTTGCGCCACCCGCAGGTTTTTGGCCGTTGAAAGGTCTATCACCTTGAGGACGAGCAGGTCTATCCCCTTGAGGACGGGGACGGAACGTCGCGCCTGCGGACGTATCTACGCCCGGCTTTGCCACGTACACGCCTTGCTCTTGTCCGTTGCGGAAATATCTCGGCGCTCTTGGCGCTGCAGGCGTCGCAGGCTTGGGTACGAAAGTACGATTTTCCGTTTTCGTTTCCGTAGTCGCTTCTTCCTTTTCAACCTTTTCAGGCTTTTCTTCCGCTACCGCTTTTTTCTCTTCTTCCTTCGTTTCCACGGGCACTTCCACCGCTTCTACTGCCGGTTCTTCCGCTTTTTCTTCAACGGGTTCTTCTATTTTTTCAGCCTTTTTCTTCGTCGCTTTTTTCGCTTTGGCAGCTTCTTCCTTCGCTGCTGCTTCCGCCGCCTCTGCAGCAGCTTTTGCCGCTTCTTCCGCCGCGATGCGAGCTTCTTCTTCCGCTCTTGCCGCCGCTTCCGCTGCTTCGCGCTCCGCTTTTTCCGCTTCCATTGCGGAAAGCTTTCTTAAAATTTCCGAAAGGCTCTTTTCTGTGGAAGTAAGACGCTTTTGCAAACCGCCAAGTTGCTTATCGTCAAGAAGTCCAAGTATTTTCTCCACATTCTCGTATTTTTTTGCCATAGGTTCAGTTGTTTCCTCCCGAATATAATTTGAATTGACTGTCGCTTTCGGCGACGGAAAGTATCGCCGAAGCCAGATGATTGTCTGTGATTGCCACCGCTTTCACGGCAGGCTTATGCAACATTTCGCCGAGCTGCCCTTCCGCCGTCATCAGCATTGGACAGCCAAGCCGTTCTTTTGCCGCAAGCGTGGGCTTTAAGGAATTTTTCCCAATTCCGCCGTCCACGATCAAAAGAAATACGCCGCGCTTTTGTTTTTCGATCGTTTCCGCACCGAAAATAATCTTTCTCGCACGGATACAAAATCCTAAATAATTCTCGACCTTACTTGTCACCGTTTCCCTCCCCGATACCGCGATAAATCTCGTCGGCAACGCTCGCGGAAAAGGCTTTATTGAACAATTTCTTACCGTCCACCTTCTTCAAGCAGTCGGGATTATTACAAACGTACGCACCGCGACCGGGCAACTTGCCCGTAGGGTCGAGCTTGATCTCGCCGTCCGCGTTTTTGACCACGCGGGTCATTTCCCCTTTCGGTTTCATTTCACGGCAAGCTATACAGGTACGCAAAGGTATCTTTTTCGTTTTCGGCATGACTCTTTCTCCCGAAATGTTTTCGCTGCGTAAAAACGCAGTAGAAGCGGAAAATTATTCCGCGCTGTCTTCGAATTCTTCGTTTTCTTCGTTCTCAATTGCCGCAAGCACTTCCGCAGCTTCGGGAGACGACGCGCTCTTCACGTCGATCTTCCAACCCGTCAAGCGAGCCGCAAGTCTTGCATTTTGACCGTCGCGACCGATTGCAAGCGAGAGCTTATCGTCGGGCACAATCGCCATTGCGCTACGTTCGCCGCGCGCGGTCACGGAAAGTACCGTCGCAGGGGAAAGCGCTTTATAGATGAACGCCAAGGGATCTTCGTTCCAAAGAATGATATCGATCTTTTCGCCGCCGAGTTCTTCTACGACTGCGTTTACTCTCGCACCGCGATTACCAACGCATGCGCCGACCGCGTCTACTCTCGAATCGTTGGAAACGATCGCCATCTTCGTACGGTGACCTGCTTCACGCGCGATTTCTTTGATTTCTACGATACCTTGCGCAATTTCGGGCACTTGTTCTTCGAAAAGCTTTTTAACCAAGCCTTGCGCGCTACGCGATACCACGATTTGCGAATTTTTACCGTTGTTCTTAACGCGCTTTACGAACACCTTCAAGCGATCGCCCACGCCGTATCTTTCGGTAGGTACGCGATCTTGAGGAGGCATAACCCCTTCAATCTTCTTGTCGCCAAGCTCCACGTAAATATTGCGTTCATCGATTTTACGGATAACCCCTTCCATGAGTTCGCCTTCCTTATCGGAGAATTCCGAGAAGGTGTTGTCGCGTTCCGCTTCGTGCAATTTTTGCAAAATAACTTGCTTTGCCGTTTGCGCCGCGATACGGCCGAAATCCTTGGGAATAAAGTTCTTTACGATAACGTCGCCTACTTGATGCGTAGGATCAAGCTCTTGCGCTTCTTCCAAAGAAATTTCCTTATCCTTGTCTACGACTTCTTCCACCACGTAACGCTTTGCGCTGAACGTGATAAGCCCCTTTTCCGCATCGCAGGAAACGCTGATTTCCGCGCCGCCGTCGAATTGCTTTTTGTACGCCGATGCAAGCGCGTTTTCAAGCGTCGCGATGAAGGATTCTTCGCTGATACCTTTTTCTCTTACGAGATCGCCAAGAGCCGCAAAAAACTCTTTGTTGTCCATGATCATGATGTTAATCTCCTGTTAAATTTTCAATTTATTGTGGTTTTAATTTTTTTCTTGTTGAGTGGACTTAAAACAGTCCGTCGAAATCAATCGCTCTGCAAATTTTTGCAAGCTTCGCCTTTTCCAGCTTCAACTCTTCGCCCTTGTCGTCCAAATACACGCAAGTCTCGTCGTGCGCTTTCAAAATCGCTTCAAAAAACTTCTTGCCTTTCAAGGGCGCAAACAATTTCACTTCCACCTTTTCCCCGATACACTTATTATAGTCGCGATCGGTTTTGAGCGGTCTATCCAACCCAGGGCTGGAAACGTTAAGCGTGTACGGCGCGCCGAAGGTGGGATCGACTTCGTCCAAAATCGGATCAATCGCACGATGGAATTTTTCGCACGTATCCAAATCCACGCCGCCGTCCACGTCGATATAGACGGTGAGCGCAGGCTCTTTGCCTTGCTTGAACTCCACTTCTACGATTTCAATCCCCATTTCGTCCGCAGTCGGCTGCAATGCGTTTTGAATTTCTTCAATTGTTTTGACTTTCATAAAACTCCTATTTTTTCGCTTTTTTCTTCGCCTTGTTTTCCTTTACAAGCCCAAAATACGAAGATTGAGAGTGGCCTCAAAAGACCACTCTCAATAACAAAAGCATTATTAAGTATCCTTATTATAACATTATAATAAGCAAATTGCAAGCGTTTTACACAAATTTTGGGAATTTTACGTAATTTTTTCTCACGTTAAGCAGTCACAAGCGCCACTTCACATTGAAAAGGCTTAAATACTTCTTCTATCTTTTCCATCGACGTACAATCCACCCCGAACAAAAAACTCCCCATAGCCGAGTAGCCGTGATCGCAGATGGGAGTAAACGTAACGACAATGGGAGTACCCGTTTCATATACGTATACGTAAGCAATTTTCGCATCAATCTTCCCATCAAAACGTAAAGATGCCTGAAAGACGCTGGAAATCGCCAATTGCTGTTCCCCACCATAATTCACAATTATGAAATGAAATAAATCAAATCCACCTTCCATTTGTGCTTTTATGCTATCGGGAAGTGAGTCCCATTTTTCTTCTACGTCCCCAGCTTCAACCGCTTGAAAAAATTCCTCAAACGTTGGACTGGATATACTGTAAACGCTTATAGGCGCACGGTAGTCCTCGGCAAGAACGTTTGTAATATCATACTCAACGCCTATATACTCCTTGTATATTTCACTTTTTGCCATTTCTTCTACTACAAGCGCCGTTTCGATTCCACTCTCGTAAAGATTCGCCGTCTTTTCCGCCTTATCTTTCTTACAAGACACCAACCCAAACGAACAAACACACAATACTATGCAACCTATTTTTAATAAAAATTTTTTCATAAGCAACTCCTTATATGCCTATTGAAAACATTTCAACGCGTACCTGCCCCTATCCTTTTCTCATTTTAGGACGTTTAGTCAAGTCCGCCCTTTGCCTTTACAAGCTCGATAAACACCTTCGCCGTCACCGCCGCGTCCTCGAATGCACGGTGATGATTGAACTCAAAGCCGTAATAATCAGCAACGGTATTGAGCTTATAATTCGCAAGCTTACCGCGCAAAACCTCTTGCGCAAGCGCAAGCGTATCATATTGTTTTTTATCGAACATATACCCGCATTGTTCGCCGTAATACTGCACGAAACGATAGTCAAATCCAACGTTATGCCCTACCAAAATCGCGCCGTCGGTAAATTTATAAAAGTCGGCAAGCACTTTATCCACTTCGGGTTTCCCAACCAAATCCTCGTCCTTAATCCCCGTTAACGCGACGATTTCTTTGGATAAACGTTCAGGGCAAGCAATCAACGACGAGAATTTCTCGGTAATTTCCCCGTTCACAAGCTTGACCGCGCCAAGCTCGATAATTTTGTCCATTTTCCCCATAGCAGGGTTGTTGTTGAGCCCCGTCGTTTCAATATCAAAGCAAACGATGACGTGTTTTTTCAAGTCCGCAGGTTTTGTCGTATCCTCGAAAAGCCCTGCTTGCGTATAGTCCACGTACGGTTCGGGAAATACGGTGTGATACGCTTTGGGCACGGGTTTTCCCTTTCTTGCCACCGGTTCAAACCCTTCGGGCGGTCTGCCGTAATTAAGCTTCGCCGCCTTAAAGGACATCGTGCCGCGGAATTCTTCATTCGAGCCCGTAATCACGATTTTGTCCCCTATTTTGATTTCGCGCACCTTTTCCAACGTCGCTTTCTTGGGGAAATAAGTCGTTCGAAGGGTCGCCGAACCGTCCGAAAGCGCAATCGAAAAGCGCGTCTTTTCCACGTCCGTATTCGTAGCCTCGTTATGCTTCACGTACTTGATTTCTTCGATATAATTCACGTTTCCGCAAACGGAATACGTGCCTTCCATATTCAAGCAATCGGCGATGTACACCGCATTTTTAAGAGGTGCGTCCACGCCGTCGATTTTTTCATATTCACAAATGGGAAACTCACGAATTTCCGTAGGAATAAACTCTTCCGTTTCCTCGATTTCTTCGTCCAAAAGCGAAGCGTCGAAATTCGCCTTTTCCACGACTCGCACGTTCCCAAAAAACGTGCCGCAAAAGATACTCGATAGATACCTGCTAGTCTCGTCCAGGATTTTCCCCGATGAAAACAAGGTCTGCTCTCCCGAGGCGATTTCCACGTAAAAATTCGCGCCGCTCGTGAGCATTTCCACCTCGATTGCACTCTCTTCCAAGAACGCGCCGGCGGCAGGAAAGCTCTTGCGGATATATTCCAAAATTCGCGCGCGAATCGTTTCCGCGTCGGGTACGCGCTTGGAAATTTTTATCTTCACGCTCATACCTTGGGGCAAATAACGCTCGGAAATTTCCCGAGCGCGCGCTTCGTCCATCGTCGTGTACGTTCTATCCGTCACCAAGAAAAACTCCGCGCTTTCGTCCTTTTTCGTGAGCGTAATACCGCATAATATCGCGTTTTTTAAGCCTTGTATCTCACGGATTTCCGCGAGATATTCTAAAAGTCTATTCATTCTAACAACGTCCTAATTTCTTTGAAAAATTCTTCTTCCGCGCTCTCCGCACACACCTTTTTGAACGGCTCGCCCTTCTTGAAAATCAAGCAAGAGCCGTTTCCGCCTGCAATCCCCAAATCGGCGTCCTTCGCTTCGCCCGGGCCGTTTACCACACAACCCATCACGGCGATTTTTGCTCGTTTTTTATAAGGGCGAACAAACTCCGTCACCTTATTTGCAAGCTCCATACTCTCCCAAGCGCAGCGTCCGCAAGTCGGACAAGAAACCACTTCAACGTACTCGCTTTCCAAGCCGCAAGCACGTAAAATATTTTGCGCTGCGTACACTTCCTTGACGGGATCGTCCGTCAGCGAAACGCGAATCGTATCGCCAATCCCCTGCAAGAGCAAGCTACCGATCCCCACCGCACTTTTTACAATGCCAGCCTCCGTCGTTCCCGCTTCCGTCACCCCCAAATGCAAGGGATACTCCGTCTTTTGCGCAAGCAAGCTATATGCCTTGACCGTCAACGGCACGTCCGACGCCTTCACCGAAATCACAATGTCCTTCACGCCGAATTTTTCCAAAATCCCGACGTTATACAGCGCACTTTCCACAAGCGCTTCCGCGCTTCTGCCGTACTTTTCAAGAAAGTTCTTCTCGATACTGCCCGTATTCGAGCCAACACGCACGGGAATCCCATACGCCTTAATGCAATCCGCCACGTATTTAATTTCCGCTTCACCGCCGATATTCCCTGGATTGATACGCACTTTATCCGCGCCGCTTTCAATCGCCAACACCGCAAGCTTGGGGGAAAAATGAATATCCGCAACAAGCGGAATTGAGATTTTTTCCTTAACCGACTTAATCGCAAGCGCGTCCGCTTCGTCCGCGACCGCCACACGAATAATTTCACAGCCCGCCTTTTCCAAAGCATGGATTTGCGCGACGGTCTTTTCCAAGTCCGCCGTTTTCGTCGTGGTCATCGATTGAATCCGAATCGGTGCGCCGCCGCCCAAGCTAACGCCGCCTACGCGGACGGTCTTCGTTTGGTTTGCCATAGTCTTCCCCTTTTACGAGTTCTTTTTTTCGAGCTTATCCGCTTTCATCATTTGCTTCAATTCCGACATAAACGACGAAAGATCCTTGAACGAGCGATACACGCTCGCATAGCGCACGTAAGCAACTTCGTCCACCTTTTTCAAGCGCTCCATGACCATTTCGCCGATCGTTTTCGTCGTAATTTCGCTTTCCATACTGTTATACACCTGCTTGGAAATATCCGCAACCATATCGTCGATTACGGACATCGGCACAGGCCGCTTTTCGCAGGACTTGATAATCCCGTTGCGGATTTTTTCCGCGTTAAAGGACTGCCGCGTGCCGTTATTTTTTACCACGAGCACGGGAGTCACTTCAATCGTTTCGTAGGTTGTGAACCGTCTGCCGCAGCCCGTACATTCACGACGACGGCGTATCGTTCTATCATCGTCCGCCGAACGAGAATCCACCACCTTGCTTTCGGTGCAGTCACAATACAAACATTTCATAATCTTTTACTCCGTTAAACTATTTTCAATGCGTACACGGTACGCCCGTTTAATCTTTTTTACCTTTTTTTGCACGAATTTCCCACACCGTTTTTTCATAGCCGTTTTGCGTGGGTTTATAGTAAATTTTATCCTTTAAGCTATCGGGCAAATACTGCTGTTCCACGTATCCGCCGTAATCGTGGGGATACTTATACAAGCGGCTTTGCGCCTTGTCTTCTTTGCTTGCTTTGCTGTTATCCTTTAAGTACGGGGGAATGGAATCGTCGCGCACCGTCCGAGCGTCCGTTTGCGCCGCGTGGAACGCGTTTGCCACCGCGTTACTCTTTTCCGCTTCGCATACGTACACAATCGCTTCCGAGAGCGGAATAAGCCCTTCGGGATAACCGATTTTTTCAAAGGCGAGCATTGCCGAAGTCGCAATTTGCAAAGCCTGCGGGTCCGCCATACCGACGTCTTCCGCCGAATGCACCACGAGCCGACGGGCAACGAGCATAGGATCGCCGCCCCCTTCAATCAACCGCATCGCATAGTAAAGCGCCGCGTTCGCGTCGCTTCCGCGCAAGGATTTACAAAACGCGGAAAGGAAATCGTAATAGGCGTCTTGATTATAGGAAAGGGATTTTCTTTGAATAGACTGTTCCGCGTCCGCAAGCGTAATTTTCACGTTCCCGTCGCTATCGGGCGCAGTGGTCAGCGCGGCAAGTTCCAAGGCGTTATACGCCGAGCGCAAATCGCCGCCAGCCATATTCGCAATATGCTCGATCGCTTCGTCCGAAATGGCAATCCCTTGCTTGCCCAAGCCCTTATGGCGGTTTTTCACCGCCGAATGCAACGCGCCGACAATATCTTCCGTCGTCAAATGCTTAAACTCGAATACCCGACAGCGCGAAACGATAGCAGGCGTCATCGAAGCATACGGATTCTCCGTCGTCGAGCCGATAAAGATAATCGTCCCCTGCTCGATGGCAGGCAAGAGCGAATCGCTCTGCGTTTTATTGAAACGGTGACACTCGTCCAAAAGCAAATAGGTGCGCTTATTGAACATTTTTAGATTGTCCCGTGCCGTTTCCACCGCTTTTTTGACATCCGCGACCCCCGCATTTACGGCGTTGAGCTTGATAAACTCCCCGTTCGTGCGCAGCGCGATAATATTTGCAAGCGTGGTCTTACCGCACCCGGGCGGCCCCCAAAAAATACAGCTGCCCAAGCGATCGATGGCGATAGCACGCCGCAAAAGCGAGCCTTCCCCAACGATATGCTTTTGCCCGATAAACTCGTCTAACGAGTTCGCGCGCATACGCTCGGCAAGCGGTTTCGCCGTTTCTTCATTTCTGTTGAAATCAAATAAATCCATAATTCCCCGTAAGCTTTTCTTTTATTCCGCTTCGTGACAGTACGCGCCGAGCAACTTACATTCGAGCGTGTTTTCGCGAATTGCGGCAAGCATATCTTGCACTTCTTTACTGCCCAAATCACATTCCGCTTCAATGAAGAAACGATAATCGCCAGGGCGATTCTTGACAGGACGGCTTTCGATTTTCGTCATGTTGATGCCGTGTTTTGCAATAATTTGCAAAAGCGCTAAAAGACTACCCGGTCTATGCGGACAAACCGCCGAGAAGAAGACGCGGTTGCTCGTTTTCGGCAACGTATTTTCCCCTTTCTTGATCAAAAGGAAATGGGTATAATTGTTTTTTTCGTCGGAAATACATTCTTCGCTCATGACGAAACCGCTACGGATATTTTCCGTATGCGCGCCTGCGATTGCCGCGCTTTTTCCCGTTTCGTCCTCTACCGCTCTTGCGATACCAAAGCCCGTCGATTCCGTTTCACGCAAGGAAGCAAACGGGAGTTCCTTGCTCAAATAAGTCGAGCATTGATCGAGCGCTTGACGGTGAGAATATACTCTACCGATTGCGGATAACGGCGTACCTGCTTTATAGATCAAACGATGATCCACGCGCAAAACCTTTTCCTTTACCGCATAAAGCTCGCCGAAATCCTGCAAGAGATCCAAGTTTTGCGAAACGCCCCCTTGAATGCTGTTTTCAATGGGAATCGCCGCACCGTCTACGCGATTATTTTCTACCGCTTCAAGCACTTCGACGAAGTTTCTAAAAGGCACGCATTCGTCCCATTCGCCGACTGCTTTTTCCGCTTTTGCTTCCGTTTTCAAGAATTCCTTTGCCGCGAGATGGGAATAGCTCCCTTCCGGCCCCAAAAATGCAATTTTCATAACTTCACTCCTTTTCTCGTTATACCTGTTCTGCCAAATCCAAAAGCAAGCGTTCAGTGTCTTCCCAACCGATACAAGGGTCGGTGATCGACTTGCCGAATACTTCGTCGTGCTTTTGCGTACCTTCCACCAAGAAGCTTTCCACCATAAAGCCTTTTACGATCTTCTTGAATGCGTCGTCAAAACGACGGTTTTGCATAACTTCTTGCGCGATACGGAGCTGTTGACGGTGTTTTTTACCCGAGTTGGAGTGGTTGCAGTCGATAATGATCGCAGGGTTTTCCAACTTACTGCCGCGGTACATTTCTTCAAGCTGCATCACCGTTTCGTAGTGGAAATTAGGCACGTCCGCGCCGTTTCCGTCCACGCCGCCGCGCAAAATCGCGTGCGCGTAAGGGTTACCGTCCGAGCTTACCTGATAATTGCGGTACTTAAACACCTGCGGACTTTGCGCCGCAAAAATGGAATTGACAAGCGCGATAATGTTACCGCTCATCGGGTTTTTCAAGCCAACGGGCGCGTCGATACCGCTCGCCACTTGTCTATGAAGCTGGTCTTCTACGCTACGTGCGCCGACTGCGTGATAGGAAAGCAAGTCTTCCACGTACGCCGTGTTTTCGGGATAAAGCATTTCGTCCGCCGCCGTCAACCCCGATTCGTTGATTGCCGCAAGATGCAACGCACGAATACTGCGGATACCTCTTGCAATGTCCGCCGCCCCTTCGGGGTCGGGCTGCAAGAACATACCCTTATAGCCAACCCCTTTCGTACGGGGTTTGTTGGTGTAAATTCTCGGCACGATGACAAGCTTGTCCTTGACCTTTTCGTTGAGCTTACCCAATCTCGATATGTATTCGAGCGTAGGGGCAGGCTCGTGTGCGGAGCAAGGTCCGATAATTACGAGCATTTTTTCGTTTCTTCCCGCGATTGTATCGCGGATTTCTTCGTCGCGAGCCGCTTTAATTTTCTTCATTTCCGCCGTAAGCGGTTTTTCGGAGATAAATTCTTCGGGTTCGGGAATAAAGTACTGTTTTTCCATCATAATAAAAAATTCTCCTTTTTTCTTATTTCTCTCGCGTATCACTACGTGTTATTTTCTAAATTCAACAATTTCGTCCGTCCGTATAATTTTTTTACACAGCGTACCGTTATAGCCACGCATAAGCGGCATATTTTGTTCCACGAACAAAGGCAGGATGTCAAGAAGCTGTCCGCGAATATGTTCCGCGACCGCTTTATCTTCCTCACTCTCCTTCAAAACGGCAATTTTCGCATAGATAAAGGAGTTCACCAACGAGCCGTCCAAATCGTCCTTGCTGTTTTGGTAAGAATACGTAACGCTCTCCTTATAAACAGCAATTATTTTTTCGGCTTCTTCCATTTTTTCTTCCGTAAGTCCTTTTCCAACTTCGGTCGGGACTTGGGGCATAAACAAAAGCTCTGTAAAGTCGTCCGATTGCAATAAGGCAACCATATTTTCCATGACTATACGGGGATAACCGCTAAAAACACCGTAATTACTTCCGTCCGATTCTTTGGGATCGTCGGGCGTCACGTAATACTCTAACGTCGTGCCGTAATACGTACGGATTTCCGCTTCTTCGCTCGTCGAATCCGAGCCCCCATTTGCCTTATCCTTGCCGCACGCGCCAAGCGCGCACACCGCGCTCACACTCAATAATAACGATACTACTTTCTTCCAAAATTTCATTTCGCTCCTTCCTTTTCAAGAATATAAACCTTGACCTTTTCACTCACGTACTCGTCGATCGGCGTTTGAAATTGTAAGCTATTGCGCACCATAGACGAGCTCACGTGCAAAAGCTCTTGCGGACAGGGCAAATACACCGCCGTAAAGCTCGAATCGAGTTTCCTACTCGCATAGAAATTCGCGTTCTCGAAATCAAGATCCACCCCGTTTCGAATACCGCGCACGTAAATTTTCGTATCTTCCTTTTCCAAAAGCTCCGCAACCGTACCCATAAAATCAATCACGCGCACGCGCGGCTCGTTTCCAAAATCAAGCGCGAGCATTTCCTTGCGCTCCTCTACCGAAAAATACGGCTTTTTAGCAGGGTTGACCATAATCGCCACCACCACTTCGTCAAAGAGGGTCAAGCATTCTTCAATCAACGCTTTATGCCCAAGCGTCGGGGGATCGAACGTCCCTGCGAATACACATTTTTTCATCATTTACTCCTCCACGCGGCGGAAAAACGTAAGATAGGTCTTTCCGTACT
Source organism: Clostridiales bacterium (assembly GCA_015071005.1). Lineage (GTDB taxonomy): Bacteria > Bacillota > Clostridia > Christensenellales > Borkfalkiaceae > Scatosoma. Next base: position 68,721 of record SVIG01000006.1, on the reverse strand, counting down.
TGCGCTCGTCGTATTTTTCCAAACCCGCGATTTCCCCATCAAAGGGTATGTCGCGCTCGTTTACAACAATCCCATTCTCGCTCAAAAGTCCCTTTTGCGCGATCTTTTCAAGCGCCTTTTTGCCGTAATCGTAACGATACGGCGGATCGAGAAAAATAATATCAAACGGACCGCGTACAACGTCCAAGCAAGCAAGGAAATCGTATTGACAAACCTTCGCTTCCGCGCCGCCGATAGCGATTTTCAGCGCCGCTAAATTTTTCTTGACTATCGCCAAGCTCTCTTTGGAAAAATCATTGAAAACAACTTCCTTCGCACCGCGCGAAAGACTTTCTAATCCTAACGCGCCGCTACCTGCGAACAAGTCTAAAACCCTCGCGCCGTACATCTTTAACGCAAGGATATTAAAGAGCGATTCTCTTGCTCGATCGGACGTGGGCCGCACGTCGTTTCCAACAAATTCGGAAAGCACTCTGCTTCTAAATTTTCCGCCGATAATTCTCATAGTTTCACCTTATTTATACGCATTCAACGCGTACACGCCCCTTATTTTCTGCGTTTTTTGGGCTTCGTGCCAGGCAAACCGCCGTAGTTGATTTTTTTAGGGTCTTTCTGTCTTTCCGCTTCCGCTTTGTCCGCCAAAATTTGCTGACGGATTGCCTTGTTACGACGGGAATATGCGCCGAGGATATAAAATACGCCCGTTACAACGATGGGAATCAACGCGAAAAGGCAGGAAAGGAAAAAGCTTACCGAATGTCCTGCGCCGTTCAAATAATAGAAAGGCAAAATCGACCAACCAGAAATGAAGAAGGAAAGCGCGATAAATACACCAAGGAAACCACCGCTCGCATCGCCGTCGATATAGAGCTGCACTTGCGATTGATTACAACCGAACACAATCCCGACAAGCAACGTCCAAAACGCCGTAAAACCACCGATTGCAAAGCCTTTCCAAACGCGGTATTCTTTCACTTCCTTATGCGAGGACATTCTAAAGCCCGAGCCGTCGTCCGCCATACGCGTACGTTTTACGTTCCCTGAAACAAGCATTTCGTAATGGGTCCCGCCATGCGCCCAAGAAACGAGCGCGTTATACAAACCGCCGCCGAGAATACAAATGATCGTCCAAGTCAATTTTTTGCTTGTCCACGTAATCGTCTTGCCCTTCATTGTGAGCATCATAAGGATTGTACCCGCGCAAAAATACATAAACGTCGCGGGGATCGAAGCCTTAAAAAGCGACCATACGTATCTCCAAAAATTCTTCCATTTCTTCTTAAAAGTAGCCATAATTATCTCTCCGTATTTTTTCTTACTTTATCCGTTTTGTAAAGGTATCCGTAACAACCATATTTAACGCGACGTCCGTTTCTTCCCTCGGCACGCTTTTCAGCATCTGAAAATCAAAACAATAGCCGATTTTCAAGCTACTCGTATGCTTTGCTAAATACCGATCGTAATATCCGCCGCCGTACCCCAAGCGGTTTCCCAGCTCGTCCACGGCAAGCAGCGGCAAAATCACGATATCGATATCGCCGTCGAAACGCTCGCCTACCGGCTCGCGTATGCCTTGCCCCGAAATCACGAAATCGTCACCATATCGTACCGCCGTCATTTCCTCGCCTTCCACGCGAGGCGCGTACACGCTGACGCCCATATCTTCCAGCTTGTCTATTAGCGGCTCAGTCGATAGCTCGGACGAGTAGGATAAATAGACCAACGCGCTTAAACGCGTACCTACTATGCCCAAACCGTCCAATGCGCTTATCAAATTCTCCGCCGCCAAGAGCGCTTTTACGTCGCGATTTGTGTTCTCTGCGCGCTTGCTTTTCATATATGCGCGCACGCTTGCTTTGCGCTCGGCAAGAGAAGCTTCTTCCGCTTGTACAAACCGCAAAGCACTACCATTATTTTTCATATACAAACTCCGCTCTCCGCGTCGCCGCGCACAAAACCTCGTACGCAATCGTACCCGTTTTACTCGCAGTCTTTTCCGCGTCCAACATCACGGGCAAATATTCACCCCGTTTCCTTTCGCCCTTACACACGCAAGCGTCCATACACAAATTGTTCAAATGCGCGCTTTCGAGCTCCGAACCATTCTTTGAGGTTCTCAAAAAACCGTCCGCATAGCCGTATCGACAAAGACATATCCGCTCCCCCGCGTTTATGGATTTCGGCGTCCCATAGCCAGCGCCGCCGCTTTGATATACGCGGCTCTCCATCACGGGCGCAAAAACTTGCATTCCCTTTTTTAAGGCAGGCAACCACACCACGCCGTTTTCTCTTTTTGAAATCGGCAAATAACCGTACAAACCAAGCCCGACCCTCGTCATATCAAAGGTATATCTCTCACCAAGCATCGCCCCGTAAGTGGCGGACAGGTGCGCGATCACCGTCGGGAAATACCGCTTACAAAGCGCAACCGCGCGAAGAAATTTTTCTCTTTGTCTTTCCGCTTGTTCAAATGCGCAAGCATACAAATGGGAGTAAATGCCTTGCACTTGGATTTGCTTTTGCTTGGCAAAGAGTTTACACACTTTCCCCAATTCCTGCGGGCGCATACCGTAGCGATTCATGCCCGTATTCACTTTCAAATGTACTTTTATCGGCAACCGGTATTTTTGCGAAACTCTCACAAACACTCTCGCCGAATACAAACTCGTCACCGAGCCGATAAAGCCGTTGACGGCAATCTCGTAAGCATCCTCTTCCGTCAAGGGGGGCGCAAAAACGAGAATATCCTTGCCGCAAACCGCGTGACGGATTGCAATCGCTTCGTCGAGAATCGCCGTCGCGAATAAATCCGCGATATCGGAAAGCGCCAGCGCGATTTCTTCCGCGCCGTGCCCGTAGGCGTTCGCTTTCACCACCGCGCAAAGCCGCTTGCTATGCTCTAAAAAGGTCTTTGCGTTTTGTCGTATATTCGATAGATTGATAACTGCCTTTACTTTTTGCACGTTGTATTCTATGCAAAAAGCAAGGCAAGGTGTTCACTTACTCGCCAAAGAGCAATCTATGACAAGTAAAACACTCGATCGTCCCACCGCCCGAAAGCTTGTTTCTTTCGACCAGCGGCGGCTCCATACTACAGAAAGGACAACGATTGTCCATCAGCGCGCCGATGACAGGGAACAACTTTTCCTTACGTTTCGTTTTATATTTTTCTAACAACTGCGCAGGAACGTCCTTTTCGAGTTTTTTAAGCTCCGCTTCAATCGCTTGGCGTTCAGGCTCGATCGCCGCCTTCGCCGCTTGGTATTTTTCCACGATTGCGGGGCGTTGCTTTTCTACGCTGATTACCTGCTTTTTCAGCTTTTGGTATTCTTCATCCGTTTCCTTAATCGCCGTCGAAAGGGTGTTCAAGTCCGCCTTAAATTTCTTTAATTGATCGATTTTCAATTGCGCCTTTTTCTTATAGAAAGCGATATCCGCGCCGCCCGTGACGAGCTCGTCCAAGTTCTCGAAATCCTTGAGCGTTTCTTCCAAAGCTTCATACTTTTTGCAAACGTCCGCCGCTTCCGCCTTCAAGGAAGTCGCTTTCAATTCAAGTGCGTCCAACTTTTCCATTGCAGATTCAAGGTATTTTTTTACCTTGACGTACTCTTTTCTCTCGTTGCTTGCCGCAAGATCGCGTTCCAACTTAAAGAGCTTTCTGTCCGCTTCCTGATAGTTCAAAATTGCCTGTAACTGTGCCATAATTTGTTCTCCCTTCGTCAAAGCAAGTCCGTATCCGTATGGTACTCACACGGAATATTCACTTGCCGACGTATTTTTTCATAATATTTTTCAAAGCCGTAATTTTCGGACGCATAGTGCGTCAAAACGATTACGGACAAACCCGTATCCTGCGCCATCGCAAGTACGTGATGCTTAAAATCCGCGGAAATCAGTACGTCTGCATTTTCGCGCAATGCAAACGCTACGCCCGATTCGTCGCCGCCCGCGCCGCAGCAACTTGCCGCACGCGTAATTTCTTTGTTTTCGTCGCCGTACACTAAAACACGTGCGCTCGAAAATTCCTTTTTCATGTTCTCCGCAAGCTCACCCAAACGGATTTTGGGGATATCGTACGCGCGACCGTATGCGCCGTCCACAAGCGGGTGCTCATAGCTTACGTTCGTACCTGCCCCCGTCGTTTCCCCTGCCGCACGCAAAATGCCGCCCTGCAAACTTTCGTCGATGCCGCCCTTTGCCACGTCCAAATTTAAGTGCATAGAAATCACGGAAATCCCGTTTTGAATACAGCGCACGAGCTTACCGCCAAGCACGCCGTCTACGCGCACGTCGGCAATTTTGCCGTAAATCAACGGATGGTGGGTGATAATCAAATCCGCTTTCGTTGCGATGGCTTTCTCCACCGCCGCGTTCGTCAAGTCCAACGTGAACAAAATCTTTTGCACGTCTTTGCCCGTATCCACCAAGATACCGCTATTATCGTACGCACCGTACGTTCTACAATATTCGTCGCTCAAGCGCTTGGGCGCAAGTGCGTCCGCTACCGCATAAATCTCATTTAATTTCACCGCTCAACACTCCTTGCAATCTCGCCTTTCGGCGTTCTAAATCCGCCTTGCTCTCTTTTTGCAAATTTCCCCTTGCCAAATATCGATCAATATCTTTCAATAGCTTTTCCGTTCGCGACACAAACGCTTCGCCCATCTCGCGCAAGTTGTCCTTCCCAAACTCGTATTCTGCGTCGGTGTAAGAAGGCTTTTCCATACCCTCTACCCATCTTCCGCCAACGATTACGTCGTAATATTTGACGTCTTGGAAGGTAAAATCCCGTTCGATATAGCCGCCCTTTTCCACGATATACCGACGGAGCTTTTCCTGATCGTGCATCGGTTGAAAAACAAACCGTTTGGGCAAAAAACCATACTTTTCATCGGAAAGAATGGAAATAATTTCGCTACCGCCCATACCTGCGATCAAGACCTGCTGCGTATCCTTCGGTACGCCGAAAAAGCCGTCGCCAAGTACGCCGACCGCACGCCCGTCCTCGACGTACGCTTCCAGCAGGCTTTCCGCCTTGGCTAAGCTGCCGCGGCTCACGTCCGAAAAAATGACCTTCTCGCAAAGCCCGGTTTTTAAGACGTACTCGCTACAATAGCCGTGATCACAACCCACGTCGGCAAACGTTTCCGAGTTTTGCAAAAGAGCGCAAAGGGTATCAATCCGTTTCCCGTACGACATTATTCAAGAAAATCTTTCAACTTCTTGCTGCGCGAAGGATGACGGAGCTTTCTCAACGCTTTTGCTTCGATTTGGCGGATACGTTCTCTCGTGACGTTGAATTCCTTACCAACTTCTTCGAGCGTTCTAGACTTTCCATCGTCAATACCGTAGCGCAAGCGAAGCACCTTTTCTTCTCTCGGGGTAAGGGTATCCAAAACGTGCAAAAGCTGTTCCTTCAACATTTTCGCCGCAACGTCGTCCGTCGGCGTCGCCGTCTTTTCATCTTCGATGAAATCGCCCAAGTGGCTATCTTCTTCCTCGCCGATCGGCTTTTCCAAGGAAATAGGATCTTGCGCAATCTTTTGAATTTCGCGCACCTTTTCTTCCGTCACGCCCATCTTTTCCGCAAGCTCGCTCGGGGTCGGTTCACGGCCAAGCTCTTGAATCAAAACGCGTTGTACTCTCGTCAATCGATTGATCGTTTCAACCATGTGCACGGGGATACGAATCGTACGCGCCTGGTCCGCGATTGCACGCGTGATCGACTGACGAATCCACCACGTTGCGTACGTGGAAAACTTGAAACCCTTTTGATAGTCAAATTTTTCCACCGCTTTCATAAGACCCAAGTTCCCTTCTTGAATTAAGTCCAAGAAAAGCATACCGCGCCCAACGTAACGCTTTGCAATCGAAACGACAAGACGAAGGTTCGCCTCGGAAAGACGCTTCTTCGCCGCAACGTCGTCTTCCTGCATACGTTTTGCAAGCTCGACTTCCTCTTCCGCCGAAAGCAAGGGTACTCTACCGATGTCTTTAAGATACATCTTGACGGGATCGTCCAAACCAATATCGGAAAGGGCTTGTTCAAAGAGTTCCCTGTCCCTTTGATCCTCGTCCACGATTTGAATACTTGCTTCGTTCAAGGTCTTGTATACGAAATCAATTTGGTTGGGATTCGTATCAAATTTTTCCATAATATCGCAAAGTTCATTGGTCGTAATGCTACCTTTCTTGCCAAACTTATTGATAATGCCACCGATGATTTCGTTGAGTTTTTGTTCGGATATATTCACTTTTTCATCCTCCGTTTATACTGAACGGTCGCCCGTTCTCCCTTAATTTTTTTGTTTTATTTTCGTTTTAACTCTTTTTGCTTTTGTACGAGCGCAAGCAATTTCGCTGAAATCTTTTTCCGCTCGTTCACGTCCATTGCCCGCGCGTACTGCGCGTTGCACTCCGCAATTTGCTTTTCAATCGCTTCCAAGCGCAACGTCTTTACGCTGTCGGCAAAAAAACGCTCCGCCGTTTCTCCGCTCAATCGTTCCCCATAATTTAGATCAAGAATCGCATTGAACTCGGCGCTGTTTTCATCGAGCAACTCGAAAAGCTCGCTCGGACGAATTCGCTCGCCCTTGCTTTCATGCTCGGAAATATACCGCGCAATGATGATATGCGTTTCGTCGGTGAGCGGTAGCTCGTCCACCGAAAGCTCCTTCGCGTACGGCGCGGAGAATAGCTTTGCCGCCAAGATAAAACGTTTCGCTTTTTGCTGCTTGTCCGTACCTGCCGCCTCCGCAAGCTTTTCCTTCGGCGTTTCCTCTTCGCGCTCCTCCGTTTCCGATTTCGCGTTTTGCAAATCTCGCTCCAACGCGCTATAAGAAACGTTCGTCTTGTCTCGAAGCTTTTTCAAAAGCTCCTCTTTCACGCTCTCGCTTTCCGCCGTCTTGACAATTTTTAGCGCCGCCGCAATGAATCTGCGCTTGCCTTCCGTCTTACTCAAATCGTAATTCCGTTCAAGAGAGTGCAGCCGATAATCGATAAGCGGCATCGCCGCGTCCAAACACTTTTGGTAAGCGTCCGCGCCCTGCTTTGCAACGTCGTCGGGGTCGAGCCCGTCCGGCATCGGTACTACGCGCAAATGCAAACCCGCCTCGTCGAGAATTTCCAAGCCGCGTAAATCGGCTTTCTGTCCCGCAAAATCCCCGTCGTAGCTAATAAGGACGTTGTCGGTATACCGCTTGATAAGCCGCGCCTGTTCTTTTGTAAGCGACGTACCCATGGACGCAACGACGTTCTTAAACCCTGCTTGGTACAAGGAAATCGTGTCCATATACCCTTCTACGATAATTACCTCTTGAATGGGCTGTTCGCGTTTGAGCTTTTTCAAAAGGTTTACGTTGTAAAGAGTTTTACTCTTATCAAAGAGCAACGTTTCTTTCGTATTCTTGTACTTGGCAAACTTAGTCTTTTCCATCACGCGGCCGCCAAAGCCGATCACCTCGTCAAACGCGTTGATAATCGGGAAAATCAGCCTTCCGCCAAGCGAATCGTACATACGGTTGTTTTTTTCGCTGACCGCCAAAACGCCGCTGTCGATCAAGTCTTCCTTGAAATATCCTTTCCCTGCGAGATACTCGGGCAGGGAATTGAAATCCAACGACGCGCCAAGCCCAAACTTTTTCACCGTCGTCGGGGAAAGACCGCGTTTTGCGATATATTCTAAATGCGCGTCCGCGCGCTCATCGCCGCTGTATAGATTATTCAGATAAAACCTTGCGGAATCGAGCAAAATTTTTGCCATGTTATCCCGCTTTTTCTTTTTCCGAATCGATTCTTCCGTATCGAAATTGCTCTCGGGCACTTGCATCTTCGCCCTGTCCGCCAAAATTCGCACCGCGCCCATAAAATCGGTCGATTCAATCTCTTGCACGAACTTGATTACGTCGCCCGATTCCTGACACCCAAAGCAATGATAAAACTGCTCGGCTTCGTTGACTGCAAACGACGGAGTCTTTTCGTGATGGAAAGGACAGCAAGCCCAATAATTTCCACCCTTTCGATCGACCGCGACGTAGCTGCGAATAACTTCGACAATGTCGCTCCGCTCTTTAAGCTCTTTCAAAAATACGCTGAATTCGGAATCGAAATTTCTTCCGCCGATCACGTCCTACCTCCTATCGAAAACGTTGAGGGGATGAAGATGTTTTCAAACACGCTGATCGCATAGCGATCGGTCATCCCCGAAAGATAATCGCACACGACGCGTTCTTTATCCCACGAATCCAAAAGCATCAAATAGGGCGTGGGCAGCTTGTCCGTATGCTGCATAAAATATTCAAACATTTGCGTGAGCATACGCTCCGCGCGTTCTTGAATAATTACGTTCGAGTAATCGTATACCCTTGCAAACATAAAGGTCCGCAGTTCGTTCGTTGCGTCCATCACCTCGTCGGACATACAAACGTACGGTTTCCCGTAAGAATTTTCATAAATATCCGCAATCGCGGTGTTGATGCGTTCTTTCGTGCGTTTACCCAGCCGTTCCACCGCCGCCTTGGGCAAATCTTCTTCCGTCAAAAGCCCTGCGCGGATCGCGTCCTCGATATCGTGATTGATATACGCAATTCTATCCGCAAGCGACACCGCCATACCTTCCAGCGTTGCAGGCTTCCCCGAACTCTTATGCTCCAAAATTCCGTCGCGGACTTCTTGCGTAAGGTTGAGTCCACGCCCGCCCTTTTCAATCACGTCTACCACGCGAACCGACTGTTCGTTGTGCATAAACCCATGCGACGAGAGCTTGTTGAGTACCTTTTCGCCCACGTGCCCAAAGGGCGTATGCCCCAAGTCGTGCCCAAGCGCAATCGCTTCCGCCAAGTCCTCGTTCAACGCGAGCGAGCGCGAAATGGAGCGCGCGATTTGCGATACGTCGAAGGTGTGGGTAAGGCGAGTGATATAGTGATCCCCCTCAGGCGCGAAAAAGACCTGCGTTTTGTTTTTCAAGCGTTTGAAGGAATTGCTGTAAATAATCCGATCCCTGTCCCGTTGAAACTCGGTACGGAAAGAACACGGCGCTTCTTCTCTTGCCCTGCCCGCCGTTTCCGCCGATTTTTTCGCATAGGGCGAGAGTATGCGGTTTTCATTTTCGCATACCCGCTCGCGAACGGTCATTTTTCCCCTATCTATCATACTAAACTCCTTAAAGCCTAATTCGCTCGCGCATTTTTCTTTTATTCGAACGACGCGAGATCCGAGGCGCTACACCCCAAAAATATATTATTATAATAATATATTCGACAAAAGAACCCTATTTCCCTTTTTTTTTAGAAAAAATTTTTAATTTTTTTTGAAATTTTCATTTTTTACACAAAAAAACAGCGGATTCCAAAAAAAATCCGCTGTTTTGTATCTTTTAAGTTTGTTTTACGCTTCCGTAGGCGCTGCTTCTTCTAAAGCCTCGCTCTTCTTGGCGCGTTGTTGTTTTTTGAGCACACTCTTGCGCAAGACTCCCAATTTATAGGAGTTATAACGCAAAATGAAAAGGGAGGGCAAATTCATAAAAATATTCACAATCCCTACGGGAATTGCCACCGCAAACCAAATTTTCGTGATCGGAAAAAGGAGCAAAATCAAGAACCCAAGCGGCACGCTAAACGTATGCCCTAATTCGCCGTAGCAAATTTCTAAAAGGAATCTATCTAAGTATTCCACGCTTTTGGGATCGACGATTTTATTCTTTCTAAAACCCGTGAATTGACCGATTTCGGGAACTGCGTCCTTCCATTTGCGAATTTTCAATCTTTCATAAAATTTCTTTTCCCTTGCTGAAACGGTGTAGATTTTTTTTTCGTGATTCGCCCATTTTTTCGGGAGTAATCGACAAACGGTCGCCACCAACGCGTCTACGATAATCACCAGCACAGCCGCAAGCGCCGCAAAACCGAGCGCATAAAAGAAATTTACGTTGTAAATCGGCGTTACGATTCCTGAAATAATCAGTACGCATACGCCGATAATGCTTAAATATAAAATCATGCTTTCGCCTCGTTCGCTTCGGACACGGTAGCCTCATTTTCTTGATTTTCCGTGTTTTCTTCCGTTGTTTCTTCTTCTCCGTAGGTCAAGGGAACGCCGTATACTTCCTCGTATTTTGCCTTACAAAGCGCATACGCTTCGTCCTTCATTTTTTCCGCACCGACCTTCTCCCCGAGCGTTTCGTCGGGATAAATCGGGGGCATAATATGCAAGGTAAATCTTTGAATCGGATATCCGTCGCCGTCCAAGCGTTCGTCGTCGGTCATTGTGATAAAGGTGGGAAGTACTGGCACTTTCGCGCGGTACGCCATCTTAAAGCCGCCCACTTTGAAAGGACGGGGCTTTCTATAATTCCACCACATCCCCTGTTCGGGATAAATTAAAATACTTTCGCCGTTTTTTAAGTGCGTGTTTACCGCCGACATAAAATTGATCATCGTGCGACGGTTGCTCGACAAAGGCAACGTGTTGCAGTTGCGGAACAAAAATCCGTATAATCCAGGGAAATTCGTATAATTTCCCTCGCGAATGATTTTGTAGAGATATTTTTTCGGCAACGACTTTCGAATGCAATGGAATACGACGTAATTGTCAAACGCCGAGAAATGGTTGCAGGTGACGATCGCGCCGTTTTTAAGCGCGGAGAGATGCTCTTCCCCCGTCACCCCGTCAATTACCAAAATATCTTTCTTGATAAGTCCCAAGAAATACCGATCGCCAATAAAATTCGCTACCTTGCGTTTAATCTTGCTCGAAAGCTTTTTGCAAAGATAATCCACCTTGTCGGGCAAAAGCTCGGGCGCTTCGGGATCGTCCTCGACGTCCTCATCGAATCTACCTGCTTTTTCGTATTCCTTTATACGGTTTAATACTTCCTTTCTATAAGGAGAAAGTTTGGATAAATCCATACCTGCCCACCTCGTTTTACTTATTTATTTCCAAAAACTTTCCAGTAGTTGTCTTCTCTTTGCGCTTCCGCAATCGCAAGCTCGATAAGCTTTTGCTCGCAAATCGCGTCGTTTTCTTTGCGTGCGCCGGTGTACCCTGCAAGCTCCGCTTTGATCACGTCGCAATATTCACTCTTATTCGCATATTCCCAAAAATATTCTTGGAACAAAATGTTGTCGTAATGCCAAGGCTTGAGGGTCAAATTGTAGTGAATAAGCTCGGGTTTTTCATTCGTTGTGCCGCCGATCGGCATTCTATTCCACTCCATACCAAGGAGCAACGTGCGCTTATGGCACAATACGTTCAAATAGTCCTGATCCTGCGCTACGCGGAATTTATATTTTTTCAACAAATCACAGAATTTGCCGTAGAAATCAAATTCTCTAAACGCGTCGAGGTTCATCAAAATAACCCCTGCGTTGAAATATTCTTTTGCGTCGATGCCAAGCACCTCTTTCGTGTAAAGACGGAAAGCAGGTACGCTCGCTACCGCGCCGTCGGGCACAGCCGCAATCAAGTTGTCCCCCATTTCTACGGTGCAAAGCTTACTGATATCCCCTAAAACGATCGTGTCGCTATCGATATATAACGCGCGCTCATATTGCGGGAACATATTTGCAATAAAAATACGGTAATAGGTAGCGCCCGTATAATAATCGCGAAGCTGCAACGCGCTTTTAACCTTTTCCATTTGTTCGCTTACGTCAACGAAATGAATTCCAAAATTCTCTTCCGCGAATTTCATCACCTTGTCTGTTTTAGACATATCAATGCCCGCATTCAAAATATAAATTTCGTACGCGTATTCCTTGCTTGCATTTTCTTTCAACGAAGCAAGCGATACAGCCAAATAGGGCAAATAGTTTTCATCCGACGCATAAAAAATGGGGATGATGGGTTTAGTCGACATCTTAACTTATTCTCCTTATCGAATATCTTTTTCTTTCGTAACTTTTCGCGAAATTTGCAGCGCTCCGTCTTATCATGATGCTTGACCAATGCTTTTAACGCGCTTTCCTTTAATTTCCTACGCCAAACCGTGATTACAGCTCTTTCCGCATAATTCGCAATATTATTCTATAATATTTCTACCCAAAAGGCAACCCAAATTTACGAAAAATCATTCCACCACGCCATTTTGTCACTCTACTATATGACATTTTGGACTCTACTCACAGTAGAATTCCGCTTTTCTACCCACAGTAGACCTTGAAAAACAAGAAAAAACTCCCTTAAAAAGGAAGTTTATAGGAAAAATCGACAAAAAACGTTAGATTTATAAAAGATTACGTTTCCAAAGCCGCTATACGCGCTATTTTACTATAAAAGGCTTAAAATTCCTTCTATAAAAGCGGACTCTCATGAAAAGAGAGTCCGCTTTTTACTTTTTTTTGAGTTTTTAGTGGTACTTTTTAATGTTTTTAACGTTAGCTTAGGAGCATTTCACAAATTTTTAACCTTTATTTGATCCTTAAAGCTCTAAAACTCGACCGTTAAACCGTCGAAAGCCGCCAAATAGCCGTATTCCTTTTCTGCCTTTTCCAACGTTTCACGCAAGGGGGAATTATTATGCGAATAATGCGTGATCGCGTACATGGTACGCTCATTTGCAATTTTTCGGCAAAGAAATTCTTTTTGCATCGCCTTATTATCTTCCAAGCCCATATGACGGGAAATCTCCCCCGCCGTGCGAAACAAGAAAGTGCAATCAAACGTAACAAAATCCACCGTTTTGCCTTGTTTCGTCAAATATTCTTCCAAATAATCGAGCGTTTCAAGGGGTAATCTTCCCGTGTCCGTCAAATGCAAATACGCCTTATCCCCTTTCTCAATCAAATATACGTACGCTTTTTCCGTTTTACTATGCTGCGCCAAAAGCGCCGTCGCCATATATTCGCCAAAAGCAAAGGGCTTAAAGGGCTCAACTGCTTGTACGTCAATTTGCGCTTTTACTTCTTCCCGCAATTCGCGGCGTGTGCATTCGTCGAAAACTTTTTTCACTTCCGCATTGCCGTAAATCGTCAGTTGGTTTTCCAGCGGTGCACAGTATTTATAACCGCGAAGAATGAAATCATGCGCGTAAAAATGGTCCATGTGGCTATGGGTAATGAGCAAATATTTAAGTTTGGAATAATCCAAGCCGAAACGAAGCGCGTGATAATACGCGTCGGGCGGAAAGTCGATCCCCAAATCTTCCTCTATTATATATTGCGCGCGCGTGTGATACTCCTTTTCTCCACGCCTACGAAGCTCGTTACAGATCTCGCATTGACAAAAGCAGGCGGGCGCGCCTTCCGCCGCGCCCGTGCCTAAAAATTGCAGCTTCATCTCACGCCTCCATCAAGATTGTGACGGGTCCGTCGTTGTGCTGTTCAATTTGCATATCTGCGCCAAACACGCCTTTCTTAACAATAATACCATAGTCGGAAAGCTCTTTTACGGCATATTCATAAAGCGCTTGCGCGTGCTCGGGGCGCTCCGCAAGCGTAAAGCTTGGACGATTGCCACGCGAAGTGTCCCCATAAAGGGTGAACTGTGAAACAAGCAAAACTTCGCCGCCCACGTCCTTAACGGACAAATTCATTTTTCCGTTTTCGTCTTCAAAAACGCGCAAGCCTGCAATTTTCTTCGCAAGGTATGCCGCTTCTTTTTCCGTGTCCCCGACCTTAACCCCCAAAAATACTGTGAGACCGAACGGGATCTCGGAAATCAATTCCCCATCTACTTTTAACGTGGTTTTTTTTACGCGTTGTGCTACTGCTTTCATGCTTTTTTACCTCAAAAGAGTACAACGAAATGCAGGATATTGCTCTATCCTGCATTTCCAAAAGTTTTACTAAATTATAAATACGTGAACGCTAAACTATTTCTACAATGATTATACGCGGCTCATGTATTCGCCCGTTCTCGTATCAATACGGATCGTTTCGCCTTCTTCTACGAACATAGGAACTTGAATCGTAGCGCCCGTTTCCACCTTCGCGTTCTTCATAACGTTGGTAGCGGTGTTGCCCTTAACGCCGGGTTCTGCTTCAATAACCTTCAATTCAACGAAGTTTTCAGGTTCAACGGAGAATGCCTTACCGTAAAGGAATTTCACGGTGACCATATCGTTTTCCTTGATATATTTAAGCGCGTCTTCTACTTGATCGAAGGTAAGGTTTTCTTGATTCCATTCTTCGTCTACGAATACGTAGAATTCGCCGTCAAAGTAGGAATACGTCATCTTCTTCGTTTCCACTTGTGCCGTTTCAAGCTTTGCGGTGGGGTTGAACGTTTCGTTCGACAATACCTGACCCGTAACAACGTTCTTAAGGGTGCATCTTACGAATGCCGCGCCCTTACCGGGTTTTACGTGTTGGAATTCAGTAACGGTGTAAACGCCGCTCTTGTATTCGAAGGTAACGCCTTTACGAATATCGCCTGCCAAAATCTGTGCCATACAATTTTTCTCCTTGTATTACATATAATTATTTTTTCTTTATTTTAACGCCATTATCAAGCGTATCAACCTTTGTTAGAGAATGATCAAGTTTCTGTCCGTCAAAGACATAAAGCTCTTGATTTTTCCGTCTTTCAGCGTGACGGTATCTTCAATGCGAATACCGTACTCGCCCGCTTTGTACACCCCCGGCTCGTCGGAAAAGACCATACCGTCTACGAGCTTACCCGCCGTGTTTTTCGGACTAATCGAAGGGTATTCGTGTACGTTCAACCCGATCCCGTGCCCTAAGGAATGGGTAAAGAGTTCTCCGTAGCCTTGCGCTTTCAAATAGTCGCGCGCAACCGCGTCCGCTTCCGCACCCGTCATACCCGACGTAATCTTTTCCTTCGCAAGTTCATGCGCTTTCAGCACCGCCGCGTACGCATTTTTGAATGCTTCGTGTTTTCCGTCGTCACCGAATAAGAAAGTTCTCGTAATATCCGAACAATAGCCGTTGACCTTGCAGCCAAAGTCTATCAAAATTTCGTCGCCAAAGCAAAGCTTCGTCGTGCCCGTTTCGTGATGCGGAACAGCCGCATGCGGACCAAACGCCACAATCGTTTCAAAGGACAAACCCTGCGCGCCAAGCTTACGCATATTGTATTCAAGAAGCGCGGCAACTTCCGTTTCCGTCATACCTTCTTGAATTTCAGGCAAGAGCGCCAAAAACGCTTTTTCGGCAATCTCGCAGGCTTTTGCAATATTTGCAAGCTCCCACTCGTTTTTCACCGTCATCGCTTGCGCGAGTTTATCGTCGATATTCACAAGTTTCACGCCTGCTTTTTCAAGCGTCAAAAACTCCGCGTGGGTGGTTTGTTCAAAGGAAATGCCGACGGTTTTATAGCCAGCAAGCCGTTTCAAGACTTCGTCTTGCTTATAAAGAACGGGAGTAACGTCCGTACCCTGCAAGAGCTTTTCCGCCGCTTCCATATACCGCATATCGGTATAGAGCGTCGCACCCGTTTCATCAACGACTGCACAACCGTTTTCCGCTTCCAAGCCCGTCACGTACCGCAATAAAAACGTTTGCGAAACGTACACCGCTTCACACTCGGAAAACTCTAATACCCTTTTACCGTTCGTCACCATAGCGCATATTCCTCTCGTTACTATTCTAACAAAAAAAATTGCGCTCGTCAAGTGTCCACGGGAAAGTTTTTACAATTTATTGTAAATATCCTTCATTTCACGCGCTTCTTCCGCCTGCATACCCGCCGATTCGCTGACAATATACGGTTTTAAGCGCAATTCTTTGAGCGCAACCGCGAGCGGCGCGAACTCCGGTCCGTACACGGTATCCTCAAACGTAAGGTGTTTCACCTCGCCTTTCGCCGAATACATAATCTTTGAAAAGTGCATGTGAAAATGCTCCATCTTTTCAAAACCAAGTTCGGAAATCATATACTCCAAGCGCGTTTTGTAGTCCGCGACCGTTTTCAGAGAGCCTTGCTCGCGGGCGTTGATATGCCCAAAATCGATACACGGTACGTAAATTTTGTCGATTTTACAAAAACGCGTAATCTCTTCTACCGTACCGATTTGGGCAAGCTTGCCCATCGTTTCGGGCGAGAAAATCATATCCTGCAAACCAAGCTCGTAGATATAATCACGCAAAATTTTCAAGCGATCTTCCGTTAATCTCACCGCTTCTTCGCGGCTCGCCTTACCCTGTGCGGCAGGATGAAATACCACGCGTTTGCCGCCCATAAGTTTCAAGACCTTTGCCGTATCGAGTACGTAGCCGTAGGATTTTGCCGCCATTTCATCGTCAGGGTTGGCAAAATTGATGAAATACGGTGCGTGCGCGGAAATTTCCACGCCCGCTTTTTCAAACGCCGCACCGATTGAGCGCGCCTTTTCTTCCGTCATTCGTACGCCTCGGCCAAACGAATATTCAAAACAATCTAAGCCGCGGTTTTTCACAAACTCCGCCGATTGCTCCGTATGCGCAAATCCTTCCGCGTAAAAGCTTTCACAGTTTCCGCTTGGACCAAATTTAATCATTTTCTCACCGCCTCTATATCTTTTGTAAGCTGCGCTTTTAATTCTTCCGCGCTGCTAAATTTCGTGATTTCACGTAAAAACCGCACAAACTCTACCTTCAATTGCTTACCGTACAAATCGCCGTCAAAGCCGTCTAAATAAGTTTCCGTCCATACAGTCTCATTTTCAAAAGTCGGCCGCGCGCCGTAATTCGTAATCCCCTTATATTCTTTCCCGTTCACACAAACGAGCGTTTCGTAAACCCCTTTCTTGAGCGCAAACTTGCCCTGCGGATAGGCGATATTCGCCGTCGGAAACCCGAGCGTGCGCCCTACTTGACGGTCTTTTTCCACTTTTCCAAGCAAGAAAAACCGCTCGCCCAAGCGCAAATTCGCTTCTTCAATTTTACCGTTTTGCAAAAGAGCTTTTACTTTTCTCGAACTCACCTTCTCGCCCGCGATTTCCACAAGAGAAAGAATTTCAACGCGTACCTGCCCCCATTCTTCTATCCATTTCGGCGTACCGCTCGCCCCTGCGCCAAAGCGGAAATCTTCGCCGCAAATAAAGGCTTTGGGGGCAAACTCTTTTTGGAGTAATTCCAAAAATGCGGACGGGGAAAGGTCTTTGATCTCCGCAAAAGTCAATTCAAAAACAAAATCCACGCCGTTTGCACGAAAAATACTTTCTCTTTCTACAAACGTGAACAGTCCGTCGTCCTTGCCGCCGACAATCGTCATAACACCGACGGGAAGATTATACGTTTTTGCGCGCGACAAAAGTTGACGGTGTCCTAAATGCAACCCGTCGAAACCGCCGAGCAGCATTACAGAGCCGCTCGATATTCTTTTGTCCGTCAACCAAACTGTCTTCATCTTTTTCCTTTTAACAAAGCTTCGTTTTTGCTTTCGCCAAACCGTTCAAAACTTCGCCGATACCGTAAAACTCGCCACTACGATAAATCTTATAAAGTCCGTCCGCTACGTCCACGGGGATTCTTTGCCCATTATACAACTTCACGCTTTCCTTTTCGGACAAAGTCAGCGCATCAAACGGCAACACCGATTCCGTGGGAATCATCATTTTTTCCAATTCTTCCAGCGTCGGGTCTTGCTCCAACACGGAAAAAGGAATCGCGTTTTCGAGTAAAAAACAACCGCTTTGCGTGCGGTTTAACGCGCTCATCACCGCCTTCGTACCAAGCGCCGCCGCAATATCCCGACCAATGGAACGAATATACGTACCGCCGCCACAACGGATTTTGATACGGAAAGTGTCGGGCTTATCCGCAATTCGCCCCAAAAGCTCCATACCGTAAATATGCACCTTCTTGGGCAGCAATTCAAACTCAACGCCTGCACGCGCTAAGTCATAACCACGTTGACCGTTGACGTTCTTCGCGCTATACTTGGGCGGCACTTGCATAATATCCCCCAAAAGAGTGGGAAAAACGGACTCTATTTCCGATTCGTTGGGTACATGCCCCCCACAAACGAGTTTTCCCGTGCTGTCAAGCGTATCTGAATCCACACCGAACGTGAACTCCGCAATATACTCCTTTTCTTTCTCTAAAAAGTAATCGAAAAGACGCGTCGCGTTGCCGCAACCGACGGGCAAAACGCCGCTCGCCAAGGGATCGAGCGTACCCATATGTCCGCAGGGCGTACCCGTCAGCCATTTGAGCTTATTGACAACCGTCGAGGAAACAATCCCCGACGGTTTGTCAATATTGAAAAATCCAAACGTTTTTATCTTTTCCGTTCTTTTCACGATTATCTAAGTTCTACTCCGAGCTTGAATTTCAAATTACCCAAAATTTTCTTCACATACCCATCGAGCGTTTCGGGCGTGAACGCCTTTTCCACTTGTGCGTCGGGCGTGAACGTGAGCGTAAACGCCATACTCTTCTTCCCTTCGGGGATTTGACCGCCGCGGTACACGTCGAAAAGCTTTGCTTCCGTTACGTATTTGCAAGAATGCATAAGTACGTTTTCCACGTCCGCACAGGTAAGTTTTTCATCCGCAAGCAACGCAAGATCGCGTTTTACCGCAGGGAATTTCGGTAAGTTCTTATAACGGATTCTATCGTCCATAACCTCGCTAATCGCGCAAAGATCGAGCTCGCCAAGGTATACTTTTTTATCCAAGCCAAGCGAAAGGGCGATAGCAGGGTCGAGTTCACCGATTACACCCACCACTTTATCCCCAAGCAAGACGTTTGCCGAAACGCCGGGATGGAGATAGGTCTTTTCTGCTCTTTCGTACGTGAACGTGAGATGGAATACTTCCGCAACGCGTTCCACCGCACCCTTCATATCAAAGAAATCGTTTTTACCGCCCCATACGCCGAGTACCAAATGGCTTCTTTCTTCGGGCTGTTCGCTCGCTTGCGTGTCTTTCGGGAAATAAGTGTTCGCTACCTCAAACTCTCTACCTTCGTCGTTGCCGCGGCGGATATTTCTTACCGCGTTGCCAAGCATGGACGGGGCAAGGAAGGTGCGCATAACGGAAAGCTCTTCGCTGATGGGATTCAAAATCCGTACCGCGTTTCTCTCTGCCGCGTCTTCGGGCAATTTCATCAAATCAAAATCCTTGGGCGAATAGAAGGAATAGGTATACGCTTCCGAAAAGCCCTGCGTACGCAAAATGTTCTTTAAGTGCAATTCTTTCTTCTGCTCGTCGTTCAAACCGCCGCCCGTGACCGTCGCTTTTTCCAAGAAGGTGGGTACGATATGATCGTAGCCGTACATACGGATAATTTCTTCCGCCAAATCGGGATAACCGTCCACGTCGTCACGATAACCGGGAATCACTACCGTCAACGAATCGCCGTTGATTTGCGGTTGGAAATTCAATCTCGCAAGAATCGACTCGATTTCTTCGTTGGGAACGGTGATACCCAAAAGCGCATTGATTTTGGAAATGCTCGCCGTCATTTTTCTCGGCTCGAGCGATACCGCGCATACGTCTTCGCAAAGCGTGGTGACCGTGCCGCAACCGAGTTCTTCAATCAAGTGCAACGCTCTATCCATACCGAGCGCATTGGTGTACGCGTCTACCCCCTTTTCAAAGCGGGAAGACGAATCGGAGGACTGACCGAGCGCACGAGAGGTCTTTCTTACGTTATCGCGCGCGAATTTTGCCGATTCGAAAAACACGTTTTTCGTGCTATCCTTAATTTCACTATTCAAGCCGCCCATAATCCCTGCGAGCGCAACGGGTTTTTTGCCGTCGCAAATCACGAGATTGTCGGGCGTGAGCGTGAATTCCTTTTCGTCAAGCGTGATGATTTTTTCGCCTTTTTCCGCACGGCGCACGATAATTGTTCTATCGCCGATATCGTCCGCGTCAAACGCGTGCATGGGTTGTCCCATTTCAAGCAACACAAAGTTCGTAATGTCGACAATGGGCGAAATGGAACGAATCCCCGAAAGGGCAAGGCGTTTTCTCATCCAAGCCGGCGAAACGCCGCCCGTCACGTTTTCAACGTAATGACCTACGTATCGAGGACAAAGGTCGGGCGCGAGCACTTCCACCTTTACGGGTGCCGCAGTCGTACTATGCGCTGTGTAGGAAAAATCGGGTGCCTTAAAAGGCTTATTCAACACCGCCGCCACTTCTCTTGCGATACCGAGAATACATTGACAATCGGGACGGTTTGCCGTAATGGAAATATCAAAAATCCAATCGTCAAGCCCGACGATTTTCTTGATATCCTCGCCCACGGGTGCGTCCTTTGCCAAATCAAGCAAGCCATTGACTTCCGCACCGGGATAGAAATCGTCGTTGATGCCGAGCTCTTCGCCCGAGCAAAGCATACCGAAGGATTCCACGCCGCGAAGCTTGCCTTTTTTAATCTTTTTAATCCCGTCGGGGTTCTTTTCAAGCATAGCGGGGTTGCTTTCCACCACCGTCGAATTGTCGAGCGCGCAAGGCGTTTTCATACCAACGTAAACGTTGGGTGCGCCCGTAACGATTTGCAAGTCTCTGCCGTATTCTTCGCCGCAATCCACAACGCAAATTTGCATATGGTCGCTGTCGGGATGAGGCGTAAGCGCCTTAACTTCGCCTACGACAACGCGGTTGATCTTCGCGCCGAGATAGGAAAGTTCTTCCACTTCAAAACCGCAGGAAAAAAGCTTTTCCGCAAGCTCCTGCGCCGTAATATCTATATCTACGTAATCTTTTAACCAACTGAAAGGTGCTTTCATTTTTCTTTCTCCTTTTCCCTATTAGTCCTCGAACTGTTCCAAGAAACGGGTATCGTTTTCAAAGAGCGTCTTAATGTTGTTGATACCGTATTTGAGCATCGCGATACGTTCGATACCCATACCGAACGCAAAGCCCGTGTACTCGTCGGGATCGACGTTGCAGTTTTCTAAAACGCGGCGGTTTACCATGCCCGCGCCAAGAACTTCGATCCAGCCCGTACCCTTACACAAACGGCAGCCCTTGCCGCCGCATTCCGAACAGCTCAAATCTACCTCTACGCTCGGTTCTGTGAACGGGAAATAGGACGGACGAAGACGAACCTTCGTCGAATCGGTGAACATCTTTTTCGCAAACTCCGCGAGCATACCTTGCAAGTCGCAAAGGGTGATCCCCTTGTCTACGACAAGCCCTTCCATTTGATGGAACATAGGCGAGTGCGTCGCGTCGTCGTCCGAACGGAATACTCTGCCCGGGGAAAGAATTTTAATGGGGGGCGCGTCCTGCTCCATAACGCGGATTTGACCTGCCGAGGTCTGCGTTCTCAAAAGCAGATTTTCGGCGAGATAGAAGGTATCCTGCATATCGCGCGCAGGGTGATCCTTGGGCGTATTGAGCGCCGTGAAATTATAATAATCCGTTTCGATTTCAGGGCCTTCGAACACCTTAAAGCCCATGCCAGCGAAAATGTCGATTAACTCGTTCTTGACAAGCGTGATGGGATGGAGCGCACCTGCCTTGTAGCTCTTGCCCGGCATAGTGATATCGATACGCTCGGACGCGTATTTCTTCTCCATTTCCATTTGGCGGACTACCGCCGCGCGCGCTTCGAATTTTTCTTCGATGTCCGTCTTAAACTCGTTGACGATTTTGCCGAACGTAGGACGGTCTTCCTTTGCAAGATCGCGCATACCGCTCATAATCCCTTTGAGCTCTGTTTGGAACTTCACTTTTAATTCGTAAAGCGCGCGACCCGTTTCCGTTTTCGCCATTGCCGCGGTAATCTCCGCGCGCAAGGCTTCGATTTTTTCTTTCATATTTGCCTCCGTTGATAACGTTAAATTTTTCGTAGTTTGGTATTAAAAAACGCCCTGCGTGCCTGAAAGACACGCAGGGCGAACAATGCCGCTGTACCACCTGCATTCACGCGGATTACTCCGCGCCTTGTTTTGCGCGTGACGTCGCGCGTACGGCTCTCCCTACCCCGATTCTTTTCTTTCGGCTCAAAAGAGCGGCTCCAAAGCGAAAGGGAATTTTTCACTAAATCGCACGCCTTTCAGCCTACGGACGAGCTCTCTTTGGATTTAGCATTCTTGAAAAAGACCCACTTTTTCATTGCCTTTGATTTATTTTTTTCTATTATAGCCTTTTTCTATGAAAAAGTCAACAAAAATTACCCTTATTTATTCTTCAAAAGGTCACGAATTTCCGTCAAAAGCACGGTGTTTGCCATCGCTTTTTCTTCCGCAAGACGAGCTTCTTCCGCTGCCTTTGCTTCCGCTTCCGCCGCTGCAGCCGCTTCTTCCGCTGCCTTTGCTTCCGCCTCATCAATAAGGCGTTGCGCGTAAATCGCTCTTGCCGTATCCATAGAAACGTGCTGTTCTTTCGCAATCACCTTGATTTCTTTTTTCTCTTGCTTTGCAAGCTTTGCATTTTCGATGACGCCGTTACGGTTTGCGTTAATCCTGTTGAGCATACGCACAATCATAAAGAGCACGAGCGCGATAAGTAAGAAGTTGATAATCGCACTAATAAACGCACCCCAATCGATATAAATCGAGTTCGCAAAATCGATTTCTCTGCCGATCACTTCGCCTGCATCGTTAAGCACGTCTTTATATACTTTACACTTGGGCAAGAAGGTGACCGCAGCTTCCAAGCCTTTCCCAGGAAGCACCAAAGCCAAAATCCAATTGATAATGGGCTTTAAGATGTTGTTACTCAAACCATTCACGATTGCGGTGAACGCACCGCCGATAATAACGCCGACAGCCATGTCAACAACGTTGCCGCGCGTAATGAATTTTTTGAACTCTGCGAAGAATCCAGTCTTTTCTTTCTTTGCCATAGTAAATTCCTTTCCTTCAATATTCTTTTTGCATTTATGCAAATATCCTCTTTATTATACCGCTCGCTCTATATTTTGTCAACAAAAAAAAACGCCTTGCGGCGTATTTTTTCATACTCATAAGACGTTCTTTTATATTTCGTGTTTTTCTATCCGTTTTTTCGCGCTTTCCGTTTCTCCTTTTACCTCTTCCAAAAGCCGCGCGATTTCGTTTTGCGCTTCCTTTCTTTCCGCTTTTTTTGCGGCGGTTTCATACTCACGCAAAAGTGTTTTTTCAAAATAGTAGACGTCTTTGAGTGAATCCAACTCGTTGAGCGTTATTTCCCGTTTTTCCAGCTTCATTTTTTATTCCCCCTTTTTATTCATTGCGGACATGCCCCCGTCCTTTGCCTTTTTCACGGTTTTCCCATAGAGCAATTTTTCGATCGCGAGCTTGCGCTCGTCGTGCCGTTTGGCGCGCGCTTCCATCTCGCTGGCAAGCGCGGCGTCCGTCAGTAGACGGGAGTAAATTTTCGTCTTTTTCGAGCCCAAATCTTCCAGCTCTAACAAAAGCTGTAAAAATTCTCTTTCTTCCATAAAAAATCCCCCTTTCTTTCGCAGTATCCGAAAAAAAGGGGAAAAATATACAAATTATTTCTTTTTCGCGTAATCGCAATAGGGCGCGAGCGTACAACCCGCGCAGTTCGGCTTTTGCGAATGGCATACTTTTCTACCATGCCATATAAGCCAATGGTGGGCTTGCGACCAATCGGCTTTGGGAATCGCTTTGCACAAGCCTTCTTCGACCTGCAACGGGGTTTTTCCCTTTGCCAAACCAAGTCGGTTACTCACGCGAAAAACGTGCGTATCCACCGCAATCGCGTCTCCGCCAAACGCCACCGAATACACGACGTTCGCCGTCTTTTTCCCCACCCCTGCAAGGGAAGTGAGTTCTTCGATCGTGCTCGGTACTTCGCCGTGGAATTTTTCCAAAATATCGTGCGAAGCGGAAAGAATATGCGCCGCTTTCATACGGTAGAAGCCGCAAGAAAAGATGTATTTCTCCAATTCCGCTTGGGTGAGCGTGACCATCGCTTCGGGTGTAGAGTATTTCTCAAACAGCACCGCCGTCACCTTGTTCACGCGCTCGTCCGTGCATTGGGCGGACAGCACCACCGCCACGAGCAACTCGTACGGCGTTCTAAAATGCAGCGCGGGCTTTGCGTCAGGGTAAAGTTTTTCCAGCTCGGACAAGGCGAGCTCTTTGTCTACTTTCTTCATACGTATAGTATAACATATTCGCGGAGCTTTTGCAAGCTCCGCGAGCATTTTTATTTGTACGGCGTGATAGAAATTCTGCCGCCAACGTAGTCCATTTTATAAAAACCTTTGAAGGTTGCATACCTGCCTGTTTTCAGTATCGCTTTCGCGCGGATAAAATCCCGTTCGTAAAAGCGTACGCACAGTCCGCAACCGATTTTTGCTTCCTTGGGCGTGGGCATTGTGGTTGCCGCTACGCCGTATTTCGCCAAACGTTCCGCATAATCCAAGCTTTGCGCTCGGCTGCGGAATACCGCCAAAACCGTCATATCATAAGATCCCCCTTTAGTGAATACTATATTTTATGTAATCGCTAACTAGGAGTGCCACAATGCTATACTTTGACAACGCCGCCACAGGCGGCAAGAAACCCGACAACGTACTCACCGCCGTCACTTCCGCCGTAAAGGTTTGTGCAAACCCCGGCAGAAGCGGACATAGACTTTCTATCGCCTGCGCGGAAAACGTGGAAAAATGCCGCAAAGAACTCGATCTATTTTTCGACGGATACGGCTACGATCGCGTAATTTTTACGAAAAACTGCACCGAAGCGCTGAATATCGCCATCTTCGGCGTACTCAACCAAGGCGATCACGTCGTATGCACGTGTATGGAACACAATTCCGTTTTACGACCGCTTGAATTCTTGAAAAAATCGGGAATAATCGAATACGACGTTTGCCCCCTTTCCAAAAACGGCAGCATCCACCCCGACGATTTCCTTTCGCTCGTAAAGCCGAATACGAAAATGGCAATCGTTACAACGGCGTCCAACGTCACAGGTACTATTCCCGACCTTATCGCCATTCGAAAGGCCTTGCCCAAGCAGATACTTTTTCTTTGCGACGGCGCACAGGGCGCAGGACATATTCCTCTTAAAATGCGGGGGGCAGGTATTGATCTATTGACAATCGCAGGGCATAAAGGTATGCTCGGCATACAGGGTAGCGGCGCGCTTTTATTTTCCGAGCGTGTAGAGCTAAAGCCGCTCTTATACGGCGGTACGGGATCGATGAGCCTTTCGCTCGATATGCCCGATTTTTACCCCGACGCTTTGGAATCGGGCACGCTCGCCTATCCCGCGATTTTATCCCTGCTCGAAGGAGCACGGTATTTAACCTTACACGAAAGCAAAATCCGCGCGCATTGTCTTAAACTGACGGACTATTGCATAAAAGGAATATCCACGCTTACAAGCTACCAGCTATTTTCCCGTCCCAATCCTTGCGGCATCGTTGCCTTTCGGCATAGGGAAATTCAATCGGAACGGATTGCGGATATTTTATCACGAAAATACCACATCGCCGTGCGCGGCGGATTACATTGCGCACCGCTTATGCACGAGCATTTAGGGACGCTTGACAACGGGCTTGTGCGCCTTTCCTTTTCTCAATTTAACTCGGAAAAAGAAATCGATTCCCTGCTATTTGCACTTCGAGAAATACAACGAATATGAGTCTTCAACGCGGACACGGGGCTACCGTGTCCGCGTTTATATATTCTTCAAACGCTCCACCACCGCGCGAAGACGTTTCCGTTGTGCGCCGTCGAGCATAGGCGCAAAGCTTTGGTAAAAGTTCTCGATCTCGGCATCCGAGAGGGTACCTGCACGCTTACTTTTTTCCGCTTCGCGCAAAATATTTTGCAGCATCGCCGCGTTGCTTTTTCCGTTATACGCCGCGGCGAGTTTTTTCGTCAAATCCGCGGCGGTATCCGCCGTTTTTTGCTCCGTTTCGCTCGTGGGCTTGTTTTCGGGTTTGGAATACTCCTTAAAGCTTTTCATCTTTCACCTCCGAAAGGATATTTCGCTATATCATATTCCGTTTGTCAAATTTCCGACACTTCGCGGCATATATTGCAGTATGGAAATTTTAATACTCGTGCTTTTATATTATCTCTCGCAAAACCCCGATTTTTCCGAAAGCGTGAAACCGCTTATGAGCCAAATCAAAGACTCCGAGCAAATGCTTTCCTTTTTAAGCGACCTTTCCAAATTCACGGAAACGTTCAGCACCTTCCAAGGCGCAAGCGCGCCCAAGCATAACGAAAAACCACCCGAAAAAGATTCTCACACGGATAAAAAAGAAAAACCGCAATCCCCTACGCAAGGGATTGCGGATCAATTCATTCAAAATATTTTAGATAGTTATTTGAAGAAAACATAGTCTTTACACAATCGAAAAACCACCGTTGACGGGGATATCCACCCCCGTCACGTATTCGTTTTCTTCAAAATAGAGCGCGGCTTTCGCTACGTCGTCGCCTCTGCCGAGTCTACCCATTGGGATCTCGTCTTGCAATGCTTGCAGTTCTTCCGATGAAAAATGTGCGTTCATCGGCGTGTCGATTACGCCAGGGGAAATACTATTTACGCGAATCCCCGACCAACCGAGTTCTTTGGCAAGCGCCTTGGTAAAGCCAAGCAGCGCGGCTTTGGACGCGGAATACACACTCTCGCAGCTACCGCCGACTTCGCCCCAAACGGAAGAAACGTTGATAATCAAGCCGCTTTGTGCATTAATCATACCCTTCGCCGCTTCGCGCGAGCAAAGAAATGCGCCGCCCACGTTGATTTTCATTACTTTATCGTACTCCTCATAAGTGACGTCTTGAATTTGCTTGATAAGAGAAATGCCCGCGTTATTGACAAGTACGTCCACCTTTCCAACTTGCGCAAACAACGCCTTTACATCCGATTCCTTGGAAACGTCCGCGCGATAGGTCTCTACACCCTGCGCGGAAATTTTTTTCGCACTTTCTTCGTCCTTGGAATACGCCGCGCAAACGCGATAGCCCTTTTTCAAAAACGCCAAGGCGATACTCGCGCCGATACCGCGCACACCGCCCGTGACTAAAACCGTTTTCATTCCGTACCTGCCTGCCCCTTTTCTTATTTTTTCACTCTTAAAACGATCTCTTTTGCAATTTCTTCCACCGATTTTTCATCCACATCTACAATGCAATCCGCCACCCCTTCATAAATTGGATAACGCGATGCGATCAGCCGTGAGAGCTTGTTTTTCAACGGCTCGTTAGACGCGTGCAACAGCGGTCTGTTTTCATCTGCAATCAAACGCGCTTCCAACGTTTCCAAGCGTGCGCGCAAAAAGATAATTTTGCCCTGTTTTTTCAAAAGCGCAACATTTTCCGTGTTCAGTACAAAACCGCCGCCCGTGGAAATCACGAGCTTGTCTTTTTCAGAAAGTTCTTGCGCAAGCGCCGTTTCTAATGCGCGGAAATAGCTTTCGCCACGCTGCGCGAAAATCTCGGATATCTTGCCGTGCCGCGCCGAAATTACGTCGTCCGTATCCAACTGCGCACAGCTTAAAAGCTTGGCAAGCGCTTTCCCGACGGTCGTTTTGCCCGACCCCATCATGCCGCATAAAACGTGATTCATCTTCTACGCCGCCGTTCAAGAATTTTTGAGCCCGACGATTGCCGCTAAATAGCTCGCCGCGCCAAAGCCGCACACCACGCCTTTGCAAACTTCCGCAAGCACGCTCGTATGGCGGAAAAATTCTCGTGCGTGTACGTTAGAAATATGCGTTTCTACAACGGGAATATCAATTGCCGCAATCGCGTCGCGCAAAGCGTAGCTGTAATGAGTAAACGCGCCTGCGTTAAACACAATCCCGTCGCAGGTCTTTTGCAAAAACGCTTCGTGGAGTTTGTTGACAAGCTCCCCCTCCACGTTGCTTTGGAAAAATTCTACGCTATCCCCGTTTTTTTCGCAAAACGCTTGGATATTCGCGTTAATTTCTTCAAGCGTCGCCGCGCCGTAAACGCTCTTTTCGCGTTTACCCGTCAAATTGAGATTTACTCCGTTCATGACCAAAATTCTCATGATCAAACTCCTTATTTTGATGATTGTTCGTTATAGTTTTGATAAAGACGCGCCGCTTGCGCATCGTCGGGTTCTAAGCCAAAATAGATGCAGTCCGCAAAGTAGGCTTGATAAAAAAGCATTGCCTTGCCGTTCAAAATGGACAAGCCTTCTTCTTCCGCAAGTCGCAAAAATTCCGTTTTTTCGGGCGTATAAATCAAGTCCACCGCTGACTTCGCACCGACAAACGCTTTCGCCGTGACAGGAGATCTCCCTTCCGTATCGTGCATACCCACACCCGTGCAATTCACAAGCACGTCGTAGCCGCCCGACTCGGGATTGTCCGCCGCAAATACGCCAAGCTCGTTGCAGGTTTCCAAAAGCTCCGCTCTGCGGCGTTGGTACACGTACACCGTTGCGCCCGCTTGCTTTAACGCCGACGCGCTGCTCCTACCTGCGCCGCCCGCGCCAAGCACCAACAC
Source organism: Clostridiales bacterium (assembly GCA_015071005.1). Taxonomy (GTDB): domain Bacteria; phylum Bacillota; class Clostridia; order Christensenellales; family Borkfalkiaceae; genus Scatosoma. The sequence goes on along the minus strand of SVIG01000006.1, from coordinate 40,432 downwards.
GCGCTTACCCTCAACGTCGATATTCGCCAAACGGAGCATAAGCATAAAGCCGAGCCCGTCCGTATTATAGCCAATCTTTTTCGTAGAGAGCACGGTGTTCACCGCGCCAAAAGTCATTGCGTCACCGACAATTTCATTCAAATATTCCATCACGTCACGCTTGTAAGGAATGGTGACGTTAAAACCGTCGAAATCCCCCAAAAGGCGACGGATTGTGCAGTCAAAATCATCAGGCGAAACAGAGAATCGCTCGTACTCGCATTGATAACCAAGCTCCGATAAAATAAAGCCGTGTATACCCTCACTTAAAGATTTTGATACGTCTTTACCGATAAGCCCTAATCGGATTGTTTTCTCGTTCATCTCGTACCTGCCCCCACTTAACCGTTCTTCACGTCCAATTTCTTGAAGAAATCGGGGAAGGAAATCGCACAGCATTCGGGGCGTGCGACGTAGCCGCCGTTTTGAGAAGCGAGCAAGCCGATTGCACCCGTCATTGCGATACGGTGATCAAGATAACTATCAATCGTACCGCCGCGAAGCGACTTTTTACCGCGAATAACAAATCCGTCGGGCAGTTCCTCACATTCACCGCCTAAATTACGGATCAATTCCGCCGTTGTGCGAATTCGATCGCTTTCCTTTACGCGCAATTCTTTCGCACCCGTAATGCGGCTTTCGCCGTCCGCAAACGCGCACAACAGCGCGATAAGCGGCAATTCGTCAATCATCGCAGGCACGTCTTGATAGCCAAGTTCGATTGCCCGCATCGGGGATTTTTCCACTAAAATATCCGCCGTTTCTTCCCCTGCGGAAACTCGTTTATTCAAGAGCGAATACCGCACGCCGAGTTTATCAAAAGCGGACAAAATACCCGTACGCGTAGAGTTAACACCCACGTTTTTACAAAGCGTTTTCCCTTTCAATGCGCCAAGCGCCATAAAGTACGCCGCCGAAGAAATATCCGACGGTACGCATACGTCCGTCGCGCGAAGTTCGCTACGCTTTACCGTAACGCTATTCCCGTCCACACAAATATTTGCGCCCATTGCCGCAAGCATACGTTCCGTATGATCCCGCGATTTCACGGGCTCGCTCACACGCGTTTCGCCGCCAGCTGAAAGTCCTGCAAGAATCGCCGCGCTCTTTACCTGCGCCGACGAAATCGAAAGGCTTATATCCGCACCGTGCAAAACCGCAGGCGATACGTATACGGGCGCGTGACCGTCCGTCGTTTTCACATTCGCTCCGAGCAAGGACAAAGGATCGGAAACACGCTTCATCGGGCGAGCAGAAAGAGATTCGTCGCCGTACAATTTCGCTTCGATACCTTTACCCGAAACAAAGCCCGTTAAAAGTCGAATGGTCGTACCCGAGTTTCCGCAGTCAAGCTCTACGCCGCTTTGGAATTTAGGCGTACCGCGCACGCGCATCGTCGTGCCGTCCACGTCGATTTTCGCGCCCAACGCGCGCATACAGCGGCAGGTCGACAAACAGTCTTCCCCCATCAGCGCGTTGGAAACAATCGCTTCTCCGTCCGCACCGCTATTGAGCATAACGGCGCGGTGGGTGATCGATTTATCGCCAGGCAGGTCAAATTCGCCCGAAAAATATTCTCTCGCATCAATTCGTTGCATACCTGCCCCCTATGCTCCACATTTTTGCGCCGCTTTGATAAGCGCCACACGGTATTCCTCGAAGGGCAACGAAAAGCTTGTCCATTCGTTTTTAACTTTCGCGACCGACATCGTAATCTTGCCGTCGCCTTTGTTTTTCTTGTCCGACATCGCCTTTTTCGCATCATCGCCCAAACCGCTAAAATCATATTCTCCAACAGGTGCTAACGCGAGCGCTTTATCAATAATGGCAAGAAGTTTTTCGGCGTAGTCGTTTTCACAAACGCCTGCTTCGTTCGCCATAATCGTTTCCAATTTCATACCGTAAAGCACGCTCTCGCCATGCGAAAGTCCGCTCGAAAGCTCAATCGCATGCCCCGTCGTATGCCCAACGTTTAAGGATTTTCTCTCGCCGTTCTCCTTTTCGTCCGCTTCCACCACGCGCGCTTTGTGGCGCACGCATAAGCTAATAAGCGACTGCAAAAATTCGCGGTCCGTCCAATCTTGATTTCCCGCTAACACGTCGAAAATCTCACCGTTTAACGCGGCGTATTTCACAATTTCGCCAAGTCCGCACTTGATTTCACGAGGCGGCAAGGTCGAAAGAAAATTCGGATCTATCAACACTTCGCAAGGCTGATAAAAGGCGCCGACAACGTTTTTCACGCCGCCAAGATCAATCGCCGTTTTTCCACCCACGCTACTATCCACCTGCGCGAGTAAGGTCGTCGGGATTTGCACGCACGAAATTCCGCGCATATAAAGCGCCGCCGCCAAACCGCCGATATCGCCGATTACGCCGCCACCGACGGCGAAAAGTCTTGACGTTCGATGCAGACATGCCACCGTCATTTGTTCCAAAATCGCCGCAAGAGAGGCAAAATTCTTATTTTCTTCCCCCGCAGGCAAAACGAACAACGCGGTATCCTCAAAATATTTTTTGAAAAACTCGGGATAAAGCGCGTACACGTTGGAATCGGTCAAAACAAAATTCTTTTGCCCCTGCATAAGCGCAGGTAAGCGCGTTTCTATCGCATCGTTACCGATATAAATGGTCGCCTCTGTGGAAGGCGTTTTTAAGCAAATCTTTTCCATAATCTTCTCTTACGGCAACAAATCGTAGCGTACCTTTACTTCGTGCATCGTATCGCCGCCAAGCCGTTTTTCAATCGCGTTCGCAAGCACTTCGGCAACCACCGCTTCCGCAATAATTTCCAGCGCAAAAATCGCGCAAACGTCGCTTCTTTCGGACGCCGCAACCGCCCTTTCTTTCGTCGCAAAATCTACCGTTTGCAAACCCTTCATTAACGTAGGAATTGGTTTCATCGCCACGCGAAGAACAATTTCTTCGCCGTTGGACATACCGCCTTCGATACCGCCTGCGCGGTTGGTTTTGCGGTAAATCCCCCGCGTTTCATCGTAAAAGATTTCGTCGTGGATATCTCTGCCGCTCGTGCTTGCTACGGAAAACCCTGCACCGACTTCCACGCCCTTCACCGCTTGAATACTCATTAAGCCTTGCGCGAGCTGTCCGTCGAGCTTTTCCGCATACGTCATCATACTGCCAAAGCCACTCTTTAAGCCCTTCACGCGAATTTCCACTACGCCGCCTGCCGTATCGCCCTCTTTTTTAAGCTGCGCAATCTTTTCCACCGCGCGAGCTTCTAGACTTTCGTTCAGCATACCAAGCTGCGTTGTTTTCGCTTTTTTGAGTTCATTGAACGCGTACACGCCCTCGTCCTTTACGCCGCAAACCTCACAAACGTAGCCGCCGATTTCCACACCAAGCGCGGAAAGATACTGCTTATATACGCCGCCTGCCGCAACGCGGATTGCCGTTTCACGAGCGGAAGCGCGCTCTAAAATATTCCGCGCGTCCGATTGCTCGAATTTCAGCATACCCGTCAAATCCGCATGCCCGGGGCGAACCTTCGTCAACGCCTTTTCCTGCATACGAACCTTGTCGCAGTCGCCGTCCGACATACAGTTTTCCCAGTTTGCATAATCCTTGTTGTAAATACAAAGCGTAACGGGGCTACCAAGCGTTTCGCAATCCCTAACCCCCGTCAAAATCTCTACGCGGTCGCGCTCGATTTTTTGGCGCGCGCCACGACCGTAGCCGCTTTGCCTTAATACGAGCGTCTCGTTGATTTTTTCGATATCGATTTGCAAATGCGCAGGCAAGCCTTCAATAATTGCCACGAGCGCTTTGCCGTGCGATTCTCCTGCCGTTGTCAATTTCATATCTCTCTCCTTTTAACGGGAAATAAACACAAATTCGCCCCCGTTATAATCCACCGTCACTTTCTCGCCGTTGCGAATACGGCCGAGCAAAATTTCCTCGGAAAGTTTATCTTCCACGCGGCGTTGTACGACGCGTTTTAACGGTCTTGCGCCGTACTGCGCGTCATAGCCCTCTTTTACGAGCGCGCGAAGCGCGGTTTCCGTAACCGTGAGCAAGATGCCGCGTTGATCAAGCAAACGCTTGGACAAGCCGCCCACAATCTTTTCCCCAATTTGCGCGCAATCGCTTTCACTCAAACGGTGGAATACGATAATATCGTCCATTCGGTTCAAGAATTCAGGACGGAATTTTTCTTTCAATGCCGCCGTGATATTCGCCTTCATTTGTTCGTATTGACTCGTGCTAACGCCCGTATCCATCGAAGCTCCGCCAAAGCCGAGCGTCGCCCTTTGCGGCGTTTCCGCCATCGACGCGCCTGCGTTCGACGTGAGAATAATCACCGCGTTTTTGAAGTCTACCGTTCTACCCTTGCTATCCGTCAAGCGCCCGTCGTCCAAAATTTGCAAAAGCAAATTGAACACGTCGGGGTGCGCCTTTTCAATTTCGTCGAACAAAATCACGCAATAGGGTTTCGTGCGGACTTTATCTGTCAACTGCCCCGTTTGTAAGTCCTCGTACCCCACGTAGCCCGGGGGCGCGCCGATAAGCTTGGAAATAGACTGTTTTTCCATATATTCGCTCATATCCAAACGAATCATTTGGTCTTCCGAGCCAAAGAGCGACTCTGCCAAAGCCTTGCAAAGGTCGGTCTTCCCCACCCCCGTAGGCCCGACGAAAATAAACGAACCGATCGGTCTTGACGGGTCTTTCAAGCCCGCTCTTGCACGGCGAATCGCTTTTGCTACCGCGCTCACCGCCTCGTTTTGACCGATAATACGACGATGCAGTTCCTCTTCCATACGCATGAGCTTTTCCCCTTCCTCTTGCGTGATTTTCAAAAGGGGGATACGCATACGCGCTGAAACGATTGCCGCAACGTGTTCCCGACCGATCGCATTTCTACCGTCCGACAAACGCAACGGCTTTTGCGCCTGCTCCAACGCCTCGATTTTTTCTTGAATATGCGCTTTTTTATTCGTAGCTTCCGTTGCAAGCACGTATTCTTGGCGCGACGCGTGCAAAACGCGTTCCGCTTCCGCTTGTTGCAATTCCTGCCGCGCTTCCTGCAATTCTACGCCGCCACCGTCTTCTACAATCCGTACGCGTGCAGCCGCTTCGTCGATCAAGTCAATCGCCTTATCGGGCAAGAATCTATCCGTAATATAGCGCGAAGAAAGCTCTACCGCCGCCTTAATCGCGTCGTCGGTGATTACGATTCCGTGATGTTCTTCATACTTTGCGCGCAAGCCCTGCAAAATCTTAATTGCGTCCGATTGCGAAGGCTCGTCCACCTGTACGGGCGTAAAACGGCGCTCTAACGCGCTGTCCTTTTCGATATACTTGCGGTATTCCTCAATCGTCGTTGCGCCGATTACCTGCAAGTCGCCGCGCGCAAGCAACGGCTTCAAAATATTCGCCGCGTCCATGTTATTGTCCGACGAACCGCCCGCGCCGACAAGGGTATGGATTTCGTCAATAAAGAGTACCACGTCTCCGTCCGCCAAGACAACATCGATTAAATTCTTTAATTTTTCCTCAAAATCGCCGCGGTATCGCGTGCCTGCGAGCATACCTGCCAAGTCCACGGAAAAAATCGTTTTATTGTACAGCTGCTCGGGTACGTCGCCGCTTACAATAAGCTGCGAAAGCCCTTCAATTATAGCGCTCTTACCAACCCCCGGCTCACCGATAAGCACGGGATTGTTTTTCATACGGCGAGAAAGGACTTGGACAACCTTTTCGATTTCCTTTTTTCTGCCGATAACGGGGTCCATTTTCCCCTTCCGCGCGCGCTCGGTCATATCCGTACCGCATTCGGGGAGTTTTTTCGCGTTCGCGCGAGTCTTCGTCTTCGCCGCCGTTTTTTGCGATTGGTCGAGCATCAAACCCACGTGCCCGCCCTCTTCCGAACTCTGCTCGGAACTACTTGCGCTATAACCGCTCGAAACGGGTGTTTCTCCCGTGACGCCGTGTTTTTTCATATAATACAAGGCATTGATCGCCGAAACCGTTTTATCCTTTAAGTCCTCAATCGACGCCATCGTCGCTAAAAATTGCGACGCACGGCAAGAAGGTACGCTCAAAATTTGATAGAGCATGTGCGCCGTACCGCCCAGCATACCGTATTCCGCCGCTTGCGCAACTGCGCGATTGTACATATTTTTCGTATTCGGCGTGAGTCCGTCGCCACCGAATTTTTTATCGACGTTCTTCTTGAAAAGCGCGTCGTATTTCGCAGGACTTACCCCTGCTTGCGTTAAAATCTTATACGCTTCGCACGCAGGCAAGTCTAAAAAAGCGCGGACGATATGCTCGCTGCCGATAAACGTCGTTTCCACGACTTCCGCAGCCAACTTATTCGCAAGCGCAATCGCCTGATTGAAATTTTCGGTGATTTTATTGTTTGTACTCATAAAAAATACCCTACCCGTGTACGGATTTATTATTTATTTAGAATAAACTATACGTCTACGTCGCGAACGACCTTCACAAGCGTAGGCAACGCGCGGGAAACCGTTTCGGCGCGAACCATATCGCACAGCTTTTCGTCCTCTTCCAAGTGGTTGGCGACACGGAACGCCGTCGGACGCATATCGTTCGCAAACTCCTCAAATTTTTTCTTACTCGTGCAACGGAACAAGCCGAGCAATATCCCCAAACGCACGTCCGCGAGTTTTTCTAAAAACTCTTGCATACTCAAAATTGCGCAATGGGACAATACGCCGTAAGCGCGCAAACAGCGATCCCGACATTCCGTCTCCGCTTTTGCGAGCATTTCCTCTCTTGCAAGCAGTTCCTTATCCGCAACCGCCATCGTCACGCGCGTCATTTCGTCGAGCACGTCCCATTCGGAAAGCCCAAGCGTTTGCTCGTTGCTTACTTGATACAAGTACCCCTGCGCGCTCGTGCCTTCCCCAAACGCGCCGCGCACGGTAATACCGTCCGCTTTTAACGTAGGCAAAAAGCTTTTCAATCCACCGTTCCAAGCGAGCCCTGGCAAGAACATCATCACCGACGCACGCATACCCGTTCCAAGGTTGGACGGACAAGCGGTCAAATAACCGAGCTTTTCATCGAACGCGAAATCATACATCGAGCCCAAGCCATCGTCAAGACTGCTAATAAAATCGTTCGCTTTATAAAGGTCGAAACCCTTGCAAATATACTGCTCGCGAAGGTGGTCTTCCTCGTTGACCATCACGGAAATCGTCCTATCCAAAGAAACGAACGCAACGCCGTGCTTACTTTTCATCAGCGCAGGGCTGATCATATAATCTTCTTGTAAAAGAAGTGCCTCTTCGCGCGTGAGCTTGGACATTTCGTACTTTTGGAATTGCCCAAACTGTTTCAACCCCACTTCCGTTAAAAAGGCAACCTTTTCCGCTTGCTCTTTATTCATTTTTCGCGGAAAGGGAAAGCTCGCGAAATTTCTCGCCAAGCGGATACGGGTGGACACGACGATATTTTCAAGGAAATTTACGGAGCGTTCCATACGAATTCCTCCTCCACCGCCGCGTTGCTCTTCATACGAGAAAGCTTATCCGCATACTCCTTCGCTTGTGCGAAGTCACCCATATCTTGCAGTTTTTTAATAATTAGATTCAGTTCGTTGCATTGTCTTTCCAAACGAGTTTGCGCGATCTTTTGCGCCTTGAACTCGGGATCAAATTCAAAATTTTCATCGAACGCCTCGTCCATCTCCAAGGGGGGCGTTTTACCGCAATGCGCGCGTTTTTGACCTTGCATTTTCACCACGGAAGGCATTAGGCTTGCCTGCATCGTGCGATAGCAATAGGCGCAACCGACGAGCTTGCTTTTCAAAAACTCCTCCACCGACGTACCGCAATAGGGACAAATTTCACTCTGCCCCTCCTCCGTTGCTCTCAAATCCAAAAAGAGCTTTTGATAGCATTGCAAGCAATAGTACGAAGTCGTCTTTCGTCCGTTTTTAATTTCTTCGTAAGACGTCGTCGCGTCGTTTTTTTTGCAATGGCAACACGCCATAATCTTTCTCCTTTTCCCCTTATTCTTTGCTAAACTCCTCTAATTCCGCCTTGCGCTTTTTCTTTTTGCGGAACAAGGAACGGAAGAACACCCAAAGCACGTCCAAAATTTGCAGCGGTGTGCCCAAAAGGAACATTAACCACAAACCAGCATAGCTATTTCCTAAACGAATAGACACGCATTTTACCGTTAAGTAGATACAGAGCAAAGACGTCCATATAATCACCGAAACACAAATGAAATTCAGCGTGCGATATTTCCAAATACACGCAAAAACCAAAAGCAAGATTGCGTTGAGCGGCACAGCGTACAAGAACGCGAGCCACCAATCCCCTTCCGGCCCGAATATTTGCATAGACACGTAAAAAAGCGTCGCCGCAAGCCAAAGTATCCCACTCGATAAAAGTAGGATTAAAGCATGCAAGCCGTGCTCTTTCGATTTCGGGCGAACGGGCTCGCCGCTCTTCACCAAATCGTTCAAGGTGACACCGAATAATTCCGCAATTTGCATCAGGGTATAAACGTCGGGCACGCCGTTGCCCGATTCCCATTTAGAAACGGACTTATCGGAATAACTGATTTTTTCCGCAAGCTCCGCTTGCGTCATCCCTGCCAACTTGCGATAGAAAATTAAGTTTTTTGCAATTTTTTCATTGATTTCGATATCGTTTGCCATAGTATAATCATACCATTTTTCCCTGATTTCGTCAAGCCTCTTCGAGTATTTTTCGCGCATTTTTCCTACATTATTTTTTCGCGCGCCTGCGCCCGTGTGTATCCTCACACGAGCGTGAGAGCAAAAAAATCAACAAAAAACGCCCACAAAACACAAAATCCCCCTACCATGTACGCGTTGAACACAAAAAAACGGGTCTAACAAAGACCCGTTTTTTACAATTTTGGAATGATTCAATTTTTAGTATGCGCGCGCGTAAATAATGACGTGTTTTGCCTTTTCGCCGCAAACCGCGCACTTTTCCGCTTCTTCGCCTTCGGCGAATACGCGTGCCGTCGCGCCCGTTTCTTCCTTGATTTTGTCTTCACAAGCACGGCAACCGCACCAACCCGCTTTCACGAAGTTGCCTGCGTCTACGCCAGCCAAAATACCCTTCATATCGTCCGCATAAACGATACGTTCGTCACGGCGTTTTCTTGCGCTTTCAAGCATATCCTTTTGCACCGATTTAAGCAGCGCTTTAATGCTTTCCGCTGCGTTTTCCAAAGGCATTTCAAGCTTTTCAAGCGTATCGCGGCGGGCACAAAGCATTTTGCCTGCCTCGATATCGCGAGGGCCAAGCTCGATACGTACGGGCACACCCTTCATTTCCCATTCGTTGAACTTCCAGCCAGGGCTATTGTCGCTCGCGTCAAGCGTCACGCGAATCCCTGCGTTTTCAAGCGTTGCTTTCAATTCTTCACACTTTTCAATAACGCCGCCCTTTCTTGCCGCGATGGGTACGATTACGCATTGAATAGGCGCTACAACGGGCGGAATCGCGAGTCCGCGCTCGTCCCCGTGCGTCATAATGATCGCGCCGATTAAACGGGTGGAAACACCCCAAGACGTCGTGTACGCCGTTTGCAAAACCCCTTCGTTTCCGAGGTATTGAATATCAAATGCTTTCGCGAAGTTTTGACCAAGATAATGGGAAGTACCTGCCTGCAAGCTCTTACCGTCGCGCATCATCGCTTCCATGGTATAGGTGGCAACCGCACCTGCGAACTTTTCTTTTTCCGTCTTTCTACCCGTCAAAACGGGGATTGCAAGACAGTTTTCCGCAAACTCTTTATAGCTTTCAAGCATAGCGAGCGTTTCTTCTTCCGCTTCCGCTTGGCTTGCGTGCGCCGTGTGACCTTCCTGCCACAAGAATTCGCTCGTACGAAGGAATGGACGGGTGGTCTTTTCCCAACGCATTACGTTGCACCATTGATTAACCTTCAAGGGCAAATCACGATAAGATTGCACCCATTTCGCCATCATCGTACCAATGATCGTTTCAGACGTAGGACGAATCGCCAAAGGCTCGGCAAGCTCTTCGCCGCCTGCGTGCGTAACTACCGCAACTTCGGGTGCAAAGCCTTCTACGTGCTCCGCTTCCTTCGTGAAATAGCTCATGGGGATTAACAAGGGGAAGTATGCGTTTTCTACGCCGCGTTTTTGGAAACGCGCGTTCATTTCCTTTTGGATATTTTCCCAAATCGCATAGCCGTAAGGACGAATAACCATCGTCCCCTTTACAGGGCCGTAATCTACGAGTTTCGTCTTTAATACGACGTCCGTATACCATTGCGGAAAATCCGCATTGACGTCGGCAATTTGTTCTACAAATTGATTCTCTTTCGCCATAATGACTCCTTAATACTTATTTTCTCACTATATCTATAAATAAGGCGGAGAACACGTCTCCGCCTTTCTTTTCCGCATTTTTGATTATGCGAATTCTTCATCCTCTTCTTCGATCGGCGTTTCAAAAACCTTACTGCAGCAAGGGCAACGATGATATTTTACCGCCAACGAAATGCTCAAAAGTTTGCCGCAGGTGGGACACTTTACTTGCGCTTTTTCGTCTTGAGGCTTCGCATCGGGGCGAGCTACCGTTGGGGGCACGATTGCGCCGTCGGGATTGCTCGAATAAAGAATGGGGGGATAATCCATATCCCAATAACCGTCTTCCTCTTCTTCCCACTTGTTGCCAGGGAAACGAGGCATATGGCGCATAACCACTTCCACTACGAAAATTACGAATGCGATTGCCGCAAGGTAGATAGACGAATAGTCCACGCCCTTTGCAATCCCCATATAAGTCAAGCCGCCGAATTCCGTAAAGCAAGCTTCGCCGAATATGTATCTGCATACTGCCGTTGCACCAGCCGTGAGCAATACGAAGAACGCGAAAATTCTATAATTCTTCATGCCGCTTGCGTTCGGACCTTGCATACTGTATTCGCTGATGCCCGTAGCGTGCTTTACAAGCACGATAAGCCAAAGCGCCGTAAGCACTTGCAGTACGAGCGATACGTACGTCAAAATGTCGTCCTTAACGTAGTTATTGAAGCTGTTTTCTTGCAAAATCGGGCCGAGCACGTTGCTCAAGCAGCAGGTATCCAAGAAGAAATACATCATACTGAACACCGCCGCAACCTGCAATACGTTACGGATAAACGGAGCGACTCTACCAATCGTTCTCTTTTCTTCTACAAGGTTGCCCTTCGAGTCAGCCGCGAAGTAGCTCGCTTTGCCGCCGATAAGACCGCAGAAGAAGTGCAAGAACAAGCCGCCGCCCATTACAGCGTAGAAGGGCCAAAGCACTTCCATCTTACCACAAAGGATATACATAATGAAATGGAAGATAATAATCGAAGCAAACGAACCCGAGAAAATATTTCCAAGGTCTTCCATCGCATAAACGTTACGGTTGAAGCTATACGTTCTGCTGCCCTTCTTTTTGAAAAGCCAGTTGAGCTTGGAAAGCGCTTTCAAAACGTTGATTGCGATCCCAAAAAGCATCAATGCGTAAAGACAAGCATTGCTCATCACGATGATTTCTTCAATCGTATCAAGACTCTTGAAATTTTCCATCTTAAATACGCGCCAGAACTCCATAACGCCAAGAGGCGCAAGCGCGGATTCGAATAAAGGCAAGCAGGCAACGGCTGCAATCGCCAAAATCGCAAAGAAATATACGATCCCGACGAACTTTGCTCTTGCATGCGTGCTCGCAATCCGCTTCTTCAGGTAAAGGCCTTGTTGACTAGGTACGTTCTTTTTCATGTACTGTCTCATTATAAAATACCCTCCGGATTTTTTTTACAATCATATTCTCATCAAAAAAATGCGAAAAGCGGAAAAAACTCCCGCATTTTCATGATTTTTACTATTATAACCCTTTTTGTTTTAATTGTCAATATCATTTTCCCTTATTTTTATAAAAAATAAAGAAAAATTTTCATCTTTTTACAATGCCTGCGCTTTATTTCGTAAAGATTTCCTTGTATTTTGCGATACACTTATTGATAATATCCATCGCTTCGTCACGGTGACAAATTTCCTTGACCGTTGTTTGCTTGTGTTCCAAGGTCTTATACACTTCGAAAAAGTGCATCATTTCATCAAAGACATGCTTGGGAAGCTCGTGTACGTCGTAATAATTATTATACGTAGGATCGCCAAAAGGAATCGCGACGATCTTTTCATCGAGCGAACCGCCGTCGATCATCTTGATTACGCCGATCGGGAAACAACGAACGAGCGTAGCGGGATAAATTTCTTCGTTGCACAAAACGAGCACGTCCAAAGGGTCTCCGTCGTCCGCAAACGTTCTTGGAATAAAACCGTAGTTTGCAGGATATACCGTGGACGTATAAAGCACGCGGTCGAGCTTCAAAAGTCCCGTTTCTTTATCCAATTCGTACTTTGCTTTGCAGCCCTTAGGAATTTCAATATACGCCTCAAAGCTTTTCGCCGTAATGCGCGAGGGGGAAATATCATGCCAAATATTCATATTTTACCTCACTTCATATCATAGATATGACTTTATTTTAACACATTTTTTCAAAGAATGCAAGGACATAACGCCATGATTTGTAAGAAAAAGCATTTTTTTAGTGTTTTTCCAATTCAACGCGTACCTGCCCCCGCCAAATTCTATTTTTTAGACAAGAAATACGCTTTATAAATACGTTTTTATCGTCTTTGCCAATGAATTCATTTTAATTTTTCCAATTTTGCAGTATTTGCAATAATAATTAACGTCGTTTCCTGATCAAGCTTTTGTTCGGGGTTAATATCCACGCTGACAATTTCACCTTTTTTTATCGCTACGACGTTAATCCCATGTTTTTTGCGGAGGTTTAACTCGACAAGGTTCTTCCCAAGCCACTCCTTCTTTACGTCAATTTCAACGATAGATACGTCTTTTGACAAAGAAATCATATCAATAAATCCCGAGCTCAATAAATTTTTCGCAAGACGAATCCCAGATTCATTTTCCGGAAAAACCACTTGATCCGCTCCCACACGAAGCAAAATTTTTTGTTGCATTTCGTTCGCACATTTGGCTATAACCGTCTTAACGCCGGCTTGCTTGCAAAGCGTGACAGCCATAACGCTCGCTCCCAAATTACTCGCCATACAAACGATGACCGTATCTACGCTGCCGATCCCAAGCCGCGAAATCACCTCTGCGTCGCTTACGTCGGCGCATTTACAAATAGGCAAATACGCCGCTGCGTCGTTGACGATTTTCTGCTCGCTATCTACCGCAATCACTTCCATGCCGTTTTCTACAAGCTCTCTTGCTACCGCAGCGCCATATCTTCCTAAACCAAAGACCGCATATGTTTTTTTCGCTTTCATAAAATCTCCTTTAACCGATATTTATTTCTTCCGTGGGCACGGAAATAACGTTTTGACTTTCATTTTTGCTGCCAAGCGCAACCGCCAATGAAATAGGCCCTACTCTTCCAAAATACATCGTCGCAATAATGATAATTTTTCCCATTGAGTTTAGGCTTGCCGTAAAGTTCCTAGACAGTCCCACCGTAGCCGTTGCGCTCACGGATTCATAAATTACGTCGATGATAGACGCTTCGGTTGCTAATGCTAATAAAATAATAGACGTAAGTGTGACGAGCATAAACATCATCGCCACGGCGATTGCCTTGCGAATGGAATCGCTTGATAACGCGCGGTTAAAAATGGTTGTTTGGCTTTTATTGCGAACAGTCGAAAAAGCAGAAGAAAGCAAAACAATCAGCGTCACCGTTTTAATCCCGCCCGCCGTACCAACGGGCGAACCGCCGACAAACATTAAAATGAGTGAAACAACGGTTGCCGCACCTGTCAAATGCTCTTGCGGAATCGTTGCAAAGCCTGCCGTTCTCGTTGTTACCGATTGAAACAAGGAAACTTGTATTTTGTTCCACAGCGACATATCCCCAATCGTATTCGGATTGCTATATTCAGAGCAGAAGATAAGCGCCGCGCCGCCAACTATCAAACAAAGCGTCGCCACAATCGCAATTTTGCTATGCAAGGTTAAACGCCTGAATATCTTTTTGTTTCGTGCCGTACGGGTTTTTAATACCCGAATCACGTCCCACCAAACAATATACCCTATACCACCAAGGACAATCAAAAACGACGTCACAGTATTGATCAACGGATTCGTTGCGTATAGATACAAGCTACTGTCGCCTATAATATCAATTCCTGCATTACAAAAAGCGGATATAGAGTTAAAAACGGCTATCCATATCCCCTTTACACCGAAATCGGGGATAAAAACAAACGAATACAGCACCGCGCCAAGTCCTTCAATGACCAGCGTACCGAGCAATACGCTCTTTATGAATTTAGTAACCCCTGCCATGGTATTCAAGTTGAACGCGTCTTGAATCAACAACCGATCCCCTATCCCCATTTTTTTGTGGAGCATTATCATAAAACCCGACATAATTGTAATAACGCCAAGTCCGCCAATTTGAATCAAAAGCAAAATGACGACTTGCCCAAAAACACTCCAAGTGGAAAACGTCGGTAACGTCACAAGCCCCGTAACACAAGTCGACGTAGTAGCGGTAAACAATGCGTCGATATACGAAACGGATTTACCGCTTGAAGAGCTAATCGGCAATACTAAAAGCAAACTGCCAAGCAGTATCGTTATTAGAAAACTGATCAAAATGATTTGCGTGGTGGATAATGCAAATTTCTTTTTTCGAAACATAAATACACCTATATGTAAAGAAATAAAGGACCAACATCCCCTTCAATCAGCTGGCCCCCTCGCTATTCTTTTTATTCATTATAGCACTGCTTCTCTCATTTGTCAAGCATTTAAGCCGTACTTGATTTTGATGTTTCTTTTGTGACTTTTACATCGGGAGCGCGAGAAAATCGAGCGTCACTCGTGGCAATTCACGAAACCGAGCGGCTCGGTTTTTGCGCCAAAAAAAGGACACCCAGCGGACGATTGCTCGTGCGGTAAACGGCGCAGAAGACGAGAGCTTGCCGCTGTGCGGCAAAGCTTCGCGCCGCCGATATGCTTTCGCCCTTTCAAAGGTCACTCTTTGCGGACGGCGCTCGCACGACCTCGTGATAATTCACGAGTGCGAGCGGCTCGGTTTTTGCGCCAAAAAAAAAGGGCACCGTTTCGGTGTCCTTTTTTTGGCGCAGAAGACGAGATTCGAACTCGTGCTACGGTTTTCCCATACTACTCCCTTAGCAGGGGAGCCCCTTGAGCCTCTTGGGTACTTCTGCAACAGCTCAATTTCTTCTTTCTTATTCAAAAGCTATACTACTATACCACATTTTTTTGGCATTGTCAAAGCTTTTTGCCTTGAAAATATGAAAAATTTTCTTTTTTTATTTTTTCCCCTGCACCTTCCCTATTATAAAACTTTTTTGATAAAATATTCTCAAATACTTGACGGATTTTTCACAATCGTTTATAATGTAATCGTTAAAAAATATTTTTATATGGAGTGTATATGTCATGAAAGTAATCATTACCGAAAACTATGACGAAATGAGCAAAAAAGCAGCGGAAATCTTGATCGATATCGTCAAGAAAAATCCCAATGCTATCCTTGGTCTTGCAACGGGTTCGAGCCCGATCGGGACCTATCAATATATGGCGAAAGACTGCAAGGAAAACGGCACGTCCTATAAGAACGTTTCCACCGTTAACCTCGACGAATACGTTGGTCTTACTGCCGACCACAACCAAAGCTACGCATACTTTATGCGTACCAACCTTTTCGACAATATCGACATCAATCAAGCAAACACCAACCTTCCCTGCGGCAGCGCGCCCGACGCGCAAAAGGAATGCGACCGCTATAACGCGTTGCTCGAAGAAATGAAGCAGGACGTTCAAGTGCTTGGTCTTGGCTCGAACGGTCATATCGGCTTCAACGAACCCGGTACTCCCTTCGATTCCGTTACCCACCTTGTCGATCTCACCGAAAACACCATCAAAGACAATTCTCGTCTTTTCAACTCCGTCGACGAAGTACCCCGTCAAGCCCTTTCCATGGGCATCAAAAATATCATGCAAGCGAAGTCCATTCTTATGGTCGTATCGGGTAAGAACAAAGCCGAAGCGGTGAAAGGTATGGTCAAGGGCGAAATCACCCCCAATCTTCCTGCGTCCGTTTTACAGCTCCACCCCTTCGTGACCATCATTTGCGATAAGGACGCGGCAAGCTTGCTTTAAGGTTTATCAATTTTTCGATTAAGCCTATCAATTTTTTCTATTGAACCCTAAAAACCGTTGTAAACTCTTGGTTTGCGACGGTTTTTTTGTATAGAAGTAAACTTTTTTCTCGTGCGCGCGACATAAATAATAATTCGTTTTGCTGATAAAATGATTGCCTTTTTCTCGTTTTTATGATACAATGTCTATACTGCGCATTATGCGCGGTCGCGAAAAAAATAAAAAAAATTAAGTGAAAGGTAAATCAGATGATTTTCGTTTCAAGGAGGTAATTATGAAATTATTTAAGAAACTTGCAGGTCTTTGCCTTGCCCTTACGTTCTGCGCAGGTCTTTGCGCGGTAGCAAGCTGCGGCGGTAGCAAAGACAAGGACACGGACAAAGATTCCACGCCCGTAACGAGCGAACAACCCGGCGAAGCTACGTGCTACACCGTAACCGTACTCAACGCAGACGGTACGCCTGCAGCAGACGCAAGAGTGCAATTTTGCAAAGTAGAATCGGACGGCACTCTCGGCGCGTGCTACTCCCCCGTGACGACGGATGCAAACGGTATGTGCGAATACAAAGATGTTATGGGTTTCCCTGGTGAAGGCGTTTACGAAATCCACGTAATTGGCAAGACCTTGAAAGACGTCGTTAGAACGGAAGCTGCGTTCGGCGAATACACGGTCACCTTGGCTGAATAAGAAAAAACAAACTTTTTGGAGTTATTATGAAAAAAATCTTTAAGAAAATTACTTGGCTTTCCGCGATCATGACCCTTTGTTTGGGTCTTGGCGCCGCGGCGAGCTGCGGCGGCGGTGGCGGCAGTGACGGCGATACGTCCACCCCCCCGACGAGCGAGCAACCCGGCGGAAGCGAAGGCGGCACGAGCGACGGCGAAACGAGTGAGGGCGAAACGAGCGAAGGCGATTCCAGCGAAGAAACCGAACCCCCTGAACTTTCTTATTCGTACAGAGTTTCCGTTCAAACCCCTACCGACTACGGTATGGGCAACGTGACCGTTCATCTTGTCGATGAACTGACGGACGAAATCATCGCAACGGAAATCACGAACTCTTCCGGCTTTGCCTACTTCATGGAAGACGAAGTCCCCCCTGCGGAATACGTCGTTCTTTTGGAAGACATTACGCCCGGCTATCAGCTTTGCGATTCCGATATCACCATTTATACCCAACCTTGGGGCGGTGAAACGGTTATCGTAAACGTAGAGCCTACGGGTGAATTGCTTGGCGACGAAATCCCGAGTGGCACGAGATATCAATTAGGCAACGTTATGCACGATTTCACCGTGACGACGACGGACGGTAAAACGCTTACCCTTTCCACCCTTTTGGAAACGAAGGAAGTCGTACTTTTGAACTTCTGGGCAACGTGGTGCGGACCTTGCGAAGCCGAATTCCCTGCGATCGATAACTCGATTCGATATGAAGGTGAAAACGGCGAAGCTTATCCCGACAAGGTAGCAGTCATCGCAATTAGCATAGAATCGAAAGACACCGCTTCGGTAATCACACAGTACAAAACCGAAAGAGGGCTTGAACTGGATATGGTATCCCCTGGCAACGACGGCGGACTTATCAATGCGTTCTATTCGGGCGTTGTTCCCCTTTCCGTTATGATCGACCGCTACGGCGTAATCACCTTTATGCACGCGGGCTCGATGACGGAAGCGAAGGATTTCCAACAACGCTATGACTATTTCCTCGGTGATGACTACGAACCGTACATCATCAAAGGCGACGGCACTATCGATGTCCCTCCCACCGATATATTGGAACGCGTCGAAGTTCCTCAATCGGCTATGGATAAAGCGCCTACACTCACGGGCGTAGCGAACGTTTTGGGTAAAGACGGCTTTACTTACCGTTGGCAAAAGAAAGGCGTTGTGACGAGCGACGACGAAGGCTATGATCCTTACAGCTGGCCTTGGTATATCGCTAATGGCAACGAATATTTGGAAGTTTCCAACCATAATATCAACTATTCGTATGCGACCTTGTACGTAGATTTCGTAGCGGAAGCAAACACGGCGCTTGCATTTGATTACAAGCTCGGTTCGGAAGAAATGTACGACGAATTTATCGTCCTTATTGACGGTGTACCCATTCATCAGCTTTCGGGCAACTATATGAACAAGTGGAATACCTGCTACGCGTACGTATTTAGAGACTTTGAAGCGGGCGAACACGAATTAGCGCTCATCTATAACAAGAACACGTCGGGTAACGTTTACGGCGACACGGTACAAATCAAGAACTTGCGTTTTGAATCGTTGGACGATATGATTTCCGCGCCTGGCGTAGACGCGAACGTATTCCGTCATGCAGCTTCGGTAAAGGCAGCGGACGGCGCGGCAACGCAATTCGAACGCTACATCACCCCCGTTTATAACGAAGTTGACGGCTACTACCACGTAGGAACGGCAGACGGTCCTTTGCTCTTTGCGAACCTTTGGTACACTTCCCTTTGGTGCACGGAAACGAGCCTTTGGATGCTCGCTTACAACAACTTCATTTACGACGACCTCGGCATTAACTATATAGCGGAAGTCGAATACTATGCTTGGGAAGCAAACAACAATATGTACAACCACGGTTATACGCCCGTCACCCAAGACTTGAAAGACTTGCTTGATTTGGTTGTATACTACGTATGGCAATACAACGCTTGGGGCGGCGAATACCACGAAAATGAATGGCTTGAGCTTTGCGTTTACTACGACCACTACGGCGATAGCGAACCGATGCAAGATCCTATGCGCGGTATTTCCTATCAAGGCGCAATCCAAGTGTATGAAGGCGACAACAAAGTCAACGTTCCCTTCCCCATGACGCCGCGTGGCTTCAAGCATAAGTTTATTCCCGAAACGTCGGGCATTTACGACATTCGTTCCACGGGCAATTCGGATACGATTTGCTGGCTTGTGGATAGCGATAGAAAGACCTTCCTCGGCACGTACGATAATCCTTTCTTCGTTGAGGGTGAATACGATTACAATTTCAACTTCCGTTATTATATGGAAGCAGGCAAGACCTACTACTTGCTCTTGACCTATTATAGTCCCGAAGAAGTCGGTTCGTTCAACTTGAACATTACAAAATCGACCGATACGTCCTATTCCTACTTTGAGCATGCGTCCTTAGGGCAATACAGCTTCAATGAAGTTTCGGGCAATACCTTCCTTGCGGACGGCATCGAATACACCTACTCCGAAGAGGACGGATTCTATCACGTAGTCAACTCCGACGGCTCGCTCGGCCGCTACTTGTATCTCGACGTTAACCGTCCTACGGTGCAATTCCCTTCGGAAAGCATTTACAGCTACTGTCAACGCGCGGTTAAGTTTGAAGATCCCACGACGAGCGCATTCTACGTAGACGGCGTGGACTACACGGCGACAATGCTTGAAATTTGCGAACGTGCTATGGAAAACGAAGGCAAGTTAAAGGGCTTCATTGCAGTCGATAAAGAAATCTACGACCTTTTGAATACCATCCTGCTTTCTGAAAAGCACGACGGCGTAGAAGACACGTGGCTTTGCGTATGCTACTACGAACGCGTACTTGCTGAAGGCGCGCAGAATCCTACGATTCCTACCCCCTTCCTTTAATCGAATATTCGATTGAAAAATGAAAACTCGCTTTGAAACGGCTTACCGTTTCAAAGCGAGTATTTTTTTGTTATTCGCGTACCTGCCCCCATCCAATCGCATTTTTGGGCATAAAAAAGCGTGGCGTTTCCTTTCGGGAAACGCCACGCTTTATCTTTCCATTAAAGTACGCTGTCAATCAATTCTTTCAGCCTTTCATAGCTCAATTTTCCATCCCCTTCGTAGACAATTAAGCCGCTCTTGTCAAGGATAATCGTTCTCGGCAAAATACCATTGTACCCCATTTCTAAACAAGCGTCATAAGACATATACGCAAAGGTCAAGGAAAAGGTCGACCAATCGCTTTCGGAATCGTAAACCTTCCAGCCGCCCGTATTCAAATATTCCGCAATCTCCGCTTGCGTCGACGTGACGCCTGCAATCGCGTAAATTTGCACTTTATCGCCGTATTCTACCTGCACTTCGTTAAACTCTGGCAATTCTTCTACGCAGGCTTGGCACCACGTTTCCCAGAAATTGAGTACGCACACCTTACCGATTTGATTGCCAAGCGTCGCCTTATTTCCATCGAGCGCAAAATCACTATTGACGTTTTCGTACGTTTCCACCGTGAAATCGAGACACATATTGCCTACGCCCATACCCATAGACGGCGCTTTGTCAATGAAATTATAGTAAACGAGCGCGCCTGACATTAAAACCGACGCAAGCGCTACGCCTACGATTTTCTTCTTTTTACTCATTTTCCACCCCCGCTTGGGAAGCTTCGCATCCCTTGTTTTCTACGGGTTCGGACGATACGTTACCTACGTTTTCCGCGTTATCCGCGTTGCCTACGTTTTCTACTTGCTCTACGTCCTTTTTCAAAAGCCCGTTCAACGGTTTCAACCCGTTCGAAGGATCCACGTCGGTGTCGTTACCGCGAACGACCATCTTCGAGCCCTTCCACGCAATCGCTTTCGTCGGGCACACGGAAATACATTCGCCGCATTGGATACACTCGTGGTCGCCCACCTTCTTGGTGTCCATCTTACATACTTTGATACAAAGTCCGCAATCGGTACACTTATTCTTATCCACCTTCAAGCCGATCATCGCGATTTTACAGAAGAAACCGTAAAGCGCGCCGAGCGGACAAAGGAAACGGCAGAAGAAACGGAAAATAAAGATACTTGCCACAATCACCGCGACCATGACGATAAATTTCCACGTAAAGATCGGGCCAAGCTGGGTAAGCAAAGGCTCTCTTACTTTATTCGGTAACAGCCCTAAACCGCCTTGGAACGTACCAGCAGGACAAATGAATTCACAAAATCCCGGTACTGCCATCGACAAGGGCAAAATCACAACCAACACAATCAAGATCACGTATTTGAAATAGGAGAACACGCGCGTCGCCTTGCTCTTTTTCACCTTCGGCGTCCGAATTTTATACAACAACTCTTGCCCTAAACCAATCGGACAAAGCCAACCGCAAATCGTTCTACCGAGGATCAAGCCGAACAAAATGATAATCCCTACTATGTACGTCGGCATTCTTGTCTTGGAATCGATGAGTGCGTTTTGGAGAGAGCCCATCGGGCAAGACCCCGTTGCGCCAGGGCAGGAATAGCAATTCAACCCAGGCACGCAAAGGTTTTTGGTCGGCCCTTGATAAATTTGACCGTTAAAAAAGCCCTTGACGTTTGCGTTGAACAAAAGCGCGGTGTAAAGCTGTACGATGCGCCGTTTTGTGGGCAGGATCTTTTTGAAACCCCTTTTCAGTTTTGCAAAAAATTTCTTCATATCCTTACCCTATCCCGATACATTGCGTACAAACGTTGATTGCCTTCATAAACATCGCCTTTACGCCGCCGTTATCCACGCCCATTACAATGAACGTAACCGCCACCGCAAACAACGCGATGCGCGCCGCCCAAATCCAAACCTGCGAACTATTTTTATTCGTTTTTGCTTTCGTTTTCTTAACCTTGGACGCTGCCTTTGCGTCTTTTTCTTGCTTTTTCAAAAGTGCTTTTGCTTCCGCTCTCGCTTGGGCAAGCTCTTTTTCGTTTTTCGCAAGCGCAATTTTTTCACAAACAGACGCCCACGCTTCCTTATTCCCTTTCGCTCTTGCAACGAGTGCCTCTTTATAAATCGCAATCTCTCTCTTTATGGAAAGACTCTTGAGGGATACAAGTATTACGCAAGCAAGCAAGCCCGAAAGCGCGCACATCGCAACGCGAACCAAACGGTCCACCAAGAAGTCCTGCTTTAAGAAGAATTTCGCAGAGAGCATAGGCGTGTACGAATCTACGTACATAATTCCAATGCAAAGCGCCAAGCCAAAAGCCGTAATCGCCGCAATGAAAACGTTGACCACTCCTCTAAAAACGCGTTCTTTTTTCGCGCCCGTAACGCCGCCCACTTTTTCGCGCAAACGACGCGCCGTAATCCATGGATCGATCTCCGCTTTCAGCTTTTCCTTTTGCTTGGGATAAGCAAGCGCGATGATAATATTGCCCATCAACGCACCGACAAAAACTACAATCGGAATCCAAATTTCCTTGAAGTGCGCCCATACCCTTGCACGGGTAAACGCCCCGCTTGCCTCGGACTTGAAAATCGACCAAACCTGTATAATACACAGCGCGCCGACAAAGAGCGTCAAAAGCGAAAATAATATGGTGTATAAAGAGCGGAGTATCCGTTCCCCCGACTTTTCTTTCATAACCTTTCCTTCCTTACTTCCCAAACTACGTTTGGGCATACGATTTGCATTATGCACTATTATAGCCTAAAAAGCAAGACTTGTCAAGTGATTATTTTCCGCTTAAATAGGAAAAAAACGGTTTTGTGAAAAATAGAGAAAATTGCGTAAACTACCCCGTTTTTTCTTGTCATTTTTCGTAATATATAGTATAATGTAGAAAGGTATGCTCTAGATTGGGATGTTATGCACATAGCTATACCTTACTGGTAGCTTACCTTGCGTAAAAAGTAAAGTTGTAAACATTATATACGGAGTTTTTATGAAAAAATATTTAATTGCCTTATTGCTCTCCCTTTCCTGCGCGTGCGCGATGGCAGCGGCAGGTTGCGGCGGCTCAAAAGGTAGCGACAACGAAACGAACAGCTCTGACATCACTTCGGAAGAAGGCAGTTCGGAAGACGGCTCTGGCGAAAATCAGAACGCAAAAACCATCGTCTTTGAAGAAGGCGAAGGCTACACCCTCGTTAGTGATTTTGTCAGCGGCGAATCGGTAGAATACGGCACGGAAGTGACGTTCAAACTGAACGTCAGCGCTTTCTATACGGGCAACGCCATCGTTTATGCAAACGAAAAAGCAGTTGCGCCCCGTGCAGACGGTAGCTATACCGTCGTTGCGGATCAAGACTTGACGATCACCGTTACAGGACTCAAGAAAGACGTTTCGCGTATGGACGGTATGGGAACGAAAGATGCCCCCTTCCTTGTCAGCAAGCCTATCGACTTGCTCTTCATCGCGGAAAAGGTTAACGCAGGGGAATACCGCTACGTGACCGCTTCCTATATGGTGGTTAATAATATTGACTGTAAGGGTGAAGAATTGCAGGTAATCGGGGATTTGCGTACGGAAAACTCCTATTTTGCGGGCTGTTTCCTTACCAACTACGATCCCGTGTCAGGTAAGCCTTTCGAATATAAGATTTCGAACTTCACGATTCATTCCGAATCGGCGAACTACGTTGGCTTGTTCGGTGCGGCGTACAAGGACGCGTCCGTAGAAAACAGCGCACTCTTCCACGGGATTCAGCTGGAAAACTTCACCATCAACGCGGGCATGAACGAGAGTTATAGCGAAAGCAAGACCATCTCGGTCGGCTCCCTTCTTGGCTACGGCGTCGGCGCAACGATCTATCTTTGCTCGGCAACAAACGGGGAAATCAACGTACTTGCTGACAATAGCTATTTCGCCTTCGCAGGCGGCTTGATCGGCTATCAACAAGGCTTCTATGCCGCCGAGCTCGGCGGCGCGCATCCTTCGGAAGTCGCGTTCTCGAATACGGACGTAGATATTAGAATTTTGAGCGGTATGGCACTCGCGGCAGGCGGTATCTCGGGTTATATGGTCACGAACTATCCCCTCGGCGCACCAGCAACCATTCACCACTCCTACGCGCACGGCGACGTTTCCGGCGCTTTGTATAGCGGCGGCGTGGCGGGCTCACTCGGACAATACACGGTTATCACCAACTCCTACGCAACGGGCGAAGTCGTAGCAAAAGCGTCGCAAGCGGTTACCGATCCCTTGGCAACGACGACTGATTATTGCTATTCTTACGCAGGCGGTATCGCTGGGTTTGCGGAAAACGACAGCATCGTAAGCGAATGTTTCTTCGACGGTAGCACGGCGGCTTACGCGGCTTCGGGCGCGGCTTATGCTGCCACGGGCGATTTTGTCGGCGGTGGCAACGAAAAGGGCTACGTTTCCGTGTATTCGGAAAAATATTCGGTGCAATCCTGTGTAACCAACCCGAATTTGGCGGACGAAACCTATTTCATGGATAACCTTTCTTGGCTCTCGGGCGACTGGGTGTTTAAGGCAGGTAAGTACCCTACCATCAACTTCAAGCCCGACTATGAACGCAACGAAGAAGGCGAAATCATTTACGACCAAGACGGCAATGCCCAAATTAAACACGTAACGCTCGCTATTGAGCTCCGCTACGTGACGAAGAACGAACAGGGCGAAACGGAAAGCGTTAAACTCGGCGGAGAAAACGTTAAGAGTATTACCTATTTCGATAATGCGGACGAATCGTTGAGTATGTATGCGTCCTTCGGCGAATACCTTTTCAACGGTGGACTTGTACGTTATTTGCAAGCGGACAACGGGTATCTTTCCTACGGCTACTTCTTCGACGAAGCTTGCACGCAGAAAGTTCCCTATTCCTACACCCCGATGAAGAACGTAACGCTCTACGTCGGTTTTGCAGACCCTACCCCCGTGCTTGGCACCTATCAAGTGATGGTGCCGAACCATGCGAATCCCCTTACGATTACGCTTGATGAAAACGGCTTTGCGACCTATTCGGACGGCAAGAGCTCGCAACAAGCAAACTTCTCTTTCGACGGCGAAACGGTGATCATTGAAAGCGCAAGACTTTCCCGTTTCTATCTCGGGGAAATCATTATCGACGAAAAGGAAGCGGAAACGGATACGTCGAAAGTATACGACGCAAACTTCGATCTCTACCGCTATTCCTATTATAATTACCGCGCGGAACTCACCGACGAGGGCTTGGCAATCTACGACGGCTTGTACTATACCGAAGAATCCCCCTTGTACGCAATGAAAAACGTCTTCCGCGGCGAATACTTCGCAAAAAACGGCGACGCGACCGTTTACTACTCCTTCTACGGCGATCGTGCGATTGTGGAAAAAGTGGAAAACGGAGAATCGGTACGCACCGAATACGACGTTTGCACGTTGGCTGGCACGGTGCTCACCTTGAAAGATTCAAACGGCGTACTTAACGATTTGGTAATCGATACCGCAGCCCTTTCTTCTTACGATAATTTCAAGGGCTCTTGGACAAAGACGGCGACGGTCGACAAGACCTTTACCTTCGACGGCATCAATCAATTCACCTACACGCATAAATCTTACGTTCGCGACGGCTACACCTGCGACGAACAGGTCGTAGAAAGCTTTAGCGGCGAATATAGCGTACTTGGCAACGGCATTTCCTTCACAATGAACGGCGTAAGCTACGTGGCGGAATTCGACGCGAGCGGCGCGCTTCAAATCGTAGGCGCAGACAAGACGCAAATCTTCTACCGCAGCGAAAGCTACGTGGGTTCTTGGTCGAACTCGGGTATTGTACTCAACCTTTTGGGTATCGGTGAAAGCGGTATTGGTAAGGCAACGGCGGTATATAGCGACGGTTCTTCGTTAGACCTTGTATACGAAGCAAGTGAAACGGAAAATTACGTATGCTTGTATCTCCCCCACGACGTTTACGTGAAGAACGATCTTTTCGGCTATTTCACGCACGACGTTATCACGAACACCTTAACGGCGTACTTGTCGGACACGAATAGCGAATCGGGTTTCACCGCTATCAGCTTGTTCGTCCAAGACGACTATAACGGCGAATGGATTTGCAACGCACCTGAATTTACGAACGTAGAATTTGACTTCAACGGCTTTGGCTTGTACGGTCACTTGCCCTACGTCGGTATGGAAGGTACGATTACCTTAATCGAAAACGGCAAGAGAACGGTTGTTCCCTACACCCTCGACGCGGCGCTTCAAGGCAAGTTTG
The DNA here is from genome assembly GCA_015071005.1 of Clostridiales bacterium. Taxonomy (GTDB): domain Bacteria; phylum Bacillota; class Clostridia; order Christensenellales; family Borkfalkiaceae; genus Scatosoma. The sequence goes on along the minus strand of SVIG01000006.1, from coordinate 14,282 downwards.
CTTACAACGGAAAGCTTTACCTTATGTCCTACGACGAAGACGCGAAGGTGGTTATCCTTAACAGCGCGGACAGCTTCGAAAGGAAAGACGCCTTTGCGAACATTGACTTCATCGATATAAGCGGCAACTCCTACGCATTCGACGGCAAGAGCGCGCTCACGATTGGCGGTAAGTTTACTATAAACGGCTCGACCGCTTACGGCTATAAGCCCAACGGCGATGCTTACGACGTTTATAACCTTGAAACGAAAGAGACGATCGGCTCGCTTGTAAAAGCGCAAAACGTATACAGCTTGACAATCGGCGAGGAAACGGTTTCCCTCTATATCCGCAACGCATTTATGGGTACTTGGGCAATCAGCGGCGAATTCGCGACCTTCACGGTCGGCCCTACCGACATTAACGGCATAATTCACGCGACCTTCAAGGGTGTGCCCGTCGAAATGACCTATTACGACGTGGATATGCTTACCTTCCAATACAAAGAAGGTAATAATCCTTACAAATATTACTTGTATATCCGCAAGGATTTGGAAGGCAGCCCTATGCTTCTTTCGCAAAACCCCGACGGCTTTAGCGGTTATCAAGTTTGCGCGAAAGCGGACGAACTTTTCGGCACTTGGGTTTACAACACGAATAGAAACGGTAGAACAGTCACCCTTTCCTTCGACGGTATCACAAGCCCCTACGCGCAAGGTGTTGCAAAGCTTACCAGCACCTCTGCCACGGCGGTAAATGAAACGAACTATTACTATATGATCAAAGAAAACGGCATTCTCATGTGGTCGCAAGAAGCGGACGGTACCGGCAAAACCAGCTACTACAAGATTACTTTCACGGATGATTTAGAAGCGAGCACCGCATTTGTAAACGGCGACAAGGCGATTTTGAGAACGGAAGTCGACGGACTTTACCTCACCGAAGCGAAGATGGACGGCAAAACCTATCTCTTCGACGGCGGCTATAAGGATCCCATAAACGACACCGCGGCGGCTACGCCTGGTAAACTTCTCCTCGACGGCGAAGCGGTATACACCTATCTCATTAAATCGTACAATGCGAATCGCACGGCAACGCTTGAGCTTTGCGAAATCGCAACGGGCAAGAAATACAGCGCAACGCTCGACTATGCGGATTCCGCAAACGTTACCCTTACGTTGGGCGACGAAATCGTAGCAGCGTAAGCTTATAACGTAATCCAAAGCGCAAACCGCGCCGTAGAAAATCCTACGGCGCGGTTATTCTTTTGTAAAACGGCTTAATAAACGCCTAATTTTAACGAAAAGAGCCGACCTTGATAAAGTATCAAGGTCGGCTTAATTTAGCCTAATTTGAGCAATTTAACGCAAGCAAAAGGCACGCGCAGGAAATCCTTCGCGCCCTTTACTATCAAATCTTGCAAGGCATTAGTATTCTTTAACTTCGGTTTCTACCAAAACGTTGCCCTTTTGATCTTCGGAAACAGCAACGTACGCTTCGCTGATAGGTCCTTTATAAAGGTTCTTCACCAATTTTTCCGTTCTACGTAATTGGAAAATTTGATTACACTTCGGGCACGTATATACAGAGCCGTTTTCTTTTACTTTCAAGCTCGCGCCGCAACCGCAGCATTTTACCGTGAATTCTTGTGCGACAACTTCTGCCGTTTCAATTTGCTTCTTTGCCATATCTATTCTCCTATCTTTTTTCATTTTTTCTCTTGCAGAGCGATTGTTCATCGCTCCGCAAGTTTTGTTTGAATTACTGCAAGACTTTGGTGATAAATTTGCCTTTTTCGTCCTTGCTTACCTTTACGTACGCCTTTGTGATTTGTTTGGGCGAAACGTCTTTTACTCGTCTGAGCGTCGCTTTTACCTTGAAAATTTCTCCGCATTTCGGACACATACAAATTTCCGTGCCTATCTTCACCTTCAATTTGGCTCCGCATTTACAGCAAGAAATTTCCACTTTCTTCACGTCCTCTACAGGCGCAGGTTCTTCCGCCGCCGTTTCTTCCACGGGCGCTTCTTCCACGGGCGCTTCTTCCGTTGCAGGTTCTTCCGCCGCCGCTTCTTCCACGGGCGCTTCTTCCGTTGCAGGTTCTTCCGCCGCCGTTTCCTCTACGGGCGCTTCTTCTACTGCAGGTTCTTCCGCCGCCGTTTCCTCTACGGGCGCTTCTTCCGTTGCAGGTTCTTCCGCCGCCGTTTCTTCCACGGGCGCTTCTTCCGTTGCAGGTTCTTCTACTACCGTTTCTTCCACGGACACTTCTTCCGTTGCAGGTTCTTCCGCCGCCGTTTCTTCCACGGGCGCTTCTTCCGTTGCAGGTTCTTCCGCCGCCGCTTCTTCCACGGGCGTTTCTTCCGTTGCAGGTTCTTCCGCTACCGTTTCTTCCACGGGCGTTTCAACCGTTTCTTCTTCGGGAGTTACGGATTCTTCCACGGGAATCATTTTTTCTTCCATAGTACGTTCTCCTTTTTGCGATTATTTTTCGGAATCGGCTTTATCAGCCTTTCTCTTTTTACCAAACAATGCTACGCAAGCCGTTGCAAGCGTAATTGCACTCAAGGTCGCGCCGCTAACAACGCTTCCACAGCCGTCCTTGTTTTCCTTCTTTTCGGAAGTTTCGGGCGTTTCAGAGATTTCGGGCTCTCTCTTATCGTCGGCATCCGCGTTCGTTTTCTTTTCCGTTACGGTAACGGGGATACGCGTTTTATCGCCGCGGCAGGACACTTCTACGTATTTATGTCTGCTCGTAAGCGCCGTCGTTGTAAGAAGGGTGATTTCTTCTACGCCAACGATTTCCGTCGAGTAGTCTTCGTATACAACAACCAGCTGCAAGCCCGTCATATCGAAGTATTCGCCGACAAGATAATCGACTTTATACACCGCGCCTTCATAAAGCTGCAAGCCGCTAATCTTGGTTACAATACCGTAAGCCGCTTTCGCTTCACGCACCTTCAATTCCACGTCCATAAGCGCATTGGAAAGTTCCTCGGTGATATAAACGAATTGCTCGGCGTTCATCTTCACCGTATTGTAATTCGAACGCGTTTGCTTCAATTCTTCCGCCAAAACTTCCAATTTCGCCTTGTTTTCTTCCGTAACGTTTTCCGTCCACGAAAGAATATCCGGAATCATCTCCGTGAATTTTTCAATGTTTGCAATGATTTCACGAGTCAAGTCTTCCATATAGATACCAAGCTGCTTTCTTTCGCCGAAATAGAGCTTGTAGATATGGTTATCATAACCCTCGCCGTTCGAAGGATAGCTCATAGAAATCGGGCTTGCCTCGCGAACGTAATCACTGTAATAGTAGATAAGATTTTCAAAGTTGGAGTAGTAATAACCCTTGTAGTACGCAATCGTCGAGCTTTCTTCGATTGCCGTTTCGATTTCAGAGCGGTATACCGTTTCCAAAATAGGAGCAACAATGCTTTCAAAGGTATAATGCTTAATACCGCTTTGATAGAATGCGCTATCGCCAATCGACTTCACGCTGTACGGAAGGACAACCTTGTCGATCGTGCCGCTATTTAATTGATAGAACGCATACGCTTGCACGCGAACCGTACCTTCCAAAATCGAACACTCTCTTGCACCAGCTTCGCCCTGTGCGTTCAACGCCGCAGGATATGCCGCAAGCTCGTATTTCTTCGCCGCTTTATCCAAGTAGCGATAAAGCACACCGTCTTCGCTAACGAAGAACTTGTCACCGCCTTCTACCGTAAACTTCTTCAAGTTTGCACTCGATGCAAACGCGCCTTCGCCGATGCTTTGTACGCTTGCAGGAAGGATCACTTCTTCTTCCATACCGTTCAAGAAGGCATAGTTTCTAATGTGGATAACGTTGGGCATGGAAATGCTCGTATAGGACGCGTTTCTATCTTGCGTTGCGAACGCCATCTCACCGATATCGAGCGCACTCGTCAAATCCAAAGCGCTAAAATTCGTGTTGTAGAAGGAGTAGTTGCCGAAGAATTCGATTTGATCAAGTCCCTTCAATGCACGAATGCGTACACCGTTGAACGCATAATCGCCGATTGCCTTCACGCTCGAAGGCAAACCTTCGATAAGCTGACCTTCGTGCATACTCTTAATCGATACGTTACCAACCTGACTAAACGTGCCCGCGCCGATTTCCGTGATTTGTTCGCCATTGAATACAACCGTTGCAACGGACGAGCCTGCAAACGTATACGTACCCGTCGTCGTTGCATTCGCGCCAAAGCTTACTTCTACAAGCTGCGTTGCGCCGCGGAAGGTGTATCTTCCAAGGCTATTTACGGAAGGAAGCGAAACCTTCTCCAAGTTGATACAGCCCGCAAACGTGCTGTTGCCCATTTTCTTGATACCGTCGACAAGCGTAATTTCTTGCATTACGATACAGTTTTCAAATACGCCGTTGCCAAGTTCTTTCAAGTTGTTTGCCGTAAACGTGTGAATAGCCGATTCTGCAAACGCATAATCCTTCACCCATTCTACGCTATCGGGCAATACGACGTCTCTAACCATCGAGCCGTAGAACGCGCCAACCCCGATTTCGCTCAAAGCCGCGCCGTTGAAATCTACCTTTTCTACTTTCGCATTAAAGAATGCGTAGCTGCCAATATCCGTCAAATTCGGGCTCATCACGATTTCCGTAATCGCGCTGTTTGCAAACGCATAATCGGCAATTTTTCTTACCGACGTAGGCATCGTGAACTTACCCGTCACCGATTCGTTGACAAAGAAAAGCTTCGTCATATTTGCGTTATAGATTACGCCGTTTTCTTCTACGTACAACGCAGAGCCGCTTGCCACCGTGACCGTTTTGCCGCTAAACGGCGCGCCATTCATTTGGATTGCCGCCAAATCAACGCCGTCACCGATCTTGATTTCGTCAATGCTTGCAACGCCTGCAAAGACGTCCGAGCCAAGGCTCTTCAAGCCCTGCATTTGCGAGAAGTCGAGTTCTTTAATGTTCGTACCAGCAAACGCTCTGCTGCCGATTGAACGAATGATTTCGTCGCCGAAATCTACGCTCAACGCAACCTTTGCGCTCTTGCCGCAGTTTTCAAAGGCTCTCGCGCCGATATCGAAATTCAACGCGCCCTTGCTTCCTGCCGCTACGCCGTCGTCGAAGGTAACGCTCGTCAAGTTTTCACAACCCGAGAACGCGCCTACGCCTACTTTCGGCGTCTTAATAACCACTTCGGTAAGCGCGGAGCAGCCTGCGAACATATAATCGCCGATTGCCGTGAACTTACCCGTCTCAATTTTCGTGATTTGGTCGCAGCCTTGGAACACGTATTGTCCGCTCATGTGCAAGCCCGTAAGGTCTACGCTCTTGAACGCCGCGTTCATGAAGGCTTGGTGGTGCATCGTACCGATGCTTGCCATATCTACGACCGTTTCAAGCTTCGGACATTCCGCAAAGCTCAAATAGTCTACCGTAATCGTCTTAACGTTGGAAAGGTCGACCAATCTCAAATTCGGGCAGTTATAGAACGCTTGCTCGTAGATGAGCGTCAAATCCGACCAGTCGATTACGATTTTTTCGCCGTTTTCGTCCACGCCGTAGTCGATATCGTTGCCGTTTTCGTCTTGGCGATGATCTTCGGATACGAAATGTACTTCTTCCAGCGCCGTACAATTCATAAACGCGCGAGGATTGATTTGAACAACGGACGAAGGAATGATAATCTTCGTGATATTGTCGTTATCCTTGAACGCTTCGTCACCGATATACATAATATTCAAGTCGGTGGGAATCTTGACTACGCCGCCCACGCCGTTATAATCTTGGAGCGTGAAGTTTGCCACGCGGAATTCGTCTTGGACTCTCAAGGTCACGTTCGCCGAGCTCCACGTTGTTTCCCATTTTTCTACGCCGCCGCTAACGACCTTTCTTTCTATCGTCGCAGAGAGCGCCGCCGAACCGTCGCGAAGGGTGCGCACGTTGCCGTTTTGATCTACCGTCGCCACGTCTTCGTTCAAGCTCTTCCACGCAAGGCGGAGATTCGTCATCGGATGATACCAAGGATCCGCTTCAACCGTCAAAGCGAATTCCTTACCCGCATTGACCGCAACCACCCCTTCCGCTTTTTGAAGGGATTCGGTGTCCGTCTTAATCAAACCGAAGGAAATGATCGGTACGTTGGGAAGAGACGCATGTACGTCTTCCGTAACGGTGACTTGAATATTCTTCGTGCCGCCCTTACGGTTGCTTACCGCAATTTCCGTCGTACCAGTCTTCAAACCAACGATTTCGCCGTTCTTCACGTCCGCAATACCAGGATTCATCGACGTCCAAAGGAAGTTCGAAGGATCCGCCGCCGTGAAGGAATCGTCATAGGTCAAGCCAATCTTACGCGTTTCGTAAATACCCAGCGTTACGTTTTCACAGCCTTCTTCGAGCGTGAACGCGCCGCCTTCGGGCAGTACGCTTGCGTTTGCTTTGTTAATATCAAGCTGATACAAACAGCTATTTACCGCATAGTCGTCGATCTGCACGTACAGCTGACCGCCGTGTTTTTCATAGATATCCGTTACTTCGATCGAAACGGTCGTCGTACCGTTCTTATTTGCGTCACGAATGGGCGTAGGATACTCCGTTGCCAACATCAAGCTGACTTGCCCTTCGGAATCGGTAACGGGATAGCAAAGCATTAACGCTTGCGCGTAGTGGTTATCAAATACGTCGATATCCAAATAGATACGTTGCTTTTCAACGTTCCCGTCCTTGTAGTTATAATAACGTACGCGTACGTCGTCGAGAATCGGCGCTTCATAGTCTACCGTATACGAGAAGGAGTAGGTGTTTTCCTCGCTCGCTCTTTCCCCTGCTACGGGTGTATCCTTGAAGAACTCTAAATCGATACGATATTTACCGTTCGCAACAAGCCCTGCCTCTTCGGGACTAATTTCCAACTCGACGTTCGCAGGTACTGCGCTGCCGCCGCCCGAGTACGCTTTGCCGACGCGGTTGATAATCTTATCTTGGATAATCACTTCGCCCGTGTCTACGTTATACATACTGTATCTTACCACACGCGCGTTGCGAAGCAAACCAGCGTACACCGCTTTGATTTGCGTGGACGTCATGTAGTTTTCCGTGTTGCCTTCGCCGTAATATTCGTTATAACGGGATACTGCGCAATGGTCTTCGTTTACGTACATGGGTTCGTCGTCTTCCGCAAGAAGATAGGTATAACCGCCCATGGGCAAAATATATTTTTCGTTATAGTAAGACGTGTAAGGAAGGGTTTCCCATACGCTTGCTTTCTTTTTGTTTTCTTCGACAATCGCGTCGTTTTGCGCGTCCGCAGCGACTTCAAACGCCGTGTAGTCGAGCATGGGCGCGTCGTCCCAATCACCATAGAAACCAAGGAAAGGAATGCTCAAATCGCATTGACCTTCCGTCTCGGAAATAAGCTGCAAGAAACCTTCTACGTACATACCGTTTTTGAAGCTTTCATTGATATAATCTTTTTCCGTTTGATCAAGGACAAGGGTCACGCTGATGCTTGCGGATTTACCCGCGCCCACGGTGATTTTTTCACCGTTTTCCAAAGCCTTGCCGTTTACCTTCCAGCTCGCTTGCGCTCTATCGAGCATACGCGCTTGTTCCGCAACCGTCAGCTTATCGCGCGAAAGCGTTTCCGTCATCGCAAGGTGCGTAGGCTTGAAGGTCAAGTCGTCCGTTTTACTGAAGTTCGTTACGTTAAAGTTCAGCTCGTAAACCCCTTCCGTGTTATCAAAAACTTCAATTTTCGGACGGTAATCGTTTCTCTCCACGTCCGTCCAAAGGTACGCTTGCGTGTAGTCGATAACGTTTTCCATTCTCGCAACGCCTGCGCCCTGCTTTCTCGGCGAATAAGGTAAGCCGTCTTGATCGTATACCGTACCTGCCGTACTCATCGTAAGCTGCATTGCAAGACGGTTGACTTCTACGGGATTATCAATCCCAAATTCTTTTTCGATATAGCTGCGGATAAGCGCCATGAAGCCTGCCATGTTCGGCGACGCCATCGACGTACCGCTTTGTTCGCCGTAACCGCCGGGTACGGCAGAAGTGATTTCCCCGCCGTGCGCCGTGATTTCCGGCTTCAATTTCAAATCGTGCGTAGGTCCCCAAGAGGAGAATTCACTCATGAAAGGACCTGCCGTGTAAGCCGCGGAAAGTTCAATCGTACCCACACGGTTGGTCTTGCCTGCCGCGAGCTCGTCTTTCGAGTAGCTTTGTACCTGTGCCAACGCCGCGCCCGCGTTCATCGTAATGGATACGGCAGGAATCGGGTTGTCGATTTCACCAAGGTTCATACGGATAACGCCTGCAACGTTGTTGTATACGATGATACCAGCCGCGCCCATCTTCATCGCAACTTCCACTTTCTTTTGGAAGGTAGCGTCACCACGTTTTACGACCGCGATTCTGTTCAAGTTGTTGCCGTTCGCATCCACAAACAAGCTTCTTACCGACGAACCGTAGTCCGTCGAGTCACCAACGCCGGGCACGAGCACGTATTCAAACGTCGTCTTGCCGTAGCGCTTATACATATCGTTCACGAAATCGTACGGGTTGCCGTCGATGTCGCGGGATTCTTCATAGAATACAACCGATTCACGGTTGGGATCGCCAGCGTTCGCTCTTACGTAAGGCGCTTGCTGACCGTTGATACTTGCAACGGAGAGTGCCGCCGCGAAGGTGGAAGGCGAACCTACCGTACCCGAGTCGGGGTTGGTTGCAAGGTTCGTACCGTAAACGCCGCCGTAGCCCGCGCTATAATCGTTGCTCGCCGCACAGATCAAGCTAATCCCCTTGTCTTGGATACTTTCGTATACGCTATTGAGCATTTTCCCTTCATCGTCGCCGTCGTTCGTCGTCGTGAAGCCGCAAGAGGTACCGAGTGACATATTGATAACGTCAACGCCGAGCTTGACGCAGTCTTCAAGCGCCGCAACAATGTCTTCCGCAACCGCGCCGCCAATATCGGGGTCGTCAAGATCGTCCGTGAATACTTTACAAATAACGAGTTGACAATCGGGTACAACCCCCTCAAAAGGAATGTCTATATGATTGCCGTCCGCGTCGGTGTAGCCGCCTTCGTCATAACCGCCGATAATACCCGCAACGTGCGTACCGTGGTTGGAATAAGAAGGATATACGTCGGGATCGTCGTCCGCATAGTCATACGCGAAAGGCACTTTGTTGCTAATAAATACGTCGCCTACCGTCAACGCCCCAGAGCGATCCTCCGCCACCAAGTTTTTCGAAGAGAGCATTTGCGCCACGTATTCTTCCGACCACGCATAATCGACGCCTTCCGTCTTGAAATCTTGGAACGCCGCGTGGGTGTAGTCCAAACCGGTGTCGAGTACGGCAACGACCATTTCCGAGCCGTATTTTTCCGCGTACTTGGAAGAATCGTAAATACCAGTATCATATACCTGCGTGGTGTTGAACGTAACGCCGCCCGACGTTACCGCCGCCGTTTTCGGTGCCGAATAGCTCGTCGTAATGACAACGCTGTCCACGCCCGACATCTTCTTAATGTCGGAAACGTACTTCGTATTGACTTCGATCGCAACCGCGTTCAATACGGTGTTATAACGATGTTCCAAGGAATAAGGAATACCCGTCTTTTTAAGCTTTGTCAAAAACGCGTCCTGTTCGTCGGCAATTTCTGCCGCCGCGAGATCGCCCGACCACGAATCTATGTATTCGGTAACGTCCCCCTTCGCGCGCTTAATCAAAGGTTTGCCGTCCAACGTGACCATAACGGTGCGCGTTTCGTATTGAGGCGCGACGTCTTCGTTCTTGATTACGTTGGAATTGAAATTCTCCTCTCGGAGCTTGGACGTATCATATTGCCCCGTCACGTTCTTAAACGTCACGTCTGCCGCGCTTGTCGCAGCCGAATCCAATACAGAGCCATCCGCATCCTTCCAGCGTAACGCGCCTTCAATCGCGACCGTGGACAGCATCATTGCGGAAAGTGCTCCGCAAAGAATACGCTTTGTCGTTTTCTTCATATAGCCTCCCGAGCTAAAATCAGCTCTTCTTAATGTTTCTCTATGTTTGTTAAGGGGTTTGCTTTTTATTTCAACTTTTCTTGAAGAGCCCCTATTCTTCCATACTATATCATTTTACACTTTTTTCGCGCGTATGTCAAGATTTTTTTCGTCATATTATATAGGTACTATATAATTTTTTCAAAGAATATAGGTCAAATATTTCCAAACGCAAAAAAACGCCCCAGTAAGGGACGTTTTTGTCGAAATTTTATTATTTACTCTTCGTAGCCGCACACCGTTTGGAAAACCGTCTGCGCGTACACTCTCGCCATAAAATCGTTGGGATGATTGACGTTGTTGCCCGTCATATCGTAATAGCGTTTCTTTTCCAAAATTGCCTGATGCATGGACGTGACGGGAGCAAGACAAATCTTCGTATCGCCCTTGCCTTGATATTCCGCAATCAGCTTTTTGTACTCCCCTTCAAAGGCGTATTGTTCTCTATAAAAACCTGCCACTTCTTGATTGGGTAACATCGTAGAAACCAAGCAAATTTCCACGTTTGGATTGCGTTCTTTGATGGCGTCGATCATTTTTTTGATTTGCCATGCGTGCGTACTCGGCGACAAGGATCCATCGTTCATACCAAACCCAATAAATACCGCGTCCGCATTATGCGCGAGCACTTTTTCTTCTAAATTGTCTATGCCGTTTTGGCTCGTCCAACCGCCCACCGCGGTATTGACGTATTCAGCGTTTGTCGCGCCGTATTTCTTCACCAAACTATCGAACACCATTTTCGACCATATATCCGCGTGAGGCGCATAGTCGACAAAACCGCTTGAATTTGCCCCAACCGTAATGGAATCCCCATAAAAAAGGATTTTCACAGGCTCGTTATTTTGCAGCTTTGCAAGGGTAGACGAGAAGGCTTCCTTTTGGCAATTCGGCTTTTCAACGCATACCTGCCCCCTATGTCGATAGGTAACCGCAATTTGATTCGACGAAAAATACGAGCCTTCCGCAAACGCAATATATGCCCTATCCTCTGCCGTGCAAGGAAATGTTTTCCCCTCGATTGCCTGCGAAGGATAATACACCTGCGTAGGAATATACGGTATCGCGTCGCTTCCACGAATAATCGCGCCGAGCTCTTTGTCATACTCATAATCCACGCCGCGCACGTATTCTTTTTGCAAATCATACGAGCGCACGGAAAGGATTTCCGTCGCCGGATAAAGCAAGGGAGCGTAGTCCCCTTTACCCACGAGCATCACCGTTTCATTATAAACGATTTCGCCCGACCAAATCGGTTTCATATACACGTCTAAGTCATATTTCGTAAAATCTTCCACTTGCTCCAACTCCTTATTTTCGCCGCTCCCCCCTGTTTTTGATCCAGACGAACAACCGCAAAAACAAGCGGTTAAAGAGAGTATCGCCAGCCATAAAGCAATCTTTCGCATACAAACCCCTTTCGTTTTTTCTCAGTATAGCATAAACAGCGCTCAATAGCAAGAATAAATTTGAAAAAACGGAAAAAATGACAAAAATAGAATAAACACTGTGGGCTTACGCCGAGAACCAAGAAAAAAATATTATTTGACCTTAAAAAAGGTTTGACATTTACAAAAGGATTTGCTATAATGTAATTCGTTCGATGAATCGAGGCGTAGCGCAGTTGGTAGCGCGTCGCGTTCGGGACACCCACAAGGGCTTTCCTTGGCAGACTTTTTCGAACCTCTGAACCCCTTGACAACACTGACAATTCGGGCGGTACACTTTTCTACAAAACGTTCGAAATAAGTGGCTTGACCACATGTTTGACCACTTACGAAAATAGATAAAAACTTGAAAAAATCGAGGCGTAGCGCAGCTGGTAGCGCGCAGCGTTCGGGACACCCACAAGGGCTTTCCTTGGTAGATTTTTTCGAACCTCTGAACCCCTTGACAACACTGAAAATTCGGGCGGTACACTTTTCTACAAAACGTTCGAAATAAGTGGCTTGACCACATGTTTGACCACTTACGAAAATAGATAAAAAACTGAAAAATCGAGGCGTAGCGCAGCTGGTAGCGCGCAGCGTTCGGGACGCTGAGGTCGTGGGTTCGATCCCCGTCGCCTCGACCAAAAACCCGTGAAAATCGTTTGATTTTCACGGGTTTTTTGCTTGTCCTCTGTTTTATAAAATCCCTTGCAAAAAAGTTTTTTATGTGTTAAAATAAAAGAAAAAGGATTTTCTACTATGAGCGATGAAACTACTAAAAAAGAGAGTAAAGTAATTAGAATTAAAGCTGATTTAATTAAAGCGTTTGATGAAAATGGTAACGGACAAATTGATATTGACGACGTTATTATCAAATGCATGAAAATTCCTGGCATAAAAGTTAATAGAGAAGAATTCCTTAGAAAAGAATTTGCAAACAAACTTTCAAAAGAAGTAATTGACAAGGCAATTTTAGAAAATCCAATGAAAGCAAAAATCAAACCTGAATTTATCGATAAGATTGCCGATAATGTCATTCAGTTTGAAAAACTTCAGGTTAGTGGCGTTTCCGCTCTTTTATCCGCGCCAGGAGGTTGGGCTGTTCTTGCAACCATTCCTGCTGACATTGCTCAATATTACGGCTATCTATTAAAAACAATGCAGAAACTATTATATTTATATGGCTATCCGCAGTTAGACCTTGACTATGAAGGTTCTCTTTTGGATTCCGAATCTATGCGAATCGTAATTACTTGTTTAGGTGTAATGTTTGGTGTTGGCACAGCCAATAAACTACTTCACAAATTATCCCCTGCTTTAGCAGATGGATTAGGAAAGAAATTTATGAAAACGGCTGTCACAAAGAACACGGTATGGTATCCTGCATTAAAAAATATTTGCAAATTGTTTAGTTATAATTTAACCAAAGAAGCTTTTGAATCAGCTATGAAAAAAGCTATACCAGTTGTTGGATTTGTATTAGGTGGAACTATTACATATTTCTCTTTTGGCCCTTGCTGTAAAAAGTTGCAAACTGCATTAAAAGACACAATATTTAGCAACCCCAATTATGTAGAACCCGTTGATAATGACATTCAGTTAGATGAAGATATTATCATTGAAGTTCCCGCAGAAGAAGATTGTTAATCGACTGGAAAAATCAAATTTCCTTTTCTTTGTTTACTGCGTAGCAAATTTTGAGGGGTGACGATTGATTTCGTCACCCCTCGATCTTTAATCTCGTCAAATTGGATTTTGCTTCCTAAAAATTAAACCACGGAATATCCTTGTATTCCTCCGGGATTTCATAATCGTAAAAATCCATTTCGGTAGCTAATGTGGATTTTTGGCTTGGAAATATAAAGTCATTCAAGTAGTCTATAAAGTCCTGTGCGCCAAACATATAACCAATCTCTCCGCTTGGTGTGGCAACACGAAGTTTTTGTGCATTGGGGTCATTCAACAGCCAATCGAAGCCAAAATCCATACAATATTTCTGCAAGTTGTCTGCAACGTCATCGGGAACGAGATACATCTTCATTTTTCCATCGTGACTGCGCAAAACCTTTTTCATTTGAATCCACTCCTTTTTCAATTTTTATGCGCCTAAAATATAGAACCCGTTGCAAGATTTCGCTTTAGCCAACCATGCGACTAATATTTCATAATCTTCGGGCTTGGCAGTATTAAGCTTCTCAACAATCGATTCTATCAAAGTGGGCGCATAATAATTTATGCCATAAAGATCGACAATCCCCGTTTTCAGATTGTTGTAAGTACCACAATCAAAAACATGACCGTATGCTTGATAGAATATGTGATCATCATCCATATGAACATATAACGAGTCGTTCTTCCAGTGCTGAATATTCCCAACCGCAACTAATTCTTTTATAGTGGTTTGAAGTGGCATATTACAGTACTGTATTTCAATGAAAGCTGAACCGCCGTATATGCTTCTTTCTTCTTGGCTGTCAAAAGTATGAAACAGCATATGCAAGCGTTTCACGCAAAAGTGGTCTGTCCTACATTTTGGGACAGACCACCTTCGGAAGCTGCGATTTTTTCGTGTTTTCGCCGTCGCCGTTTTCTTTGACTACAGCGATGCAATAACTGCATATCGATAGAGAAAGCGGTGAGCCGAAGCCCACCGCCATTCTTTGTTGTTCAAAGGGTCTGTGCTAAATCGCAGACTCTTTTATTGTGTTTTATCTTCTTTTCTTTCTGATAACGAACCAGAAGAGAGCAAATCCACCGCCGCCTACGACTGCAACTGCCGCTACTACGATGCCGATAATAGCACCCGTTCCAAGACCGTCG
>SVIG01000005.1 GCA_015071005.1 Clostridiales bacterium | reverse complement strand
AAATTTGCATAAAAAGGTTAAAAATGGGGGTGTTTTGCATAAAAAATAAATAAAATGCCCAAAATAGCCAAAAAATATACTGGAAAGTAAAATTCCCAAGCTGTTCCCGGCGAGTTCGACTCTCGTCACCTGCTCCAAAAAGAGAAACGCACCCAAAGTGGTGCGTTTCTCTTTTTGGAAGATAAATTGTGATTTGACGAGAGTCGAGGGTGGAGCCGCGAGTGGGAACGAGCGCTTTGCCTTGCGAAGTATAGGTAAAGGGTTACTTGTCAGGCAAAGTCGGCAATTGATAATTGCCGAGCGGGGCGCGCCGCCAAAGGCGCGACTCTTGGCAAAGCCAAAGAAAATGCAAGCATTTTCCGTCACCGTATAAATTGTCCGATTTGCTCCAACTAAGCACACTTCCTTTCGCCTAAATTGTAAGGTATATGGAAGGGTGTTTTGCTTTCTTGGTCGTTTTTTCCTGTATGATTAGTAGTAGCCCGAAACACCATAAGAAAACCTATCGTGTTTCGGGCAAAAATCAAGCAAATATCACCATAAAATAAAAGTTTAACCTTGAAAATCAAGAATTTTGTAGTGTGCTTACTACGACATACCCCCTTAACCGCATGGTTAAGGGGGTACAATGTTAATAAGTCAAAGTTTTAATATACCATTTTGCAAATTGAATATTACTTCTGGTATCCGTGAAACGGTCATCATCAAAAAGAATTTGTAAATCAATCAAATAAGGCTTATCCGCTCTAACTTTAATCATATCTACGTCAAGGCTATTTGCAGAAATTTTGAAAATGTGGATTTTGTAGTTGATATTATCATTTAATATTAACCACCAATCATCTTCCAATAAATCGGTTTTAGGGTTAGCCCAATATAAGTAGGACATACTATTTTTCGTCGCAAAAGTGCAGTTTCTTGATAAGATATTCAACCCGCTATTTTTGAAAAGTCTAATTGCATCAAACTTACTTATGGAATTAATAGGGGATTCGTTGCACTCCGTAATAACGCTAGTAGGTTTAATGACTTGTTTGATTTCGGGGATATTCGGGGCATAGGTTCTTGGGGTTGACGGCGCAATTTTCGGCTTTTGCGTATCTACTAATTTTAGAAATCCATTTTTTAAGGATTCTTGTCCGTATTCTTCTTGCTTTTTCGCGAATTGAACTATCATTCTATCGCCTACAATTTTGATGATTTTTCCTTCTCCGTAAATCCAATGCTTAACAGTTTTATTCAATAAAGGATTTGTGGTGGGTAAATCCACAGGCGTTGTTTCAATAGGCTTTTGAGGTGCTGTATTATTTTTGATTTCTTCTTTCCTTATAGCTGGGATAATTAAAAACCCGAGAATTTTTTCCATAGCTCGAAGACTTTTATCCAAACTGCTAATAAGTTCGTTGGCGGTATCTATTGACATATTTTCTCCGTGAACACTATCACCACAAGCGTCACATATATATTCCATTTCTTTTAACGCCCAACGCTCAAAAAATGCGGTAAATTTTTGACTACGCACCGCTTGCCCTGTTATGAAAATTTCTTTACTTCCCCGAGTCCAAGAAGGAATGTAGCCAAGCTTTTCTTTCCAAAACAATTTAACCGCAGCTTCTAATGTTGCACGAATATTTGCAGTAAAAGCAACACTGTTTTCAATGTTCATTTCGTGTGCGCCTGTATAATTTTGCTTAATTGTAGCCAATAATTCATTTTTCTCTTGTTCCATAGTATTTTCCCTTTATCTTGTAAACATTTGCTTGTGCGCTAAAAGCACATTGTATGCTACATTCGCGATATGAACTTCGTCGCCGTAGCAGTCAAAAATATGTCCGTGCGCGTTGGATTTGTCCGTACACATACTCGACAAATTGCACTCGAATTGAGCAATACTCTTGTCAGGGTTTGCTTGCACGAAAAACTCTCTCATTTTGCGACGGCTTGCAATACCGCCTTGCTCGGTGTAGAAATAAGCTCGAATAATTTGAGCGTTAATTTGATTAAGCCTACGCGCCCAAAGGGGAACTTTCTTTTCCGCCTTACAAGTAGGCTCATAATAGCTCATAGATTTAGGCGCGACAAAATCACTTTCTTGGGGTGGTTCACAAGGCTCGGCGTTCATACGTTGCAAAGTTTCCGTTGCATACCGTCTAACTAATTCTTCAAAGACTTCGTTTTCGTCTTTTTCCGTTAGAGCCGTAGCCAACGAAAACATATCCGCAACCTTTTTGGAAACGGTAAAAGTTAAAGACTTTTTATCCATTTATAAAAACTCCTTTTGCTGTTGTGCTTATACTTTACCATAATAAAAAAGTGTTGTCAAGTGTTTTTTACTCAAAAAAGTGAAAATATTTATAAAAACTTATAATTTTACTCATACAACATAATTAAAGAGTGTGACAAATGAAAATATAATAGGGAAAATAATGTGAAATTTTTGTGGAAGCGAGTACGAAATTAAAGGGTCATAAGCAGTCGGGCAAAGCATAGAAAATCACGCAAAAACGCCCAAAAATCCCAAAAAAATGGGTAAAATGATGGGTTTTGATACCCGTGGAAGTGTGCAGGGTATGCCCCCTTTCACCTGCTCCAAAAAGACAAACGCACCCCAAGCGGGTGCGTTTTTGCATAAGAAGTCCTAATTCCGTACATACTAAATGCGTAAAAACGTCCGTTTTTTGGTGAAATGGGCATACCGTGTACGGGGTGAGTTGAAAAATGTTGAGTAGGCGCGAAGCGGAAGTGATGAATACGGTGTATGCCCTTTGCCATGAAAAAGGGGTGTGTTTGCTCTCGCCTGCCGAGCTTTTGGCGCAGTTTTCGCCGAAAAAAGGTTATACGGAAGAATCGCTGGAAAAAATTTTAAGCGAGCTTGCTTTGGATGATTATTTTGAGCTACTTTCTTCCGAGCGCAAGGGGGAGAAAATGTACGTGATTTCCCTGCGTGCCAACGGGTATGCCTTCAAGCGCGGTTACGTGCAGATGAAAAGGGAAACCTACCGCAAAATCTTTTGGGCGGTAGCCTCTGCCGCCGTTGCGTTTTTCGTCGGTATGATTTTGAAACGGATATTTTGAAAAATATCCGTTTTTTCTTTACTTTTTTTCATGCTTGTGCTATAATAGTGTCCGCAAGCAAACATTTGTTTACAAAAAAACCTGCGGAGATGAAAAACAATGGATTTCAAATTACATTCCCCATTCGAGCCGACGGGCGACCAGCCGCAGGCGATTGAAAAACTGACGGAAGGCGTTTTAGACGGTATGCGGACGCAAGTCCTTGTCGGCGTGACGGGCAGCGGCAAGACGTTCACAATGGCGAACGTAATCAAAAACGTGAACCGCCCGACCCTTGTCATTGCACACAACAAAACGCTTGCGGCGCAGCTTTGCAACGAGTTTCGGGAGTTTTTCCCCGAGAATCGCGTGGAATATTTTGTTTCCTACTACGATTATTATCAGCCCGAAAGCTATATTCCGTCTACCGACACCTATATCGAAAAAGATTTGAGCATGAACGACGAGATTGATAAGCTGCGCAACAGCGCGACTGGCTCTCTTATGGAGCGGAAAGACGTGCTCGTCGTAGCGTCCGTTTCGTGTATTTACGGGCTTGGCGCACCGGAAGAATATTTCCGTTTGTCCTTGTCCTTGCGCCCTGGTATGGAATGGGAAAGGAATGAGCTTATGCGCAAGCTCATCGAATTGCAGTACGCGAGAAACGACGTGGATTTCAAGCGTTCGACCTTTCGTGTGCGTGGCGACGCATTGGAAATTTTCCCTGCGTCGAATTCCGAAGTGGCGATTCGATTGGAGTTTTGGGGGGACGAAATTGAAAAAATTTACGAAGTGGAAGCGCTCACGGGCAACAAGCTCAACGAGCTTTCCCACGTCGCGATTTTCCCTGCGAGTCAGTACGCCGTCGGCACGGAAAAGCTGAAAGGAGCGCTCGCGATGATCGAAGAGGACTTGAAAGGGGAAGTCCGCGCGTTTGAAGAGGACGGAAAAATTTTGGAAGCACAGCGCTTGAAACAGCGCACCGAGCACGATTTGGAAATGATGCGTGAAATTGGGTATTGCAGCGGCATTGAAAATTACAGCCGTTATTTCGACGGTAGACAGCCCGGTCAGCCCTCTTTCACCCTTTTGGACTACTTCCCATCGGGGGAATTTTTGGTCTTCATAGACGAGAGTCACATGACGATCCCGCAAATCCGCGCGATGTACCAAGGCGACTTATCGAGGAAGAAAAACTTGGTGGATTACGGGTTTAGAATGCGTGCGGCGTACGACAACCGACCGCTCACATTCGATGAATTTGACGCGCGCGTACCGCAGCTTATTTGCGTTTCCGCGACCCCTGCTCCGTATGAATTGGAGCAGGCGGGGCAAAAGGTAGAGCAGCTCATTCGACCGACTGGCTTGCTTGATCCCGAAATCACGGTGAAGCCCACGAAAGGACAAATTGACGACCTGCTTTTCGAAATCAAAAATACGGTAAACGATGGGGGCAGGGTCTTAATTACCACGCTTACCAAGCGTATGGCGGAAGAACTCACCGACTATTTGAAAGAGCATGCAATCAAAGTCAAATATATGCATAGCGACATTGACACGTTAGAGAGAATCGACATTGTCAACGGGTTGCGCTTGGGCGAATTTGACGTACTTTGCGGTATTAACTTGCTTCGTGAGGGGCTGGACTTGCCCGAAGTGAAGCTTGTGGCGATTTTGGACGCGGATAAGGAAGGTTTCCTGCGTAGTGACACGGCGCTAATCCAAACGATTGGGCGAGCGGCGAGAAACAGCGAGGGGCGCGTGATTATGTACGCGGACGTGATGACGGACAGTATGAAGCGCGCGATTGGAGAAACCAACCGTCGCCGCGGTGTGCAGGACGAATATAACAAGGCGCACGGCATTATCCCGAAAACGATTATCAAGGAAGTCAAATCCACCTTAAATATCACGAAGAAAAAGACGGACGACGACATTAAGATGCAGGATATTCCCGACGAAATCGAGAAACTGAAAGCGTTGATGAAGGTTGCGAGCGGACAGCTTGATTTCGAACGCGCGATAGAGATTCGTGAAAAAATTGCCGAGCTAAAATTAAAGCTCCGCAAGGCGATGAAATAAGTAAATTAGATAAAAACAAGCACCCGTGTACGGGTTGAATATTGAATAGGATAAGAATATGCAAGAAGAAATCGTAATTAAAGGCGCAAAAGAGAATAACTTGAAAAACGTGAATTTGACGATTCCGAGAAACAAGCTCACCGTATTTACGGGGCTTTCGGGGAGCGGTAAGTCCACGCTTGCGTTCGATACCATTTTCGCCGAGGGACAAAGACGGTACGTAGAGAGTTTATCTTCGTATGCGCGTCAGTTCTTGGGGCAAATGGAAAAACCCGACGTCGAGAGTATCGACGGGCTTTCGCCTGCCATTTCTATCGACCAAAAAACCACGTCGCGAAATCCCCGTTCCACGGTGGGTACGGTGACGGAAGTTTACGATTATTTCCGTTTGTTGTTTGCGAGAATCGGCGTACCTCATTGTCCGAAATGCGGCAGGGAAATCCGCCGTCAAACGGTAGACGAGATTTGCGATAAGATTATGTCGATGCCGACGGGGAGCAAGATTTTAGTCAACGCGCCCGTAGTCCGCGGCAGAAAGGGCGAGTACGTCAAGGAGCTGCAAGGTTTCAAAAAGAGCGGCTACGGCAGAGTGAAAATCGACGGGATCGTCTACGATTTGCAGGAAGAAATCAAACTCGAAAAGAACCTTAAACATAATATTTCCGTGGTGATCGACCGTTTGGTGGTCAAAGACACTATTCAAAAACGCTTGACGGACAGCTTGGAAACGGCGTTAAAGCTCGCCGAAGGGCTTGTGGTGATTGACTGCGACGGCGTGGAAGAATTGTACTCCGTCAATTACGCTTGCCCCGATTGCGGCGTGTCGTTGGAAGAAGTCGAGCCGAGAATGTTCTCGTTTAATACGGTCTACGGTGCGTGTCCGACTTGTTCGGGCTTGGGCATGAAACAATTTGTCGATCCCGACCTGATTTGTCCCGACAAGAGCAAGACCTTGCGCGAGGGCGCGATGAAGGTCACGGGTTGGAATTTAGGCTCGGCGTCTATGGCGCTGATGGAGCTTTCCGCGCTTGCCAAGGCGTACGATTTCTCGCTCGACGTGCCCGTGAAGGATTTGCCCGACGGGGTGTACGACGTCTTAATGTACGGCAGCGACCGCGCGGTGGATATGCAGTACCAAACCCGTTCCTTTTCGGGGAGTTTTAGAAAGACGTGGGAAGGGTACGTTAATAACTTGCAGCGTAGATACGGCACGACTTCGTCAGACGGCGTAAAGAGTGATATCGAGCGCTTGATGCGTAGCGCGCCTTGTGATAGCTGCAACGGCAAACGCTTGAAAAAGGAAGCGTTGGCAGTCACCGTCGGCGGCAAAAATATTTGGGAGCTTTGCGAACTGTCGGTGGACAATCTTTGCACGTTTATGGACGGGCTTTTGGAAACTCTTACGCCCACCGAGCACCTGATTGCGGACGCGATTATCAAAGAAATCAATAACCGCTTGGGATTCTTGCGTAACGTGGGCTTGAACTATTTGACGCTTGCGCGGACGGCGGTCACGCTGTCGGGCGGGGAGAGCCAACGAATCCGTTTGGCGACGCAAATTGGCAGCGCGTTGACGGGGGTGCTGTATATACTCGACGAACCGAGCATCGGTTTGCACCAACGCGATAACGAAAAGCTGCTCAATTCCTTGAAGGGATTGCGTGATTTGGGGAATACCCTAATCGTCGTCGAACACGACGAAGACACGATGCGCGCGGCGGACTATATCGTCGATATCGGCCCGAAAGCGGGGGTGCACGGCGGGGAAGTCGTGGCTTGCGGCGATCAACAAGCGATTATGAACGAACCGCGGTCTATCACGGGCGATTACCTTGCAGGTAGACGGAAAATCTCGACGCCTGCGGTAAGAAAAGCGCCGTCTGAAAAATGGTTTGAGCTGTACGGTTGTAAGCAAAACAACTTAAAAAATATCGACGTAAAAATCCCCGTTGGGTTGATTACGGCGGTGACGGGGGTTTCGGGGAGTGGCAAATCGAGCTTGGTCAACGAAATCATCTATCCGTTTGTGTCGAACACGCACAACGGCTCGAAGCATAAGCTCGGTGCGTTTGACAAGGCAAACGGCGTGGAGTATTTCGATAAGGTAATCGACATCGATCAATCTCCGATCGGTAGAACGCCGAGGAGTAATCCTGCGACGTATACGGGGGTTTTCAACGCCATTCGCGATTTGTTTGCGATGACGCCCGACGCGAAAGAACGGGGCTACAAGGCAGGCAGGTTCTCGTTCAACGTTTCGGGTGGGCGCTGTGAGCATTGTTTTGGCGACGGGATTATCAAGATTGAAATGCATTTCTTGCCCGATATTTTCGTGCCCTGTGAGGTATGTGGAGGCAAGAGATACAACCGCGAAACGTTAGAGGTTAAGTACAAAGGCAAGAGCATTTTCGACGTGCTGGATATGACGGTGGAAGAAGCGTGTGAATTTTTCGCGTCCGTGCCTATGATTTATAATAAAATCAAGACGCTCAACGACGTGGGCTTGGGATATATTAAGCTCGGACAAAGCTCAACGACTCTTTCGGGTGGCGAAGCGCAACGCGTCAAGCTTGCAACGGAGCTTGCAAAGCGCTCGACGGGTAAGACGCTCTATATTTTGGACGAGCCGACGACGGGCTTGCATAGCTACGACGTGGACAAGCTGATTAAGATTTTATTAAAGCTGCGCGAGGGTGGAAACACGGTGCTTGTCATCGAGCATAACCTTGACGTAATTAAGACGGCGGATTATATCGTTGATCTTGGTCCCGAAGGCGGCAACGGCGGCGGTACAATCGTTTGTCAAGGCACGCCCGAAGAAGTGTCAAAAGTAAAGAATAGCTACACAGGACAATTCTTAAAAAAGGTGTTGGATGATTAACAAAAAATCCCATAACCGCGTACACGGTTATGGGATTTTAGTATTTTTATCTTACGCGTCCAATTAAATAATCAACCGAACATTCCAAAAATTTCGAAATACGAACAAGAGTATCGGCATTGGGTAAGCTTTTACCGCTGACCCATTTATATAAGACGGAAGAAGAGACGGGCATTGTTTTAATCATTTTTTCGTGCGTTATCTTTTGTTCTTTCATCACCGCGCGCAAACGCTCGTGAAAAGGCAAGACGGGGTGTAACACTTGGTCGGTGTGAAGCTCCGTTAATCCCAACAAATAATCCGCAGAACAGTTAAAGTGAGAGAGCAATTTTATAAAAGCGTGATAGGACGGGGCGTGTTTTTCTAGCAAGAAATCGGAAATACTAGAATTATCTATGCCCGACAATGCAGCTAATTCCAATTGATTTATTGCCTTTTCTTCCATCAATTCTTTGAGCCTTATAGAAAGTTTCGACATAATCCACCAAACAAAGACATAATTCTACAATATATGCTACTCTCTTTCTCGGAAAAATGGTTGCGATTTGGACAAAGAGAGTGATATAATAGTATTACGACGTCGAAAAAAAAGAAAAAAGGAGAAAAACAAATGAAAATCGAAAAAGAAAATTTGGTTGCGGAACTCAAAGAAGCGTTATCCGATGTATTTGTTGCGAAGATTGTGGAAAAAGAAGAGTCGTTGCAAATGGAATTTTTGAACGGACAAGTTTTTGAGTTATTAATTAAGGAAAATTAAATATGAAACACAAGCCGCCTGCGGAATTTCCGCAGGCGGCTTTGCCTTATAAAGCAAGGCTTTTTACGCTTCTTTATTTTCGAGTTTCTTAATTTTCACATTGCCGCAAAGTAGGTCGGAATAGGAATAGGAAGTTTTCCCTAAAAAACCTTCTTCGTCGGGCTTGACGGTGAAAAGGGCAGGGTAAATACCCGAAAGAATCCCCGAATAGCTTATGCTTTTGTTTCTACCTAAATTCACGCGCACGGCTACTCGTTGCGCGCGACAGTCGTTGACCAATCTTTTTACGTCGGCGATATTTTTGCTTGGCTTAATCATAGGATAAGTATGCGCGAAAAAGAGGTTTTTTATACCGTTTTTCTCAAAATTTGGCATAGCATTCACCCTCTTTGCATAGTATAAAAAGCAAGTATGGCAAGTGCAAGGAGGAATAAAGAAATGTTTGTGCAACCAAAAATAGAAACCTACCGCTTTATAGGAGAAGTGGCAAGTCTTCACGGACAATCGATGGTGGAATGTCGTTTGCCCGGTAGCGAAATCAGCAGTATTTTGGCGGTGGAAGCAAAGACCGTGCCTGCCGAAAGCGTTTGCGCGGATGGCGAAGTGAAATACGGCGGCAAAGTAATGCTTACCGTCGTTTACGAGGACGGGGATAGAAAGGTTTGTCGCGCGGAGCGCGGCGTGGAGTTTTTCCACAAGGCGGAAGGGAAAGAGGTTACGCCTGCGTGCTTTGCGAAAACGGCGCTTTGCGCGGAAAACGTCGCTTGGCGCAGGGAAGGCTCGGGCTTATATTTTTCGATTATCGTCGGCGCGGAAATTCTCGTTTACGGTGGCAAACAAATGGAATATTTAACGGGCGGCGAAGGCTTGATTGCGAAAACTGCGCCCATCACCGTACGTAAAAGTCTTTGCGTAACGGGGGAAACAGACGGCGAGGACGAATTCGATTCCGATTACGTGGGCGACGTTTTATTACATAGCGAGCGCGCGATCGTCTACCGCGTGGAAACGGAAGGCGGTCAAATCGAGCTTGAAGGGGAAATCGCGCTCAATATTTGCGTCTTGACCGCCGACGAGCGCGTTTGC
Organism: Clostridiales bacterium; assembly: GCA_015071005.1. Classification (GTDB taxonomy): domain Bacteria; phylum Bacillota; class Clostridia; order Christensenellales; family Borkfalkiaceae; genus Scatosoma. Next base: position 120,446 of record SVIG01000005.1, on the reverse strand, counting down.
TCGTATGAACGGCTCACGCCCTTCCGCATGCAAGTACCTTGCGACGAGGCGTTCGGCTCGGCGACGGCAAGCGCGAGGGTGCAGGTAAAATCCGCCTACTTAACAGTCGGCGCGGATGAGGAAAAGGGAAAGAGCAGAATCGTCTTTTCCTACACCCTTGCGGCGGACTGTTTCGTGCACGTGCAGGAAGAAATCGAAGTGCTCCAAGACGGCTATTCCATTGCTGCGCCTTTGACCTTGCATAAGCGAAAGGATGGGGGCAGGTATTTGACGAACGTGCAAAAACAAGTGGAAAGAGTGAGCGGTATCGCGGCGATTTCCCCTGCGTTGGAAGGGGAGATCGTCTTGCAGGCGGCGGTGTTGCCGCGCGTGGAAATCGCTTGCAAAAAGACGGAGAACGGGTTTGAGGCGGAAGGTGCGGCGCTTGCGGAAATTATTTTTGCAGGGAGCGACGGCTCGAAGCGGAGCGTTTCTCTTTCCTTGCCTTTCGCCTTTCCATTGGACGCGCAGGGGGATATCGTGGAAGCGGACGGTATGATTTGTGCAATCAACGTGCGAAGAAAACGCACGGGGGAAATGGAAGCGGAAGGGGTTTTGAAGCTCTGCGTCCGTTCCTATGCAAACGGGGAATGGGAGTACGTTTCCGAGATAGAAGAAGGGGAAGCCTACGAGGCGGAAGACAGCGCCTTTTCGGTGTATTTACCTGGGGCAGGTGCGGATTTATGGTCGGTGGCGAAAAGACTCCGCTGTACGCCCGAGGAGCTTGAAAAGAGCAATCCCGACTTAAAATTCCCTCTGTCGGAAACGGATAAAATTTACGTTTATCGGCAAATTCGCTAAAAAATACGGAAAAACGCATAGAAAATGCTCTAAAATATTGAAATTTTAGAAAAAATATGGTAAAATACTATAAGAACAATCTCGCGGTGGGGTGTTCCCCACCGCCATTTTGGGTATAGGGCATGAACAAGGTAAAAATCAAAGCATACGCAAAAGTGAACTTGACGCTCGAAATCACGGGCGTGGAGCAGGGGTATCACGTGTTAGATTCTTTTGTGTGCAGTATCGACGTTTTTGACTTGGTCGTGCTGAAAAAACGCAAGAATCCGCTCAGTAGCGTGACGATGCACGGGCTTGGGAGCGAGAGTATTCCCCCCGAAAAGAACAACGCGCTCAAAGCGGCGGAAGCCTTTTCGAAAGCGTTTGGGACAAACGGCGCGGATATCACCGTTTACAAGAATATTCCGATGGGCGCGGGGCTCGGCGGTTCGTCCGCGGACGTGAGCGGCGTTTTGAACGGTATGGCGAAGCTCTACGGGGTGACCGATTACGAAAAGCTGAAAGAAATCGCGGACAACCTCGGCAGCGATACGGGGTATATGCTGACGGGCGGCTTTGCAAGAATGCAGGGGCGCGGCGAACTTGTCACGCCGATTGAGACGAATACGAAGCTGCATTTTTTATTGCTTTGTCCAAGCTCGGAAGTGTCGGCAGGGGCGTGTTATAAAAAATATGACGAGCTTCCAAAAACGCTTGAATGGCGGGAAAGTTTTACGCAAAATTGTATCAAGGCGACCTGCGAAAATGACCAAGAGGGCATAGGCAGGTACGTGATGAATGATTTATATAAGCCTGCGCTGCACATCAATGGCGACGTGGAAAAAGCGTACGAGGAGCTTAAAAATTTTTCGCCGCTTGGGGTGGCGATGACGGGCTCGGGAAGCTGCGTTTTCGCGCTTTTTGAAACGGAAGAGCTGTGTCGTTGGGCGAAGAGCCGTTATAGGGGGAAGTTCCGCGCGATTGTGGCGCAGTCGGTAAACCCGAATGGCAAAAAAACAGATTGGAAAAATCCGTACAAACTTACGGAAGAAGAATTGAGCTTAATCGAAGAATAAGGAGAAAATCATATGGAAGAAAGAATGATTGACGACGAATACGGCAGGGGCGTGCGTTTGAAAAAGACGAAGGACGGATACGTGGACGCGACGGACGAGCTTGCGGAAGGCGCGAACGTAGAAAATGAAGAAGCGGCGCTTGCGGAAGACGAAATCGCATTTGCTTTCCCCGTAGATGAAGAAGAAAACGAAGAATCGTTCGCTGAAATGACCGCCGAAGAAGTAGCGGCATTCAAAAAACGCCGTGAAGAGGAAGCATTGGCGAAGAAAGCGGTGTACGATCAGCTTTGCAAGGAAGGGGAAGAGCTTTTGGCGACGGGTAGCTTTAAGGCGGCGGAGCTGAAATATGAAAAAGCCCTTAAATATGACGATGAAGCGACGGAAGCGTCCGTTGGATACTGGCGCGCAAAGACGGCGGATTTCACCGATCCCGACGTGCTTGTAAACGAGTACATGGACGAGAGTATTGAAAGCTTGGAATACGATTTAGGGTATGCCGCGACGGATATTATCCGCGAGAAATACGAAGACGTTTTCAAGGCAAAGCTGGATGAATTGACGGCGGAAGAAGAACCCTTGCGTGCGGACGTAGAAGGCAAACAACGCCACCGCAGAGAAATCTTGAAAGCAAGACGTTTGAAACGCGGGATTTTCTTTGCGATTGCCGCGATTCCCTTGCTTGCGTGTTTGTTGCTCACCGTGTTTTTCGGTATGAAGAATTTTACGACGCGCGGCAATGAATATATCGGCGTTACCATCGGTATGGCGGCGGCGAGCGTGGTCTTTTTTATCGTGTTTGCGGTGTTTACAAACCGTTTCATTAACGCGTGCAGAATGTATCGCAAGAACGAGCGGTTAGACGAGACGGACGACGGCGCAAGACTCCTTGAAATCGAGCTTCTTAAAAAGATTTACGAGGGTTTATTGCCTATCGCTTATGAGGAAGAACAGGAAGAAGAAACGACCGTTGTAGCGGAAGAATAATGGAGAACGACCCGACGAGAAAGTCGGGTCGTTTCTTTTGTCTTTTTCGAGGGGATTTTTTTACTCTATTAAAATCTCTTGATTTTAATGCAAAAACGTGGTATAATAATTCCGTATGAAAAAAATCTTTGCGTATTTCAAACCCTATAAAGGACGGACGGCGCTCGGTCCGCTTTTCAAATTGCTGGAAGCGACGTTTGAGCTTTTGGTGCCTTTCGTCGTGGCGGCGATCGTGGATAACGGGCTTGGCTTGGCGGTGAATGGGAAGTACCACGCCGATAAAGGCTATATCGTCCATGCCTGCTTGCTCCTTGGCGCGTTCGGTTTGCTCGGCTTCGGTTTTGCCGTCGCCGCGCAATATTTTTCCGCGCGCGTGGCTACGGGCGTGTCCGCGGGCGTGCGTAAAGATTTGTTCAAAAAAATGCAAACGCTGTCCTATAAAGACGTCGATAAAATGGGCGAAGCGACTATGCTCACCCGTATGACGAGCGACGTGGATAAGATGCAAACGGGGATCAACCTTTTCTTGCGCCTTTTCTTGCGCTCTCCCTTTATCGTGTTCGGCGCAATGATTTGCGCGTATATTATCGATCCGAGCTCGTTCGGCGTGTTTGCGGCGACGATTGCCGTACTTGCGATTGTCGTTTATGCGGTGATGTTGATTTGTATGCCCCTCTATAAAAAGGCGCAGGATAAGCTGGATAAGGTACTCCTTTCCACCCGTGAAAATCTCGGCGGCGCGAGAGTGATCCGTGCCTTTTGTCAAGAGGATAAGGAACGGGAAATTTTTAACGAAAGAAACGACGCGCAAAATAGAAGTAGTAAATTTGTCGGCGCGATTGCGGCAATTACCAACCCACTCACGTTCGTACTGATTAACGCGGCGATTATATGGCTTTTATGGGTGGGAGCAATCCGCGTAGACGGCGGCGCGCTCTCGCAAGGGAAGGTGATCGCGCTCTATAACTTGATGGGGCAAATTTTGATCGAGCTTATCAAGCTCGCGAATTTGATTGTCACCGTTGCAAAGGCTGCGGCTTCGGCGAGCCGTATCGAACACGTGTTAGAGATGCAGCCCTCGATTGAAATCACGTCGGACGAAGGGACGGAAGCGCATGATGACGAACAGTTTATCGTATTTGAAAACGTGTCTGCGCGCTATAACGACGGCGGCGACGAGGCTTTGGAAAACATCTCCTTTTCAGTCCGCCGCGGAGAAACGCTTGGCGTTATCGGCGGTACGGGGTCGGGGAAAACGACCTTGGTCAATCTGATTCCCCATTTTTACGACGTAAGCGGTGGGCAGGTACGCGTGGGCGGCAAGGACGTGCGTGCGGCGAGCATGCAAGAGTATTTGCGTGAGCGCGTGGGCGTAGTACCGCAAAAAGCCCGACTTTTCAAGGGCACGATTCGCGAAAACCTGCTTTGGGGTAAGGCGGACGCGACGGATGAAGAGCTTTTTATCGCGCTCAAACTTGCGCAAGCGAGCGAGGTGGTGGCAGGCAAGGGCGGTTTGGACGCGGAAGTGGAGCAGGGCGGCAAAAACTTTTCGGGCGGTCAAAAACAACGCCTCACGATTGCGCGCGCGCTTGTGCGAAAGCCGGAAATTTTAATTCTCGACGATTCCTCGTCCGCACTCGATTATGCGACGGACGCGGAGCTTCGCAAGGATATAAAAACTTTACAAACGACGACGATTATCGTTTCTCAACGCGCTTCATCTGTACAGCACGCGGATAAAATCGTGGTGCTTGACGATGGGAAAGCGGTGGGAATCGGTACGCACGAGGAATTACTTGATTCGTGCGAGGTCTATCGTGAAATTTACCGTTCGCAGTACGTAGACGAAAGGGAAGGGGGTGTGCAAGCATGAAACACACACCCGTAAAACAAAAAGCGAAAAAAGGTACTTTCCGCCGCGTATTGCAATACGTGGGCAGATACCCCGTTTCTTTGATCGGTTCGATCGTGCTTGCGCTGATAAGCGTCGGTGCGACCTTGTTCGTACCCGTCTTTTTCGGGGACGCGATAGACTGTATCGTGGAATACGGCGTGGCTTGGTCGAAACTGAAACGAATTTTCTTAAAAACGGGGCTTGTCGTAGGGATTGCAGGGCTTTGTCAATGGCTTATGAGTCTTTGCAACAATCATATTTCCTGCAACGTTGTGCGCGACTTGCGCGCGGACGCGTTCCGCAAAATCGGCGCGCTGCCCTTGCAGTACATCGATACGCACGCGCACGGGGATACGGTTAGCCGTATTATCGCTGACGCGGATCAATTTTCCGATGGTTTGTTGCTTGGATTTACGCAATTTTTGACGGGGCTTGCGACCATTCTCGGCACGATCGTATTCATGCTTTTGACGAACTGGAAAATCGGCTTAATCGTCGTTTTGGCGTCCCCGATTTCGCTGTTCGTCGCGAGATTCGTTGCAACCCATACCCATAAATTTTTCAAAGAACAGACTGCGACGCGCGGCGAACAAACGGCGTTTATGGAAGAGGCGGTCGGCGGCTTAAAAACAACCAAGGCGTTCGGTCACGAGGAAGAAAACGAAGAAAAGTTCAACGAAATCAACGCGCGCTTGGAAAAGGCGACGATGAACGCGACTTTTTATTCTTCCCTCACCAATCCGTCTACGCGCTTTATCAATAACTTGATTTACGCGGCGGTCGCGCTTGTGGGCGCGCTCGACGTGAGCAGGGGGGCGTTTACGGTCGGCGGACTGACGAAATTTCTTTCGTATGCGAATCAGTACACCAAGCCCTTTAACGAAATTTCGGGGGTTATTACCGAGCTTAAAGGCGCGTTTACCTGCGCAGGCAGAATTTTCGAATTGATTGACGAAACGGAAGAAATTTCCGATGAAAATAGTGAAAATTTAGGGCAAGCGGCAGGGAACGTTGCGCTTGAAAACGTCTGTTTTTCCTATACGGACGAACAGGAGTTGATTCAAGACCTTTCCTTGACGGTTACGCCTGGGCAAAGAGTGGCGATCGTCGGTAGAACAGGCAGCGGTAAAACGACGTTGATCAATCTTCTTATGCGTTTTTACGACGTAGACGGCGGCGCGGTTTGCGTGGATGGGAAGGACGTTCGTAGTATCACGCGGAAATCGCTTCGCGAAAGCTACGGTATGGTTTTACAAGAAACGTGGCTGAAAAACGGTACGGTACGCGAGAACTTAAAAATGGGCAAGCCAACGGCGACGGATGAGGAGATGATCGCGGCGGCGAAAGCGGCGCACGCGCACAGCTTTATCAAGCGCATGGAAAAGGGGTACGACACCGTCATCAAGGACGGCGGCGCGCTTTCGGAAGGGCAAAAACAGCTCCTTTGTATCACGCGTATTATGCTTACAAAACCGCCCATGCTGATTTTGGACGAAGCGACTTCATCCATCGATACGCGCACGGAATTGAAAATTTCCGACGCGTTTGCCAAGCTTATGGAAGGAAGGACGTCCTTTGTGGTCGCGCATAGACTTTCCACCATCGTACACTCCGATTGTATTTTGGTTATGGACAAAGGTAAGGTTGTGGAAAAGGGTACGCATAGCGAGCTTTTGGCGAAAAACGGCGCGTATGCGGAGCTGCATAGAGGACAGTTTAGTTAAAAAAACGGAAACGCGATAAAGGCTATGGAAACAAAAGAAACTCAAAAATCGAATAAAAAGGGAAACGTGTATAGAAACTTTCTTGAGCTTGTCATCGTCGGCTGTATCACGGGTATTTTTGCCGGTGCGGTAGTCACCGCCTTTACGATTTTAGCGCACGAAGGGGAAGAAATTTCCCGTGACGTGTACGCATACGTGCGCGATCACCACGCGTTTATCCCCTTGCTCTTTTTGGCGCTCTTTGGAGGCGCGTTCTTGCTCGGGGTGGCGGTGAATATTTCTTCCGTAATCCGCGGCTGTGGAATTCCGCAAGCGGAAGGTGCGACGCGCGGTATCGTACCCTTGAAATGGTGGCGGGATATGACCGCGATGTTTGCAGCGAGCCTTTTAAGTATCTTTATGGGTCTTTCCATCGGCGCGGAAGGACCGTCCGTACTCATCGGCGCAAGCATGGGTGACGGTGTGGCGGCGAGCTTGAAACGCAAGCAAATGATTCGTAAATACCAAGCGGCGAGCGGGGCTTGTACCGGTCTTGCCGTAGCAGGCGGCGCGCCCTTGACGGGGGTTGCGTTCGCCTTTGAAGAAGCCTACAAACGGCTTACGCCCGAAGTGTTTATTTGCTCGGCGTTCTCCGTTATTGTCGGTATGCTGACGAGAACGGTGATTTACAACCTTCTCGATATGGAAATTGTAAACGCTTTTCATTCCTACGTCTTTACCGATTTACCGTTATCTTCCTACGGCTACGTTGTGTTGGCAGGGATTGCTTGCGGCGTCTTGGGCGTACTTTTCTATAAGCTTTGCTTTGGTATGCGCAAGCTTTTCAAGCTAATCCGCTTAAAGAACGACAAAATCACCCACGGTTTGCGCGTGATGATCGCCGTGCTTTGCGGCGGTGTCGTTTCCTTGATCGCGGTCGGCGCGATGGGCGGCGGACACGATTTGATTGAAGATCTTGGCTCGAACGGCGGTACGACGCCCGTAAAAATGGCGGTGAGCGTAGTGATTACCGTTTTGCTTTTGAAATTCTTTATCACGTCGGTCAACGTTGGTTCGGGGATTCCTTGCGGTATCTTTATTCCGATTATCGCCATCGGCGCGTGCTTGGGCGGTTTGCTCAATAAAGTATGGCTCGAATGGGGTATGGACGGCGTGCATTGGGATTTGATGGTGATGATTTGTATGGCGTCGTTCTTTACGGCGGTGGTAAAAGCGCCCATCACGTCCATCGTAATGATTTGCGAGTTCACAGGCAGCTTTGCGCATTTACTCCCTGTAATCATCGCCGTTTCAATTAGCTATATTATCGGCGAAATGTCGAGAACGGACGGTATCTATGAAGAACTGCTCGAACAGTACGAACACGAAACGGGTGTCCACGAACGCGCGGTGAGAGAAATATTCACCATTACGCTTGTCAAGGGCGCGTTAGCGGATAAACGCCAAGTGCGTAACGTATTGTGGCCGCAGGGTGCGAGAGTGACGAGTATTGCACGCGGCGAAGAAACCATCCTTCCCGACGGTGAAACCATTTTGCGCGGCGGCGACGTTTTGACAATCGTTTGCAAAACGGACGATCCGCAGAAGAGTAAGGAAGAGTTATTATCCATTCTCGGCTAATTCAACGCGTACCTGTCTTATACGTTTTTCAAAAAGTCATATCTTTTTTCGCATACTCATATACTATGAAAAGTGGGGTGAGGTATGCGGTTATACGAAGAAATTTTCAAAAACGCGGACGGAGTTGCGGGGGATCGGTGTATTATTGTGCCAAGCGGCGGCGGTTATTTTGAAGGCGTGAAGGCGGTGGAAGATTTCACCTCGGACGCGATGATTCTGTGTTTTGCGCGCGAGCGCGTAGCAGTGCGCGGAGAACGTCTTTCCATCAAAAAATACTGCGACGGGGATATGGAAATCAGCGGTAAAATCACCGTGATGGAAGTGCTTTCCAAGGGCGGTGAACCATGAGCCTTTTTGGGAATGCTTACCGCAAACTAACAATCGAAGGGATTATGCCTGAGCGTGCGTTGTTGCGTCTAAAACGAGCAAAAATCCCTCTTTATTCCATTCGAAAAACCGACAAAACCCACCTATCCTTGCGCGTGAAGCAAAGGGATTTAGAAAAGGTGCTTTCGGTGTTTCCAAACAGCGAGTTTTCGCCCTATAAAGTCACCGATTGCGGCGGCGTGGGAGTGCTTGGACGGATAGAAAAACTCTTTTCTCGTGTGGGACTTTTGTTAGGCGCGTTGTTATTCGTAGCAATCACCCTTTACGCCGATCGATTTGTTTTCAAGGTGGAATACGTGGGAACGGACATCTATGCGCGTGAAACGCGCATCGCGCTCGATAAAGCAGGCGTTAAAACCTTTGCACCCTACGTGTCGGGAAAGGAAGATTGGATTTGTTCACAAATTCTCGCGCTTGATGGGGTGGAGTATTGTTCCATCAAAAAATCGGGTACGAGGTTGATTGTAGAAACCCGTTTAAGCCCGTTTGCGAGCGAGTACGCGCAAACGGGGAAGATGCAATCAAATTATACGGGGGAAGTGATTGCCTTGACGGCATTACGCGGCACGCCGCTGGTCAAAGTCGGGGATAAGGTGGAGCAAGGTCAAGCGATTGTAGACGACTGTTTTTCTCTTGAAGGCGGGGGGCAGGTACGCGTTGAAATCATCGCGCGCGCACGTTTCTCGTGCGTATGGGAGAGCGACGTAAGCGCGGAAACGGCGGAAGAAGCGTTTGCAAAGGCTTATCTTGAAATCGGCGTCAATGCGGAAATCACCGAGAAAATCATTGAAGAATTGGACGGCGCGTTTCACGTAAAACTTGTTTATACGGCAACGCAAAGCATGAATTTTTAGAAGAGGCTCTGTCACATCATCCGGTTGATTTTTAGTGGAAAAACGCTGTGAAATTCATCGCATTATGCGCGGTTACAGACCGCAGAGGGTATGCGCCTTTACATAATGCTTGTCTTTCTTGTGTTTTTCTCCCTAAATCGTGATAAATCACTAATCAGCCGTTTTCCGTGACACAGTCGTAAAAGAAAAGGAGTAGATATGGAAAAAATCGAAAGGATCAAACGTACCGTTGATACGGGTTCGGTAGACAGACTCGCACGGATTTTGGGTACGTTTGACGAAAACTTAAATTTCCTTTCGAGGGAGCTTGGAATCGTCGCGTACGTAGACGGCGTGAAGATTCACTTGGAAGGGGACGTGGACGAGGTAAGAATCGGCGCGGAAGTCCTTTCTTCCTTGGTGAAAATTGCTGGCAGCGAGAGCATTGACAAAACGAAAATGGCGTACTGTATCGAGCTTGCCAAGGAAGGCAGATCGGGCGAAATTTCTACGCTTGAAAGCGGCGTAATTGCGATCACGGCGCGCGGCAAACAAATCAAGTGTAAGACGGTTGGTCAAAAGACTTACGTCGACGCGATTAAGAAAAATACGGTCGTGTTTGGCGTCGGACCTGCCGGTACGGGAAAGACCTATTTAGCGGTTTGTATGGCGGTATCGGCGTTTAAGAGCAAGCAGGTGGAAAAAATCATTCTCACCCGTCCTGCCGTGGAAGCAGGGGAAAAGCTCGGCTTCCTGCCTGGGGATTTACACGAAAAGGTAGATCCGTACTTGCGGCCGCTATATGACGCGTTGCAAGAAATGCTCGGCTTGGAAACGTACGGAAAGCTCATGGAAAGGGGCGCAATCGAAGTCGCGCCGCTCGCGTATATGCGCGGTAGAACGCTGTCGAATGCGTTCATCATTCTCGACGAAGCGCAAAACACGACGAAAGAGCAAATGAAAATGTTCTTAACCCGTATGGGCGAAGGAAGTAAGACGGTCGTCACAGGCGACGTCACGCAAATTGACTTGGACGGAAAGGACAGCGGTCTTGTACACGCGACGGACATTTTGGACGGCGTGGACGGGATTGCGGTATGCAGACTGACGGCAAAAGACGTCGTAAGACATCCGTTGGTAATGCGAATCATACGCGCGTACGAAAAGGACGCGGAAAAAGCGGACAAGTCCGCTTTGGAAAAGACGCGGAAAACCCCGAAAAAGAAGGATGGGGAAACCGTGGAAGGAGAGTAACGAAAGATGGCTGTAAGAGAATTCGGCAAAGAATTTACGAAAAGCGACACGTTGAAAAGCGCGTTGTTGTTCTTCGTGCATTTCGTCATTTTTGTCGCGATAGCAATGTTTTTGGTCGTGGGGATGGAGATTAAAAATTTCAGCGACCACTTACGGGTGAACGGTGCGAACTACTTGTACGCGTTGTTTAGTATTTTCTTGCTTATTGCGATTATGTATTTTTATTTCTACTTCGAGAATAAGACGATGCTTTCGAGTATGCGAAACATCACCTTGATTTTCGCGGTGCTCGACGTGTACTTTATCATGTCTTGGTTTATCGGCGAAAAGATTGATATCTACGCGCGCCCCGTGGCGTTCGTTGCGCTTATGATCTACGTTTTGATCGGGCGCAGAGAAGCAATTTTTATGAACATTGTCAGCGCGTTGCTCGTGTTTATTATCGACACCTTCTCGCCTGGAAACGCCTTAACGCAAAACGAGTACTACTCTTCCTTGATTATTTCCTTCTCGGCAGGGATGCTCGCGATTTTCTTCTGCGGAAAGGCAAAAACTCGTTTCACGGTGGTGCTTATCGGTATTTTTATCGTTATCCCTATCGACGTTATCATCTTCCTTTTGGAAGTATCGAACTTTGTTGACGTGAACACGGTGACGGAGCTTTCCGATATGCAAAGGGTAGTGACGCGTATGGGCTACGGCTTATTCGGCGGCGTTGCGTCGACGATTTTGTTCTTGACGATTCTGCCCCTCTTTGAATGGGTTTTCAACTGCTTGACGGTGTATCGTTTGCGTGAATTGACAAGCTCGGACGCGAAGATTTTGAAAAAATTGCAAATGGAAGCGCCCGGAACGTACAACCATTCGATGATGGTAGCGCAGCTTGCGGAAGCTTGCGCAGCGGCAATCGGCGAAAACGTAGATTATGCACGCGCGGCAGCGCTTTATCACGACGTCGGGAAATTGCACAACCCCGAGCATTTCACGGAAAACCAAGGGGATTACAACTTGCACGACGAGCTTTCCCCCGAGCTTTCGGCGGATATTATCCGTTCGCACGCAAACGACGGGTACGCGTTAATTCGCAATCATCATTTGCCCGATTTCTTGGCGGACGTAGCGGTGCAGCACCACGGCACGATGCCCATTCGTTATTTCTATGCCAAGGCTTTGAAAATGACGGACGGCGAGCTGAACATTGAGGACTTTTCCTATCTCGGCCCTAAACCGCAAACGAAGATTGCGGCAATCGTCATGATTGCGGATTCGTCCGAAGCGGTGGTACGCGCGGCGAAAGCGCATACGCCCGAGGCGGCGGAAAAGTGTATTCGTGCGGTCATTGAAGAACGTATGGATTTGGAACAATTCTCCGAATGCGACGTCACGCTTGCGGATTTGACAAAGATTCGTTTGGCGCTCGTACACGCATTGACGGGTGTAAACCATCACCGCATCAAGTACCCGAATTTGAAATACAAACGCACGGAAAGCGGTAAGACGACGGGGGAAAACGAATGAGTTTTTTCATCTATTGCGAGGACGAGGAGTTTGCGCCCGAAAACAAAGCGGCGTTAGAAGGCGCTTTGAATGGGTTTGTGGAAGCGGACGTGGATTTGTCCGTAGAATTGATTTTTGTAGACGGAGAAGAAATCCGCCGCTTGAATCGCGAAACGCGGAATATCGATAAAGTCACCGACGTATTGAGTTATCCGACGATGGACGGAATTCAAGGCGTAGCGTTAAAAGGGGCGGAGCACCCGTTTGAAATAGACGAAGAAGGCCGTCTTTTGATCGGCTCGATTGCGATCTGCGCGGATAGAGCGAGAGAGCAAGCGGAAGAATACGGACATTCTTACGAGAGAGAATTGCACTATTTAATTGTGCACGGCGTTATGCATTGTCTTGGATACGATCATATTCAGGACGAAGACCGCGCGAAAATGCGCGAAAAGGAAGAGTACGTGCTGGGGAAGCTTGGCATCGTACGTTAACGAAAGGTAAAAACAAGGAGTCACTATGAGAAGTGGATACGTAGCAGTAATCGGCAGAGCGAACGCGGGCAAAAGCACGCTCATCAACGTTTTGGTAGGGGAAAAGGTTTCGATCGTTTCGCCTAAACCCCAAACCACGCGCGATCGGATTTTGGGGGTACTCACGGACGAGGATTATCAAATCGTTTTCGTGGATACGCCTGGGATTTACAAGGCGAGAAACGCCTTGACGGACATGATGATGCGCACGACGGAAACCAGCGCGCGCTCGGTGGATTTTATCTTGTACGTCTTAGACGGACACGACGGGATTGCGGAAGAGGATTTCGAGCTGATCCGCAAGTATAAGGCGATGAATATCCCGATGGCGGTCGCGTACACGAAAATCGACATTATGCCTAAGGAAAATATTCCTTTGGATATGGCGAAGTTTTCGGACGCGGAACTCGATATCGACGTCTTCCCCGTTTCCGCAAGAAAGGGAAAGAACGTAAAACATCTCAAAGAATTCCTTGTGAAACAAATGCCCGAAGGGGAGAAAGTTTTCGAAGAGGATATCGTTTCGGATAAGAGCGAGCGTTTCATGATTTCGGAAATCATGCGCGAGAAAATCTTGCTTAAATTCGATAAAGAAATACCCCACGGTATTGCCATTGTCATCAACGAGTTTACGAGAAATGACAAGGGCGTGTACGAGGTGAATCTCGATATCGTTTGCGAACGAGCGAACCATAAGGCAATTTTAATCGGTAAGCAGGGCAAGGCGATTAAGGAAGTATCTTCCTTTGCTCGGCAAGACATGGAGAAGTTTTTAGGCGGAAAGGTTTTCCTGACTACGTACGTAAAGGTCAAGGAAGATTGGCGCGATAGGCCTAATCTGCTCCGTGAATACGGCTACGAAGATATAAAAGACGTATAAGCGGTGAGTTACCGTTTTACGAGTGAATTGTTTTCTGACGAAAAACGTGAATTGCCGACAAAGTCGGCATGAATTGATAGCCGTTGGCTCTCGTGAATTGAATTGCTTTCTTGAAAAGCAATTCGTTATGGAAAAATATATAAATAAATCCACAACGCAAGGCATAGCCTTGCAATTCGCGACGGCGGTAGCCGTCAATTCACGCGGCGCAGAGCAACGCAATTCACGAACGCAAAGCGTTCAATTCACTTTTTTATGCTTTGCATAAAACCCTTTTTCCCCACGCAAACTGTGAATGGGGGGAGAGAGTATATGCGAGATAGACGGGATGAAAACGGCGCTGCGAAAATGGCTTGGGAGCTCTTTGAAAAAACGGGCAGCATCAGCTATTATATGCTCTATTACGATTTAACAAGAAAAAAGTAAACGGTCAAAAAACACAAGCAAAGGGAAAAAAGTATGGAAATCAAAACGGACGCCATCGTTTTACAAACGGTCGATTATAAAGATAACGACAAAATCCTTACGCTTTTTTCCCCGTCCTTGGGCAAAATCACGGCAGGGGCAAAGGGTGTGAAAAAGCCGACGGCAAAGCTCGCGTTTGCCGCCCAACCCTTTTGTTTTTCCGAGTACGTTTTGGCGGAGAAGGGGGGCAGGTACACGGTCACGGGCGCGTACTTGCACGAAAGCTTCTTTTCCTTGCGCTACGATATCGAGCGGTTTTACGCCGCTTGCGCGGCGACGGAAGTATGCCGAGTAGTACTCACGGAAAACGAGCATTACGAGGGGCTTTTTATCGGACTTATCGAGTGCCTGAAAGCCCTTTCGTTGAGTGAGGACGATCCGGCGGAAGCGCTCGTTTCCTTTCTCATCATTGCCTTGCGTGAAAGCGGCTATCCCCTTGATTTATCCTTTTTGGAAGAATGCGGCGGGGATATCGGCGACAAAGTATGGTTCGATTTCTCGGACGGACGGTTTTCCACGTTCGACCGTTGCGTACGCGGTGAACGGGCAAGCTTATCTACTTATCACACCTTGCGCAAATGCGCAGGGCTCACTTACGATGAAGAAAAACTTTCAGGCGGCAAAAAACGCGCCTTACGCCTTTTGAAAGCGTTTCTCGTGGACAAGACCGAGGAGGAGTATAAAAACCTCGGCGAGTTTCTTCGTTTATACGAAGAAGGTTAATCGCCTGCTCCATTTGGTTTCAGGCGATAACGAAAAAAACGAAAAAGGAAACCAAAATGGCAAGAAAGAAAAAAGAAGAAACGCAAGAGTTAAAGACTCTTACGCGCGCCCAAAGAACGGACGCGGCAAAAAACGTTATCAAGGAACTTTTGGCGGTCAAACCGCATAAACACAACGAACTCATCGAGAGCGCAGCGAAGATTTTTTCCGCTCGGTACGTCGGAGCGGACAACGAAAACGCCAACGACGTAAAGGGGAGAATCGGCTCGGTGCTCGACGCGATGCAAAAGAGCAGTGAAATTATGTACGATGGGGGCATGTACGCGTTGAAAGCGCGTATTATGATGCCCGTTGTAGAAGAAAAACCTGCCTCAAAAGCAGAAAAACCCGTGAAAAAGACGGCTACAAAAGCCACGATAGAAAAGGACGAACAAACGGAAGAAAAGCCCGTAAAAAAGGCAACGAAAAAATCTACCAAATCGACGGAAGAAACGGCAAAAGCGGAAGAAAAAGCCGACGAAAAACCTGCAAAAAAGACGACGAAAAAAACAAAGCAAGAAGAAGCTATTATCGTAGAAGAAAAAGCGGAAAAATTGGAAGAAACCGCGCCCAAAAAACGCGGCAGAAAGCCCAAAGCAGCACAGGAAGAAGTCAAGGCAGAACCGACGGTAGAAACGCCTGCGAAAACGGAAAAAGCAGTCGAAGAAAAGGCAGTCGAACAGCCTAAAAAAGAGCAAGCGGAAGAAAAGCCTATTGTGGAAAATCTGCCTGCGGTAAAGGAAAAAGCGGAGCTTGTCAAGCCTGCGCTCGTGGATATGAGCTTTTTGCTTGGCGGCAAGGCAAAGCCGCAGGAAAAACCTGCTCCTACTCCCCAAGCGGTGCAAAAGGAAGAGCCGAAACCCACGGAAGAAAAGCCGACGGAAGCCAAAAAAGCACCCGTGAAAGCGGAAAAATTCAAGGTGCAAAAAAATTCGGACGTAGTGATTAAAATCGTCAAGCCGACCGTTCGAAAATTGCCGCAAAAACCGCTTACCGCGGACGAAAAGCTCAAAGAGAATTTCTTAAAGCGGATTCGCGCGCTCGGCGGGGATTATTTCGAGTATTATTCGGTGTACCTGCTCGAACGCTATTCCATGAAAAACGGCAGACGTTTGGAAGGAATGAAAATTAACGGCGGCGAGCATGACGGCGGTATCGACGGCGAAATCGAATTGACGGATAAATTCGGTTTTAGAGAAACGATTTACGTGCAGTCGAAAAATTGGGATCCCGAAAAGGGGAAAGAGGAAAATTGGGTTGTCGGCGAAACCCTTTTACAACAATTTATCGGCGCGTGTGCGTGCAGACAAGCAAGGGACGGAAAACAGCATTGTCGGGGAATTTTTGTCACGGCGTCGCGGTTTACACCCGAAGCGAAGAAGATTTTGGAAACGATGTCGGATAAGATTGTCGGCTACGACGGCTCGGATTTATACGAAGCGGCGAAGGAATGTAGGTTCGGTTTGGTTTACGAAAACGGGAACTGGAAGCTGGACGAAAAACTCCTTTCGGGCACGAAAGCATTTTTCAATATGCTGTAAGACAACGCTTTGCTTTGCAAGTGAATTGTTTTCTAACGAAAACGTGAATTGCCGACAAAGTCGGCGTGAATTGCGCCTATCGGCGCGTGAATTGAATTGCTTTTGTAAAAAGCAATTCGTTATGGAAAAATTATAAATAATTCCACAACGCATTACGTTGTAATGCAATTCACGGCGAAACCAATTCACAACGGTAATAGCCGTTAATTCACAATCATATAACCGCCCAAGCGGTCTAAAAAGAAGAAAACTCCTGTCTTTTCGACAGGAGTTTCTTTATTTCGATGAAAAAATATAGTTGGCAAATATTGACAAATAAAGGATAGTATGCTATGATTAAAATCGTCTCGGGGCACAAAAAATATCAATCGTCAGTATTTATACAAAAGAAAGCATAAGGAGTATTTATGGGTAAAAAAATTAAGGAGCACGATCCCCTTGATTTATTAAAAGAACAATATAATTATCTTATTTTCCGTGCGTGGCTTTCGGTAATTATTACGTGTTTTTTCTTTATTATGGGAATTATAGGGTTAAATTTAGGATTTGATAAAAACGAAAAAATAATGGCTGTTAGTTTTTGTTTCTTGGCGGGATTGATATTACTTATTTCTTTGATAACGCCTGATTCACGATTAAAAAAGCTAAAAAGAGAAATTGAAAGATTAGAAAAGGAGAAAAATGAAGGAATTGAAGAAAAGCAAGCGTAATTTTAAGACTTAAAAAGCTCTCGTAAAAACGAGAGCTTTAATTTTTTTCAATTATGGGCTTTTCAATATCGGCAAAGAATTCGTC
This sequence comes from Clostridiales bacterium, assembly GCA_015071005.1. Taxonomy (GTDB): domain Bacteria; phylum Bacillota; class Clostridia; order Christensenellales; family Borkfalkiaceae; genus Scatosoma. Next base: position 103,382 of record SVIG01000005.1, on the reverse strand, counting down.
ATAGGAAATTTGGAAAAATTCAACCAGCGTCATAACGTAGCCAATCTTCGGCTCGTTCACGGAACGTTCCCAATAATCAATCGCCTTTTGGCTAACGCCTATCGCCTTCCCAAGCTCTGCTTGCGATAAGGCTTTTTCAGTTCTCAATTCTTTGATCTTTTCACCGATTTTCATATTAGCATGCTTACCAAGTGGATTTTTCTTCGTAATAGCCGTTTTTTGCAGTATATACCATAGTGGAGTTGATAAAATAATAACGGCTGTGCGAGTTATAGTTTGAAAAATCTTCGACGTAATTGCACAATTTTTCTCTAAAATTGGTGATTATTCTATATTCTGTACCACTGCTGTCTTTGGGAATTTGTTTTTTTAATTCTTTTTCTATCGTTCGCAAAAGCGTTTGTGCAACAATAAAAACCTGCTTTTCAGAAAGGTCTTCCATGCGATGGTCGTTGAAATTAAAGCAAATTCTTTGCCATGCTCTATCTCCATAGTGGGAATATTCTTCAAGATAATAAATTTGATTGCATTCCACCATAAAATCAAAGGTTACGCAAATAGAAGGATATTTGTTTGCACGGTCGGCACGGCGAATAAGAAAAGAAAATCTGTCGACAAGAAATTTAATAATTTCTTGTATTTGCGGTTTTGTCTCGAATTTTTGAATTTCGGGCTCTGCGGATTCCTTCATTTTATCTATCAATTCTTGGCATTTAACTGCTAACTTTTTATTACCTTTTTTCGGGTTGGCTTCTATTTTCTTGTTTAATTTAGCTTCTATTTTTGTCCATTTTTTATAATATGCCTCAAAAAGATTAAGCTCACTCATAATACACTCCATTATTTTGATAGTAAGAAGATTATACACAAGCCGCTCAAAAAAGTCAAGTATTCCAAGGAATAAACCCCACGCGCTCCCTTGTAGGGAGCTTTTTTTACCTTTTTCAAAAAAAAATCATTTTTTACGCACTTTTGCTTGATATTTTATTTGTTTTGTATTACAATATAGAATGGTGAGCCGCGGGACAAGCGTGTTTTTCTTGTTAAAACAAGAAGAAAAAAACGCTGTTTCAAAGCGAATACCAAAGCAAAAACAGGAAAAAATCAATTTGGAGGAAATAAAAATTATGGCTAAAAAGTATTGCTATCTCTTCACCGAAGGCAACGCGAAAATGCGTGAAATCCTCGGCGGTAAGGGCGCAAACCTTGCGGAAATGACGAACATCGGTCTTCCCGTACCTCAAGGCTTCACGATCTCTACGGAAGCTTGCACCCAATACTATGAAGACGGCAGAAAGATCAACGATGAAATCCAAGCAGAAATCATGGAATACATCGAAAAGATGGAAAACATCTGCGGTATGAAGTTCGGCGACAAGGAAAACCCCTTGCTCGTATCCGTTCGTTCGGGTGCGCGTGCATCCATGCCCGGCATGATGGACACCATTTTGAACCTTGGTCTTAACGAAGAAGTAGTAAACACGATTGCTGCAAAATCCGGTAACCCCCGTTGGGCTTGGGACTGCTACCGTCGTTTCATTCAAATGTTCTCGGACGTTGTAATGGAAGTTGGTAAGAAGTACTTCGAAAAGCTCATCGACGAAATGAAGGAAAAGAAGGGCGTTACGCAAGACGTTGAACTTACGGCGGAAGATTTGAAAGAACTCGCTAATCAGTTCAAGGCAGAATACAAAAAGCAACTCGGCAAGGACTTCCCTTCCGATCCGAAAGAACAGCTCTTCGAAGCAGTTAAGGCAGTATTCCGTTCGTGGGACAACCCCCGTGCGAACATCTACCGTATGGACCACGATATCCCTTACAGCTGGGGTACTGCGGTAAACGTACAAATGATGGCGTTCGGTAACATGGGTGAAACGTCCGGTACGGGCGTTGCGTTCACGCGTGACCCTGCTACGGGTGAAAAGGGTCTTATGGGTGAATTCTTGACCAACGCGCAAGGCGAAGACGTTGTTGCAGGTGTTCGTACCCCGATGCCCATCGCACAAATGAAGGAAGTATTCCCCGAAGTTTACGAACAATTCCTTAAAGTTTGCAACATTCTTGAAAATCACTACCGTGATATGCAAGATATGGAATTCACGATCCAAGATAGAAAGCTTTACATGCTTCAAACCCGTAACGGTAAGAGAACGGCTGCGGCTGCTATCAAGATCGCTTGCGACTTGATCGACGAAGGTATGATCACCGAACAAGAAGCAGTAATGCAAATCGACGCGAAGAGCCTTGACATGCTCCTTCACCCTCAATTCGACGCGAAAGCGCTCAAAGAAGCAAACAAGAACAACGTTGTTGGTAAAGGTCTTGCAGCTTCCCCCGGTGCAGCGGCTGGTAAGATCGTATTCACGGCTGAAGACGCTGTTATCGAAGGCAAGAAGGGCGAAAACGTAATTCTTGTTCGTCTTGAAACGTCTCCCGAAGATATCGAAGGTATGAAATATGCGAAGGGTATCTTGACCGTTCGTGGCGGTATGACCTCTCACGCAGCGGTTGTTGCTCGTGGTATGGGTACGTGCTGTGTATCCGGTTGCGGCGATATCAAGATGCACGAAGAAGAAAAATACTTCGAACTCGCTGGCAAGATCTTCCGCGAAGGCGACGAACTTTCCCTTGACGGTTCGACGGGTAATATCTACGACGGCTTGATTAAGACCGTTCCTGCTGATCCTAACTCCGGTTACTTCGGCAGAATTATGGAACTTGCTGACAAGTTCAAAGCGCTTGGTATTAGAACGAACGCGGACAGCCCCGCTGACGCGAAACAAGCAGTTGCATTCGGCGCGCAAGGTATCGGCCTTTGCCGTACGGAACACATGTTCTTCGATCCTTCGAGAATCGGCGCGTTCCGTGAAATGATCTGCTCCGACACCGTTGAAGAAAGAGAAGCAGCGCTTGCGAAGATCGAACCTATGCAACAAGCTGACTTCGAAGGTTTGTTCGAAGCGCTTGGCGGTTACCCTGTAACCATCCGTTTCCTCGATCCTCCTCTTCACGAATTCGTGCCTACGAGCGAATACGAAATCGAACAGCTTGCAAACGCACAAAATAAGACGGTTGCTCAAATTAAGGACATCATTCAAGGTCTCCACGAATTCAACCCCATGATGGGTCACCGTGGTTGCCGTCTTACCGTAACCTATCCCGAAATTGCAGTAATGCAAACGAAGGCGGTTATCAAAGCGGCTATCAGCGTATTGAAGAAGCATCCTGATTGGAACCTTGTTCCCGAAATCATGATCCCTCTTACGGGCGAAACGAAGGAATTCAAGTTCGTTAAGGACATCGTTGTTAAGACGGCGGAAGAAGTTATCGCAGCAAGCGGTATCAAGCTCAACTACGAAGTTGGTACGATGATCGAAATCCCTAGAGCATGCTTGACGGCGGAAGACATCGCAAAAGAAGCGGAATTCTTCTGCTTCGGTACGAACGACCTTACGCAAATGGCATTCGGTTTCTCGCGTGACGACGCTGGTAAATTCTTGCCCGCATACTATGCAAACAAGATTTACGAATCCGATCCTTTCGCAAGATTGGATACGACGGGTGTTGGTAAGCTCATGAAGATGGCAGTTGACGGCGGTAAAGCAGTTCGTCCCAACATGCACCTTGGTATCTGCGGCGAACACGGAGGCGATCCTTCGTCCATCGAATTCTGCCACGAAATCGGTCTTTCCTACGTTTCCTGCTCGCCTTACCGCGTTCCCATCGCAAGATTGGCAGCTGCGCAAGCGAACATTAAAAACCCTCGCAACTAATTTGCAAGGCTAACTAAAAAAGAAAACGGCTTGTCCTAACGGGCAAGCCGTTTTTGTGTATTTTTGTAGATATTTTTATGTAAAGTATTCAACAATATTATAAAGTAGTTGACAAAACCAAAAAATGTATTATAATATAATCTATAAAAATGTTGAGTATAAAAAGTCAAACAAAGTTTGGAGAAGGCAAAGTGCAAGAAAATAAAAGAAAAAAAGAATACGAGACGATGGAAATTTGGTTGTTCGTTCTTCCCCAAGAGGACATCATTCGCACCTCTTACGTTGGAGATAATAATGGGGATTGGGAAGACGAAGATGCGCAGCCTACGGGACGTTTTTAGTGGAGGAGAGGATTTTATGAACTTGAAAAAATTACTTAAAGGTATTTTTGCGGTTTTGGTTTGTTCCCTGTCCATAATAGCGTTAGGGAAGCTGAACCCACAATCTGTCAAAGCCGAAACGGCGCTGACGTTTGATAGTTTTTCTATGGAAAACGGTGCGGCTGTACGAATTAAGACTTTGACGAACGATCAAGGCGAAGCCGTAGAGAGCAACGGCTTGCGTTTTAGTGCGGAAATTAGTGCGAGTGAATACGATGCGTTGAAAAATGCAGGCGCGCGGTTCGGGGTGGTGATTGTTGCCAAGGACTTGCTTAAGTCGGTGGAGATTAATGAGGAAACCGTATTTGGCGCAAATCCGTCCTTTTATTTCAGCAATGAAACGAATGGAGATGGCAGTAAGATTTCTATGCTCCACGTTTCGAGTGCGGCTTGTGAAAATATTGACAAAGATGAAAATATTGAAATTTGCGGTTCGCTGGTTAACATTTTATTAAATAATTTCACTCGTTCGTTTATCGGTCGGGTATACGTCGCAATTCCGCAAACAAATGAAAGCGGGGAGTTGACGTACTCGTATCATTTTGCGCCCTATTACGAGGGGAATATTGCGAACAATACTCGGTGTATTTATTACGTTGCACAGCGTGCGCAGGAAGAAGAATCGGAGCATGCAAGCTTTTTGCAAGAAAATTATATTGTGCCTTTTTCTCAAACCGATCGTTTCAAGAACTATCAATATCGTTATTACGTAAATCACCATTATATAGATCATAATGGCGACGGCACGCACGTAGTAGTGCACACGGAAAGAACCGAGCACTATGCGCCGCTTAATTCGCAAGTCACGGCACTTCCCATCGAAAAGCCTGCGGGGATTCCTGCGCTTGAAGGGCTCAATTTTGTTTTTGATATAGACGAGTCGAAGCCGACGGAAAGTGGGCGCGTATATGCGGCAGGTATGCAAACGTTGGATTTGTATTATGAAAACTCGAAGACAATTTCCGAAGAGCATAAAGCGGATACTTTGGCGGCGCTTGTAGCAAACTTCTTAAATCCTGACAATGCAAGCCATAATTTTGGTGTAAAAATGACGGCGGACGGTGGCGTTTGGGAAGCGGACAAGGTAATAGATGAAAACACGAAACAGCAAATTGGGATTAGTTTGCACGCAACGAAAGATCCTAATAAGAACAGGACGATCATTCTTTCCAAGGCATTTTTTGAGGATTTAAGGGCGTTCGGCGTTACGAGCATGACCTTTGATTTTCATACCCCTGCGGGAGATAATAATAAGATTAAATATAACGTATATCAAGAAGAGTTAATTGATGGTGAGTTGACGAGGCTTCCTGTGTATGATCAATTGGGCAATAAGATAACCAATCAAGTGACGGAACATAAAATTACGGTGTATTTAGAGGATATTACAAGAGGGGGCGGCGTTTCTATTGAGTTGGATCCGTCGGCATCCGATAAAGATGGGAACTACCATTTCGGGTCAATCAATTTTGGATTTGAAGCAAAGCCAGTCGCATAAGTAAAAAGAAAACGGCTTGTCCTAACGGGCAAGCCGTTTTTGTCTTACAAGAATGGGAAGAATCTCGTTTTGCGTTGACAAAGTATTTTTTCGGTGCTATAATATATATAATTATATAATAATGAAAGGGAAAACGCCTTATGTATAATCAGAAAACGTACGCGCTTGGCAGCAAACGCTCGACCATTCGCGAAATCTTCGAATACGCAAAAAAACGCAGCGCGGAAATCGGTGCGGAAAACGTCTTTGACTTTTCCATCGGGAATCCGTCCGTGCCTGCGCCCGACGAAGTCAACGCCGCCATCGAACGGATCGTGAAAGAAATGCCGTCCGTCGAGCTGCACGGCTATACGTCCGCGCAAGGGGATAAGCAGGTACGCGATGAAATCGCGAGAAAGTATTCCGAACGCTTCGACGTAAAGCTTTCGGGGGATGATTTGTATATGACCTGCGGCGCGGCGGCGTCGCTTACGATCACGCTCCACGCGCTTGCGTGCGAAGGGGATGAGTTTATCGTGTTTGCGCCTTTCTTCCCCGAATACCGCGTGTTTGTGACGGGTACGGGCTCGAAATTTACCGTGTTGCCGTCCGATGAAAGCACGATGCTGCCCGATTTTGACGCGCTTGAAAAGGCGCTCAATCCCCACGTGAAGGGGATCATTATCAACTCCCCGAATAATCCGTCGGGGGTGGTATACGACGGCGTAACGATTGCGCGGCTTGCGGAAATTTTGCAGCAAAAATCGGAGGAATACGGCGCGCCTATCTATTTGATTTCCGACGAACCGTATAGAGAACTCGTCTACGATAAGGACACGGTAGTGCCGTCCGTCATGAAATATTACGCAAACTCTATCGTTTGCTATTCCTATTCCAAATCCTTGTCCATGCCTGGGGAGCGTATCGGCTACATTGCAGTCAACCCCGAAGCGACGGACGCAAAAGCGGTGTATTTTTCCGTATGTGGAGCAGGGCGTATGCTTGGGTTTGTTTGCGCGCCCGCGCTTTTCCAAAGAGTGGCGGCGGAATGCGACGGTTTGACGGCGGATTTGTCCGTATACAAACGCAATCGCGATTTATTGTATAACGCCTTGACCGATTACGGCTTTACCTGCATTTATCCCGACGGTGCGTTTTATTTGTTCGTCAAGGCGGCGGAAGCGGATGCGGCGGCGTTTTGCGAGCGTGCGAAAAAGCACGAATTGTTGCTCGTAAACGGTGCGGATTTCGGCTATCCCGGATGGGTGCGCATTGCATACTGCGTGCAAACGGAACGTATTGAGCGCGCGTTGCCTCTTTTCAAAGCGCTTGCGGAAGAATACAGTTTGATTTAGTCCGTTCGACAGCATAAAACAAACAAAGACATTTTTCGACAAAAACAGACAGAGAAAAAGCTCGAATTTCCCTTGAAAAAGGCGTATTTTCGTGGTATAATATAACCATAAAGAAAATACGTGTCAAGGAGAAAAATTATGAAAGCAACGAACGAAAAACAAGCGCCTATTTCTCAAGAACTGATTGCAAAAATTAAAGAGTATTTACGAGAAGAAATCGTCGGTTTTATCACGGAAGAAGGGGAGGATTCCTTTGTTTTTAACCTGTCCGGCGGCAAAAAAATCCGTGTAAACGCCGAAGAAATCTAACAAAATGAAAGGCTTGAAAAATTATTTTGCAAAAACGCAAAAAAAATACAAAAAGCTTTCAAAAAAGATTGACAACCCCTTGAAAGTGTGTTAAACTAATTTTACGCACCCGACAAGGGGTGTAATTTTTTGTATGGAGTTTTTATTATGGCAGTTAAAACCGCTAGAGCGAAAATTACGTTTGAATGTACGGAATGCAAGCATAGAAACTACGACAGTATTAAGAACAAGAAGAACGATCCCGATAGATTGGTTCTTTCCAAATACTGCCCTTTCTGCAAGAAGCACACCGAACACAAAGAATCTAAATAATCCATGAAGCGTGGCGTAATTTGACGCCGCGCATATTGAGGTAACAAATGGCAAACGCAACTAAAACGAAGAATAAAAAACCGAATTGGTTCAAACGCGTGGGCGCGAAGTTCAAGGAAACTTTCTCGGAATTGAAGAAGGTTACTTGGCCTAAATTCACCACCGTTCTTAAAACAACGGGCGTTGTTCTCGTCATCGTCACCGCGTTCCTTGGCATTGTCACGGGCGTTGACGCTTTGCTTGGCTGGTTGCTTGGCGTTATTTCGTAATCGGAGGATTTCTATATGCCGATGAACGAACAACCCAAGTGGTACATTCTTCATACCTATTCCGGTTATGAAGCAATGGTCAAGGACAGCTTGGAAAAATTGATTGAAAACAACAATTTGGGCGATTACATCGTTGATTTGAAAATCCCTATGGAGCAGGTCGTTGAAGAAAAGAACGGCAAGTTGAAAGTGGTCGAAAGAAAACTTATGCCTTGCTACGTCTTTATCAAGATGATCTACACCAACCAAATTTGGTATTACGTTACGAGCACGCGCGGCGTAACTGGTTTCTGCGGCCCTCAAGGTAGACCTATCCCCATGAAGCCCGAAGAAATCCGTAAAATGCGCCTCGAAGAGCCCGTAATGTCGGCTGACGCATTCGCAGTTGGCGATACGGTATCGATTGTAGACGGTCCTTTGAAGGGCTTCTTCGGTACGGTAAAGGCAGTCAACGCGACGGCGCAAAAGGCAACCGTTTCCACGACGATGTTCGGCAGAACGACGGACGTAGAAGTGGAATACGTTCAAATCGAAAAGATGGACGGTGGTTTGCCCGAAACGACGGAAGAAGCGTAAGCGATTCCGCGGTCCGCGCACGATACGCGCGCTAACATTGTTAAAAATGTGGGAGAGACGTCAAATACTTTCAAGGCGTCTTGATAAAACCACAAAGGAGAAAATTTTTTATGGCTAAGAAAATCACAGCAGTCGTAAAATTGCAGCTTCCCGCTGGTAAAGCGACCCCGGCTCCTCCCGTAGGTTCTACGCTTGGTCCGTTCGGTATCAACCTTCCCGGCTTCACCAAGGAATTCAATGCAAAAACGGCAGACAAACCCGGTCTCATCATCCCCGTTGTCGTAACGATTTATCAAGATCGTTCCTTCACGTTCATTTTGAAGACCCCTCCCGCACCCGTTCTTATCAAGAAAGCTCTTGGTTTGGATACGGCAAGCGCAAAACCCAACTCCGTAAAGGTTGGTAAGCTCACGAAAGCACAGGTAGAAGAAATCGCAAAGACGAAGATGCCTGACTTGAACTGCACGAGCCTTGAAAGCGCTATGAGCATGGTAGCAGGTACCGCTCGTTCGATGGGCGTTACGGTTGAAGAGTAAGGAGGTCGGACTGTATGAAACACGGTAAGAAATATCAAGATAGCGTAAAAGCATTCGACCTTGCTAAGCAATACGAAGCAAACGAAGCAATCTCCGTTTTGCTTGAAACGGCTAAAGCAAAATTCGACGAAACGATTGAACTTCACGTACGTCTCGGCGTTGACCCTCGTCAAGCTGACCAACAAGTACGTGGCGTACTCGTTCTTCCCCACGGTACTGGTAAGACGAAGAGAGTATTGGTTATCGCAAAGGGTGCTAAAGCTGACGCAGCTGCAGCAGCAGGCGCTGATTACGTAGGCGCTGAAGAACTCATCGCGAAGATCCAAAACGAAAGCTGGTTCGATTTCGACGTAATGATCACCACGCCCGACATGATGGGTATGGTAGGTCGTATCGGTCGTGTACTCGGTCCCAAAGGCTTGATGCCTAACCCTAAGTCCGGTACGGTTACGATGGACGTTGAAAAAGCGATCGCAGAAGTTAAAGCAGGTAAAGTTGAATATCGTCTCGACAAGACTGCTATTATCCACTGCCCGATCGGTAAGAAGAGCTTCGGCAAAGAAAAGCTTGCAGAAAACTATGCAGCGCTTATGGACGCGATTGTAAAAGCGAAACCCGCAGCAGCAAAAGGTACGTATCTTAAGAGCGTAACGCTTGCTTCGACGATGGGCCCTGGCGTAAAAGTATTGCCCAAACTCTAATTTTTAGAAAGGAAAAAAGCGGCTGAGAAATCAGCCGCTTTTCATTTTATAAAATTTCCGCTAAAAAATAAAATTTTCTTGAAAACGCTGTTAAAAATAGTTGACGGGATTTTTGCAAGATGGTATAATAGCATAGTAAAAATCAACCGCAGACAGCGAGTATCGTAAGATCTAATGGGAAACCGCTCGCCGAGGTAGAGGGAATACAAACACGAAACGTTTATGTCCTTATGCCGCGCGGTATAAGGTATTTTTTATGTCAGGCGGAAAAACGCTTAAAGGAGGTAACTTATGTCGGCGAATGTAGAAGCAAAGAAACTGATCGTTGAAGAGATCAAAGCAAAAGTACAGGAAAGCAAGTCTATTGTTTTTGCGGATTACAACAAGCTTACCGTTTTGGAAGTAACGGATTTGAGAAGAAAGTTCAAGGAAGCGAACTGTGAATACAAGGTATACAAAAATACGCTTGTAAGAAAGGCGCTTAACGAACTTGGCATCACGGATTTCGACGCTGATTTGAACGGTACGACGGCAACCGTATTCTGCTCGGACGAAACGAGCGGCGCGGCTGTATTCGCAAAAGAAACGAAAGCAAACCCTGCATTGGTAGAAAAGATCGTGCCTAAGTGCGCGTACGTGGAAAACAAGTATCTTGATAAGAACGGCGTGAAAGAACTTTCGGCTATTCCTTCCAAGGAAATCCTTATCGCGAAGATGCTCGGCTGCTTCCAGTCTTCTCTTTCCAAGTTTGTTGGTGTTTTGGATCAAATCGCGAAAGCAAAAGAAGCAAACTAATTTCCTAATTCATTAAAAAATCATTATTAAAAAATCGGAGGATTAAAAAAATGGACGTACAGAAACTCATTGAAGAAGTAAAAGCTATGACCGTTCTTGAATTGAACGAACTTGTAAAAGCACTTGAAGCAGAATTCGGCGTAAGCGCAGCAGTTGCAGCAGCTCCCGCAGCAGGTGGCGCAGCAGAAGCAGCTCCCGCAGCAGAAGAAAAGACGGAATTCGACGTTGTTCTTAAAGATATCGGCGCGAACAAGATCGCAGTTATCAAAGTTGTTAAAGAAGCAACGGGTCTTGGTCTTGCTGACGCGAAGAAAGCAGTTGAAGCTATGGGCGTTATCAAAGAAAACGCTCCCAAGGCTGATGCTGAAGAACTCGTTAACAAGCTTAAAGAAGCTGGCGCTACCGCTGAACTTAAATAAGTTACAGTTACCGACTGACAGACGAAAGATGGATTGCCGAACGGCAATCCATTTTTTGTTATGCGCGCTGTGAAAAAGATGTGCATTAAAACGAAAGGAATCGCTGTCCGTAAGGGGGGAGATTGCTCGTAAATTGTTTGTAAATCGACTTGATAAATAGACGACTGAGAATAGAAATTCCGTACACGTTTTACGTGTATGGAAATGAAAGCGATTTTTGTTTGCAGTGGCTCAAAAGGGTTGGGGCTATTTGTGTTTTTGTAAACGCTGAGCTTTTAACTTATTTAGAATACTATTCTCATGTAGTTCTTTCTCAACGTAAGAAAGAGCGAGCTCGCGAAAGTGGAATTGTAAGAAAAAATCAAAATTTCGTTCTTGACACCAAGTATCTACCCAACGTGTTAAGTCTACAATAGTTAAATGCCCTTGTAAATAATGAAGTTTCTTGTAGCTTTTGCGGAATTCTATAATTGTTTGAAAATCTTTCATACCATTCTATCTACCTCTTTATTCATATTTATACACGTTTTACGTGTACAGTATATCACACGCTTTGCGTGTATGTCAAGTATTTATACACGTTTTTCGTGTATAATATAGTAAAAGTATTTTTGGAGGGTAGTGATATGACGTTTTCAGAAAATCTTCGAGCGGAATTGGTACAAAAGAAAATGCCGCAAGCACAGCTTGCGTTGGAAATAAAAACTACGCAGCAAACTGTGAGTAGATGGGTGCAAGGGGTTAATCAGCCTGACTACGAAACCTTATTCAAAATTTGTAAAATATTGGATGTGACACCAAACGAATTATTAGGGTGGGAAGACTGAATTCTCTTTTGTGTAAAATGCGTAAAAATTGGTGGAAAATAGTAAAAAGAGATTGACATAATGTAAAATAAAAGGTAAAATATTAAATGTAGCATTATGCAAAAATGGAGAAAGATTATGTCTAAAAAGATTTTTAAGAAAATTGCTTGTAGCGCGTTGGCAGCGATCAGTGTGTTTGGTTGCGCGGGGACGTTTACCGCTTGCAAAACTTCCAATCCCGAAGTGAAGATGAAAATCGAATTTAACGGTGAAACGTATACCCTCAAATATAAGCTTTATAGAAAGATCGCTCCCAAGACGGTAGAGCATTTCCTTTGGCTTGCGGAAAACGGCTATTACGATGGCGTTTGTATCCATGATTACGACGTAGACGCAATGTATACGGGCGCGTACGTTGCGACGGAAGACAAAGAAGAGGGCTTGGAATATAAAAAATATTATGAGACGATTCTCTCTTACGACGATATCGATTCCTTCCCGCACAGCGTTTGGACGGATGAAGCTAAAGATGATCCGACGTATACCTTGTACGGCGAATTCTGGGAAGGGAACAACTTTAAGGTGGAAAATGGGAATTTGAAGCAAACCTTCGGTTCGTTGACGATGTATTATGAAGACCTTTCCAGCTACAACGCAGCATCGAGCAACGTTTGGATTAAAAAGAAATCCGACGGTAAGATGGCGGAAAAGGAGTATAGATACAACTGCGCAACTTCGAAATTCTTTATTTCTATGTCGAACATTGAGAAATCGGACGACACTCATTGTACCTTCGCGAAATTGAAGAACAAAGGGGAATTGGAAGATTTCCAAGACGATTTGAACGAGTACATCGAAGAATATTACTCGGACGAAAACAACAAATTCACGACGGAAAGATCGCTCGAGGTGACGGTGGACGACGTATTCATGAGCAATTTCCACGTTGAAAAGAAATTCGACGTACCCAAAGTGCCCATCGTAATCAAATCCGTGAAAGTAACGAAATACTAATAATAAAAAATCCCTTGCAATTTGCAAGGGATTTTACTTTGCCGCGTTTTAAGCGTTTTCCGCTAAAAATGCGGTCTTCTTTTCTTTCGACATACGAATGATGTCTTCTTTGGGATATTTGCTGTCCGCGCCGCCGTTTACGTAGAGGAAGAAAAGTCCGCCTTCCGTTTGAAAGAGGATTTCTTCGTAGCCTGCGGGATCGCCGTAGTTCCCGTGCGTCACCTTTTTAATAAGGGTAGACGTTTCCGTATCGTACGTCTTTTTACAAATTACTTTTTGCATATTCTTTCTCCTTTTTATGGGCGTTGCCCGTTTTCGGAACTATTATATAAGATACGAATATGCATTGTCAAGAAGATTGCCTTGGTAAATTATGTCGTTATATCGGTAATTTTGTTATTTTCAATTTTTACGGTGTAATACGCCGCCTCGAAAAGATTTTCCGATTTTTTTCGTATCAAACCGCAGACGTTTTCCTCTTCCGTTGGAATTACGCCCACAAAATCCCCCAAAAAATCGATTAAAATATCCGCTTTGTCTATCAATTCATCGGCGAGAAACTCGGCGTGATTTGCGCCGATTAAGACGCTTTCAAAGAAGGAATAAGCAATCGAGCGAGGGGAAAAACTCCCGTCGGGTTCACTCGTGGAAAGAGTGCACTTTAAGCGCACGCAATCCGTTTCGGACAACGCCCATTCGCACTCGGCAAAACGATTGCCGTTGTCCGACAAAGGAAGGGTCGCGCGTAAAATTCCCGATTCGATGGAAAAGGCTTGCGCCTTTTCGGATAAGAGTAGCTCGGCTTTTTTCGTGTAGATAGAGAAATGGTCGGCACTTTTGACAAAGAGCAAGCCGCTCTCAAAAAACAGCTCGGAATGAACAAAGGATGGGGGCAGGGTTGCGATGAATAATTGACGATCTTGCTCGATCGAGAGGTGCAGTTCTCCTTGAGAAAAGAGGGTGGCGAGGGTATTTCCCTCGCGCGCTTGCGCAATTACGCGTAAGGTAAAGTCGCTTGGGGGAAAATCTCGCGCGTAGATAGCAAGCCCGTCTTTAAGAAGATACACTTCGCACCCCTTTGGGGGTGCAAAACGGATTTGTTCGGTGAGGAAAAAGGAAACGGCTTGTTTGCCTTCGGGGACAAACTCGATAAAGAGTCCGTCTTTTAAGGAGAGTTCGGCAAAGCGCTCGAAAAGGTTGGTCGTGCCGAAAAAGAGATTATTTACGCGCAGGGCGCAGGGGATAGAAGATAAAAAATAGACTTTCATAATGTAGTTTATTCTTTTTTTGCGCGGAAAAGTATAAAAAGGAAAAAATAAGTAAATAATCAGTACGGAAAATCAAAAGTACGGAGGCTTGATTATGCATAAAATCAACGGCTACACGGAAGAAGAAGCGAGAACGCTCGTCAAGTACATCACCGAAGGCAAGCGCAAGGGTAAGACGCTCACCTATCTTTTTGAAACGTATGGTTTGCAGTACGGTAGAGCAAAGGGGAGCGTGCGGAATTATTATTACGCGCTTATGAAAAACGAGAAGGGGGACGAGAGAATTGTGCAGCTTTTGGACGGCACGAGCTTGTCTGTGGAGAAAATCCGCGAGTTTACGGAAGAGGAAACGGACGCGGCGATTCGGAGTATTTTGCAGGAAAAGAGCAAGGGATTGTCCGTCCGTCGCGCAATTTTTAACCTTGCGCAAGGGGATGATAAATTGATGCTCCGCTTGCAAAACAAGTACCGCAACACCTTGAAAAAAGAACCCGAACGGATTGCGAAGGTGGCAAGGGAATTGGGTATGCCGCAAGACGCGGAAAAGGTAGAAAAAGCGCAAAAAACGAAGAATGAACGCGTACCTGCCCTGCCCGATAAAGATTTTTTGCGGCGCAGGCTGGAAAATGAGATCAACGCGCTATACGATCGATTAGCGACGGCGTTGAAGGAAGAAAATGCGCGCTTGCGCGCGGAAAACGAGAAGCTGAAAGACTCGTTAAAGGATAAAAACGCGTAAAAGAAAGCCGCCCGACTTGCCGTCGGGCGGCTTTCGAACTTATTTCGCTTCCGCTTTTTGTGTTTTTTTCTTTGCTTTCCGTTTTTCTAACGCTTCTTCCGCTTTTTCCTTTAAGGTTTCCGCGCTTTCTTCGAGTTCGTCCGCTTTTTCGTCGATGAATTTATCCAACTTTGCTTGGACTTCTTCTTGACTCTTTCTTACGAATCTACGCATTTTATAATTATTTGCGGTAAGCAACGCGCCGCCGATGACGCCGAGTGCGACGCCGACTACGAATTTTTCCATAAGGTTACCTCCATCGTTTAGGAATAGTATGTGAAAAAATCGGGAAGAAATACGCGAGAAAGGAAAAAAGTTGGCTCGAAACGATAGACGGGGCGCGGCGTTTGTGGTATAATAGGGCTATGATCGGTAAGAGAGCAATCGCCTTTGATATAGGCAACAAACGCATAGGGGTCGCGATATCCGACCCGTTTAACGAATACGCTATGCCCTGCGAAACGTACAACCGTACGGGGAATTTTCAAAAGGACGTGGAAGCGATCGCGAAAATCGCCAAGGATAGAGGCGTGGGCGTGATTGTTTGCGGCATTCCCTATAATTTTGACGGCACGGAAAGTATTCAAACGGAAAAGACGCGCGGTTTTATCGAAGCGTTGAAGACAAAGACCGATTTACCCATTGAGCTGGAAGACGAGCGGTTTACGACCATGCAAGCGCGGGAAACGCAAATCATGGGCGGTATTAAGCGTGACGATCGAAAGAAAACGATTGATTCGATTGCGGCGTCCTATATTTTAGAAAGCTGGCTTAATCGGGAAAAAATTAGAAACAAAAAAGCGGAGGAAAAGAAAATGGCAGAAGAAATGAAAGACGAAATTTACGAAGACGAAGAAGATCGTATTTTTGAGCTTGAAGCGGACGACGGTACGATTGAAAAATTGTATCATATCGCAACGATCGAGTATAGAAAGAATATGTACTGTGTGTTCCAAAAGGCGGAGCCCGAATGCGAAGAGGAAGAAGACGAAGTGATCATCTTTGCGTTGGAAGGGGAAGGCGACGACGCAATGCTCGTACCCTTGGAAGACGAAGAACTTTTGGACGAAGTATTCGCGGAATTTTGCCATCAATACGAAAAGTTTGAAGGCGCGGACGAAGCGGAAGAATTGGAATAATTTGTTGAAAAACATAAAAGCGGGCGGTTTTGAAACCGCCCGCTTTTGTTTGTATTTGTTAAAATCGGCACAAAGTTATATATAAAATATATAAAAAGCGGGATTTTTCTTGAAAAAATGGAAAAAACGCGTAAAAATAAGTTGCGCTTCGCTGTCCTTTATGGTAAAATAGAAAGGCTGAAAATTCACACTCGCTATCACGTGCGTAATCCGTGTCCGTAAATTTTTTGCATGCGGACGTCATTACGAGCCAACACGGGGCGGGGAGGAAAAACGGAGGTTTGAATTATGGCAGTTATTACTATGAAGCAGCTCTTAGAAGCAGGCGTTCACTTCGGTCATCAGACGAGAAAGTGGAACCCCAAAATGAAGAAGTACATCTTCGCGGCAAGAAACGACATTCACATCATCGACTTGCAACTTACCGCTAACTTGATCGAAGAAGCGTACTCCTTTGTTTGCAACAGCGTGAAAGAAGGCAAGACCGTTCTTTTCGTTGGTACGAAGAAACAAGCGCAAGACGCTATTAAGGAAGAAGCTGAACGTTGCGGTCAGTACTACGTAAACAGCAGATGGCTTGGCGGTTGCCTTACCAACTTCAAGACGATGAGAAGCCGCGTTGAAAGACTTGAAAAGCTCGAAGCTATGGAAGCAAACGGCGATTTCGATCTTTTGCCTAAGAAAGAAGTTATGCTCTTGAAGAAAGAAATGGGCAAATTGCAAGCGAACCTTGGCGGTATCAAGACGATGAAGGGTATGCCTGGCGTTATGTTCGTGGTTGACCCCCACAACGAAGACATCGCAATCAAAGAAGCGAAGAAACTTGGTATCAAGATCGTTGCAATCACCGATACGAACTGTGACCCCGACGAAATCGATTACGTTATCCCTGGTAACGATGACGCAATCCGCGCAATCAAATTGATCGCTTCCGTAATCGCAAACGCAGTTATCGAAGCAAACCAAGGCGAAGAAGCGATCGTTGCTCCCGCAGTAGAAGAAAAAGCGGCTGAATCTATCGAAGAAGTAGTTGCAGCGGCTGAAGAAAACGCGTAAGTTTTGTAAACACAACGGGTGAAAAGTTCACCTTTCTAAAATTTGAAAAATAAGGAGAAAATAATTATGGCTATTTCTGCTAAAGACGTAATGGCGCTCCGCGAAAAGACGGGCGCAGGCGTTATGGACTGCAAAAAGGCACTTACCGACGCTGACGGCGATATGAACAAGGCGGCTGACCTTCTTCGTGAAAGAGGGATCGCGAAAGCGGATAAGAAGGCTTCCCGTATCGCAGCGGAAGGTATCGTTGCTTGCTATATCGAAGGTAACGTAGGCGTTCTTATCGAACTCAACTGCGAATCCGACTTCGTTGCAAAGAACCCTCAATTCCTTGAAATTGCTAACGAATGTGCAAAGGTTGTTGTTAAATCCAACCCTGCAGACGTAGAAGCGTTGCTTAGCTGTGTGATGGCTGACGGTAGCTCGGTAGAAGAATATTTGAAGAGCAAGATCGCAGTTATCGGCGAGAAGATCGCTGTAAGAAGATTCGTTCGCTACGAATCCAACGGCTTCCTTGAAAGCTATATCCATCTTGGCGGCAAGCTCGGCGTTATGCTTGACATGAACGGCGAAGCTACGGCTGAAGCGAAAGAAGTTGCGCACGACGTAACCCTTCAAATCGCGTTCACGAAGCCCGCATACCTTACGAAAGACGAAGTTGCGGCGGACGTAATCGAAAAGGAAAAGGAAGTATTGAAGCAACAAGCGATGAACGAAGGCAAGCCCGAAGCAATCGCTGAAAAGATGGTTATGGGTAGAATTAAGAAATTCTATGAAGAAAACTGTCTTGTAGAACAAGCTTTCATCAAAGACGATTCCAAGAAGATTTCCGAACTTTTGAACGCAGGCAAGACGAGCATTGCGAAGTTCGCATTCTTCGTAATGGGCGAAGGTCTTGAAAAGAAGAGCGAAGATTTGAGCGAAGAAGTTGCTAAACAAGTAGCGGCAATGAAGAACTAATCTTCCAAAAAGAAAAACGAACCCGTGTGGATATCCACACGGGTTTTTCTTATGCAAGCGAACTCCGCTTGCGCCACTTAGCGCAAAAGCGGTCCATACACGCAAAGCGTGTACACAATATAGGAGTAAAGAATGTCATTTGCGGTGTGCTCCCTAAAAAACACGGGTTAAGGGTGGAGCACCCTTGCGGATTTTTAAGGCAGCGCCTTAAAGACCCAACGTCAGTTGCCGCGAAAGCGGAAAAGCCTCTAAAAAAGCAAGCTTTGCTTGCGCCACCCACCGCAAAGCGGTCTATACACGCAAAGCGTGTACACAATGTAGGAGTAAAGAACGTCATTTGCGGTGTGCTCCCTAAAAAACACGGGTTAAGGGTGGAGCACCCTTACGGATTTTTAAGGCAGCGCCTTTAAGACCCAACGTCAGTTGCCGCGAAAGCGGAAAAGCCTCTAAAAAAGCAAGCTTTGCTTGTGCCACTCAACGCAAAAGCGGTCCATACACGCAAAGCGTGTACACAATATAAGGGCAAAGAACGTTGCTTATAGAAAATGAATGGGAAATGCCCCAAAAACAAAAATGACCGCACCGTGTACGCGTTCACGGTGTGGTTGCTTTATTCTTTTTCATATTCCACTAATTCGTCCAGTGTAATATCAAAAATAGTAGCAAGGCGACAAAGCGTATAAATATCGGGTGTGCTATACCCCGTTTCATAATTGCAAATCAAGCTCTTTTTACCGTGTAAATATTCGGCAAGCTGTTCTTGCGTTAAGCCCATTTGTTTTCTATAAAATTTTATATTTTCCGCAATTTTCGTTTTCATGTTAATCGGGAATATAAACGATAACGTCTTCCACTTTGCAATCAAGAATCCTGCACAAATCGTTTAAGGTCACCATTGTAATGGGCTTGTCGTGCTTTAATCGATCCAAAAGACTACGGCTAATATTATAAACGTTAATTAGTTTATAAGTCGAAATATTTTTCTCTTTAATTGTTTTATAAAAAGGTGCATACGAAATCATAAGTGTTTTATATGATTGTTATTACGCTTTGCAGTTTAATCTATGTTAAAAAGTTCGTTCGGGGAAATTTCGTAAATTTGGCAAAGAGAAAGAATTTGTTGGTAATTCAATTCAAATACACCGTTTTCAAAGCGGCTATACTGCTGCTGAGTCATATTCATCATTGATGCCACCTGCTTTTGAGTAAGCCCCTTAAATTTCCGTGCTTCTTTTAAGTTTTGTCCGATTCTCTTTGCGATTTCCATAATTCAAAAATATCATAAAATGATGTAAAAGTATTGCATAACATCATAAAATGATGTATAATAATCCATAAAAGTGGATTAGGAGTTATTTATGAAATCGTGTGTGTGTTTTGGGCACGCAAAATATGATTACGTGCCGTACAAGGAACGAATTAAAGACAGTATTATCGAGTTGATTGAAAAATATGACGTAGGGCAGTTTTATTCGGGCGGTCGAGGTGCGTTTGACGGCATATGCGCGCGAACGGTGGCGGCGCTAAAAACGAGGTATCCGCATATTAAAAACACCCTTTTTCTCTCTTATATCCCCAAAGTGGGTGAGGGGCAAAGTTTGCCTGAATATTTTGATGATAGCGTGTATCTTTTAGAGGCATACGTGCCACCCAGGTATGCGATCATTCGTTCCAATGAGTGCGCGATTTTGAAGGCGGATTTTGTGCTTTCGGGGGTTCGGTACTCGTGGGGAGGCGCGGCGAAAGCGGTGGAGTTTGCGCAAAGAAAGGGAAAAAGGATATTTTCCGTTATATAGTATTAAAAACAAAGCGGCGAAAGTCGCTTTTTTTGTCGAAAAAATTTTCCTTTTTTTCTGGGATTTTTTTCGAAATAGTATAGCATTCTTTGGAAAAGTATGTTATAATAGATAAAATGAATGATTGCGGACTTTTTTACTATGTAAAAAAAACTGTGATCGTAAGGAGGAATCGTTACGATGCAACCTAAATACAAAAGAGTGCTTTTGAAGCTTTCTGGGGAAGCCCTTGCAGGCGATCAACGTTTTGGTTTGAATCACGAGGTTATCGCGCCCGTGGTCGAGCAAATCGTGCAAATCCATAATATGGGCGTGCAGGTCGGTTTGGTAATCGGCGGGGGGAACTTTTGGCGCGGTCGTCAAGGCACGAAGATGGATAGAACGACGGCGGACCAAATGGGTATGCTTGCAACCGTTATGAACTCGCTTGCTATGATGGACGCGATTGAGCAGCGTGGCGTGCCTGTGCGCGTGCAAACCGCTTTGGATATGATTTCCTTGGCAGAGCCGTTTATTTTGCGTAAGGCATTGCGCCATTTCGAGCAGGGAAGAATTGTTATTTTTGCATGCGGTACGGGGAATCCTTATTGCTCGACGGACACCGCTGCGGCGCTCCGTGCTTGCGAAATTGACGCGGACGTGTTGCTGATGGCAAAGAACGTCGACGGTATTTACGATTCCGATCCTAAAACGAATCCGTTTGCGAAAAAGTATGAAGAGTTGCATTATGCCGACATTATCAACCGCGGCTTGAAGGTAATCGATTTCACGGCGGCGACGATGTGTATGGAAAACAACGTACCGACGTTGGCGTTCGGATTGAACGAAGAAAATTCGATTGTTCGCGCGGTTTGCGGAGAGGCTTTGGGCACGATTATTACCTAACGGTATTTCCGTTTTGACAAGAAAATAAAATAATTCAGGAGAATATATTATGATTGAAAACGAAAAGATTGAAGAGATGATGTTTGAACTCGAAGAAAAATGCGAAAACACGATCAATGCGCTTGATAGAGATTACGGCGCGATTCGTACGGGCAGAGCAAATCCCCGTATTCTCGATAGATTGGAAGTGGAAGCGTACGGCGGTATGAGCAAGCTTATCGAGCTTGGCAACGTATCCGCGTTGGACGCAAAATGCTTGCAAATCAGCCTTTGGGATAAATCCTTGCTCAAAGCGGTAGAAAAAGCGATTTTGCAATCGAATATCGGTTTGACGCCGTCGAACGATGGGAACGTAATCCGTTTGGTATTTCCCGATATGACCGAAGAACGCCGTCGCGAGCTTGTAAAACAAGCGAAGAAGATGGGCGAAGAAGCGAAGGTCGCCGTTCGTAATCACCGCCGTGAAGGTATGGATATTATCAAGAAAATGAAGACGGCGAAGGAGCTCTCCGAAGACGAAGCGGCAGGCTGCGAGGCGGACGTTGAAAAGACGATTTCGGGGCATATGAGCAAGCTTGAATCAATTATTTCCGCGAAAGAAAAAGAATTGATGACTATTTAAGGTATGCGCAAGAATAAGATAATGCAAGGGGTAAATATACCCCGACATATCGCAATTATTATGGACGGAAACGGGCGTTGGGCGAAAAAACGTTTAATGCCCCGTTCTTTTGGGCATAAAAACGGTATGGAGCGTATGATTGGGCTGATGGAACACGCCTTTGATTTGGGCGTGGACTATATCACCGTGTACGCGCTTTCTACGGAAAACTTGAAACGTCCGAAAGAGGAGATTGAAGGGCTTTTTAACCTTTTTAGAAACCATTTCAAGCAGTACATTTCAAGGGTATGCGCGCGCGGCGTACGCCTTCGCGCGATTGGAGATATTTCCCTTTTGCCTGAAGATATACAAAAATCCTTGCGTGAATCGGAAGAAGAAACGGCTTGCTACGAAGGCAAGGGTATTTGCGTTGCCGTTGGCTACGGTTCGCGCGATGAAATCGTGCACGCGGTAAATACGGCGGTCGAGAAAGGGGAAAAGGTGACGGAAGAGAGTTTTTCCAAGCTGCTCTATACGGCGGAAGTACCCGATCCCGATTTGATTATTCGCACGGGAAAGGAAGTGCGGCTTTCCAACTTTCTTTTGTACCAGGCGGCATACGCGGAGCTGTATTTCTCAGAAAAAATGTTCCCTGACTTTTCGGATAAGGAATTGGACAAAGCGATTATCGACTTTTCCTCCAGAACGAGAAGATTTGGAAAGACGGACGAACAGATAAAAAACAAAAAATAAGAAAAACAAAGGGGCAGGTATGCGACGAAATGAACGTAGTGCGCCGCCCTTGCGTTTTGTAAGAAGAAAAATAAGGCGGATAAACTTATGAAAATACGTTTGATTTCAGGCACATGCTATATCGCGCTCCTTGTGGCGTTTTATTGCTTGAAAATCTTTTTGCCCTACGGAGAATTCTATTTCGACGGCTTGATTTGGGCGTTTGCCATTCTCGGCGCGTTTGAAATGCTCCGCGCGGTTAAAGAAAAAACAACGAAAGCGCAACGCGGTGTTGTGTACGCGTATGCGACTATCGCCGTACCTGCGGTAGCTCTTTCGGAATGGAAATGGGGACTCGGCTTGACCGTTTTAGGCGTTTGCCTTTTCGCTGTGATTGTGGTGATCCTTTCTCTGCTCGTCATTCGTTATATGAAGACGACGTTGGAAAGTACGGGAATTGCGCTCTTGTCGGCGGTATATCCCACGATGCTTCTTTGCTTACTTGCGCTTGTCAACCACGCGGAAGCAGGCTTGGAGCTTGCGCCCTACGCCTTTGATTCGCGGCTTTTGATTTTGTTCATTTTCGTCGTCACTCCTTGCGCGGACTCGATCGCGTACGTATTCGGTATCAGCTTTAAGAAGTTTTTCCCTAAGAAAATGACCCCGAATTTGAGCCCGAATAAGACGGTGATCGGCGGTATCGGCGGACTTGTCGGCGGCGTGCTTGGCGCGTTGATTTTGTATTTTGCGTACAACGGAGTTTGCGGTACGTTCGATAAAATGTACGTTTGGTTGCCCGTGTACTTGGGCTTGGGTTTGCTTGCCTCGATCGCAACCGCGTTTGGCGACCTTGTGGAAAGCAGTATCAAGCGCAAGCTCGGCATTAAGGATATGGGTAAGATTATGCCCGGTCACGGCGGCGTATTAGACCGCTTGGATAGCGTGTTCTTTGCAACGATTGTCGTTTACACGGCGTTCGTTTGCGTGAAGCTTGCGGTAGGAATTTTCTAATGAAAAGTATTTCTTTGATCGGCTCGACCGGTTCGATTGGCAAACAAGTATGCTCGGTTGTCCGTCGGCACGCCGATAAATTTCAAATCAAGAGCATCGTGGCAAACTCGTCCGCGGAGCTCTTTTTAGAGCAGGTACGGGAGTTTAAGCCCGAATACTGCGCCCTTGCAAACGAAGAGATAGGCAAGTCGATTGCCCATCAAATCCCCGACGGCGTAAAATTTGCTTACGGCGAGAAGGCGGCGGAAGAGGCGATAGACTACGGCGATGTGGCATTCGTGGCGGCAACGGGCTTTGCAGGGCTCAAATATTCCTTGAAAGCCATTGAACTTAAAAAGCCGATTGCGCTTGCGAACAAGGAAACACTCGTATGCGGCGGCGAGCTCGTTATGCGTAAAATCAAGGGGGCAGGTATCGATCTAATGCCTGTGGATAGTGAGCATTCCGCCCTTTGGCAGGCACTTAATTTTCGCGCCAACGCGCCCTTTAAGCGGCTCATTATTACGGCAAGCGGCGGTCCGTTTTATTCGTATACGCCCGAGCAGTTGAAGTCGGTCACGCCAGCGTCCGCACTTAAACACCCGACGTGGAGTATGGGTGCGAAAATTACGATCGATTCAGCGACCTTGCTCAACAAGGGCTTTGAAGTGATTGAAGCGAAGTGGCTTTACGACACCGAGCTTTCGAAAATTCACACGCTTGTGCAGCCCGAGAGTATTATCCACTCGATGGTGGAGTTTGACGACGGTTGCGTAATGGCGCAAATGAGCTATCCAACGATGGAATTGCCCATTCAGCTCGCACTTACTTATCCCGACCGCTTTGATTGTGATTTGAAATCGCTCGATTTTGAAAAGCTCGGCGCGATTAAGTTTTTACCTTTGGAGAGAAAACGTTTCCCGTGTTACGACTTGGCGTTGACGAGCGCGGAAATGGGGGATAACTATTCCTGTGCGCTCAACGGCGCGGGGGAAATTGCGGTGCACGCATTTTTGGGCGGACGGATAGCTTTCACGCAAATTGCGGAAACTATTCAATATGCGCTCGAAAAAACGGAGCGGGCAAAACCTGAATCGTACGAGATTTTGCAGGAAACGGACGCGCGCGCAAGAGCGCTTGCAAAAGCGTTCATTGAAAAAATATAAGAACCTTTCCTTAATGGGAAAAGTGGGAGTTTTGTATTGACGTATCAGTTATTGGCTTCAAATTTCATTTCTTCCTTTGGTGGGATTTTACTCGCAATCGGAATTTTGCTTGCGATGGTGACCATTCACGAATTCGGGCACTATCTTGCAGGGAAATTGCTCGGCTTTAAGATCAACGAGTTTTCCGTTGGTTTTGGGCCTGCGATTTTCAAAAAGCGTAGCAAAAAAACAGGCGAGCTTTTTGCCCTTCGCGTGATTCCGCTCGGCGGATATTGCGCGTTTGACGGCGAGGATGATTACGAAGAAGAGGAAGAAAAGGACGAGGAAAAAGGCGAAGAAGAGCCCTTTGAAGAATTTCCGCAAAAAGAAGAAAACGATGGGGGCGTGTCCGCGTTGAAAACGGAGAACCTCGAAGAAACTTCGGAAGTTTTGCAGGAAGAAAAGGCGAAAGAAAAGGAAGACTATCCCGAGCCTAAGGGCGCGCGCTTTAACGATCAAAAGCCGTGGAAGCGTATCATTGTGTTGCTTGCAGGCGCGGCGATGAACTATCTTTTGGCGCTCTTTTTCATCTTTATAATGTTCGGTGCGTACGGTCGACCCGTATTGCAGGTTGTCAAAAGCGCGCCCGATAAATACGATACTCCCTTGGTGCAGGAAACGTATAATACGGGTTTGCAAACAGGAGACGTTATCCTGGAAATCAACGGCAAAAAGATGTATATGGTGACGGACTATATCGACGCGCTCGACGGTAAAGACAAGGGTGACGTCGTCACGCTCACTATACTTCGCGATGGAAAAGAGCAGGATTTAGAGCTTGCGCTTTGGGAAGACGCCGATCCAAAAAATATGTCGGATACCAACGTCATTTTCTATGCGCTCGGGATTGCTTGCCGAGAAGAAGTTCCCGACGAAGAAACGGGGGAAATGGTGATGAAAACCACGCGCGGCGGGGGGATTTCCACCGTGAGCGCCAAGCAGGGCTTTTTTGATACGATTGGGCAATCGTTCGTCTATTCCTTCAAAACGGGCGGCACGATTTTGCGCTCGCTTGGGGAACTTCTCACGGGCAAAATCGGGATTCGCTCGATGGGTGGACCGGTCACTACGATCGAAGTGACGGCGCAAGCGGCTTCGTACAGTTTCTTGTCTTTCTTGAATATCGCGGCGTTTATTGGGGTGAATTTGGCGGTGTTTAACCTTTTGCCGATCCCTGCGCTCGACGGTTGTAAGGTGATTTTCTGCATTATCGAATGGATTCGCAAAAAGCCGATCAACCGCAAAGTGGAAATGATCGTCAATCTTGCAGGAATTGCGTTCTTGTTCGGGTTTGCGATTTTTGTGGACGTACTCCATTTCATCGTATAGGAAAAAGAAAAAAATCGAAAAAAGTTGCAAGTGTCAAGTATTTTTGCTTGACACTTGTTTTTTTATCGTGTATAATGGACTACGGTAATACGAAAAAGGGGTGCGAATATGAAAGACGATTTAGAATTTCTTCGGCTTTTGGACTTGTACTCGCCTCTTTTGACGGCAACGCAAAGAGAGATTACCGATTTGTATTTCAATTACGATTTGTCTTTGGCGGAAATTGCCGAGCAAAAGGGAGTTTCCAGACAAAGCGTATCCGACTGTTTGAACAAAAGCAGAAAACAGCTTGAAAGCTATGAAGAAAAGCTCGGTTTTGCACGTACGTTGCAAGAAATGCAAGCGCAAATTGACGCGCTGACGAACAAGGATTAAAAAAATGGGATTATTCGGTGGATTATCGGAAAGATTAAATCATATATTTTCCAAGCTGACGAAACGCGGGAAACTGACGGAGCTTGAAATCCGCACGGCGATGCGCGAAGTGCGCGTAGCGCTTTTGGAAGCGGACGTAAATTTGAAGGTTGCCAAGCAGTTTATTGCGGAAGTTTCGGAAAAGGCGGTCGGGCAGCAAATTCTTTCTTCGCTCAATCCCGCGCAACAGGTTATCAAAATAGTCAACGACGAGTTGATTGAGCTTATGGGTTCGAAAAACTCCAAGCTGGAAGTGTCCCCCCGTCTTCCGACGGTGATTATGATGTGCGGTTTGCAAGGCGCAGGGAAAACGACCCTTTGCGGCAAGCTTGCGATTCAGCTCAAAAAGCAGGGCAAAAAACCCTTGCTTGTTGCAGGTGATATTTACCGTCCGGCGGCGATTACGCAGCTTCAAGTCGTTGGGAAAAACGCACAGGTGGAAGTCTTTGAAAAGGGCACGCAAAACCCCGTGAAGACGGCAAAGCAAGCGATTGAATACGCGCGCTCGATGAATTACGACACGGTGATTTTGGATACGGCTGGGCGTTTGCAAATCGACGATTCGCTCATGCAAGAGCTTGAAAACGTCAAGAAGGAAATCGACGTGACGGAAACGTTGCTTGTCGTGGACGCGATGACCGGTCAAGAAGCGGTGAACGTTGCGGAAACGTTCAATGCGCGTTTGGACGTAACGGGCGTGATTTTGACGAAGCTCGACGGCGACACGCGCGGCGGTGCTTGCCTTTCGATCAAAGCGGTGACGGGTAAGCCGATTAAGTTTATCGGCGTTGGCGAAAAGCTCACCGATTTAGAGCCTTTCTATCCCGATCGTATGGCTTCGAGAATTCTCGGCATGGGGGACGTGTTGTCCTTGATTGAGAAAGCGCAGCAGGCGATCACGGAAGAAGACGCGAAGAAAATGCAGCAAAAAATGCTCGCGAATACGTTCACGCTTAACGATTACTTGGAGCAGTTCTCCATGATGAAAAAAATGGGCGGCGCGTCGGCGATGCTTTCCATGCTCCCTGGGGCGGGCAAGCTCAAAGTCAACGAAGGGGACGTGGACGAAAAGCGTATCGAGCGCACGAAAGCGATTATCCTTTCGATGACGATGCAAGAACGCAACAACCCCGCGATTATTGACAGCAAGAGAAAACGCCGTATCGCGGCAGGCTCGGGTACGAGCGTACAAGAAATCAATCAGCTTTTGAAGCAGTATGAACAAACGAAAATGCTGATGAAGCAGTTGAAAGGGAATAAGGGCAAATTTAGAATGCCCTTCTAAGCGGTGAGCCACCGCGGGCAAGTAAGAGTGAAACACATTTCCGTTGGCAAATCCGCGCCTTCCTTGTCTTGCACTCCGCTGTTTTTGCGAGCAAACACAAAGAAAACAAACAAAAGAAAATCAAACGGCGAGAGCCGATTGAAATAAAAGAAAAAAATATTTTAAGATACTTTGGAGGTATTATTATGGTAAAAATGAGACTTTTGAGAATGGGCGACAAGAAGAACCCTATCTACCGTGTAGTTGTTGTTGACAGCAGAAAGGCTGCAACGGGCGAATATATCGAATGCGTTGGTCACTACAGACCTACCTGCGATCCCGTTGAACTTGACATGAACGCAGAATCCGCAAAAGCATGGCTTGCAAAGGGCGTTCAACCCACCGAAACGGTTAAGAACCTTCTTGTAAAAGCTGGCGTTATCGAACAAAGCAGCAAGCTTAGCCCTTCCAAGACGAAAGGCAAAAAATCCAAATAATTAAACGACGGATATACGTCGCATTTCAGCGTTGCGGCTCCGCGCTCCTTGGTCACGTACGCACAAGTACGCTCCCTGCGGAAGTGCTCGCCGCGCCTTGAGATGCTCGTATCTGCGCCGTTTAAGCGTTTTGGACGAACGGAAATGTAAGCGGTGAGCCACCGCGGGCAAGATATACGCTTGTCAGCCCCCTTCGCGGGCGCCTTTAAGCATAGCTTTTTAGGGATAAGTTTGTCCGCATTACGCCGTTTAAGCGTTAAGGAGACGATATATGTTGGATTTAATTAAGTACGTTGTCGGGCAGTTTGCGGAAGACAAGGAAAACGTAGAATACGTAGTCAACGAAAAGGACCGCGTAATCGAAGTGACGGTAGTCCTTTCCCCGTCCGACATGGGAAAAGTAATCGGTAAGCAAGGCAAGATTGCAAAAGCGCTTCGTACGATTGTACGTGCGGCAACGCCTGCGAGCAGCAAGAGATACGTGATCGAAATTCGCGAAAGAGATGGCGAAGCCGTAGATTGCGATAGCGAAAACTAATCGGATTTATACGAAAAAGGCTTTGCGCAAAACAAAGCCTTTTTTTGTCCTTTTTTGAAAAAACATAGGGGCAGGTACGCGTTTAATGCGCGAATTTGCCCATAAGGAGAGCAAGATGAATCGTTTGATGATTGGCGAAGTATTAAAGCCGCAAGGCATTCGCGGAGAATTGAAAGTGAAAACCTTCACCGACTCACCCGAAGACGTAAAAAAATTTGGCACGGTGTATATTGATGACGTTGCGTATAAAATTCTTTCTTTTAGAGTCGGGCCTGACGGCGCGGCGTATATGGGTTTGCGCGGCATACCCGATAGAAACGCGGCGGAGCTTTTCCGCGGCAAAAAATTAGAAGGGGATCGCGAGGACGCGCCCCCCTTGGAAGAGGGAAGATATTATATCGTAGACATTATCGGCTTGCCTTGCGAAACGCAAGACGGGGAGTTTTTGGGCACGGTGAAAGAAATTTCTAATCTTGCGAGCGACGTTTACACGATTGAAAAGGACGGCAAAAATATTCTATTCCCCGTTGTCAACGGCGTAATCGTGGATATTGATTTGCAAAATGGCAAAGTGATTATCAATAAAGCCGTTTTCGACCAAATCGCGGTGTTATAAAAAGGGGCAAACAAATGATAAGCCAAAAGAGAGAAAAATTAAAAGAGCAAGCCGACCATGAGCTTGCTATGAATAGAAAGGACAAAGCAAAATCCTTATATCAACAAGCCGCGCAATTAGGTTCTGCGGACGCGTGCTGTGCTTTGGCGCAAATGGATTTGACGGAATTGCAGTCCATAAAAGCAGGCAGTAGAGTTTTATTAAAAACGCCGAAAGAATTATGCGATTCGGCGATAAAATGGTACACAAAAGCGTCGAATTTAGGGCATATCGGGGCGCAGTTTGCCTTGGCAAAGCTTTATTTAGAAGGCGCTTTGGGTATGCCGACCGATAAAGAAACAGGTATGCTTTGGCTGAAAAAAGCCGCCGATAACGGCAACGCCGAAGCAAGGGAATATTTGCAAAAATTGCGGCTGAAAACGCCCGTTACGCAGACGGTTGCGCCGCAAAAACCTGTTACGCAGACGGTTGCGCCGCAAAAGCCCGTAGAAAATAAAACGGGAGCTTCTCAAAACACAAATAAAAATTCCTTTTACGATCTTTTTTGGCAATATTATACGCCGTCTGAGCCGACCGCGAAGCCGAGCAATATATCGCCCGTAAAGCCCGCTACGGAAACGGACGGCATGAGCGCCGAGCAAATTTTTTATTTGGCGCGTGATTATATGCAGGGCAATAACCGCAAAAAGATAGACACAAAGAAAGGAGAAAAATGCTATCAGCTCGCCGCGGAAAAAGGGCACGCCGTCGCGTTGGCAATCTGCCTTTTAGATGGCTACGGAATGGAAAAAGACCACGCCCGCGCCGCGCGGATTTTGCAGCAAGAAGTGCAAACAGGCAGCGCAGCGGCGCAAAATTGTTTAGGTTCTTGCTATGATGAAGGCAACGGTGTAGCGCAAAGCTATACGGAAGCAGTAAAATGGTATCGCTTGGCAGCAGAGCAAGGACAGGCAGGCGCGCAATGCAATTTAGGCTATTGCTATGATAAAGGCGAAGGCGTAGCGCAAAGCTATACTGAAGCGGTGAAATGGTACCGTTTGGCGGCGGAGCAAGGACTTGCACGAGCGCAATACAATTTAGGCTATTGCTATGAAAAAGGCGAAGGCGTAGCGCAAAGCTATACGGAAGCAGTGAAATGGTATCGTTTGGCGGCAAATCAAGGCTATGCAAGCGCACAATGCAATTTAGGGACTTGCTATTATTATGGTAACGGTGCAGCGCAAAGCTATGTGGAAGCAGTAAAATGGTTTCGTATGGCCGCCGAGCAAGGAGATGCAGGCGCACAATATAATTTAGGCATTTGCTATGAAAAAGGCGAAGGTGTAGCGCAAAGCTATGTGGAAGCGGTGAAATGGTACCGTCTGTCGGCAAATCAAGGATATGCGAGTGCGCAAAACGGTTTAGGCTATTGCTATGTTGAAGGAAACGGCGTAGCGCAAAATTATGCGGAAGCGGTGAAATGGTACCGCTTGTCGGCAGAACAAGGTTATGCAAGACCACAATGCAATTTGGGCCTTTGCTATGAATATGGCAAAGGCGTAGCGCAAAACTATGCGGAAGCGGTGAAATGGTATCGTCTTTCTGCAGAGCAAGGGAATGCGGTGGCGCAATGCAATTTGGGTGATTGCTATGAAAAAGGCAACGGTGTAGCGCAAAGCTATACGGAAGCAGTAAAATGGTATCGCTTGGCGGCAGAGCAAGGGGATGCGGATGCACAATGCAATTTAGGCAATTGCTATAAAAAAGGCGAAGGCGTAGCGCAAAGCTATACGGAAGCGGTAAAATGGTATCGCTTGGCAGCCGAGCAAGGAGATGCAGGCGCGCAATGGAATTTAGGCACTTGCTATTATTTGGGCGAAGGTGTAGTGCAAAATTATGCGGAAGCAGTAAAATGGTTTCGCTTGGCGGCAGAGCAAGGGATTGCGTATGCGCAATATTTTTTAGGCGCTTGCTATGAAATGGGTGAAGGCGTAGCGCAAAATTATGCGGAAGCGGTGAAATGGTATCGTTTATCGGCAGAGCAAGGGATTGCGTATGCGCAATGCAATTTAGGCTATTGCTATGATAACGGCAACGGCGTTAAGCAAGATTACGTGGAGGCAGTGAAATGGTATCGTTTATCGGCAGAGCAAGGGTATGCGGCTGCACAATATAATTTAGGGAATTGCTATTATGAAGGCAACGGCGTAACGCAAAGCTATACGGAAGCAGTGAAATGGTATCGTTTGGCGGCAAATCAAGGCTATGCAAGCGCACAATGCAATTTAGGGACTTGCTATTATTATGGTAACGGTGCAGCGCAAAGCTATGTGGAAGCAGTAAAATGGTTTCGTATGGCCGCCGAGCAAGGAGATACAGGCGCACAATATAATTTAGGCGCTTGCTATGAAATGGGTGAAGGCGTAGCGCAAAATTATGCGGAAGCGGTGAAATGGTATCGTTTATCAGCGGAGAAAGGGAGTGCGGAGGCACAGTGCAATTTAGGGACTTGCTATTATAATGGTAACGGAGCAGCGCAAAGCTATGTGGAAGCGGTGAAATGGTACCGTCTGTCGGCAAATCAAGGATATGCGAGTGCGCAATATTTTTTAGGCGTTTGCTACCATAACGGGGAAGGCGTGACGAGAAATTATGCTACGGCGAAAAGCTGGTATAAAAAAGCCGCCGACCAAGGACATGCCGACGGCAAAAAATGGTATGAAGAATTAAGACGGCAGGGGTATTAAAAGGGCAAGAAAAAAGCCTTCCCGAAGGAAGGCTGAAAGGCTGTTTTAACGGTGCATGATTTTGGTGAGCTTGTTCAAAAGTCCGCTTTTTGCGATAAAGACAAGCACCAGGGTCGCGATGAGTGCGTCGGCAGGGATGTAAACGCATTGGTAGATAAAGGAATACGCGAAGGCGTTGCCCATTGCCCAGTCGGGTAAGGACACCCAAACGGAGTTTTCCGTGAAGAATACCATTCCCGAAACAAGATGTGCGATAAACCGTGCGGAAAATACGCAAATACAGCCCAAAACGATGGGCAAAGCGGCGTTCTCTTTACGGCGCATTTTGCCGAAGAAACCCATAATCCCCACGCTCATAAACGCGAGCAGATAATCGAAAATAAAGGTTGCCGCGTTGAGAATATACGGGGATTCGATGAAGTTCAAAAGTCCGTGGATAAGTCCGACGATGAAGCCGTCCGCCGCGCCGTACACGTACGCGTAGATAAGGATAGGCACGAAGGAAGCGAGCGTAATCGAGCCGCCGTATTCGATGGGCTTGAACTTGATGAGCGCGAGCACGAAGGACGAAGCGACGCAAACGCCTGCAAAGGCGATACGTTTGGTATCGTACTTACGCGCGCCCGCCGCTTTTCTTGCAAGTCCGACAAAGCCGATGATTACAAGAAGGATAATCGCGGCGGCAACGGAGCACCACTTGACGAAGTTCGTCGTTTTTGCGCTGACTTCCAGCAGGGAATAAAGATACATAAAACACTCCTTTTCCGTCGCTCGTTATCCAAAAAGAAAACACCCGACCTAAAAAACGGTGGGTGCAAAAAACCTTTTTGCCGAACGGTACGCGCGAAAAGCGCACGGACGGAAAACGGATATCTATCTCTCGCTCAAGTATTACCTTGCCGATTCAAATGGTATAATCTCAGCCTTTGTAAGGCACCCACGACGGATTCATTAAATTTTGTAATCCCATTATAATCCACAAAAACCGAAAAGTCAACGGTTTGAAGAAAAAAAGGAGAAAAAAATTATGCGGTACGATTTTTACGCGTATATGGATAGAATGAAGTACATCAAGCGCTGGCAACTTATGCGCTCGACGCGCGAAGAGAATATTATGGAGCACACGCAGTCGGTTACGCTGCTTGCGCACGCTTTGGCGACCGTTCATAACGATATTTACGGCGGCAATGCGGACGTTTTGAAGACGGTGCTTTACGCGATGTACCACGAAACGAGTGAGGTTATGACGGGGGACTTGCCCACGCCGATTAAGTACTACAATAGCAGTATTCACGGCGCGTACAAGGAACTGGAAAAACGCGCTTGCGAAAAGATTACGGGTATGCTGCCGAAGGAAATGCAGGGCGGGATTGCGCCCTATATCAACGCGGACGAAACGAGCGTGGAATATAAGCTTGTGAAGGCGGCGGATAGGCTCGCGGCGTATATCAAGTGCTTGGAAGAAATCCGCTTGGGCAACACCGAGTTTTCTAAGGCAAAAAAGAGTATCGAAGAGGACTTGCACAGTCGTAAAATGCCCGAAGTGGAATATTTCTTCGAAAAATTTATTCCGTCGTTTGAATTGAGCTTGGACGAACTCGAAGGGTTCTAATGGGCGGGGATGGACGGCGTTTGCCGTCGTGAATTGCGTTGCTGTGCAACGCGTGAATTTTCGCTTCGCTCAGTGAATTGAACGCTTTGCGTTCGTGAATTGCATTTCTACGCAATGCGTTGCGGAATGTTTTATATATTTCAGTAACGAATTGCTTTCGTTGAAAGCAATTCAATTCACGAGAACCAACGGCTCTCAATTCACGCACCGTCAGAGGCAATTCACGCCGACTTCGTCGGCAATGCACTCTTAAGGCTCAGCCCAATTAAAAGCTTGTTTGAAAATGGTCGCCCAAAGAGAAACGGGTAAGCTAAAAACACGAACGGAAAGATACTAAAACTGGGTTAAGGCTCAGCCAAATTAAAAGCTTGTTTGTAAATGGTTGCCCAAAGAGAAACGGGTAAGCTAAAAACACGAACGGAAAGACACTAAAACTGGGTTAAGGCTCAGCCTTATCACAAAATTTTCAAAAAACCATAAAATAATCAACGAAAAAATGCGGTATAATAGGTATACCAAACGGTAAAGGAAAGATATGAAAAAGCTTATCAAAAAAATTGCTGCAACGTGTTTGGCCGTGGTAGCGGCGCTGGGGCTTGTCGGCTGTAAGGAAGAAAAAGTGATTTCCGCCTACGATATCGCCGTAAAGAACGGATTTGAGGGTACGGAAAAGGAATGGCTTGCAAGTCTTGAAGGCTCGGATGGTAAGGACGCGGAAAAAATCGACGTCCAAGACCTCTATGAAGCGGCGAAAGCGGACGGCTTTGCGGGCAGCATGAGCGACTTTATCAAGGAATATTTTTCTCTTGATATCACCGAGAACAACGATACGGAAATCATTGCAAATAACATTTCGTCCGTTGTGAGCGTTTGTTGCGCGTTTATTGAAACGTCTACGTCCTCGTCTATACTCGGCGGCACGAAAACAACGCTGAACGCAAGCGGCTCTATGGGCAGCGGCGTGGTGATCGATCTCGACAAAAAGAACGGTAACGCGCTGATTGTCACCAACTATCACGTCTTATACAACGATGATTCGGATACGAAAGACGGTATTTCCGATTGTATCTATCTCTACCCTTACGGCGCGCGCAACTATTTTACTACGGGTGCGGACGCAAAGGGGAATTTGACTGACGTTAACAAGGACGGTTTTAAGAACGAAAAGGACCAAGGCGATTTTGGCGGCGACGGGATTCGCGCGCGGTTTGTCGGCGGTGCGATGGACTACGACGTGGCGATTTTGGAAGTTTCGGGCAGCGACTATTTGAAAGAAAGCGCGGTGACCGAAGCGAAGCTTGGCAATTCCAACGAAGTCACGGTCGGGGAAAAGGTGTTTGCCATCGGGAACGCGAACGGCGAAGGGATTTCCGCGACGTCGGGGATTATCTCGGTGGAATCGGAAACCATACAAATGGGCGCGCTCAATAACCCGACAAAAGCGGTTAGCTACCGCGTAATTAGAACGGACGCGGCGATCAACCACGGCAATTCGGGCGGCGGACTTTTTAACGCGATGGGGGAACTGATTGGAATCACCAACGCGAAAAACGTCGAGGATGAAACGGATAATATGGGCTACGCTTTGCCTATCACGCTTGTGAAATATCTTTGCGAGAATATCCAAGATAACGATGGCGTAGTCGAGCGCGCGATGCTCGGTATCAATCTTTTAACGGAAGATATCAGCGTGGCGTTGGACGAAAATGGAAAACTGTCGATTTGTGAAACGATTGTTATCACGCAGTCGGGGCAGTTAGGTACGGCGTCGTATGGAAAACTCAAAATGCGGGATATTTTCCGTTGGATTTCCATTAACGACGGCGAGCAAATTGAAATTACCCGCCAATATTATATTAGCGATATACTCCTTACCGTGAGAATGGGGGATAAAGTGACTCTTGGTATGATTCGTGACGGGTCGGAAATTACGGTAGAACTGCTTTACGATGAAGAATCGTATTTTACTACCTATCAATAAGAGCTCTTTCAAGGAAGAATAAATTAGCCCATCCAAACTTCTCTTTTATGTTTTTTTGTGGGAAGGCGCGCTCCGTTTTTACGGGCGCGCCTTTTCCGTAAGGAAAAAGGGAGTTGCAAATAGGCAACTCCCTTTCAAAATCCGCTAACTATGCTGGCGGTAAATAGTTTTAGTTTTAAGCAAAACATTTATTATATATTATTTACGAAAATCAGATAAGAATTTTTTGGTGGTTTGGGAAAGATACAAGGCAGAGAAGATCGCCGTTGCGATTCCTAAACAGCAGCCGCCTTGTAAAAGGTTGCCCGTTAAAGAAAGTAGCGCGCCGCCCCAACCGTATAAAAGCGTTTCAAAAAGTAAGTACCCAAGCGCCATAAATCCTTCCGCAAACAACGCGGAAAACAGACGAGGGAATAGGTCGTAACGTTCTTTTTTAATCAATATTTTGAAAAAGCGACAAAGCATGTACGCGATGAGTGCGCTTCCGCCCTTGATTAAAGCGGTTACAGGCGCGTAAATAGCATAGCCGCTCACTACGTCGGCAAGAGCGCTTCCAACGGCTGCGGCAATGCTACCGTAGCAAGGGCCTAATAGCCAGCCGGATAAAAGGACAAAAACGTCGCCGACGGTAAAATAGCCGTTAGGCAGCGGAATGGCGATAATAACCGTTCCAATGCAGCAAAGCGCGGAAAATAGCGCGGTAAACGCCAATTTTTTGGATTGTGAATAGGCATAAAGCGTACAAGCTTGTTTCATATACTCTCTCGAAATATTTAGATTTTGATTAAGAAAAAGTATACGCTTGCAAACGATAAAAGTCAAGTGTTTTACACAAAAAAATTATACTTGATTCGGTTTTACGCAAACGCCGCTTGTCGCGCTTTGAAAAATGACGAAAAAGCCCTGCGTGTCGCTATAAATGCTCGTGGGGACGAACGAGCAAACGTCACGGATTTCTTCAGGAGGATTGTCCTTGTCTTTTGCGGCGAGGGCGTAGCAAATATATTTTGCTTTCCCGTCGTCGTATAGTACGCCTACAAGATACTGCGGCGAAGCCTTTTCGCCCTGTACGCGTACCCATTCGCTACATGAAAACGCGCCGCAAAGAGTGTCGTCGCGCGGATATTTAGCAAAAAGCTCGTCAATTTCCGCTTTTACGGACAAATAATACCCGTCGGGATCGGTCGCAATCGGGTGGAGTACGCTTTCAGCATCGACATTTTCCGCAAGAGCTGTCCTTTCTTCCTCGTCTTGCTCTTGATTTGCGCTTTTAGTACGTGCATGGATTTGAGTTTGTGAAAACTGCTCGCGTTCATTTTCTTGCTCCTTATAATAATTTTCCGTCGCCACCTCTTCATCGTCATAGGGAGTTTTGGTTGTTTCAATCGGCTTGGCGGGGGCGTTTTTCGGTGGCTCAGTTGGGGTGAGGGCGGCGGCTTCGGCGATCTCCGTCGTTGCCGTTTTATCTGCCGAAAAATGGGGAAAGACGGGGGGCAGGGTCGCGTTGAGAATCGCTCGCCAATCGTAAACGCCGTTGCCGTTGATGCCGTAAGCGATCGGCGTCACTTCGTTTTTGACGTGACAAATGATGCCGCAAAAACCGCCTGAAATATCGACGTCGGAAAGAATGTTGAAAATGCTTTTGCCGCGAAGAGCGAGCATTTCCGTTTTTCCTTTTCCGTCTGAAAGCAGGCAATAATACTCTCCAAATGCAAGAGGGGCGAAATTGATAATGGAAATTTCCACGGCGAGATTTTTACCGTACTGCTCGATTTTGATTAAGCCGGAAAGAGGTTTGCCGTCCCCTGAAAAGCCTTGCTTTATCTGCCGTAAAATGCACATTTTTTTGACATAATTCATAGCTTGCCTTTTTGTCGTCTATGCTTAGACGCGCCAATAATTTTGATGGAATTATACATCATTTCACGCGTAAAAATAAGTCTTTTTTTCTCGAAATATGGGTTAAAATGTGGAAAAAAACTAGGTTAAAATGCTAAAAATCTTCTTGAAAACGTTGACCTGTGCCCATTTTTGGCGTATAATAGAAATATGAAAAAATCCACTCGAAAAAAATGGCGCGCAGCGCTTCGGATACTCCTTCCGATTGTGTGCGTCGCTTTGCTTACATTTATATTTGGTAATTCCCTAAAAACGGGAGAGCAATCAAGCCGACAAAGTACGACGGTCGTAAATGCGGTGCAAACGGTAGCCGGTTGGGTCGCGCCTGATTCCGCGATTGCTACGGCGACGGGGCCTGCGTACGAGCATTTGCATGGTTGGGTGCGAATTATCGCGCACTTTTTGGAATTCGCGGCGCTTGGCGCGGCGATGACGTGGTGTACCTTTTCCTACTCCTTAAAAAAACGGTATTTGATTTTCCCATTGTTAATGATTTTGATTGTCCCTGCCATCGACGAGAGCTTACAAACTTTCGTGCAGGCGCGGGCGGCAGAGTTTAAGGATATCGGCGTGAATACGCTCGGCGGCGTATGCGGTGCGCTGTTTGCCGTTCTTGTGACTGGCTTGATTTTGTTGGGCTTGCGAAAAACGATTCGTCAAGAGCGCGAAGAAGAGGGTGTGGAAATCCCGCTTGCGAAAGCACCAAAAAGAAAGAAAAACTTGAAAAAACCTGCGGGGTATCCCCGTTTTGGTATGTATTATAAGGAGTAGACGATGCAAAAAGACTCTCTTGAAATCGCCTTAATTAAATATAACAAAAAGACGTGGAGCAAGAGTGCGCTACTCGGCTTTTTCGTCGGTTTGGCGGTGATCGTGCCCGGGATTAGCGGCTCGACCGTCGCGATTATTTTCAAGCTTTACGATCAATTCTTGTACGCGCTTGGGAATTTGTTCAAAAAATTCAAACAATGTTTTGTATTTCTTTTGCCGATTGTGCTCGGTATGCTCGTGGGGATACTGCTTGGATTTATCAGCGTGAAAAAGCTGTTAGAGCTGATACCGTTCGCCGTCGTTTGCCTATTCGCAGGGCTGATGATCGGCGCGTTCCCTGCTGTGAAGGATGAAATCAAGGGCGCGAAAATGAACGCAAAACGTGTCGCGTTGTTCATTTTGGGCTTGTTGATTCCCGTGGGGCTTGGTTGTTTTTCGGCGGTTACCGTTGCCAAAGACTACGGTAAGGATATCGTGAGTGCGGATAAATTTGCAGACGTGGAATGGTGGCATGTTGTTTTGGCGCTTGTAATCGGCTACGTCGTAGGCGTCACGCAAATCGTGCCCGGTTTGAGTGCGAGCGCGTTCTTGATGGCTGTGGGTTGGTTTGGTAGTTTAATTGAAAGTATCAGCATGACCTATTGGGAATTGAATCCCAGCGTATTCTTGATTTACGGCGGTTTTGCGCTTGGTTTCCTTGTGGGGCTTTTAACCTTCTCCAAGCTTTTGACGCATATTTTTGGGAGAGCGCGCCACACGGCGTACTCGATGATTGTGGGGCTTTCGCTTGGTTCGATTCTTTCGATGTTCTGCAACGGCGATATTATGGAAACTTATTTATCGTGGAAATCGGGCGTGGAATGGCTCGATTTTGGTTTGGGCGTAGCGTTGCTTGCGGTCGGAATTGTGATTGCGTATTTGCTCGTTCGCTATGAACGGAAAAAGGCGGCGCAGGAAGAAAAAGAAACGCTTGAAAATCAATAAAAATTGAGAAACGGGCATACAGGTATGCGTTGAAATGCCGTATGCCCGTTTATTTACGAGAGAAAAAATGGGTAGAATTGCTTGTTTTGGAAAAAGATTTTTTCGTTGGATTAGAACGCATTCGGAAACGCGCGGCTATACCTGCGATCGTTGCGGCAAGGAAATTTTCACTTATCCAAATTCGCGGCTTTGCGAGGAATGTGAAAAGCTATTGCCGAAAAACCGAGCAAAGACTTGTCCAAAATGCGGCAGAAAAACGGTGAGCGATGGGGTTTGCTTGGAATGCAAATCACATGCGCCTGCTTTTGAGATAGGCTATTCGCCGTTTGTCTATCATCAAGAAACGGCATCGCTTATCAACCGCATGAAGAACGGTCAGCCTTGGCTTGCGCGGTATTTTGGCGAGTGTATGGCGGACGGATTTTTCAAGAAGAACGCGTTTGATTTCGAGTCGGAAACGCCGCTCGTGGCGTTTGTACCGATGAGCGAAACGCGAAAGAGAGAGCGGGGCTATAATCAAGCGCAGCGGTTAGCGGAAGCTTTTTGCGAGAGGTTGAAAGCAAAGGGTATAGAAACAGAGCTTTGCGAAAATATGCTTTATAAGCGTGTGGAAACGCTCTCGCAAAAGGACCTAGACAAAAACACACGTAGAAAAAACGCGCAAGAAGCCTATCGCGTACAAGAGAAAAAGCTTTGCAAGGATAGAACGGTGCTGCTCATTGACGATATTATGACGACGAGCGCGACGGGTAATGCTTGCGCGGAAAAACTCCTTAAAGCAGGTGCGAAACGGGTGCTTTTTATCACCGCTTGCTCGCTAGCGGAAAAGGTGCACGAAAACACGTGGATAGACAACTTTTTACTTAAATAAACCGCCGCGCTTCGACGTAATACGACCAGCGTTTGGCGGTCATTTTTTCTATACGCGCGTAGTCGGACGCGGTATGTAGAATATAGTCGTTGCCAAGATACAGCGCGACGTGACCGATCCGCTCGACGCCCGTTTTATGCTCTCGCTCGGCGTTCGTAAAATAAATACAGTCGCCTCGTTTTAACTCGGACTTTGGAACAAATTTTCCTTGTGTTACTTGGGTGCGCGTGTTCACTTGCAATAGCTCGCCTGCGCCTTTGTAGAAGATGTACTGCATAAGAGAGGAACAATCGAATTTGCTTGTGGAAAAGCCCTTCAAAAGTTTACCCTTACCGTCGTGGAAACGGATCGCGCCGTATACGTAAGGAGTGCCGATGAGCTTGTAGCCCTCTGTAATGACGTCTTCGACGTCGGTATCCGTGCTTTTTTGTAAGGTAAAAGCGGAAAAATAGGAAGCGTAGATATAGGCGGTTTTACCTCGGTAATAGGTCTTGTACCAATTCCCCGTTTTTTCAATCACCGCGTACACGGTGCCCTTCTCCGCGCTTCCAAGCGCGGAGAAATCCGTACCTGCCCCCGAGCGAATATTCACGCTGTCCGCTACGCAGCGCACGTAGCTTGCCGTCTTTGGAATGGGCTTGCTCGGCGTTTCGGGCGGCGTAGGGGGATTGGGTGTGGAAACGGAAGAATCGTTTTCGCTCGTGGACGAGTCGGGCGCGGATTCCGTAGTTTCGCTATCGATTGGGGAGTCTATGGTCGGTGGAGTATCGCTTGAGGCGTGGGAAGAGTTTTTTCTTCCGCAAGCAAAGAGTGGAAAGAAGGAAAAGGCAAGCGCGAGCGCTGCCAAAGCTCGTATTTTCATAATTAAAAATCTCCGATATTGTTTATTGCGCAGTCTAAAAAAGTGCGAGTTTATTATATCGGTGAAAGGGGCGCAAGGTCAATAGAGAGAAATTGGGAGTATTGGCAAGAAAGGGCAAAAGTATAGACGAAAAGGCAGATTTTTTCTAAAATATGGAAAAGTGGGAAAATTTGTATGGTCGGTTGCTTGAAAAACGCGGCGCGGTGTGGTATAATACAACAAGAAGGTGAGTATTATGAAGAAATTTATCATAGATATGCATACGCATTCGAAATATTCGCACGACGGAAAAAACACGCTCGCGGAAATGCTTGAGCAAGCGCAAAAATTGGGCGTTGGCTTTTACGGCGTAAGCGAGCATTTTAACTATGATTATGATTTTTCCTTAATGACGAAGGAAGAACAGGAGTATTTTAGAGACGCGAATCCCGAAGAATATTTCCACGGTGCGCGACACTTGCAGGAAGATTATCAAGGAGTAATGAACGTTTGCGTCGGCGCGGAATTTGGGTTCTCAAAAAATGCGGACGTACAGGGCAGGTATGCGATGATTTACGAAAAATACCGCCCCGATTACATTATCAACAGCGTGCACGGCGCGGAAGGAAAGGATTTTGCGTATTTCCAATTTACGGGCACGAAGGAAGAAGTCTATAAAGCGTATTTGCGCTTGATCCGCGAGAGCTTGGACGCGCCCTATCCTTACGATATCGTTGGGCATATTGGGTATATCGCGCGGTACGCGCCGTTTGAGGATAGACAGTTCCGTTTAAGCGAGTTTGGCACGGAAATTGATGAGATTTTGAACGCGATTATTCAAAAGAATAAAATTTTGGAAATCAACACGGCGAATAAAGGTTTGGAAAACCGCACCTTACCGGCTTGGGAGATCGTCGAGCGATATTATGCGCTCGGCGGAAGGAAAATTTCCTACGGCTCGGACGCGCATTTCCAAGAACGAATCGCGGATAAATGGGGTGAAGTGGTGGAAAAGCTTAAAGAAATCGGCTTTACCTATTTGACCGTACCCTTCCGTGGCGAGCATATTAAAGTGGAGATTTGACAATGTCGGAATTGGATCTTTTGAAATTATTTCAAACGTACGGCGAAGAAACGGAAATCGGGGATTTTACACCCGAGGAATTGCAGGACTTGATCGACCGTATGCAAGCGGACGGCGAAGTGCCCCTTACGCCGCAAGCGTTTAAGGAGAAATATTTTGCATACCACGACGACGTGAAGGATAAGTCCTTGAAAAAGCAGGATTGGTAAAAAAATACCGCCCCGAAAGCAAGCGCTTTCGGGGCGGTCGGTTTATATTTTTCTATAAATTAAAGCACGACGATGTCCATTTTCTTAAATTCGTCTTTGAGTGCGTCGGGGAATTCGTTGTCAGTAATAAGCACGTTGATATCCGAAACCTGCGCGAAGGTGTGGGGCTTGATACGCCCGATTTTCGAGCTGTCGAGCATCATATATAAAAACTTCGCTTTCTTACAAATCACGCGCAAGAGCTCCGCTTCGATTTGCGAGCTGCAAGAAAATCCGCTTTCCGGCGTGAATGCCGCGGCTGAAATAATCGCAAGCTCGAAATTCGTGTCGGTAAAATAAAGGGAAGAAAAAGAGGACGCCGTGGAAAGGTTTTCCTTGATAAGCTGTCCGCCGAGCAGGTTCACTACGACGTTTTTCTTCTTGGCAAGCTCGGTGGCTACCGCAAGCCCGTTCGTGAATACGTTGCAATACCGATCGGGCATTTCCTTGGCAAGATAGAGCGCCGTCGTACCGCCGTCGATAAAAAGGGAGGATCCTTCGTCAATAAGCCCTGCCGCCTTTTGTGCAATGACGATTTTTTCGTCCGTGTGAATGGTCGTCTTTTTGACGTACGGCTCGCCTGAGGTCTTTTGTACTTCGTGCACCGACATAGCGCCGCCGCGTACGCGAATGATTTTCCCTTCCTTTTCAAGCTGGAACATATCCCTGCGTAAGGTCATTTGCGAGACGTTGGGGAAGTGGGATTCAAGCTGCTTGAGCGTGAGTTTGCCGC
The DNA here is from genome assembly GCA_015071005.1 of Clostridiales bacterium. Classification (GTDB taxonomy): domain Bacteria; phylum Bacillota; class Clostridia; order Christensenellales; family Borkfalkiaceae; genus Scatosoma. Next base: position 60,842 of record SVIG01000005.1, on the reverse strand, counting down.
GCTTATCAATCAGCTCTGCAATCTCCGCGATACGATCTCTTTTCATTGGTTGATTTCTCCTTTATTTTCTATTAACAATGTACCATAAAAATGGTAAAAAAGCAAGCAAAAGGGGGTTGAAATGGGAGATTTTTGTCCGTTTTTCACAAAAAACCGTGAAAAAATGTGAAAAGGGGCGATTTCGTGTAAAATGAAAAGTCGGTGAAAAAGAAAAACGGTGTGTTTTTGCTTGCAGTTTTTTGTGGAAGTATGGTATACTGAAAAGGAAGAAAGCGACGGAGCTTACGATATGTACGATTTTATTCACGATTTAGACGATTATTTTTGTGAAACATACGAAAACTATGATAAATTGGTGCTTTTGCCTGGCTACAAAATGCCCGTAATGCAAGCGACAAAGGTGCTCGAGAACGGTAGAACGTACGCCTATACCCTGCCTTCGAGTACGTTAAAGATTGCAAACCAAGAGAAAAAAGCGGAGATTTTGGCGGCGGCGAAAGAACGTATGGTCGATTTAACCTTTTCGTTTTCCTTCCGTACGCACAGCTTGTTTTCCCGCTTGAGAACGAAGTTTGCTAAATATTCTTTCTATAAAATGTTTGCAAAAATGCGCGAGAGATACCACGTTTCCGACGAAGATATGCTCTCGCAAATGGAGATTTTGCCGGAAATTTGGAAGGGGATTTGTTCAGGGAAATATTTGCCGACGAAGAACTTTATTTTCACCTTTGCGTTGGTTGCACAAATCTCAATGGAAGATACCAAAATTTTGCTCCAACTCGCAGGCTGTACGTTCGATTTTAGACACGTAAAAGACGTCGTGATCTCGTACCTGCTTGGCAAAAAAGTCTATAATCCTGCGATGGTGGAACGTGCTTTGGAAGAATACAAGGTGTCCAATTTGTTCTTTAAGAAGACCGAAACGGAAGCGTAAAAGTGCGTCTTTTAGGGAAATTCCTTCAAATGCTTGACAACACGCTTGCGCGTGTGCTACAATAAATAAAAATGAATATCCGAGCGAGAAAAGAGTAACGAAAAAGAGCTCGATACAGAGAGAATCCGCCGTGGGCTGAAAGCGGAATCAGGACGTTTCCTTTCGTGAAAGTGCGTTTTCGCGTTATTAGGTCAGGCTAATCCCCTGCGGTCGCCTCCGTTATCGGGCATACGAGGAAAAACTTTTTTTGAGTTTTTTGAAGTAAAGTGGAACAGTGTTGAAATGCGCCTTTATACAATAGTATAAAGGTCTTTTTTCTTTTTTCGCGGCTTATATACTTCGCATTTCTTCGTTGAATTTCCGTGCGCCTTGGTCACGTACGGCTAGTACGCTCCCTACGGCGTACTCAATTCGCCTTGAACTGCTCGTATCTAAACCGCGAAGCTGGGGCATATTTCTTCGTTGAATTTCCGTGCGTCTTGGTTACGTACGGCTAGTACGCTCCCTGCGGCGTACTCAATTCGCCTTGAACTGCTCGTATCTAAACCGCGAAGACGGGGCGCATTTCTTCGTTGAAATTCCGTGCGCCTTGGTCACGTACGGCTAGTACGCTCCCTGCGGCGTACTCAATTCGCCTTGAACTGCTCGTATCTAAACCGCGGAGACGGAGTGTTGCTCGCGGCGATGCTGTAAAGATGAGAATACAATAAAAAAGAAGAATCAGATATAAGGAAGGAATACATAACTAAACCATAAGGAGAAAGATTATGTGGTTTAAGAACCTTCGTGCCGATATCAAAGCGGCAAAAGCAAACGATCCTGCTGCGCGAAACTCTTTTGAAGTTTTGCTGACCTACTCGGGCGTGCACGCGCTCGCGTGGTATCGCGTAGCGCGGTTTTTTCACAAAATTAAATTAAAACTGATTGCTCGAATCATCAGTCAAACGACTCGTTTTTTCACGGGGATTGAAATTCACCCCGGAGCGAAAATCGAAGGGGGAGTCTTTATCGATCACGGCATGGGCGTGGTTATCGGTGAGACTGCCGAGGTGCATAAGGGCGTAGTAATTTATCAAGGCGTAACGCTTGGCGGTACGGGCAAGGAACGCGGTAAGCGCCATCCGACCGTCATGGAAAACGTCATGATTTCCGCCGGTGCGAAAGTGCTTGGGAATATCGTGATTGGCGAAGGCGCGAAAATTGGTGCAGGGGCGGTCGTGTTAAAGGAAGTGCCGCCGTATGCGACGGTCGTGGGGATTCCAGGGCGTATCGTACGTATTCGCACGCCTGACGGCAAGGACGCTACCCATTCGGGAATTATCGCCGTGCAAGCGGCGAAGTTAACGGGAGATTTGGAGTCTGGGCAACCGCAAGAAAATAAGGAAAATGAAGGAAAGGACCGTACCGTGTACGAGTCGAAGGAGTAAAAATATGAAAATTTACAATTCGCTGACGAAGAGGAAGGAAGAATTTGTTCCCTTGGAAGGGAATAAGGTAAAAATGTACGCGTGCGGCATTACGGTGTCGGGCGAAGCGCATATTGGGCACGGCTACCAAGCGCTCATTTACGATATTATGCGTAAGTATTTGAAAAAGCTCGGCTACGACGTGACCTACGCGCGCAACTACACGGACGTCGACGATAAAATTATCGCAAAATCTCACGAAACGGGGATCCCCGCGGACGAGTATGCGGCGAAGATGATTGAAAACATCAATGGCGTTATGGAAAAATTCCACGTGGATGATCCCGACGTTTGGCTCAAAGCGACGGAAAATATCGAAAATATTATTGAGTTTGTTTCTAAACTCATTGAAAAAGGACACGCGTATCCCACGAAAAACGGGGACGTGTATTTCGACGTTGCGTCCTTCCCCGGGTACGGCAAGCTTTCCAACCGCAATCTTGAAGATGCGCTCGACGGCGTGCGTGTGGACAACGACGACGAGAAGAAAAACGCGTACGATTTCGCGCTTTGGAAGAGCGCAAAGGCGGGCGAAATTTATTGGGAATCCCCTTGGGGTAAGGGTAGACCCGGTTGGCATATCGAATGCTCGGCAATGAATAGAGAGGCGTTCGGCGAACAAATTGATATCCACGGCGGCGGCAGGGATTTGATTTTCCCCCACCACGAAAACGAAATCGCGCAAACGGAAGCTTTGACGGGCAAACAGTTTGTAAAATATTGGACGCATAACGGTCTTATCAAGGTCAACGGTCAAAAGATGAGCAAGTCTCTCGGCAATTCCTTGCTCTTGGAAGAACTGCTTGAAAGGTATTCCGACGAAGCGGTGAAATTCGCGCTGTTGCAAACGAACTACCGCAACGACATCAATATCACGAACGATTTATTTCCCGATGCGGAAAAGCATTTATACGATTTTTATTCCTTGCTCGCGGTCATTGAAGACGTGATGATGAAATTTAAGGGGATGGAGCTTACGGTGGACGGCGAAGACGTTGCGCGCGCGGCGGATTATGCGCAAAAGGTGGAAGATGAATTCAACGCTTGTATGAGCGACGATTTCAACACCGCGCTTGCCCTTTCCAACCTTTTCGGGTATTTCAAGGATATTAAAAAATGGCTTTCCGAAGGCAAGACGGGGAGTATGTTCACGGCGCTTAGCGTTGCGGTGCAAATCCGCACGACGTATAAGTTGCTCGGATTCTTTACGAAAAATGCAAAGGAATATAAGGCTTGGTACGAAGCGCAAACGGCGGTGGAAATCCCCGCGGACGTGCAAGCGGTGGCGCAGGAGCGTTGGGAAGCAAGACAAAACCGTGATTGGGCGAAGAGCGACGAGCTTCGAGCAAAGCTTGCGGAAATGGGTTACTCGGTAAAAGATAGCAAAACGGGCTATGAATTGATAAAAAACTAAAACAAGGAGTAAAGAAAAAATGAGAAGCAAGAGAATTGCGGCGATTGTATTAGCGGTTGGCATGGTAGGTTCGCTTGGGCTTACCGCTTGCGGCGGCAAAAAAGGCGGTGTTAAGGGCGAGAAGTTGACAGATGAGGCGGCATGGGTACAGGCGCTTGAAGATACCGCTTCTACGATGAACGCCACGATCAGATTTGAAATAAGCCAGGAGGCTCATTTGAATGAACTTTCTATGACGGAAGCAGGTAGCGGCGTTTTGGAAATCGCGGACGGAAAAGCTTATCGTTTCTTAGAAGGGCGCTCGACGGGTTGTTATGAAGATGAGGGAAAGATTATTCCCGTCGACGAGCCCATTGCTATTGAAGAATATATCGTTGAGCAGGACGGTGTAATGGTCGAATGGACCAAACAGAACGATGAAGAATGGGAGATCGAGACTGATTGCGGTGTTAATGCCATATTGGGGGATGTGACGGAGTATTATTTCGATACCCCTTTTGTACAAAGTTTCATGCCAATGTATTCGCAATTTGAATTCGATGACGGTATGTACACGTATATCATGGAAAGGGATAATGTAAGTACCTGGGTACAGTTGAAGTACGTAGACGGAAGGCTTTATTCCTGTGATTATGAATATACTTATAGAACGATTGAGGAAGAAGGGGAATTGGTAAGAACGGATTGCGTCTATTTTGTGATTTCCTACGGCGATGCAAGCATCGGTACGTTGCCTTGGGAAGAAGATTCATCCGAAGGGAATGAAGAAGGCGGCGAAGAAGTGGTGCAGCCGAAACCCGCAAGCGAAGGCTTGGAATTTGAATATATCAACGGCGCGAATGCGTATGCGGTGTCGGACATTGGTACTTGCGAGGATACGGAAATCGTAATTCCTGCGCAATATAACGAGTATCCCGTGACGCAAGTCCGTTACGATGCGTTTGCGAACTGCAACAATATAACGAAAGTGGTTATCCCCGAAGGGGTCACGGTAATTGGCGAACGTGCGTTTCAAGAATGTAAAAACTTGGTAGAAGTAGTGATTCCTTCTACGGTTACACGAATTGACGCGCAGGCGTTTATGTACTGTAAACAATTATCCCAAGTGACGATTCCAAGCGGAGTGACCGTGATTGACATTCAAACGTTCTGGTTTTGTTCGGCTTTAGAAGAAATCGTAATACCTGAAACGGTGACGACGATTAAAGAAAGTGCTTTTTCGGATTGTGAGCAGTTGGCAAGGGCAACGATTGGCAGCAACGTGACGAAAATAGAGGATTATGCGTTTAGTGGGTGTGAAAATTTGCGGGAAATCAAATTTAACGGCACTGTGGCGCAATGGGAAGCAATTTGGCGTAATGATGAGCTTTGGAATCGACGCGTACCGGCAAAACAAATTGTTTGCGCGGATGGAAATTATCAATATTAAGTGGTGACAAAGAAAGAGCCGACTGTGGTCGGCTCTTTTAACATACTATAAAATTTTTTCGGCTATACTGCGCCTATTGCTTGACAAAAGCGAGGTTTTACATTTATAATGTAAAAGAAAATCAATCCCATAAAGGAAAATTTTATGAAAACGTATACTGGACAATCTTTAAGAGAAATGTATCTCGGCTTTTTTAAGGATAGAGGACACAAGGTGATTCCTTCCGCGTCCTTGATTCCCGAAAACGATCCTACCGTACTTTTCACGACGGCAGGTATGCATCCGCTCGTGCCTTATCTTTTGGGCGAAAAACACCCTGCGGGCAAACGTCTTTGCGACGTACAAAAATGCGTGCGTACGGGCGATATTGACGACGTTGGCGATGAAAGACACTGTACTTTCTTTGAAATGCTTGGCAACTGGTCGCTTGGCGATTATTTCAAGGAAGAAATGATCCCTTGGAGCTATGAATTCTTGACGGGCGAAAAATATCTCGGCATTCCTGCGGATAAAATCGCGGTCACCGTATTCGGCGGCGACGACACGCTTCCTCGCGACGACGAGGCGGCGGCGCTTTGGGAAAAGGCAGGGATTAAGAAAGAAAATATCTATTTCATGCCCCGTGAAAATAACTGGTGGGGACCTGCCGGTTTGACCGGCCCTTGCGGTACGGATACGGAAATGTTCGTCATCCGCAAACCCAAGTGTTCGCCCACCTGCAATCCCGACTGCAACTGCGGCGCATTCCTTGAAATTTGGAACGACGTATTTATGCGCTTTAACAAGCAAGCGGACGGGAGCTTCACCGAGCTTTCGCAAAAGAACGTGGACACGGGTATGGGCTTGGAACGTGCGCTTTGCGTTTTGAACGGTAAATCGAGCGTGTATGAAACGGACATTTTCGAAAACGCGATTAAGGTGATTGCGGAGCTTACGGGCAAGAACTACAACGACGACGAAGAGACGACGAAGTCCTTCCGCGTATTGCTCGACCATTGCCGTACGGCGACCTTTATGCTCGGCGATGAAAAGGGAATCGTGCCTTCGAATACCGACCAAGGCTATATTTTGAGAAGAATTATTCGCCGCGCGGTACGCTACGGAAGAAAAATCAACCTTCCCGAAGGCAGTCTTTCCAAGATTTCGGAAGCGTTTATCGAGTATTATAAGGACGTTTATCCCGAACTGAATATCAATCGTGAAAAGATTGCGGAAGAGCTTGCAAAGGAAGAAGGGAAATTCACTAAAACCTTGCAACAGGGCTTGAAGGAATTTGAAAAGTGCATCGGCGGCATCGAACGCAAGAACGCGTTTATGAGCCAACAAAACCCCGACTACGTACCTGAAACGGTCATCGGCGGTAAGCAGGCGTTCCGTTTGTACGATACCTACGGTTTCCCCGTAGAAATCACGGACGAAATGGCGAAAGAACGCGGCTTTACCGTGGATATCGACGGCTACAAGGCGGCGTTTGAGGAACACCAAAACAAGAGTAAAGCAGGCAGCGAGCAAAAATTCGCTTGCGGTCTTGCCGACCATAAGGAAGCAACGACGGCGCTTCACACGGCGACCCACTTGCTCCATGCGGCGCTGAAAAAGGTGTGCTCGCCCGACGTCAACCAAAAGGGCTCGAATATCACCGAAGAACGCTTGCGTTTTGACTTCAATCTTCCTCAACCTATGACTGCGGAGCAAATCAAAGCGGTGGAAGATATGGTCAACGAAGTTATTAAAGCGGATATCCCCGTTGTGATGAAGGAAATCTCACTCGACGAAGCGAAAGCGGAAGGGTTTACGGGGTTATTTGAAAGCAAGTACGGCGAAGTGGTAAAGACGTACACTATCGGCGATTTTTCGAAAGAAATTTGCGGTGGTCCGCACGTGGAATCGACGGGCAAGCTCGGCAAATTTAAGATTCAAAAGGAACAAAGCTGCGGCAGCGGTTTGCGCCGAATTAAAGCAGTTTTGGAATAAAATAGGCAGGGCAGGTACGCGATGAACGAAACTGTGGCTTCGGAAACAATCAAAAAACTCACCGCGCCGTTCTTGGATAAGGGGTTTACCTTCGAGTACTTCTATCAAAAGGGCGGAGATAGCAGCTGTGTATATATTTGCCGCTACAAAAAGGGTAAGGATTTTTTCGATTGGCGAGAGGTTTCGGGCGCGCAAGAGATTCATATCGTCGTTTGCGTAAACGGGGAATTTCAGTTCCCGTCCTTGAAATACCTTTTCAAAAAGGAGTATAGGGCGTTTAAGTGGAAGCATATTTTCTCGAAGCCCACGTATGCGGAAAAGCGCGCGTTTGTAGCAAGCCTTTTGTGCAAGGAGCTTGCAAGCGGAAAACCTGACTTTTTCGGAATCAAACTATAAAGAGAAAAAGGGCAGCCCATCGGGCTGCCCTTTTGTTTTTCTTGTTATTTCTTCGTAAAATGATGGGAATATTAGCCACCGAAGCTTGTCGGCGGTGGTGCACCGCCCCGACGGCATTTGCCGTCGGGCTTTTTTATAATACGAATTATTTTTTAAGTTCCAAAGTGCGTTTATACGCCGCCGTCACCGCGTCGATGGTCGCGCCGCGGAAGCCTGCCGCTTCCAAGGCGTGAATCCCTGCAATCGTTGTGCCGCCAGGGGAACAAACCGCGTCTTTTAAGTCGGCGGGATGACCGAATTCCAAGAGCATTTCCGCCGCACCGAGCAAGGTTTGCGCCGCATACAAAGCCGCTTTATCACGGGGTACGCCGCATTCCACCGCGCCGTCTGCGAGTGCTTCCGCAAACGCGTACACAAACGCCGGTCCGCAGCCCGAAAGGGCGCTGCCTGCGTCGATTTTGTCTTCGGGAATTTTATCGAATACACCCGCTTTTTCAAAAATAGACAAAAATTCCGTTTCTACCGCCGCATCCACGGTTGCAAGCGTGTACAAAATCATGCCTGCGCCAAGGGCGACGGGGGTATTGGGCATAATGCGAATCATGGGTAAGTCCGCACCGATAAAGGAACGGATTGCCGAAATGGACAGGCCTGCTGCAATCGTAATCACCGTTACGTCCGTGCGTGCTTGTAATTCGCTGGCGAAATCCGCAATCGCGCTCGCCATCACTTGCGGTTTTACCGCAAGAAGCACGAAATCCGCATTTTTCGCGATGTCTTTTGCGTCCGTGACTACCGCGCCGTATTCCTTATGAAATTTGTCCGTTTTTGCCTTGTCGAAATCGCAAACGGCAATCTTTGCACCGTCAACGCTTTTTGCTGCCGCGGTCACGAGCGCGCCGCCCATGTTTCCGCAGCCGATAAAACCGATTTTATATTTCGCCATAATAAACTCCTTAAATGCTAAATTTGCTGGAACTGTTTACCGAGTTTGACCGTTTCCGCGCACGATATATTTATAGGAACAAAGTTCTTCCAAGCCCATCGGTCCGCGTGCGTGTAATTTTTGCGTGGAAATCCCGATTTCACAGCCCTTACCAAACTCGCCGCCGTCCGTAAAACGTGTGGACGCGTTCAAATACACCGCCGCGCTGTCGATACAAAGCGCAAACTTTTCTAACGCGCTCTCGTCTTCGCTCACAATACAGTCGCTATGGTGAGTAGAGTGCGCGCTCACGTGCGCGATCGCTTCGTCCACCGATTTGACCACCTTTATCGCCAAGATATAATCCAAAAACTCGGTGTCGAAATCCCTTTCATTCGCCGCTTTGCAATTAGGTAAAATTTCCAAAGCCTGCGCATCGCAACGCAGCTCTACGGCTGCCAAGCCCTTTTCTTCGCGGTTCGCGCAAAGCCGTTTTTCAAGCAGGGGAAGGAAGGTGCTGGCAATTTTTTCGTGTACCAAACATACCTCTTCCGCGTTACATACTGACGGGCGCGAGGTTTTTGCGTTTTCAATAATATTGAGTGCCTTTTCGATATCCGCCGCTTTGTCCACGTACACGTGACAAATACCCGTACCCGTTTCAATGCAGGGGACTTTTGCGTTTTCCACACAAGCGCGGATCAAGCCTGCACCGCCGCGCGGAATGAGTGCGTCTACGTACCCAACCGCCGTCATCAGCTCCGTTGCGCTTTGGCGGGAAACGTCTTCTACAATATTGATAAAATCGGGGTTAAGCGACTGCTTTTCAAGTGCCGCACGCATCACGCGAATAATCTCGAAAGAGGAATTGAACGCGTCCCTGCCCCCACGCAATACGCAAACGTTACCGCTTTTGAAGCACAGCGCGCCTGCGTCCGAGGTTACGTTGGGACGGCTTTCGTAGATGATGCCGATCACTCCAAGAGGTACGCGTTTTTTGGTGACGGAAAGTCCGTTGTAAAGAGTGGATTCTTCCAAGACCGTACCGATCGGGTCGGGAAGCGCCGCCACTTCGCGAATTCCTTTCGCCATGCCTGCAATCCGCTTTTCGTCCAAGCGCAGTCTATCGATCATAACGTCGGGGAGCTTGCCTTTTGCGTTTTCAACGTCCAACGCATTCGCGGCAAGAATCGCCGCCGCATTTTCTTCCAGCGCGTCCGCCATCGCCAAAAGCGCGGTGTTTTTTTGCTGAGGCGAGAGAATGGAAAGTCCGCTCGCCGCCGCCTTTGCGGCTTTTAAGATTTCCTGTGTCGTTTTCATAGTTATTTTCCTGCAACAAATAAAGTGTAGCGGCTCGTTTTGCCGTCGACAACGTCGTACAAAAGGTCGGGGTTTTCGCCGTTAGCAATCGCCATATTCACGCCCTTTTCTACGCAAATTTTCGCTGCGTTGAGTTTCGTTTTCATGCCCCCCGTACCCAAATTCGAGCCGACGTCGCCAGCCGTTTCAAAAATTGATTCGGGGATACCGTGTACGCGTTCAATAAATTGTGCGTTCGCATTTTTACGTGGATCTGCCGAGTAAAGCCCGTCCACGTCGGAAAGGATTGCCAAAAGGTCTGCCTTCACGCTGACCGCAACGAGCGCGGAAAGGGTGTCGTTATCGCCCACCTTGATTTCTTCCGTTGCAATCGTATCGTTTTCGTTGATAATCGGGAGCGCGCCGAGCGCCAAAAGACGGGACATCGTGTTATTGAAATTCTCGTGCCGCTCGTCGGACGAAAAGTCCGAGCCGGTCAAAAGAATTTGCGCGACGGTATGTCCGTATTCGGTAAAGAGGCGATCGTAGGTGTACATCAATTCGCATTGACCGACAGCCGCCGCCGCTTGTTTGGTGGGGATATCCGTCGGCTTTTGGGAAAGACCGAGCTTGCCCACGCCCATACCGATTGCGCCCGAGGAAACGAGGATTACTTCATGGCCCGCGTTCTTCAAATCGCTTAAAACTTGCACGAGCGCGCCCGTGCGTTTGATATTCAGTTTTCCCGTTTCGTGCGCCAACGTTGACGTGCCCACTTTGACCACTATTCGCATCTCTACTATTCCTTTTCTTGATTTTATACCTGAGATTAAACCATTTTTTCGATTATACATTATATTATATAGGAAGAAAAAACGTTTGTCAAGTCTGCGCGCAAGAAAAAGGTATGAATTTGCAAAAAGAGCCACAAAATAAGTACGAAAAGCAAAAACTTGGAGTGTGGCAAAATGAAAGAAAAATCTGAAAAAGGGAAAGAGAAGGAGAGAATGAAAAAAAGTCCTGCGCTGTACGTGACAATGCTCGTTGTGTGGACGGTGTTGACGGCGTTTTTATGGTATCATTTCTCGCCGAATTTCGCGAGAGTGCCGTTTGTGAAAGGGGTGAAGGCGTCCTTGTTTTTACGGATAGGGGCAAGATTGCTCTTAATTTTTAACGCGGTTTTCATTTCCTATTTTTGGCTCAACGGCGTAAAAGATTTTATTTACGTTGCTTGGTATTATTTGTTCCGCCGCCGCTTGTACCGTAGATATTTTGACGTCATTGACACCGACGTGCGCGGCGCAAAAGATAAAATTTTGCTTGCCTATTGCACCTGCAATGATTTTGACGGAAGGAGTTTGGAAGCGAGTATGCGCCAAAACTATCCTAATTTCGACGTGGTGATTTTGGACGATTCGACGAGTGAGGAGTACAGGGAAAAGGTCAACGAGTTTGCGCTCAAACACGGTGTAAAGGTTGTGCGCCGAAAAAACCGCGAAGGGTTTAAGGCAGGGAATATCAACAACTATTTCTTCTCACAAGAGTGCAAGGAAAAGGGGTATGATTATTACGTGATTCTTGATTCGGACGAGATTTTGCCGCGAAACTATCTTTATGAGAGCTTGAAATATTTCTATGCGCGCAAAAACGTGGGGATTGTGCAAGCGAATCACGTGTCGGATAGAAATCGAAATTTCTTTATGAAGCTTTTTCACGTCGGCGTCAATTCTCATTGGCCGACCTATCAAACGATGAAGCATTTTTACGGATTTTCGACGATGCTTGGTCACGGCGCGATGATCAAACGGGATTGTTATGAAAAGGCGGGCGGTTTTCCGCCGCTCGTTGCGGAAGATTTATGTTTGAGTATCGAGGCGAGAAACGCGGGCTATTACGTGGCGTTTGCGCCGAATATCGTATGTAAGGAAGAGTACCCGATCGACTACGTCGCCTTCAAAAAGCGGCATTCCAAATGGACGCAGGGGAACTTGGAATTTATCAAAAAATACACCGGCAAAATCGTGCGCTCAAAGATGAAATGGTATGAAAAGCTCGACATCGCGCTTTTCACTTATAACTTACCACTGACGGCGATTTTCGCCTTTTTCATCTTTACGAATTTGATGATCGCACCCTTGCTGAAAATCGATTTGGGGGCGGCGTACTCGCCTTGGATGATCGTACCGACCGTGATTTTCTTTTTCTCGCCGATGCTCAACGACTTTTTTACTTGGACTTTCCGATTTAATCCTTTGCGCACGCTTTTATATACCGTGTCCGTGATTATGCTCTACGGCTCGATGCTGACGACGTCCTTAATTTCGGCGGCGATGGGAATGATGGGTAAGAAGGCGCGGTTTATCGTTACGCCGAAATCCTCACAAAAAATCGGGGTGTGGTTTGCCTTGAAATTTCAATGGAAAGAAATTGTATTTTCGAGTATTTTGCTTGCGATATCCCTGTTTTTTCATAGGGGAGCTTTGCCTGTGCTGCTCATTGTGGCGACGGGGTATGCGTCGATTGTTTTGCTTTTCTTTTCTAACGTTCGTTATACGGAAGAGGAAACGGCGGCGATCGATAGACAAACGACGGAAATTTCCCTTGCGGCGAATCGGTTGTTTGGGTATAACCGCGAGGTGGAAAAAGTCCGTCGCGCGCGGTATAGTCGCTCGATGGGCGGTGTGAGATAGTAAAAATTCGAGGGTTGAAAAGACCTAGGAAGCAATAAAAAACGCCGCCGTTGTCTTTGCGGCGCGCGTTTTTCTTCTCTATGGACAAAAAAGAGAGAAAAATCAAGAGTTTTTTGATAAAAATCGAGCAATTTTTTTTCGCAAAACTGTTTACAATTCCGTTTTAATATGATATAATATTTTTGGTAATTATGGCGTACTATACGCGCGTAACGACCAAAATAAAAACGGTAAAAATTTTATTTTCAAAAAAGGAGATACATTATGACCAACAACAAGAAAGTTCTTCAATTTGTTGAAGACGTAAAAGCGTTTGCGCAACCCGATAACGTGGTATGGATCGACGGTAGCGACGCACAACGCGACGCATTGAGAGAAGAAGCTTGCGCTACGGGCGAAATGATCAAGCTTAACCAAGAAAAGTTGCCTGGTTGCTATTATCACAGAACGGCTGAAAACGACGTTGCGCGTGTAGAAGACAGAACCTTTATCTGCTGCGAAAACGAAGAAGACGCGCTTCCTCATTCCATCGTTAAATGGAAGGCACCCAAGGACGCGTATGCAATGGTAAACGAAATTGCGAAGGGCGCGTATAAGGGCAGAACGATGTACGTTATCCCTTATTCGATGGGCGTTGTAGGCTCGCCTTTCTCGAAAATCGGTATCGAAATTACCGACTCCATCTACGTTGTGCTCAACATGATGATTATGACGAGAGTAGGTACGATGTGCCTTGACCAACTCGGCGAAAACGGCGATTTCGTTAAGGGTTTCCACGCAAAGTGCGACGTTGATCCTGAAAAGAGATATATCATGCATTTCCCCGAAGACAACACGATTATTTCCGTGAACTCGGCTTACGGCGGTAACGTATTGCTCGGTAAAAAGTGCTTCGCGCTTCGTATCGCGACCAACCTTGGTAGAAAGGAAGGCTGGATGGCAGAACACATGCTCATCCTTGGCGTTAAGCGCCCTGGCGATAGCGAAATGAAATACGTTGCAGCAGCGTTCCCTTCCGCTTGCGGTAAGACGAACCTTGCAATGTTGATTCCTCCCAAGCAATACCTTGACGCAGGCTACGAAGTACAATGCGTCGGCGACGATATCGCTTGGATCAGAGTAGGCGAAGACGGCAGACTTTGGGCTTGCAACCCTGAAAACGGTTTCTTCGGCGTTGCTCCCGGTACGAACGAAAAGTCCAACCCCAATGCGTTGCATTCCACGATGAAGGGCACGATTTTCACGAACGTTGCGCTTAATCCTGCGGACAACACCGTTTGGTGGGAAAAGCTCACGAAGGAAGCTCCTGCAAACTTGATCGATTGGACGGGTAAGCCTTGGACGCCTGATTGCGGCCGCAACGCAGCGCATCCCAACTCTCGTTTCACCGCTCCTGCAGAAAACTGCCCTTGCATCTCGCCTGAATTCAATTCGAAGGCAGGCGTACCTCTTTCCGCAATCATCTTTGGCGGTAGAAGAGCAACGACGACGCCGCTCGTTTACCAATCCCGCGATTGGAACCACGGTACGTTCGTTGGTACGATCATGTCCTCCGAAACGACGGCTGCTGCTACGGGTGCGGTTGGCGTACTCCGCCACGACCCCATGGCAATGAAGCCTTTCATGGGCTACTCGGTTGATCGTTATTTCCAACACTGGATCGACATGGGCGCGAAAGTTCCCGAAGATAAGCAACCCAAGATCTTCAACGTAAACTGGTTCCGTCAGGACGAAAACGGCAACTTCATGTGGCCTGGTTTCGGCGATAATATGCGCGTTCTTGACTGGATTCTTGATCGTTGCGAAGGCAAGGTAGAAGCTCGTGAAACGGCTATCGGTTACCTTCCTTATGCGAAAGATATCAACATCGAAAACTGCGATATCGACGCGGCTACGCTTGATAAACTCCTTGTAGTTGACAAAGCTCGTTGGGCTGCGGAAGCGGAAGAAATCACTTCCTACTACGCAGAAAACTTCGGCGACAAGATGCCCAAGGAAATTATGGATAACCTTGCAATTCTTAAAAAGAACTGCGCTGAATAATTCGATTGAATGAATGCAAATCCCGTCGGCGTGCCGACGGGATTTTACATAAACGGAGATCAAAAATGAAGAAAGTACTTATTTTATCGGGTAGCCCGAGAAAGGGCGGAAACTCGGATATTTTATGCGACGAGTTTGCAAAAGGCGCGCTTGAAAACGGGAATGAAGTGGAAAAAATCTTCGTTTGCGAAAAGAAAATTTCCCCTTGTACGGGTTGCTATTATTGCAAAGATCACGGGGGCAGGTGCGTGTTTAACGACGATATGGCGGACATTTTGCAAAAGATTATCGATTGTGACGTGCTTGTTTTGTCGAGCCCCGTATATTTCTATTCCATTTGCGCGCAGCTCAAAGCCGTCATCGATAGAACGGTGGCGCGGTGGACGGAAATTGCGAATAAGGATTTATACTATATCGCAACGGCGGCGGAAGACGATGAAGACACGCTCGATATCACGCTCGCTTGTTTCCACGGCTTTGCTATGTGTATCGACGGCTACGAAGAAAAGGGGACGTTGTATGGTAAAGGTGTCTATGAGAAAGGGGAAGTGAAAAACCGCCCTGAGCTTATGACCATCGCCTATGAAATGGGTTTATCGGTACACGATTAACGGAATAAAAGATATGCCGCGACGGATTTTTCCATCGCGGCATTTTTTATCTGGTGATAAAAACAAAAGATAACCGCCTTGGAATCTTGCGACTCCAAGGCGGTTACCTAATATGATAAGGGGGAAAATGATGAGCTTTGTTATGTAGTCGGTTTCCTCAACCGATTTACAAGTATATTATACCCCGACTCCGCAGAAAAGTAAAGAAAATAAATGAAAAAATTTTATTTTTTTCAAAACGATATAGTGCGTTCAAAAAATGTTAGAAATTCACATTTTCACATTTATTTTCCTTAAAAATGTGAAAAATCAATCAAAAAAGCTGTTTTTTTCAATCGAAAATGTTAATTTATCAAAAACTTTACAAAATTCGGCAAAGGGCACATCCAACAATTATGGATAAAAAATAGGCGAAAAGGGAAATCAATAAAGCCACGTGCAAACGCTTTCGTTTAATGCCTGAAAAGTACACCGCGCCGATATAAAAAACGGTTTCGGACGAGCCGTAAAGCACGCAAGCGCATCTTGCGATATAGCTATCCACGCCGTAAATGTCGAGAATATCCGAAATCACGGCAATCGAGCCGCTGCCTGAAAGGGGCTTGATTAAAATGAGCGGTGCAAGCTCTTCAGGCACGCCAAGGAAGTGAAAAAAAGGGGAAAGGAGCTCGGCAAGCTGCGCACCCAAGCCGCTTACTTCTAAAAGCTTGGAAAGCATCGTCACCGCCGCAATATACGGAAAGATAGAAACGATCAAGGGAATTGCCCCTTTCATGCCTTGTGTAAAAGAGTCGTACACCTTGACTTTGCGGCATATTGCAAAGAGGAACGAACCCAAAAAAATGGTGGGAACAATAAGCGCTAAAAAGGTTGTCATTGCGTACCTGCCCCCTGTATTTGTAAAAATTTACATACGTTTTCTCGTTTTTTAGGGCGTAAGAATAGCCAAGTCAAGAAACCGCCCAAAATGGTGGAGAAAAGCGTCGTGAAAAGGGTGGGAAATACGATATCGGCTGGGGATAGACTGTGCATAGAAACGCGCACGGCAATCAGCGAGGTGGGCAGGAGTTGTAAGGACGTCGCGTTGAGTACGAAAAACATCGAGGACGAATATTCCGCGTTTTCCGATTGATCGAGCAGTTGCGCGGCTTTTACGCCGTAGGGCGTCGCCGCGCCCGATACTCCGAGCAGGTTAACGGAAAGATTCATACAAACCGCGTCGAGCGCCGCTCTATCATCCGTTTTGAAAAGCTTTTTGGCGAGTGGGCGCAAAAGCTTGGATACGCCGCGCGTTACGCCGCTGTCTTCCCAAACCTTGATCAACCCCATCCACACCGAGTAGGTGGCGATTAGGGAAACGCAAAGGGTTGCCGCGCGCGAGCCACCGTCAAGTATGGCGGCTAAAAAATTCTCGGGTGCGCGGATTAGAATGATGACAGAGCATAAAAGCAGTACGCCGCTAAAAAGGATATTCATACGCTAAATATATGCGCCTTTGGAGCGTGAAATGCTTGAAAAATCGTAAGATGGGAAGATTTGCCCATTCGGCGGCGTAAAAATCGGTTTACTTTTCTTATGAAAAGTAGTATAATGAAAAAGATATTGAGAAAAAAGGAGTTTTGTTATGGCAAAAAAACCCTATTACATTACGACGGCGATTGCGTACACGTCG
This sequence comes from Clostridiales bacterium, assembly GCA_015071005.1. GTDB lineage: Bacteria > Bacillota > Clostridia > Christensenellales > Borkfalkiaceae > Scatosoma. The sequence goes on along the minus strand of SVIG01000005.1, from coordinate 43,989 downwards.
GGAAAGCCTCACATCGGGAACACCTACGAAGCGATTTTAGCGGACGCGATTGCGCGCTTTAAGCGCAAAGAAGGCTACGACGTATTCTTCCAAACGGGTACGGACGAGCATGGTCAAAAAATTCAAGAAAAAGCGGAAGCGGCAGGAGTAACGCCCCAAGCTTTCGTGGACAATATTGCAGGCGAAATCCAAGGCATTTGGGATCTCGTTGGTACGTCGTACGATAAATTTATGCGTACGACTGATCCTTATCATGCAAAGCAGGTTGCAAAAATTTTCAAAAAGTTCTACGATCAAGGGGACATTTACAAGGGTTATTACGAGGGTATGTATTGCACCCCTTGCGAATCCTTTTGGACGGAAAGTCAGCTTGTAGACGGCAAATGCCCCGACTGCGGTCGCGACGTAAAACCTGCGCGCGAAGAAGCGTATTTCTTTAAGATGGGCAAGTATGCCGATAGACTCATCGAGCATATCAACACCCATCCCGAGTTCATTCAGCCCGTTTCCCGTAAGAACGAGATGATGAACAACTTCCTTTTGAAGGGGTTGCAGGATCTTTGTGTGTCGCGTACGTCCTTCACGTGGGGGATTCCCGTGGACTTTGATCCCAAGCACGTCACCTACGTTTGGATGGACGCCCTTTCCAATTATATTACGGGTATTGGCTACGACGTAGACGGCAATCACGACGAAAAATACAAAAAATATTGGCCTGCTGACTTGCATCTTATCGGCAAGGACATCTTGCGTTTCCATACCATTTATTGGCCCATCTTCTTGATGGCGCTCGGCGAACCGTTGCCCAAGCAGGTATTCGGGCATCCTTGGCTTTTGCAAGGTGACGGCAAGATGAGTAAATCGAAGGGCAACGTTATCTACGCGGACGACTTGGCTCGACTTTTCGGCGTAGACGCGGTGCGCTATTTCGTACTCCACGAAATGCCGTTCGATAACGACGGTCAAATCACGTGGGAACTCGTTGCAGAACGCTTTAACACCGACCTTGCAAACGTGCTCGGTAATCTTGTAAGCCGTACGGTTGCGATGATCGACAAATATTTTGGCGGTACGGTTGTGAAAGCGGTAAACGAAGAAGACCCCGACGCGGAATTCAAAGCGACGATTCTTGCCGCGGTGAAGAAAGCGATTGCAAAAGCGGACGAGCTCCGTATTGCGGACGCGATTTCGGAAGTGTTCTCTATCTTCCGCCGCGCAAACAAATATATCGACGAAACGATGCCTTGGGCGCTCGCGAAAGACGAAGCGAAGAAGGGTCGCTTGAACGACGTTTTGTATAACCTTGCGGAAGCAATCCAAATCGGCGCGAGCTTGCTCGATAGCTTTATGCCCGAAACAAGCGCGAAGATTTTCACGGCGTTTGGTGGCGAGAGCCGCGAGCTTTCGGTTTGCGAAACTTTCGGCGTGCGCGACAGCGTGAGTGTGACGGCTATCCAACCCTTGTTCGTTCGTATTACGGATATGAAGCCCTTGCTTGCGGAAGTGGAAAAGATCCGCGCGGCACAGGCGGCTGCGTATGCGGCAGAAATGGCAAAAACCGCCCCCCAAGATGAGAAAAAAGCGGTGAATGCGGACACGGTAGCCCCGTCCGAAGAAGAAAAGGAAGAAACGCCTACGATTGCGTTCGACGACTTTTTGAAAGTACAGCTCCGCGTGGGCGAGATTATCGCGTGCGAAGCCGTACCCAAATCGAGCAAGCTTTTGAAAGAGACGGTGAAGTTTGGCGACGAAGTTAGAACGATCGTTTCGGGCATTGCAAAACACTATAAACCCGAAGAAATGGTCGGCAAGAAAGTGGTGTTTGTCACCAACCTTGCACCTAGAAAAATTTGCGGTATCGAATCGCAAGGCATGATCTTGGGCGCGGAAGACGAGAACGGGAATTTCTCGCTCGTCGTCCCTGAAAAGGACGTAGCCGACGGTACGGTTTTGGGCTAATATGTATATCGATATTCATTGTCACTTGACGGGCGGGGAATTTGACAGCATAGAAAACGTGCTGGCACGCGCCAAAGAAAACGGTGTAGAGCGTATTGTATGCTCCGCGTTTGACTTGGATTCTTCGTATGCGGCGGCGGAGCTTGCCACTCTTTACGAGAACGTCTATTTTACGGCGGGTTTTCATCCAAGTGAGCTGGATAAGTATCAGGACGGAGATTTGGAAAGGCTGCGCATACTTTGTCAAGACGAAAAGTGTATTGCCGTGGGCGAAATCGGGCTTGATTATCACTTCGACGATAATCCGCCCAAGGAAACGCAGCGCAGCTTGTTTGTGGCGCAGCTGCGTCTTGCGGACGAGCTGGGCTTGCCCGTAGTGCTCCACAGCCGCGACGCGGCACAGGAAACGCTGGAAATTTTGCAGGCAAACCGCGAGCTTTTAAGATTTGGCGGCTTGATGCACTGCTATTCCTATTCCGCGGAAATGACGAGAGATTTTCTCGATTTGGGCTTGTACTTTTCCTTTGGCGGACCTTGCACCTTCAAGAACGCAAACAAGGTGGTAGAAAGCGTTCAACGCGTACCTGCCACCCGCCTTTTATCGGAAACGGACTGCCCGTATCTCACTCCCGTACCTTATCGCGGTACTTTTCCCAACGAACCGAAGAACGTGGTGTTCGTCACGGAAAAGCTCGCGGAGATTAAACAAGAAAATAAGGAGCAGCTTAAAAAGCAAATTTGGGAAAATGCCCAAGCGCTCTTTTTTAAGCTGAAATAAGTCTTATGGAAGAAATCAAAAACAAAACGGAACAATCGCAAAATCAGCAGGGCGGCAGAAAAAGACGTCGCCGTCATCGCGGTGGACACGGCGGCAACAACCAAGCGCAAAATCAAAACGCGCAAAACGTGCAAAACGCCCAAAATAACCAAAATGGACAAAATGGTCAAAAGCCCCAAAAGGGTCAAGCGCCGCAAAACCAAAATCAGGGCAAGCAGGGCGGTAAAAACAACAACGTAAAGGGGAATAGTCAGCCGCAAAAAGGTCAGCAAAGCCCCCAAGCCGCGCAAAAGCAACCCCAACAACAAGGTCAGCAAGGTGGCAAGAAGAATAAAAATAAACAGCCCCAGCAGTCCCAGAATCAGCAGGTTCAGCAAAAGCAAAACCAGCAAGCGCAACAAAAGCAAAAGCAGGTCAAGCAGGAAGAAAACCGCAAGGATACCTATCTTTACACGCTTGATGGGAATTTGTACGTAAACTTGACGAATAAGTGCTCGAACGGCTGTGATTTTTGTGTAAGAAACGAAAGAACGAGCTATTACGGCAACTATTTGTGGCTTCGAAACGGCGATCCCACGGTGGAAAAAGTGATTGCCGCGGCGAACGGTTTCGGTGATTTGACGAGATTCAAGGAAGTCGTATTTTGCGGCTTCGGCGAGCCGACTTATAAGGTCGCGGAAATGACCGCGCTTTGCGATTTCTTCCACGAAAAAGGGCTCAAAACCCGTTTGAACACGAACGGTCAGGGGAATTTGATCAATAAGCGGGATATTACGCCTGAGCTTAAAGGCAAGATTGACTTTGTCAACGTGTCCTTAAACGCGTCTTGCGTGGAAAAATACCAACCCATTTGCCGTTCGCAATTTGGCGAAGCTGGGTTCTCGGGCTTGGTGGAATTTGCAAAGCTTTGCAAGCGCAACGGAATTGATTGCCGATTCTCGATTGTCGATTGTATCGGTGAAACGGAAGTGGAAGCGTGCAAACGCCTTGCGCAAAGCGTGAATATTCCGTTGTATGTGCGGAGTTATATCACCGATTCCTAAAAAAACGAAGAATCTACGGCGAAATACAGCGTTGCGTTTCCGCACCCCTTGGTCACGTACGGCAAGTACACTCCCCGCGGTGTGCTCAACGCGCCTTGTCTTTCTTGTAGCTTGTATCGTTTTTTACCGAAAATTACTCATAAACCAAGTTACGTGAATTATTAAAAGGAGTATACCATGCAAGAACTTCGTACTGTACTGCAAAAACACGGTTTTCATTTCAAAAAGCAGTTCGGTCAAAACTTCATATCCGATACCAATCTTTTGCGCTCGATTGTGGAAGCGTCGGGGATCACGAAGGATACCACGGTAGTAGAAATCGGCTGTGGTGCAGGTACACTCACGCGCGCGCTTGCGGAAGCGGCAAAGCAGGTGTATGCCTTTGATATCGACCGTGATTTACAGCCCGTTTTAGCCGAAACCCTTTCGGGTTTAGACAACGTAGAAGTGATTTTCCGTGATTTCAATAAGCTCGATTTGAAGGAGTTTGAAAAGGAAATCGAAGAATACACCGTCGTTGCGAATTTGCCCTATTATATCACGACGCCGCTTGTCACCAAGCTTTTGGAAGAGAGCGACAAAGTGCAAGGGCTTTCGATTATGGTGCAGGAAGAAGTGGCGGAGCGTTTTTGCGCGAAAGAAGACACGCCCGAGTACGGCTCGATTACGGCGGCGATTGCCTTGAAGGGGAATGCCAAAATCGTAAAGCGTGTTTCGAGAAACCTTTTCTATCCCCGTCCGAACGTGGACTCTGCGGTGGTCAAAATCGAATTTGAACGGGGCAGGGTTGCGGTGAAAGATGAAAAAGCCTACCGCCAAACGGTAAAATGTGCTTTTTTGAACCGCCGTAAAACGTTGGAAAACAACCTTGTGAATTTTTTCAAGCTCACGCGCGAACAAGCCAAAACGGCGCTTGCGGATGCGGGAGTAGACGAAAAAGCGCGCGGCGAAACCCTTTCCCCGCAGCGCTTGGCAAAGCTTTCCGACGTGCTTTTAGATATGGGTGTGATGAAATTTTGAAAAGAAAAATAAAAAAAGCAAACTCGTTTTCGAGTTTGCTTTTTTATTGTAAAGATTCTATAATTAAGTGCATTCCATCCTTAAAACCGTTTTTATAAATCGTCCTTTTTTCTTCAGTATCCCGATTTTCGCGTAAATTAACGTAATGTATAAACGCTTCTTTATATTCAGCAGATAAATTATTATATAAAAACTCGTAAAGCTTCCATTCTTCATCCAACGAATTTTTATCAGGTTTACCAAAAGGAAGATTTGTTTTTTCTAAATATAATTCATTAAAATTGTCTAAAAAATTTTCCATAACATAACCCCTATACCCATTATAGTCAGTTTATAGCGTACTGTCAAGTATTAACTGACCATTTTTGGGTATAATTTTAATATGAAGTTTACGGAAAGATTTAATGAATTATTAAAAATCAGCGGAAAAACGCAAGTGGAAATCGCCAAAGAAATCAACGTTTCCAAACAATGCGTGACCGATTATAAATCAGGAAAAAGTTATCCGTCTTTGGAAACGCTTTGTTTGATGTGTAAAGCGTTAGAAACGTCGGCGGACTATTTATTGGGTATAACGGACGAATACTAAAAAAAGCAAACTCGTTTTCGAGTTTGCTTTTTCTTTTACCAAATCCAAGCGAATACGCCTACCGCAATACCTAATGTAAGTCCGCCGAAAATATCGGAAGGATAGTGCATACCCGTTGCAAAGCGAATGTAGGAAAGGAAGGCGGTCAAGCCGAGCATCAAAATGCCGATTGCCGTGAAGTGGTGCATCACGAGCAGGGAAATGACTGCCGCACAGGCAACGTGTCTGCTTGGGAAGGAATCCATTTCGCTCCCTTTTCGTTTCAAAATGGGAGTGATTCCTGCGCCCTGTTCGCTGTAAGGACGGGGACGGGCGACGGCAAGCCGAAGCACGACGACGAGAAGATATGTCGTTGCGGCAAGGGTGAAAAGCTTTACGTAGTCCATTGTCTTGAAATCTTTGATGAAAATCCCATACAGCCAAAGGAATGCGTATGCCCCGAAAAAGAATGCTGAAAGTATGGGCGTGACGTATTTCAAAGAACGCTTAAACGTAGAATGTTTTTCCAAAAACGCCGCGTTTTTTTCATAGAGTTTTTTGTAGTTATATTTCATAGCTTTATTATAGCACCTTTTTAGGCGCTTGTAAAGTAAAACGGCTTTCGAAGGGGGATTCGAAAGCCGTTTTTTACGTATAAGCAAAGGCTTTGCGAAAGGAGTACGCCGCCTTTGCCTGCTAAATTCTAATTATGCGTCCGCTTTCGCTGCCGCTACGATTTTGTCAACGAGCATAGGGGGTACGTCTTCGTAGCCAAGGAATTCGGATACGAACTTACCGCTACCGCGCGTCAAGGAACGAAGTTCCATCGTGTATTCTTTGATTTCCGCAAGGGGAACTTCCGCCGTGATGATCGAACGATCGCCTTCCGTGTCCGTACCCATAATTCTGCCGCGGCGTTTGTTAATGTCGCCCATTACGTCGCCGAGATAATCCGCAGGGATAGCGATCTTCAAGCTGTAAATCGGTTCGAGAAGAACGGGTCTTGCATTCTTCAAGCCTTCCTTGAACGCGATCGAAGCCGCCATCTTGAAGGAAAGTTCGTTCGAGTCAACGTCGTGGTAGCTACCGTCGTAAAGCACCGCTTTCAAGCCGGTAACGGGATAGCCAGCCAAAGGACCTTCCGCCATGCTTTCGCGCAAGCCTTTTTCGACTGCGGGGAAGTAGTTCTTGGGTACTGCGCCGCCGACAACTTCTTCTTCAAAGATAAATTCTTCTTCGCAAGGGGAGAAACGAATCTTAACGTGACCGTATTGACCGTGACCGCCCGATTGTTTCTTATGCTTGCCTTCCGCTTCCGCTTTGCCGCGGATCGTTTCGCGGTACGCAATCTTCGGAGCGGAGAGTTTCATATCTACGCCGTAGCGCGCTTTCACTTTCTTTGCAAGGATTTCAAGCTGTACGTCGCCTTGACCGCCGATGACCATTTCGCCCGTTTCCGCGTTCTTTTCAATCGAGAAGGTGTAATCTTCTTCTTTAAGCTTTGCAAGACCGGCAAACACTTTATCTTCTTCGCCCTTCTTTTCCGCCGCAACCGACATAAAGAGCGTGGGTTTCGGGAAATAAATGGACGTAAATTTCACTTTATCCGAAGGGTCGCAAAGGGTGTCGCCCGTGTTGGTGTTGTTGAGCTTGTTCACCGCGCCGATGTCGCCTGCTTTGAGCTCGTCTACCGCTTCCATCTTCTTGCCGCGAAGCACGTAGATTTGACCGATTCTTTCTTCCGTTTCGGTGTTGGGATTCCAAACGGTAGAGCCGCTCTTCAAAACGCCGCGGAAGCTCTTCAAGTAGCTGAGCTTACCCGAGAACGGATCGATCACCGTCTTAAATACCTGCGCCGCGAAAGGTGCGTTTGCTTCGGTGTGGAGGGAGTACATTTGTCCGCTTGCGTCGGAAACCATCGTGTTCAAACGTTCACGAGCAAGGGGCATGTACGTAACGATTTCATTCAAAAGGTTGATAACGCCGCGGTTGGTGAGAGCCGAGCCTGCCATGACGGGAATCGTGCTAACCGACGCGATACCCATACGGATACCTTGGATTGTTTCTTCTCTCGTAAGGTCGCCCGTTTCGAAATATTTATCAAGCAATACTTCGTCGTTTTCCGCTGCCGTTTCCATAAGGGAAGCTTTCATTTCTTCCACTTGGTCTTTCATATTTTCAGGTACGGGGATTTCTTGAGGGCCGCCGTCCTTGAAAAGGTAAGCGCGTTCTTGGAGCGCGTTGATAACGCCTTGCATTTTGCCGCCTTCCATAATAGGAATTTGAATGGGAGCAAGTTTGCCTGCATATTTTGCGCGAAGGGCTTGTACCGTACCGAGATAGTCCGCATTTTCTTTATCCATACCGTTGATAAAGATGATGAGCGGTTTGCCGAGCTTCAAGCAGCTTTCGATGATCGATTCCGCGCCGATGGGAATAACGCCGTTTGCACCGATTACCAAAAGTGCGCCGCCTGCCGCGCGCAAGCCTTCGTTTCTTTCCCCTTCGAAATCGTAGTAACCAGGAAGGTCGAGAAGGTTAATCTTTACGTTTTTCCAAATCAAATTGGAAACGGACGTATAGATAGACATTTTCTTTGCTTTTTCGAGATCGTCGTAGTCGGAAACGGTCGTGCCGTCCGTCACTTTACCCATACGGTCGATCGTGCCTGCCGCCATCAGCATCGCTTCCACAAGCGTCGTTTTACCTTCGCCGCTGTGGCCGACAACCGCAATGTTACGAATGCTCTCAAAGTTTGTGCTCATAATATAAATCCCCCTTGTGTTAAAAAAGAAATTTTATCGGTCGGTTGGGAGGTAAAAAGTGGAAGGGGTATTCTCTCAAACCCTATTTTTCCGTTCGTTTTTACAAAAAACCGATAATTACAAACATTATAATATATTTCAGCGCGTTTTTCAAGGGGGTTTTTGAAAAAAATTCCCATTTTCGCAAAAAAAGTTTTTCGAACGTGATTCGCCCCGTTTGAGATTGACAAACGCGCGCGAAAGCATTATAATAGAAAAAGAAAATGCAATGGGAGGCGTTATGTCAAACAGAATCTATCTTGATCACGCGGCGACGACGCCGCTCGATGAAAACGTATTGCAAAAGATGCTGCCGTATTTTACCGAACTTTTCGGGAATGCAGATTCGCCGCACGCCGTAGGTCGGAAGGCGATGATTGCCATCGATAGCGCAAGGGATACCGTCGCGGCGCTTTTGAACGCCAAACCCAACGAGATTTATTTCACGTCGGGCGGTACGGAAGCGGATAATTGGGCGCTTTACGGCGGCGCGCACGCGCAAAAAGAACAAGGAAAAGATCATATCATCGTTTCCGCGATTGAGCACCATGCCGTTCTTGCCACGGCGGAAAAATTGGAAAAGGAAGGCTTTTCCGTCACCTATTTGCCCGTAAATGCAGGGGGCAGGGTTGAGTTGAATCTCTTAAAAGAGGCGATTACAGACAAGACGGGCTTGATTGCGATTATGGCGGTGAACAACGAAACGGGGGTAATTCAACCTGTTGTCGAGATCGCAAAAATTGCGAAAGAGCGGGGCGTGCTTTTCTTTTGTGACGGAGTGCAAGCCGCGCCGTATGGAAAAATGGACGTGAAAGCGCTTGGCGTGGATATGCTTTCCCTTTCTTCGCATAAGTTTTACGGTCCGAAGGGTTGCGGCGTTTTGTATATTCGCGGTGGCGTGAAGGTGAAGGGGCTTATCGTTGGTGGCGAGCAGGAACGCGGCTTGCGCGGCGGTACGACGAACGTGCCTGCGATTGTGGGCTTGGCGGCGGCTTATGAACAAAACGTGGCTACCGTGTCTGCGTCGAATGAAAAAATCGCTCGTATGAACGAGTTGTTTTTACAAAAGCTTTCCGATTTAGAAGGCGTGGAAATCAACGGCGAGCAAGAAGAGCGTATACCGTCCGTATTGAACGTGCGTTTTTGCGGAGTCAATAACGCGGATTTTGTCTATAACATGGACCTTGCAGGGGTGTCGCTTGCGGCAGGCTCGGCTTGTGCGAGCGCGTCGATAAAACCCAGCCACGTCTTACTTGCGATGGGTAAGACGGACGAGGAAGCGAAAGAGTGCGTGCGGTTTAGTTTTGGGAAGAATAATACGGAAGAAGAAATCCGCCGCGCGGCAGCGTTGACGAAAGAGATTGTGACGCGGCTTCGTCAAAGCAAGTAAAATGCGAAAAAAAGCCAAAAAAAGCTGAAAAAATTTTTCGCGGAACTCTTTACTATTTCAAAAAAACGTGATATAATAAATATATCAAAGCAAATATCGGAGGTATGATTTTATGGCACACGTAATTACGGATGAATGCTTGGCATGTGGCGCATGCGCAGATACCTGTCCCGTTGGCGCTATCGCGCTTGACGAAGGCAAGGGCATCTACGTGATTTCCGACGAATGCGTAGACTGCGGAGCTTGCGAAGATGCTTGTCCCGTTGGCGCAATCAAAGCGGAATAATTGAAACGATAAGAAAAATGCCGACCTTGGTAAAAGGTCGGCATTTTTTGTTGTAAAAAAATAACTTCCTTGACGGGGAAACGCCAAGGAAGTCACCATGCACGCAATTCTCGAAATCGCTTTCGTTGCGATTGTCGCCTTAGCTGAGAAAGTCTTCAAGGGGGGCGAGTCCCTTGTCAATCTTTTTGGTCAAGCCAAGCCGTATTTTTTCGATGAGCCCCAAAAGGAGCCCGTCGAGCTTCAAAAAACGCAATATTTTCATCACAAGCTTTTTCATAGTACCACACTCCTTTTCGTGCCGTTCTTAAAAAAGCGCGGATTTCCATATCGCAACCGCGGACAGGGGAGCAAAAAAGACGATTTGGGGGTATTGCTTCGCCCGTCGCGCTGACAGTATACCACAAAATTTTCCTTTGTCAAGGGGGGACTGACAGATTTTTTTCAATTTTGTGAAAAAATTTTCAAACGGCGGAAATAAACCGTAGTTAAGTCAAAGTAGGGCTTGACTTTTTCGCGAATATGGGCTATAATAGAACAAAAGTTTGTATTTTATACAAAAAATTGTTTTTTACGGTGAAAGCAGATGATTATTTTGGGCATTGACCCAGGGATAGCAACCCTTGGCTACGGCGTAATTGAAAAGGACGAGCGCGGCAATTTCCGCGCGGTGGATTACGGCGTTGTCGTCACGCCTAAAAATGAAAGCTTGCCCGTGCGGCTTGCGATGTTGGAGGAGGGCGTTTCGAAAATTTTAGAGAAATACCGACCCGACGAAGTGGCGATGGAAGAGCTCTTTTTCTCGAAAAACATTACGACGGGTATCGCCGTTGCGCACGCGCGCGGCGTTGCGCTGCTCACTTGCGTCAAGGCGTGCGGAAAACTCTACGAATATACCCCTATGCAAATCAAACAGGCGTTGACGGGCTACGGTAGAGCGGACAAGCATCAGATACAGTCCGTTGTCACGTCGATGCTGCGCTTGCAAAGTATTCCCAAGCCCGACGACGCGGCGGACGCGCTTGCGATTGCGCTTTGCCACGGTTTTTCCAGTCGGTTTGGCGAACTGTTCGCCGTAGGGAATATGACGAGAACGAAGGGGAACAACGCCGCGCCTGCGAGCGCGTACCAAGAACTGATGGCGAGCGCGTCCCGTTCTTCCAAACGCGGAAAATCAAGCGGCGGTTTTTCTTCGGCTACGGCGATCAACGATTTGCAAAACGCGACGGGGATTGCGGGCGTGACGGGGGTAGGCAGAGCGTCTATTTCTGTGAAAACGCCGAAAAAGGCGGGGGCAGGTACGGGTTCAATCGCGAATTCGGTGATAAAATCGGTAAAGGATAAGAAATAACGATGATTGCATATTTGAGAGGGAAAGTATTAACAACGACGGCGGAAACGGCGATTTTGGACGTAAACGGCGTGGGCTACGAGGTGTATTGCTCAGGCGGCGCGTTTCGTACGCTTACCGTCGGTGCGATCGGGGAAGTGTATACCTATTTGCAGGTGAAAGAAGACGGAATGACCTTGTTTGGGTTTGACAGCCCGAAAGAAAAAGAGCTCTTTTTGAAGCTTATTTCGGTATCGGGCGTTGGTCCGAAAATGGGCATTTCCATTTTGGCGACCCTTTCGGCGGACGATTTTGCGATGGCGATCGCAACGGCGGACGTAAAACGTTTGTCGGCGGTGAAAGGTCTTGGCAAAAAGACGGCGGAAAAAATCGTTTTAGAGCTGCACGGAAAAATCTCGGCGTTGGAAGTGCTTGGTGCGAGCGAAGATTCGCTCACGCCTGCGCCTGAAAAAGTGGCGCCTGCCAAACTGTCCGCGCAAGACGAAGAAGCGGTGGCGGCTTTGATGGGCTTGGGCTTTACGCGAGCGGAAAGCGCGCAAGCGGTGAAGAAAGCGCACGAGCTTGGGGCAAAGACGGTGGATGAGATCGTGTTAAAGGCGCTGCAAGCCGGTGTATAAGGCAGATTGCGCACACCTAATTTTTCTTGCTTTATTTACAAAGTAAATAAGAATCCTAAAAAAGGAACTACGATATGTTTGACGAAGAAGAATACGGCGGCGAGAATTTACTCGTCAGCACCAAAACCGAATACGACGTCGAAGAGAACGTTTTAAGACCTAAAGTTATGGCGGACTACGTCGGTCAGCAAAAGGTCAAGGACAATTTGAGCGTTTACATCGCGGCGGCGAAGGCGCGAGGCGAAGCGCTTGATCACGTACTTTTGTACGGGCCTCCGGGGCTTGGTAAGACCACTCTTTCGCATATCATTGCGAACGAAATGGGGGTATCGATCAAGCTCACGAGCGGGCCTGCAATCGAACGCTCGGGGGATCTTGCCGCGATTTTGACCAACTTAAACGACGGCGACGTACTCTTTATCGATGAAATTCATCGCTTGAACCGTTCGGTGGAAGAAATTTTGTATTCCGCTATGGAAGACTACGCGCTCGACATTATCGTCGGCAAAGGCCCGTCCGCACGAAATATCCGTTTTGCGCTGAAAAAGTTCACGCTAATCGGCGCGACCACGCGCGTGGGGATGCTTGCCGCGCCCTTACGCGACCGTTTTGGGATCATCAACCGTTTGGAGATGTATACGCCGAACGAACTTCGTGAAATCGTTTCTCGCTCGGCACGTGCGCTTGAAATTTCGATAGCGGACGATGCGGCGGACGAGATTTCGCGTAGAAGCCGCGGTACGCCCCGTATTGCAAATCGTCTTTTGAAACGCGTCCGCGATTTTTCGCTTGTCAAAGGAAACAAACAAATCACGCGCGAAGACGCGCGTTTCGCGCTCGCGCGCTTGGAGATTGACGAGCTTGGTTTGGACGAGACCGACCGCGATTATCTCCGTGCATTGATTGAAAAATTCGGCGGCGGTCCGACGGGTTTGGAAACGTTGGCTGCAACTATTAACGAAGACGCGAATACGATCGAAGACGTTTACGAGCCGTATCTTTTGCAGCTCGGCTTTATCGCGCGTACGCCGCGCGGCAGAATTTGCTTGAAGGACGGCTATGCGCACATGGGCTTAAAACCGACACTCAAAGCACAACGCCAAATCTCAATTTTTGATGATAACGAATAAACGATAGGGGCAGGTACGCGTTGAAACCGCCCTAAAATGAAACGGATATGGAAAAAGTACAGTATAAAAAAAGCGATTTTTATTACGATTTACCCGAAGAGCGGATTGCGCAAACGCCCGCAGAGCCGCGCGATTCTTCCCGTCTTTTGGTGTACGACACGAAAGAAAAGACGATCACGGATAAAATCTTTCGTGACATCACCGACTATTTGCAGGCAGGGGACGTACTCGTCGTCAACAATACGAGAGTAATCCCTGCGCGCACCTACGCGCTTACGCCGCACGGCGGTGTGGTGGAAGTCCTGCTGTTGAAACGTTTGGAGCTCAATACGTGGGAAGTCTTGATGAAACCGGGCAAAAAAGGCAAAATTGGCGTAAAAATGACAATCGGCGACGAGCTTTCGCTCACGGTAAAGGATATCACCGAAACGGGCGAGAGAATCGTAGAATTTGAATACGAAGGCGCGTTTGAGGACGTGTTGTCGCGCGTGGGGACAATGCCCTTGCCGCCGTATATTAAAGCCAAACTTGAAAATCAAGCGCGGTATAACACGGTGTATAGTAAGGTGGACGGCTCGGCAGCTGCGCCGACGGCGGGCTTGCACTTCACCCCCGAACTCTTGCAAAAGCTGAAGGACAAGGGTGTACAAATAGCAGAAGTTTTGCTGCACGTGGGGTTGGGCACGTTTAGACCGGTCAGCGAAGAGATTATCACCGACCATAAAATGCACTCGGAGTACTATGAAATCAAGCCTGAAGCCGCGGAAATTATCAACAAGGCAAAAGCGGAAGGTCGGCGGGTAATTGCCGTAGGTACGACGTCGGTGCGCACACTCGAAAGCGTAGCGGACGAAAAGGGTATGGTGCGCGCGTGCCACGGAAACACGGAAATTTTCTTGTATCCGCCCTATAAAATGAAATGCGTCGACGCGCTCGTGACAAATTTCCACTTACCCGAAAGCACCTTGATTATGCTTGTGGCGTGTTTAACGGGCAGGGAAGAAATCTTAAACGTATATAAATATGCGGTGGAGAATGAGTACCGTTTCTTCTCATTCGGCGACGCCTGTTTAATTGTATAACACGTCGAAATACCGCGTTGACGCTCGCTCACGTACTACACGGTACGCTCGTTCGCGTCGCCTTGTCTTTCTCGGTTCTACAACCAAACGCAGTTTGCTTGGAAAAGCCGCGCGCTTCGCGACCTGCTTGCCTCTACGAAGAACTATCCTGTTTCCCGTAAAACTCGGCGACGCCTGCCTATTCTTATAAACGGCGCATCTCGGCGTTGCGCTCCGCTTTGTTTCGGTCACGTACGTCTATGTACGCTCCCGTCAACAAATGCTCGCGCGCTTCGCGACCTGCTTGTTTCTAAAAATAGACACCTGTTTCATCGCATTTCTGCGTTGACGCTCGCTCACGTACTACTCGGTACGCTCGTTCGCGTCGCCTAATCTTTCTCGGTTCTACAACCAAACGTTTGTCACCACTTTTAGGAAAAATTTTTGCATTAAGGGGAAAAATTATGAATGCAACCGGAAAATACAATCAATCGTCGGAAGACTATTTAGAGAGCATTTTGACGCTCGGAAAAGAGCAGGACGTCGTGCATCGTATCGACGTTTCCAAGCGCATGGGAGTTTCGCAGGCGGCGGTCAATAAAGCCGTCAAGAACCTTTGCGAGCAGGGCTACGTCTACGAAGACGGCAAGCATCTCTATCTCACCGAAAGCGGAAAAAAGTACGCGGAAGCGGTCTTTGAAAAGCATTGCATTATCCGCGATTACCTTATGAAAAACGGGATTTCCGCCGCAAACGCCGAAGAAGACGCCTGCCGTATGGAGCATCTCATTTCCGACGAAACCTTCTCTATGATGAAAAAGTTCGTGCAAAAGTAAAAAGCAGCATTTCTACATTATAATTATATAAATATAAAGGAAGACTGTGCGGTCTTCCTTTTTTTCTTTCCAAAAAAATTGTCGAAAAAGGCAAATTTTTCAAAAAATTTCTTAACTATGGTTAATTTTTATTTGACTTTTGCATAAAAATAAGGTATAATCATTTCGAAATGAATAGCGAGCTGTTTTTTATTCCCAGAAACTTAACCAAAGTTAAGAAAACGGCTAAAACAGGAGGAAGTATGAAGCTTTTATCACAGCTTGAAATAGGCGAGCACGCGACGGTGGCGGTGGTGAATGGCGAAGGCGCGGTGCGCCGTCGTTTATTCGATATGGGCATTACGCCGGGCGCGCAAGTGTATTTGAGAAAGAAAGCGCCTTTGGGTGATCCGATTGAAATTGCCATTCGCGGATACGAATTGACGTTGCGAAAGGCAGAAGCGGCGCACGTGGAAGTGCAATAAGGAGGCAAGTAGATGTTAAAATTTGCATTAGCAGGGAATCCGAACTCGGGAAAAACCACCCTTTTTAACGCATTGACGGGTAGTACGGCGCACGTGGGCAACTGGCCCGGGGTCACCGTGGATAAGCGCGAAGGTACGTATAAAAAGAGGGATGAGCCGGTTGATATCGTGGACTTACCGGGGATTTATTCCCTGTCGCCGTACACCCCCGAAGAAGTGGTGGCGAGAAATTTCGTTTTGGAAGAAAACCCTGATTGTATCATCAATATTGTAGACGCGACGAACTTGGAAAGAAACTTGTATTTGACGACGCAACTGATGGAATTAAGCGTGCCTATGGTTGTGGCGTTGAATATGACGGACGTTTTGAAAAAGCGGGGCGATTCTATCGATGTAAAGACGCTTGAAAAAAGAATCGGGTTGCCCGTCGTGGAGATATCCGCGTTGAAGGGGATGAACGTGGACGATTTGATGGATCGTGCGTTGGAAACGGTCAAGATTAGACGGGTTGGAAGAACGGTCTTAAAGGATAGTATTTTAGGGTCGGCGATTGTAAACGCGGAGATCGCTTTTAAGCTTAAAGGCGTACCTGCCCCCCTCTTTCACGCGATTAAGCTTGTAGAAAGGGATGAAATTGAAGTCAAAAACCATCCCCAAGAAGCGAAAGCGGTGGAAGCTTTTATTCTCGAAAACGTATGCAAAGACGGCTTTTGTGGAGACGTGGAAGCGGAGATTGCCGACGCGAGATATAAATACATAACGGAGCATTTTTCTTCTACGCTCACGCGGGCAAGGAAACTCGATTATACCGAACTTTCCAAGTCGGATAAAGCGGATAAAGTGCTCACGCATAAATGGTTTGGTATTCCCATTTTCTTGGTGATTTTGTTCTCGATTTTCCATTTGACCTTCTCGGAAAATATGCTCTATCTCGGCTCGATTATTAAGCCGTTTGGCGAGTGGTGTGGCAAAGAAGGTGCGGCATGGAAAGGGATTTTCTTTACCGATGGGCTTAACTCGCCCGGGATTATTCTCTTTAACGCGCTCGACTATGTGACCTCGCAGATAGGGGAATACTTAGCGAAAGGCTTGAACGGACTCGGCGCAAGCGAATGGGCGATAGGGCTTGTTTGCGACGGTGCTTGGAGCGGTTTGGCGGCGGTGTTGTCCTTCTTGCCGCAAATCTTGGTGCTTTTCTTGTTCTTCTCGATTTTGGAGGATACGGGTTATATGGCGCGGGTGGCGTTTATGCTCGATAGACTTTTCCGCCGTTTCGGTGTTTCGGGTAGAGCGTTTATGCCGATGATTATGGGCTTTGGTTGTTCCGTGCCCGCGATGGTAAACACTCGTACGCTTGCGGATGAAAAAGAACGTGCGGCGACGATTCGCGTAATCCCGTTCTTTTCTTGCGGCGCAAAGCTGCCGATTTTGACGGCGATTGCGGGCGGAATTGTACTCTCGTTTGGAAAGGGGAATGCGGACGTTATCACCTATTCGATGTACGTACTCGGCGTAGTGACGGCGCTTATTGCGTTGCTTGTCATGCGCAACACCACGATGCGCGGTGAAACTTCGCCGTTTATCATGGAGTTGCCTACGTATCACATTCCTGGATTTAAGAACTTAATGCTACACCTTTGGGATAAGGCAAAGCACTTTATTCAAAAGGCATTCACCGTAATTTTTGCCTCGACTATTATTATTTGGTTCTTGTCGAATTTCTCTTGGGATTGGCATTACGTCGGCGTTGCAAATATGGAAAAGTCCATTTTGGCGTCGATTGGGAAACTAATTCAACCTCTCTTTACGCCGCTTGGTTTTGGTAGTCAGTTAAAGGCGTTTGGTTGGATGTTTGCCGTAGCGGCAATCACAGGCTTGATTGCGAAAGAAAACGTAATCGCGACCTTCGGTTCGTTGGCGGCGGTGATTCTTGCTGGGTTTGAAGGCACGGAAGAAGGGGTGGCGGAAGTTGCGCTTATCATTCAAGAAACAGGCGTATCAATGCCCGCTCTGATTTCCTTTATTGCGTTTAATATGTTGACTATTCCTTGCTTTGCGGCGGTTGCAACGGCAAAAGCGGAGCTTGGCAAGGGTAAGTTTAGATGGACACTCTTGTTCTGGTTGGCGGTTTCGTACCTTGTTAGCTGTATGGTGTACACCGTTGGCGAATGGGGCTGGACGGCTATCGTATGGGGAATACTTGCGGTATGTGCGGTCGTCGGAATCGTATTGTATAACAAAATCATGGATAAAAAGGAAGCGAAATGAGAGGATTTATAAGCGCTTTATTGGCGGTAAAACCGATTGATATTGTGATTGTGGCGGTGACGGCACTCATTGTGCTTTCCGTAATCGGATACTCGGTATGGAAAAAAAAGACGGGAAAGGGCGGCGGCTGCGGTTGCGGCTGTAAAAGTTGCCCATCCGCGGACAAATGTAACGCAAATAAAAAGAAAGAATAATAGCAATAAAAAGCAGGGGGGGAACGCTCGGCGTTCCCCCCCTGCTTTTTATTTTTCATCTTCCGCGCTTGCAAGCTCCTCGATGGGGGCAGGTACGCGTTTATTCTTCTTTTTTGCTTGTTTCTTTGCAATTTTTTCTTCAAGCTTAGCTTGTTTCTTTGCTCGCTTTTTCGCATTCTTTTCTTCGCTTTTCTTCTCGCGGTATTCTTCCACCATACCGTCTAAAAGAAGGCGGTTTTTCGTCGGCTCTTTTTCCTCTTCAATCTCTTTCCCTGTGATGCGTTTGAAGAAGTTTCCGATATTTTTTACAGGCTTGGTAATTTCTTCTCTATCCGCTTGTACTGCTTCCCAAACGAAGTTGACCTTGTTCAAAAAGAAAGTGAAAATCACTTCGAAAAGGATTTGCAGTACCCAACCGACAATCATCAGAGCCGTCAAAATGACGGAAAGAGGATCCACGTGAGTGGACGTTTGCCAAATTCCGTAAAGCATGATGCCGAGCGTGAAAAGCTTGATGACTTGTTTACAGCGCGTAAAAATTGTTTTCACTCGTTTTTTGAGTTTTTTATCCGCGTCCTTTGCCGTCGCAATTAAAAAGAAGATAAAGTAAGCGACGGAAATGACGAGAAGGATGGTATTGATAATCCAAAGCTCGGTGTTTGCGAAAAGCGCGTAGATCAAATAGGCTATGTAAACGATTTGTGCGCATACGCTAAAACGGTGGAAAAATTTCTTAAAATCCGCCACGATTTTATTAACGGCGGTCTTTGTGTAATCAAACATAATTTTTTGCCTTATTTTTTATCGTTTTCCTTGGGCGGTTTGCCAAAATAAGAGTAAAAACCGCATACCAGGTTCGCGTTGAATAGTTTTTTCTTCTTATCCGCGCGTTTGCCGAAATACCGCTCGAAATCGGGCAAAGAGGTCAAAATATACGCATTCCAATCGGGCAGAGCGCGGAAGGTCTTGCCCAAAGCTTGCATCAGCTTTTGTACGTCCTTTTCCTCGGACAAACGTTCCCCGTAAGGGGGATTGGAAAGAAGTACGCCGTATTTGAGCTCGCTGGTAAAGCTACGCGCGTCCGAGACGGAAAAACGGATATTGTTTTCTACGCCCGCGCGTTTGGCGTGATACTTTGCAATCGAGATTGCATTTTCGCTGATATCCGAAGCAAAAATCACGGGTTTTGCCGCGCGATTTTCCAAATCCTTTGCCTCTTGCTTGGCGCGTTCGAGTAACCCCTTCGGCGCGCACGCCCAATGCACAAAATCAAAATCCCGATGCAGTCCAGGCGCGATTTTCAGAGCCTTCATAGCCGCTTCAATCGGCAAAGTGCCGCTACCGCAAAAAAGATCGGCAAACGGTTTTTCAATATCCCGATCGGGGTTGTAGAAGGTGGAGTCCACGAGCGCCGACGCAAGCGTTTCCTTCAAGGGCGCGGAATAGGCGAGAGAGCGATAGCCGCGTTTGTGCAATCCGTCTCCCGACGTATCGAGCGTCACGCTCACTTCGTCCTTGAATACGGAAATCCCGACAATCGACCGCGCGCCCGTTTCCGAAAAGGTGCGCTGTCCCATAGAAAGCTTGTCCGCAAGCCTGCGAATAATTGCCTTTTTCGCAACGCCGCCCGATACTTTAATCGCCGCCAAGGTGCTCTGCACACTTTTTCCGTCCATTAAGATTTTCGAATTGGCGGAAAGGTAGTTTTCCCAAGGGATATTGTACACGCCCTCGTACAACTCGTCGAAGGTAGTTGCCGTAAAGCGCGCAAGCAAAATAAGTACCCGTTCGCCGCTGCGAAGAAGTACGTTTAAGCGTGCCACGTCCGACCATTCACCGTCGAGCTCGATGCGCCCGTTTTCGGCGGGTGCTTTCTCGTAGCCGAGCGAAAAAAGCTGTCGTTTTGTAATTTGTTCCAGTCCCGATGCGACGGGGATAAGCAATTTCATACGTATATTATATAAAAAACACGTGCTTTTGTCAAGCCTCTTGCACCGCTTGACAAATAGGGGAAGTTTGGATATAATATACCCATGAAACGCAATTACGACCTTCTTATGGAAGAACAAATGAAGAACGTGAAAAAGGGGGAACGACTGCTGCTGCATAGCTGTTGCGCCCCCTGCTCATCCGCGTGTTTGGAGCGCTTGAAAGAGGTTTTTCAAGTGACGGTTTTATATTACAATCCCAATATTGACGAGCGGGAAGAATATGAAAAGCGGAAATCGGAGCAAATCCGTTTTTTGAAGGAAACGGGTTGGGCGGAAATTTTGGATTGCGACCACGATGCAGAAGCCTTTGCGAACATTGCCAAGGGCAAGGAAAACGAACCCGAGCGCGGCGCAAGATGCTATGCTTGCTACGCTTTGCGCTTGGAAAAGACGGCGCAAGTGGCAAAGGAAAAGGGATTTGCTTGGTTTGGCACGACGTTGACGTTAAGTCCACACAAAAACGCCGATTGGTTAAACGAAATCGGGGAAAAGCTGGGGGGTAGGTACGAGTTGAACTACTTATACACCGATTTCAAAAAAAAGGGCGGCTACTACCGCTCCATTGAGCTTTCCAAAGTATACGGCTTATATCGGCAGGATTTTTGCGGCTGTAAATACTCAAAAAGAGAAAAAGAATAAAAAACGACGGCGGTGGGGTGCAAAACCTGCCGTTTTTTTATTCCAAGAAAAAAATCTTAAAATTTGTTACGTGGAAACGTAAAAAATGACTACCTTTCACTAAAAATCTTAAAATTTGTTGTTAAGCTCGTAAAAAATGCTATTGACAAACCTATAAAATAATATATAATGTAATTACCAAATTACAAACTTGGAAAAGCATTTTTCAAAAAAATACAGCCCCATGGGGCTGTTTGTCGTACCCACGACAAACAAAACAATTTAGCAGAAAATAATATAAAAGAAGGGAGAAAAGAACATGACAAAGATGAAAAAGAAAATTTACTCTTTGTTGCTCGGTGTGTTGGCGTTTTTTGCGTTGATGCTTGGCGTGGCATTTTCTATGCCTACCCAAAAAGCAAGCGCGGAAACGACGCTCTCTACGGAGAATTGGACGCTCGCCATTGAAGGGGACTATGCGTTCCGTATTCAAAACGGGAATACGTATTGGTCGACCTACACGAATGACGTAACGACGGCGAGCATGCTTGATTACACGGAAATTAACGGCAAGACCCTTTCCGAAATCAATGCGGAAACTCCGGGTGCGATTACGGTTACCTTGCAGCCTGCAGGGGGGACTATTGGTAGTTTCTATCGTGTAACCATCAATTCGGCAGTTTCCGACCTTACCCGTCACGATCTCGGTACGGTTAAGGTGAGAGCAGGTTGGTCGCACACCGATGCGAATGGTACTTATACGATTGATACCGACTTGTATTTCGCGCACAAACAAACTGCGGCAAGTCAAGGTGACACGTGGAAATATATTCCAGCAGCAAACGTTGTGGATATTTCCGATGATATTGTGCTTCAAGATCAAGGGGTTATAGCGACGAATACCCGTTCGATTTTGTTAAAAACGACAGGGACGGCGTATTGGTCGGGTTTCACCCCGAATGAACACGGCGGTGCGTTCTTGAATATGCTCTACGTAAACGGCACGAGCGTTAGGGATTGGAATAAGCAAGCGCACGCGGCGTTAGACGCGGGCGAGATTACGGATATCACCTACGGCTCCGGTCACAACACGATTAGCGGGAACAAAGGTGTCTATGCGCCTATTTTCGTTTGGAATGCAGCGTATGACGCAGGCGTTGGCGGCTGCTACGCGCAAACTTGGATTCCTACGGGCTACATTTCCAACGTAAGTTCCTACAAGATTTCCAAAGGTATGGGTTGGTTGACGGACGACTACACGAAGCTTTATTACGTTTCTAAAGACGTAGAATACGTAAAATCGGGTTCGTCGTTTGAAAAAGTTGCTTCGGCGGTAGATATTTCGGACGCGTTTAAGCTTCTCGTGCAAGATTATACGAGCAGCAACGGTACGATGCTCTACTATTTGCATACCAACAATACGCAATATTGGACGCAGCAATACGGAACCGCGAACGCGTTTGCAATCAATGAAAAGGAATGGAAGGGCGTTGGTGATTCGTCTTTGCAAGGCGGTGCGGTGCAAATGTCTTACATTGAAATTAACGGCGAGTCTCTTTACGATATCAACGCAAGTGATAACAGTGCATACGGCGCAACGCAAAGCAATATCGCAAGCGGTGGCAAATACGCCCCGATTCTCGCGTTCTTGACGCCGCAGGAACTGGGGAACTCGATTAAGCTTCAAGTACCTTCCGCATATCCGAGCGGTAGCGGTACGGCAGCGGATAACCATACGACGATTACGATTAAGAAAGGCTTCTACGTAGTAGATACGTCCACGAATATCAAATACGAAGTAACGAAAGATATTCAATGGGACTATGCAGACGGCGCTTGGAGCGAACACGTAAAACAAATTGAAACAAACGTTACGCTCGCTACAATGTTCGGTAGTGCAAGTGACGCATTTGCAGGTATTAGCCTTGAAGATAGCGATTACGCGGCTGCACCTAGCACGTATGCGGGTACGGCAAAGACGGCGCTTTCCTATGCGCAAAGCGCGAATTTCCGTTCGCATATTTTGGTGGACGACGTTGCATTGCCTCAACCTGGCGAAGCGTTCTTGAACGTTTGGGGAAATAAAGGCTATTTCACCTTCCGAACGGGCAACAACACGGCGACCAAGCTTACCATTTTGGCGGGCTGTCAGTTCCCTACGTACGACGCACTTTTGAATGGCACAAAAGAAGTGTACGTGACGACGGAAGACGTCACCTTTATCAAAGACGGTAGCGGTAACTGGGTGAAGGATGAATCTGGGGCTGTGTACAGCGTGACATTCCAAGTAGACGGCGCAACGTACGAGACGCAAGAAGTAGAAAAAGACGCATGCGCAAGCGTGCCTACCGCGCCTACGAAGGCATCCGATAGTGCGTATGATTATACCTTTAGCTATTGGGAATTGAACGGTGCGGAATATGATTTTGATACGCCTGTGACGGGGAATATCACCCTTACGGCTGTATTTAGCAAATCGTTGAAGCCTGGCGAATACAATACGAGCATCCAATCGGTGATTTATGCACGCGACAATAAAACTAACTGGTTGATGATCAGGCTTACTGAAAAAGATTATCCGCATGCAAGCGAAACGTATAACGTTAAGACGACGGAAGATCAAATGTCCGTATTAAACCTTTACGATAAGATTATCGTAGACGGTTACACGCTTCGTTCGCGTATTGCGACGCACGGCACGCCTTCGTCCGCACCGCAGATCAATCTTTGGGTCGCGGATTGCTTGGGTATTATGATTCCCGGCGCGGCAGGGGCTTTGGACGGCGCGAAAAAAGTGACGATTAGAGCGGGCGCGCAATTCCCTTCGTATGCCTATATCACGAAAGGAACAGAAGCATATTACGTAACGACGGAAGAAATTACGTACGTAAACGTTGGCGATGCGAACGGCAACTGGGAACGTCAATACACGGCGACGTTCGTTGCGGACGGCAGCATTGTAGAGACGAAGTCTTACGTGGTTAGCCAAGGTCTCACCGATATTCCCGAAGTACCCGAAAAAGAGGGGTATAGAGGCGCTTGGGAAGCCTACACGGCAAATGGCAATATCACGGTAAACGCGGTGTATACGCAGAAACCTACGGTGCTTGGCACGACGGGGCTTAAAGAAATGCGTCGTATTGATAACAATTCTAATATTTTGGTTATCAATCCGACGAATAGCGACTATCCTGCAAGCGAGGAAGGAAGCTGGAACCTTGGTTTGGATGTAAGCCATTTACAAAAATTCAATACGTTAGATTATATCACGATCAACGGCAAGACCCTTCGTGAGATTAAAGTTTCTTCGATGGCAATCAATAAATTCACGCGTGCAGGCTTGGGTTTGGAAACGACGCTTTCCAATTCCATGACGATTGTGATTAAGAAAGGCTGTGAAATTCTTTCCTACGCATTCCAGCAAAATCCTAACGGCGAAGCAAGTGCTTACGTAATGGACGCGGATTATACCTGCGTTTATACGGCAGGCGGCGAAACGGCGTTTACGATTACGACAGATTTGAAACATCCTACGTATGAAAAGGAATACGTTCTTTCCGATTTGTTTAACGCGGCAAACACCAAGTCGCACGTCTTTGAAGACGGTATTGAAGCCTTGACGTATACGAATGGCGGCGAAGCGGATTATCGTTACGGTTATATCGGTTCGACGAGCTTCTTGCTTACCTTTGATTTCAAGTTTACAGGGGATGCAGGTTTCTACAAGTCGTTTAATATTAACCTCGGTACGGAAGGCTACGGCGGAAATAAATATCATTTCGGTTGGCGTTTCTATCTTATTCGTGGGAACGAAGATGCTATCACGCCGAACATGTGCGTAGAGTATTTCTCGAACACGAAAGGAACGGATTATACGGATGCTGAGGGCAATTCTAAAGGAAACAATATTGAAGCAATTTCGCTTGGTTCGAGGGCGTATGAAGCAGGCAAGACTTATAGAGTAACGATTGGTTATAGACTTGTAAATGCGTCTACGGGTGAGGTAGAGATTTATACGGCAATCAACACCGAGTCCACAACAACAACCTATACGCTTGGCGGTGATTTCGTAACCTTCGCGCCTTACGCAAACAGCTTGACGCTGAACTTAAGTAAGGATTGCGCTGCGACCGTTACGGTAAGCGATCCTGATAAGGATATGAGTAGTATTCCTACGAATAGAATCACGCTTAAAGACGGCAATGAAATTATTCAAACGGAATTGGCGGATTCGTTCGTGCTTCCTGCATTGGATCCCGTAGAATATAATAAGGCTGGCAACGTATTTATCGGCTGGACGACGGATACTTCTTCGTATCCTGATCTTTATCCTGCTGGTTATGAATACGAAGTTTCGGCGAATGTAACCCTTTATCCCGTATGGATTCAATTTAGTATGCGCGACGGCGCAGGGGTTCGAAAGACTAACGGCAGCGGTCTTCGTTTCCTTGTGGACGTGAATAAAGATCTCTATGAGGCGGCTGTTCAATTAGGTTATATGCAAGAAATCGGTACGATTATCGCACCGACGAACTATTTGACGGGTAGAGAGCTTTCGCACGAGCAGCTTGGTGAAGGCTATTATCTTGAAATTCCTACTGCAGATGATAAATGGCAAGATCCTGATGGAAAACCTTGGTATTCAGCGGCAATGCTGAATATCAGCGCGGACCAATACGCACGTTCCTTCTCGGCTCGCGGCTATATCAAGGTGCAGTATACTTCGGGCGCAGGCTATATCTATACCGCATACGATCCCGCAGAACACGCAAGAAGCATCTATCAAGTAGCGAATATTGCATACGTAGCAGAAAGCTTACAAGGTGATGCGGTTGTAGAAAATTACATCAATTCTGTTGCAGATATTACGATTGACAGCAATCTTACAGCAATCAAAACCGAAGGTGCGAACGGCTCGTATGCAGTAGCACAAAGCGGTGCGGAAATCACCATCAGCAATGGTAGCGTAAAAGCAGTTATGGTTAACGGCGTGCGTATTATGATGGGCTACGACGCGACGATTGTCATCGACGGCGTAGGCTATACGTTGAGCGGTTATAAATTGAATTCGGACGGCTTGTCTTTCACCTTCACGCTTGAACAAATCGGCGATGATGCGGATACGAGTAGAGAAGATTACTATTTCGCTCTTTTGCAAGCATATATCGATAGCGATGCTTACACGACAGAGCATAAAGCTGTAATCGATAGTATTGCGAATGCTGCTATCGAGGAAATCGGTGGTGGCGATGGCTGGGTTTCGATTGTTGAAAAGGCATTGGATGATCTTGCAACGATTAAGACGGCGGCGCAACTTGCTGCGAACGATACGAGCAAAACTGCTTTGCAAGCTCCTGTTGTAAACAAAGGTCTTGGCTATACGGTAACGTGGTCGGCTGTTGAAAACGCGGACTACTATATCGTGCACGATAATAACGATTACCGCCCTTATACGGTAGTAATGGCGGACGAAACGCTTACCTATAAAGCGGAAGTCGTTGGCGATCATACCATTACGGTTACGGCGCACTCCTATTATGATAAATTTAATAGTGCGACGAGCGAAGGAGTCGCAACGCCGAAAGTAAAACCTGTATTCACCTACAAATCGATGCTGGACGGCTTGTATAAGTTCAGTTCTTCGCAGATGAGCACGATGGGTCTTTCTACAAGTGGCGGTTACTATTACGACTCGGAAGACGAAAAATATTTCGCTTACTATAACAAAGATACTGGCTGGTCGCCTTATCCTGTTCAAGCAACCGATTGGACGTCGCCTGCAGAATTCCCTGCACATGCGCAAAGATTGAAGGATATGGGCAACAATATCATTTCGCTTGCGTATGATACGAACGGCTCCTATAAAGAGGGAGATACGTGGGCGTCGAGCCGTATGAAGTATATCATGGATACGGCTTGGTCGATGGGTATGAAGGTACTCGTTTGCGACGAAGTATTCTATAAGCTTTCAATGAGTGATAATTCGGGTACGGGCGCAACGAGTAAGGCGCAAGTGACTACGGCAATCAATACCCGTGACGGCTTTGCGGAATACGTAACGCACCCTGCATTCTACGGTTTCTCGCTCGATGACGAACCGTACGGCAAGTGGATTAGCTGTATGAGCTATACGATTAGCGCGTTGGACGAAGCTTGTGCTTCGCTCGGTGTAAGCGATCCCTTCTATCTTGCTTGCTTGTTCCAAGCGCAAGGCGGTGAGCTCGGCAAAGAACTTTATCTCACGCAATCCTCGTTGGAAAGCTATTATAATAAGTGGCTTGCAATCGACGGCGTTGATTCGAAATATCTCTATGTGGATATTTACACGCAACACGCAATGGATCAGCCGACCAACCGTTATAATAAGTCTTTCGAGGTTGTATATTCTGATAGTTACTTGGGCGGCAAGTATGAATTCCACCAAGCAATTACAGCACATACGCAAAACGACGGTGTCCTTACGGAACAAGATATGTATATGTCCTTGCTCTATGCGGCGGCACACGACGTAGCAGGGTATTCGTGGTTCTGCTACTTCCCGATTACGGGCGAGCTTGCAGGTACGTTGGGTGGCTATAATGGCGAAGGCTACGGCAACGGTATTGGTAATAACGTAGCTGAAGGCAAGTGCTTCTACGACGCGGCAAAGACGGCTGCTTACCAATTCGAGCTTATCCAAGGTCTTTTGGACGGTTACGAATGGAAGACGAGAAGTCATAGTGACAGCAAAAACTTGCTTACGACGACCCTTTCCAACGGTACGAATACGGCAACGATGTACGTCAATGCGGACGTGGATGGTATGTCGGGTAGCGTAACGGTGACGGCGAGCGGTAGCCAATGCTATCTTGTAGGTTATGGCGTAGGTACGGCGGAAGCGCCTTACCAAGCGGTATCGGGCAGCGTAACGCTTGCTCCCGGTCAGGCAGTAATTTGTATTGCTTAATAAAGGAGGTGTAAAGCAATGAAAAAATATGAAGATTTATTGATTGAACTCATCCTTTTGGCAAACGGTGACGTAATTACTGCATCGTCTGGGGATCCAGACCTTGATAACGGCGGAAACGCGCCTGATTTCCCTGAAAATTGGGGCTAATAACAAAGAAGGATTCCCCGAGCGGCAACGCTCGGGGAATTTTTTTGTAAAAACTTGACAAGGTAGAGGATTTTTTGTATAATGAAATTGAACAAAAGCATAAAAAGGAGTTAATATGAAAAAGAAACAAAAGACGATTGCGCTGATTGCGCACGACAACAAAAAGGCAGACATTGTCAATTGGGCGTTAAAGAACAAAGCAACTTTGGAGAAATACGAGCTTTGCGGCACGGGTACGACGGCGCGTTTGATCGCCGAAGCAACGGATTTGCCTGTAAAGCGTTATTTATCCGGCCCGCTCGGCGGCGATCAACAAATCGGCGCAAAGGTAGCGGAAAAGAAGATCGACATCGTGATTTTCTTTTGGGATCCGCTCTCTTCGCAGCCGCACGATCCCGACGTAAAGGCGCTTCTTCGTATCGCCGTAGTATACGATATCCCCATTGCTACCAACCGTGCGACGGCGGATTACGTTATGCACTCCACCCTTTTGGAAAACTAAATTTGTGAAACGCAAAGCCGCTCTTTTTCAAGAGCGGCTTTCTTTTTGGGTACGTATTTGTCATGCAAATTAACGGGGCAAGGTTTATCCTTGCCCGAACGCGCATACGTCAAAATTCGACGCTCGAAAATTGCCGAAATTCCACACGTGCGCGTCGAGATAGCTATCGGGAAACCCATACGACAAATCCCACAAAAAACCGCCAAAAAACGCTTAAAAACGCGTGACGGTGCGGTAGGGGAGTAAATATGCGGCTATCCGCATTTGACGAGGCCGTGTCCGTAATGAACGCTGTAAACATATGTGGATAGCCGCATAAAAAAGGCGTTTGCAATTTCTTGCAAACGCCTTTCAAATGGTCGGTTTTTAGAGTTTCAAATCGGGTAAGCCTGCGAAGCCTTTTTGGAGTTCTTCGTCGGAAGGAATATAGTCGCTCATCTTTCCGTCGTGGAATTTTTCGTAGCTCATCATATCGAAATAGCCCGTACCCGTCAAGCCGAATACTATATTCTTATGCTCGCCCGTTTCCTTGCATTTGAGCGCTTCGTCGATGGCTACGCGGATGGCATGCGCCGATTCGGGCGCAGGCAAAATACCTTCAATTCTCGCGAAATATTCCGCCGCTTCAAACACCTTTGTTTGCTCTACCGAGCGCGCTTCCATTAAGCCTTGATCGTACAACTCGGAAAGGGTACTCGTCATGCCGTGATAGCGAAGTCCGCCAGCGTGGCTTGCCGAAGGGATAAAGCCCGAGCCAAGCGTATACATTTTCGCAAGGGGGCAAACCTTACCCGTATCGCAATAGTCGTACGCATACTTGCCGCGCGTAAGCGTAGGGCAGGAAGCAGGTTCCACCGCAATAAAGCGATAGTTTGCTTTGCCTTCCACTTGTTCCGCCATAAAGGGCGCAATCAAACCGCCAAGGTTCGAGCCGCCGCCTGCGCAACCAATGATAATATCCGCTTTCACGCCGTACTTATCGAGCGCGGTTTTCGTTTCCAAACCGATCACCGATTGATGCAAAAGCACTTGATTGAGTACGCTGCCGAGCGCGTAGCGATAACCGTCTTTATTTGACGCCGCTTCCACCGCTTCGGAAATCGCGCAGCCGAGCGAACCGCCCGTACCGGGGAATTCTTCGTTGATTTTTCTGCCTACTTCCGTGGTCATGGACGGGGACGGGGTGACCGTCGCGCCGTACGTGCGCATTACTTCTCTGCGGAAGGGCTTTTGTTCGTAGGAAACCTTGACCATGTACACATTGCAGTCCAAACCAAAATAGGAGCAAGCCATGGAAAGGGCAGTACCCCATTGTCCTGCGCCCGTTTCCGTCGTGACGCCCTTCAAGCCCTGTTCTTTCGCGTAGTACGCTTGCGCAATAGCGGAATTGAGCTTGTGCGAGCCTGACGTGTTGTTTCCTTCAAATTTATAATAAATATGCGCGGGGGTATCGAGGACTTTTTCCAAGCAATACGCGCGAATGAGGGGGGCAGGGCGGTACATTTTATAGAAATCGCGCACTTCCGTTGGAATCTCGATATACTTCGTCGTATCGTCGACTTCCTGACGGGCAAGTTCCGCGCAAAAAACACTCGAAAGTTCTTCTGCCGTCATGGGGTTCAAGGTCTTCGGGTTCAAAAGCGGCGCGGGTTTCTTATCCATAAAAGCGCGCAAATTCAGCCAATATTTCGGGAGTTCCGATTCGTCAAGATAAATTTTATAGGGAATTTCTTTTTTCATATTCTCTCACTCCTTTTATTGGTTAGAAAATATATTATCATATTTTATGATAATAGTCAAGTAATCGAGCGGTAAAATCGATAAATAATTCTTGTAAAAAGAAAGAAAAGCCGCCTTACGTAAAGGACAGCTAAATTTTCTATCAGAAGTGGGGATTTTTCAAAACACCCCACCCATGTACGAGTTCAAAGGGTGTAGCAATCAAAGATACCGCCCGTTTCAAGGTCCTTCCAATAGAGAATATCGTTATCAAGAAGGATATAGGAATGGGGCGTATCGGGTTTGGGGAGCGCGACGGAGCCGCAGTTTGCGTAAATTGCGCCGTTTTCCATTTCCTTGCAGCAAGGGGTATGGAAATGTCCGTTGAAAAGGATATCCCCTTTTTGCAAAAGGGGCGGATTTTGCTCGTCGAACAAATGCCCGTGGGTCAAAAAGAGAGTTTTGCCTTTTGCAGAAAGGAGCGCGTAGTCGGCAAGAATGGGGAATTCAAGCACCATTTGATCGACTTCGCTATCGCAATTTCCGCGCACGCAAAGGATTTTATCCTTGATTTCGTTGAGCATAGTAAAAACCTTTTTCGGCGAGTAATCGTCGGGGAAATCGTTTCTCGGTCCGTGATAGAGAAGGTCGCCCAAAAGGACGAGCTTGTCCGCATTTTCGTGATGGAATACGTCTAAAAGCTCTTTTACCCAATGCGCCGAGCCGTGGATATCGGATGCAAAAATAATTTTCATAAAACACCTATAAAAGCTTGAATATAAACTGCGAGCTCCCTTTAGGGAGCTGCGTTAAAGTTAGAATATAAATTTAATGACTTCGAATTGCTCGGGCAGGTATGCGCCGCTGCTGTAAATTTGCGAATACTCTTCCAAGAGTTTGGGCAAATCTTCTTCGCGCGAGCTCTTGAACGAGAACTCCGAGAAATTGACCGCTTTATTTGCCAAAAGGTTGATCGCGGTTGACACGAATTCGCGGCTTTCGCTAATACCCTTAATTTTGACGTTGTTCTTGATAGCATACTCAAGATTGACGTGCAGGGGTTTGCCCGTAAGCGCGCAGAAGGAAACGTACGCGTCGCGTTTCACCAAGGGAAAGAGTACGGAAGGCTCGCAGCGATTGGAAAAGGCGAGGTATACCGCCCCGTCGGCGAGCTTACCGCCCGTCGCGGCGATGACGTTATTTTTCAACGTTTCGTCGTTGGGGAAGGTGTAATAGATACCGCTACGCTTCGCGCGAGCAAGCCGTTCGGCGTTGTTGTCTGCCAAAATGGGTACTGCACGGTGGTAAATCAAGATTTGACAAAGGATATTGCCGTACAAACCGCCGCCAAGCACCAAAATATGCTGCCCCACTTCCACGTGCATTTCGTCAACGATATGCTCCGCAAGCGCAATCGCGTCGATCAAGAACGCCGCTTCGTCGGTGACAGACGCGGGCAAGGGATAGACGTCATCTATGCCGGCAAGCACGAAATCGCGGTAAAAACCATCCGTCGTTTCGCCTGCGATCCGCAAACCGTCGGGCGCGCATTCGTCTTCGGTCACGCTCGCAAGATACACTCTTTCGCCCTTTTTAACGAAGGAGTCCTCATTCGCTTCGGTGACTTGACCGATCGCAAAACGGCCGGGGATAAAGGGCGCTTTCACTTTGAGCGCGCCGCAGTAGACGGCAACGTCCGTTTCGGTTAAGAGCGCTTTGGTGACCTTGACCTTGACTGTATCGTCGGTACGTTTCAAATCAGGCGTGGTGACGTGCTGTAAATTGTGGGGATAAGCTAATTGCCAGGCTTTCATAAAAATCCTAATTTAATATATTTTTGTTATCGCGCGAATATGTGCGCAACAAACGCGTATAATAAGTATAACCTATTTTTGTGAAATTTGCAACTATTTTTTTTAATTTCGTGTAAAAACAGTTGACGAGTAGAAAAAAAAGCGGTATAATTGGTTAGCATAAGAAAAATAGCGAGGTAAATACAATGAAAGCAGATATTCATCCCAAATATCACGAAGTAACTGTAACTTGCGCTTGTGGAGCTACTTTTAAGACCGGTACGACGAAAGACGGCGACGTTATGAAAGTAGATATTTGCAGCAATTGCCATCCTTTCTTCACGGGCAAGCAAAAGTTGGTTGATACCGGTGGACGTGTCGATAAGTTCAAAAAGAGATATGGTCTTTAATTGGTAAAACGGGGCTTTAGGACATAGTCTTAAAGCCTTCTTCTTTTTTGCGGGGGTTTTGTTCCCCCGCAAAAAAGAAGAAGAAACTTTTGTAAAAACGGCAAAGGAATATGAAAAAAGAAAAGAAACAAAAACTGAATTGCACCTACATTGGCGGTCAAGCGGTCATGGAAGGGGTAATGATGCGCGGTAGGCGCGCGATGGCGACGGCAGTTCGCGATCCCGAAGGGAAGATTCAAATCGAATCCGAACGCTTAAAGCCTCCCGAACAGCGGAAGAAAATCACGAAATTCCCGTTTATCCGCGGCGTGGTCAATTTCGTCACCTCGCTCGTGGACGGGTATCGTATCCTGATGCGAAGCGCGGACGTTGCGATGGAAGACGACGAAGAGGAGCAAACGAAAGCGGAGCAATGGCTTAAAGAAAAGCATAAAATCGATATCGGCGGCATTATGAACACGATTTCAGGAATACTCGGTATCGTGCTTGCACTCGTCATCTTTATTGCATTGCCGCAGTTTATCACGGGCTTTCTTCCTTTTGATAAGACGTCGGCAGGTATGGAAGGGGTATGGTTTAACCTAATCGAAGGCGGCATTCGCTTGGCGATTTTTATCGCGTACATTTTGCTGATTTCCTTGATACCTTCCCTCAAACGAGTCTTTATGTACCACGGCGCGGAACACAAAACCATCACTTGCCACGAACAGGGCAAGGAGCTGACGGTGGAAAACGTGCGCGGCTGTTCCCGCGTGCATGATCGTTGCGGCACGACCTTTTTATTCTTGGTCATGATTGTGAGCATTATCGTGTTCTCGCTCGTCAACGTCGTAGTGGCGCGTTGGCTGTACGTGGATAGCGGTAAATTGAACGGTTTAATCCGTTTTGGACTTAAAATTTTGATGTTGCCCGTCGTTGCAGGCGTTTCCTATGAAATTTTACGCTTGCT
This sequence comes from Clostridiales bacterium, assembly GCA_015071005.1. GTDB lineage: Bacteria > Bacillota > Clostridia > Christensenellales > Borkfalkiaceae > Scatosoma. Next base: position 11,145 of record SVIG01000005.1, on the reverse strand, counting down.
CTCGAAGACGAAAAATCCCATTTTCTTCATTTTCAAGCTCCCTGGACTCCTTTTGCAAAGATTGACTACGCGTGAGCCGGAAGATAAAATGATCGAATGCGCAATCACCGCTTTTAACACCGTTTTGGCGATGGATGCCGATCCGACGATTCCCGAAAAGGTCTTTGTCACTTCGGGAAAAATGTCCACCCTGCTCGCAAACACCAAGCGTCGTTTTGCTTCGCAAAATATCGAAGAAGACGAAGCGGAATGGATTTTCTCTTTGACGCTCGATATTCCCAAGAGCGAAGTTTCCAAAGAAGAGCATATTTTGAATAAGTCGCAGGCGGGCGAGATTATCCGTATCGCGGACGAGCGCTTGACGGGCAGACCCCTTTGGTATATCATCGGGGACGCGGATTTTTGCGGCTATAAGATTAAAGTGGACGAGAGAGTACTCATTCCCCGTCCGGAAACGGAAGAGCTTGCTATGATGGTCGTGGCGGCGGCGGAAGAAGAGTATAATATTCTCGATATGTGTACGGGTAGCGGCGCAATCGCGATCGCCGTGTACAAGGAACTCGAAAAGTACGGTAGGAAAGCGAAGGTGACGGCGGTGGATATCAGCGAAGACGCGCTTGCGCTTGCCAAAGAAAACGCCGCGGCAAACGACGCGGACGTACTCTTTATCCAATCGGATATGTTCACGCGCATTCGCGGAAGATTTGATATTATCGTCACCAATCCCCCCTACATTCCGTCGAAAGACATTGACGGCTTGCAAAGGGAAGTAAAGGACCACGAACCGCGCTTGGCGTTGGACGGTGGGGAAGACGGTATGGATTTCTATCGTCGAATCGCGGCGGAAGCAGGAAAATATCTCAATCGCGGCGGTATGCTGATTATGGAAGTGGGCGCAGGCGAAGCGCAAGACGTTGTGAAGATGTTCAAGGGCGTTGCGTATTCGATGGTTGTGCGCGATTTCAACGGCATCGACCGTTACGTAAAAATCGTTTTATAAACAAAGCTACGCCCGAATTTTTCGGGCGTGTTTTCAAAAAAGGAAGAAGGTATGCTGAAAAAACTCGACGATATCAAAAAACGTTATGAATTTTTATCCGAAAAGTTAGCGGATAACGACGTCATCGCGGACATGGGTACTTGGCAGAAGTATTCCAAGGAGCAATCCGACCTTACCGAAACGGTGGAAAAATACACCGAATATTTGGAGTGCGAGCGACAGATGAACGACGCGTTCGAGCTCGCGGAAATCGAAACGGACGGGGAAATGAAGAAGATGCTCTTGGACGAAGGGTACGCTTGTAAAGAGCGCTTGCCTGAGCTTGTCAACGAGCTGAAAATCCTGCTTTTGCCCAAGGACAAAAACGACGAAAGAAGCTGTATTTTGGAAGTGCGTGCAGGTACGGGCGGCGAAGAAGCGGCGCTGTTTGCCGCCGAGCTTTGCAGAATGTATCTAAACTATTGCGCAAACCACCGTTTGAAGGTGGAAGAAATGGACGTCAACGCCACCGAGCTTGGCGGCATGAAGGAAGCCATCTATAACGTGAAGGGTACGGGTGCGTATAAATTATTGAAATATGAAAGCGGCGTACACCGCGTTCAACGCGTACCTGCTACCGAGACTCAGGGTAGAATTCACACGTCGGCGGCGACCGTAGCCGTTCTTCCCGAAGCGGAAGAGGTGGAAGTGGAAATCAACGATAAGGATATTCGAATCGACATTTTCCATTCGGGCGGCGCAGGCGGTCAAAACGTCAATAAAGTTGCTTCGGCGGTTCGCATCACCCATTTCCCGACGGGGATTGTGGTTACCTGCCAAGACGAGCGCTCGCAGCTTAAAAATAAGGAAAGAGCATTCAAGGTATTGCGCTCGCGCGTATACGATTTCTATAATGGTCAAAACGCGAAGGCAAGAGAGGACAGCCGTCGTAGTATGGTCGGCTCGGGGGATAGAAGCGAGAGAATCCGCACTTATAATTTCCCGCAAAGCCGCGTGACTGATCATAGAATCGGGTTAAGTCAATACAATCTCGACGCCTTTATGACGGGGGATATTGATTCGATGGTGGAAGCTCTTGCCATCGCCGATAGAGAAGCGATGCTTGCTTCATCGGAAGAATAAAAAGAAAAAACCGCCTGCAACATTTCCGTTGCGGGCGGTTTTATCAATAAATATTTAGAGGTTATATGGCATGATGGCACTTTTGTGTTTGGGCATTATCAAAAGAAGAGCCTTTACACGTCGCGCACTCACGTTTTCTATTGATAAAGTAAAGAGCAAGATCAACGAGAACGAACGCGAGATTGATAAAGTAAAGGATAAGCACGTAATTAAACGTTTGATCTAAAATTTTCCCCGTAATCCCTGCCAAATAGCCCACGATAATAGCAAAGGTAAATATCACGCTTTTTCCCTTCGTGGATTTCGACGTAATACTTTTATAGACGGAAATCGGCCAAGATAAACCGAAACAAATCAACATAACACTCTCAAAAAATATAACCATTTTTCATATACTCCTTTTTTCTTATATTACTATTATACACTTGACAAAAGATAATGTAAAATATATAATTATTATCAAATCGATAACGAAAAGTTATCGTTCAAGGAGAGTAAGAATGGAGCTTGCGAAATTGCGGTATTTTTATACGGTGGCGAAATACGGACACGTAACGCGTGCGGCGGAAGCGATTCATATCGCCCAACCTGCCTTGACGAAAGCGATCAAACAGTTAGAAGAAGAGCTTGGCGTTCCCCTTTTTTATAAAAAAGGGCGAAATATTTTTCTTACCGTTTACGGCGAATATTTAAGGAGTAAATTAGAGGGCGTTTTTCTGCAGTTGGATTCCATTTCAACGGAGATAGAAATTCTTAAAAAAGAAACGCGAAACACGGTCAAATTAAACGTGCTCGCCGCGTCCACGGTGGTCACCGACGCGGTTGTTAGCTATAAGAAAAAACATCCCGAAGTTTTTTTCCAAGTGATCCAAAACGAAACGGAAACGGATTGTGATATATCGGTGACGACCGATATGGCGGACGTCTCTTTATTGCCTGCATTCAAGAAACGGCGTGTCATTGCGGAAAAAATTTACCTTGCTGTTCCAAAAAATTCCAAGTATGCAAACTATTCGAGTATTTCCTTAAAGGAAGTCAAAGAAGAAGGTTTTGTCAACTTGGCAGGTTCGCGACTTTTTCGTGCGGTATGCGACCGTCTTTGCGCATATGCAGGATTTAAGCCGCACAATTCGTTTGAATCGGATTCGCCCGTCGCGGTAAGAAATATTATTGGCGCGAGTGCGGGCGTTGGCTTTTGGCCCGAATATTCTTGGGGGAGTGTTTCCGCCGACGTGGCGCTTATACCCATCGTCGAGCCAGAGTGTCAAAGGGAAATTGTGATAGGTTTGCATGAAAGTCCTTTGCCGTCTAGCGTTGCTCCTGATTTTTACGAATATTTGCTTCAATTTTTACAAAAGCGTTGTCGAAAAAGTACGAAATAAGCCATACAGGTACGCGTTGAAAGGAAAAAATGGTAAAAGAAAAGCCGACTCGTTCGAGTCGGCTTTTTGCTATATTTTTTCGTTATTGAAGCTCGGAAACGAATTTCTTAATTCTTGCCAAACCGATTTGAATGTCTTCTTCGCTCAAAGAGTAGGAAAGACGCAAGCAATCGTCCGCACCAAAGGAAATACCAGGGACGGTCGCTACCTTTTCGCTTTCCAAAAGGGCGTCCGCAAACTCGATTGAGTTGGTGATGGTCTTGCCGCGATAGCTCTTGCCGTAAAGACCGCCAACCACGAGCATTACGTAGAACGCGCCGTCCGGCTCGACAGCCTTCACGCCGTCGATTTCGCTGATGAGTTGCAAAAGGGTTGCTCTGCGCTTATCAAATACGTTTACCATTTCCGCAATTTCTTCATCGGAAGATTTCAAGGCTTCGATGGTCGCCCATTGAGAAATGGACGAAGCGTTGGAGGTTGCGTGGCTTTGGAAGGAATCGATCGCCTTGGCAACGTCTTTCGGCGCTGCAAGATACCCAACGCGCCAGCCCGTCATTGCGTACGTTTTGGACACGCCGTTTACGGTGATGGTAAGCTCTTTCATTTTTTCGCTACACTTTGCAATCGAGAAGGGCTTTACGCCGTTATAGCAAAGCTTTTCGTAAATTTCATCCGCAAGCACGAAGATTTCCGCTTCTTCGCAAACCTTGGCAATCGCGCGTACTTCTTCTTCGCTGTACACCGCGCCCGTGGGGTTGGAAGGGGAGTTGAAAATCAGCATTTTCGTTTTGGGCGTAATCGCTTTTTTCAGTTCTTCCGCCGAGAACTTATATTTATTTTCCTTTTTGCAGGACAAATATTTGGGCACGCCGCCGCAAACCTTTACCACTTCGGGATAGGTAAGCCAGTAGGGCTCGGGGATAATTACTTCGTCGCCTTCGTCCAAAAGTGCGTAGCAAGCGTTGAAGATGGAGTGTTTCGCACCGTTGGAAACAATGATTTGCGAGGGCTCGTATTCCAAACCGTTATCCTTTTGGAATTTCTCGCAAATCGCCTTACGCAAGGGCAACAAGCCCGACGAAGGGGTGTACTTGGTGTGGCCGTTATCAAGCGCGATTTTCGCCGCTTGAATGATATGCTCGGGCGTATTGAAATCGGGTTCGCCTACGCTGAAACTCACCACGCTCTCCCCAGCCGCTTTCATCGCCTTCGCCTTCGCGGAAATCGCAAGGGTCAAGGAGGGGGAAATCGCCGCCATTCTTTTTGCTACTCTGCTTTTCATACGTGTATCTCTCCGTTAGATATTTTTAACGTTTATTATTGTACCTTTTTTTCAAAAAGAAAGCAACCTCTTCCACCCTACTTTTCATAAATTCTTAAAAAATAATCAATATTTTTAGAGAAAAGGGGGGTGTCTATCTATTTTTTCGATTGTTTCAATCGAGAAAACGTGAGAAAAACAGTTTTTTTAGAAAAAGGGCAAAAAAAGCGGAAAAATTTTTGTTAAAATGGGAAAAATTTTTCAAAAAGGTCTTGAAATTATTAAAAAAATTTGGTAAACTATAGGAAACCGAGAGACAGAGCGATTTGGCTCGGAAGAAAGCAACACAAAATCTGGGAGGATTTGATTATGATTAAGATTATTTACGGCGCGAAGGGTACGGGTAAAACCAAGATGATGATCGACGCGGCGAATGCGGCTGTAGCGGACGCGAAGGGTCACATGATTTTTATCACGGACAACAAGCGCGGTATGTATGATTTGGAACGCGAAATCCGTTTCATTGACACGAGCGAATACGACATCGCTGGCGAAGCGGCTCTTTGCGGATTTATTAAAGGGGTTATCGCAGGCAATCACGACAACGAATACGTTTTCATTGACGGCGTAGTACGCATCGCAGGGAAGCCCGTTCAAGAAATGGCGGCATTCTTCTATATGCTCGATAAAGTTTCCAAGACGAACAACCTGGTTATCACCGTTTGCGTATCGGCAGCGAAAGAAGAATTGCCCGATTTCGTAAGCAAATATATTTAAGTTTTAGAAGCGGCAAAAGCCGTATATTGAATAGTTATGAAAAAATAGCCGAGCGTTCTCGTTCGGCTTTTTCTAAAAATGAGCGGTTTTTCAAAAACGGCTCGAATATAGATGATGGCATAAGAAAAAAATAGGCAAATGAAAAACAGGCGGACAAGTGTTCGCCGAATTTGCGTGTAAAAATAATCCAACCGAAGAAAAATCGGAGAAAGAACGTGAAAAAGGTAGGTAAAGAAATCATGTATTTCATTAGCACGAGAGGCGGAGAAAAGGTGACGGGCGCACAAGCGATTGTGCAAGGCTTGGCAAAGAACGGCGGTTTGTTCGTTCCCGAAGTTTTCCCGCAAGTGACAAAAGACGAATTGGAGCAAATGACGGAGATGAGCTATCCCGAACGCGCGGCGTTCGTGCTCGGTAAATATCTTGCCGAAGAGCTTGGCGCGGACTATTTGAAAGAGGTCTGCGAAAAGGCGTATTCGTCCTTTACGAGTAAAGACCCCGTTCCCCTTGTCAAAGTGGATGGTGAAACGGGCTTGTACGTTTTGGAGCTTTTCCACGGCCCGACCTGTGCTTTCAAGGATATGGCGCTCACGGTGCTTCCCTATCTTTTGAAAAAGAGCTGCGAAGTGACGGGGATTAAGGATGAAATCCTTATTTTGACGGCGACGAGCGGCGATACGGGCAAGGCGGCGTTGGAAGGTTTCCGCGACGTGCCCGGCACGAAAGTGGCGGTGTTCTATCCCGACGAAGGGGTTGCTAAAATGCAACGCTTGCAAATGTGCGTACAAAGCGGCAACAACGTTTGCGTGGCGGCGGTCGAAGGGAATTTCGACGATTGTCAACGCGCGGTGAAAACGATGTTCGCGTCCGAAGAATTTAACGCGGAATTGGCGAAGAAGGGGGTACGCCTTTCGAGTGCAAACTCTATCAACTTCGGTAGACTTGCACCCCAAATCGCATATTATTTCTCGGCGTATCTCGATTTAATCACGGCAGGGCAAATCGAATACGGCGACGCGATTGATTTCGTCGTACCTACGGGCAACTTTGGCGACATTCTTGCCGGTTGGTATGCAAAACAAATGGGTTTGCCGGTAAGAAAGCTCATTTGTGCGTCGAATAAAAACAAGGTGTTGGCGGACTTTTTCAAGAAGGGCGTTTACGACGTAAAACGTCAATTCCACCGTACCATGTCCCCGTCTATGGACATTTTGGTATCGTCGAATTTGGAAAGATTGCTCTTTGAGGTGAGCGGCAGAAACGCGGAATTGACCGCGCAACGCATGAAGGATCTTGCGGAGAAGAAGGAATATTCCATCACCGACAAGGAAAAGAAAATTTTGGACGAAGAATTCTTCGGCGGTTTTGCTTCCGAAGACGATACGATAGAAGCGATGTACGAAATCTTTGATGAATTCGGGTATGCGATGGACACGCATACGGGCGTCGCTTTGGCTGTGTATATGCAGTATAAAAATTGGCAGGAAAAGAACGATTGCTTGGATAATAAACCTATCGTCGTACTTTCGACTGCGAACCCTTACAAATTCCCGCAAGACGTACTTTACGCGCTTTCGGGTAACGACGTGAAGGACAGCTTTAAGGGGATCAAGCGCTTGTATCTTTTGACGGCGATGAAGCCGCCCAAGAGCTTACTCGATATCCGTTATCGTCCTTTGCGCTTCAAAACGCGCGTGAAGAATAATTTGAAGGATATGACGGCGCTTGTCACTCGCTTTGCGGAAGGGGAAATCGTACCCGAGCCGCCCAGCACGAAATAATTCCGTTCGTTTCCCGTGAAACAGGGAAAAATATGTGCAATCGGTGAAAAACCCCGATATTTCTTGTGAAGATGGGGAAGAATGCGGAAATAGCGGTTGCGTTTTCCTTTAAGAATTGGTATACTGATAGTAAGAAAACAGGAGCAAAAAATCGTATGTTTGGTTACGTCCGCGCGGATACGCCGTATTTATATATAAAAGACGAAACGCTGTATCGCGCGATGTACTGCGGTGTTTGCAAGGGGATAGCGCAGGTGTGCGGTCATAGAGCGCGTATGGGGCTTTCCTACGACGTGACTTTTTTGTCCGTCGTTATGCATAATCTCCGCGGCGAGGACGTAAAAATAACAAAACAGCATTGCTTTACTCATTGTATCCGTTCAAGACAAATGGCGGAAGTGGACGAGCTTACTCGCCGACTCGGTGCGCTCAACACCGCACTCGTGTATTATAAATACACGGACGATATTATGGATGGTGACCGCGGTCGCGGCAAACGGCTTTGGTTTAAGAAGGGCTTTAAGCGGGTGAAGAAAAACTACCCAGAAATTGAGCGGATTGTTCGAGAAAATCTTGCCGAGCAGGAAAAAGCGGAAAAGGCGAATACGGACAGCTTGGATAGGGCGGCGGACGCGACGGCGAAGATGCTTGCGGATTTTTCCGATTACGCCTTGGAAGAGAAGGCGAATTCCTATACGCGGAATTTGTTTTACGCGATTGGGAAATGGATTTACCTAATCGACGCGCTCGACGATTACGATAAGGACAAGAAAAAGGGGGCGTACAATCCCTTCATTCTTGCCTACGGCGCGGAGAGTAAACAGGCGTTGATGGCGAGCGAAAAGAGGAAGGACGTAGAGTACGTGTTTAACGCGTTGTTTTTTGATATTCGCGAGAATTTATCCCATTTAGAGTTCCGCTATAACCGTGATTTATCCGATAATATTTTGCTTCGGGGTCTGCCGATGATGACGAAACGGATTATGTGCGGATGCAACGCAAACGGCGTATGCAAAACGAAGAAGAAAGCAAAAAAATAAATACTCGCCGTAAAAAAGGCGAATACTAAAGAAGAAAAAATATTTGGCGAAAGCCGAAGGGAGATAACATGAAAGAATATTACGAACTTCTCGGTTTGACCGAAGACGCAACGGACGAAGAGATTGAAACTCGTTATAAGTTGTTGCGCGAGCAGTACAAAGAAGAGAGATGGTTGGACGGGGAAGCTGGCAACAATGCGGCGAAAGCGCTTACGAAGCTGGACGCGGCGTACAAGGAAATTATGAGTTCGCGTAAGGAAACGAGCAAGAATAGCAGCGGTGCTGACGCGTATGCGGAGATTTCCGAGCTTTTGAAGCAAGATAAAATTGCGGAAGCGCAAGCGCGCTTGGATGATTTCAACGAACGTCCCGCAGAATGGCATTATTTGCAAGCGGTTGTGTTCTACAAAAAGAATTGGACGAACGAAAGCAAGAAACAGCTTGAAATCGCTATGGAAATGGACCCTAACAACATCAAATACCGCGCGGCGTACGGCAAAATGAACGCAAAGAACGATTTTGAGCAGCAATCGGCATATCAACGTTCGCAAAACCCGTATTCCAATCCCAATACAAGACCGTATGACGACGGTGAACAAATGGGCGGTAATGCTTGTTCGGAATGTATTTCCTGCTGCTACACGTATATGTGTGTGAACTGTCTTTTCAACCTTTGCTGCGGTTGCAGATAGGAAGCGGTGAGATGAAGAAAATTTCGGCTTACGAAATAGCGTTATCCGCGTTATCTTGCGCAATCGCGACGATTTTGCTCACGATTGGCTCGTATTCGGAAATCTTGCTTTTCACGGGATACCTTTTTTCCTGTGTGGCGTTGATGCTTCCGCTTGCGAAAAAGAGCTATGGCGGATATATCCTTGCCTACTTGGCAACGTGTATATTATCGCTCATATTTAACGCGGCGCGGTTTTGGGACTTGCTCCCGTTCATAATGTTTTTTGGATTGCATCCGATTGTGAACGAGTTGCAGCTCAAAATCCGTATCAACCGTTGGGTTGCATGCGCCATTAAAGCGCTGTGGTTCGACGTGACGATGTATCTCGTTTGGCGGTTTATTTTCGGTATGACTACGACGATTGACTTCGTCGATCAATACGCAATACCCGTGATTTTGGTATTAGGTACGGCGTTTTTCGTGTTTTACGATTACGTAATGTATAAGTGGCGCGCGGCTGTCAACAATTTGGTGTATCGGCTTTATAAAAAATGAGGAAGAGAAAACAAGCTCAATTAGATAAGGGGAGAGCGAGTTTTATGATAGAGAAAAACGATATAATTTGCGCCGTTACGGATGCGGTCGGCTCGAACGGCGAAGGCATCATCAAGCACGAGGGGATCACCTTTTTCGTGCCTGCGTGTTTGCCTGGCGAGAAAGTTCGCTTTCGAGTGCTGAAAGTAAAAGGGAATATCGGGTACGGAAAGGCGGAGGAAATCCTTACGCCCGCGGAAGAACGCGTCCGTCCGAAATGCCCCGTCTTTTTGCGCTGCGGTGGATGCTGTTTGCAGCACATGGATTATGCTATGCAGCTCACGCACAAAGCGACCGTCGTGAAAGACGCGTTGCGGAAGATTGCAGGCTTGCACGTACAAGTCCCCATCGCGATCAAGAGCGAATTTCCGTATGGATACAGAAATAAATTGCAAATCCCGATCGGGGTGGACAAGGACGGCAAAAACGTCATCGGTTTCTATGCCGAGCATAGTCATCGAATCGTGCCCATAAGCGCGTGCGCGATTCATCCCGAATGGGCGGAAAAACTGATTGCCGTCATTCAACGTTATATGACGGAATGTGCGGTCAAGGGTTACGACGAAGAAAACAAAACGGGCGCGCTTCGCCATCTCGTTGCGCGAGAAATTGGCGGAAAATATATTGTCACGCTCGTAAGCACCAAGCGCGATTTGCCGAGTATACCCTACTTGATAGAGTTGCTTTCGCAAATCTTGCATACCTTTACTTTGTATATCAATATCAATCAAGACGATACGAACGTAATTCTTGGAAAAGAGTTTCATCTCGTACATGGTACGGGCTTTTTTGAGGGGGAGGAGCAGGGAATCCGCTATGAAGCAGGCCCGGTCACCTTCCTGCAAGTGAATGAAAACGTCCGCACCAAGCTGTATAAAGACGCTATTAAAACGGTGTGCGAGGACGGCAGCGAAGTGGTGATTGACGCCTACTCGGGCGGCGGACTTTTAACAGCGATGATCGCCAAGAAAGTCAAACGCGTGTACGGTATTGAATTGGAAGAAGAAGCGAGCCGTTGCGCCGATTCGTTGAAGGTGAAAAACGGCTTGACGAATATGACGAATATTTGCGGCTACGTGGAAGAAAAATTGTCCGGCGTTTTGAAAAAAGAGAAGGGCGAAAAAGTGCGTTTAATTCTCGATCCGCCGAGGGCAGGTATCGCTCGAAGCGTATTAAAGGCGCTTTTAGAAAGCGGTATTCCCAAGCTGACGTTGATTAGTTGTAATCCGGCGACGCTTGCTCGCGATTTAGGAATTTTGACGGGACGTTTGATAGAATCGGAAGGCGAGCTGATCAAGAATCCTGCGTATGAAAGCGCGGTGGATGGGGAAACCCTTTCGGGGTACTACGAGGTGGAAAAGATTCAGCCGTATGACATGTTCCCCCAAACCAAACACGTCGAGACTATTGCAGTAATATGTCGATCTTCGACCAAAACTACGCAGAAGTGATGCATTTTGAGCTATTTTCACCCCACATCATCTTCCAAGTCGATGGTGAGGGTGGACGTGAAAA
>SVIG01000002.1 GCA_015071005.1 Clostridiales bacterium | reverse complement strand
CTAAAGTGTGGACCAAATAAAAATACGCTGAATCCCTTATAAATAAAGGCTTTCAGCGACCTAAAAAAGTGTTTTTTTGGCTGTTAATCCGTGTGTCGTCAGTTCGAGCCTGACAGGGGCAGCCAAAAAAGCAGGAACGCAAGAACGCGTGCCTGCCTTTTTGCTATTCTTGTCTATTTGTGCGAGGAGTGTTTCGGTGACGTTCGATAGACGCGCTATTTCGCTTTTAACACGCCTTACGAAAAACGGAACGTTCTCTTTGTGGCTATGCTACAAGCTCTGACAGGGGTAGGTGTGACTTTGCTTGCTATTTTTTTATATTTTGTTAATTATCACTATTAAAGAATAAAAGAGTCTTACCGCTATGAGGATGGGTCTCTTTTTTGTTTGCAAGTTTTACATTTTTTTTAGAATATAATTTTTAATTTCAACGCATACATGGTACAGTCTTTAAATTTTCAACGCGTACATGGTAGCATTGTTTTGTTTTAAAAATAGAAAACTACAAATTTGTAGTAAGGGTTGACAACTCGAAAATATAGTAGTATAATATATTTATATATTATAAAATCCATTTTTTAAGGGCTTCGGTATGTACAAGCATTTCTTTAAAAGATTTTTTGACTTTTTCATTTCATTCATTGGGATTATCATATTATCAATTCCTATGATTATTATTGCTCTTGCCATAAAAATTGACAGCAAGGGACCTATTTTTTTTAAACAAAAAAGAATCGGCAACCATAAGAAAACTTTTATGATTTTAAAATTTCGTACGATGAGAACAGATACTCCGCACGATGCACCTACGCATGAGCTTTCCGATCCTAAAAAATGGATTACGAAAGTTGGTGGATTTCTTCGTAAAACTTCATTGGACGAAATCCCCCAAATCTTTAATATTTTCGTGGGGCAGATGTCAATTATTGGACCGCGCCCTGCTTTGTGGAATCAAGACGATTTGATTGCTGAACGCGATAAATATGGGGCGAATGACGTAAAGCCTGGGCTTACGGGTTGGGCGCAAATCAATGGTCGTGATGAGTTAGAAATTCCTGTAAAAGCCAAGTTGGACGGCGAGTACGTTGAAAAATTGAATGCTGGAAAGTTTAGGGGACTTGCCATGGATTGGAAATGCTTTTGGGGGACGATTTTTTCCGTTCTCAAGAGCGATGGTGTCGTGGAAGGCGGCACGGGTGAAATGAAGAAACAACAAGCGAATAGCCAAGAAATGGACGGCGAAATTGTTGCTGAGGATAAAGAATAATGAAGAAGATTTTAATAACGGGTGCCAATAGCTACATAGGAACATCTTTTGAGAAATATATGCAACAGTATGCCGATGAATATCAAGTAGATACGATTGATATGATTGACGGTAGTTGGCGCGAGAAAAGTTTTTCCAGGTATGACATCGTATATCACGTGGCAGGAATTGCGCACTCGGATAATGGCAAAATAAGCAAAGAAAAAGAAAAATTGTATTATTCCGTGAATACCGATTTAACAATAGAAGCAGCTAAAAAGGCAAAGGCGGATGGGGTAAAACAATTTATCTTCATGAGTTCTGCTATTGTTTATGGAAATAGTGCACCGCTCGGGAAAGAGAAAATTATCACGAAAGATACACCTGTATCTCCTGCGAACTGTTATGGGGACAGCAAAGTGCAAGCGGAAAATGGAATTTTGCCTTTGATAGATGATACTTTTAAAGTGGTAATTTTACGTCCGCCGATGATATATGGAAAGGGGAGTAAAGGTAATTATCCTACTTTGGTTAAGTTTGCAAAAAAGATGTCCTTATTCCCATATGTAAAAAATCAACGTTCAATGTTATACATTGAGAATTTGATGGAGTTTGTACGGTTGATGATCGTGAATGAAGAAAGCGGTATTTTCTTTCCGCAAAATAAGGAATATAGCAATACGTCTGAAATGGTAAAAATGATAGGGGCAACGCATGGGAAAAAGGTTCGTCTTGTGAAAGGCTTTACATGGGTATTGAAAATTTTAAGTTTGTTTACAGGGTTAGTCAATAAAGCGTTTGGCAACTTGGTTTATGAGGACAAGATAAGTGAATATAAACAAGAATATAGAAAGTTTACTTTAACGGACTCCATTGAGGCAACGGAGAAATGAAAAAAATAGTTATATTGGTTAATAGCGATATTGTAATATATAATTTTCGTTTGGAATTGGTAGAAGCATTACTTTCTAATGGTTATCAGGTGGTGATAGTCTCTCCGTATGGGAAACGGATAGATTTTTTAACGCAACTTGGGTGTAAATTTATTGAATTAAATTTAGCTCGTCATGGTAAAAATCTATTCCAAGATTTGAATTTGCTAAAAAATTATAAGAAAATTTTGAAATTGGAAAAACCCGATGTTGTATTAACGTATACAATTAAGCCGAATATTTATGGGGGAATGGCCTGTCAATCCTTAAAAATTCCGTATATTGCAAATATTACGGGGCTTGGTGATGCAATTGAAAACGGAGGTTTGTTGCAAAAAATAACATTATTCTTGTATAAGCTGGGATTAAAAAAAGCGAAGAATGTATTTTTCCAAAATGCAAGCAATCAAAAATTTTTCCTTGATAACAAAATTGTAAAAGGGAACAATGATTTGTTACCTGGCTCCGGAGTTAATATTGAGCGTTTCGCTTACGCTGAGTATCCTACTAATGATGCTATTAAATTGCTCTTCATTGGGCGAATTACTCGCGATAAAGGAGTGAATGAATTGGCTGAAGTCGCAAAAATAATAGCAAGCAAATATCAAAATGTTGTTTTTGATATTGTTGGGTGGGCAGATGAAGGGAGTAAAAATCCTTTTGAGACATTAGGAAATTGTTATTGCCATGGTAGTCAAGTTGAGGTTAAGCCTTTCATAGAAAAAACGCATGCAATTGTGTTGCCGTCCTATCACGAAGGTATGGCAAACGTTCTTTTAGAAGCGGCGTCTTGTGGAAGACCGATTTTGGCATCGAATATTCCTGGTTGCCAAGAAACGTTTGAAGAAGGGGTAACAGGTTTTGGTTTTGAACCTAAAAACATTGAATCTTTATGTGAGGTAATTGAAAAGTTTATTGCGTTGCCCTATGAACAGAAATGTGAAATGGGGAAATTGGGCAGAAAGAAAATGGAAGAACAATTTAATAGACAAATTGTTGTTAATAAGTATTTAGAACAAATTAATTCTTTATAAGGAGTAGGAGATAAAAATTATGTATGCGAATCTTTATGAAAAAATTGTAAAAAGTGAAGAAAAAATTTCTCTTGTTGGTCTTGGTTACGTGGGTATGCCGATTGCCGTTGCTTTTGCAAAGAAAGTTAAAGTTGTTGGCTACGACTTGAATAAAGCAAAAATTGAGCTTTATAAATCGGGTATTGATCCTACGAACGAAGTCGGCAATGAAGCAATCAAAAACAGTACGGTTGACTTTACGTCCGATGAAACCAAGCTTCGTGAAGCAAAATTTCACATTGTAGCTGTTCCTACTCCTGTATATGACGACCATACTCCTGATTTGACGCCTGTTGAAGGTGCAAGCCGCATTTTAGGTAGAAATCTTACGAAAGGTAGCATCGTTGTGTTTGAATCGACGGTATATCCTGGGGTTACAGAAGACGTTTGTGTTCCCATTCTTGAAAAGGAATCGGGGCTTAAATGTGGCGTAGATTTCAAGGTTGGTTATTCCCCTGAACGTATTAACCCTGGTGATAAAGTGCATCGTCTTGAAACGATTACGAAAATTGTTTCGGGTATGGATGAAGAAACGTTGGATGTTGTTGCAAAGGTTTACGAACTCGTTGTAGATGCAGGCGTACATAGAGCTTCTTGCATTAAGGTAGCGGAAGCAGCAAAGGTTATTGAAAACAGTCAACGCGATATCAACATTGCGTTTATGAACGAGCTTTCCATTATTTTCAACAAAATCGGTATCGATACAAAATCCGTTTTGGAAGCAGCAGGTACGAAGTGGAATTTCTTAAAATTCTATCCCGGTTTGGTAGGCGGGCATTGTATCGGTGTTGATCCTTATTATTTAACATATAAGGCTGAACAGCTTGGTTATCACAGCCAAGTTATCCTTGCTGGTCGTCGTATTAATGACGATATGGGCAAATACGTTGCGGAAAACGTAGTAAAGAATCTTATCAAAGCTGAAAAAGCAGTTAAGAATGCAAAAGTTGCTATTCTTGGCTTTACCTTCAAGGAGAATTGTCCTGATACGAGAAACACAAAGATTTTCGATATAGTAAAAGAACTTCGTGAATACGGCATTGAGCCTACGATTGCGGATCCTACGGCAGATGCGGATGAAGCGAAGCGTCTTTATGGGGTTGATTTTGTAGACATTTCTGCAATCAAGAATATGGACGCGGTTGTGTTGGCGGTTGCACACGATGAATTTGCACATTTCAGTATGGCAGATATGGATAAATTCTTTGGTGAAGGGCAAAAAGTGTTGCTTGATATTAAAGGCTTGTTGAATAGAACGGAATACGAAAAAGCTGGATATGGCTATTGGAGATTATAAAAAATGGGATATAGGCATTTGAAATTCCCCGAGGGGAGCAAATTTTTGGTAACGGGCGGCGCGGGCTTTATTGGCTCCAACCTTTGCGAAACAATTTTGAGTATGGGTTATAAAGTGCGTTGCTTGGACGATCTTTCTACGGGAAAACAGGCAAACGTGGATATGTTTTTGGATAACCCAAATTACGAGTTTATGAAAGGGGATATCAAGGACCTGGATACTTGTATGAAGGCTTGTGATGGCGTGGATTACGCACTCAATCAAGCAGCGTGGGGTAGTGTGCCTCGTTCCATTGAAATGCCTATTTTCTACTGCAAAAATAATATCGAGGGCACGCTGAATATGTTGGAGGCGGCTCGTCAAAAAGGCGTTAAAAAGTTTGTGTATGCATCGTCTTCTTCGGTTTATGGGGACGAACCTAATCTTCCTAAGCGTGAAGGGAGAGAAGGTAATTTGCTTTCTCCCTATGCGTTGACTAAGCGTTGTGATGAGGAATGGGCGAAATTATACACGAAATTGTACGGTTTGGATACGTACGGAATGCGTTATTTTAACGTCTTTGGGCGCAGACAAGATCCGAATGGGGCATATGCGGCGGTTATTCCCAAATTCATTAAACAGCTTTTGAATGACGAACAACCGACTATCAACGGCGACGGAAAGCAAAGCCGCGATTTTACGTATATTGAAAACGTTATTGAAGCGAATTTGAAGGCTTGTTTGGCTTCGCATGAAGCGGCGGGAAGAGCGTACAATATTGCGTATGGCGGCAGAGAATACTTAATCGATATTTATTATACGTTGACGAAGGCTTTGGAAAAGGATATTGAACCGAATTTTGGCCCTGATAGGAAAGGGGATATTAAACACTCGAACGCAGATATTTCTGCGGCAAGAGAACTGCTTGGGTATGATCCTGATTACGATTTTGCAAAAGGGTTAAACGAAGCAATCGCTTGGTATAGGGAGAATTTGTAATGCAAAATCACAAAGGAACCATAGTATATTTAGGTGGTTTCGAACTTCCAGATAAAAATGCGGCCGCACATCGCGTAATGAATAATGCGAAAATATTTTCAGCATTAGGCTATAAAGTAGTGTTTTGTGGGGTAAATAAGGATTTACCGTGGGATAGTGATTTACAAAGGGAAGATATATATGGTTTTGAAAGTTATCCCATTGCTTATCCCAAAACATGCAAACAATGGTTTGCTCGACTTTTGTTTGTTTCACAATATATTCAACTATTAAATAAAATTGAAGATGTTAAGTTTATAATTGGATATAATTTGCATGCACTTCCTTTGAAAAGGATTTTGCGTTATGCAAAAAAGAAACGAATAAAAGTTATTGTTGATTGCACAGAGTGGTATGACAATACGTTTTCATTAAATCCGATCAAGTTTGTGAAATTTATAGACACCAATTTATGTATGCGGATTTATCAAAAGAAAGCAGATGGGCTGATTGCAATTAGTCAATTATTAAATAATTATTATGCGGCTACAATTAAAAATAGAATAGTAGTTCCTCCATTGATTGACGTTAAATCAAGTATATGGGCAGCCGATAAGTATGCTCTCCAGGAAAATGCTGTAGATAAATTCAAATTTATCTATGCAGGGAGTCCTAGTGGAACGAAGGATAAACTAGACCAAATAGTTCGATGTTTTTGTCAATTAGGAGACAAATATGATTATTTATTTACGATTGTTGGAATCACGGAAAAAGAGTATTTAAAAATTTATAATTCTCAAGGAGATGAATTGCGACAGTTGGGGAAACGTATTCTTTTTAAGGGAAGAGTTAGTCATAAAGAAAGTATAATGGCTTTAAAGAATTCAGATTGTTGTATCTTTGTTCGAGATTGTAGTCGCAAAAATATGGCTGGGTTTCCAACTAAATTTGTTGAATGTTATACGAGCGGAGTTTGTATTATTGCTAATGAAGTTAGTGATATAAAAAGTTATTTTCCATATGACGGACAAAGTATCCTTGTGGAAGATTGTACAGATGAGTGTATAGTTTTTGCTCAAAAACAAGTATTGCAAAGAGAATTAATAGCGCTGCGTCGCGAGCGGCGAAATGGTTTAGCTGATAACCCTTTTGATTATACAAGGTGGGAGAATATCTTTAAGGATTTTCTTGAAAAATTAGAAAAAGATTGATAATAGGATAAATATGCAAAGTATAAAACAAAGAAAGAAAATATTGGCTGTTGATTTTTTACAAAATATGGCCCTATTATATATGATTATGTGGGGAATCTCGCCTCCATTGGCTTATGGAACAATATATAGACTATTATTTTTGGGTGCGTTTTTCATGTGGGAGCTTCTTGCAATTCAACAGCAAGGGAGCCGTTTGTTGGAAGCACAAAGCAAAATTGGGATATTATTAGCGGTCATTGTTATAATAGCAACGTTATCGGATGGAGTTGAGTCTGGTTTTACAGGTAATTTACAGTTAATAATGTTCTTTCTATATTATTGTGTCTATTTGTATTATGAGGGTTCGGGTAAGGATATATCATGGGTGATTTGGTTTATTGCTATATTAATTATAATATGGAATAGTACGACGCTTCATGGGTATGAGACGCAACGAAATTTATCGCGCTTGCTGGCAAAAGATTTTGAGGGGGCAGAATCTTATGCTGCACGTGGGATAGGCGGATATGCATATATTTACAGCTTACTCTTTTTTGCTCCTATTACGCTTGGCTATCTAACTCGTTATTCGAAAACAATAAATGCTTGGCAAAAAATATTGTTATGGACAGCATTAATTTCTTCAGTTCTAGTAATTTTTTCGTCTGGGTATATGATTGCTATATTGCTACTTATTGTTTCGGTCATAGTGTTACTTTTTATTAAAGGCAAAAAGAAGGCGACTTGGGGAGTGTTTACGCTTGTAATAACTACGCTTGTGATTTTTATTTTTGCGGAAGATTTATTGAGAACCCTTCAACCATACGTTAAGGGTACGATGTATGAAACAAAAATAGAGGATATGATATATTCTTTAACGGAAGGCAGCGCTAGTGGTACTGTTGAGGGGCGATTTGAACGTTATATTAGAAGTGTAAAGTTGTTTTTTCAGAGCCCTATATGGGGACAATTAAGCAGAAGTAATATAGGAAAACATTCAGCAATATTAGATAAATTTGCGCAATTTGGTGTCTTAATAGGTTCGCTATTTGTTTATTATTTGATGCGAGTACAAACTCGTATGATAAAAAAAGGAATAGATACGGGTATCAGTTATTCGATATTTATTGTTAGCGGATTATTCTTTTTATTAAACAATATTGCTTTGGCACAAGGGACGATGATTTTTGTCTATTATCTTGCAATAATGAAAAAGATTGAAAAGGAAAAGAAAATATGAGAATTTTATGGGTAGTATCCCAGATTTTACCTGAAATGGCTGATTATTTGAAATTGCCTAAAAGTACCTTTGGTGGTTGGGTTCGAGCTATGTTGCAGGAATTAAAAACAATTTCCGATATTAAACTTGGCGTCGTGGGATGTGCTTCGCAAGTTCATTCAATAGTCCGCTTTGAAAAAGATGAAATTACTTATTATATATTGCCTATGAAAGGGAAAAATCGGGCTATTGAAGAGGAAGATCGTACAAAAGTGCTAAACGAGTTTTGTCCCGATTTAATCCATATCGAAGGAACGGAGTTTTCTATTTCTGAAATTTTTTCAAAGATAAAAGATATTCCCAATTTAATTTCAATGCAAGGTATTTTAAATGCCTATGAGCCGTATCAGTATGGTGATTTACCGATAGCCGATTTTATGTTTTCTTTAAGTTGGAAAAAATTGGTAACAGGCTGGACGTTGTTTTTTAGGAAGCGATTTACTTTTAACAAACGCTTACAAATAGAAAAAAGAACGATTGCAAACGCTCAAAACATAATGGGAAGGACTTTATGGGATCGAGCACATTCATATGCGTTTAATCAAGTGGCACCATATTATTCGTGTAACCGTAATTTAAGAGAGCCTTTTTATCAAAATGAATGGGATTATAAAACTTGTATTCCACACACCATTTTTGTTGGAAATGGTTATTCCGCTTTGAAAGGTGTACATTTTGTTATAGATGCAGTGGAGCAACTTGTGGAGGAATTTCCAGATATTCATTTGTTTGTTGCTGGAGAAGATCCTTATTTAAAAAATCAAAAACAATTAAAAAAACGAGTGGGTTATTCGTATTATCTTAGGAAAAAGTTGAAGAACCCCAAAATAAAAGATAAGGTAACATTTATAGGAACACAAAATGCAGCACAAATGGTGGAACAATTATTAAAAGCAAATGTCTATGTTTTGCCTTCTTTAATTGAAAATAGCCCCAACACTTTGGGAGAAGCAATGTTGTTAGGAACTCCATGCGTGAGTGCTTATACTGGTGGTGCTGGTGAGATGGCCATTGATGAAAAAGAAGCATTGTTGTATCGTGCTGGTGATGCACCGATGTTGGCATGGCAAATTAAACGTATATTTGATGAAAGAGAACGTGTGCAATTAAGATGTGAGAATGCAAAGGCTCATGCAAAAATTACGCATGATAAACAACGCAATTTGAACGCTTTAGTAAATGCTTATCGAGAAATATTAGAAAAAAAAGAGGATTAAAATGCAATACGCACCGATAGTTTTATTTACTTATAATCGAGCTGATACAACACGAGTAACGTTGGAAGCGTTAATGAAAAACCCAGAGTGTAAAGATTCGGATTTGTTTATTTTTTCTGATGCTGCGAAAACGGAAAAAGCTATTGAGGGTGTCGATGCGGTTAGAAGGTTGCTTGCCTCGTTGGATGTCTCAAAATTTCATAACGTTAAAATAGTATATCAAGAAGAAAATCAAGGGTTGGCCAAATCTATTATTAACGGGGTGACGGCAGTTTTAGAAAAATATGATAGAGTTATTGTGTTGGAAGATGATTGCGAGGTTTCTCCCTATTATTTGAATTATATAAATAAGGCTTTGGAGTATTATAAAGACAGTAAAAATATAGGGTCAATTACTGGGTTTATGCCCAATTTGGAAACTACTTGCGAGAATGATGTTTGTGCGTTACCGCGTTCTTGTAGCTATGGATGGGCGACATGGAAAAAAGTATGGGAATGTGTCAATTTTTTTATGCCAGAATATAACCAATGGAGAAAAGATAAATTGTTTATTCGACAAATAAATCGGTGCGGAAATGATAGGATGTGTCGATTGATAAAAGTTATGAGGGGCAAAGAAAAGCAATCGTGGTCGGTACGATTCGGCGCTTATTTAGTTTCAAGAAATCTATTAACGATTTATCCCAAATATACATATTTAAAAAATAATGGCTTTATTGGAGGCGGAGAGCATTCATCTGGTTCAATAGATGACAGAATGCAGGCGGGTTATTATCAGGCAATAAGGGAGCCAGTGTTTATAGACCAATTTTCTAAAGAAAAGAATATCGAAAGACAATTTCGAAGAATATATGGGGGCAATATTTTGCAAAGATTGAAAAAAGAACTCTATATTTTGTTTTTTAATAAATAATAAAGGTCAGCAGGATGAAGAAAATTATTATTCATTATTCAAAATTTAATATTGGTGGGGCGGAAAGATCCAATTTGAGACTAATGAAACTTTTATGTGAGAAAGGTTGGGACGTTACGCTATTGTTAAATTATGATCGTGGTAACATGGAAGATTCTGTACCAGAACAAGTAAAAATTGTCCATTTAGCACAATACAGTTATACGGCAGAGATTTCTAATGAAAGGAATAGACTGAAAAAGTTAATAAAAATGGCGGTTTATGCATTCCCGTTATTTTTACAAAAAATAAAAAGAAGAAAACTCTTAAAAGAATTATCAAAAATACAATACGATTTAGCGGTAATTGGGTTGCAAGGTCTTTCACCTGAAATAGTTGTACATTGCATAAAAGCGAAGAGGCGTTTACTTTGGATTAGGAATGATTTATTGCATTGCGATCCAAACAAAAAGGTGGAAAACAATATAAGAAAGTATGGAGATAGTATTGATTATTTTCCTTGCGTTTCTGGTACTTCATATGAATCGTTTTGTAAAATATTTCCTGAATTCAAAGAGAAAGCGCGAATTTTTTATAATGTTATTAATGCAGAAGAAATGCGTCAAAAGAAAAATGATCCTTGTGATATAGAAGGAAAATATCTTGATGCGTTTCGTGTAATTACGGTATGCCGCGTAAATGAAAAAGCAAAAGGCGTTTTTCGTATGTTACGTGTTTATAAACGTTTGCGCAGTGAGGGTGTGTTTTTTTATTGGATTATTGTTGGCGATGGAGAAGACTATGAGAGTTTAAAGAGAAAAGTGGAAGAGGAAAATTTATCCGATGGATTTATCCTGATTGGTAGACGGGAGAATCCTTTTCCTTATTATAATTATTGTAATCTTTCAGCAACACTATCTTATTATGAAGGCCTTTGCGGGACGGTAAATGAGGCGAAAATTTCTGGCCTGCCAGTTTTAGCGACGGAGTTTTCTGGAATTCACGAACAACTTGAACATGGGATAAATGGATGGATTGTAGAAAATAACGAAGAGGCTATTTATCAAGGGTTAAAGTGTTTGATAGATAATCCAGTTGTAATAAATAAGATTACGAATGATATATTGCCTGAAAGTATTGTAAACGACGATTATAAAGAAAACTTGCTTTTGGAGTTTTTAAAATGAGAGGATTGACATGAAAAATATAATTGCTATAATTGGAGGATTCCGTTTGCCACAAGGGAATGCAGGTGCGGTTCGCGCATTAGGCAATGCAAAATTATTACAAAAATTAGGCTATGAAATAATTTTAATTGGAAAGATTCAAAATCCAAAAGAAGGACAATATTGGTATGAGTTTGATGGTTTCCGTTGCTTTGATATTGAATGTGAAAAAGATCAAATTGATATAGGGGTTAAATATTTTTCGCGTTTTCTTATGGAAATTGGGGCGAAAAATTTAAAGGCGGTTATTGCCTATAATTATCCTGGGGTTGCATTGAACAAGTTATTTAAGATAACAAAAAAAACGGATATTGTTTTGATTTCAGATACGACAGAGTGGTACGCGTTGGAAGGAAAGAATCCTATATCCGCATTGCGCCGAAAATTTCAAACGGAATATCGAATGCGCTGTATAAATAAGAAGATAGGAAATCTTATATGTTCAACATATTATATAGCGAATTACTATAAAAAGCACAATACCGTAATCATTCCTATGATAGATGATACGAGCTTTTCAGGGATAAAAGCTGATTTAAAAAAAGTAGAAGATTGTCGGATCCGTCGATTCATTTATGCTGGTACGCCGGGCTATAAGTTCAAAAAAGATAAAATTAATATTATTATTGAGCAGTTTTTAAAGCTAAAAGCAGAAAACATTCCGTTTATTTTGGACGTCTATGGTATTTCATTAGAGGAATATAAAAGCCAATATGCATTTGAAGAGCTTTTAGATGAGTCATTTCAAATTAATTTTCACGGGCGAGTTCCGAGAACTGAAATACAAGAAAAGTTAAGAACAACTGACTTTTATGTTTTATATCGTCCAGATAATAGGGTTTGTCGAGTAGGTTTTTCCACAAAAGCAATGGAATCTATTTCTTCTGCGGTTCCTTTAATTGCCAATGATGTCAATGGCGATTTTGCCAAATATTTTACTGAGGGTCAAGCATTACTTTCTAGCGTGAAAGATAAACAAGGCTTTTATAAAAATCTCAAAATGGCAGCACAAATGTCAGCGGAGGAAATTAATCAAAGAAAGCGAAGTTGCGTAGAGCATAATCCGTTTGCCTATGAATCTTTTTTAGAGCCAATGAAGAAATTTTTCAAAAAGGCAGGGATGGAAGAATGACAGCGGCAAGTGAAAGAAAATATGGAGCCGTATTATCATATATATCAATTTTGATAAATTTGGCGATTGGGCTTATTGTTACTCCGATTATTCTTAAGTCGTTGGGAGATAGTGAATATGGGGTATATACCCTAATAGCTTCTTTATGTGCTTATTTGAATATCATAGAGCAAGGATTAGCTGATACGGTTGTTAAATATTATATAAAGTTTAAACTAGAGAAAAGAGAGGATAAAAAAGAGCATTTTTGTTGGTTAGTTATTTTAATAAATACCGGGCTTTCGGTTTTGACGTTACTTGCAGGTCTAGTATTATATTTAATGATTCCTTCCATTTACGCAAGTACAATGACTGTATCGGAAATAGCCTTGTCTCAAAAGCTATTAATCTTGATGGTAATTAATTTAATCGTTTCGTTTATGTTTAATCTTTATCAAGGGATTTTGACTGCTAATGAAAAATTTGTATTTTTGCGTGTGTCGGATATTGCAAATCAGGTCTTATCAAACATTGCAATCGTTCTCGTTTTAATAATTGGCGGGAGAGCGTTTTCTCTTGTTTTAATCACCCTGATTTTTAATACTGTTGTTTCTGTTTCAAAATTTGTTTGTTGTAAACTTCAAAAAGAGGGACACTGTGGGAAACACAAGGGGGCTTTGGAAAAATCCGTTTATTTAGAACTGTTAAAATATTTATTGGCGGTATTATTTGCAGTTGTAATCGAGCAAGTTTATTGGAAACTCGGAAATATCATTATTTCTTTAGCCATAGGTACTGCGGCCATAACTATTTATTCGATTGGAATGTCGTTTCATAAATATTTAATGAGATTTGCAACAACTATTTCGAAAATAATGTCGCCGAAGGTTTTTAAGGAAGTATTAAGGAATGATGGTGCTCAAGCGGTAACAGATGAGTGGATTAAGCTTTCTAGGATCCAAGCGATAGGGATATATTTAGCAATCAGCGGATTAATTGTATTTGGTCGAGAGTTTTTAACCCTGTGGGTTGGTAAAGGGTATACTGAATCTTATTGGATTATTTTGGTTACACTTATACCATATAGCTTTGAACTTGTTGGAAATTTAAGAAATATAATTTTACAGGCACACAATTTATATATGAAAAGAAATATCTTGATGCTTGGCGCAGCACTTATCTGTATCGGTGTAGCCATTGTGTGTTTGCAATTTTGGGGCGTAGTTGGCGTTGCATTAGGGACAGGCGTAGGCGTTCTAATTGGAAATATTGCTGTAACTTGGCTGCTAAAAAGAAAAAAATGCTGTTACATTGGTCAATTTTATAAAAGTGTTTATTTAAAATTGGTGCCTATTTTGCTTGTTATAATTGCTTTAGGCTTTGTGCTGTGTTATTTTATACCTCCAATAACGTGGCTAATATTTATTTTGGAAGCAGTGGCATTTATAGGAATGTATTTTATAGCTATTTGGTTTTTTTTCTTGACACGAAAAGAAAAAAAATTAGTAGCTGGTTTATTAAAAAGAAAAAATAAAAATTAATAATGATGAAGGTGAGTAATTATGGGTTTGTTTACAAATAAAACGTTATTGATTACAGGCGGTACGGGTTCTTTTGGGAATGCCGTATTGAACAGATTTTTAAGAACAGATATCGGTGAAATTCGTGTTTTTTCTCGCGATGAGAAAAAACAAGATGATATGCGCCATGAATTCCAGGCAAAAATGCCTGAAGTTGCTGAAAAAATTAAATTCTATATCGGTGATGTACGCGATATTGCAAGCGTTAGAAATGCAATGCACGGCGTCGATTACATATTCCATGCGGCTGCATTAAAGCAAGTGCCTTCTTGTGAGTTTTTCCCCATTGAAGCGGTCAAAACGAACGTCCTTGGCACGGAAAACGTTTTGACGGCGGCGATTGAAGCAGGAGTAAAAAACATCGTTTGTCTTTCGACGGACAAGGCTGCTTATCCCGTAAATGCAATGGGGACAAGCAAGGCAATGATGGAAAAGGTTATCGTTGCGAAATCTCGTACGGTATCGCCTGAAAAGACGAAGATTTGTTGTACTCGCTACGGCAATGTTATGTGTTCTCGCGGTTCGGTTATTCCCCTTTGGATTGACCAAATTCGTGCAGGAAAGCCCATCACGCTTACCGATCCTACGATGACAAGATTTATTATGTCCTTGGAAGAAGCAGTGGACCTTGTATTGTTTGCATTCGAACACGGTGAAAGTGGGGATATTCTTGTGCAAAAAGCTCCAGCTTGTACCATTCAAACACAGGCAGAAGCTGTTTGCGAATTGTTCAGGGGTAATAAAAACAATATTAAGGTAATCGGTATCCGTCACGGCGAAAAAATGTATGAAACGCTTTTGACGAATGAAGAATGTGCAAATGCAATCGACCTTGGCAATTTTTATCGAGTACCTTGCGATAAGCGTGGCCTGAATTACGATAAGTATTTTAAGGATGGAAATGTTGAAAGAAATCCTTTGACGGAATTTAATTCTAATAATACACAACTTTTGTCAGTGGAAGAAACGAAGGCAAAAATAGCTGCACTTCAATATATTCAACAAGAACTCAATAAGGAGAAAAAAGCATGAAAGCAATAGTTGTGGGTGGTTCAGGGTTCATTGGTTCAAATATCGTTAAATTGCTATTGGATAAAAATTATGATATTAAGGTGATTGATGATCTTTCCTCTGGACATTTAATCAATATTGAAAAATATATTCAAAGTGGCGATGTTGAATTTGTGCAAGGAGATATACGTGATGAGACACTTATGCAAAAGGAGATGCAGGGGGGCGCTGATGTTGTATTTCACCTTGCAGCTTGCGTAGGTAGACAGAAGTCTATTGATAATCCGCAGTTGGATTCCTCAACTAATTTAATAGGAACAATTAATGTGTTGGAAGGGATGAGAAAAAATAATATTCCCCGAGTTGTTTATTCGTCTTCGGCGGCTATTTTTGGGGAGCTTGTTACGCCAACCATTGATGAAAATCATCCTCAAAATGCTGATTCGCCTTATGGAGTAAGTAAGCTGGCCGCGGAAAAGATGATTCTTGCATATTCTGGGATTTATCCTGAATTGACGGGGGTTTGTTTGAGATATTTCAATATCTATGGGGTAAACCAAAGATTTGATTTATATGGAAATGTTATTCCTATTTTTGCAAAAAGAATCTATTCCGGCGAGCCAATTACCATTTTTGGCGATGGAACACAAACGCGTGATTTTGTAAATGTTAGAGACGTGGCGCGTGCGAATTATTTGGGCTCTGTAAGTAATTTGGGAACGGATGTATATAATTTGGGAAGTGGAAGCAGCATTACGATTAATCAGTTAGCAAAAATGATGATTAAGATTGCTGGTTCTAACACCAAAATTATATATGCCCCTGAACGCCCTGCGGACGTTAAGCATTGTAAAGCAAATGCCGATAAAGCGAAAGAAAAATTGAATTTCGAGGCTGAAGTATCTTTGGAAAAAGGTCTTGAAGAATATATGAAATGGTATAAAGATAATTGTTTATAAGGGACAAGCTATGAAAATACTCGTTACGGGGGCGAAGGGGTTTGTTGGAAAAAACCTTTGTGCCGCTTTGAAAAACTTAAAAGAAGGCAAGGATAAGACTCGTCCTGCATTATCGATTAAAGAGATTTACGAATACGATATCGATTCAAATCCTATGGATTTGGAAACGTATTGTAGACAAGCGGATTTTGTATTTAATCTTGCTGGAGTAAACCGTCCGCAAAATCAAGAAGAATTTATGCAGGGGAATTTTGGCTTTGCATCGACTTTGCTCGACACTTTGAAGAAGTATAACAATAAGTGTCCCTTAATGCTTTCTTCGTCTATTCAAGCGACTTTAATCGGCCGTTATGCACAAGGCGAATACGGAAAAAGCAAGAAGGCAGGCGAAGAGCTTTTCTTCGATTATGAGAGCAAAGGTGGGGGGCAGGTATGCGTTTACCGCTTCCCGAACTTGTTTGGCAAGTGGTGTAGACCGAATTACAACAGTGCTGTCGCGACCTTCTGCAACAATATCGCAAACGATTTGCCGATTACTGTCAATGATAGAGCGATTGAACTCGAACTTCTCTATATCGACGATTTGGTAACGGAAATGTTGGACCTTTTAGAAGGGAAGGGACATCGTTGTGATTACGACGGCTTGACGCCTATTGAAAGCGAAAACGGCAGATATTATTTTGCACCGATTACGCATAAAGTAACGCTTGGTGAAATTGTCGATTTGCTTTATGCTTTCCGTAAACAAAGTGAAACGCTTGTTGTGCCCGAGATTCCAAACGGTAGTTTTGCAAAGAAGCTCTATTCGACGTATTTAAGCTATTTGCCCAAAGAGAAAGTGGCGTTTGACTTAAAAATGAACGTGGATGCGCGCGGTAGCTTTACCGAACTTTTGAAAACGGAAAAGTGTGGACAAGTGTCGATCAATATTTCCAAACCAGGCATTACGAAAGGTCAGCATTGGCATCATACGAAATGGGAATTTTTCATTGTTGTAGCGGGGCATGGTTTGATTCAACAGCGCAAAATTGGTAGTGATGAAGTATTGAATTTTGAAGTGAGTGGCGAGAAGATTCAGGCGGTACATATGTTGCCTGGATATACGCACAACATTATCAATCTTTCCGCTACGGAAAACTTAGTGACGGTGATGTGGGCAAACGAGCAATTCGATTCGAATCATCCCGATACGTTTTTTGAAATTGTAGAGTAAATTAAGGAGATAAAAATTTTGAATATATTCAGAAAGTTGAAAAAGAAAATTTTTAAACGTCGTGCGACGCCTATACAATATGCAAAAAAAATAGGTGTGAATATGGGAGAGGGGTGTCGTATATATGGAGTAGTCAGTTGGGGGACGGAGCCTTGGATTATTACGCTTGGAAACAACGTACATTTAACCAATAATATTCGTTTTATCAATCACGATGGTGGTACCTTATTATTTAGAGATAGAGTTCCTGATTTGGAAATAACAAAACCGATTACGATAGGTAATAATGTCTATATAGGAAACAATGTGCTGATTTTGCCTGGCGTCAATATTGGAAACGACGTTATTATTGGAGCAGGAGCAGTGGTGACTCGTGATATTCCCGATAATTCAGTAGCTGTAGGTGTCCCAGCAAGGGTTATCAAGACGGCGGATGAGTATTTTGAAAAAATTCAAAAGGAATCTTTGCACTTGGGGCATTTGAAATACGAAGAAAAAGATAAAGCATTGAAAAAAGCATTTTAATTATACGGGAAATTCAAAAGGGATTTATTTTTAATTATGGAAACAAAAATTAGATTAGATTATTCTGACGTAAAATTTAAAGACAACGGAAAATTGAAGCTGCTCATTATCGTAGGTACGCGCCCTGAAATTATTCGTTTGGCGGCGGTTATCAATAAATGCCGTCAATATTTTGACTGCATTCTTGCACACACGGGACAAAATTACGATTATAATTTGAACGGCGTGTTCTTCAAGGATTTAAAGCTTGCCGACCCCGAAGTGTATATGGATGCGGTGGGCGACGACCTTGGCGCAACGGTTGGCAATATTATCAACTGTTCGTACAAGCTTATGGCGGCTTGCAAGCCTGATGCGCTCCTCATTTTAGGCGACACGAATAGTTGTCTTTCCGCTATCCCTGCAAAGCGTTTGCATATTCCTATTTTCCATATGGAAGCAGGGAATAGATGCAAGGATGAATGTTTGCCCGAAGAAACGAACCGCCGCATTGTCGATATTATTTCCGACGTTAACTTGGCGTATTCCGAACATGCCCGCCGTTATTTGGCGGATTGTGGTTTACCCAAGGAAAGAACGTACGTTACGGGTTCGCCGATGGCCGAAGTTTTGCACAACAACCTTGCTGAAATTGAAGCGAGCGACGTTTTGACTAGATTTGGCTTGAAGCCGAAAAAATACATTTTACTTTCCGCGCATAGAGAAGAAAATATCGATACGGAAAAGAATTTTGTTTCGCTGTTTACGGCAATCAATAAATTGGCGGAAAAGTATGATATGCCGATTTTGTATTCTTGCCATCCGAGAAGCAAAAAACGTTTGGAAGCAAGCGGTTTCAAACTTGATAAGCGTGTGATTCAAAACCAGCCTTTGGGTTTCCACGATTATAATAACCTGCAAATGAACGCATTTGCGGTTGTTTCGGATAGCGGTACGTTACCCGAAGAAAGCTCCTTCTTTACGAGTATCGGCAAGCCCTTCCCTGCGGTATGTATCCGTACTTCGACGGAACGCCCCGAGGCATTAGATAAGGCGTGCTTTGTGCTTGCGGGGATTGATGAAAAGCATTTGTTGCAAGCGGTAGAAACGGCAGTGGATTTGACGAATGATGGCAATCATGGTATTCCCGTACCCGATTACGTGGAAGAAAACGTTTCGACGAAGGTTGTAAAGATTATCCAAAGCTATACTGGTGTTGTTGATAAAATGGTTTGGAGAAAGTTCTAAATGCGTTGCATAGAAAAATTTGCGGAAACATACAAGAAAGATCCTACGGCGGTGGCGTTTTGTCCCTATCGCGTTTGTCCGATGGGGGCGCATAGCGACCATCAATACGGAAAAATTACGGGTTTTGCGATTGATAAGGGCATACATATCGCATACTCACCTAAACAAAACGGCGTTATTGAATTGTCTTCGTTGCAATTTAACAAGCGCGCACAGTGGCACGTGAAATCTGTACCCGACCAAAAAGAAAATGACTGGGCGGACTATTTGCGCGGGGCAACACTGATGCTTTCGCAAAAATATCCTTTGAAAGTAGGCCTTTGCGGGGTGATTGAAGGTAGCCTTCCCATCGGCGGGTTGTCCTCGTCTGCTGCGGTTACGATAGCCTTTTTATCCGCGCTTTGCAAGGTGAATGATATTCATCTTACAGAGCTTGAAATGATTTTGACTGCGCAGGCGGCGGAAAATAAATACGTTGGCGTTTCGTGTGGAAAGCTCGATCAATCCTGCGAGGTTTTTTCCAAAAAAGACAAGCTTTTATACCTTGATACGAAAGACGACAGCTATGAGTTAATTCCAACCAACCAGAATATGAAACCGTATAAAATTGCGATTTTTTTCTCGGGGGTGGAACGTACTCTTGCGGGGAGTAAATTCAATATGCGCGTGGACGAATGTCGTAGCGCTGCATATGCCTTGAAAGCGTTTAGCGGTATGGAATACGGTAAGTTTAACGAAACTTTCCTTCGCGACGTTCCTTATGAAACGTATTTGCAGTATAAAGATAAATTGCCTGAAAATTGGCGCAAACGAGCAGAACATTGGTATACGGAATTCAAACGCGTGGAAGCAGGCGCGGAAGCGTGGCGTAAAGGGGATCTCGAAACGTTTGGTAAGCTTTCTTTTGAGAGTGGGCATTCCTCTATTTATAATTACGAAACGGGTTCGGACGAGCTGAAAACGCTGTATGAAATCATGTTACATACGGACGGCATTTACGGCGGCCGCTTTAGCGGCGCAGGCTTTAAAGGTTGCTGTATGGCAATTATTGATCCTTCCTTTGCATGGGATATAGAAAAGCACGTGACGAACGAATATTTGAAAGCATTCCCTGCTTTGGAAGGGAAATTCTCAGTACATATCTGTGATACGGCAGATGGGGTGGAATTATGAAATGTTTAATTTTAGCAGCAGGATATGCAACGAGATTGTATCCTTTAACAGAAAACTTTCCGAAACCATTGTTAAAAGTACAGGATAAAACGATTCTAGATTGGTTGATTGACGACATTGATTTGCTTGGTGTAGTAGACGAATACGTGGTGATTTCCAATCATAAATTTGCGGATTGTTTCCGTACATGGTGCGCCCAAAAGGCTCAAAAGATTACAGTTGTCGATGACGGCACAAGTACAAACGAAACCCGTCTTGGCGCGGTGCGCGATATTCAATTTGCCATTGATGAACTTTCACTTGACGACGATATGTTGGTAATCGCAGGGGATAACCTTCTTGATTTTAGCTTGACGAAGTTTATCGTTTATGCGAAGGAAAAGGGTACGTCTTGCATTATGCGTTATTATGAAGCATCCATGCAAAAGTTGCAAAAGAGCGGCGTAGCGGAAGTAGACGAAAATGATAAAATTCTTCTTTTAACGGAAAAACCTGCTGAACCGAAATCGAATTGGGCTTGCCCTCCCTTCTATTATTACACGAAAGAAGATGCAAGACTTGTGAAAAAGGGCATTGAAAGCGGTTGTGGGGTAGATGCGCCTGGTAGTTATATTGCTTGGCTTTGTACGCAAACGACTGTTCACGCAATGGAAATGCCTGGTAAACGCTATGATATCGGTAACTTGGAAAGCTATGAAAGAGTGCAAAAGGAGTACAAGGGGATATGTTAAAACAAAACGTAGATTTGAATAACCAAACAATTCTTGTGACGGGTGCGGCAGGGTTTATCGGCTGTAATCTCGTCTTGGAACTTTTGCGCTCCTATCAAAATATTCATATTGTCGGCATTGATAATATGAATGATTATTATGATGTATCCATTAAAGAATATCGCCTTTCGGAAATCGAAAAAGCGGTGAGTGAAAAAGAAGATTGCGAATGGGATTTTGTTCGTGGGAGTATTGCGGATAAGGTACTGATTGACAGCATTTTCACTGAACATAAACCTGCAGTGGTTGTCAACTTGGCGGCGCAGGCAGGGGTTCGATATTCGATTACCAATCCTGATGTATATATTGAAGCGAATTTGATAGGCTTCTATAATATTTTGGAGGCGTGCCGACATAATCCAGTAGAACATTTGGTTTACGCATCCAGTTCGTCGGTGTACGGCTCGAATAAAAAAGTTCCGTATTCCACAGACGATAAAGTGGATAATCCCGTGTCTTTGTATGCGGCAACGAAAAAATCCAACGAATTATTGGCGCACGCTTATAGTAAGCTGTATAATATTCCTTCAACGGGGCTTCGATTCTTTACTGTTTACGGGCCTGCTGGACGTCCTGATATGGCGTATTTTGGATTTACGAACAAGCTGTTGAAAGGGGATAAAATTCAAATTTTTAATTATGGTAACTGCAAACGTGATTTTACGTTTGTAGATGATATCGTAGAGGGCGTAAAGCGCGTTATGCAACACGCGCCCGAAAAACAAAACGGAGAGGACGGTTTGCCTTTGCCGCCGTATAAAGTGTATAATATCGGCAATAGCAGCCCTGAAAATCTCCTTGATTTCGTGGATATTTTACAGCAAGAGCTTATTCGTGCGGAAGTACTTCCTGTGGATTATGATTTTGAGGCGCATAAAGAACTTGTGCCTATGCAAGCAGGGGATGTGCCTGTAACGTATGCGGATACTTCCGCTTTGGAAGAGGATTTTGGTTTCAAGCCTGCCACGCCGCTTCGGGTGGGGCTTCGAAAATTTGCCGAATGGTATAAAGAGTTTTATAAGGTATAAAAATTAAGTTTGCAACCGAGTTGCCATAGGAGACACCATAGGGACAAGGGTGCAACTGTATTTTCAAAGAACGGATTTTTTGCTACGGAGACGTTTGGCGAGGAGTCTGTTTCTTCATAATGAATATTAAGGAGAAAAAGAAATGAAAATAGCAGTCGCAGGAACCGGCTACGTCGGTCTTTCTATGGCAGTGTTGCTTTCGCAGCACAATGAAGTAACGGCGGTGGATATTGTACCCGCCAAGGTGGAACTTATTAACAATAAAAAGTCGCCCATAGTCGATAAAGAAATTGAGGAGTATTTGGCGACGAAAGAGTTGCGTTTAACGGCAACGACAGATGGTGCGGCGGCGTATAAAGATGCCGAGCTTGTGATTATTTCCACGCCGACTAATTATGACGAACGTAAGAATTACTTCGATACGTCGTCGGTGGAAAGCGTTATCGAGCAAGTCATTGAGGTAAATCCCGATGCGGTTATGATAGTAAAGAGTACCGTGCCCGTTGGTTTTACGGAAAGCGTCCGAGAAAAATATTGTTGTGACAATATTTTATTTAGCCCCGAATTTTTGAGGGAAGGCAGGGCGTTGTATGATAACTTGTATCCTAGCCGCATTATCGTTGGTACACCAGTTCGTAATGCAAGATTGAAAAAGGCGGCGGAGACGTTTGCGAAATTGTTACAAGAAGGCGCGCTGAAAGAAAATATTGAAGTGCGTTTTATGAATCCAACCGAAGCGGAAGCGGTAAAATTGTTTGCAAACACCTATTTGGCGTTGCGTGTTTCCTTTTTCAACGAGCTGGATACGTATGCGTGCGTGAGAGGGTTGGATACAAAATCGATTATCGAAGGGGTTGGATTAGATCCTCGTATTGGTGGGCATTACAATAATCCTTCGTTTGGGTACGGCGGTTATTGTTTGCCTAAAGATACAAAGCAGTTGCTTGCGAATTATAACGACGTACCGCAGAATATCATTTCCGCCATCGTTGCGGCAAATGGGACAAGAAAAGATTTCATTGCGGATCAAATCATTGCAAAACAGCCTAAAGTGGTAGGTGTATACCGCTTAACGATGAAGGCAGGCAGCGATAATTTCCGTCAAAGCAGTATTCAAGGCGTTATGAAACGTATCAAAGCAAAGGGAATCGAAGTGGTGATTTACGAGCCGACTATGCGGGATGATACGTTCTTTAATAGTCGTGTGATTCGTGATTTAGAGGAGTTTAAATCAATTTGTGACGTGATTTTAGCGAATCGCTATAATGAAGAAATTAAGGACGTTTTAGAGAAAGTTTATACAAGGGATTTATATTTTAGAGATTAAAATGACGGGGGCAGGTATGCAACGAACGGTTGAAAAAATATTTTTTGCGTTGCTTCGTTTCGAGATGAAAGGAGAGGAGCTTTGTAAAGATATTCAAAATTTAATAACACCTGAAGTTTTGCCTGCTTTATTCAAGCTTTCCAAACGGCATGACTTGGCGCATCTAATAGGCGACGCGCTAGATAACAACGGTTTATTGCCTGATGAATCGGAGACACAAAAACACTTTTTGCAAGAGCGTAACATGGCGGTCTTCCGTTACGAACAGATTCAATATGAATTTGAACAGATTTGTAATACCTTGGAGCGAGCAAAAATTCCGTTTATTCCGTTGAAGGGAAGTGTTATTCGTAAATACTATCCTGAACCTTGGATGCGCACAAGCTGTGATATTGACGTTTTGATTGATAAGTCGAATTTAGAGCAAATCAAAGAAATTTTGATACAGGAGCTAGAGTATCAATATAAGGAAGTGGAATCTTCTCACGACATTTCTTTGTTTGCGCCGAGCGGTGTGCATTTAGAATTGCATCATAGTTTGGTGGAAGAGGGGCGCGCGCAAAAGTCTAGTGATATTTTATATACTATTTGGGAAAATGTTGTAGAAACTCGATCCTATAATAGAGTGATGACGGATGAAATGTTTTATTTTTATCACATTGCGCATATGGCAAAACATTTTGAAATTGGTGGATGCGGTGTGCGACCATTTTTGGATATATATTTTTTGCAAAGGCAGGGGCGTTATCAATCGAGCACTTGTATTGAACTTTTGCAAAACGGAGGATTATTAACGTTTGCTAAAGCGGTGGAAGAAACGGCCGCCGTATGGTTTGGTGACGTTGAGGAAACGCAAATTGTAAAAAATATACAAGATTACATTCTATATGCTGGTATGTATGCGGATATTGAAAATCGTGTGGCTGTGCAGCACGTTAGAAGGGGAGGACGATTTCGATATTTATGGTCGAGAATTTTTTTGCCGTATAAGGAATTAAAGTTGCAATATCCTAATTTAGAAAAACGAAAAATTCTATTGCCCTTTTATCAAATTAAACGCTGGTGTCGATTGCTCTTTGGCAAAGATTCCCAAAACGTATCTCGAGAGATAAAAGCGAATGTAAATATGCCAAAGGATAAAAAAGAACGTATTGCAAAATTGTTAAAAGACTTGGATTTATAAAAAAGGAAGAGTAATTTGGGAAGCCGCCGAGCGCAATAGACAAGCGCACGGCGGCTTTTACATTTCAACACGTACATGGTATACTCATTTTAATAATTTTTTTGTAAATTTCGTTTATTTTAGCAGGATAAAATGTGAAAAAACGAAACAAGAAAATTAAAAAATGATATTGACAGTTCGCACGTTATAGGGTAAAATAATAGCATAGTAGTTTGAATAAGGAAAAAGAAGCTTATGTCGAAACAAAAAGTGTATATGATCGGTAACGCGCATTTGGATCCTGCTTGGGTATGGTCTTGGCAGGAAGGGAGCTGTGAGTCCAAAGCGACCATTCGTTCCGCGTTGGACCGTATGAAAGAATACCCCGATTTCAAATTCGTTTGCTCCTCTTCGTCTGTTTACGAATGGATAGAGGATTTCGACGAGGAGATGTTCGAGGAGATGAAAGCGCGAATTCAAGAAGGGCGTTTTATCATCGTGGGCGGTTGGAAGGTACAGCCCGACTGCAATCTTCCAAGCGGTGAGAATTTCGCTCGTCAAAGCTTGTATTCGCAGCGCTATTTCTTTGAAAAATTCGGTGCGACGGCGAAAGTTGGATACAACGTGGACAGCTTTGGACACAACGCGATGATGCCGCAAATTTTGCGTAAGAGCGGCATGAGCTATTACGTGTTTATGCGCCCGATGTTCTACGAAAAAGAGTTAAAAGACAACATCTTTACGTGGGAATCCCCCGACGGCTCGAAGGTGGGGGCTTTCCGTA
Source organism: Clostridiales bacterium (assembly GCA_015071005.1). Classification (GTDB taxonomy): domain Bacteria; phylum Bacillota; class Clostridia; order Christensenellales; family Borkfalkiaceae; genus Scatosoma. The sequence goes on along the minus strand of SVIG01000002.1, from coordinate 291,967 downwards.
TCCACGAAGCCTACTGTAAAAACTTCACGTCGATGGAAGAATTGGAGCAGTATTTAGCTGCTTGTGCTGAAACGTACAAGGGTACGGAATTTATGGGATATTACGGCGTAGGCAACCACGGCGGCGGACCTACGATCCAAAACATCGAGTTGATTCGCGAGTACAACGCGAAAAAAGACGGCAAGTACGAGCTGATTATGGCGGACCCCGTGGAGTTTTTCGAAGAATACGAGAAAACGCGCGAGATTCCCGTTTTGAAGGACGAATTACAGCACCATGCGAGCGGTTGTTATAGTGCGGTGTCCGAAGTGAAGACTTTGCTGCGAAAAGGGGACACGAAACTGACGGCGGCGGAAAGATTTTCCGTGCTTTCCAAGCTTTTGACGGGGAAGGATTACTCGACTTGCGAGCTTCAAAAGGGTTGGGAAAACCTCAATTTCCTTACCTTCCACGATATTTTAGGCGGCTGCTGCGTCAAGAGCGCGTACGATAACAGTACGTACATGGGCTACGAAGCGATTTCGATTGCCGAAAAGCAAAAAAACAGCGCGACGCAAACCCTTTCTTGGAAGATCGATACGACGGAGACGAAATACGGTTTGCCTGTTGTTGTTTTCAATCCACATCCGTTTGAAGTGGAAGAAATCATCGAAATTAACGCCAAGGCAACGGCGGTGCGCGACGTGGACGGAAAGGAGGTACCTTTCGCGCTCATTACGTCGGAAGCGGAGCCTGTATTCAACCGTGAAAACACCATTTTCAAGGCGAAAGTACCGTCATTCGGGTATACCGTGTACTATTTCACGCCTTACGGACGGTTCAATTTCGTCGAGGTGGATAAACCTGCGCCCGAGGTTATAGACAAGGAAAATTTGCGCCTTGAAAACGAATATTTGACGGTCGAATTCGACGGCGAAGGCAGGATTTCTTCCTTGAAAAATAAGAAGACGGGGAAAGAGCTTTTGGCTAGCGCGGCAAAGGCGGTGATTATCGACGAAACGGCGCACGATACTTGGAGCCATGGCAAAAACTATTTTGACAACGAGATTGGCGAGTTTATCTTCCAAAAAATAGAAAAAATCGAGGGGAATGCTCTTCGCTCGACGATTAAAGTCACTTCCGCGTACGGCAATTCTACGTTGGCGCAATATTATACGCTTGGCATGGGCGAAGACGTTTTGCGTGTGCGCGTGAAGATGAATTGGAATGAAAAACACAAAATGCTCAAATTTGTGTTCCCCGTGAATACCGAACGCCCGAGAAGCATCTATGAAATCCCGTTCATGGCGTACGAAAGACCGTGCAACGGCGAGGAAGAATCGGCGCTCACTTGGGCTATGGTCGGCGATGAAACGAACGGCTTGGCGATTTTGAACGATTGCAAGTACAGCTACTCCGCAAAGGGGAACGAGCTTGCGCTGACTGCAATCCGCAGCCCGATTTACTGCGACCACGGCTTAACGCGGACGGAAGAGAGCAACTACACCGATCAAGGCCCGCACGAATTTTATTACGGCTTGACAGCCGCGACGGTAGAAAATAAGAGTGAAATTTTCCGCAAGGCGCTTTTATTCAATACACCCGTTACGCATATTCTTGAAAATCATCACCAAGGCAAACTGCCCTTGCATTACGAGGGCTGTGTGATTTCGGAAAACAACATAGTTGTTTCCGCGATGAAGAAATCGGAAGATGGTAAGGGCTACGTATTCCGCGCCTATGAATGCGAAGGCAGAGAAACGGACGTTGCGATCGATTGGAAAGGGGTAGGCAAACTGCAAACGGCGTTTAAGCCCTACGAAGTCAAGACTTGGAAAATTGAAAATGGGGAATGGACGGAAGTCCTTTTCACCGAATATAAAGAATAAACGAAAAAGGAAAAAGAAAAAATGGATCAACCTAAATTTGAGCATTGCTATATTTACGAAGGGAATATGGAATGGAACCTTCAGCAGTTTTTAGGAGGCGAATTCAAAAAACGTTGCCATACGCAGATTCTTCCCTTAAAGGCGGAGTTTGCGTTTTCCGAAGAACCCGAGCCTTTTGAAAATATCCCGAATTTGACCTTCCAACCCATTCAAGTGGGGGAAGTTTGGTCAAAGACCAACTTTGCTTGCGCGTGGTTCCATGTGACGGGCAAACTGCCCGACGACATCGACCGCAAGGATCTTTATTTGGACTTTTCCAACGATGGCGAAGGGTTACTGGTAGACAAAGACGGTAGCGCGGTGAAGGGCTTTACGGCAGGCTCGCCCATTTTCAATGAAACGGGCGGGGCGGCGGAAAAACGCTATTATCCGTTGGACGGACTCGTAGACGAGGACGGCAATATCGATCTTTACATAGACGCGGCGTCGAATAGTATTTTGGGCGAGTTCAAAAAGGACGCGGAGCTCCTTTCCTGCGCGGTTGTGCGCCGCAATATGAAAATGATCGAGCTTTATTGGGATTTCGACGTGTTCTTCGATTTGATAAGATGTACTCCGCGTGAGAACAAGATGAAGGCGAAGATTATTTTCGAGCTTCGTAAAATCATGAACTTGATTGTGTACGACGATCCCGATTACTATGCAAAAGGGAAGGAAATTATCAAAGGGCTTTATGCGCTTGAAAAGAGCGACGAGATGCAGGTGACGGCGGTAGGGCACGCGCATTTGGACCTTGCTTGGCTTTGGCCGATTCGCGAGAGTAAGCGTAAGGCAAAGCGTACTTTCTCTAATGCCCTTTACTTATTGAAAAAGTACCCTAATTTCCATTTTGTCGTTTCCCAACCTCAACAGCTCGAATGGATGAAACGGCTCGATTCCAAGCTCTATAACGAACTGCTTAAATATATGAAGGAAGGTCGGTTAGAGCCGGTAGGCGGCGGCTGGGTGGAAAACGACACTAACCTGCCCTGCGAAGAATCGCTCGTTCGTCAAGAACTTTATGGGCAAAAGTTTTGGCAGGAGGAACTTGGTTCTTACGTGAACTTGCGTTGGTTGCCCGATACGTTCGGTTATAGCGCTTGTATGCCGCAGGTATTAAAGCAAAGTGCGCAGGATTCCTTTATGACGATCAAGCTTTCTTGGTCAAACCGCACGATATTCCCGTATCATAGCTTCCGTTGGGCGGGTATTGACGGCACGGAAGTGTGCGTACATATGCCCCCTGAGGGAACGTATAACTCCCACGCAACCGCGTTGGCGCTTATGCGCGGCAAATGGAATTTGCGCCCCGAAGATCCGAAGGACGACTATTTGATGGTCTACGGTATCGGGGACGGTGGCGGCGGTACGTCGGAAATTATGGTGCAGCGCTGTTTGCGTTTGGCGGACGCGCCCACCCTGCCGAAGGTAAAAATGGCGACGGCGAGAAGCTATTTCGACACCCTTAAAAAGAAAGAATTGCCCTTATATAACGGTGAAATGTACTTGGAAAAGCACCGCGGTACGTATACGTCGGAATCGAACAATAAGAATTTCAACCGTGCGTTTGAAGGGAAGATGCTTTCGTACGAAACCTTGCTTTCTTGTTTAGGGAAAACAGGGGATAAGAAGCTTATGGACGAAATGTGGAAAGAAGCGCTCTTGTATCAATTCCACGATATTATCCCCGGCTCGTCGATTCGCCGTGTGTACGATGAAACGGACGCCGCGTACAAGGTGCTTTTTGCAAGCTTGGAAAAGATGGCAAACGAGGAAGGCGCAAGCTTTGTAGCAACGAAAGACAAAGGCTTAATGAATTTCTCGGGAAATCCCATTTCCAAAATTGTAAAATCTGGCGACGAATATCTGTATTATTGTGGCAATCAAACGCTAATTGCGCCTACCGTGTACGCGTTGAACGCGGAAAATGACGGTGTGGAGTGCTTGGAAACGGACTATTATACGATAAATCTTGATAAAGACGGTTCGTTCAGCTCGATCGTCTTAAAGGAAAACGGCAAAACGGCGGTGGAAAGCGCGAATAAACTCCGCGTATTTATCGATCGCGGCGACGCGTGGGATTTTGAGGACGATTATCGCGACCAAATGGAACAATATATGTCGTTGAACTCGACCACGGTACGCACCTATGGCGATATTACCGAAATTCAGCAGGAGTACGCGTACAGGGAATCCCGTCTTACCCAAACGATTGTTTTGCATAAGAGCGAACGCCTTATCCAAATCAAGCACGACGTAGATTGGAAGAACACGGGCTATATGCTCCGTGCGGAATTCTTGCCCAAGGCATGGGCGGACGTTGCGCGTAGCGACATTCAGTTCGGCTATCTTGCGCGCCCGACGACGGACGATACGGAGCACGACGCGGCGCAATTTGAAACGTGCTGTCAAAAGTGGATGGATATTTCTAACGAAGAAATGGGCTTTGCGCTTATCAACAATGCAAAGAGCGGCTTTATGGCAAAGCAAGGGATTGTTTCCTTGAACTTGCTCCGCTCGACGAACTATCCCGACCACGATTCCGAGCAAAAACCTATTCATTACGAATACGCGCTCTATCCGCACACGGGCGGCTTTGACCCGATTGCGGTGGACGATTTGGCGAGCGATTTTAACGCGTGCTGTCTGTACGGCAACGTCGCGCTTGCAATGCCGAGCGTGGATAACGGCCAGATCGCGATTACGGCGTTTAAGCCTGCGTACGATACCCACGGTTATATTCTTCGTATGTTTGAAAAAGCGGGTAAAGGGGCGCAAACGCGCTTGAAACTGCCGAGCGGCTACCGTATGGATAGCGAAGTCAACCTTTTGGAAGATAAGGTCGGCGAGGCTTGTGAAAACCTGCAATTTAAGCCTTTTGAGATTCGCTCGTTTAGACTTGTGAAAGCATAATAACGTAAATTTTTAAGAAACGCGCAGCCGCGCACGCCTTGTCACACACAAGGCGTGCGCGGTCGTATTTTATGAAAAGAAAACTCGCGAGGTAAAAATCCCTTTACTATGTAAAGAAAAAACAGTTTTTGTTAAAAAGTGATTAAAATATGACACATTTTTCTTAAAAAAGCATATTGACAGCCCCTATAAATCGTGATAAACTAAATGAAAGAATATATTTCGCGAGAGCGGAGTAGTTTTTGACAAGGACAATATTATTATTCATCAAAGGAGGATTAAGATGAAGAAAGTAAACAAAAAACTTTTGGCTTTGCTTATGTCGGCGACGCTCGTCACGGCAGGGGCAGGCGCATTCGTAGCGTTTAACGGCGTAGACGAAGGCACGTCGATCTCGGTAAGCGCAGCCGAAATTACGACGGACCGCACCGCAACCTGTTCGATGAGTTCTGTTGCTGCAACGGGCGATTATGCAGATGCTCCCATGTTCCGTATTGCTATGGATACGAGCAATAAGGATGCTGCAATTTCTTGGGGTAAGAACAACACCTTGAACTCGGGTACCTATGAGTATCTTTTGGAGTATATTACCTTTAACGGCAAGTCGATCAAAGCGTATAGAGATGAATATAAAGCATTGCTTGATGCAGGTGAACCTTCTCCGATTAAGTATACGGGTATGGACGTTGATGAAGTGGAAGGACAAGACAGCTCGTTTGGTTCTTGGGGGATTGTAAACGGTACCAGATATATGCAACCGAATATCGCAGAAGACGTTGTAAAAAATAAAAGAGCGATTTTTGCGCCTATTTTCGTGAACGCGACGTATCATGACTCTCTTGGCGACACGATTGACGTTTACGTTGCTTCGTCTTTCTTGGCTGCTAGCGATATTACGCAAATGGGTCTTAAAGCAGGCTTTGAATTGAATGGTTATGGTGTTAGCCAAGATGTCACCTTCTATTTCAGTGGTTGTGCTGGCCGTTCGGATCAAGTTGACAAGGTGGTCGGCGAAATAACCCCCTATAAGACGACTGAAACGGAAGTTTATAAGTTGGATTTTGCGGTAGCGGATAGATTTATGCTTATCGGTCTTTCCGAAAATGACTATGCAGGCACGAACACGACGTCGATTCCCCGTGCAAACCTTTCGACGTTGAATTTGTACAATTATATTGAAATCGACGGCAAGAAACTTCATTCCTATATGAGCGCTGCGCTGGGGCAACCCTTCTTCCAAGTATGGGGCAGGGAGGACGTATTCGCGTTCAACTATCCCGATAGCGTTGACGCAGCTAACGTACAAGAAGTGAAATTCCTTAAAGGTTGTCAGTTCCCGTCCAAGGCGTACGCGATAGACGGCGGCGAAAAGATGTGTTATCAGCTTGAAAAGGATATCACTTTCGTTCGTATGCCTGACGGCTCGTTTGTGAACGAAGCAACGCTTATTAAAGCTGACGAAGTGAGCATTTCTAACGCAACGATCGGCGGTGAGGCTAATGAGCTTTTCGTATTTGAAATTGCTTGCGAGAAGTGGGATTTCACTCGTGACAATCCAGCGGATTACAACTATATGGCAGAGCAGCTTCGAAACATGCGTAAGTTTATCTACGTAAACGGTATGTCTTTGTGGGATATTAATACGACGGTAGATGATAGTTCTTACGTTTATGTGACTGGGGATATGCCCAACACCACGGCTGAACAAGACGGGTATAAGATTTATAGCAACCCTACGTTCATTTATGCGGAAAAAGGCGGTCATACCCTTCGCGTTCACGTTCATAAGGACTATATCGGCGATGCAAATGAAATCGTTGTAAAGGTAGCAAGAGGCTATAAAAACGACGGCGCGGCTATCGCAGTGGGCGAAGATGTAACGGCGACCGTTTGGAAGAAACCCATCAACGTGACGATCGACGGCGTAGCGCAAGAAGGTCTTGTATACGGCGATAAGGTTGCAAAACCCGAAGATCCTACGAAAGAAGAAGCTGGCTATACCTGTACGTTCGATAACTGGTACGTAGTAGGTACGGATGACGTTTACGATTTCGAAACGGTGCTTGAAGAAGACGTTGCAATCGAATCGAGATTCACCAAAGAAGTGATCGAATATACGGTTACCTTCGTTGCTGATGGTGAAACGGTTGCAGAAGAAACCTATACGGTTGAAGATAAAGAAATCACTGTTCCTGAAGTACCTGCAAAAGAAGGCTATATTGGTTCGTGGGAAGCTTATGAGCTTACGACGGGCAACGTGACTGTAAATGCGGTTTACGTAGAAGAATATGCGAAGGTAAGCATTTCTGAAGCACTTGCAGCGGCAGACGACACGAAGATTGAAGTAAGCGGTACGGTATGTGTAATCAATACTATTTGGAGCGAACAACACGGCAATATCAGCGTGACGATCGAAGACGCAGAAGGCAACCAATTGTACCTTTATAGAATGAAGACGAATGTGACCGTTGGCGACGTTATCACCGTTAAGGGTATAATGGATACGTATAGCGGTAAAAGACAGGTTGCGGCTGGCGCAACGGCGGAAATTACCGGACATGATTCGAGCTATGATTACGTTGAAATGACGATCGTGGAAGCGCTTGCAACGGAAGACAACAAGAACGTCATCGTGACGGGTACGGTTGTTGAAATCAAGGAAGCGTATAGTTCTACCCATAATAATATTTCCGTATATATCGCGGATGAAAACGGCACGAGAATTTATCTTTATAGACTTGCTGGCAACGTAGAAGTTGGCCAAATCATTAAGGTAAAAGGTGCTACGGCAACCTATAAAGGAGCAAAACAAATCACGGGCGGTACGTATGAAGCAATCGGTACGCACGAATGCTCGAAGTTCACGGAAGCTACCTGTACGGAAGCTGCTAAGTGCGTAGTTTGTGGCAAGGCAAACGGCGAAGCGCTTGGTCATTCGGAAGATGCTGTTGTAACTGCACCTACCTGTACGGAAGCTGGTTATACGACTTATACCTGTACGGTATGCGGCGAAACGAGAGTAGCGGATGAAGTTGCGGCTCTTGGTCATACGGCAAGCGATTGGATCGTTGAAACCGAACCTGAAATCGGCGTAGCTGGTAAGCAATATAAAGAATGTACGGTATGCGGCGAAAAACTTGAAGAAGAAGATATTCCTGCATTGGAAGAACCTGCATACGTAGAAATTATGTTGAACGAAGGCGAAAACACGGTACAAATCCCCGCAGGTAAGTATGCGATGACGCAAAACGTATTTGCAATGGGTGACTACACGGTATCTTGGACGGGTGAAGCTAGCGTGACGGTAAACGGCGAGCCCGTAGAAAACGGCGGCGTAGCTGTATTCAATCAGCCTATGCTTAACCCGAACGTAGTGGTTATCACTCCTACTAACGCAGACGAAGCTTGCACGGTAGTGATTACGATTGCTGTATACGAAGAACCTGCAACGCAGCTTGTTGTTGGCGAAAATGCAATCAACGTAACGGTAGAAAATATGTTCTGCGAAGGTACGATGGTAGAATTCACGGCAGTGGAAGCTGGTAAGTACGTATTGAAGGCAGCTGACGGCGAAGAAAATGCTGACGTTTATATTGTAAATGGTCCTTACGACGTAGAATACGTAGAACTTCCTTATGAATTCGAATTGGAGGCTGGCGCAACCGTTAAGTTCAACGTTTGCACGACGGCATATATGACGTTGACGGAAGACGAAATCAACCTTGTACTTGAAAAGGTAGAAGAAGTTGCTCCTCCTACGAGTGAAGAACCCGAAGTTCCCGGCGATTCCGAAGAACCCGAAGTTCCCGGCGATTCCGAAGAGCCCGTAGATCCTTCCGAACCCGAAGAAGAAGGCAAGAAGGATAAGAAGAAAGGCTGCGGCTCGAGCCTTGGCCTTGGTATGGCAGGTGCATTGACGGCTGTTGGCGCGGCGCTTGTTATCAAAAAGAGAAAGGAAGACTAATTTCCTTCTAAATCTCGATAAATAAAGGTTGGGCAAGGAGAAATCCTTGCCCAATTTTTCTTGTGAAAGCCTTGTATTTTACGCGCGCGTGTGATATAATATAAGAAACTGAAAAAACGGAGAAAGGTATGTACTGTATCGGTTTTGATATCGGCGGAACGAAATGCGCGGTATCGCTTGGAAAAATTGAAAAGGGCGAAATCGAAATTTTGGGTAGAGAGGAAACGCCTACCTTGCCTTCCGCAGAAGAAACGCTTGAAAACCTTGCTTTGGCTGTGAAAAGCTTTCAATTAGGCAGGGAAATTGCGGCGGCTGGGATTAGCTGCGGCGGCCCATTGGATAGCGTGAAAGGGGTGATTGTTTCGCCCCCGAATTTGCCCCATTGGCACGGTTTTGCGATTGTGGATTATATTCAAAAACGGTTTGGATTGAAAGCGAAGCTACAAAACGACGCGAACGCTTGCGCGGTCGCGGAATGGAAATTCGGCGCGGGGAAAGGCACGAAAAATATGGTGTTTATGACCTTTGGCACGGGGCTTGGCGCAGGGCTGATTTTGGACGGGAAGCTGTATAGCGGCACGAACGATAACGCTGGCGAGGCAGGGCATATTCGCCTTGCAAAGCGTGGCCCTATGGGTTATGGAAAGGAAGGCTCATTTGAGGGTTTTTGCAGCGGCGGCGGCATTGCACAGCTTGCAAAAATCATGGCGCTTCGGGCAAAGAAAATCCCCGATTCTATCGTGGAGATGGGGGGCGTGTCCGAGATTACGACGAAAAAGCTTGCGCAAAAAGCGTTTGCAGGGGATAAGTTTTGTAAGCGCGTATTTGCCAAGAGCGGCGAGCTATTGGGAAAGGGCTTGAGCATCTTAATCGATCTTCTTAACCCCGAAAAAATTGTGCTTGGCGGCGTTTTTATGCGCTCGTCGGAGCTATTGGTGCTGTCTATGCGCAAGCAAATCGAAAAAGAGGCACTTGACGTGAGTGCGCAGGTATGCGAAATAGTGCCTGCAAAATTGAGCGAAAATATTGGCGATATTGCCGCGCTTGCTATCGCGGCGAGCGAGATAGGAGTATAAAGAATGAAAGAAACAACGAGAGAGATTTTGGAGAGTCTTGTAGCGCGGTATCCTGCGCTGGCGAGTGAAAAAACGAATATTCAAAGCGCATATCAGGTGCTTGCCGATTGTTTTGAGAGCGGTCACCGCTTGTATATTTGCGGCAACGGCGGCAGCGCGGCGGATAGCGAGCATATCGCAGGCGAGCTTTTGAAAAGCTTCAAAAAGTGCCGTCCTTTGCCCGAAAAACTTACGAAGGCTTTGGCGGAATATGAAGACGGAGAAGCCTTAATTGCGGGCTTGGAAGGCGGTTTGCCCGTCGTGTCCTTGTGCGGTCATTTTGCCTTTTCTACGGCGTATTTGAACGATAAAGACCCTGCCTTTATCTTTGCGCAGCAGGTCAATGCGTACGGCGAAAAGGGGGACGTTTTGCTCACTCTTTCGACGTCGGGAAATTCGAAAAATTGCGTGTATGCGGCGATGGTCGCAAAGGCGCTTGAAATGGGGACGGTAGCCCTTGTCGGTGGCAATGGCGGTAAACTGAAAACGCTTGCAGACGTGACGGTAGTCGCGCCTGAAAAAGAAACGTATAAGGTGCAGGAATATCATTTGCCCATCTATCATTGTCTTTGTGCGATGCTGGAAGAAGAATTCTTTTAAGGAGCGGAGATGAAAGTGATTGCAACGCGTGACGACGCGGAGAAAAAAGAATACGAGCTTGTGGAATTATGCGAGGGAAAACCCACCAAATTCCGTACGAAATTTTCCGTTTCGTATACGGACGAAAAGGTGTGTTTTCATTTCGTCAACTCGTACATGGGTGCCTTGAATTGCCCGTATGCGGGTGAAAACGAGCCCGTTTGGCGTGGAGATACGGTGGAAGTGTTTATTTCCCCGTTTGGCAAAGAAAACGAGTATTTTGAATTCGACGTCGCGCCCAATCTTTCCTACTATTATTGCCATATCTTAAACCCCGATGGAAAAACGGCGTACAATCACGTGATTGACGACGAACCGTCTGCGGAAACGATGGTAAAAGACGGCGTATGGGAAGCGATTATCGAAGTGCCGTTTGAGATTATGTTGAAGGAAAAAGCAGGGGATTTTAAGAAAATTCCTTGGAAGATGAACGCCTATCGATACGATGCGATTAACGGTGAATACTGCGCTCTTTCGCCGACAGGCGAAGAAAATTTTCATATACCGAAAGCATTTTTGGAATTGAGTTTTGAATAAGAAATATGCAAAAAAACGCCGCCCGTTTGGGCGGCGTTTTTGCGTAAAATTTAGCCGTGTTTTTCATTCAAAATTATCGATGTTCAAACATAAGTGGAATACCCATGTCCTTGATGAGTTGACAAGCAGTGCGTACCTTTTGCGCCTTGTATTCCTTGGCGATATGCCCGTCGAAGCCGACGGAAAGCCGTACGCCTGATTTCTTTACGATTTCCTGCTGAGTTTTGTTTTTGAAAAATTCTGTTACGTAGTCGTGTTGGTGGAAGCCGTGCAAGCTATCGTAATTGACGTTCATTTCCCAAAAGATTCCGTTTTCCGCCATTTTACGGAAATAGCGGTGGGGGTCTTCGCCTAAGCTTTGAATGAATTTGAACATATCCGTATGCGCCACGCCGACGGGACAACCCAAGCGCCGCGCGTAGGCGAAAAGATCGCCGTTTGTAATCGACATCGGATTATCGAGATTTTCAAGCAAAGCAAAATCGAAGAAGGAAACGTCCGCGCTGTCGGGCAAAGCATAGCTGTCCTTGCTCTTTAACGTGCAAACTTCAATCCCGCAAAGGATTTTAATTTTTTTTGCATACTTTTCGCGGAGCAAATTCATATGGTCGTAATAGCGGATAAGGGTTTTGCCGTAGTCCGCGTCCAAACGCGTGCCTTTGTCCCAACAAAATTCGATTCTCGCGCAGCCGACGCCGTAGTTGTGGTCGCAAATGCCGAGCTGCTGTATGCCGTTTGCAATCGCCGTTTCAATCACCGTTTCGGGTTTGTCCTGCGAGCAAAACGAATAGTAAGTATGTGCGTGTAAATCTTGAATCATAATCTAACCTTTTTGTCGTTGCTATTTTTTAGTATAATACAAAAATTTTCAGAATGCAAGCAAAAATTAAAAAAAAGTTTGCACAGATTTAATAGACGAGCTTGGCATTCCCCACGTCGAGCGTTTCGGGGGGCGCGACGTCCGTCACCACCAAATCGTATTCGGAAAGTGCCGCCAAGCGGTAGGTGCCGTGCGCTTCAAATTTCGTGTGGTCAATCAAAATTACCCGCTTTTTACAATGCTCGAACGCCACACGCTTGATTTCCTTTTGCTCGAGCGACCGCTCGAAAGACTCGCTGCCGATAATCGCCGCACAGGACGAAATCATCAAATCGAAGGAAAAATCGTTGAGCTGGCGCGCCGTCCAACTGCCCGTTGCCGAGTTGGTGTTAAAATGTACGTTTCCGCCGAGCAAAATCAAGTTGATATTCGGTTTTTTGGAAAGCTGAATCGCCGTTTGCAGGTTGTTGGTAACCACCGTTTTATAGTTTAAGTCAATCCGCTCCGCCAAGGCAAGCGCTGTGGACGAGCTGTCGATAAACACCGACTTAAACGAGGGGATATAGGGCAGGGCTTTCGTTGCGACACGTTCCTTTTCGCTCGCGTTTTTTTCCATTCGGAAAAAGATAGAGATTTCTTCCGCGTTTTCAGGCAGTAACGCGCCGCCGTGGCTGCGCTCGATTAAGCCCATCGAATGCATCTCCGCAAGGTCGCGGCGAATGGTCGCCTCGCTGACGTACAGCTCCTTGGCAAGTACCGTCACCACCGCTTTTTTGTCTTCCTTTAACCGACGTAATATTTCGTTTTGTCTTTCTGTGAGTGCCATAAACGACTCCAAATCGCATTTTTTTTGCGAAAAATAAGAATTTTTTGCGCGTTTTTGCGCGTTTGTGTTCATATTGTATCATAAAAAATTTTTTTTGTCAATATTTCGAACATATATAGACAAGAGAAAAATTATATGCTATAATATAGTCGTGTGAAAATGCGCGGGTGTGTTAAAGTGAACAAAATCGCGCAAAAACGAACACGGAAAGACTTGAAAAATTTCGAAAGGACGGAAAAATATGAGATATTATCTTGCAATCGATATCGGCGCATCGTCGGGTAGACACATTGTAGCACATTTGGAAAATGGGAAGATGATCACGGAAGAAATTTACCGCTTCCAAAACGGGCCCGAAGACGTTGTGGGGTATGATGGCAAAGAGCACTTGATGTGGACGCACGAAAGATTGTTCACGGAAATCCTGAACGGATTGAAGAGGGCGAAGGAGCTTGGTAAAGTACCGTACGCGGTGGGGATTGATACTTGGGGCGTTGACTACGCGTTGCTCGACGAGAACGATCAAGCAATCGGCGGGATTTACTGCTACCGCGATTCGAGAACGGAAGCGACGATCCCTGCGGTACACGAAAAACTGCCCTTTGAAAAGCTTTTCGAAAAGACGGGTATCGCGTTTGCGTCCTTCAATACGGTATATCAGCTTCTCGACGACGTGAAGTCGGGTAGAATGGCGAAGGCGAAATCAATGCTCATGCTTCCCGATTATTTCCATTTCCGTTTGACGGGCGTGAAGAAGCAAGAATATTGCAACGCGACGACGACGGGTATGGTTAATGCGAAAACGCATACGTGGGATGAAGAAATCATCGAAACGCTCGGTTATAAGAAAGAACTTTTCGGTACGCTTGCGCAGCCTGGTGAAATCGTAGGGGAGTTCACCGACGAAGTGGCGGCAATCGTTGGTTATAAAGCAAAGGTGGTGCTTCCTGCAACGCACGATACGGCAAGTGCAGTGCTTGCAGCTCCTTTGGAAGCGCAAACCCCGTACATTTCGAGCGGTACTTGGTCCCTTCTTGGCGTGGAACAAAACGAAGCGCATACTTCGAAGAGTGCGCTGGACGCAGGGTATTCCAACGAGGGGAGCTTGAACCACACGGTACGTTTGCAAATCAATATCATGGGGCTTTGGATGATTCAACAAGTCCGCCATGAAATCGACGATAAATACAGCTTTGCTGAGCTTGTGAATATGGCAAAGGCAAACCCTGTGAAATACGAACTCGACGTCAACGATCAAAGATTCCTCGCTCCTGAAAATATGACGGCGGAAATCAATGCGGCGGTCGGCAAGGAATTGACGACGGGGGAAATGGCGTACGTGATTTACGACAACCTCGCAAGATATTATGATATCGCGCTTAAAGCGTTGGAAAACGTAACGGGCGAGAAATACGAAACGCTGAACATCATCGGCGGCGGTAGTAAGAATATGTTCTTGAACGAGCTTACCGCAAAGTATACGGGTAAGAAGATTATCGCAGGTCCTGCGGAAGGTACGGCAATCGGAAACTTGATGATACAAATGATCGGTTGCGGCGACATTGCAAGTGTGAAAGAAGGGAGAAGGATTGTAAAGGCGTCCTTCGACGTCGTAGATTTGTAAAACGGAGAATCTGCTACGCTATACTTCGTTGCGCTGCGTTTTTCTCGGTTACGTACGGCAAGTACGCGCCCGTCGAAAAGCCTCGCGCGCCTGGTCTAGCTTGCAGCTTGCACCGTTTTAAGGGATAAGGAATTCTGCTACGCTATACTTCGTTGCGCTGCGTTTTTCTCGGTTACGTACGGACAAGTACGCGCCCATCGAAAAGCCTCGCGCGCCTGGTCTAGCTTGCAGCTTGCACCGTTTTAAGGGATAAGGAATTCTGCTACGCTATACTTCGTTGCGCTACGTTTTTCTCGGTTACGTACGGACAAGTACGCGCCCGTCGAAAAGCCTCGCGCGCCTGGTCTAGCTTGCAGCTTGCACCGTTTTAAGGGATAAGGAATTCTGCTACGCTATACTTCGTTGCGCTGCGTTTTTCTCGGTTACGTACGGACAAGTACGCGCCCATCGAAAAGCCTCGCGCGCCTGGTCTAGCTTGCAGCTTGCACCGTTTTAAGGGATAAGGAATTCTGCTACGCTATACTTCGTTGCGCTACGTTTTTCTCGGTTACGTACGGACAAGTACGCGCCCGTCGAAAAGCCTCGCGCGCCTGGTCTAGCTTGCAGCTTGCACCGTTTTAAGGGGATAAGGAATTCTACTACGCTATACTTCGTTGCGCTATGTTTTTCTCGGTTACGTACGGCAAGTACGCGCCCGTCGAAAAACCCCGCGCGTAAAGCTCATCGCGGCGGAATGGTTAAAAGCGTTCAAAAAAATTGAAAAATAAAAAATAGATATATTTATAAGGAGATGGAAAATATGTCCAGATACGAAGAAGCAAAAAAGATTTACGCGCAATTCGGCGTTGACACCGAAGCGGCTATGGAAAGACTTGCAAAGCTTTCCGTAAGCGTACACTGCTGGCAAGGCGACGACGTTATCGGTTTCGACGGTAGCGATTCCCTTTCGGGCGGTATTCAAACGACGGGTAACTATCCCGGTAGAGCGAGAAACCCCGAAGAATTGTTCGCTGACCTTACCACCGCGTTCAAGCTTATGCCCGGTAAGAAGCGTGTAAACGTACATGCGTGCTACGCGATCCTTGGCGAAGATAAGGGTAAGGTTGACCGTGACGCGTACGAATACAAGCATTTCGAGCCTTGGGTTAAATGGGCGAAGGAAACCGGTCTTGAAGGGGTGGATTTCAACCCGACTTGGTTCTCGCATCCCATGATGAAAGACGGCCTTTCCTTGTCTTCCCCCGACGAAAACGTTAGAAAGTTCTGGGTAAACCACGGCAAAGCTTGTATGAAGATTGCGGCGGAAATCGGTAAGGCGATGGGCAGTCCTTGCTGCGTAAACCTTTGGGTGCCCGACGGTACGAAGGATATCCCTGCGGATAGACTCGGCCCCCGTCTTCGTTTGAAGAAGTCCTTGGACGAAGTGCTTGAAGGCTACGATAAGGAATGGGTTATCCCCGCAGTAGAAAGCAAGGTATTCGGTATCGGCGTAGAAAGCTACACGGTAGGTAGCAACGAATTTTATCAAAACTATGCGGCAACGCGCGGTATTTGCTGCTTGCTCGATACGGGTCACTATCATCCTACGGAAGTCGTTTCCGATAAGATCCCTTCGATGCTCGCGTTCTATGATAAAGTACAGCTCCACGTTTCCCGTCCCGTTCGTTGGGACTCCGACCACGTAATCGTTGTCGACGACGAGCTGAAAGAACTTTCCAAAGAAATCATCCGCAACGACGCAGACGATAAGGTAATCGTAGCGCTCGACTATTTCGACGCTTCTATCAACCGTCTTTGCGCTTGGGTGACGGGCGTCCGCTCGATGCAAAAAGCGCTCCTTTCGGCAATCCTTCAACCGTATGCGGAAATGAAGAAATTGCAAGACGAAGGCAACTTCACGAAAGTATTCTATATGCACGAAAGAGTGAAATACCTTCCCTTCACCGACGTTTGGGATGAATATCTTGCGCGCCAAGGCTTGAAAGAAGACTGGTGGGATGAAGTGGAAAAATTCGAAAAGGAAGTTATCGCAAAGAGAAACTAACCATGAAAAGCGTGTTTTTAATTGGGGATTCTATTCGCCTTGGCTATGAGCGGTACGTGGAAGCGATGCTGGAAGGCTATGCAGAAGTGTATTCCCCTAAAGAAGTCAACGGCGGTATGGCGCAATACGTGCAGCGTTGGTTGAACGAGTGGAAGCGGCGGGAAAACGTGCCTGACGAGCTCGACCTCGTGCATTGGAACGCAGGACTTTGGGACGTTTTGAGAATTTGCGGCGACGATACGTTTAGTTCGCCTGCAACTTATAAAGAAACGCTCGTAAAAATTCATAACCGTTTGCGCTTGCTTTTCCCGAAAGCAAAACTTGTTTTCGCGTTGAGTACGGCGGTCAAGGAAAAAGAGTATCGAGGAGAATACCAAAGATACAATCGCGATATTGAAAATTTCAATAAAATTGCGATTGAAACCCTGCAACCGCTTGGCGAAACCTTTGACGATTTATACGAAATCACGAAAGACGCGCCCGATGCCTGTTGGTCGGATATGACCCACTTTAATACCCTTGACGGGATTAAGCTGGTAGGCAATCGGGTAGTCGACTGCGTATGTGCGCAGCTTGGGATTGATCGAAACGCGCTTGCACAAAAGGAAGCGGAGCTTTTCGAGATTCCCGAAAAAATATTAGGCTGTTAAAAAATAAATCTTTATTATATATTAAGGAATAAGGAGCAATCGAAAAATGAAAATTCTCGTTGTAAACGCGGGGAGCTCTTCGCTGAAATATCAGTTGTTTGATATGGACACGAACGAAGTGTTGGCGAAAGGGCTCTGCGAAAGAATCGGGATTGACGGGATTGTATCGCATAAGCGCCCGAATAAACCCGATTACAAGGCAAACGCGGATTTCCCCGATCACAAGGCGGCGATTGCGTGCGTGCTTTCCCTTCTTACCGATGCGGATAAGGGCGTAATCGCAAGCGTCGAGGAAATTTCGGCGGTAGGGCACAGATTCGCGCACGGCGGTGAAAAATTGAAAAAATCCGCGGTGCTCGGAGATCAGGAACTGGAATACCTTGAAAGTATCGTAGGGCTTAACCCCTTGCACGGTCCTCCCGCAATCAGCGGCTTGAAGGCTTGCAAAGAAGTCATGCCTAACGTAAACCACGTAGGGGTATTCGATACGTCGTACTATTCCGATATGGAAGATTACGCGTATATCTATCCGATCCCGTACGAACTTTACGAAAAGCATAAGATTCGCCGTTACGGTTTCCACGGCACTTCGCACCGCTACGTTGCGGGCAAGGCGCAAGAGCTTTTGGGGAATAAGAACGCGAAGATTATCACCTGTCACTTGGGCAACGGTTCGTCGATTACGGCGACGGTGAACGGAAAGGCGGTGGATACGTCGATGGGCTTTACGCCGCAGGACGGCGTGCCGATGGGTACGCGAAGCGGTGCAATCGATCCGACGATCGTTTCCTTCTTGCAAAAGGCGGAAGGCTTGACGGCGGACGAAGTGGATAAGATTCTTAATAAAGAAGCAGGCTTGCTTGGTGTTTCGGGCGTTTCAAGCGATTGCAGAGACGTTTGTATCGCGGAAGCGGAAGGGAACTACCGCGCGGCGCTTGCTCTTAAGATTTTGGTACATAACATCAAGAAGATTATCGGCTCGTACGTAGCGGAAATGAACGGCGTGGACGCGCTCGTCTTTACGGCAGGTATCGGCGAAAACGATCGCGGTATTCGCGCGAGAGTATGCAAAGATATGTCTTTCCTTGGCATCGAAATCGACGAAGAAGTGAATAACAAAAGCCCGCGTGGGGAATTTGCGGATATTTCCGCAAAGGGCGCGAAAGTGAAAACGTACGTGATCCCTACTAACGAAGAGTATATGATTGCTCTCGACACTCAAAATTTGACAAAATAAAAAAATAATATAAAGGACTGGAAAAAAACTATGAAATCACCTTTTGAAATCAAGAAGGAAATTTGCGAAGTAGGGCTTAAGCTCTGGCAGAAAGGATTTGTTGCAGCGAACGACGGTAATATTTCCGTGAAGATCAGCGAAAACGAATACTATTGCACCCCCACGGGCGTATCCAAGGCATCCTTGACGCCTGACATGATCATCAAAGTAGACAAAGACGGTAAAAAGCTCGAAGGCAAGCTCAACCCTTCCTCCGAAATCAAGATGCACATGAGAGTGTATCGTGAACGTCCTGACGTAAACGCAGTCGTTCACGCACATCCTCCCGTTGCTACCGCTTTCACCGTTGCGGACATCGACCTTGATCAGTACGTTCTTCCCGAAGCAGTACTTACGATCGGCGCTGTTCCTACCTGCGATTACGGTACGCCTTCCACGATGGAAATTCCCGATTCGCTTGATCCCTACATTCATAACCACGACGCATTCTTGCTCCGCAACCACGGTGCTTTGACGGTTGGCTGCAACCTTACGAAAGCGTTCTTCGTTATGGAAGAAGTAGAATTCAACGCAGTTATCTGCAAGCACGCGATGGATCTTGGCGCGGTACACGAAATCTCCCGTGACCAACTCGCAAAATTGATGGAGCTCCGTAAGAAGATGAACCTTCCCGGCCGTCACCCTGGTATCGAATACGACGACGAACCCGCTTGCAACTGCGCAAACTCGGAACTCGTTGAAGCGATTACGAAGAAGGTTCTCGCAGCACTCGGCAAGTAAAATGAAAGGGGAACGGTGAATTGCCACCTTTATTGACGTGAATTGTTTTCTAGCGAAAACGTGAATTGCGCCGCAGGCGCGTGAATTGCAAGGCAAAGCCTTGCGTGAATTGAATTGCTTTCGCTGAAAGCAATTCGTTAAGGAAAAATATATAAATAAATCCACAACGCATTACGCAGTAATGCAATTCACGAAAAGCAGGGCTTTTCAATTCACGGCGAAGCCAATTCACGAACGCAACGCGTTCAATTCACGGCGCAAGTGAATTCACTACCCTTGATAACAGTAAATAAGGAGAAATATAATGGCAATCAATTGGACTGAAGCACAGATTGAAGAAGTGATTGCCGCGGTTATTAAGAATCTCAACGGCGGCGCGGTAGCGCCGAAGGCAAATTGGGACGGATCGCAATACAACGGTAAGAGATATATCGGTGTATACGCGGATATGAACGACGCGATTGACGCGGCGACGGCAGGGTACAAAGCAGTACGCGCTATGTCGCTTGAAGAACGTGAAAAGGTTATCGCAGCGATTCGTGAGCTTTGCCGCAAGGAAGCCAATATAATGGCGAACCTTGGCGTTGCGGAAACGAAAATGGGACGCGTTGCCCATAAGACCGCGAAACATATTCTCGTTGCGGACAAGACCCCCGGCACGTCGGATATTATTTCCCACGCGAAAACGGGCGATCACGGCTTGACCTTGACGGAAATGGCGCCTTTCGGCGTAGTAGGCAGTATCACTCCTAGTACCAATCCTTCGGAAACGGTTATTTGTAATAGTATCGGTATGATCGCCGCAGGGAACGGCGTGGTGTTCAACCCCCACCCCAACGCAATCGCAACCTCCAACTATGCGGTAGACCTTGTCAATCGCGCGAGCGCAATGGCAGGCGGTCCGCAAGTCTTGGTAGCGTCGGTTATCAAACCCACGCTCGATACGGCGCAAATCATGTATAAGCATCCCAACATCCGCTTGCTCGTTTGTACGGGCGGCCCGGGCGTTGTAAGATCGGTGCTTTCGAGCGGTAAGAAAGCAATCGGTGCGGGCGCGGGTAACCCTCCCGTTATCGTGGATGACACCGCAGATATTAAGAAAGCCGGTAAGGACATCATCGACGGTTGTTCGTTCGATAACAACTTGCCTTGTATCGCGGAAAAGGAAGTGTTCGTATTCAGAAACGTTGCGGACGAGCTTATTTCCGAAATGCAAAAGAACGGCGCGTACAAAATCAGCGCGGAGCAGGCTGCAAAACTCGCGAATATCGTGCTTGTGGACGTTAAAAATCCCAAGACGGGCATCGTGAAGAAGACGGTCAGCCGTGACTGTGTAGGTCGTGACGCGGCGGTGCTTTTGGAAAAGATCGGCGTGAAAGTGGGTCCCGATATTCGTTGTATCATTTGTGAAACGGATTTCGATCATCCCTTCGTACAGCACGAATTGATGATGCCCATTCTTCCCATCGTTCGCGTAAGCAATATCGACGAAGCGATCGATTTGGCGGTAAAGGCAGAGCACGGCAATCGTCACACGGCGCACATGCACTCGAAGAACATCGATCATCTCACCCGTTTTGCAAGAGCGGTGGAAACGACGATTTTCGTAAAGAACGCGCCTTCCTATGCAGGTATCGGCTTCGGCGGCGAAGGACATACGACCTTCACCATCGCAGGCCCTACGGGCGAAGGCTTGACGAGCGCGCGCAGCTTCACGCGATTTAGACGCTGCGTAATGACGGACTATTTCAGAATCATCTAAAAGGAGAACAAAATATGGATATTACTTCTTCTCAAGTGGAAAGCATCGTTCGTAAGATTCTCGGGGAAATGGGCGGAGCAAAATCCTCCTGCTCGGGCAAAATTCCCAAGACCGCGAAAGTAGCGATGTTGACCGCGCAGAAAAAAATCGAAGTAAAAGAATTCCCCCTTCCTGCGCTTAACGACGACGACATTCTCGTAAAAGTAGAAGGTTGCGGCGTTTGCGGTACGGACGTTCACGAATGGAAAGCCGATCCTTTCGGTATCATTCCCGTGACGCTCGGTCACGAAGGTACGGGCGAAATCGTTTACCTTGGCAAAAATATTAAATGCGACACTTCGGGCAAGCCCATCAAAGTCGGCGATAAGCTCGTTACGAGCGTTATCAGCTGCGGCGAATGCCACGTGTGCCGTAATCACCCTGCAAACACCAACCTTTGCGATAAGCAAGGCGTGTTCGGGTTGATTCCCCATAGCGATGCGAATCCCTTCACGGGTTGGTTCGCGGAATACCTTCTTATCCGCGGTAAAGGTTCTACGTATTTCGTAGTAAATGACCTCGACCTCAAAGAAAGAATGATTCTCGAGCTTGCTTGCGTATGCGTACACGCATTGAAGAGAGCACAAACGACGGGGCTTATCAACTTCAATTCGAAAGTCCTTATTCAAGGTCTTGGCCCTGTAGGTCTTGTTATGATCAGCGTACTTCGCGCGGCAGGTATCAATCACATTATCGCGATTGACGGTACGCCGATGCGTTTGGAAATGGCAAGAAAGCTCGGCGTGAAAACGATCATCAACTTCAAGGAAGTTTCGACGTTGGAAGCGAGAGTAAAGCTTGTGAAGAGCGTTGCAAACGGCGTGGGCGCGGACTTCGCGTTCCAATGCACGGGTGCGCCTGCGGCGGCAAAGGATATCTTCGAATATATCCGTCGCGGCGGCGGTCTTTGCGAAATGGGTTTCTTCGTCAACAACGGCGAATACAACGTAAATCCTCACTTTGCTATGTGTAACAAGGAAATCAACCTCGTTGGTTCTTGGGACTACTCGGCTGACGATTATCCCACGACGATGGCATTCCTTCGCCAAGCGCGCGAAATGAATATTCCCATCAAAGATTTGATCACGCACGAATTCCCGCTTGATCAACTCAACGAAGCGATGGAAGTGAACGTGGCGCAGAAAGGTATTAAGATCTGTTTTGTAAATAAGTAAGTGAATTGCAAGTAAACTTGCGTGAATTGAAACGGTTGTTTCGTGAATTGCACCTGACGGTGCGTGAATTGCAAGGCTGAGCCTTGCGTTGTAGGATTATTCCATAACGCCAACAAAGTTGGCAATTCATTGAGCGAAAGCGAAAATTCACGGCATAGCCAATTCACGAATTGCAAAGCAATTCAATACACTCGACTCAAAGGAGAACAATATGGCACTTGGCATGATAGAAGTATTCGGTTTCGCAACGTCGATCGTTGTCGCGGACGCTATGGCGAAGGCTGCGGACGTAAAAGTCGTAGCTATCGACAAGAATAAACCCGCGGCAGGGGATTCCGCACGCGTGCCTTTGGTCATGGCGATTAAAGTAGAAGGCAGCGCGGCGGCAGTCGAAGCGGCGGTCGCGGCGGGTAAAGCCGAAGCTGAAAAAAGAGAATTGTATATTACCCATAAGGTAATTGCAAGACAAAGCGAAGAGATTGAATGGTTTGCACATTTGAGCGCTCTTGGCAAAGACAAATTAAGATAAAAAAATAAAAAATATAATTTAAGGAGATTAAAAATTATGATGGAAGCATTGGGTATGGTAGAAACCAGAGGTTTGGTAGCGGCGATCGAAGCAGCAGATGCTATGGTAAAGGCGGCAAACGTTGTACTTATCGGCAGCGAAAAGATCGGTAGCGGTTTGGTAAGCGTTATGGTTCGCGGTGACGTTGGCGCAGTTAAGGCAGCAGTTGAAGCTGGTACGGCAGCAGCTACGGCTCTTGGCGAAGTTATCGCTACGCACGTAATCCCTCGTCCCCACGCAGACGTTGAAAAACTTCTTCCTTCGATCAAATAATTAAAAGTGTAAAAGGGGGTAACCCTTCTCCACATTTTTAACAGAGTAAGAAAGGAGAAATTCAATGAAAGCAATAGCGTTACTCGAAGTACAGGCTATGGTTGCCGCAATCACCGGGCTTGACGCTATGGTAAAAGCAGCCGACGTTCGGCTGATACACGTAGAAAAGCGGCTCGGCGGTCGATTGGTGACAATCGTCGTCGAAGGTGAAGTTTCCGCGGTCAAGGCGGCGCTCGAAGCGGGCGCGGCTGCGGCGGCGGAAGTCGGTAACGTAAAGGTGTGCGAAGTAATCGCGCGCCCTCACCCCGACGTTATGAAATTCTTAACGACGGGTTAGTCACAAAACAAATTCGGGGGTAGTGCCCGAAAACATAAGAAGAAAAATAAATTAAAATTAATCTAGGAGGATTAAACAAATGGAAGCATTGGGTATGGTAGAAACCAGAGGTTTGGTAGCGGCGATCGAAGCAGCAGATGCTATGGTAAAGGCAGCAAACGTTGTACTTATCGGTAGCGAAAAGATCGGTAGCGGTTTGGTAAGCGTTATGGTTCGCGGCGACGTTGGCGCAGTTAAGGCAGCAGTTGAAGCTGGTACGGCAGCAGCTACGGCTCTTGGCGAAGTTATCGCTACGCACGTAATCCCTCGTCCCCATATGGACGTTGAAAAACTTCTTCCCTCCATCAAATAATTAAAAGCATTTAGCACTTTAATCGAATGGAAATAACCGTATTGCCCGTCTTGTGGGCGGGCAATACGGGGAAGTTTTTTCAAAATAATGCGGAAGGTATTCCGCAAAAATCTATGAAAAACGCCTTGTGTACGCGCGCGTACGCGCCTTTATGCTTGGCTAAACTAGCAAAAAACAATTTTGGAAGGAAAGAATATGGAATTTTCTAATGCGCAAATTGCGGAATTGGTAAAAAAAGTGCTTGCGAATATAGACGGGAATGAGATTCCTACGTCTTCGAATGCAAACGGCGAAGTGCCGGTAGGCGTTTCGAATCGGCATATTCATTTGAATAAAGCGGATTTGGAAACCCTTTTTGGTGCGGGTTACGAGCTTACTCCGATGAAGGACCTTTCTCAACCGGGGCAGTATGCTTGCAAAGAAACGCTTACGCTCATCGGGCCTGCAATGCGCCCCATCGAAAACGTACGTGTTTTAGGGCCGCTTCGCGGAAAATCGCAGGTGGAAATTTCCGCAACGGATTCCTACGTGTTGAAGGTAAAGCCCCCCGTAAGAGAATCGGGTAAGACGGAAGGCTCCGCACCCGTGACGATTATCGGGCCGAAAGGGGTTGTTCAGCTCAAGGAAGGCTGTATTATTGCGAATAGACATATCCACATGTCGCCTGCGGACGGCGCGGCGTTTGGAGTGAAGGACGGCGATTACGTAACGGTGGACGTGAACGGAAAACGCCGTACTCGTTGGTATGACGTGCAAGTGCGCGTGCATAAGGATTTCCGCTTGGAAATGCACGTGGATACGGACGATGCAAACGCGGTCGGGATTGGCAACGGCTCGAAAGTCAAGGTTGTAAAGGAGTAATATAATAGTATGTTAAGAGGTATTATCAGAGGTCATATCGTTTCCACGAGAAAACAAGAATCCTTGGTCGGTTCAAAATTTATGGAAGTGGAAATTATGAAAAACGGCGAGCTTACGGGCGAATTCATCATCGCGGTGGATAGCGTTGGCGCTGGTATCGGTGAAACGGTACTCATCACGACGGGTAGCTCTGCGCGTCTTGCGCTTTTGAATACGAACGCGCCTTGTGACGCGGTAATCGTAGGTATCGTCGATTACTAAACGCCGTATATGCGTCGCATTTTGGCGTTGCGGCTCTGCGCTTTTCGGTTGCGTACGGTTAGTACGCGCCCATCAAAGTGCTCGCCGTGCTTTGAACTGCTCGCATTTTTCAACGTTTTACGGCGGCAAGTAGCCGCGAAGCGTTGGGTTTTACCTTATTAAAATAGGTCGTTATTGCTATGGAACTGAAAGAATTGATGAAAGAATCCGGAATAGTCGGCGCAGGTGGCGCAGGTTTTCCCTCGTACGCGAAATTGGCGGACGGGGCGGATACGCTTGTCGTAAACGGCGCGGAATGCGAGCCTTTGCTCTATACCGACTACGTTCTTCTTCAAAAGGAAATGCCGATGGTGCTTTCGGGAATTCAAGCGGTGCTTGACTATGCGAAAATCCCTTGCGCGCTCTTGTGTGTAAAAGAGCATACGGCGGTCCGCTTAAAGCTGAAAGACGGAACGAAGCTTGCGGATAGAATTATCTTGAAAACGTTGCCCGACGTATATCCGATGGGCGACGAAATCAGCTTGATTTACCAAGCGACGGGGCGCGTCGTGCGACCCGGGAATCTCCCCATCACCGCAGGGGTGATCGTTTTGAACGTAGAAACCTTCTACAATATCGCGGTGAAATTAAAACGTGGGACGAATCTCACGGAAAAATATCTCACGATTGCAGGGAATATCCCCGAGGCGATCGTGGTAAAAGTTCCTATCGGCGTGACCGTAGCGGAACTTTTCGACAAAAATTCGATCATAATCCCCGAAGGGCATATCGTTTTAGACGGCGGTCCTTCGATGGGTAAGGTGATAGATCCTGACAGCGCGGTGGTTACAAAAACCACGAAAGGGCTTTTGATACTGCCCGAAAATTGCGAAGCGGCACAGTCCAAATTTTTGGACGGGGATAAGTCGATCGCAAGGGCGGAAACGGCGTGCTGTCAATGTACCCGTTGTACGGATATGTGTCCAAGACATCTTTTAGGGTATCCGCTCGAGCCGCATAAGATGGTGCGCACAGCCAAGGGCGCGGCGACCGTGCTTCCCGAAATGGTAATTTCCGCGACTCTTTGTTGCGGTTGCGGTATCTGTGAATCGTTGGCTTGTTGCCAAGGTATTTCGCCGAAGGCGGTCATCAACGAGTACAAGGTGCTCCTTGCGAAAAACAAGCTGCGCTACGTGGGCAAGGAAGACGTTTCCCCCGCGCAGGAAAGGGAATGGCGAATGGTGCCGTCCGAGCGTTGGGCGAACGTGCTCGGCGTAGCAAGGTTTGATAAAGTCGGGAAATATATCGGCGAACAAACGAGCTATGCAAGAGTGGAAATTTTGCTCCGTCAACACATTGGCGCGCCGAGCGTGCCTTGCGTAGAAGACGGGACGTACGTAAACAAGGGCGACAAAATCGCGGAAGCGGCGGAAGGACTTTCCCTTCCTCAATATGCGTCTATATCGGGTAAAGTAAGCGTATATAGCGATAGAATTATCATAGAAAAGGATGAAGCGTAATGTTTAGAGCAATCGGTGTAATTGAATTAAAGAGTATTCCCAAAGGCGTGGAAGCAACGGACGCAGCGCTCAAGAGCGCAGGCGTGGAGCTGATTGCGGCACATCCTTCCTGCCCTGGTAAATATGAAATCATTTTGACGGGTTCGATTTCGAACGTGACGGCGGCAGTCAACCACGTCCAAGCAAAGTTTGAGGGGTACATTATCGATAGCTCGATTATGGGGCGTATCGACGAACAAGTTATCAAGGCGCTTTTCGGTACGCAAACGGGCGAAAGAAAGGGTTCGCTTGGGCTTATCGAAACGTACTCGGCTGCAACGACCATCAAAGCGGCGGATATCGCGGTCAAGACGGCAAGAGTGGAAATTTTCGATCTTCGCGTGTCGCGCGGTATGGGCGGCAAGGGCGTAATTATGCTCACGGGCGAAGTAGGGGACGTGACCGCGGCGGTAGAAGCCGGCGCGAACTACGCGATTGCGAGCGGTCAGCTCTCGTCGACTTCCGTGATTGCAGCTCCCCACGCAGATCTTTGGAATCAGCTCTAAAAATTCCCTGTTTTGCGCAAGTGCGCAGGGCAGGTATGCGATGAAAGGTGTAAATAAGTATGGAAAACATCAAATTTGTCATTGAAAAAAGCGCAAGAATAGAAAAATTGGTCAACGCGCTCTATGAAAAAATGCCTGAAATCGAGTCCGCGCGCGGACTTTTGGTGACGGAAAGCTATAAGCAAACGGAAGCGTTGCCCATCATTTTGCGTAGAAGCGCGGCATTCGCGCATATTTTGCGCAATATCCCCATCGTGATTCGTGATAACGAACTCGTTGTCGGTAGTGCGACGGTTGCTCCGCGCGGCTGTCAGGTGTTCCCTGAGTATTCCTACGAATGGTTAGAAGCGGAATTCGACACGGTTGCAACCCGTGCGGCGGACCCCTTCTTCATCAGCGAAAAGACGAAGGAAGAACTCCGCGGCGCGTATCCCTATTGGAAGGGCAAGACGAATAGCGACCTTGCGAAAGCGAATATGGCACCCGAAGCGTATGAAGCGTTCATTACGCACGGTATGTTCACCCCCGGTAACTATTTCTATAACGGCATCGGTCACGTAAACGTCAACTATGAAAAGGTCTTAAAGCAAGGCTATCGCGGTATTATGGCGGAAGCCTTGTCGGCATTGCAAAAGCTCGACGTTGCCGATCCCGAATACGTACAAAGAAGCAATTTCCTTCACGCGGTCATCGAATCGTGCGAAGCGGTGGTGGAATATGCGAGAAGATACGCAAAGCTTGCTAAGGAAATGGCGAGCAAGGAGCGCGACGTAGAGCGTAAGGCGGAGCTTGAAAAAATCGCGAAAAACTGTATGCACGTACCCGAATTTGGAGCGAGAGATTTCCACGAAGCTTGTCAATCCTTCTGGTTTGTACAGCTCTTATTGCAAGTGGAATCGAGCGGTCACTCCATCTCTCCTGGGCGTTTCGATCAATACATGTACCCCTTCTATAAGAAAGATATCGACGAAGGGAAGCTTACAATTGAACAAGCGCAGGAGCTTATCGACTGTATTTGGGTGAAGCTTAACGATATCAATAAAGTACGCGACGCTGGTTCGGCGGACGGCTTTGCAGGCTACGGTATGTTCCAAAACTTAATCGTCGGCGGTCAAAATATCCATGGCATAGACGCGACGAACGATTTGTCGTATATGTGTTTGGAAGCGGCGATGCACGTGCCTCTTCCCCAACCTTCCATTTCCATTCGTGTATGGAACGGTACGCCTCAACCCTTGATGATTAAAGCGGCGGCGCTGACTCGTTTGGGTACGGGCTTACCTGCTTACTATAACGACGAAGTCATTATCCCGTCCATTATGGCGCGCGGACTTACCCTCGAAGATGCAAGAGATTATTGTATTATCGGTTGCGTAGAGCCGCAAAAGGGCGCAAAGACGGACGGTTGGCATGACGCGGCATTCTTCAATATGTGCCGTCCGATGGAGCTTGTATTCTCGAACGGTGTGGATAAGGGTGTGCAAATCGGACCTGAAACGGGCGACGTCACCCAAATGCAAACCTTTGAAGAATTCTTCAATGCGTATAAAACGCAACAAAGCTACTTCATTAAATTGCTCGTAAATGCAAACAACGCTATCGACGTCGCACACGCGACTCGTTGTCCTTTGCCCTTCCAATCTTGTATGGTAGACGACTGTATCGGTCGCGGTAAGTCCTTGCAAGAAGGGGGCGCAATCTACAATTTCACGGGCCCTCAAGGCTTCGGTATTGCGAACAATACGGACGGCTTGCTTGCGGTCAAACAACTCGTGTTTGATCAAAAGGTGGTCACCATGTCCGAGTTCAAAGAAGCTATCCAAGCGAATTTCGGCTACGGCGTGACGGGTAGTGCTGCGGAAAGAATTACAAGCGAAGTGGCTTGCTCACTCGCGGAAGAAGGCGTGAACGTGACGGAAGACGTGATTCGCGCCATTTATCAAGAAGTGACGACGGCAAACGGTATTCCTGCCGACAAGAAGGCGAGATACCGCGAAATCAAGCGTTTAATCGACGAAACTTGTCCTAAATACGGCAACGATATTTATGAAGCGGATATGTTCGCGCGTGAAGTCGGTAACTCGTATACCAAGGAAGTGGAAAAATACAAGAATCCTCGCGGCGGTATCTTCCAAGCAGGTTTGTACCCCGTATCGGCAAACGTGCCTCTTGGCGCGCAAACGGGCGCAACGCCCGACGGCAGACTTGCCTTCACACCGATTGCAGACGGTATCGGCCCTGCGTCGGGTAGAGACGTGAAAGGCCCTACGGCGACGGCAAACTCGGTGGCAAGACTCGAACAAGACGTAGCGAGCAACGGTACGCTTTTGAATCAGAAGTTCCACCCGTCTGCACTTGCAGGAATGAGCGGACTTACGAAGTTTGCGGCGTTGATTCGTTCCTATTTCGATCAAAAGGGTATGCACATGCAGTTCAACGTTGTCACGCGTGAAACCCTTTTGGACGCGCAAAAGAACCCCGAAAAATACAAGACGTTGGTTGTCCGCGTGGCAGGGTATAGCGCATTGTTTACGACCCTGTCTCGCTCGTTGCAGGACGATATTATCAATCGTACCGAACAAGGTTTTTAATCGGTGTGCTACCGCTGTTAAGTGAATTGTTCGAGAAACGTGAATAGAATTGCTTTCGTTGAAAGTAATTCGTTATTGAAAAATTATAAATAACTCCACAACGCATTACGAAGTAATGCAATTCACTGAGCGAAGCAAAAATTCACGTGTTGCAAAGCAACGCAATTCACGCAAGGCAAGCCTTGCAATTCACGCATCATATAATTTAGCTATTAAGGAAGAAAGCTATGCCTCATTATCAGACAAAAGGTAGAATATTCAATATTCAAAGATTCTCGATCCATGACGGACCGGGAATCCGTACCATTGTCTTTTTTAAGGGCTGCTTTATGCGTTGTGCGTGGTGCTGCAATCCCGAATCGCAGTCCTATGAGATCCAAACGATGATCGAAAACGGCAAGGAAAAGATTGTCGGTAAGGATGTGACGGTGGATGAGATTATGCCCGAGATACTTGCGGACGATAATTTTTATCGGCGTAGCGGAGGCGGTGTGACGCTGTCGGGCGGCGAGATTTTAGGGCAACCTGATTTTGCTCGCGACTTGCTTCGTGCTTGCAAAGAATACGGCTTACATACAGCGGTGGAATCGACTGCCAACGCGCCGTACGAAACGATAGAAAAGATTTTGCCTTATTTGGATTTGTACTTGATGGATATCAAGCATATGGATTCGGCAAAACATAAAGAATACACGGGCGCGCCCAACGAGCGGATT
Organism: Clostridiales bacterium; assembly: GCA_015071005.1. Lineage (GTDB taxonomy): Bacteria > Bacillota > Clostridia > Christensenellales > Borkfalkiaceae > Scatosoma. The sequence goes on along the minus strand of SVIG01000002.1, from coordinate 261,932 downwards.
TTGGAAAATGCGAAAAAGCTCGCGGCAAGCGGTGTGGAATTGATTATCCGTACGCCCGTCGTGCCTGGCTTTAACGATACGGCGGGAGAAATTCGAGCGATTTCGAAGTTCGCCGCGACCCTGCCTGGGGTCAAGGAACATCATTTGCTTCCGTACCATCGTTTGGGACAGGATAAATATGCCGGCTTGGAGCGCAATTATTCGCTCAAAGATATTGAACCGCCTTCGCAAGAGAGAATGGAGTATTTGCTGTCGGTGGCGGAAGAGAGTGGCTTAAAGTGCCAAATCGGCGGTTAAACGACGTAGCTACTTCGTAATACGGCGTCAAAGCTGCGCGGCTCTTGCTTGCGTACGTCTAGTACGCGCCCTGCGAGCTGCTCACTTTTCCTTGTCTTACTCGTATCTGCGCCGTTTCAACGACGTAGCTGCTTCGTAATACGGCGCCAAAGCTGCGCGGCTCTTGCTTGCGTACGTCTAGTACGCGCCCTGCGAGCTGCTCACTTTTCCTTGTCTTACTTGCATCTACGCCGTTTCAACAACATACCATAAACGAGTTTAGTGTTCCTATATAGGTATGCTCCCTTACGGCGCCTTGAACGGCTCGCATACCCGACGTTTTCGGCGGCGCGAGCGAAACAACTTTAATTTTACAAAAACCATTTAGGAGTGAACTATGGATATTCACGAAAAAATGCCCCCGAGAATTATACAAGAATTCGTTCCCGGGAAACAAATTACCCTTTGTCACATCATCGCAAACCCCGGTGAGGTGCTTTATACCAAGCTTGGTTTAGACCCCCAGGCGGATTACACGCGCAGCGCGATCGGCGTTTTGACCGTTATTCCTTACGAAAGTGCGGTTATCGCGGCGGATATCGCGATGAAGTCGTCGGGCGCGGAAATCGGGTTCGTAGATAGATTCACGGGCACGCTGATTATTACGGGTTCGGTTTCGTCGGTGGAATCGGCGTTCACGGCGATCCGCGATTATTTCGTTAAGAAACTCGATTATATTTGCTGCGACGTGACCAAGACCTAATCGTTATCATGAAAAAAATTATGTTGTTCGGCAGAGTTGCGGCAGGGAAGACTACTCTAACGCAGGCTTTGCGCGGCGAAGAAATTAAATATTATAAAACGCAGTACGTCAATTATCTCGATACGGTTATCGATACGCCGGGGGAATACACCGAACGCCGCGAAACGAGCGGTGCGTTGGCGCTTTATGCTTACGAAGCGGACGTCGTAGGACTCGTGCTGTCGGCAAACGAACCCTATTCCATTTTCTCGCCCTGTCTTACGAGTATGGTCAATCGCGAAGCGATTGGAATCATCACGGGCATCGACAAACCCGACGCGAACGTGGAAAGGGTGCGTAGATGGTTGCAGCTTGCCGGTTGCAAAAAGATTTTTGCGGTGAGCTCGTTTACGGGGGAAGGTATCCCCGAGCTTGCGGCGTATTTGCAGGACGATTCGGACGTGAAAAAACGGGTGAAAACGGTTAAAAAACCGACGCCTGCGCCGAAAAAATCAAATGAAAAGTCGGGTTTAGATACTTGGCTGTTATAAAAAACGGAGAAATTATGAGCAAAACAATCGTAATCGCATTTGCGAACAATAAAGGTGGCAGCGGTAAGACGACGACCTGCTCCAACGTGGGCTGTGCGCTCGCGTTGGCTGGTAAAAAAGTGCTGATGATCGACGGGGATATGCAGTTGAATCTCACCATTTCCTTCTTCGATGAAGAGCAGGCTTACGAGTATGCGAAAGGGGATAAGAATATCTATCGCGCGATCGTAGGCGAGAGGGATTTGTCCGATTATATCGTGGAAACGGGCATCAAGGGCTTGGATATCGTGCCCTCGACCTCTCTTATGAGTGCAATCGAATTTGATTTGTTTGCGAAATGGCAAAGAGAAACCGTATTCAAAAAATGCTTGGAGCGTGTACGTGCGAAAGGGTATTACGATTATATCTTAATCGACTCTCCCCCGACGCTTGGCGGTTGGGTAATGAATATTATGTGCGCGTCCGACTACGTGTTGATTCCCATAGAAGCAAGCCCTTGGGGTTTATTCGGCTTGGCGAATATGTTTGAGTTTGTCAACCAAGCGAAAAATATTGCGCCGAGATTGGAAATTCTTGGGATCGCCGTGACGAAAGCGGACGAGAGAAAAAAATATTTCAAGCAAACGATGGAAACGCTCAAAGAAATGGAAAACGCGCGCTTGTTTGAGAACTATATCCGCGTAGACAGCGCGGTGGAATGGTCGCAGGACAACAGCAAACCCGTCGTTGTATTCAAGAAATCGAGCCGCAGCGCGGTCGAATATACAAAACTTGCAAAGGAGATTATGGATTATGCCCATCGGTAAAAATGCAATCAAAAGAGTAGAAAACAACGGTTATTCGAAGGTAAAAACTTCTGCACCTGACATGGAGAACAGTAACGTGCTTGCAAATCCCGACCCTCAAGTAGTAGAAAAACTTATTACGCCCGTAGAAACGGCGGCGAAAGCAAAGGCGGCGCCGAAGGCAAAGACGGCTACGGCTGCGAAAAAGCCCGCTGCAAAATCTACGGCAAAGAAAGCGCCTGCAAAGAAAGCAGTTGTAAAACCTGCGAAGAAGGAAGGCTTTGTACGCGTAGAACTTGGCTCTGAAATGCCCTTCTATTTACTCTAATAACGTGAACGACGTGTTCGCGGCGCAATTCTTGCGCCGCGCGCGCCGTTTTTTGTTTTTTTTAGAAATGAAACAGCAAAGGAATTTTTGAATTATGAGAGAAACAGAGAAGAAATATCAATGCATACCCTTTTGGTCTTGGAATGATGAATTGGACGAACAAGGGCTTGTGGAGCAAGTGGAATGGATGAACGAAAACGGCGTGGGCGGCTTTTTCATGCACGCGCGCGGCGGCTTGAAAACGGAATACCTTGGTGAAAAGTGGTTTGACTGCATCAAGGCTTGCTCGGAAAAAGCGGAAGAGCTCGGCATGGAAGCGTATGCGTACGACGAGAACGGTTGGCCGAGCGGTTTTGTGGGCGGCAAGCTTTTGGACGATATCGAAAATCACGATAGATACTTAACGTTTACCATTGGAAATTATGATGAAAAAGCGCTCGTTTCTTACGATATGAGCGGGGCAGGGTTGAGACGAATCAACGAACCTTGCGAAAATTGTTTGAACGTATATCAGCATTATGCAACGTCTACGGCGGACGTTTTGAACGGCGAAGTGGTAGATAAATTTATCGCCATGACGCACGAAGAATACAAAAAGAGAGATACGTATTCCCTCAAAGGTTTCTTCACGGACGAACCGCAATTCTATCGTTGGGGTACGCCCTATACGAAAGTCCTTGCACCCTATTTTAAGGAAGAGCTCGGGGAAGACATTCTCGACGGGCTTGGGCTCTTGTTCGTGGAAAAGGAAGGGTATCGCGCCTTCCGTTATAAGTATTGGAAAGCGATGCAGGATTTGATGCTGAAAAATTTCGGCAAAAAAATCTACGATTGGTGCGATGAAAACGGCTATAAGCTTACGGGGCATTACGTAGAGGAGAGCTTCCTTGGCGGTCAAATGTGGTGTTGCGGCGGCTGTATGCCGTTCTATGAATACGAGCATATTCCTGGGATCGACTATCTTGGCAGATGGATTGCAGGCGAAATCGCCCCCAAGCAGGTGTCCTCTGTTAGCGAACAGCTTGGCAAAAAGCAGGTTATCACGGAAACGTACGGCTGTTGCGGCTGGGACGTCACCCCGTTAGAGCTTAAAATGATTGCGGAGTGTCAATACGTGGCAGGCGTCAACTTGATGTGTCAGCACCTTCTTCCCTATGCGGAGCATGGTCAAAGAAAACGCGACTATCCTGCGCATTACTCTTCGGTAAACCCTTGGGTAAAGAAGAATTTCAAGCAATTTAACGATTATTTCTCAGTGCTTGGTAAGATTTTGGCGGAAAGCAGAGAATTTGCAAACGTGGGCGTGTTGCACCCGATTCGCAGTACGTACTTGAACTACAAGCGCGACACGGCAAGACACGACATCGGGGAATTGGAAGACGCTTTCTCGGCGCTTGCTGCAAAGCTTGTAAAAGAGCAAATTTCCCATCATTTTATCGACGAAACCTTGCTTGCAAAGTACGGTAAGGTCGAAGGCAAGAAGCTTGTTTTGGGTAACTGCGCGTACGAATATCTCGTACTTCCGAAGATTTATACGATGGATAAAACGACGGAAAAATTACTCCGTGAATTTGTAAATGCGGGGGGAAGGGTCTTGTTGACGGACGAAAAGCCCACGTATTTGGAAGGGGAAGAATACGATTATTCCTATCTTGTAAGCAACATTACGTGGGAAGAAATCGCGGCGGCACAGCCCTACGCAATTTGCGGCGAATTTGGCGATATTCGTTCGGTTATGAGAAAGGACGAGAACGGCAAAACGCTCATTTACGTAGTCAACCTTGGCGAAGAAGCGGACGTGGAAATTATCGCGAAGAATGCGACGGCGTACTCCTCGTACGATATTTTGAAAGACGAATTTACGACGGTTGGGCAAAAGTTCCATTTTGATAAAGGGCAGTCCTACCTTCTTTACCTTTGCGACGGCGAGTCTGTAGCGAAAAAGGAATTAAAGCAGCTTAAGCTTGGCGAAAAGTTTACCGTTGTCGGCACGCCCGAAAACTATATCACGCTCGACTTCGTGCGTTTTTCGACGGACGGCGTAAATTATAGTGAGCCTTGGCATCATATGGGTGTGTTCAACGAAATGCTCAAACGCAGATACGAAGGGAAACTGTATCTTAAATATGAGTTCACGGTGGACGACGTACCGTCGAAGTGCGTATTGCTTGCGGAAGATACCAACACGTTGGAAGTTTCTATCAACGGCGTGAAGGTAGAGCGTTGCGGTTCGTCCGACGTGGAAAGAGCACTCTATAAGTACGAGGTAGCGAAATACTTGCGCGAAGGCGTGAATGAAGTGTTGATTGTGATGAACTATTTCCAAAGCGAGCAAGTTTATTACGCACTCTTTGGCGAGAACGTCACGGAAAGCTTGAAGAACTGCCTTGCGTATGATACGGATATTGAAGCGGTGTATCTCAAAGGGGATTTCGGCGTGTACGGCGAGTTTGAAAAAGGGAAAGCGGACAACGTGGTGCTCGGTCAAAACTTCCGTATTGGCAAGCAAAAGAAGGAAATTTCCTCGCTCATTGAAGAAGGGTATCCTTTCTTCTCGGGCGATATCGTGCTTAAACAAACGGTATGCGTAGAAGATACGAACGCTGAGCTTGTGATTGATAAGCGTTTCCAAATGTTGGAAGCGAAGGTCAACGGTAAGTACGTGGATAAATTGATGTTCGGCTACAAGCTCGACTTGTCGAACTATCTCGTCAAGGGCGAAAATGAGCTCGAAATCACGTTGACGGTCGGGAATAGAAACCTGCTTGGCGCCTTCCATACCCGTGAACAGGAAAGTTTCAGCGTAGGACCTTACACCTTTGAACGTATGGGGACTTGGACGGAAGACGGGAAGAGCTCCTTGCTCGTTGAAAGCTATGCGTTTGTGAAAACGTTGCTGTAATCGAAAAAATGCATAAAAAAGCCTGTTTCAAACAGGCTTTTTTTATTTGAATCATTGACAATACGCGCGCGCGTGTGCTATAATTATTACAATCATAATTTTTTGGAGCGGTGAAATGACGGACGAAGAATTACTGGTGAGATTTTTCGAAAAGGACGGCTACGTCAAGCTTTCGGGGATTGAGCTTGTGGAAGTCACGCAAGAAAAGGCGGTGGCGAGAGCGGAGATTGGCGCAGAGCATTTGAACGCAAACGGGAGCGTGCAGGGCGGTATGTTATACACGATTGCCGATTTTGTGTTTGCGGTACATGCGAATTTCGTGCATCCCAAGTCGGTGACACAAGGCGGTCAAATCACCTATATACGCCCTGCGGTGACGAAGTATATTACGGCGACGGCGACGGAAACCGTGAGAGTGGGGCATAACACCGTTTCGGAAGTGCTTGTCCGCGACGATAAAGAGCAAATTGTTTGCGTGTGCCATTTTAATGGCTTTGTCAAGGACGTGGACAAGGAAGAACTCAAAAAGAAATACGAAGAAGAGAGAAAATAAGATGAAAGAATTGATGTTAACGAACAAAGCGATTGCGCGCGGTGCGTATGAAGCGGGGGTGAAGGTGCTTTCTGCTTACCCTGGCACGCCGAGTACGGAAATTGCGGAAAATTTTGTGAAGCACGAAGGCGTGTACGCGGAATGGGCGCCGAATGAAAAGGTGGCGCTCGAAGTGGCGATCGGGTCGGCAGTAGCCGGTGCGAGAAGTATGGCGTGTATGAAACACGTGGGCTTGAACGTTGCGGCAGACCCGCTGTTTACGGCGGCGTATACGGGTGTGAACGCAGGACTTGTCATCGTCGTTGCGGACGATCCTGGTATGCATTCTTCCCAAAACGAGCAAGACAGCCGCTATTATGCAAGAAGCGCGCACGTGCCGATGCTCGAACCGTCGGATGCAAACGAAGGAAAGGAATTCGTCAAGCTTGCTTATGAAATCAGTGAAAAATTCGATACGCCTGTTATCGTGCGCGAAACGACGCGCGTGGCGCATTCGCACGGTATGGTAGAGCTTTGCGATCGCGAAGAACAGCCTTTGAAAAAGTATGAAAAGGCGATTGGAAAATACGTAATGATGCCGGCAAACGCGATCAAAAGACACGTGTTTGTGGAAAAACGCGATAACGATTTGGTGGAATATTCCTGTGCTTGCGCAGCAAATAGAGCCGAGTACACGGATGAAAACGAAATCGGCGTAGTATGCTCGGGTGTGGTGTACGAGTACGTAAAAGAGGCGTTGCCCAATGCCAACGTTTATAAGGTCGGTATGGTTCATCCCGTACCTGTCCCTGCCATTTTGGAGTTTTCTAAACACGTAAAGGAGCTTTACGTCATTGAAGAATTAGAGCCGTTTATTGAAGATGCGTTGAAGGCGGCGGGGATTGCTTGCAAGGGGAAAGAGCTTTTCTCGTTGCAGGGCGAAATTTCCGTGCCGAAGATTTTGCAGGCGTTTAATATGCCTTACGACGGCGCGACGGAAGCGGAAAAAGTGCCTATGCGTCCGCCCGTAATGTGTGCAGGTTGCCCGCACCGTGGCGTATTCTACGTGCTGAATAAATTAAAATGTACCGTCAATGGCGACATCGGTTGCTATACGCTTGGTGCAGTCGCGCCCCTTTCGGCGGTGGATACTTGCGTTTGTATGGGTGCGTCCGTCGGTATGGCGCACGGGTTCAAAAAAGCTACGGACGGCGAGAGTCATAACGTAGCGGTAATCGGGGATTCCACCTTTTTACATAGCGGTGTGACGGGGCTTATCAACGCGGTGTATAACGAGAGCGGTATCACGCTCATGATTTTGGATAATTCCACGACGGGTATGACGGGGCATCAGCAGCATCCTGCTACGGGTAAGAATCTTAAAGGCGACCCTGCTCCCGTGGTTTTGCTCGACGAGCTTGTAAAAGCCTGCGGCGTGAAGGATTTGCAAATCGTGGACGCGTATGACGTCAAAGCGGTGGAAAAAGCGGTGAAAGCCGCAACGGCGTCCAAGGAAGTGAGCGTTATCATCGCGCAAAGACCTTGCGCATTGCTTGATAAATCGCCGAAACCGAAAGTGAAAGTAGACGGTTGCAGAAGCTGTGGCGTTTGTATGAAGCTCGGTTGCCCTGCTATCAGTATGGGTAAGGACGGAATTGTAATCGACCCGATTCAATGTACGGGCTGTGAAGTTTGTGCGAAGGTCTGCCCTTTCAACTGTTTGCAAAAGGAGGGCGTGTAATATGATGAATATTTTGATAGCCGGCGTAGGCGGTCAAGGGACGTTGCTTGCAAGCCGCGTGCTTGGGAAATATGCGATGCTGCTTAGCAAGGATTGTAAGCTTTCCGAAATCCACGGTATGAGTCAGCGCGGCGGTAGCGTAGTTACGCACGTGCGGATTGGGGATAAAATTTATTCGCCCGTCGTGTGGGAAGGTAGCGCGGATATGATTATCGCGTTTGAAACGTTGGAAGCGGCGCGAGTGAAGCACTATTTGAAAAAGGACGGCATTTTGCTCGTGAACGAGGAAAAGATTTTGCCCATGCCTTGCATTTTGGGCGCGGCGGAGTATCCGTCCGGTTTGAAAGAAAAATTGCAAGCGGAAAATAAGAACACCTATTTCATTCAAGCGCAGGCTTGGGCGCTCGAAGCAGGCAGCGCGAAGGCGGCGAATATCGTGATGCTCGGTGCGCTTTGCAAGCTTTTCGGCTTTGACAAGCAAGTGATGACGGAAGCGGTCGCAGCGTGTGTACCCCCGAAATTCCGCGAATTGAATTTGAAGGCGTTTGAGCTTGGTTTCGAGCGCGTTTAACGTAAAATGAGTGGGGCAGGTACGCGTTGAACCTGCTAAATCAACAATAATTTTTGCCGCGAAGAACGGCGGCCGCAGGAGAAAACTGCGACAAAGGAATATACGATATGCAATATTTTCAAAAAGAACTTGAAACTATGAGCGCGGATCAAAAGAAGGTCTTACAGTCCGAACGTTTGGTGAAGATGGTCAAGTACGTGTACGAAAACCAAAAGCCTTACCGTGCAAAAATGGATGCGATGAAGCTGAAACCCGAAGATATCAAGTCGATCGATGATATATACAAGCTTCCCTTTACCGTAAAGCAGGATTTGCGTGACGCGTATCCGTTTGGCATGATGGCGCGCCCGAGACGGGATCTCGTGCGTTTGCACGCATCGAGCGCAACGACGGGCAAGCTTACCGTTGCGGGCTACACGATGAACGACATCGACGTTTGGGGGGAATGTGCGGCGCGTTCGCTTGTTATGGCAGGCGCGGATGAAGAAAGTATTATTCACGTTGCGTACGGCTACGGTTTGTTTACGGGCGGTCTTGGTATGCATTACGGTGGTGAAAAGCTCGGCGCGTGCGTTGTTCCTGCGTCGGCAGGGAACACCCAAAAACAAATCCAGCTTTTGACCGATTTCGGCGCGGACATTATTTGCTGCACCCCTTCGTATATTATTTATCTTGCGGAAGAAATGGAAAAAATGGGCTTAAAGCCCGGCGTAGACATCAAGCTTAAAGGCGGCGTATTCGGCGCGGAAGCTTGGTCGGAAGGTATGCGTGAAGATATCGAAAGAAGACTCGGTCTTCGTGCTTGCGATATTTACGGTTTGAGTGAAATTGCCGGTCCTGGCGTTGCGTGTGACTGTCAGTATAAGACGGGTATGCACTTCCAAGACGACCATTTCTATCCCGAAATCGTGGACGTAGATACGCTTGAACCGTTGCCTTACGGCGAATCGGGCGAACTCGTCATTACGACGCTCACGAAAGAAGGTATGCCCTTGCTCCGTTATAGAACGAGAGATATCGCGAGCTTGAACGCGGATCCTTGTCCTTGTGGCAGAACGACGATTAAATTGAACAAGATTACGGGCAGAAGTGATGATATGCTGATCATTCGCGGCGTAAACGTATTCCCTTCGCAAATCGAAAGCGTACTTTTGAAGAATGCGGACATTCAACCCCATTATCATATCAACGTAGACCGCGTCAACAATCTTGACACGATGGAAATCGTTGTAGAGCTTTCGCCGTCCATTTCAGTCGACGAAGTCGCGCACGTAGAAGAAATCCGTAAGAAACTCTCGTCCGATATGGCGTCCGCTTTGTCGGTCAGCGCGAAGATTACGCTCGTTCCTCCTGGAACGGTGGCGCGTAGCGAAGGTAAGGCAAAACGTATTACCGACCGTCGTAAATTATAAGTCGAAAGTATAAGGAGTGAAAACGAGATGATTAAACAAATCGCAGTATTTTTGGAAAACAAAGAAGGTCAAGCGAGCGGTTGCTGCAAGGTATTGAAAGAAGCGGGTGTGAATTTGCTTGCGTTGTCGATTGCAGACACCAAGGATTTCGGTATTTTGCGTATTATCACGGAAGACAATGCGAGCGCGTTGAACGCGCTTCGCGCGGCGGGCTATCTTTCTTCGGAAGTAGAGCTTGTGGGCTTGGAAGTACCCGATAAAGCAGGCGCGCTTTCCGATCTTTTGATCGCGCTTGGCGAGGGCGGCGTGAACGTGGAATATATGTATTCCTACGCAGGTGCGGACGGCCACGCAAAGATTGCCTTTAAGACGGGCAACCCTCAAAAAGCGGTGGAAATTTTGCAAGGTGTAGGCGCGAAAATTGTCTAAATGACGGAAATAGAATAACGCCGCGACGGCTACTGCCGACGCGGCGTTTTTTCGTAAAGTGGTCATTATAATGAACGTTTTGTCATTCTGAGTAAAACGAAGAATCTTGTTAGGACGTTTTATGCGATCGATGGAATTACGATTGCGCTTAAAACCACAAAGCCGAGCGCGATTCGATACCAACCGAAAACCTTGAAATCGTGTTTTTTCACAAAGTCCATAAGGAACTTAATCGCGAAAAGGGAAACGGCGAAAGCCACGATCGAGCCGATGACAAGATATCCGATTTCCGCGCCGCTCATGCTCCCTTCGTCCATGAAGAATTTCAAGAGCTTATAGCCGCTTGCGCCGACCATGGTCGGAATGGCAAGGAAGAAGGTGAATTCTGCCGCCGCGACTCTCGATACGCCAAGAAGCAGCGCGCCGATGATCGTGATACCCGAGCGAGAAGTGCCAGGGATGGACGCAAGGACTTGGAAACAACCGATAAAGAATGCGTATTTATAGGAAAGTTGCGAAATCTCTTTCACCTTCGCGTCCTTTTTATAGAAGGTTTCGATCAGGATAAACACCACGCCGTAGAAGATCAAAGCCGCCGCGATAATTACGGTCGTTGTGGTGGAAGAAAGGTCTTCGAAAAGCTTGTCGACAACCAAAGCGAGCAGGGCAGGTACGCAAGCAACGATTACTTTCAGCCACATAGTAAGCACGTCTTTTTTCCATACGAGCTTATTTTTTTCTTCCGTTTTTTCTTTGCCGAGCGGGAAAATCTTTTTCCAAAAGAGTACGACGACGGCGAGGATTGCCGCAAGCTGTACCACGTACTCGAACATGTCGGCAAAAGACGGGGAAACGTCTTTGAGTGGCCAAAACTTATTGAATAAAATCAAATGCCCCGTACTCGAAACGGGCAACCATTCGGTAATCCCTTCGATGAGCCCAAGTATGACGATTTTCAAGATTTCGATGAGTTCCATAAATGTTCCTGCCTTGATAATTTATGCCAAAGCTTATTCGTATTATAACATAACGGCGTGGGAATGTCTATTGTTTTTTTCGTTTTGATGAGAATTGATTTTGCAGAGGTATACGTAGATTAAGCTTTTTTCAGCGTATAGGTCGTTGTTTCTCCATTGTTGGTGGTGCTACGGGTAAAAGTGGAATCAATAATCTTTGCGGAAAAGGCGAGCACGCCACTGCTGTTTTCAAAATTAAAGGCATTTTCGTGGCGACTGTCGTTATTCCATTCTCCCATCGTATAAACGGTCGTACCCAAATGAGAGATAAAGTTATAGTGATTTTCTTGAAGTTCTAACGTGACGGAAGTGGGTTTTAATTCACCAAAATACGAATCGCCGATTTCATAGCGAACGCTCGTCCCGTCTTTTTTTTCTACGACGATGGACTCCAAGTAATACGTGCCGAGATAGGGTGTTTTATCAAACGTTTCCGTTTGTTCTTTATCAGATTTATTAAACGTATCTTTAAGTTTATCCAACCCCTTAAAGCCCGTCATTCCCCAATATACAAGAGCTGCAATTATTATAGAAACGAAAATTATGAAAACATTGTTTTTTGACGGTTGTCTTCTTTGATTATGCATATTTTTTTGCTCCTTTGTAAATTATTGTACTTTCATTATACTCTTACAAATGTAAGAAATCAAGCATTTTTCTTACTTTTGTGAGATAATAATATGAGCACAATATTTTCGGAACGTTTAAGAGAATTGCGCGTGGAAAGCGGCGTAGGGCAGGTTGAATTAGCGCAAGCAATAGGGGTGAGCAAGGGAGTAATCAGCTTATGGGAAAACGCCCTGCGAGAGCCTAAATTAACCAATTTAGTAGCATTAGCGAAATATTTCAACGTGTCCGTAGATTATCTTGTGGGATTAGAAGATTAAGACAAAGGCTTCCTTCGAGAAGCCTTTGTTTTTTTATGTCTAAAATGCAATTAGATGGGGCAGGTACGCGATGAACGTGTTTTTGATAAAAACATCGCGGAAAAATATTGCGCATAGCGTTGACAAATGAGGGAAAGTATTGTATAATCAGTAAGGAAGCACCCTTTGGGTGCTTGCAATGAGAAAAAGGGGGCGGAAGATGTATAATAAAACGTTGTTTTTAGATATGGGTTTATACGAGCTTTGCATCGTCGCCGCGATTCTCGTTGCTTTGCTTGTGGCGGATAAAATGGGAATAAAACGCGGTTTTTCCGTGCGTTTGCAAAAGCTTGTCATTTACGGCGCTTTCGGCGCGATCGTAATCGGTTTTTTTGGGGCGATTTTGTTCCAAGCCTTTTATAATTATATGGATACGGGCGTATTCAAAATCACGAAAAGAACGGGCATGACTTTTTACGGCGGTTTATTATTCGGCGCGGCTGGATATCTTGCTATTTGGTTTGGTGTCGGCAAAAAATATTGCAAGGATAACGAGCCGATAAAGCAGCTTTCCGCGATGGCGGATATCGCGGCGGCGGTGTTGCCGTTGGCGCATGGTATCGGGCGAATCGGTTGCCTTTTTGCAGGCTGTTGCCACGGGAATCAAACGGACGCTTGGTATGGGATAAAAATGGATACCCCCGACGAAGGGTATGGGAAATTCGTGCCCGTACAGCTCTTTGAAGCGCTTGCCCTTTTCGCGCTTGCAGGCATAATTTTGTGGCTATATTTCAAGCCGATTAAGGGGAAGAAATTTCCGCTTTTGCCTGTATATATGATCGGATACGGCGTGTGGCGGTTTGTGATCGAGTTTGCGCGTGGAGATAGCCGCGGCAAGACGATCGTGCCTTTTTTGAGTCCGTCACAGTTGATTGCGGTTGCTTTGATACTCGGCGGTATCGCCTATTATCTTATTTGGTATTATTATAAGAAAAACAAGAAAAGAAAGGAGAACGTGCAAGATGAGCAAGACGGAAGCAAGACAAGCGTTTAAGGAAATTTTTGGCGCGGAAGCGGAAGATTTGTTTACGGCGGCTGGGCGTATTAACGTTATCGGCGAGCATATTGACTATTGCGGTGGGAAGGTTTTTCCTGCGGCGCTGAATTTGCGTTGCAACGTGTATGCGAGAAAGACGGGCGGCAAGCTCGTGCGTATGGCGTTCCGCGGCATTGACGGCGTGGTGGAATTGGACGTTGATAAGCTCGATAGCTATCGTGGCTTAAAGATTGGGAATTATCAAGCAGGCGTGGCGTATTTCTTGCAAGAAAAGGGCGTAGAAATCGTCGGCTGCGAGCTCTATTACGATTGCACCGTACCATTTGGCTCGGGACTTTCGTCTTCGGCGGCAATCGAAGTAGCGACGGCGGTCACCTTTTGCGAGTATGCGGGCGTAGAGTATGATAAAGTGGAATTGGCGTTGCTTTCGCAAAAGGCGGAAAATCAGTATGCCGGCGTAAACTGCGGCATTATGGACCAATTCGCCTCGGCGATGGGGAAGAAGGACCACGCGGTCTTGCTCGACTGCTCGACGCTGCATTACGAGTACGTACCTTTGCGATTAGGTGAATACTGTTTGGTCGTTGCAAACTGCAACAAGCCGCACAATTTGGTGGAAAGTAAATACAACGTGCGCCGCCAAGAAGTGGAAACGGCGCTGAAATTGATCCGCGAAAAGCTCCCCGTAAATTGTCTTGCGGAAATCACGCCCAAGCAGTTTGCGGAAGTGAAATATTTGCTTTCGGGGGTTGTGGAAAAGCGCGCGGAGCACGTCGTTAATGAATGCGACCGCGTTCAAAGAGCGGTGGAAGCCTTGAAAAACGGCGACATCGTGGAACTGGGCAGACTTTTGAATGAAAGCCATTATAGTTTACGCGATTTGTACGAAGTGACGGGGAAGGAATTGGATATGCTTTCGGAGCTTGCGAGAAAGGAAACGGACTGTCTTGGTTCGCGTATGATCGGCGCAGGTTTTGGCGGATGCACCATTTCCATTGTTAAAAAGACGGCAGTGGAAGGCTTTATCCGCCGTGTAGGCAGGGCTTACCGCGACGCGATCGGATATAGCGCGAGCTTTTACGAAACGTCGATAGAAGACGGGATCACCGTTCAAAAATTATAATAAAAAACCGCCTTATAAAGGCGGTTTTTTCTTTTCATCGCGTACACGGTATCGTGTTTTATATGTTTAATGAGCCTGCAAGGCGCAATAAGCGGACTTTTTCGTTGTCTTTTGGATTGACGGCGGTATGCAAGAGAAGTTCGTGCAAGACGTGCGCGAGCTTGGGCGCAGGAATGCCGAGTGCTTTCAAATCGTTGCCGTTGATCGCCAAGTCCTTTAAGGTGAAAGGGGCGTGTTCCTTGCGCATGGCATCTAAAATAGTGCGCCATTTGCGGCAAGTGGGCGCAATCTCAAAATCATCCGCACAAGCGGAGTAATCCGCTTGCTTGATAAGCAACAATTCTTCAAGGCTTTCGTAATGCTCGATAAAAAAACGGCGGAGCTTCGGCTCTTTCGTTTTGCAATCGAAGTCGTACATATGCCACAAAGTAAGCTCGTGGACTTGTTCGATCGTCTTTTTTGGCGCTTTCAATCGCGTGAGAATTTCGCTTACAATACGCGCGCCCTCTTCGGCGTGCGCGTAGGAGTTTCCGTCGCGGAGCTTGCAAAAGGGTTTACCGACGTCGTGCAAAAGTGCGGCGAGCCGTATCCGTTTATCTGCATAGCGCGCAGCGCGAAGAGAGTGCTCTAAAACGTCGTACTTATGGAAATCGGCGCGCTGCGCCATATTCTCGCCCAAGGCAAGCTCGGGCAAAACGTGGTGCAAAACGCCCGTTTTTTGCAATAGAGTTAAGCCTAAATACGGTCCGTCTGCGTGTCCGTACTTTTCGTCAGCGTGCAAAATCGCGAGTAACTCGGTGAAAATCCGTTCGGGGGAAATGTCTTTAATCAGCGCGGCGTTCGCTTTTGCGCCCTGCAAACATTCCTCGTCGGGGTAAAAATGGAGCTGCGCCGCTTGACGGGCGAGCCGCATTAGGCGAAGTCCGTCTTCCCCAAAGACTTTTTTTGCGTCCGTGACCGTCCGCAAACGGCTTTCTTTTGCGTCGGCGATACCGCCGAGAGGATCGACGTAATTTTCTGCTTGAATATCGTAATAGATCGCGTTTGCCGTGAAATCTCGGCGGCGCGCGTCGAGGGTAATATCGTCGGTGAAATGAATTTCAACGGGTACATGGGTGCCACGAACGTATTTATCCGAACGAAAACAGGTGTATTCGTAGTCCACGCCGTTGCAGTCGGCGAGCTTGACCGTGCCCGTGTTCTTGTAAACGGCTTGTATCTTGAAGCCGTGCTTGGTCGCAATTTCCGCAAAATCCTGCGCGGAAATCGGGGCGCAAATATCCCAATCGAAGTGCGCGGCGTGCTTTTTGCAAAGGAAATCCCGTACGCTACCGCCGACTGCGTAAAGGGGTTTTGGACACACATTCGCCAAATTTTTCAGTTGTTTGGGGATAATTTCGTGCATTTTCGACCTAAATAAGAAAAATTTTTCTATTTACAGTATAACAAATTCAAAAATAAATTGCAATTCTTCGCAAAGTGTTATATAATATATTTGTGGGAAAATTTTATTTTCCCCACAAAAGGGTTGTTACGAAGGATGAGTATGCTGCATATTATAGTCAATCCCATTGCGGGAAAAAAGAGAGCGGCGAAAAATTTACAGACGGTAGAGCGGATTTTTTCAGGACGCGGGGTTGCGTATACATTGCATAAGACCGAGTTCGCTGGCGACGGCGAGAAGATTACCCGTAAATTGTGTGAGCAGGGAGAGCGTACGTTTGTCGTGGTAGGCGGCGACGGAACTCTACACGAAGTTCTCAACGGTTTGATCGATCCGTCCGTATGTAGCTTGGGTTTGATTCCGTCGGGGACGGGAAACGATTTTGCGGCGGCACTTTCCATTCCCTTGGACGCGGAAAAGGCGGCGCTGAAAATCGCGGATGGACAAGCTACGGAAATCAACTATTTGCAGGTCGGGCATCGTCGGAGTATGAACGTCGCGGGGCTTGGCATGGACGTGGACGTCTTGGAACGCTGTTTGCGCGGTAAGTCGCGTGGAAAGTTGAAATATCTAAAAAGCTTGCTCGTGAGCTTGTTTAAGTTTAAGGGATATAAAGTCCGCGTGGAAAGGGACGGAGAAGTGGAAGAGCACGACGCGTTAATCGCGGCGGCTTGCAACGGATCGCAGTTTGGCGGCGGCATTAGGATTTGTCCTACGGCAAGTGTAGACGATGGAAAAATCAGCGTGGTGGTCGTTGAACGTATTGGCGGCAAGTGGAAGCTGATTAAGGCGCTGATGCAACTTATGAAGGGAAAAATTCTCACCTATCCTGCAACGACGCATTTCCTTTGCGATAAGATTACGGTTCTTCCCGAAAATGTTTGCGCCTTGCAGCTTGACGGGGAGATTTATAAGGACGTTGCCTTTGAAGCGGAAATCAAGGGCGGCTTGAAATTTTATAGATAATAAAAACGAGGTAGGCAGGTACGCGTTGAATTGCGTAAAAAGGCTTGCCTGATAGAAGGATATCACCGAATAATGAGAAACGGAACGTACAAAAAAATACTCGATAAACTCTCGCAAGGGGTTTTCGTATTCGATGAAAAGCTGCGTGTGCAATACGTCAACGCGGCGTTTCGTCGCGCGTTCTCGGATGCTGCGCGCGTGGGCGGTACGCTCGCGCAAGCGCTCGGCTGCGGTGAGAAAGGAAAATGCGGCGAAGGGGAGTCCTGCGAATACTGCGCGTTTTTGCGTGTAATGCGCGCGGCGATTTCCGAACGCACGGAAAAGACGGAAACGGTGCATTCCACCATTCAGCGTGGCGGTCAAACGGACAAGATTTCGATGTCCATTCGCATTGTTCCGCTCGATGAAAAGGGTAAGCTTTTTATGGGCTTGACGGAAGGTACTTACCATACGGAAATCGAGCGTGAAATGCTCTCGGCCGGACAAATGCAACGTCGGTTGTTGCCCGCTGGAAAGAGTATGGCTGGCGTAAATTATTCATATATGTTTATTCCCTGTTTTGCTGTGGGTGGGGACTTGCCTGACGTTTACGAGTTAGACGGACAAGCCTACGGCGTACTCGCTGACGTATCGGGGAAAGGGATTCCTGCCGGTATGCTTTCGGCGTTCGTAAAAGCTGGTTTTGATCGGAAACAGCCGAATTTGGGACTTGCGCTTTCGAGTTTGAATACGAAGTTTAACGAGCTCAACCAAGACGAGCGCTCGTATATCACCGTGGCTGCGGTGAGAATCGATAAATCGAGTGGGTTGCTTCGCTATGCGATAGCGGGGCACAACGCGCCCATTCTTTTGAAGAACCGCTACGGGATTCACGAAGTAGAATCGCCTGCGCCGCCCATTTCGAATTGGATGGCGGACTTTGCTTACAAGGAGAAGGAATTACCCTTTGAGCAGGGGGATTTACTCGTGCTGCTCACGGATGGCGTGACGGAGTGTATGAACGCAAAGGGCGAGCTTTTTGGGATCGAGCGCGCGGAAAACGTTTTGATGCAATCGCATAGCGCGGAAGATTATATCGGGAAGTTAAAGGCGGCGCTGAACGTGTTCAGCGGCGGAAAGTTTACGGACGATATCACCGCCATCGCATTTGATTTATAAGAATTTTAAGAGTTGTCAATACTTACGAAAGATACCGCTTGCGGTAGAAGGAGACCTATGTCTACGAAGAAACGTCCCGAGTGGGTGGACAAATTTTTGAAAAAATTTAAGAACCCGTCCTCTTGGGTCGTAGTCTTGCTATACGCGTCTACGCTCGTGATTTGTCCGCTCGCGGTCGCGACGATTATTATCGGCTACGGGCATGGCGTTTTCGCCGTAATCACGTACACGATTTGCGCGTTGCTTTTCATTTATACGATGTACGTCGCGATCAACTCCTTTAACCGTATGAAAGCGCGTTTCCACGAAAAGACGGATAAGTTCGAGTTTATGCGCAAGCTGCATTTGAACCCGTCGTTTAGAACGATTATTTTCGCGATTTTTACCATCGCTTGCAATATTGGGTATGCGATTTTCCTCATCTCGATGGCAAGAAAGATGGATTCGTCGTGGTACGCGGCGCTCGCGTTGCATTCGATTGTCCTGTTCGCTACGCGAACGGCGGTGCTTATCAAAAACGGCTGGGATAGTAAGCGTTATAAAGCCGATCCCGTCCGCTTGAAAAAGGGGAAACTGAATAACTACCTTTTTAGTGGCGTTATGCTCCTAGTTTTAACGGTTGTTTTGTCCGTATTCGTATTCGTTTGCGTGACCGTCGGCGGTGGTATGCGCGTACCGCGCTGGGCAATTTATCTCTTTGCAATCGTGGCAATCTACCGTATAGCTGTGGCGATGATTCATTTCATCAAGGCGCAGCGCTACGAAGATTTGGTGGCGCGTTCGGTGCGGTATACGAATTTGGCGACGGCGTTCGTGTCCGTCTTGACCTTACAAGCGTCCGTCATGGCGAGTTTTCCGCCTACCTTCAACCCTCGTCCGTTCACCTTGCTTTTGAGCACGCTCGTGGGTTTTGTCGGTATCGTACTTGGCACGTTGATGGTCGTTTACGCGTTGCGCGCGAAGAAACGGATTGCGGCGGCGGAGAAAAAGAATAAGCAAACGGTTGTGCCGATGGACGGTTATAACCGCGAAGACTATATTTACGAATATGGGAACGCTGAAAGCGCAAAGCAAAATAAAAAGTAAAAGGAAATTGAGTATCATGGAAATTGCAAAGCTTTATCCTGCATGCAAAGACAATATTTGGGGCGGTGTAAAACTCCGCGAGAAATACGGAAAAAAGACGGACAAGGAAATCGTAGCGGAGAGTTGGGAGCTGTCCTTTCATAAAGACGGTCCGACTCGTTTAGAAAACGGCATAACGTTGCAAGAAACGGCAACGGCGGCGGAGATTGGAAAGAATTGCGAGGGCTTTCCGTTTTTTCCTATGCTTGCAAAGCTTATTGATGCAAAGCAGGATCTTTCCGTGCAAGTGCATCCGTCTGATTCCTATGCCTTGAAAAACGAAAACAGCTTTGGTAAGACGGAAATGTGGTATATTGTCGAGGCGGACGAGGGGGCTGGGATTTATCTTGGCTTCAAAAAGGACGTCACGCAGGCGGAATACGAAAAGGCGATTGCCGAGCACACACTCACCGAGCTTTTGAATTTCTTCGAGGTCAAGGCGGGGGAATGCTATTTCATTCCGTCGGGTACGATTCACGCGATCGGACAAGGCTGCTTAATTTGCGAAATTCAACAAAATAGCAATTTGACTTATCGCGTATACGATTACGGCAGAAAGGACAAGAACGGCAACGAGCGCGAACTGCACGTGGAAAAGGCGCTCAAAGTGACGAATCTTTCCAAGTACGAATACGCGCCTTTGGCGGTGAATACGGACATGGGTACCCTCTTGGGGCTTAGCCGCTACTTTACGACGACTTCCGTAAAGGTGAACGGAAGAAAATCTTTCTACGTGGACAAAGGTTCGTTTAAGTGCGTGATTTGCGTGGAAGGCGAAGGGGAAATTGCAGGCAAAAAGGTGTCGCTTGGGGATAGTTGGTTTATCCCTGCTGGATACGGTGAGGTTAGTATGTCTGGAAATATGCATTTGATTGTTGCGGAAGTGAGAAAATATTACGTCGGGATTGACTTGGGCGGTACGTTCATCAAGGGCGGTATCGTAGACGATCTCGGGCAAATCATTTATGAAGATAAAACGCCTACGGAAAGCGAAAAGGGAGCGGACGGGGTTGCGACGAACATAGCAAACCTTGTAAAAACGTTGCTTGATAAGGTCGGTCTTGGCACGGACGACGTGGAAGGGATTGGTATGGGCGTGCCTGGTATGATCGACAGCAAAGCAGGGAACGTCATTTACTCGAACAACTTGAAATGGAAGGATTTTCGTATCGGCGAAAGCGTTTCCAAGATGACGGGCTTGAAGGTTAAAATTGCCAACGACGCAAACGTTGCGGCGCTTGGGGAAGTCAAGTTTGGCGCAGCGAAGGAGTACGACGACGCGGTGCTTTTGACGCTCGGTACGGGCGTTGGCGGCGGTATCGTCGTGGACGGTAAACTCGTGGAAGGGAACAAGTCTGCTGGCGCTGAGCTTGGGCATATGGTAATCGAGTACGGCGGAGAGGCTTGTACTTGCGGTAGAAAGGGTTGCTTGGAAGCTTACGCGTCTGCAACGGCGTTGATTCGCGATACGAAACGTGCAATGGAAGCGCATAAGGACAGCAAAATGTGGGAAGCAGGTTCGCTTGAAACGGTTTCGGGTAAGACGGCGTTCGATTATAAAACGAGCGATCCTTACGCAAAAGCGGTGGTGGATAACTACGTTGCACATTTGGCGTGCGGAATTACGAACGTAGCGAACGTATTTAGACCGCAAGCAGTCATTTTGGGCGGCGGCGTATGCGCGCAAGGCGACGCGCTTGTCAAACCCTTGCAAGAGCTTGTCGATAAGGAAATTTTCGCAGGGGAACTTGGCCCGCGAGTCCCCGTTTTGATTGCCAAGCTCGGCAATTCAGCAGGCCTTCTCGGTGCGGCGGCGCTTTTGATGGATTGAAGCGGAAAAAACGCGGCATTGGAATAATTTTTCAAAAAAACCGAAAAACGAGATAAAAACAGTTGACAAATATCCAAAAAAATTCTATACTATATAAGCGTTTGAATGAAGAACGCTTATATGCGCACTGTTAGCTCAACTGGATAGAGCGACGAGCTGCCCGTTGGGCAAAGCATTGATAATGCTTTGTAGGGGCGAGAAGAGCGAGCGCATAGCTCCGCGCGAGCGGTGACCGAAAACAGCGATTACCGAACGCTGTTTGAGAACGGTCTACGGAAAAAGTCAACTGCATAAGCACTGTTAGCTCAACTGGATAGAGCGTCGGTCTACGGAACCGAAGGCTAGGAGTTCGAACCTCTTACGGTGCACCAACCAAACCCACTTCCAAACCCTTGATTGTAAGGTATGTCGGAGGTGGGTTTGTGTTTTTTCTGCCTTTTTCCCTTAAAGTTTAGGGGTGGAACGATACGCCCTATAAAAGTAAGGCATAAAATCGGCTTGTGAAGAGAACATAAACAGCAATAAAACGAAATACCGCTGAAAGTTCAGTAGCGTATAGATAAGCACTATAAATTTAAGGTGTTTATCCGTTTTTCTATGCCCCTGTCTTTGCCCAAAAACTGGGAAAAGCGGGATTTTCGGGAACGCAAAAACAAAATCCCATTTTCCCCGATTTTCCCGTTTCTCTCGTACATGGGTAGGGGTAAATGCCCCGCGAGGGGTAAAATATCTAACGCTCAAAGCTTCGGCTGACGGCAATCTATCTGGGGGTGGGCGGTGGTAGCTCACTATTCAATTCGGCATACGGAAAACCCGTATGCCTTTTATCATTTTTACAAGGAGAAAACAGTAATGAAAACAACGAATATCTATATACTTGCGGATTGCTCTTTTAGAATGCAAGGCTATGCCGCGAAAATGCAAACCATACTCGCCCGCTGTGCACGGGCTTTGTCCTTTCAAAGAAATAAAACCAAATTGCATATCATAGGCTATAACGACAAGGCAAAACCGCTTGCACCCTATGAGCCGATACGGACGGGTGGCAATCCAGATTTCGGGCAGGGCTTGGAATATCTTGAAAGCGTTATCCGCTATCAAAGAAAATACGAGAGAACACAAACGCGCTCAATCTTCCTTTGGTTTACGGCAGAAAACGTGTTGCAGGGTTGGCAAAAGCCCCTTGAAAGCCTTTTCAAACAACGGGAATTTGCGTTCGGCACAAGGTATATCGTGTATTTTGGAAATCCCGATAAGTACGCGAAAGAAGCCTTTTATCACTTTGTCGATTCGCCTGATAGGATTCTGCGCTACTTCTCGGAAAATCGACTCTGCGGACTTGTACGAACCTTACAAACTTCCTATAAATAGGAAGAAAGCATAAAATCTCTTGACGAAAAAGGCAAAATATGCTAAAATATACTTGCGACCAAACTTAATATCTTATAAGGCGAGTATACTTCTGGGTAGAAGTGTACCTTTTCGCGTTACATACATATCTTGTCTTATAAGGTATTGGTTAAGTTTGTGTCGCAGCAAAGCGGAAAAACACTTTTATCAGTGCTGTCTGTTTTGCAGGCGGCACTTTTTTATTTACACGAAAACGGAGGTATTCCTATGAGAAAAGGAAAACTTTACATATCAATACTACTTGGGCTTTGCCTGTGCTTGTTCACGGCAATTTTTACCGCTTGTGGTAAGAAGGAAGCGCCCCCGCCCACGCTGGAAAGTATCAGCGTTTCGGGCGAAACGGAAGTCTTTATCGACGAATTTGACTATGCGGACTACACCATCACGGCAACGTATAGCGACGATTCCACGAAGACGACAACCTTGACCGCAGAAAACCTGTCTGCGGAAGATAACGCCAAGCTCTCCACCGTTGGCACGCACGCTTTGACGGTAAGCTATGAAAGAGTGACCTGCTCTTGGACGGTAACGCTTAAAAATCACGAGTTCGCAGGGCTGACCTTTGACGACGTGACGACGACCTACGACGGAACGGCAAAAACGCTTGCCGTTGCGGGTTTGCCCACGGGTGCGCAAGTTTCCTACGACAAGGCAACAAGCTACACGAATGCGGGCGAATACACCGTCAAGGCAACGATTACCCTTGCAAACTACAATCCCGTTGAATTGACGGCAACACTTACTATCAACAAAGCAGTTTACGATATGAGCGGTGTTGTCTTTGCGGACAAAACCGTGACATACAACGGGCAAGCGCACTCTATCGAAGCAACGAACTTGCCCAACGGCGTGACCGCACAATACACGGGCAATAAGCAAATCAACGCTGACGAATACACGATAACGGCAACGTTCGCAGGCGACAGCGCAAACTACGAGCCGATTGCAAGCAAGACGGCAACGTTGACGATTGAACAGCGTGAACTCACGCTCGCGTTTAGCGGCGAAACCACGCTCAAATATAACGGAAGCGCACAAAAGACGATTACCGTGCAAGCGACCAACCTTGTGGGCGGCGACAGCGTGGAACTGACGGTAAGCTATAACGGCGAAATGATAGAAGCGGGCGAATATATCGCCACCTCTACTTTGACGGCACACCAAAACTACAAGCTCACGGCAAACAACACCGTGAAAGTGACGATCACCCGCGCTACGCACACGGTAACGTTCAAGCAAAACGGCGTCGCGGACGTTACGCGCGAAGTGCTTGACCTTGCCGATTTGACGGATATCCCCACGCCACAACACGTGGACGGCTATAAATTCACGTGGAATAGAAAAGACTTTACGAGCATAACGGGAGATATCACTGTCACGGCAAATAAAGAGCTGATTACTTACAAGATTGAATACGTTGTGTATGACGGCGTAAACAGCGAAAGCAATCCTACCACGTACACGGTGGAAAGCGCAACGCTCACGCTCAAAAATCCTACGCCAAGCGAAACGTTCGGTAAATCGTTCGGCGGTTGGTTTATAAGCGAAGACTTCACGGCAGAAAACAAAATCACGAAGATAGAAAAAGGCTCGTTTGGCGATTTGAAACTGTACGCCTATTGGCTTGAATACCGCGTGACGGACGTGGTCGGCGGTACGGTGGACTATTCGCAAACCACGCCCGAAATCACGATTAAAGTGGACTATGGCACGGCGAACCTTGCCGTGAAAGACTTGATTTCCGTCAGCGACGGTTGTACGTGGAATCTTTATAACGGCTTTGAGTGTCTGCCTACACAAGAACTTATAACAAAACGCCTTTCCGTGTCGAATATCGGGGATAATATCTTCTATATTCTCGTTTACCACCCCGACAGTGACGAATACTATAGTGACTATGTTTTGAATGTATATCAGCTCGATATGAAAACTTGCACGTTCATCAAAGATGGCGAAACGTGGGCAAGCGGTGAAATTCAAGAAGAATCGGCGGTAAATGCGCCCGAAAATCCCGAAAAGGACGGATATACCTTCAACGGTTGGAAGGTAAACGGCGAATTTGTTTCCTTCCCTTACCCCGTTTTGACGGATACCACTTTTATAGCAGGTGGATTCACGCCTATTACTTATATCGTTTCGTATGAATTGAACGGTGGCGAAAATGACGAAAGTAACCCCGAAACGTACAATATTGAACAGGCTTATACGCTGAAAAATTCGACAAGAACGGGCTACGATTTCAAGGGCTGGTTCACGGAAAAAACTTTCGATAATCAAGTGACGGAAATTACGCTTGGTTCATATGGCGATAAGAAATTTTATGCGAAATGGACACCTACGCTTTACACGATTGAATATGAATTGAACGGCGGCGAAAACGACGAAAGCAACCCCGAAACGTACAATATAGAACAGACATATGCGTTGAAAAAACCGACGAGAATGGGCTATGATTTCGCAGGTTGGTTTACGGAAAAAACTTTCGATAATCAAGTGACGGAAATTGCGCTCGGCTCGCACGGAGATAAGAACTTCTACGCAAAATGGACACCCACCGTTTACACAATAACCTACGAACTGAACGGTGGCGTAAATAATACGGAAAATCTCGAAGTCTATACTATTGAAACGTCAACAATCACTCTTGGAAACCCGACGAGAGCAGGTTATACGTTCGCAGGTTGGTTCTGGGAAGAAACGTTTGAAAATCAAGTGACTGAAATTGCGCTTGGCTCGCACGACGATAAGAAATTCTACGCGAAATGGGATATCGTTACCTATATCGTTTCGTATGAATTGAACGGTGGCGAAAACGACGAAAGCAATCCCGAAACATACAATATTGAACAGGTTTACACGTTAAAAAACCCGACGAGAGCAGGCTATACGTTCGCAGGTTGGTTTACGGAAGAAACGTTTGATAATCAAGTAACGGAGATTGCACTTGGTTCTTATGGCGAAAAGAAATTCTATGCGAAATGGACAGCAAATCTCAATAAACTGAAATTCGACGGTAACGGCGCAACACACGGGGAAATGCTTGCTATGGAAATAGCAACCGACGACAAACAGGCATTGACAAATAATGGTTTCGCAAAAAGCTATTATCATTTTATCGGTTGGGCAACGGAAGCAAACGGCGAAGTTGTTTATGCGGACGGCGCAGAATATACAATGGGAACGGACGGGGAATATACGTTGTATGCTGTTTGGAAATACGGAACAAGTGGACTTGAATATGCCCTTTCTTCTAACGGAGAGTATTATACCATAACGAAATATTCAGGGACTGAATTTCATTTAGCTATTCCCGAAACTTACGAAGGAAAAAGTGTGACGTCTATCGCTGATTCCGCGTTTTACGGTTGCTATCGTTTGGAAAGTATGGTACTTCCCGATACAATAACAATGATTGGGAAACAGGCATTTTACGGTTGTTATCGTTTGACGAGCATAGAAATTCCTAATAGTGTAACTTCTATCGGGGAAAGCGCATTTTACGGTTGTAGCAGTTTGGAAAGTGTTGTTCTTTCTAATGGTTTAACAACGATATCCAAAAAACTTTTTTATGAATGCATTAGTTTAATCTCCATTGATATCCCTGAAGGCGTAAAGACAATAGAGGAAGCTGCATTTTATAAATGTAGCAATTTAGAAAACGCTGTAATTTCAAATAGCATAACAACCATTGAGCGTTATACGTTTGAATACTGTAGTGCATTAACAAACGTAACTATTGGTTATGGAGTTAAGCTCATAAAAGAAGATGCATTTTTATATTGTGAAAGTTTAACCAATCTATATTATTCGGGAACTGTAGGTAATTGGTGTGATATAGAATTTGGGAGTTATTGGGCAAATCCGATGGGGAGTGCACGTAATTTATATATCAATAATGTTATCGTTAAAGAGTTGATGATTCCCGATGACGTAACCAACATTGCTGCTTATACTTTTATAAATTGCATAACATTGGAGAAAGTGATAATTTCTAATAGTGTAACGGCTATTAGAGAGAATGCGTTCGCTGGTTGCAGTGGGTTAAAAAATGTTTCTATCCCTAATAGCGTAACGGTCATAGAAGGATCTGCGTTTAGGGGGTGCAGTAATTTGACGGATATAATACTCCCTGATAGTATAAGTCAGATTGGTTCTTATGCATTTTTGGGGTGTAGTGGTTTAAGAAAGATAGAAATCCCTGACAGTGTAACGAGTATTGAGTTTTATGCGTTTTCGAGTTGTAGTAATTTGACTCAAATCAAGCTTTCTGCTGGGTTAACGGTTATTAGCGAAGGAATGCTTCAAAATTGTAGTAGCTTAAAAACAGTTGATATTCCAAGTCTTGTAACTTCTATCGGCGGGGATGCATTTGAGGGGTGTAGTGCATTAACTAACATAACAATTCCCGATAGAGTAACTTATATTGGAAATTCAGCTTTTGAGGGCTGTAGTGGTTTAACGAATATTGTAATTCCTGATAATGTAAAAGAAATGGGTACGTTTATATTTTCCAAATGTAGTAATTTGGAGAAAGTTAAATTCTCTAGTAATATGACTAAGATACCAATGAACACTTTTTACTTGTGTTACAAATTGACAACCATAATTATTCCCAAAAATGTAGTAGAGGTTCATGGGGGTGCATTTGATGGCTGTGGCTTAAAAACTGTTTACTACGAAGGGACAAAAGAGAACTGGAATACAATCAATATATTGGGGAATTATAATAAACCTTTAACCAATGCAACGCGGTACTATTACAGTGAAACCGCTCCTGCTTTGAATGCTGACGGTACGGCTTACGATGGCAATTATTGGCACTACGACGAATCAGGCGAAATCGTCCTTTGGGTTTACGAAAAACCCGAAGAATAACACAAAAACAGCAGATAGGGTTGAATCCACTTCGCCCTATCTGCTGAAAATAATTTTTTTGACCTAGGGAAAGAAAATGAAGAAATCCAGAAATGAAGCGAAAAAAGAATTAGAAAATATTATCCAAGACAATACATTAACCAACTCGCAAAAAGACAATTTGGTTATAGAAACCTATTCCCAACTTGAACAGGGATATGGCGGGCGCAAGGCTTCTCAATTAGCAAAACAAATCGAAAATGAAACGAATTATAATATGAACAGCAAGCAACCGAGTGTATTGAAGCGCAGGAAAATGCACGCGCGGATATTGAGAAGCTAAATTCGAAATTAAAACGAATCCGCTTTATAAAGGAATGTTCACAAAAAACGAACGTTTTAAGCGTTGAAGAAATCTTTCCAACGGATGAAATCACGCGGGAAACGATACGAATTTTCATTAAACGCATTGAAATCGACGAAGAAAATGACGATATAGAAATCATTTTTCACGAATAACCAAAAGGCTCATAGTTCAAAACGGACTATGAGCCGTATATTTTTCAAAAATATATTATAAAAATGACGGAAAGCCGTGCAAGGTTTTCCGTCAATATACTTTCAGGAGGATAAAATGCAACCTATTAAAGCAGTAGCTTATGCGCGGTATTCGTCGGATAAGCAACAAGAGTCAAGCATTGTCGTTCAGCTTGCCGCGATTCATAGATTTTGTGATATGCACGACATAGAGCTAACACACGAATACGTGGACGAAGCGCAAACGGGAACGAATGCGAACCGAAAAGATTTTCAGCAAATGGTACAAGACGCGCCCAAAAAGGAATTTCGTTTCATCATCGTACACAGAATGGACAGATGGGCGCGAAACGTGGACGACGCAAGGCACTATAAAAAATACTTTTCAAAATACGGCATTAAAATCATAAGTGCATTAGAAGAATTTGACGAAACGCCCGAAGGTCAATTCTTTGAGTTAATGTCAATGGGTATGGCGGAATTGTATTCCAAAAAGCTTGCGCGGGAAAGCATAGCGGGCTTGCTCGCCAACGCCCGTGAAGGCAAGGTACACGGAAGCGTTCCTGCGATTGGCTACACGACGAAAAATAAGAGATACGTAATCCACGAAGAAGAAGCAGAAGCCGTTAAAATAATGTTTGAAATGGTAAAGCAAGGGTATTCGTACACCCAAATCCGCGACTATCTCAACGTAAACGGCTATCGTCGCAAGGACGGCAGGAAATATACGATTCACATATACGATATCCTGCGAAACAGAAAATATATCGGAGAATACATTTTCAATCAACGGTGCGCAAGGGATGTGGACGGAAAGAGAAACAACCGAAGTCAAAAGCCCGAAACAGAGGTTATACGCATATCGGGAGCAATTCCCCGAATCATAGACGATGAAACCTTTTTCACCGTGCAAGCCATTTTGGACGAGCGTAGTCAAAGAGCGTTCAGAACGTTGGTCAAAAACAGGGTGTATCTCTTGTCGGGGCTTGTTAAGTGTAATCAATGCGGGAAAGCAATGTGTGGCTCGTTGGCAATATCGCATAAAAGTAGGCGCACCATTTACCATTGTCCGACGAAACAGCAGATTTGCCCGACAAAAACCATACGCACAGAATTTTTGGAAGACTACGTAGATAAGCTTTTCCGTGATTGTCTGTTCCAAGCGAAAAACGAAGATTCCCTTTGTACGCTTGTCAAACAGCTTTACTTAAATGCCTATGATAAAATGCAAGCCGAAAAAGAAAGCTTTGAGAAACGGATAGCCGAAACGCAGAAGGTTATCACGGAAACAACGGAAAGTATGCAGGGCGAAGTATATAAAAGCTTAAAGGTATATTCCGCAGATATAATCGCAAGTAAGGAACGGGAGCTGAAAGAGTTGGAATTCAAGAAAAAGCTTCTTCTTGAAAAGATAGAACAGTTCCCTGCTTTTGACAGAAAGCTGATAAAAAGCAAAGCCAAAGAATATCGGGGAAGATTGAAAAATACGGGGCAAGAGCTTCGGGCGGTTTGGATTGAACTCATACGGCAAATTCGAATAGACAATGAAAATATAAGAGTAATCGTCAACTTGCACAAGCTGTTGAACTCTGAACAACCGATAACGGCAACCATCCTTGAAAAGCGAGATAATATTGCCCTTCAAAAATGTTGGAAAAATCTTGCCTTGACGTTCCCCGAATTGACGGTGGAAGTCTAACTGAAAGACTATCTCAAAAACCGATATATATGGGGCAGGTATGGATTGAACGTGGACGCGAGTTCGAAATTGACGGTCAAAATCTGCTTTTCGGAAATCGTAAAAAACCATAAAAAATGGCTAAAAATATGCCAAAAATACACAAAATTCATCAATTTTGATAGTCGGGAAGATAGGAAGGTTCGGTGCAGCTACGGTGCACCATCATAAGTATACAAACCTGTGCTAAAAATGGCACAGGTTTGTTGCTTTATTAGACAAAAAAATAAAAGATATGTTAGAATCATAATGTTGCGTTTATAGCGACGTTATGATTTTATTTTTTAAGGAAGAAACAAATGAAGAAAAAGGTGGCGGCGTATTGCCGAGTAAGTACAAAAGAAGAGCTTCAACAGTATAGTTTGGAAGCTCAACAAAATTATTATAGAAATTTGATCGAAAATAATCCTGATTTTATCTTTGTAGGTGTTTATGCGGATACGGCAAGTGGGTTGCAAAAGAAGAATAGAGTGCAGTTTGAAAAGATGATAAAAGATTGTAAAAGAAAGAAAATTGATATCATTTATACAAAGTCGATCAGCCGATTTGCAAGAAACACGCTTGATTTTTTGAAGGTTATACGAAAGTTAAAAGAACTTGATGTTGATGTATATTTCCAGAATGAACAAATATGGTTAAAAAAAGAAAGAGGTGAATTTAATATGGCGGTTCATGCAGCAGTTGCGCAAGAAGAAAGTATGTCGAAAAGTAGAAGTATTCGTTGGGGATTAGTATATGGATTTCAAAGCGGAATGTCGAAATTGGCAAATCGAAGTTGCTATGGATATGAGCAAGATAAAGATGGGAAACTAATTATCAATGAAGAAGAGGAGAAAAATGTTAAATTAATATTTGAGTTATATTTGCAAGGATATAGTTTATCAGGGATTTCAAAAGAATTAAAAAGAAGGGGGATCTTATCCCCCACAGGCAAAGAAACTTGGACGAGTGCAGCTATCGATAAAATGTTAGGGAATGAGAAATACATTGGACAAGCATTGCTACAAAAAACACATATTCCCGACGTATTAGAGCAAAAACAAAAGAAAAACAAAGGGGAACTTGCGCAGTATTTGTATGAGAATAATCATAGAGGAATTATTGATAACGCGATGTTTGAAGCGGTGCAAGCGGAAAGGGCGAGAAGAAGTAATGTAG
This sequence comes from Clostridiales bacterium, assembly GCA_015071005.1. Taxonomy (GTDB): domain Bacteria; phylum Bacillota; class Clostridia; order Christensenellales; family Borkfalkiaceae; genus Scatosoma. The sequence goes on along the minus strand of SVIG01000002.1, from coordinate 231,380 downwards.
TTTTGGATGAGCAGGGGAAACCAATTAGAAAAAGCACAAGGCACTCAAGTGGAAATTCGTTGTCAGGAAAGATTCGATGCGGCGAGTGTGGTCGTAATTTTAGAAGGATAACAACGCATTCAGGAGAAATTGTGTGGCGTTGCGCGGGGCGAGTTGAAAAGAATGGTACGTGTAAAGCGCGAACGGTTAAACAAAGTGAGATTGATGAAAGATTAAAAGATAATGAAGTTCGAGAAATTATGGTTTTAAAAGATGAACTGATTTTGTTGAAATAAAAGCAATTAATGATTATGCAAAATTTGCAATTTGTTTCTACAATTATATTTTTTTAGAATCTGTTTTTTTGGTTTGTTGTTAGGGTTGGTTTTATATCCGCCCTATCTGCCGAAAAATAATTTTTTTGAAATAGGAAAAGAAGAATGAGAAAACTTAGCATTTCCTCAAAAGGCATTATTAAAATCGCTAATATCGGTTATAAAATCATTGAAGTAAATAAAGATACATTGTCAAAAAGACAAGCGGAAGATGTATACGGTAACAAAATACTGAATACGGCAGGGGTTTATATTTTTATTTCAGATAAGGATTTTCCTAATTTTAATATAAATTATTTTAATAGCGAAGTCACAGGTGTTTTTGTGAGTCAATATCAACCTATTATAAGGACGATGGAAGTGCCTCCTTTTAATGAAAAACCTAAAAAAGGTTGCCTTTTCTATGTGGGAAGAGATACACACGTTATTTCAAGAATTAAAGAGCATTGGAAAACAGCAAAACTTAATGGTTGCACATCATTAAAATTAGGGTTTGCAAGCAGGAAATGGATTAAAAAATTTTTGAAAGTATATGCTATTACTTCTTGTGCCGATAAAAGCAAAAGGCTTGACTATAAACAGTTGGAAAAAGATATTAGAAACGAATATGGGGCTACATTCGGAAAGTAATGGGAAAGCTTGCTCATTTTACATATTGATATAAAATGAAAACTTTAACTTTTAACCATATATTATAACTATGGATAGAAAGCCGAAAGGAGCGGAGAAAATGCGAGAAAGTAACCCTTGAATCGCATAACAATTATCTATACATAAAGTAGAATTTAGCAAAAGCCCACGGCGTTATCGCCGTGGGCTTTTGCTTTTTGCCGTATATATAATTGACATTTTGCTTTGTCGGCATTATAATAAAGGTATCCCTAAAACGATAAGGAAAATAGCTATGGAAAATAATTCTACGCCGCATAAGCGCAGAGTGCGGTATTCGGGTACTCATCCCAAGCGTTTTGAGGAAAAATACAAGGAACTGAACCCTGAAAAGTACGCTGCTGACGTACAGCATATTCTTGATAAGGGGCATACGCCTGCCGGTATGCATATTTCGATTATGGTGCAGGAAATTCTTGATTTTCTTCAAATTCAACCTGGGCAAATCGGTTTGGATGCGACTTTGGGCTATGGCGGTCACACGCGTGCAATGCTTGAAAAACTGCAAGGTAAGGGGCATATTTACGGCTTGGACGTTGATCCGATTGAGTCGGCGAAGACGGAGGCGCGGTTGCGCCAAGCGGGCTTTGGGGAAGATATCCTCACCGTGCGGCTGCAAAATTTTGCCGACGTGGATAAGGTCGTGCAAGACACTGGCAAGAAATTTGATTTCGTGTTGGCGGACTTGGGGGTAAGCTCAATGCAAATCGACAATCCCAAGCGCGGTTTTTCCTATAAAGTGGAAGGGCCGTTAGATTTGCGTTTGAATCCCGAAAAGGGGGTGAGTGGTGCGGAGCGGCTTTTGGAGCTTAATCGCAAGGAAATTGAGCATATGCTCATCGAAAACGCGGACGAGCCGTATGCTGAGCAAATCGCCGCGAATATTATGAAATGGCGGTATATGTGCAAGCCTATCGAAACGACGACGAACTTGCGCGATTGCATTGCCGAGGCGCTTGCATTTTTACCCAAATACGAGCAAAAAGAAGCGGTTAAGAAATCTTGTCAGCGTTGTTTTCAAGCGATTCGAATCGACATCAATAGCGAGTTTGAAGTGCTTTACGCGTTCCTTGAAAAACTGCCAAACGTACTAAATGTAGGGGGCAGGGTCGCGATCTTGACCTTCCATTCGGGGGAAGACCGACTTGTGAAGAAGGCGTTTCAAGCCTTACAGCGCACGGGGATTTACAGCGACGTGGCGCGCGACGTCATCCGTCCGTCGGCGGAAGAATGCGTGCGAAACAGCCGCGCGAAATCCACAAAAATGCGGTGGGCGATTCGTTCGGATTTGGACGTATAAATAGCATTAAAATCCCCCCGAGCGGAACTTTTGTTCCCCTCGGGGGGATTTTGTTTTTTCAATAAAAAGAAAAACCTTTTTCCTTGCTAACGCATAAAATAAATTGGGGCGTATGCCCTTAACGTTACGGAGGAAAGTTTATTATGTGCTATCATAGATTTAATCAATGCGGTTGTCCTTACGACGATGACACGCAGCAAAACGTTGTAATTTCGCCGATTCCACGCTATATTGCAGGGCCAATTGGTCCGCAAGGTCCTGCCGGCCCGCAAGGCGAGCAAGGGATTCAAGGGGAACAAGGCCCCGTCGGCCCTGCCGGCCCGCAAGGCGAGCAAGGGATTCAAGGTGAACAGGGTCCTGTCGGCCCTGCCGGCCCGCAAGGCGAGCAGGGGATTCAAGGTGAACAGGGTCCTGTCGGTCCTGCTGGTCCTCAAGGTGAGCAGGGGATTCAAGGGGAACAAGGCCCCGTCGGCCCTCAAGGTCCACAGGGCGAGCCTGGAGTGGTGACGCCTGCGGCTGCGGTGGCGGATTTGGCGGCAACGGACGCTACGTTGCCCGAAGTGGCGGCAAAGGTGAACGAGATTCTTGCGGCGCTTCGCGCCGCTGGGCTTATGGAAACCTAAAACAAAAGAATAAACGCCGAAGCAAGCGCTTCGGCGTTTATTTTATAAATTTGACTGATTATCCGCGCATCCAAGCTTGTATAAAAAACTTTTTTTCTTGCGTAGCAATTTTTTTTTAATTGACACCTATCCGTCATCTATGTTATCATGTAAATATAATAATATGCCTTTGGGAGGCTTTTATGAAAAAACTTGCATTGCTTTTATCACCTTTCCTTATCGCAGGGTTTTCTGCATGCGGAGGAAAAAATAATAGCCCAAGCAATTCCGCTCAAACCCAACAAGAAGAAATGCTTTATCACGTCGACGACGTTGTCAAGCCTGACCTGATTTGGGATACGGAAACCTTATTTGCGACCAGCCCCGCAATCATTGAGTTGGACGTTTTCTTGGGGGACACCATCCAAACCTTCAAGTTCTCTTCCGCGCCCTATGGCAATAAAGAACGTACTTGGGTCTTTGCGGCTATCGGCGTTCCCACCAGCGAAATGCCTAAAGAAGGGTATCCCGCTGTCGTGCTTGTGCATGGCGGTGGCGGAACCGTTAATAAAAACTGGATCAACTATTGGACGAATCAAGGCTACGTTGCCCTTGCATTCGATAATGCCAGCGGTCAATTAAACCAAAACGAGGAGAGAATTGATAACCCTGAGGGCGGTCCTATAAACGACTCCTGTGGTTCCAATCGTCAAGGCGTAGAAAATCCCGAGCAAACCTGGATTTATCACGCGGTATATAACGCCATTATGTCCAACAATATTTTACGCGAGCGTGACGACGTCGATAAAGACCGTATCGTACTTACGGGTACATCTTGGGGCGGCTACATTGCTTGTGCGACGTCGGGTGTGGACAAGCGCTTTGCGGCGTTTGCCACCACGAATGGCTGTGGCTACGTATACAACGACATCACTTGGCAAAAAGACGGGCTGTTTGGCGGCGATAAAAAAGAAGAATGGATTTCCCTTTACGACCCTTCTTCCTACCTTCCTTACGCAACGAAGCCGATGCTCTTTGTTTCGGGCGTAAACGACGAATATTTCTCTGCGTATAACCGCCAAAAATCGGCAGAGCTTGTCAAAGGCAAGGTTTTCTACTCCCAGCGCACGAATATTACTCATGCAGCTTGGGATAAAGAAAACGAAATCCACGCCTTTTTCCAACACGTGCTTTACAAAGAAGACAGCCTTACCCTTATCAGCGACGTCAAGACAACTGACAACGTAGCTACCTTTACCTACGAGAATAAGAAATTTAGAAAAGTATTCTTTGTATACACAACTTCCACCGAAAAAGACAGCCATAAATGGGAATGGGAAACCGTAGAGCTTACCGCGGAGAACGGCGTATACTCCTACGAAATTCCCGAAGAAGCAACGGCATATCTTTTTGAAACCTACGTCAACGCTAGCTTCGGTCAATCGACCAATATTGTATTCACCAATCCCAACGGTGACTATCAATAATCCTTAAAAAGACATAAAAAGAGCCTATCGCTCGCCGCGATAGGCTCTTTTTATATATGGTTTTAAGAAAAATACTATGTAGCTTAGCGAAGATATAGTGAGATGATTTTTACTATAATATTATATATAAATAGTGTGTGGGTGAACGAGATTCTTGCGGCGCTTCGCGCCGCTGGGCTTATGGAAATCTAAAACCAAAGAAAAAAACGCCGAAGCGTTCGCTTCGGCGTTATTTTATGAGTTGGGCTGATTACTCGCCTTTGAAGGGGAGAAGAGCCGTGATTCTTGCGCGCTTGATTGCTTTTGCAAGAATTCTTTGGTGAGCTGCACACGTACCGCTCATTCTACGAGGAATGATTTTACCGCCTTCCGTGATAAATTTCTTCAAACGGTTAACGTCTTTATAATCGATCTCGTCAAGCTTTTCTTGGCAGAATGCGCATACCTTTCTACGAGGCGCTTTCTTGAAAAGCTTTTTAACAGGTGCTTTTTCTTCCATGATCTTGTACTCCTTTAATTATTTGGTGCTTTCTAACGAATTAGAAAGGAATGTCGCTGTCGTCGTCATCCATTGCTTGCAAAGCAGGCTTTCTCTTGGGAGCGGATGCACGCGGAGCGTCGTCAATCGCGTCAAACCCATCTTCGCTGTCTCTCGGGGAAAGGAATTCACAATCCTGCACGATGATGTCTACAGCGGTGCGTTTAGCGCCTTGGTTGTCTTCATAGTTACGGATTTGAATGCTACCCGCAACTGCGACTTTCTTGCCTTTTTTCGTGTAACGCGCGATCGTTTCGCCAAGCCCACGCCATGCCGTACATTCAAAGAAGTCTGCTTGGCGTTCGCCGTCTTGCGACGAATAGGGGCGTTGTACCGCAATAGCAAATCTGCACATTGCTACGCCCGAAGGGGTCTCGCGGAGCTCGGGGTCACGCGTTAAGTTACCGATTAAAAATACTTTGTTCATTGATTTTCCCTCTTAATTAGTTGAGCTTCGTGATCAAACGTCTTACAACGTCAGCGTCGATAAGTGCGATACGCTTAAGCTCTTCTACTACCTTGCCGTCTGCTTCGAACGTCATAAGAACAAAGTAAGCTTCGTTCTTAAACTTGATGGGATAAGCGGTTTTTTTCGTACCCCACTTGTCGGAAGAAGCTACGCTGCCGCCCATCGAAGTAACAATGTTTTCGAATTTAGCAACCTTTGCGTCCTTTGCTTCGTCGGACAAATCGTTGTTGAGCAAATAAAGCATTTCGTATTTAGCCATATTTTTTCACCTCCTGGTCTTATTCGGCACATCCTGCCCTGATGTGCAAGGTTATAACGGCTATCTCGTAGCCGTACGAAAATATTATACCTATTTTTCGATCGTTAGTCAATCATTTTTTTAGTGTTTTTCAATAATTCTTTATAAATATATATAAGGTATAAAAAAAGAGAAAGCGCGCGGCTTTCTCCTTTTTAAGGTTTTATTAACTATTGAGGTCGTTAATATGATCAATGATCTTAATCAACCCTTCTGCATATTCAATCGTTTCTTCTACGGTCAAAAGCCCGATGCGCGCTTTCTTTACGCCGTTTTCATCTACGAATACTTCGCTCGCTTTCTTTTCGACCCAAATGCCGTTTTGGGGAACGCGAACTATAACGTCGAGTGTAGTCGTGTCAGATACTTTAATTTCGGTAAAGACTTCCGAATTAAGCATACCGTCGCCGAAGGAAAGCATGCCGTCGGCTGCAAGCTTATCAAGCGTGGAAAGGTGAATGTTGTTCTTCATATTGTCGATCAACGTATTCATTTCTTTCAAGCCGTAGTCGCTCACGCAAGTACACGTATGAGGATCGGTATGCCCTGCTGCTACGCAGTCCGCTTCGTTGTGAAGCATATACCACCATTCGCCTTCTACGCTGCCGTTTTCGAAAATTTCCTCTTCAAATACCTGCTGAATCGTCAGTTTTTCGATGGCATTGGGAAGGTCGGAAATTACGGTATCCTTCACGTGCTTCAAGAACTTATTGTTTGTGATTGAACTTTCGTCCATCACTTCGCTTACCGTAAGTCGATCCGTCAAGTTGGTGATGAGGGTGTCGCTACCCGCCATATCGCCAAGCGCCGTCTTCTTGTAGTAAACCGCGCCGTTTGCATCGTTAACGTAATAGAGCTGTGCGTCGCCCGCCGCCGTTTTCACCGTCCCAAGAGTGCCGTCTACGTAGCTATATTCGTTGCCGTCCGTATCTTTGTACGTCTTTGCCGATTCGTTGAGGGTGTAGCCCGACAATTCTTCGCCGTATTCGTTATAAAGCTTGCCGTTCAAAACTGCAACGCGCTTTTGAAGCATGGACACGTTGCCGCTTGCGTCTACCGAGTAATGAACGTCTTTCTTTCCGTAGAGAAGGTATCTCGTAAGGGAAGTGTTATCGTCGTCCATAATGTCGGCAAGGGGGATTTCGTCGATCAAGTCGCCGCCTTTAAGACGAAGCTGACCGATGGAACGAGGATTCGAGATGGGGTCAATCGTCGCGTTTGCGCCCGTGCCTACGATTTTATAATCAACGTTTTCTTCGCCGTATGCAAGGGAGATAAGTACCTTATGCGATTGCGCGGTTATGTTGAGTGCGTCTTTTAAGTAAATGTTGTCGATGATTGCCATAGAATCTTCTCTCAAGTCGCCAATCATCGTCTTCTTGTAAAGAATAGGTTGCGTGCAAGCTTCGTCCGAATACACGAGTACGGAATCGCTCGATACTGCTTTCACGTATTGAACGGAATCGTCTAAAAGAGTGAGCTTATAAACGTTGCCGCCAAGATTTTCTGCATTCTTTACGGAAATAGCTACGTCTTTATCGTCATAGAACTTCGTACCGTCAAAGGTGTAGCGAACTTGTTTCATAACGACTTTTTCGCCGCTTGCGTCGTAACGGTTGGAAGAACCGTATGCGAGAGACATTTTCACGGTATCGGTTTTGTCAATGGGAAGAATCGCGTCTACGGGAACTTTATTGAAAAGATTATCCAAATCGTTGCCGATCAAATCGTTGAAGGTCGTCTTTTTCGCGTCGTTGATCATCACGATTTCGCCGTGTTCGTCGTACTCATAGTGTACGCCTTCTTCGCCGTAACAAAGAGCGAGCATCAAAGGATTAAGCTCTTCGTCGAACGCCGAGATTACGTCGCCTAAGGACGCTTCTTTCACCGTGTCCTTAATGTAAGGCGTCAAGGACTTGAACGGCGTCGTCATAATCGTTGCCTTATCAAAGGGGATGGAGAATTCATCCGTCTTTTCAAGCAATTCGTCGACCAATTTTTCAAGCTTGGGCGAAATTTCGCACAAACCTTCTAACGTACCCGTTTTATCCGAAATCGCTTCGATTGCGTCGGAGACGTCTTCGATAAGGGATTCGACTTTCTTATCCGCGTAATCCGCGTGGAGCAAGCCTTCCGTTCTCGTGCCGTCTTCTTGGACCTTGCCAAAGACGAGTTCGTAAAGGTCGCCCTCTATGTATTTATCCGCCATTTCAACTGGCTTTTTGAGGGGTTGTTTGGTAAACCAATATCCCACGCCGACAACGCTGCCGACGGTAATCACAATCCCGAGTAAAATGCCGAGCAGCATCATTAAGATTTTGCCAAGCGCACCGCCTTTTTTGACGGGTTTGTCGTTTTCGTACTCGAATTCTCTTTCCATATACGTGCTCCTTTTCTTGTTAAAAACGGGAAAGTACACGCGCTCGCCCGTATTATAAAACAAAATAGTATTTATATTATAAACGATAAAGACAAAAAAAACAAGTCTTTTTATAAAAAAAATAAGCGACAACCCGAAAAAGTTGCCGCTTTCGTAAAAAATTTCATTTTTTAGGGGGGATTACGCTCACATATTGGTAAAAATTGGAATGCTCGCCAAGAAAATCACGTCTTTTCTATCTGCCGCAACGTCTTCTGCAAGTACAAAGGCTTTCTTGTGAATAATACCGCCTGCTTTTTCAACGAGTCCTTCCAAACCCTTCAAGGACGCGCCCGTTGAAACTACGTCGTCTACTATCCCGACTTTTTTGCCCTTAATTAAGTTGACGTCGTGTTGGGAGAGGTACATACATTGTTCCTTACCCGTCGTGATGGAGGATTCGATCGGCATTTCAATTCCGTCTTGCATATAGAGTTTTTTCGATTTTCTCGCTACTGCGTAATATCTTTGTCCAAGTTCTCTTGCGGTGCAATGAGTGAGTTGTAAGCCCTTCGATTCCGCGGTGATGAGTACGTCGCAATCCGCGAGTTCTTTGGCAAGCTCTTTTCCGCAATGCTCGGTGAGTGCGCTGTCGCCATGTAAATTAAAAAACGCGATGCCGATGCCGCTGGGGAGCTGCATGACGGGCAATTCCGCTTTGAAACCTCTAATATCTACGGTGTAAGTTTTCATTTCCGTTCTCCTTGACTTTGGTCTACGTGTATTGTAGCATACTTTTTGGAAAAAGTAAACGATTTCGGGTATAATTTTTCTAAACTTTACGCGTTGACATTTTACAAATTTGGTGGTACAATGGTTAGGAAAAGAAAAAGCGAAGAAAGGAGCGGTATTTTGAGCGAGATTACGGCGATTACGGTGCAAACAAAAGATAAAACGCGGTGTAACGTATTCGTAGACGGGCGGTTTGCGTGCGGGCTGCGCGTGGACGCGGTGGTGAGCAACCGATTGAAGGTCGGGCAGGAGATCACGCAAGAGCGCTTGGAAGAAATCCAAATGGAAAGCGAGAAAAGCGCGGCGTTTGATAAAGCCTTGACCCATTTATCCGCTACGCGGAAGACGGAAAAAGAGATCCGCGCCTTTCTCGGGAAGAAGGGGTATTTGCCTGCCGTTGCCGACTATGCGGTGGACAAACTTCGCTCTTATGGATTCCTTGACGACGGCGAATACGCCGAGGCGTACGTGGAAAGTGCGGCGAAGAAAAAAGGCGGCAGGCTAATCAAAATGGAATTGAGAAGCAAGGGCGTTTCCGAGCAAGAAATCGAAGCCGCTTTGGGAGACTTGGACGAAGAAAGGGAGCTGGAAACGGCAAAAACCCTGCTTCAAAAGTATATGCGAGGAAAGGCGGCTGACGTGCAAACGTTGCAAAAAGCTTACCGATATTTGATGAGCAAGGGCTATGATTATGAGATAGCCAAATCGGCGCTGTCTTCGCTTGGGGATGGCGAAAACGACTAAAAGGAGTAGGGCAGGTACGCGATGAAACGGGAAAAATACCGCGTAATGTTTTTTGATGAATTGGATTCTACGAACGATTACGTCAAGGGAATGCGCGAAAAAAAAGAAAACTTAATCGCAGTCGCGGCGCGTCAAACGCAGGGCAGGGGCACAAAGGGACGCTCTTTTGCTTCGGACTTTGGCGGCGTGTATTTGTCGCGCTTAACTTTTCATAGAGGGCTTCTTGCGGCGGAAGCCTTCAAAATTATGGCAGGGGCGGCGGTTGCCGTATGTAAGACGTTGGAGCATTATAAGCTTGCTCCCAAAATCAAGTGGGTAAACGATATCCACGTGCATGGAAAAAAGATTTGCGGGATTTTGATTGAGAACGTCTTTTCGGGTGCTTACGTTGAATCTTCCGTTGTAGGGATAGGAATCAACGTGCACAACGAATTGCCCGAAGAATTGCAAGACGTCGCGACAAGTGTTTTAGAAACGACGGGTAAAAAGATTTCCGCGAAAGCCGTTGCGAAGCGTTTGATAAAAGAAATGACGAAAAATTACGGCATGGACGATTACCGTTCCTATCTTGGCTATATGGGCGAGTATGCAACGATACTCATCGGCGATAAACGCGTACACGGTAGGCTTATTTCCGTAGATGACGAGGGCGGATTGCTTGTGGAAATCGACGGTAAAACGCGTCGTTTTGCGGCGGCGGAAGTGTCCGTTAGAATGGGGGATAGGGCGTGAAATATCTATTGACAAACGAACAAATGCGCGCGGCGGATCACTACACGATAAACGTTTTAGGCACGCCGTCGCTTACCTTGATGGAGCGCGCAGGGGAAGCCTTGGCAAACGAAGCGGAAAAATTATCCCAAGCAGGCGCAGTTTTATGCGTGTGCGGCGGTGGAAATAACGGCGGCGACGGGTTTGCTTGTGCGCGGATTTTGCAAACGCGCGGCTATGACGTAGACGTCCTGTTTTTTGCGGAAAAGTTGTCCAAGGATTGCGCGTATAATCGCGAGCGTTGGCTGGAACTCGGCGGTAAGACGTATACAAGATTTCCTGAAAAAGATTATGCGGTGATTGTTGATTGCTTGTTTGGCACAGGTTTTCACGGTAGTTTGCAAGGGGAAAGCCTTATCGTTGTGCAAGAGATAAATCGGCGAAAAAAAGGCGGCGCAAAAGTGCTTTCAACGGATATTCCGTCGGGGATTGACGGGGATAGCGGTAGAGTGGAAACGGACGCGGTTTGCGCGGATACTACGCTTTGCATCGGCGAATATAAAATCGGCGTATTTTTGCAGGACGGACTCGATTATTCGGGGAAAGTCGAACGCGTGGATATTGGGATTTCCCTGCTCGAAAAAGAGGACAGTGAGCGCGATTTTCCTTACGTGGAATTGGCAGATGGAGAGTACGTGAAGAATGTGTTGCCTATGCGGAAACGTAATTCGCATAAAGGTACGTACGGGAGAGCGGCGATTGTCGCGGGGAGCTTGGAGTATACGGGCGCTGCATACTTATCGGCGTCGGCTTGTATTTGTTCGGGCGTGGGATATACTACGTTATACGTGCCGAATGGAATCCTGCCTTATTACATTTTGAAAGCCCCTGAAATCTTGTTGAAACCGTCAAACGAGGGGGACAGGTACGCGTTTAACGAAGAAAAAGCGGTAGAGTTGCTCGCGTACGATTCGATTGCTTACGGTATGGGAATGGGGGTTTCCGAGCAAGTGGCACAAGGCGCGGAATATCTATTGAAAAACTATACGGGCAAGCTTTTATTGGATGCCGACGGCTTGAATAGTTTGGCGTACTACCGCGCGGATAGCGTGCGTAGACTGTTACGTGAGAAAAAATGCGAAGTCGTATTGACTCCGCACGTGAAAGAGTTTTCAAGGTTGTCGGGTTTGTCCGTAGAAAAGGTGCTGCAAGAGGGCTTGTCTACGGCGGTTGATTTTGCGAAGGAAACGGGCGTAACGCTTCTTTTGAAGGGCGCGTCCACGATTGTGACGGACGGAAGAAGGAAAGTTTTGATTTCGTCGGGGAATTCAGGACTTGCCAAGGGCGGCAGCGGCGACGTGCTCTCGGGTGTGATTGCAGGGCTTTGCGCGAGCGGAGCGAGCGCGTTCAACGGGGCTGTTTGCGGCAGTTTTCTCGTGGGAAAAGCGGCAGAGCTTGGTGCGACGGAAAAAGGAGAGCGTTCCTTGACGCCAACTGACGTCATCGCGTACATGGGTAGTGCATTTTTGTCGATTTAAGCTTGTTAACGTCCAAAAAAACGCACGAAAATAGCGGTGCAGAGTAGAATTCCACCAAAAATGATATAATAAAAGGGGAAGGGCGTTAAAAAAGACGAAAGCAGGATAAGCCCGCCGCAAAGCAGGAAGCGTTTTGCGTTGTGTTTGGAAAACCACAGCTGAAAACGGCGTTTGCGTTGGTTAGATGGGTCTTCTTCGCCAAGATAATTTTTAGGGAGCGCGTCTTCCGTTTTTAGAAAATCGTAGACGCGAGCGCCTGTACGGACGTCGATATGCAGTCTTTCGCAAAGAGGTAAAACGTCGTCGGAAATTGTCGAGCAAAGCAAGATTTTTTGTTTTGAGGTTTTCAAACGCGCGTAGTTCGCCACATCGTCGGGCGTGACGGACGAGAGCTTGAAATGTAGAAAGAAAAATTCCGTTGGACTGGATAAGCGCAAATGCCCTACTCGTTGGGTGGGGTTGGTTTTGGAAAGGACGTTTTGGAAAAAATCCGTTTTTTCCTTGTCGGAAAGCAAAGCGAGATGAAAAAGGAGTTTTTCTTTTTCCGCTTCGTCTGATTTTGCCAAAAACAGTCGATTACGTTTCGAGCTTAAAATTGCCCATGCGGAAAAGGCGGTCAGCCCGCCGCAAAAAGCGGAAAGAAAGAGGGCGAGCCAAAAGTCGAGCAGTAGAAAACGGAAAAAGCAAAGTGCGAATAGCGAGCCGACGAGAAAGGAAAAGAATACGTCGGAAATAAAAGCGATTTTTTTCATGCTAACATTTTTGACGGAAAAAATAAATCTTAAACGAAAAGGGCGTTTTTTCTTTCAAAAAACTTGAAAAAGGGCTAAATATATAGTATAATGAAGAAAAATTAGGTTGAAACGGGTATGAAAATAGGCATCTTTGGCGGATCGTTCGATCCCGTGCATAGCGAGCACGTCAATTTGGTGAAAGAGGGAATGGAGAGCTTGGGCTTAGACAAGCTTTTCGTTATGCCTGCGTTTCAGCCCCCGCACAAGCAAGGGAAAAGACTCACGCCAGACGATAAGCGATTGCAAATGTGCGCTTTGGCATTCGAGGGAATTAACGGTGTGGAAGTGAGTGATTATGAAATCGCGCAAAAGGGTACGAGTTACACCTATTTAACCTGCCGATATTTCAAAGAGCGTTTTCCCGCCGCCGAACTTTTTTGGCTGGTGGGAACGGATATGCTCCGCGATTTTCCTACTTGGAAAAACCCCGAAGACATTCTTCAAAACGCGACGCTTGCCGTTTGTGCAAGAAACGAAAAAGAAGAATGGATAGAGGCGGAGCAAGAAAAATTTTTCAAACGCTTCGGCAAAAAATTTGCCGTTATCCGCTATAACGGGAAGAACGTTTCTTCCACAAAAATTCGAGTTTGGGCAGGGGCAGGTATGGATTTAACGCCGCTTGTGCCTGAAAAAGTCGCGGCATATATCCAAAAGAACGGTTTGTATGAGATCCCGTTTGCGAGCCAAGCGCTTGGTTTAGAAAAAGAAAATAGACGCGCGCACAGTGTACGCGTGGCGATCTTTGCGGCGGAGAACGCGCAAAGATTTGGAATCGCAGAAAACAAGGCAATCACAGCGGCGCTTTTCCACGATTGCGCGAAGAATTTAGAATCGTCGGCAAAGGAGCTGGATGGATTCGAACCGCCTTTGGCTTGGGGGGAAATTCCCCAAGAGGTATTGCATCAATTCCAAGGCGCGTACGTGGCGGAGAAGTCCTTTTTTGTGCAAGACGAGGACGTCTTGAATGCAATACGTTATCATACGAGCGGTAGGCCGAATATGAGTGCGCTGGAAAAATTGATTTTCTTGGCGGATATGTTGGAAGAGGAAAGACGGTACGACGTGGTGGATATTTTGCGTGGACTGTTTTTTGAGAAGGGTTTGGACGAGTGTTTGGAGCGTGCGCTTTTGGAAACGCTGTTGTTCTTGGAGAAAAAGGGTGGGGAAATCTACCCCTTGACCAAGCAGGCGTATGAATTTTATCGAAAAAATAAAGCTGAAGAGGTATATTATGGAAATTACGAGTAAGAGATTGGTATTGGAAGTGTGCAATGCGCTTTCGGACAAACTTGGCAAGGATATCGTTGCTTTGTACGTGCGTGAAAAGACGGATCTTTGCGATTATTTCGTTATCGCGAGCGGCAGTAATGCGCCGCAAATTCGTGCGATGGGCGAGCGAGTGGAAGAGCTTGTGGAAAAGAACTTGGGCGTTGTGCCTACCCGTACGGAAGGGGTGCGCGACGGGCGTTGGGCGGTCGTGGACTACGGTGACGTAATCGTGCATATTTTTAATGATGAAACCCGTCTTTTTTATCATTTGGAGCGTCTTTGGATGGACGGCGAAAACATTGAAAGATACGACGATAAAACGGGTGAATTGGTTTCGGGTAAAAAGGAAACGAAGTAAAAATGAAGGGAGCGTGTACGCGTTCAACGCGCACACGCTCCCTTTTAATATTGTTTATTCCTGTTTAATGCGTTACTTAAAACGAATTTCTCTCGGCTCGCTATAACGGTGTTTTGCGCGAGCTTTTTTTCTTTCCACAATATAGTAAATCGGCTCGCTGTTTTCGGCGGGCTTTTCTTGTTTGGGCGGCGTTTCGGGCGGTTTTTTTGGCGTAGTTTTTTTGTTTTGGGATTGCCAACCGAGTTTTGCGTATTTGGCAATATGCACGCACAGAAAACAAAAAAAGAATAAAAAGAGAATAGAAAGTGCGCCCGTGACGCCGCTATTGGCTAAAAATATCGTGGAGTATCGCATGCTGTAAGTATACAAGCTTTTTATTGTCATAAATTGGATATTTATGGAATAGCTACGGAAGATTTGTCGCATAATCAAAGCATGGAAAATTCGCAAAAAAGTATGATGGACAATTTGGACTTACTTGCAAGACAAAAAACTCCGAGTGGAAATATGATATCGCAGACGGGCGAAAGAAAAGAGGACGCTCTGACGATATCGAGCCGCGAGGCGCTCGAATATTGTGCGTATAAAAAGCAGAAAAAGGTATCGTCGATTATGGAAGGAATTTCGCGTGCGGTGTGTGTTTTGGACGAGAAAGAGGACGTGCATCGGGCATTAGCGCAAGCTTTACGCTTGCGTATTTCCGCAATCCGCGTAACGCCGTTGCAGCTCGAAAAAAATAGCGCAAAATTTGTGGAAAGAGGGGTGTCCGCGGACTGCATTATCGGTGGGAACGGGGAAACGCTTTCCAAGGTTAAGGCGTGCGAAGCAAAGCTTGCTTTGCGCTTAAAGGCGCGGCAGTTGACTGTCAAGCTCGCACCGTCCTATATCAACGCTTGCCGTTATGCGGAGATGCGTAGAGAAATACGAAAAATTCGGCGATTGGCAAAGAAATCGATTTTGAAGGTGTCCGTTGGCGGCGGTTCGACGGCGAACCTTTCTCGCCTTGCACGGATATGCTCGGAAGTGGGCGTGGACTATTTCAGTATTCCCTATTTTCACGGCTGTGAACGGATAAAAGCAGAGCTTTCGGGGGGAGTGAAATTGGAAGTTGTAGGCGTGGAATCGCTCGTAAACTACAAAAAACTCGTCAACGCCGGTGTGGGACGGATCGTGACGGGGCATATTGCGGAATTTTACGAGGAATGGATTCAAGAAGCGGATAAAATTACCATAGAAACTCTTTCTTCAAACGGTTCCAATCAAGAAAATTAAAAAATACGCCCGTCTTTTTGACGGGCGATTTTTCTTAATTTGATAGGGGCGTGTACGCGTTCAATAAGATTTTTTGAAGAGAAATCGTGAAAAAGGTATAAGCAAAAACGCGCGTGCATACGTATAGGTATGAGAAAATCCTTTTGTATGTGTATAACGGCGGTGATTACGGCTTTTATCGCGGCGGTGGGGCTTTGTGTACGAGCCCTTCGCGTACCGATTGCGGTGGCGGATTTCCAAAATGGGAATATGCGGATTGTCATAGACGCAGGCCACGGCGGTGTGGACGGCGGCGTGGTCGGAAAACGGACGGGCGTGAAGGAAAGCGACTTGAATTTGGAGATATCGTACCTATTAAAAGACGCGCTGACGGATATGGGTTTCGACGTCGTATTGACGCGAAAAACGGACGCGGGCTTATACGATACGGCGACAAGCGGTTTCAAAAAACGGGATATGCAAAAACGCAAGGAAATTATCCGTGAACACGACCCTGCCCTTGTCATTTCTATTCATCAGAACTATTATCCTGCGCAAAAATATCGCGGTGGGCAGGTATTCTACCGCGCAAATCATGCGCTTGGGGAAGGCTTAGGCAAAGCGATTCAAGAAGAGCTGAACGAGCTGTACGAAAAAGAGGGCGCAAAGAGTAGGAATGCAATGACGGGGGATTATTTTTTGTTGAACTGTACGGAAGCGCCGTCGGTGATTGTGGAATGCGGTTTTTTATCCAATGCGGAAGATGAAAAATTGCTGTGCGATAGGGTGTGGAAGGGAAACTTGGTGAATGCAATTTCTTCGGGGGTGACGGCGTTTTTGGCGGAAAGCTCCGCGCTATCTTTTTCACTTTGTGAAAAGGTATAAAAAAATCCCTCGAATTACTTGAAATTTGCGTTTTAATATGTTATACTATAAAAAGAAAATCGGCGTATTATGGTCGATGATGGAAACGGAGAGAGAAAAGTGCTTACAACAAGTGCCCCTTTGACAAAAAACGAAGCGCGACAAATTAGCCCCGTCACCTTGGCTTTTTTAGGGGACGCGGTGTATTCCTTGTACGTCCGCGAACGGTTGACCGTCGAGAACGGCGGCAAAGCCGCCGACTTGCAGCGCGTTGCGTCCAAAGTCGTGTCCGCGCAAGGACAGAGCGAGTTTTTGGAGAAGCTGTTCCCCCTTTTCACCGAAGAGGAAGCGGACGTATTCCGCAGAGGCAAGAATGCGAAAAAGGCGACAAAGAGCAAGAGCGCAAGCAATTTGGAGTACAGCCGCTCGACCGGTTTTGAAGCGGTGCTTGGATACTTGTATCTAATCGGCGAAGAAGATAGAATTAAAGAACTTTTGAATGCGAGCAAGGAAAAGGATTTTGAGTCGATTACGGCGCCGAAACCCTTTAAGCCCGTGCATCATTGAGGAAAGGAAAAAAGCATGAAAACGGAAGGAAGAAACGCAGTTATCGAGCTGCTGAAAACGGATAAAAACATCGATAAATTGCTCTTGGAAAAGGGCGCGCAGGGCTCGATTAACTTGATTTTTGCACAAGCGAGAAAGAAGAACATCCGCGTACAATTCGTGGACAAGCAGGTCTTAGACAAGGAAAGTGAAACTAAGCGCCATCAAGGGGTTATCGCGTTCACGACCGACTATGAGTACTACGACTTGGACGAAATTATTGAGGCGAAAAAGAGCGAGAAGGGCGGTTTTGTCATTCTTTGCGACGGGATTGAGGACGTGCATAACCTTGGCAGCATTATCCGTGTGGCGGAATGTGCCGGCGCGGACGGCGTGGTGATTCCCAAGTCGGGCAGCGCGTCGGTGACGGAAAGCGTTATCCGCATCTCGGCAGGTGCGGCGGAGCACATGAAAGTGGCGAAAGTGCCGAACTTGAACCAAGCGGTCGAGAAATTGCAAAAATCGGGATACTGGGTGTACGCGCTCGAAGCGGGCGGCGAAGATATTTACGCGGAAAAATTCGATGGGAATATCGCGCTCGTTGTCGGCGGCGAGGATAGCGGCGTAAAACGCTTGACGAAGGAAAAATGCGATAAGATTTTGTCCTTGCCCTTACAGGGAAAGGTCAACTCTCTCAACGCGTCGGTCGCGCTTGGGATTGCGGCGTACGAAGTAGTGCGCAACCGTAAATAATAGAACTAAAAACGCGAAAAGGATAGTGTTTCTATGACGGAATCAAGAAAAACGGACGAGGAATTGGTCGCGCTTGCCCAGCGCGGCGACGGACAGGCTACGGAGCAGATTTTGCTGCGTTATAAAGGTCTTGTTCGCAGTTTGGCGCGAGGATTTTTCTTGGTTGGCGGCGAGACGGAAGATTTGATGCAAGAGGGCATGATCGGGTTGTACGGCGCGATTATGGATTATAGTCAAGAAGCGCATAATTCCTTCAAAAACTTTGCGCGGCTTTGTATTTCACGGCGAATTTTGGATGCGGTGCGCGCGGCGGCGAGCAAGAAAAACGCTCCTTTGAACGGGTACGTTGCGCTCACCGATTGGCTTTGGCACGGCGAACCGTTTAGCGTGGAAGATCAGCTCATTTTAAGCGACGAAAAACGGGAGTTTAAGCAAAAAATGAGCAGGGCGTTGTCCGATTTTGAGTTTAAGGTGACGATGATGTACATCGAGGGTATGACCTGCACGGAGATTTGCGAAGCGACGGGAAAAACGGCGAAAAGTATCGACAACGCGATTCAAAGAAGCAAGAAAAAATTACAAACGATATTAGGGAAAGAGTAAGGAGCTATATGGCGTATTTGGCATTATACCGTATGTTCCGTCCGACGAGCTTGAACGACGTCGTACGGCAAGAACATATCGTCACGGTACTGAAAAATCAAATAGCAACGGATAGAATCGGTCACGCGTATCTTTTTTGCGGCCCGCGCGGCACGGGGAAAACGAGTATTGCGAAAATTTTTGCTGCGGCAATCAACTGCGTTTCGCCCGTGGACGGCTCGGCGTGCGGAAAATGCGACGTTTGTAAGGCGCTTAAAGACCCGTCGAATTTGGATATCACGGAAATCGACGCGGCGTCGAATAACGGCGTGGACGAGATGCGCGACTTGCGTGAAAAGGTGCAGTATCCCCCCGTTGCAGGGCAGTATAAAGTGTACATTATCGACGAAGTTCACATGCTCTCGCCCGGTGCGTTCAACGCACTTTTGAAGACGCTTGAAGAACCGCCTAAGCATGCGGTATTTATCTTGGCAACGACGGAATCGCAAAAGATTCCCGCCACCATTCTTTCGCGTTGTATGCGGTTTGATTTCAAACTGATTCCCCAAGCGGACTTGGAAGCGCGTTTGCGCTACGTTTTGGACGAAATTGGCAAAAAATACGATAACGAAGCGATTTCCGCGATTGCGCGCGCAGGCGCGGGGAGTGTGCGCGATATGCTCTCGATTGCGGATACCTGCGTTTCCTATACGAGCGGAAAACTCACGTATGCAGACGTAAACGCGGTGCTTGGAAATGCGGATTTTTCGGCGATTGCGGCGCTTTGCGACGCGGTGCTGAAAGGGGATTCAGGACAAGCTTTTGAAAGAACGGAAAACTTTTTATCGGCAGGCAAGGGCGTAGGTATGCTCTTGAAGGACGCGCTGAATTTCTTGAACGCGTGCGCGGTGGCAAAGACCTGCCGCGACGGGCAAAATATTCTCGCAATGCCGAGTGAAACGTACGCGCAGGTGGTAGCCGTTGCGAAAAACGTAGACGGACACAGACTCCTTCGCGTGACGGAAATTTTGGCGGAAGTGGAGACTTCGCTCCGCTTTTCCACGTCACCGCGTATCTTGTTTGAAACGGCGATTTTGAAAGCGAGTATGCCGCAAAACGATTACGATATCGAAGCGTTGCTCGGCCGCGTAGCGGAATTGGAAAAACGTTTGGATAACGGCGAGTTTACCGTAAAAGACGGGGGCAGGGTTGAGACGAACAAAGCGTCCGAAGAGGCTATGCCCGTTCAAAAGACTGCGGAAAAGCCTGCGAAAGTAGCGGAAGAACCCGAAGAAGAAATCTATGACGGCTACGTGCCCGAAGAAGCGGACGTACCGCCCGACGACGCGTTTACGGGTGGCTATGCGTATTTCGACGCCGAGCCCGTAAAGAAAGCGCCTGTGGAAAAGAAGTCGACGCCTGCACCCGCGCCCGCTGCACCTATAAAGGTTGCAAAGAGTGCGCCGATTGGGGATGCGAAAAGCACGTTCGGATTGTTTTTAAGAAGTATGCGAAAAATCGCAAGAAGCGGCGTTTTGCTTACCCTGTGTATGGACCTTGACAGCGCGTATGAAGACGGTATCTTCGTCTTGTATACGCAAAGCGAAACGATTTACCGTTCTTTGAAAAAGGAAGACCACCTTGCGCTGATTGCGCAGGCTTGCGCGGAAATTGGTTTGGGCGACGGGTTTGACGTGCGTTTGAAAGGAAAAAAAGCGGACGAGTTTCAAAAGAAGGTGGACGAGATAAAGGAAACTTTCGGCGGCGTGAAGGTCGATATTAAATAATGGCGAAATTCGGTTGTGAGAACCGTAAAAATAAAGCATAAACGATTAGAGTAGGAGAAAAAATCATGGCAGGATTCAAAGGCGGAAACAACAACATGCAAAGCTTGATGCGCCAAGCGCAAAAGATGCAGGAAGAAATGGAAAAGACGGCGGAGCTTCTCGACGATTGGGAAGTCGTCGGTACGGCGGCAGGCGAAGCGGTCGTTGTGTATATGAACGCAAAAAAGATCATCAACGGGATCGAACTTGACGAGAGCATCGTAGACCCCACGGACGTAGAAATGCTTGAAGACTTGATTATGGCGGCGATTAACGACGGTTATGCAAAGGCGGACAAGGTCTACGAGGAAAAGATGGGCAAATACGGCGATATGGGCGCGCTCGGGGGAATGATCTAACGCATGGAAATTTTTATCGAGCCTATTGGGAAGCTCATCAACGAGTTTTCCAAGCTTCCCGGTGTGGGGAAAAAGACGGCGCAGCGGTACGCGTATAAAATTATCAATATGCCCGAAAGCGAAGCGCGCGCGTTTGCGGACGCGATTTTGGGCGTAAAGCGTAAGGTGCGGTATTGTCAGGTTTGCGGAAATTTTACCGATGAGGAAACCTGCGGTATTTGCCGTACCCGCGATCAAAGCGTTATTTGCGTAGTGAAAGAGCCGAAAGACGTGCTCGCGATTGAAAAACTGCACGAATATAAGGGTGTGTACCACGTGTTGCACGGGGTAATCGATCCGCTTTCAGGGGTCGGTCCGAACGACATCCGTATTCGCGAGTTGCTCGCGCGCATACAAAGCGGCAACGTAAAAGAAGTCATCGTAGCGACGAATCCCGACGTTTCGGGGGACGCGACGGCGATGTATTTGGCAAAACTCATCAAGCCTTTGGACGTGACGGTCACGCGATTGGCGCACGGAATCCCGATCGGTTCGGAAATCGAATATACGGACGACGTGACGTTGGCGAGAGCGTTCATAGAAAGAAATAAATTATAAAAAACGATAAAGGAAGAAAATTATGAAAATTTCAGTACTTGGCTGCGGGCGTTGGGGCTCGTTTATCGCATGGTATCTTTGCAATCACGGTCACGACGTATATTCGTGGGGACCCGAAGACGATTATTCGTATAAAGTGCTCAAAGAAACGGGCAAAAATGAATACGTGGACTTGGATTCGCGTATCCATTTGACCTGCGACTTAAAGGAAGCGATCGAGCACGCGGAAACCATCATCATTTCCATCTCGTCGCAAGGCTTGCGCGGCTTTATGAAGCGCATTACTGAGCACGACGTTTCGCAAAAGAACTTTGTTCTTTGCATGAAGGGTATCGAAGTGGATACCGGTTGCAGGCTTTCCGAAGTCTTGACGCAAAGCGGTATTTCTTCGGATAAGATTGCCGTTTGGGTTGGGCCTGGGCATATCCAAGCGTTTACGGCAGGGATTCCCAACTGTATGGTTATCGATTCCGCGAATAAGGAATTAAAGACGAAGCTTGCAAACGAATTTAAGAGCGAGCTTATCCGTTTCTATTACGGGGAAGACTTGATCGGCACGGAGCTTGGCGCGGCGGCAAAGAACGTTATGGGTATCGTTGCAGGCGTTTTGGACGGCTGCGGATACGAAGCGTTGAAGGGCTCGCTTATGACGCGCGGCGCGCGTGAAGTGGCGCGCTTGATCGCAGCAATGGGCGGCAACGAGCTTTCCGCGTACGGTTTGGCGCACTTGGGTGACTATGAGGCGACGTTGTTCAGCAAATTCTCGCACAATAGAAGTTACGGCGAAATGATTGTAAAGGGCGAAAAATTCTCGAAGCTTGCCGAAGGCGTTGCGACGGCGGCGGCAATGAAAAAGCTTGGCGATAAGTACGGCGTGGACTTGCCTTTGACCAACGCGGTATACGAGCTTTGCTATACGGACAGCGAAGAAGACTGCCGTGTGCGCTGTGATAAGATGCTCGCGAAAATGTTCTCGCGCGACACCAAATCCGAATTCTATTCCTAATCGAATTTATAAAAGAAAAAAACGCTCCCAAGCGGGGGCGTTTTTTTGGTATAAAAATTTTCCGTATTCCCAAACTAACGGTATGAAACGGGTAAAAATTTATCAAATGGAAGGTCGGAATATGGATGAACGGGAAACGTGTTTTCCTGTGTCAAAAAACGGTGAAAGACGGGGGCAGGTACGAGATGACGGGTAAAAATCGGGAGAACTATAATAAAAATTACATTGCGTACGTGCATTCCTTTGATCCTCCAACGCAGCATTTTAAGAATTGTTTTCGCGCATTTATCGTAGGCGGCGGAATTTGCTGTGTGGGGCAGTTTCTTCGCGAGATGTTTGAAAAGGCGGTCGGCTTGCAGGGAGACGAGCTTGCTGCGGCGGTCAGTATCGTCTTGATTTTTATGGGCACGCTTTTGACGGGGCTTGGGGTGTATGATCGAATCGGACGGTACGCAGGAGCGGGCTCGATCGTACCGATTACGGGCTTTTCGAATAGCGTGGCGTCGCCTGCAATCGAGTTTAAGACGGAAGGATACGTTTACGGTATGGCGGCGAAAATGTTTATCGTTGCGGGCCCGATTATCGTTTACGGCGTGTTGTCGGCAACGCTTGTGGGGCTGCTTTATTTGTTTTTGTAGGAGCAAAGAATGGATACGATTTTTTTTGATAAGAAACCGCGGATCCGCGCGACGGGTACGATTGCAGGTCCAAAGGAATGTGCAGGGATTGTGGGGAAGTACGTCGATAAATGCTTGACGGACGATACTTTTGGAGAGAGTACCTACGAAAAGGCGGAGTGTAAAATGCTGTCCTACGCCGTTTCCAAGACCATAGAAAACGCCAAGCTTTCCGAAAAGGACGTAGATTTGCTCATTTCGGGCGACTTGCTCAATCAAATTATTTCCGCGTCCTTTACCGCGCGCGATTTTGATTTTCCCTTTCTTGGAGTGTACGGCGCGTGCTCGACAATGGCAGAGAGTATGGCGCTTGCGGCGACGTTTGTCAACGCAGGGCACTATAAAAATATCATCGCGGCAACGGGGAGTCATTTCTCGTCCGCCGAGCGACAGTACCGCTATCCTTTGGAGCTTGGGAATACCAGACCGCCGCAGTCACAATGGACGGTGACGGGGGCAGGCGGCGCACTCATCTCGTACACGGGTGGGGGAAATGAAAAAAAATTCTGCCCTGCAATCACTTGCGCAACGATAGGGAAAGTGGTTGATTACGGGATTACGGACGTAAATAACATGGGCGCGGCAATGGCGCCGAGCGGTATGTCCACGATTTTGAATCATTTGCAGGATACGGGGCGAAAGGCGGCGTATTACGATTTGATTGTGACGGGGGACTTGGGGGCGCTCGGTAGCCGTATTTTGAAGGACTTGCTCTGGGAAAAGGGAGTGGATATTCAGCCCAATCACGTCGATTGCGGCGAAATTATTTATAACGTCATTGAAGACGAGTTTCAAGGTGGGAGCGGCGCAGGTTGTAGTGCGGTCGTTTTTAATTCTTATATTATGGATAAGCTGAAAAAAAGAGAGATAAACCGTGTATTGCTTGTGGCAACGGGGGCGCTACTTTCCACCGTATCAAGCGGGCAGGGGGAGAGTATCCCTTGTATTTCGCATGCGGTTGCGATTGAGAACGTATAGGAGAGGGAAATGTTTGAACCGTATATTTCGATTTTAGGGAATTTTGCAAAAGCCTTTGCCGTTGGCGGCTTGATTTGTATGATTGCGCAAATCGTTATCAATTATACCGATCTTACGGCAGGGAAAATTCTCGTTTTATTTATGCTCTCGGGCGTGGTATTGCAAGGGCTTGGGTTGTATCAATATTTGGTCGATTTCGGCGGCGCGGGGGCAACCGTACCTATTTCAGGGTTTGGGTATCTACTTGCCAATGGCGCGATGAAGGGGGCGCAAAAGGGCTTCTTCGGCGCGGTGACGGGCGCGTTGTCCGCGGCGAGTGCGGGAATATCCGCGGCGGTCATTTTTTCCTTTTTGATGGCGCTTATCTTCAAATCGAAAAGTAAAAAGAATTAAAAACAGCTCCGCGTTTCGCGGAGCTGTTGTAATAGTTACTGGTTAGATATATTATTATTGTCTTTGAAAAATACTTCCAAATTTGTATTGTCTAATTCGTATAACTTATTACGAATCAATTTAATATCACAGTAATAATTCAATCTTAATAAAAGTAAAATATAAGTTATAGGAATAACAATGCACCCAATTAATATTAAACCTATACCTATACCGCCGGTTCTTGATGCGACCATAAAGCCGCAAATAAGGAAAAATATGGCAAGCATAATGCAAGCAACAGTTAATAAGGTTTTTGCAAATAACAGTGATTTGTCATTTTTCTTAAACATAAAAATTCTCCTTTGTAATATTGTGAATATATTATAATCTAATTATAATTAGAAGTCAAGTATTTTTGTCTAATTATTGTTAGAATAATATTATGAAAGGTTTTGAGATTGGAGTAATGGCGGAGCGCTTGCGGAATTTGCGCGCAGAAAAAGGGATAGGACAAAATGCCCTTGCGGAAGCGCTTGGAGTCAGCAACGCCTCCATTAGTTATTGGGAAAATGGGAAACAAGAGCCGTCGGTAAGCGCGATTTATAAGCTCGCGGTTTATTTTGACGTGTCGGTGGATTATTTATTGGGTTTAGAGGATGATTAAACAGCTCCGCGTTTCGCGGAGCTTTTTGTGTAAAGAATAGGGCAGGTATGCGTTGAAAGTGAATTTTAAGGCGCGAGCGCCGTTTTGTTTCCGAAAATATCCGATTGCAAAAAGGTGTCGGGTACGGTGCCGACGATTACGCTTTCCCCAACAAGAATTTGCGTGGTGACGGCGAAATTTTTTGTCTTGGAAGGCATGACGATGCTGATGTCTGCAATCACGTTTAAGTAGATAGAGTGCTTGGTTTGGTTGATGCCCACGCTCTCAAAGGTGGACGAAAAACCGCAAGAAACGCTGCTGACGGGAATAATACGGAAATGAATGCTCGGTCCGAGCCCGGCAAACGCTTCGATGCCCGTAAGCGCACCAAGGGGAACGGGGATACCGTTCAAACTCAAATTTTTCAGGTTGGATTGGGAAATGGACGCCGTATCGCGCGCAATTTTATTGATTTTTAAGGGGTTCGCGGCGACTGCCGTAATCTCGCCCTTTTCGTCGCGCGTAATCGTGACCAAATCTTCATAACGCATTTCGTCGCTTAACGTATAATAGACCGCGTCGTTGACGGCAATCGTTGTGGACGCGCGCATAGTCGCTTCGCTAATAGCAATCAGTACGCGCGTGACGTTTCGCTGAAAATAGAAAAAGAGAAAAAGCGCGAGAAAGAGTACGGAAAGAAAAAGGAGCAAAATCCGTTTTCCAAGCCGTTTCTTTCCGCGTTTTTTGTTTTTGTAGCGCGGTAGGGCATAAGCGGCGGTACGGCTCATTTTTCTACCGCTTGCAAAAGTTTTTGGATGATAAAATCGTTGCCGACTCGAAAGCTGCTTTCATTTAACGCGGTTTGCAGTTTGACATCCAAAAACGTCGCTTCGATTTCTCCGTCGAGCTGAGAAAGTTTGCTTTGGGGAAGTACGTGGCACAATCCCCGTTTTTCAAAGTAGGCGGCGTTTTCCTTTTGATCGCCTCGGCTTGCGTTTTCCAAAGGGATTAAAATACTGGGCTTTTTCAAGGCGAGTATTTCAAACACCGCGCCTGCACCTGCACGCGAAACGACGAGGTCGGCGCAAGCATAAGCAGCACCCATGTCCGCAATGAATTCTTCTTGACGGTAGTTTTGATAACTGGAATGTACGACGTTGCCCTTGCCGCAAACGTGCAAGATAAAATACCGTTTGGAGAGGGTAGTGAGTTGCGAGCGCAATGCGGCGTTAATGGCTTCGCTACCGCTCCCACCGCCGAAGACGAGCACCGTTTTCATGTTCGTTGGTACGCCGAATTTTTTTCGTGCTTGGATGGGAGATGAATGAAATAATTCGCGCTTTATCGGTGCGCCGCTGTATACGCCGTTTTTGAGTTTATTTGCCGTTTCGGGGAAGGAAGTGAAAACGCATTTACATTTTTTTACCGAGAGTTTATTGGCGAGCCCGATGGAAAAATCGCTTTCATGCGCAAAGCAGGGGATACCAAGCTTTCGCGCGGCAAACACGACGGGCAGGGCAACGTAGCCGCCCTTGGAAAAGACGGCGCTTGGCTGAAAGGTACGCAAGCCCTTTTCCGCTTGCTTGACGGCGCGGCGGAAGGCAAAGGGAATGCGCAAATTGTTTTTGAAGGCGCGGAAGGAAAAACCGCGCACGAGCTTGGGACAAGCAATTTCGAAATAGGGGATTTTTTGCGTGGTGACAATGCTTTTTTCAATGCCGCCGCTCCCCATGTAGCATACGTCCGCGCTGCCTTTTGCACGTAAATCATTGATGAGCGCAATATTGGGTATGACGTGCCCTGCGCTACCGCCCCCCGTAAAGAGAATTTTTTTCAATTGAACACCCCTTAAAGTAGTTTTCTCTATATTATAGACGGGTAAGCTTTGGAATATGCCAAAAAGGGCGAAAAAACACCGTGTCCGCGTATTCAACGCGGACACGGTAGGCTGTTTTTGTGAAATTAAGACAAAATATCCGTTTTTTGAAAGGGTCTTGCGCGGAAGGGTTCTTCCGTTTTGCTCACGGACGAAATTTTGGAGAGGGGGAAAAGCTGGAAATTTCTTTCCACGTGCGAAAATCCGTAGACAAACCAAGCGGTTTCTTTTAAGGCGAGCGCGTGCGGCTCGATGCGGAAATCTCTCTTCGCATAGTCGATTTCGACGACCGTTTTTTCGCGAATCGCTTCTTCGAGAATTTGCAGCTTTGAAAACTGCCGTTTCGTTTCCTTGCTGTCAACGAAAATAGAGTCCGTTTCGCCTACGAGAAACTCTGATTTT
The DNA here is from genome assembly GCA_015071005.1 of Clostridiales bacterium. Lineage (GTDB taxonomy): Bacteria > Bacillota > Clostridia > Christensenellales > Borkfalkiaceae > Scatosoma. Next base: position 204,403 of record SVIG01000002.1, on the reverse strand, counting down.
TGCGCGTTTTTTTCTTCGGCGGTAAGCTTACGGATTGCGGATAAAAAGCGTTCTTCCGCGCTCTTTTCATACGCCGCCGAAAGGGCTTCGATTGCCGCGGAAAGCTCGGCTTCCGTTAGGAAATTGACGGGCAATTTATAGGAATCAGGCAGGCAAATTCCTCCGTCGCGCCCCCGTTTGATGCGGATGGGTACGGCGGTGGAAAGTACTTCTACGTAGCGATAGACGGTACGCGGAGAAAGCTTGTGTTTTTCGGCGAGAGAATTCGCAGTTACCCTGCGCCGAGATAAGAGTTCGAATAGAATGTCGAGTATCACTTGAAATTTCATGCGGATATTGTACCATAAAAGGCATACGTCCGTCAAGTTATCGGCAAAAAAAATGCGAAAAAAGCGCGGTTTGTTCATAGAACAAAAGAAAAGGTGTGCAAACGCTTGACAATTTTAGTGAAAAAGTGTAAAGTTAGTAGTGAAATTTCAAGTTTTTTTTAGGAGATTTACTTATGGCAAACGTAATGGACACGCTCAAAGCGAGAGGTTTTGTAAAGCAAGTGGTTTACGAGGACGAGCTTTATGAAAAGCTTGGCAAAGAAAGCGTTACTTTTTATATCGGTTTCGACCCCACGGCGGACTCGTTGCACGTAGGGCATTTTATGCAGCTTATTGCGATGCACCACATGCAGCAGGCTGGGCACAGACCCATCATTTTGATCGGCGGCGGTACGGCGATGGTCGGCGACCCGTCCGGTAGAACGGATATGCGTTCTATGATGACGAAAGAAACGATTCGCCATAACGTTGAATGTTTCAAAAAGCAAATGTCCCGTTTCGTTTCCTTTGAAGGGGAAAACGCGGCGATTGTAGTGGATAACGCCGATTGGCTTATGAACTTAAACTATATCGATTTCTTGCGCGATATCGGTACGCATTTCTCCGTGAATAGAATGCTTTCCGCGGAATGCTTTAAGCAGCGTTTGGAACGCGGTCTTTCCTTCTTGGAATTCAACTATATGTTGATGCAAGGCTACGATTTCTTGGTTCTTTACAAGAAATACGGCTGTCAGTTGGAGCTTGGCGGCGATGATCAATGGAGCAACATGCTCGCCGGCGAAAACTTGATCCGCGTGAAGGAACAAAAGCCTGCGTACGCAATGACCTTTACCTTGCTCACGACTTCCGACGGCAAGAAGATGGGTAAGACGGCGAAGGGCGCGGTTTGGCTTGACGAAAACAAGACGACGCCTTACGAATTCTATCAATATTGGCGCAATATCAACGACGAAGACGTTGAAAAGTGCATGAAACTTCTCACCTATTTGCCGCTTGAACAAATCGAAGAGCTTTGCGCGCACCGCGACGAACGCATCAATAAAGCAAAAGAAGTGCTTGCGTACGAGCTTACGAAGGAAGTGCACGGCGAAGAAAAGGCGAATATTGCGCAAAGCCAAGCAAAGGCGGCGTTTGGCGGCGGCGACGCGGAGCTTTTGACGAAGGAAATTTCGGACGCCCAAACGGTTGTGGACGTTATGGTTGCGGCAGGCGTAGCGAAATCGAAGGGTGAAGCAAGACGTTTGATTGAGCAGGGCGGTGTTTCCGTGGACGAAACGAAGGTTTCCGATCCGAATATGGCGATTCCCTCTAATGAGTTCGTTTTGCATAAAGGCAAGAAAGTACACTTAAAAATCGTGATCAAATAAGAGAAGGGACGGGGTTATGCCGTCCTTTTTTGATGATAAAGTCGGTTTGGAGTAAGGAATGGAAAAATCGGTGCGGACGGTATTTGACCGTCACGAAAGCGAAAAAATAATAGAGCGTTCCCGTTTTTTGACGTTTTCCGCACACGTGGAAAGCGAAGAAGAAGCGCGCGCGTTTATTGCGGAAATCCGTTCGAAACATTCCTTGGCAACTCACGTTTGCTATGCGTTTATCGCGGACAAACTCGGCAATTTACAGCGTTTTTCCGACGACGGAGAGCCGCAGGGCACGGCAGGCGTACCCATTTTAGAAGTCTTGAAAGCGAAAAAACTTTTCGAAACGGCGGTTGCCGTCGTACGGTATTTCGGGGGGATTAAGCTGGGCGCAGGCGGTTTGGTGCGCGCCTATTCTTCGTCCGCTTCGGAGAACTTGGACGGCGCGGATATTCGCCTTTTGGAAGTGTGTATCGAGTGTAAAATCGAAGTGGATTATACGGGTATCGACAGCGTGCAAAAATACCTTTCAACGCATCCCTGCTCCCTTCTTTCGACTGATTACGGCGAAAAAGTAGGGTTCTTGGTCGCGGTGAAAAAAACGGAAATCGACGGCTTCATTTTGGAGCTTGTCGACTATATGCAAGGCAGGGTAAAAACGGAGCTGGGCGCGGAGTATTACGCCCCTTTCAAAGAGTAAAAAGTAGGAGGAAACGACTATGAAATATTGTAATTTACGCGACATACACGCGTCGTCCATCGTAATGGGCTGTATGCGTATTGCGGACAAACCCTTGGCGCAAACGGAAAAAGTCATGGTAGAAGCGATGCGGACGGGGGTGAATATGTTCGACCTTGCCGACGTTTACGGCGGTGGGGACTGCGAAAAGGTGTTCGGCGTGGCAATCCGTGACTTGGGCGTGCCCCGTAAGGATTACATTTTGCAAACGAAATGCGGTATCCGCAAAGATAACGTAGGAAAAATCGCGCGTTATGATTTCTCGAAGGACTATATTCTTTCGTCCGTTGAGGGGAGCTTGAAACGCTTAAATATGGAGTATATCGACGTGCTTTTGCTGCACCGTCCCGATACCCTTGTCGATCCGTACGAAGTGGCGGAAGCATTCGAAAGACTTTCGGAAGACGGCAAGGTGCGCGCGTTTGGCGTGAGCAATTTTTCCGCGCAACAAATTGCGCTTTTCCGTTCGTCGGGGATTGAAGTGGTAGCAAACCAAATGCAATTCTCGCTGGGGCATACTTTGCCCGTAGACGCAGGCTTTAACGTGAATATGTCGAAGGATGAATCGGTGACAAGGGCAGGGGACGCGCTCGAATATTGCCGTGCGAAAAAAATTCCCTTGCAGGCTTGGTCGCCCTTGCAGTATGGGTTCTTCGAAGGCACGTTTATCGGCAATGAGAAATTCCCGAAGCTGAACGCGGTGCTTTCGGAGATGGCGGAAAAATACGAATGCACGCCTACGGCAATTGCCTTTGCTTGGATTTTGCGCCATCCTGCTTTTGGGCAGGTAGTCACGGGCACGACGACGCCCGAGCGTATGCGTGATATCTGTAAAGCAGGGGAAATCAATCTTTCGCATAAGGATTGGTACGAACTGTATATGGCGACAGGCAAAACGCTCCCTTAAATTAGACGGGACGCTTATTAAACAAGTTTAATAGACCGCGACTAAATTATCCGTTTTCACGTAAAAATGCGTGTGCGATAGGAAAACTTTGCGCTAATATGTGCAAAGTGGACAATAGCGAAAAGGCAAGTTTGTTGATTTTGTCTATTGTAAATTTTAGTCAAATATAGTAAAATATTTATAATGAATAAAAAATGATAATCCATTTGGAGGAAAAAGATTATGGCAGGACTTGAACTTAAAGGCATTGACAAAGTATACCCTTCCGGTGTACAAGCAGTGTTCAACTTCACTCTGAACATCAGAGACAAGGAATTCATCGTATTGGTAGGTCCTTCCGGTTGCGGTAAATCTACGACGCTTCGTATGATCGCAGGTTTGGAAGAAATCTCCGGCGGTGAACTTTACATCGACGGCAAACTCGTAAACGACGTTGTTCCCAAAGACAGAGACATCGCGATGGTATTCCAGAACTACGCGCTCTATCCCCACATGTCCGTTTATGACAACATGGCGTTCGGTTTGAAACTTCGTAAAGTACCCAAGGAAATTATCGACCAAAAGGTTAAAGCTGCGGCTGAAATCCTTGGTATCACCGATTACCTTTCCAGAAAACCGAAGGCACTTTCCGGTGGTCAAAGACAACGTGTTGCGCTCGGTCGTACGATCGTTCGTGAACCCAAGGTATTCCTTCTCGACGAACCTTTGTCCAACTTGGACGCAAAGCTTCGTGCTTCGATGAGAACGGAAATCTCCAAGCTTCACTCCCGTCTTGCTACGACGTTCATCTACGTTACGCACGACCAAATCGAAGCTATGACGATGGGTACGAGAATCGTTGTTATGAAAGACGGTTTCATGCAACAAGTAGATACCCCTCAAAACTTGTACGATTATCCTATCAACCTTTTCGTTGCAAGCTTCATCGGTACGCCTCAAATGAACTTCTTCAAGGAATCGACCCTTGTTTCCGGCGAGAACGGCAAAATCTACGTTAGCTTCACCGGCAACAACAAGATCCTTCTTCCTGCAAAAGTTGCGGCAAGAATTAAGAACGTAAACGAATACCTTGATACGGGTAAGACCGTAACGCTCGGCGTTCGTCCCGAAGATATTCACCAAGATCAAATGTTCATCGCTTCTTCCCCTGAAACGGTTGTAAGCGCACGTATCGAAGTTATCGAAAAACTCGGTGCTGAAACGCAAATCTACTGCGAACTTGATCACGAAGACAAAGAAAGCTCGATTATCGACAGCTCCACGCAAATGATCGCGAAGATTTCCAGCCGTGCAGACGTTGCATTGAAGGAAGTTGTAGAGCTCGCATTCGACGCAAACCACATCCACCTCTTCGACGGTGAAACGGAAGCATCCTTGCTTGAAAGAGATGAAAACTACGAAGTAATCGAAGAAAACGCAGAAGGCGCGGCATTCGTTCCTCCTACACCTCAAGAAATGAGAGCGCAAATCGAAGCTACGCGCGTTATCACGAAAGAAATGAAAGCGCAAGCTCGTAAAGACGCAAGAATGGCAAAGGCTGCTGAAAAGCGCGCACTTGCTGAAGCTGCGAAACAAGCGCAAGCGGAAGAAGCTCCCGTAGACGAAGCTCCTGTAGAAGAAGCACCTGTGGAAGAAGCTCCCGTTGAAGAAGAAAAGACGGAAGAATAATTCCTAAAAACAAATAAGAACACGCTCGTTGCAAAACGAGCGTGTTTTTTCATTTCAAGCTACGCGGTTGCGGAAAAGCCGCACGGCAACGGCGGTCATATCGTCTTTGGCTACGCCGTTTTGGATACGCAACGCGGCTTGAAGAAGTCCGTCGGTGAGCTGTTGCGGATTCCCAATAGGAAGCGCGCGCAAATGCTCGTATAAATCGGTCGCCGAGCCAAACGCGTCCACTACGCCGTCGCTTAAAAAGAGCAAGACGTCGTTTTCCAAAAGTACGTAGGAATTGGCGTCGGGGCGCAGGGATTCCAAAATCCCGAGCGGCAAGGAAGCACTTTCGAGTACCTTAACGGTATTTCCCGATAAAATAAAGCCGAGCGGAGAGCCGATTTTGACAATATCCGCATTGCCGTTGTCCAAATCGACAATCGCAAGGTCCACGCAGGCAAAGCGTTCTTCCTTATTAAAGGTGAGCAGTTTGTTGACGGTGGAAAGGACAAGCTCGGACGGCATTTTTGCACGGTAAAAGCTTTCTAAAAGAGACACGGTATTTTCGGAAACCCGTTTCGCGTATTCGCCGCTGCCCATACCGTCCGCAAGCGCGACCATAAATTTTCGCTCGTCGATTTTGATGACGGAATGGGAATCTCCGCTCGCCGAAGAACCGCTTTTTTTCACGCTTGTCACGCCAAACGCCGCGTCAAAAACAGGTTTTTTGCGCAAAATACAGCAAAATTTATCGTCGTTTAAGGCAATTTTTTCGGAAATAATCATTTCCACGCCGAAAAGCTGACTTGCAAGCTGCGCGATTTTTTTTACGTCCGCTTTGCCAAAGGTGACAAGGGATAAGGTGAAATTTTCTTCGTCCCCATAGACGAGTACTTCCGAGCAAATAATCCCTGCCGAGAGTAGGGCGATGTTAAGTAGGCGTTCCTTTTCCGAGTAAATTTTTAGCGGTTCGCTTTGTTCTAATGCGAGCGTTTTCAAGATCTCGCTAATCCCTTGCGCTTGCTTGGCAAGTAGTGCCCTGCCGCAAGCGGCGTTTTCCATTTCGGTAAGGTATTTTCGATAGTCGCCGATGTGGCGATTGACGGCGTAAAGAACGCCGCTTTGATTGATACAAATCTTTGCGAGCGCGCTCGGGATATCAATCAAGTTTGTCTTGCCCTTTAAGCAACCCACTTCAATAAGCTTGTCCAAGTCGGCAACGGCGTTTTGTTTTTGACAGTTGGAATAAGAAGGACAGTTTTTACAGGACTCGGCGAGTACGCGCGCACGGATATGCGCGCGTGCGTTATCTTCCGCCGTCGTATCCCCAAGCGCGGAAAAGGTGTATTCGATTTCCCGAAAAACTGCAGAAATTTCAAAAAGCTTTTCCCCAACGGCGGCGCGGTTTCGGTTAATGGCAATCCGCGAGAGATGTTTTTCTCGGTAAAAAACGAGCTTGTTTTCTAACGCGCGTGTGAAAGGGGTGGGCAATAAAATAAAGAGCAACGTGGGGATTAAGACGGATAAAAGCGTGCTAACAAGCATATTCGAAGGGTATGTGTATAGTCCGTCAAAATAGCCGTAGAGGAAAAAGGCGGTGAGCGCAGCGCAGGCAATCGCTGCCCTGCCTGCTTTTGAAAATAGAACGATGAATACGCCGATTAAAAAGAATTTTTCCGTGACTGGGTTTCCTGCGATAAAGGGCGGCACGGATAAAATGAACGCGCATAAAAGCGCGGTGGCGTCCTTTGTGACGTGCGAAAACAGGAGTAAAAGGAAAATCGCGATACCCATGTACGCGTTGAAACCCAAAAAACGGTGTAAACCAAGCCCTACTAGAATAAAGAGAAGGGCGCTAAATAGTAGTTCGTCGGGGCGGAGTCTGCAACGCAGAGATTTTTTCAGCAAGGCTTTGAGGGCAACGGAAAAAATCGCGGAAAGCAGAAACGTCGCGGCGGCAACGATGGTTTTTTGTACGTAAGGGGAAGGGGCTTGGTCAGGCAAAAAAGGAAGGGCATAGTTTGGGCTTACGCCAAAGCCAACGTAGAGGCTCAAAGAAACGGCGAGGGTGAATTGTGTAAAAAAGCCCGTCCGTTTTGTTTTTTCGTAAGGAAGTTTGCTTTGAATTACAAACCCTATCCACAGCAAAAATCCCTGCCAAAAAACGAGCAATAGAGTGGGCAGGTGCGCGTTGAATGGTAAGATAAGATAGGGGAATACGTAAAAAATACCCGCAATAAGCGGGGAGAGTCCCGCGCTTGCAATTCCATAAGCAAGGGCTAGGGAAAAGGGCTCGTCGTGATCCCCAACGTGCCGCAAAAATAGGGAGCAAAGCCCTAAGAGTATATATAGAAACAAACGTGAAAAATCGAGTTTCTTTCTAATGCGCATAAAAAATCTCCAAAAACAGTTTTTCCCCATTATACGGAATCGTTAAAGGCAAAAATTGACTGTTTTTGGAGTTTTAGGAATAAATATGCGATTTATTGTGTCACGGGAAATCCCAAGCTGATTAAAATGGCGCGGTTGACCTTTACCATAGTGGAAGGTGGTAGCTCGCCGATACGCTCTTTTAGACGGCGCTTATCCAGAGTGCGGATTTGTTCGAGCAAGATCACGCTGTCTTTCGCGAGCCCGTAGGCAGACGGTATTTCAATGTGGGTGGGGAGCTTGGCTTTGTTGATTTTGCTCGTGACCGCGGCGGCGATAATGGTGGGGGAATACTTATTCCCCACGTCGTTTTGTACAATTAAAATGGGGCGAATCCCCCCTTGTTCGCTCCCCACGACGGGGGAGAGATCGGCGTAATACAGTTCACCGCGTTTTACGTTCAGCATACCTTACCTCTTTTGGAAAAACAAAACAAACTCCTTACTATAATATATGTAAGGAAACGGCGTTCCGTTCTTCTCGGTTTTGTAAGGAAAGTATTGACAAACTTGGCTTTACTTATACGCAAAAACGAAAAAACCGCCGCGGATTTCCGCGGCGGTTTTCAAAACTTAGTCTTTTTCAATTTTAATAAGAACTTCATCTTCGTTTTTTGCGGGCATCATAGCATAAATCAAGTTCCCGATACCAAGCGTCCACCAAATTGTGAGAAGTGCAACCAATGCGTGTTGCGTTTTAGGCGCTTTTTTTACAACGCGCGCGTTGTCTTCGCCTTGCGATTCTACTTGATAGCCCATCGTAATAAATTCGTCTATCATTTTTTCAAATTCTTTTTGCGTTGAAACCTTTCTAATTCTGTTTGCCATAGTAAAAACACTCCTAATGTATATTTGTAGAGAATCTACGGCACAATAGTATCATATATAGCCCATAATGTCAAGTGAAATGGGCTATAATTAGCCTATATTTTTTATAAAGGAGAAAAATATGGGAGTTTATGAAGCTGTAAAAGAGAGGATAATGGAATTATGTGAGCGCAAAAAGATTACGATTAACAAGCTTGCAACGGATTCGGGGGTTGCGAGATCTTCCGTGAAAAATATTTTATACGGAAAAAGTAAGAATCCTGGGATTGTCACCTTGAAAATGCTTTGCGACGGATTAAACGTTTCGTTGGTGGAGTTTTTTGACTGTCCACTTTTTGCGGAGTTGGAGCAAGAATTATGTTAAATAAAAAACCAGCCGAAAGCGTTTTCGCTTTCGGCTATTTTTTCGTTTGGTTAAATAATGCAGTTTTCGTCTTTAGCAGGAAGGGAATCGAGTTCCTTCTTCTTTTCTGCGTAGCCTGCTTTACCAAGAAGGGCGAAGGTCGCTTTCTTGCCTTCTTCAACGCCCGGCTGATTGAAGGTGTCGATATTCAGCATCGCGCCTGCGTACGCCGTTTGCAATTCGAACAAGAACAAGAGCTGACCAAGGGTAAACGCGTTGAGCTCGGGAATCCAAAGGGTGTAGTTCATTCTGCCTGCTTTGGTGAGCGCGTACGCCGTCGCTGCGTTTTCCGCTTGGATAAGTTCTTCCATCGTGTGTCCGCCCAAGAACGCCACGTCGGGAATGTTCTCACAGCCGTGGGGAATGGGCATTTCACAAGCATATTTTTTAAGGGAAAGGAAGGTGACTACCTTATCGTAAGGACCTTCCGTATAAAGCTGCACTTGCGAGTGTTGGTCGGTGACGCCGAGCGATTTTACGGGCGTTTGACCGACGTTGCAGGGCTTACCGTCAAGAGTGACGTTTTTGCCGAGCGATTCCGCCCAAAGCTGACAATACCAATCGGCAAGGAATTTCAAGTTATCCGAGTAGGGCATCATAACGCCGACGTTTTTGCCTTGTTCCATCGCGGCTACTTGAAGGACAGCCGACATCAACGCAGGGTTTTTGCGCATAGCGGGTTTGTTGCAAACGCCGTCCATGTACGCCGCACCCGCCAAAAGACCTACGATGTCGATGCCGAGTACCGCCGCGGGAAGTAAACCAACGGGGCAAAGCTGCGAGAATCTACCGCCAACGCCGTCGGGAAGCACGTAGCTCTTGATACCGCCGCATTCGTCGGAAATCTTTTTTAAGTTGCCGCGGTTTGCGTCCGTTGTGAAGATAACGTTGTCTTTCACGTTCACGCCCGCTTTCGTCAAAAGATCGAGAATAATTAAGTACTGCGTCATCGTTTCGCTTGTCGCGCCCGATTTGGAAATTACGTTAAAGCAGGTCTTTTCCGGCTCGATTACGTCGAGTAAATCCCGCATTCTGACGGGGTCTACGTTGTCTTCTACGTAGAATTTCGGGCCCTTTCTCTTGGACTTAGGCAAGTCGTTATAATGCAAATGACAAAGCGCATTGAACGCCATGATAGGGCCGAGTGCGCTGCCGCCGATGCCGAGAACGACGAAATATTGGAATTTCTTTCTTACGTCGCGCGCGGTTTTGAGAATATCGTCCACGATTTCTTTTTGGTTGTAGGGAAGCTCCGTCCAACCCATATACAATTCGTCTTTACCGCGATTTTCCTTCACGTACTTAAACGCCGCGCTTGCTTTTGCGTTATAGGAAGAAAGTTCACGATCGGTAAAGCCTTGTTTGCCAAGGAATTTTTCCGTCATGTTGTTGTAGTCCAACGTTACGCGCATAGAATTGCGCCAATCTCTTGTTTTGTAAGCCATAAGTCACTCCTTGTTTTTTTGTTTCCTTATCTATTGTACTCTATTCTTGGGCGAAAGTCAAGGGAGCGACAAAATTTTTCGTACAAAATTTACGCTTTTTCAAGGAAAAAAAGAAAAGAATTGATTTTATCGGTTTTTCATAGTCGGTCTGCGTTTGAAAAGCTTGCGCACCAAAAGCAGAAGTAGGGATAGGGACAATACGATAAGCGCGGTGAGAATTGTGGCGAGCGGCTCGCCGAAAAATTGTTTGCAGAGATTCGCCAAACGCCGCCCTAAAAAACAGATGGGAATGGTAAGCAAAAGAGTGGGTAAAAACTGTTGAATCCATACCTGCCCCCGTCCTTTTTCAAAAAGTAAGCCTTTTTTCCACAGCAAAACAAGATTGCAAACCGCATTTATCGAAAAGCTTGCGCCCAAACCGATGCAGTAGGCGTACGCCCCGAAATATTGCGGTAAAATTAAAATGCAAAGCAGGAGCGCTGCCGCGCCGAGAAAATAATAGAGAAAGGTTTGCTTTTCAAAGCCGAGAGAGTTGAGAATGGACGTCGAAATCATCGTGACGCTCATTGGTAAAAGAAGTATACAGGATTTTTCAATAATTTTTCCTGCCGTGGCGTTGGAAAAAGCAATTTTTCCAACGTCGCCGCCGACGGAAAAGAGCAGGGGGATTAGGCTACAAGCAACGATAACGGAAAATTTGAGGCCGCGTAAGATATTTTTGCGCAACCGCGCTTGATTGCTTTTGTAATAGTCTTCTGCAAGCTCAGGTACGAGCACGAGCGCGAGCGAGCCGATTAGCGTGGAGGGCATAAACAAAACGGGAATCACCATACCCGACACAATTCCGAAAAGTTTGAGCGCTTGCGTTTCGTTGAGCCCTGCTTTAATCAGCATGGCAGGGAGTAAAACGGCGATTGCGGAGTTCACGAGTGAACCGCCCGCTCGGACGGACGTGATGGGCAGGGTCGCGTTGAAAAGGGGTTTTAGGGTGTTTTTAGGTGCGCAAAGCGCGCCGCCCTTATTGAAAAAGAAAAGGAGCGCGGCGATACATACAATACAGCAAGAAAGGGTGACCGCCCACGCCGCTTTTTGCGCGCCGTCAACGGGTGAAGATACGTTTTGCAGGAGCATTACGCCGATAATTACCATCAACGCTTCTTCCGCGGTTTCTAAAATGGACGGCGTGAGGAACTCTTTATTCCCCCAAAAGCTCCCTCGAAGTACGGCGTAGACGCTTGCAAAAACGAGTCCTACAATTAAAATTTGAAAGACCTTAAAGGTGCGTTTATCGGTAAAAAGGAAGGTAAATTTGTGTCCTAAAAAACCGAAAAGGAAGGCGGTCGGAAGGCTTAAAAGTAGGCAAAGGATTAGCCCTGCGCTGACGGTTTGTTTTTCCGCGTAAGGGTCTTTTTGCGCTTTGGCTTTGGTAATCATACGAGAAACGGTGATGGGGATACCGCCTGCGCCGATGGTGGCAAAAAGTCCGAATAAAGAAAAGGCGACTTGGTACAAGCCCAAGCCTTCCGCGCCGATAAAACGGGATAAAACAATGCGGTATAAAAAGCCAAGTCCGCGCGTGGCGACGGAAAGAGCTGTGACAATGGTTGCGTTGGTGTAGACGGTCTTTTTCATGCTATTATTGTATGGACGAGCCGCCAAAAAAAGAACGGGCATATTATTCTATTTCGAGCATAGAATAATAGCGATGTTGAAAACGTTGCAAAGAAGATATTATCAAGTAAAAGACGGGCAAACGCTCGAAGAAATTGCGGAGTATTTTTCGGTGTCGCCGCGCGTTTTGGCGCGCGAAAACGGCTTGGATTCGCCGCCGCCCGTGGGGAAGATTTTGTCAATACCGACAGAGCGCGGCGACGCGTATACGGTGAAGGAAGGGGACACCCCGAGTTTGCTTTGCGGTAGCGAAGAAGGTTTTATCAAAAAGAACGGCGCGAGGATATTTTATTTGGGTATGCGCGCGATTTTGTAGTGGAACAAAAAGGGGAAAGGTCGCATAAAATACAGTAAGTAATGATTACGCGAACAACCGAAAAACGGGCAAAACCGCCTTTTCGGATTTATTCGTAACAGGAGGTAAATTATGTCCTTTTATTCCAATTTTCAATCGGATAAATGCCCTGGCGCAATCACGGGCAATCCGATGAACGGCATCACGGAAAAGGTGTGCGTGCAGGTGGAAAAAATCTTCGACGCGGCAATTAAACAAAGCCAAATCGAGAACTATACGCTTGTGCTTACAAACTTGACCCCTGCCAATCCTACATATCCTTTGACCTTTGTATCCGCGCGTTCCACGACGAGCGACGCGACGGTGTCGAACTTGAATATCGACCGTCAAGTGGATAAACGTTGCGCTCGCGTACAAGCGACCGTGTCCATTCCCGTAGAGGTTTTGTATACCGATGCGAACGGCGTGGACGGTAGTGCGACGGCGAACGTTTCCATTCCCGTTGACGTGCTTCTTTACGTACCTGCCCCGTCCATTATGCCTTTTACGCTCCGCGCGGTGGTGAGCGTAGTCGCGCCCGACGGTACGTACGATCCCACTTCGCAAGGCTTTATCGCGAGTCTTTGCGCGACGGTGATTTTGAAGATTGCTATGCCCGTGGAAATTCTCATTCCTTCCTACGGCTATTGCGCGCTTCCGCCCGCGCAGGAGTATTCGCAAGAGGTGTGCGCAGGGTTCTTTGAATTGCCTTTGTATCCGCAATCGAAAAATTGTCCTTGTAAATAAGTGAAGGCGACGGCGAAAGCCGTCGTTTTTGCATGGAAAGTCTTGACAAAACCAAGGAAAACGGGTATAATATTCTTATGAATATTTATGCGATTAGCGATTTGCACTTATCGAACACCGCCGATAAGCCGATGGATATTTTCGGCGGCAACTGGGAAGGGCATTTCGAAAAAATTAAATCGGACTGGTTGGAAAAGGTCGCCCCCGACGATATCGTGCTGATTTCAGGGGATATCAGCTGGGCGATGAAACTTTCCGACGCGCTCGTCGATTTGCAAACGCTTGCCGATTTGCCGGGGAAGAAGGTCTTTATTCGCGGCAACCACGATTATTGGTGGAATGGAATCACCAAACTTCGCGATAGCGCGCCCAACGAGAGCTTTTATTTCTTACAAACGGACGCAATCAAGCTGGATAATTTCGTGATTGCAGGCTCGCGCGGTTGGACTTGTCCTGGAAGTGCCGACTATACGGAGCAGGACGAAAAGCTTTATAGGCGGGAAGCCGAGCGTTTCAGATTGGCGTTAAACGATGCGGAAAAATTGCGCGAAGAAGGGGATGCGTTGATTGTTATGACCCATTTTCCCCCGTTTGGAATGAAGCAGGAAAGCACCCTGTTCACCGCGCTTTTTGAAGAACGGAAGGTGGATAAAGCGGTGTTTGGGCATATCCACGGTGCGGCGTACTGTCCTCTCAAAAGCGAGCGCGGCGGCGTGGAGTATATTCTCGCTTCCTGCGATAAGGTTGGGTTCAAGTTAGTAAAAATCTATTGATTTTTAATAAAAAGGGTTCAAAAGCGAAAAAAGATGCTTTTGAACCCTTTACAACGTCAAAAAAAAGTGGTATAATTACGCTAGCGGATTTTGGGGTGAAATTGCCCCAAGAAAGGTAAATTTTGTTTGGGAAAAGTCCGCAAAACCGCAAATAATAGCGAACCAAAAAGGAGTAGGGTATGCTCAAAAGAAAAGATTTGTTGGGACTCATCGACGTGTCGGCGTCCGAGATCACGGAAATTCTCGATCTTGCGCAGGAATTCAAGAACCGCATTAAGCGCGGCGAGAAAAAAATGCGTTATTTAGACGGCAAGACCGTGACCATTCTCTTCTATGAAAACAGTACGAGAACGCGGACAAGCTTCGAGCAGGCGGCGAAGTATCTCGGCGCGACCGCGATCAACATCGCGGCGAGCAGTTCTTCCGTTGCCAAGGGGGAAACGCTGATTGATACGGGCAAAACGCTCGACGCACAGCGGAACGAGTTTATTATCATTCGTCATCAAATGGGCGGCGCGCCCCATCTTCTTGCCAAGACGGTGAAAGCGAGCGTACTCAACGCCGGCGACGGCGTGAACGAGCACCCCACGCAAGCCCTTCTCGATATGCTTACGATGCGTGAAGTTTTCGGTTCGCTTAAAGGCTTAAAGGTAGCCATTTTAGGGGACATCAAGCACTCGCGCGTAGCGAAATCGAACTTGTTCGGTTTGAAAACGATGGGCGCGGAAGTATCGATGTTCGCCCCTGAAACGCTCATCCCCGTCGGGATCGATCGGCTCGGCGCAAAGCTTTGCAAATCGCGCGAAGAAGCGCTTGACGGTGCGGACGTCGTCATGGGTTTACGAATTCAGCTCGAACGTCAGCAGGCGGGGAACTTCCCTTCGCTTGGCGAGTACGCGGCAAACTACGGCGTAGACGAAAAAATCTTGGAATGTGCGAAGCCGAACGCGATTATCCTGCACCCTGGCCCCGTAAACCGCGGCGTGGAGCTTTCGAGCGGCGTAATCGATCACGAGAGAAGCCATATTGAAGACCAAGTCCTTTCGGGGGTAGCGGTGAGAATGGCGGCGCTGTGTCTTTTGCATGACGCGAATAAGGCGTAAAGGAGTGAAGGTATGATTATTAGAAACGGCAACGTGGTTTTGAAAAACTCCGTAGAAAAGAAGGATATTCTCGTAGAGAACGGCCGTATTGTGAAGATTGCGGAGTGTATCCCTGCCAACGGTACGCAAGAAATTGACGCGAGCGGAAAACACGTTTTTCCCGGTCTTATCGATATGCACGTGCATTTGCGTGAACCGGGTTTTGAGAAAAAGGAAGATATTGAAAGCGGTTCCAAGGCGGCGGTAAAGGGCGGTTTTACGCAGATTTGCTGTATGCCGAATACTAACCCCGTCACGGATAACAAGGTAGTCGTCACCTACATTAAGGCGAGAGCAAAGGAAGTAAACCTTTGTAAAATTCATCCCATCGGTGCAATCACGAAAGGCTCGAAAGGGGAAGAAATGGCGGCGATCGCAGGCATGAAAAAGGCTGGCGCGGTGGCAATTTCCGACGACGGCGTAGCGGTGAAAAACGCCCGCCTTATGCGCCTTGCGATGGAGTACGCAAAGGGCTTTGATATCACTTGTCTTTGTCATTGCGAAGATAAGGATCTTGTAGACGGCGGCGTGGTACACGAAGGTTTCAGCTCGACCCTGGTTGGGTTGCGCGGTATTCCTCGTGCGGCGGAAGACGTCATCATCGCGCGTGAAATTTCCCTTGCGGAAACGCTTAACGCGCCCGTGCATATTTGCCATGTTTCGACGTACAGCGGTGTGAGAATGATCCGTAGCGCAAAGCAAGCGGGCGTTAAGGTCACGGCGGAGACCTGTCCGCACTATTTTGCGGCAACGGACGAAATTATCCGTACCTACGATACGAATACAAAGGTCAATCCGCCCATTCGCGAAGAGATTGACAAGCAAGCGATTTTGGAAGGCTTGAAGGACGGTACGCTCGATTGTATCGTCACCGATCACGCTCCCCATCACGCAGACGATAAAAACGTCGAATACTATCAAGCGGCGTTTGGGATTAGCGGCATTGAAACGTCGTTTGGGTTCGCAATTACCTACCTTTATAAGGCAGGCGTCCTTA
This sequence comes from Clostridiales bacterium, assembly GCA_015071005.1. GTDB lineage: Bacteria > Bacillota > Clostridia > Christensenellales > Borkfalkiaceae > Scatosoma. The sequence continues at coordinate 188,648 of SVIG01000002.1, read as the reverse complement.
CCTTGAACGAAATTGCGGATAGAATGTCCGCCGCACCTGCGAGGATTTTGAAGCTCGACGGCGGCGAGATCAAGGAAGGCGGCGTAGCCGATCTTATGATTGCGGACTTGGACGAAAAGTGGACGGTAGAGCCCGAAAAGTTTGTCAGCAAGGGCAAGAATAGCCCGTTTGGCGGCTACGTTTTGGACGGCGTTGTGAAGTACACGATCGTCGACGGCGAAATCAAGTATCAAGCGTAAAAAGGAGCAGAAATATGATCACCGATAAACTCATTGACGGCATTATTGCGATGCAAAACCCCACTTGCGTGGGGTTGGATACCTTATTCGACTATCTTCCCGACGAGATGAAGCTCGGCGCAAAAACCTTCGACGACGTTGCGGAAAGGGTGCTCGAATTCAATAAAAAAATCATCGATAACGTGTACGATATCGTACCGTCCGTAAAGGTGCAAATCGCGTACTATGAAATGTACGGTACGGCAGGTATGAAGGCGTACTATGAAACGCTTAAATATGCGGCGGCAAAGGGGCTTGTGGTTATCGCGGACGCAAAGCGCAACGACATCGGCTCGACGGCGTCCTGCTATGCAAAGGCGTTCCTTGGAGAAACGCAGGTCAATGAAAACACCTTGCAAGCTTTTCCGTCCGACTACGTGACGGTAAACGGTTATCTTGGATCGGACGGCATTTTGCCCTTCGTGGAACAATGCGAAAAGAACGATAAGGGGATTTTCGTTTTGGTCAAGACGTCCAATCCGTCGGGCGCGGAAATTCAAAATATGGTTTTGGAAAACGGCGTACCCATGTACGAATACGTAGGCGGTTTGGTGGAAAAATGGGGGGAAAGCACGATCGGAAAATACGGCTATTCGGCGGTTGGCGCGGTAGTCGGAGCGACTCATCCTACGGAAGCGGCAAGACTTCGCGAAACGATGAATCACACGTTTTTCTTGATCCCTGGATACGGTGCGCAAGGCGGGAATGCGGAAATGCTGAAAAGCTGTTTTGGCAAGAACGGCTTGGGCGGCGTTGTCAACAACTCGCGCGGTATCTTGTGCGCGTACAAGAAAAACGGCGGCACGTACTACGACGCGGCGCGCGCGGCGTGCGTGGCTATGCAAAAAGACCTTTCGAACGTAATCGGAAAAATGCAAGGTTGATTGTAAGACGTAAAAAGTGTGAATATTAAGCGGTTATACCCTTAAAGGAGTAAGCTTATGAAAGATTATATTGCGACGATTGTCAAAAACGAAAAAATCGCGGAGAATATCTATGCGGTCACGTTTGCGTTGGACGAAGATATTTCGGTGCGTTGCGGTCAATTTGGGAATATTTCCGTCGGTGGCACGCATCTTTTGCGCCGTCCGATCGCCATTTGTAAAGTGGAAGATCGGGAAGTGACCTTCTGCTATCAAATCAAGGGCGAAGGCACGCAAAAGCTTAAAACGTTGGGGGCAGGTACGAAATTAAACGTATTGATGCCGCTTGGAAACGGGTTCTACGTCGAAGAAGATGAAAAGAAAATCGCGCTCGTTGGCGGCGGTGTGGGTGTGTTTCCGCTCATTTCCGTTTTGCGGCAGTATTACGGAGAGAAAATTATTTCCGCATATATCGGTTATCGCAATAAAGACGCCGTTTGCGGCGTGGAAGAATTCCAAAGAGCGACTCGTTTCGTCGGTGTGACGGACGATGGGAGTTACGGCGAAAAAATGAACGCCGTGCAAGCGTTTGCTCTTGATTTGGAAAAGGGGAATCGCCCCGACGTCGTGCTTGCGTGCGGCCCTACGCCCATGCTGCGCGCGCTTAAAGAAGTGGTGGAAAAGGAAGGCTTGAAATGCTACGTTTCTTTGGAAGAGAGAATGGGGTGCGGCATCGGCGCTTGCCTTGTTTGCGTATGCGAAACGACAAACGGCAAACACGCGCGCGTATGTAAAGACGGACCTGTATTCGACGCGAAGGAAGTAGTTTTATAATCGACTAACCTTTTTTAATAGACGCGACAAGACTCGCAAAGGAAAGAAAAATTATGGCGAATTTATCGGTCAATATTTGTGGCGTAAATTTCAAGAATCCCGTGATTGCGGCTTCGGGTACGTACGGCTTTGGGCGTGAGTTCAACGAGCTTTACGATATCGGCAAAATCGGCGGCGTGTCGACGAAGGGTTTGACGAACGAGCCCCGTCTTGGCAACCCCGTGCCCCGTATCGCGGAATCGCGCGGCGTGATTTTGAACGCCGTCGGCTTACAAAACCCGGGCGTGGAGCATTTCATCAAGAACGATTTGGAATGGCTGAAATCGACGGGTACGGTCGTGATTGCGAACGTTGCAGGCAAAACGCTTGACGATTATCATAAAATTTGCGCGCGGTTGGACGGCTTGGTGGATATGATCGAGCTGAATATTTCCTGCCCCAACGTAAAGAGCGGCGGTATGGCGTTTGGGATTAAGCCCGAAACGGTAGAAGAAGTCACGCGCGTGGCAAAGAGCGCTTTGACAAAAACGCCGTTGATTGTCAAGCTTTCCCCGAACGTAGAAAGCATCGCGGCGAACGCAAAAGCGGCGGAAAGAGGGGGCGCGGACTGCATTTCCCTTATCAATACTCTTACGGGTATGGCAATCGACATTGAAAAGCGCAGACCGATTATTGCGAACAATACGGGCGGCGTATCGGGTGCAGGTGTGAAAGCGGTGGCGGTGCGTATGACCTACGAAGCGGCACAAGCGGTAAAAATCCCCGTAATCGGTATGGGCGGTATCACTTGCGCGGAAGACGCGATCGAGTTTTTAATGGCAGGCGCGGCGGCGGTGCAGGTGGGCACGGCAAACTTCACCGATCCCTACGCAATGCCTAAGATTATCGACGGCTTAAACGCGTGGTGCGATAAGCACGGCGTAGCGAGCGTTAGCGAGCTTACGGGCACTTTACAACTCAACGGAAAATAAGTTTTTAGGAGATAGATTATGGAATATACGTACAAACAGGAGTTTATCCGTTTTATGGTACAAAACGGCGTATTGAAATTCGGCGAATTTACCTTAAAAAGCGGTAGACTCGCACCCTATTTCATCAATACGGGCAACTACAAAACGGGGAAACAGCTTGCGAAGCTCGGTCAATACTACGCGGCTTGCATTCACGAAAACGGTTTGGATGCGGAAACGCTTGTCGGCCCTGCGTATAAGGGGATTCCGCTCTCCGTTGCAACGGCAATCGCGCTCTATCACGACTATGAAAAGGAAATGAACTATTGTTTCGATAGAAAAGAAGTAAAAGACCACGGCGAAGGCGGTCTTTTCGTAGGGAAACAGCTTGTTGACGGCGAGAAAGTGATCATTATCGAAGACGTAATGACGTCGGGTAAAGCCCTTCGTGAAATTTTGCCTAAGCTTGAGGCGGCGGCAAAAGTGGAAGTCGTAGGGATGATTATTTCCGTAGACCGTAAGGAAAAGGGCTTGACGAGCGAACTTTCAGCGGTGGCGGAAGCGAAAAAGGAATTCGGCATCGACGTATACTCCGTCGTGACGATGGACGATATTATCGAAGCGATTGAAACGGGTGTTATCGACGGGAAGGAGCATCTTCCCGCGATGTACAATTACCGTAATACTTACGGCGCGAAATAAGGTTTTCGGCGTAAGATCCTCGATTGATAAAAGGGGGTGGTGGCGTGTTGAACGCGTACACGGTCCTCCCAAAGCACGAGAAACATAGTCAAAACGAATAAAAAAGCAATCAAATATACGTAGTTTCTTTTCATATTCGCAGTATGCTCAAAAACCACGCTGCTTATACGATGAGGAGTACGCAAAGATTAGGAAAGGTGAACAGTATGAAAAACGTTATTTTAACGGGCGATAGACCTACGGGGAAATTGCATATCGGGCATTACGTAGGCTCTTTGCGCCGCCGTGTGGAAATGCAAAACAGCGGCAAATTTGAAAAAATCTATATTATGATCGCGGACGCACAAGCGCTCACGGATAATTTCGACAATCCCGATAAAGTGCGCGCGAATATCACGGAAGTCGCGCTTGATTATCTCGCTTGCGGACTCGATCCGAAAAAATCGACCATCTTTATTCAGTCGCACGTGGCGGAATTGACAGAGTTGACTTTCTATTATATGAACCTTGTTACGCTCTCACGTTTGGAACGCAATCCGACGGTAAAAACGGAACTCAAGCTTCGCAATTTCGAAAGCTCGATTCCGATGGGCTTTTTGACCTATCCCGTCTCGCAAACGGCGGACATTACGGCGTTCAAGGCGGACACGGTACCCGTTGGCGAAGACCAACTCCCCATGCTCGAACAGGCAAGAGAGATTGTAAGAAGCTTTAATAACTTGTATGGCGAAACGCTCATCGAGCCGAAGGCTGTGTTGCCTGAAAACAAGTCCTGCTTGCGTTTGCCCGGCACGGACGGTATGGCGAAAATGAGTAAGTCTTTGGGGAATTGTATTTATCTTTCGGACAGCGCGGACGAAATCAAACGTAAGGTTATGGGTATGTATACCGACCCCAACCATATTAAAGTGACCGACCCCGGCGACACGAAGAACAACCCGACGTTCATTTATTTAGACGCGTTTTCCAAGCCCGAGCATTTCGAGCGTTATTTACCCGAGTATGCGAATTTGGACGAATTAAAAGCGCATTACGAGCGCGGTGGGCTTGGCGATATGAAGGTTAAGAAATTCTTAAACGCGGTTATGCAAGAAACGTTAGAGCCGATTCGCACGCGTAGAGAAGAACTCGCAAAAGATTTGCCTGCGATTTGGGATATCTTGTACGAAGGGAGCAAGAAAGCGCAAGCAGTCGCGGCGGAAACGCTCGCGGACGTTAAGAAAGCGATGAAGATCGATTATTTCGCGGATAGAAAATAAAGCGTAGAAAACTCCGCCCTGCAAAAAGCAGGGCGGAGTTTTATCATAAACACGCGTTAATAGGTTGGTAGTACAAATAGTAAAAGAAAAAAGCCGAGGCATTCGCCTCGGCTTTTATAAGCTTGTAGATTAGTTGTTGAAGCTGTCTTTGTAAGCTTTACCGAATTTCATAACGGGTTTCTTGCAAGCAGGAATAGCAACGGAAGCGCCCGTCTTAGGGTTGATGCCCGTCTTAGCCGCTACGTCTTTTACTTCAAACGTACCAAAACCAACGAGTTGTACCTTTTCGCCAGCTTTCAATGCGTCGGTAACGGAAGCTACGAATGCTTCGTAAGCCGCTGCTGCGTCTTTTTGAGAGAAACCAGTTTTTTCTACCATTGCTTTAATCAATTCGCCTTTGTTCATATAGAGATATCCCCTTTAATAATTTTTTTCCTTAAAAACTTGGAATTATCTTTAAGTATTTCTATTATATCGCAAGTTTATACGTTTGTCAATACTAAAAAAGAAAAAAAATCGCTAAAATCCTTCTATTTTTGTTCATAGGGACACTTTTTGACAGGTGGTTTTCAACTAATAGCAAAGGCGAAGGTCAAAGGCTCTTCGCCTTTGCTATATATTTTGTGTTTTATGCTGTTTTTGAGATTACTTCGGAGTAGTGAGTCGGTTTTTCTTCGGTTTCCGCTAACTTGTCCCATTCTCCAATGTCACGGTAGACAATTCGAATTTTTTGAGTGGAATATCTTGAATATTTTTTGGTCCGCTCACCGACCTCAATCCTCGCAATAAACAATCTTACAATTTCGGGTGTTAGCGTGTCAATACTTTTGTACTTTTTAGCTTTTTCTATGAAAGCATTGACATTGTCGGCAGAGGACTTGAGTTTTTCGAGTCCTTCTTTTTTCTTCGATATTGCTTCATCCAATTCATTCTGCTCGGCATTATAATCGCCAGAGAGGAGTCGAAACTGCTCGTTGGTAATTCGTCCAAGCACGTTATCCTCGTATAACCGTTTGAACAATGTTGTCAGCTCTTCACGGCGTTTACGCATGGCATCGACTTCTCGTTGAAGGGCGGTTATCTCTCGGCGCAGTTTCACGCTGTTTTTGCAATTGATGTACTCCGCAAACTGTCGTTCCTTCATTCTTGCTATATGCGTTACTCTCCGTAAGTCATCCAGTATAATTTCATAGAGTTCTTCCTCTCGGATATGGTGTGGCGTACATTCAGCTCTGCCACGCTTTCCGTAGGTATAGCATTTGAAATTATAATTAGTTTTTTTCATTGTGCGTGCTCGGTGCAATACCATCGACCTTCCGCAATCGGCGCAGAAAGTGATTCCAGAAAAGATGTTCGGTTCTTTCATTTGCTTTGGTACACGCTTTTTTTGCTTTCTCAAATCCTGAACGATATTCCACTGTTCTTTTGTCACCAATGCAGGGTGCGTATTTTTTACAATAATGCATTCGTTATCGGGACGAACGATTTTTGTTTTGTTTTTATAGGATATCGTAGTATGTCGTAATCCTATAGTGTGACCAAGGTAGACCATATTATCAAGAATCGCGGTTATCGTGCCCCCTGTCCAATGATACGGATGAGTAGTGTCCAACTGCTTGTGTGATTTTCCGAATGCGTGATAATAATAGTTGGTTGGATTATAAATCTTTTCGTTGCTCAGAATACGAGCAATCTGATTAGGCCCTTTGCCCGCTATGCACATAGCGAATATGCGTTTTACAACAGCTGCGGATTCCTCGTCGGGGACGATATCCTTACTATTCTTATCGACCTTTTTATAACCGTAAGGCGGTCGACCGCCAAGACGTTCACCGCGTTCTGCCTGAAGCTTTTTTACGGCTCGGACCTTCTTACTCGAATCTTTTGCGTGAAGCTCATTTGCCCAATTTCGTATAGGACTGAAATCGTTACTGCTTTCAATCAGCGAGTCAACGCCGTCGTTGACGGCTATGAAGCGAACGCCCATTCTCGGGAAATACAATTCGGTATAGTATCCAACCTGTAGGTATTCTCGTCCGAGCCTGGAGAGGTCTTTCACAATTAAGGTTTCGACTTCGCCTCGTTCAATCATTTCCTCGATTTTCTTCCATGAGGGACGGTCAAAGTTTGTTCCCGAATAACCGTCGTCCGCAAGGAATATCGTGTTCTGAAAGCCGTTGTCTTTTGCGTACTTTTCAAGCAATAATCTTTGATTGATGATACTGTTGGAATCGCCTGCGCGAGCATCCTCTTGACTCAATCTCCCATAGAGTATATTCAGTTTTTGGCTTGTCATTTATATGCATCCTCCTTATTATGCGGGCAAGCCGATACGGTACACCAAGCATATCACATCGGTTTGCCGAAGTCCAGCGGAAAGAAGTAAAAAATTGAATAACGTTTATTTTTTATTCATATCCGCATCTATTAATTCAAGCATTTTATCCGTAGCGGTCAAAGTGCTTTCAACAGGAAATACAGAGGAGATAATAAATCGTTTGCCCTTGATAATCATAATGCGTTCGCGAGTATAATTAACGTCATCAATCGTATAGCAGGAGTCGCGGTAGAGGGCTCTTGTCACACCGTTCTCTGATTTCTTAACGACTGCCTTTTCGGGATAGTAAGCGCCCATTCTTTCTGTTGAGAGATATTCTTTCCCTTCATCCATAGTGTTCTCCTTATAAACTCATTGTTTGTTCGTTGTCGTTTTCGTGGGTGGGGTCTTCTGAATTATCTTCTTCTGTATGCTCTTTTTTGAGTGCGAGTGATATACCGACGGCGGTGAGAGCAACTGCTGCTGCAAGGTTTTCGCTAGCTTCTCTTGCTCGTTCTTCCGCTTCTCGCTCTTCGGGTGTTTTTCCGTCATTGCCCGTACCCATGGTTGAGATTAACCCTGCAGTGCCAGCCAGAAGAATACCAGTGCGAGAGGGAACAGAGAGCAGAGTAGGCTTGTCCAAAACATTGCCTTTTCTCGTTTGTCCGTTCGCTGTACCAGAGAAGTATATTCCTCGTTCAGCTTCCCAACCTGTTTTGCGTACTCCGCTTGCGTTTGCCGAAAGGCTTTGTCCGTCTGCTCTTGTAGATTCCTGATGTGTCCGCGCATCTCTGTGTTCAGTCCGCTGACTGAGTTCTCTACCTGATTCAACGCCGTTTCCGTCCTCGAAAAGAACCTGCGGCTGTGCATTTCCATCTCGTCCGTCAGCGCTTGCATTTGACCCAGCGTCGCTATCAGGGAGTTCCATTCTTCTTCCGTCAACAAGACCATGGGTATCTCGTTTTGCGTTTCTTCTTCGTTTGGTTCGTACATGTCCGTCATCTCGTCCAGCGAGAATTTCTTGCCTTTGTCTGAACTCATCTTCCATTACCTCCTTTAAATATTTTTCGTCCGAGAGCTTATCGTCATTGCATTTGCGGTAAGCTCCGTTTTTGTATTTGGGTTCTTTGAAACAAGTGTAAGTTATATTTTTTCTACCGCGCTCCCAGCGAACGCCGTAGCCCATATTCTTCATTCGTAAAATAAATTCTTCTTGCGTACCGCAACGCTCCATTGCGTATTTGATAGAGGCGCGTAAACGGAATTTCCAACTCTCTCGTTTTACTCCCGAGCGGTACTCTCTTGACGAGATGGATTTTGTTTCTCCGTTCTCGTAAGGTGTGAGTACAGAAAGATGATGTTCTGCGCAGAGTTCGTCGTTGATTTTTCGAAGCCGTTGCATGTTCTGTTTGTTCTCGTGGAGTTTCTTTCCCGTTTCCGTATGCACCGTGTCGATAACAAAGTGATTGTGAATGTGATCTCTGTCGCTGTGCGTTGCGACGAGTACGCCGTAGCCAGGCCACGTGCGCTTGGCAAATTCTAAACCGATTTCGTTCGCTTGGTCGGGTGTTATCTTTTCATCGGGATGAAAGGATTGCACGTAGTGCCGAAAACATAAACCTTTTTCCTTATTCCACACGGCTTTGTTTGCCATGAATTCTCGGTAGGCAAATTTCGGTGTGCAGTTTTGACCGCTGACTGCATGTGCGTTTTCATCCGTGTTCGTTTTCTCGGGATTAAGACAATAGTTGATAACGGCTTTCATTCGCGAGGGGAGATGGTCGGTTTGATTTGCGTATTTGATTTTTGTTAGCGTTGCCAATCTTTTGCTCCTTTCCGAGCGAGCTGTCGGAGCTCTTCATAAGGGCGACTTATATAAAAGAATGTACTTTATAATAAGGAGATAAATAAATTGCGGTGGAAGAAGAACCGCGCGGAGCTGCTTATACAAAGCAGCGACCATCGGCTGACGATTAATTAGCGTGGTAAATTAAAAACTAAAGAAATACGATATATCGCAGTTATTGAATCATAAAAATTGTTGAAAAAAATGGGTTTATTATAGTAGAAAAAAGTCATTACGGCATTCTTTCCGTAATGACTTTTTTACTTGAACCCATCTCAACCGTATCGAATTTTGCCCAGTGTTCACTTTTTGTCCCTATGAGTAAAAACACTTGATTTTTCAAGGTTTTTTGTCCATAGGGACACTTTTTGATAAATCTCTTTATATCAACAACGTCAAGGTTGGGGAAGAAAATATCTCTTACCGTAAAGTTAGCGACCACGCAACAAATATGCCGAGCACGGTTTGGTTTGGGGATAAAACGAACGGTACTTATCAAATCAACGACAACATTCTATATGCTTATGATGAGATGGGTAATATCGAAAAGGTATATGAAAACGGTGAGCTTGCTATCCGTTATCAATACGACGCGCTTAACCGACTTGTGCGCGAGGATAACAAAACGTTTGACAAAATCTAAAATGTGTTAGAGATAAAATGGCGATACCGCTAAAAAAATGAGTTTTCATTTACACTTAGTATACAAATATGGAGTTATAGTAACGGTTTTTATGGTTGATTTTATTTACATTTTTATATAATTTATAAATAAAACATAGATTGTTATAATTATATTGCTGTATGACGGGAATGGGTATATGACGCAAGACGAATTGTTGCGCGCGGTTTACGAAGGGGTGTTCTACGGACAAGGTCCGAACCGTGAAAATATTCTTTCCTTGTATAATGAGGTAAAGTATAAATACAACAATATTTTGGATACGGGTGCTGCAAGCTCGAATTATGCCTGCAATGCAAATGTATACGGGCGCAGGCGGGGAAGAAACGAGAAACGCGGAAAAGCTTGCTGATAGAGGGGGCGTGGCGTTAGAACCGCAGTTTGCGCCGAACGCAATCAATATGGAAGACTTTGAAAAGCCTATATTAAAAGCGAACGAAGAAAAACGGCATTACATTCGGTTAGAGTTTTAAGAAAAATACAAAAACAATACTTTATGATAAGGAGAAAAAATTGCGGTGGAAGAAAGACCGCGTGGAGCTGCTTATACAAAGCAGCAATCATCGGCTGATGAGAAAGTAGCGCGGTAAATTGAAAACCAAAGAAATACGATATATCGCACTTATTGAATCATAAAAATTGTTGAAAAAATTGGTTTATTATAGTAGAAAAAAGTCATTACGGCATTCTTTCCGTAATGACTTTTTTACTTGAACCCATCTAAACCGTATCGAATTTTGCCCAGTGTTCACTTTTTGTCCCTATGAGTAAAAACACTTGATTTTTCAAGTTTTTTTTGAACTTTTTTGCAAAAATTTTAGTTTTTTATCTTCTGCATACAAAAAAACCGCCTATCCCTTGTAAATAAAGGGGTAGAGCGGTTTTTGCATAAGTTTTGTTAATTGTTTATAATTCTTGCGTATAGAAGCCCAAACCGAGCACTTGCGACACCTTGCTCATTACCGCAAAGGAGTCGGGATCGATTTCCTTTGTGATACGGCGTACCGTCGCGATTTGGCGTTTGCTAACGACGCAAACGAGCATAGAACGTTCTTCTTTCGTGTACATGCCTTTTGCAGGAACAGAGGTTACGCCGCGGCTCAATTCCTTCATGAGTGCCGCCGCCATTTCATCGGGCTTTTCCGTGATGATGCGGAACTCGACTGCCGACGTAAAGCCGTTGGTCATCGATTCGTTCGTCTTGCTTTCTATGTACGATTCCAAAGCGGAAAGCACGACGGGCATAAAGAGAGCGCCGTAGTAAAGGGGATCGCTCTTTTCCGCGTTACAGGGCAGGATGAACACCGACACGCCGATAACAAAGCAGTTAATAGCAAAAAGAATCCACGCGATCGAGCCTGCTGCAATTTTCTTTTGAATCATGACGGCAAGAATATCCGCGCCGCCCGTGCTGCCGCCGACCTTGAACGCAAGCACGATCGCCGAGCCGATACAAATACCCGCCGCGACTGCAGCAAAAAGCTTGGACGCTTCGCCGCCGACAAGGGTGACGCCGTCGGGCATATAGCCGCCAGGGAAAATGATCTTAAAATCGGGAATAATCTTCTCCAAAATTAAAAGCCAAACCGACTGCATCGCCGTATTGAGCGTAGTCAAGACGGCAAATCTTCGTTTCACAAAGAAAAACGAAAGCAAAATCAAGGGAGAGTTTAAGGCGATAACCAATAAACTTTGCGGAATCTTGTCGTTAGAGGCGACGTTGATGAGAATCGCGATGCCGCTAATGCCGCCGATGGTGAAGTTGTTCGGCGCAATCAAGCTATACGCCGCAATCGCCACGAGTAGAGAAGAAAGCAGGGTGAAAACCACCGCCTTTACCCAATAGAGAGCGACGCTTTTTTTCGTGCCCGCAAGGGGATCAATATTTTCTTTTGTGATTTTTGGCGGCAAAAAGCTTGTTCCGTTTTCTTCCACCGTCGTAAGTGTTTCTTTTTCTTCCATATAATATATAAATCCTTTTTCCTGATTTACCCAAGACCTATTGTAGCACATTTTTGATTCGACTGCAAGCAGTTGAATCAAAAATAACCGCGCACTTTTGAAAAAACCGCTTTGCGAGTACACTCGCAAAGCGGTAATTGCTTACAATGCTTCAATAGAAACGGTAATTTTCGAAGAAACGCCTTCCATTAAACGAATTTCCGCCGAAATCACGCCGAGTGCTTTTACGGAATCCATCTTAATTTTCTTTTTATCGATGTCAAAACCCATATCGGCAAGCGCCGCCGCTACGTGTTGTGCGGTCACCGAACCGAAAAGCTTTCCGTTTTCGCCCGTTTTGATCTTGACGACTACCTTTTGCCCGTCAAGCTTTGCCGCAAGCTCTTTGAGCGCCTTCACTTCTTCCGCTTTGTGGAAAGCCGCCGATTCTTTTTTTTGCTGTGCTTCGTGTACGGTGCTTGCCGTTGCAATTTTTGCAAGGCCTTTCTTCACAAGGAAATTTTTGCCGTAGCCGTCCGCCACTTCGATAACGTCGCCTTTTTTGCCTGTGCCTTTTACGTCCGCCGTTAAAATAACTTTCATATCCAGTCTCCTTTTTGAAACGAAAAAATCCGTTTCCTAATTTTTACAGCTATATTGTAGCGTAAATTTTCAAAATTGTCAATATTCTTTTGAAAAATTGCTTATACTATCTTTACCTTTGAAGGAGGAATATGATTATGATGAACGAAAAATGCTCGGATGTCAACACTTCTATCGGTTGCGGCGTGACCGAATGTAAGTACAATCGCGCAGGCGACTATTGTACTTTGAGAAAAATTCACGTCGGCAACACCTGCAACAGCGCGGCGGATTGCTGCACCTGTTGCGATAGCTTTGAAAGAAAATAAGCTCAAAGCCGAAGTGTTAAAAATCCCCCGTCCTGCCTTTGCGCAGGACGGGGGATTTCCATCATTTTACCCCTCGTTCGGTAAAATTTATCGAATGGATAAATTTTTATCGATTTGCGTGAAATCGCTTGCTTTTTATCGAATGGGTGTGCTATAATAAAAATATCCTAACAAAAGGAGTGTTTTTATGAGCACGGAAAATAAAAAAGGCTCAAAAGTATTTGGATATTTGAAGTCGCTGCCCAAGCGCTGGTTTATTACGGCGTTTTCTGGCATGGCGCAGGGGCTTTTCGTCACGTTGATTGCGGGCACGATTTTGGCGCAAATCGCCGATTTAATCGGGGACAACTACGTCGGGGAAAACTTGACGGGGATTGCGAATCTTGCGAAAGTGTTGATGGGCGCAGGGATTGGCGTTGGGATTGCGCACGCACTTGGCAAACATAAATTGCTTGTCTTTTCGGCGGCGGTGGCTGGCTTTATCGGTGCTTGGGCGGATCAGCTTATGCCGAGCGGCGGCGGTTTTGCCGCAATTACAACGCTTATGGGTACGAAGGCGTTGCCTGGGAATCCGATTGGTGCGTACGTGACGACAATGCTCGTCGTGGAAATCGTGGGTTTGTATGCAGGGAAGACGAAATTAGACATTTTGCTTGTGCCGCTTGGCACGCTGTTGCTTGCCTTTGGCGGCGTATTCGTTTCCTATCCGTTTATCGAGCTTGTCAATAAATTCGGCGATTGGATTGCGGTTGCGACGGAGATTACGCCCTTTGTCATGGGGATTGTCATTGCCGTTGTAATGGGCATACTTTTGACCCTGCCTACCTCGTCTGCGGCGATTTGGGTAGCGGTAGCTACGCAGGTGTCGGCAGGGAACGAAAACGCGATGCTGCTTGCAGGCGGCGCGGCGACGGTCGGTTGCGCGTGTCACATGATCGGGTTTGCCGTAGCAAGTTTTAGGGAAAACGGCGTCAGCGGTTTGGTTTCGCAGGGAATCGGCACGAGTATGCTGCAAATCCCGAACGTGATGAAAAAACCGATTATTATGCTCCCGATGATTTTATCGAGTGCGATTTGTGGGCCGTTGTCCACCTGTCTTTTCAAGCTCAAATGCGGCGCGTCGGGCGGCGGTATGGGTACGAGCGGACTTGTCGGCGTATTTGATTTGTTTGAAAATACGAGTGGATTTGTCGGCGGCTTGGGTATTATTCTTTTGATGATCGTTTTGCCTGCGGTTTTGAATTTCCTAATTTCCGAGCTTATGAGAAAATGGAAATGGATTAAGAAAGGGGATATGAAGCTTCCCGAATAAAACATGAAAAAATTGCGCCCCCGAAGCGGAAAGCTTCGGGGGCGTTGCTATGAAAAAGGATATTGACTTTATTAAAAAATGTGCTATTATTTTAATAAATAGTGGGAAAAAGTGAGAAAAAAAGCGGTATATATAGTAGAAAATGCGCAAAGGCGTGTATTATTTTTTTAAATTAAGGATCGGGGAAAATAGTATGAGAAAAAAATGTAATCTTATTTTTCGAATCATTCTTATGCTCGCTATGGGCTGTTTTCTTTTTTGCGGATGCGGGAAAAGCAAGGAAAGCCAACACCAAGAAGACGATTTGCTGTGGACGAACGAAAACGCGGTATATGCCTACGTAAAGGCAGGGTACGAAAAGGATATTTTGCAAGATATAGAAGATGCGTTTGCCTCGTTGTCCTTTGAAAAAGTTTACGTGGCGGATAAGAACGTGAACGAGTGGACGCCGTTGTCCCTTCTTTTCGTTTTGGACGATAATGGGAGTACAACGCAAAAAGAATTTATTCACCTTTTAGAGCAAGACGAAAGGATAAACCACGCTTCCGCCGCGCGTGACCTGCCTTTTGAAACGGTGGATACGCGACGAATCGAAAAGGAAAAAGATACCATTTCCGTCGGGGAAACATTGCAATTAACTTTAATGGGGAATATTGATTATTACGTTCAACCCTTTGCTTTTGACAGCTTTTTCGTAAAGCCTGCAAAGGAAGGACAATACGACGTAGACTCCTTCCCTGACGTTGCGCTCAAATCCGTCGAAGAAGTAAATGGGGGCTGGCTTTTATTGACGTTGGAAGAAGAGAGCTATTTCAACGTAATCAAGGCGTGTGATAAAATCACGCGTTTATCCACGATAGAAATGGTGCAAAAGAATATGAGCTGGGGTATTGATATTCCCCCCATTTGGCAAGTTTCGGACGAAACGATTGTAAGCATAGAACCCAATTATGAATCTTATCCAACGGTGAAGATTACAGGCTTAAAAGCGGGCAAAGTGACCGTTGATTACGCAGGTGTAAACTGTGAAATTATCGTGCAATAAAAGTGCGTAAGCAACGCCCCCGAAGCGGAAAGCTTCGGGGGCGTTTTTTATATACGTTTTATTATACTTGTTCGCTTACAACCACTTGGCGTTGCGGTTCGCAGGTCAAGTGCATACCGAGTGATTTGAAGGTTCGCTCGTCCACATGGGCAAGCATAACTGTGGAGTGTACTTCGCAATTTTTCAGTTTTTCCAATTGCGCCATCGCCTTTTTCGCTTTCGGATCGTTCACCGCGCAAATGGCAAGCGCCATCAGCACTTCGTCCGTATGCAAACGGGGGTTGACAGAGCCCATGTGCTTGACCTTCAAGCGTTGAATGGGTTCAATAATGGTGGGGGAAATGAGTTCCTTTTTATCGTCGATGCCGCCGAGTTCCTTTAAGGCGTTGAGAAGACAAGCGGCGCTTGCGCCGAGCAGCTCGCCCGTTTTACCCGTGACGATGCGTCCGTCGTTGAGCTCGATTGCCACGGACGGCGTGTCCGTCAATTCCGATTTTTTCAAAGCCGCCGCCACCGTTTTTCTATTCTCGCTGGAAATGCCGAGTTTGCTCATCAAAAGCTCGAGCTTGGCAACCACTTCTTTTGAGATTCTGCCTTTTTTCGCGTCGCAAAGTGCGGCGTAGTAGCGGCGAATAATTTCGTCCTTGCTCGAAGCTTTGCACGCTTCGTCGTCCACGATGCAAAAGCCTGCCATGTTAACCCCCATATCCGTCGGGGATTTGTAGGGGGAGTACCCCAAAATCTTTTCGAGCATTGCCGATACGACGGGGAAAATTTCCACGTCGCGGTTGTAGTTGACCGCCAAAGAGCCGTACGCTTCCAAATGGTGCGGATCGATCATATTGACGTCGTTGAGATCGGCGGTAGCCGCTTCGTAGGCTACGTTGACGGGGTGGGAAAGGGGGAGATTCCAAATGGGGAAGGTCTCGAATTTCGCGTACCCTGCCTTGACGCCCCGTTGATTTTCGTGATAGAGCTGGGAAAGGCAAGTCGCCATTTTTCCGCTACCGGGACCGGGCGCGGTGACAATCACAAGTCTGCGCGTGGTGGGTACGTACTCGTTTTGACCGTAGCCTTCTTCGCTAACGATTTTCGCTACGTCGGAAGGGTACCCCTCGATTGCATAGTGCTTGTAAACGGTGATGCCAAGATTATTCAAACGTTTAATAAAGCCGTCCACGGCGGGCTGGGATTGATACATGGTCATCACCACGCTGCCTACGTACAAGCCTTTGCTCTTGAAAATATCGATCAAGCGGATAACGTCCGCGTCGTAGGTGATCCCAAGATCGCTTCTATACTTATTTTTGATAATATCGTTGGCGCTGATAACGACGAGGATTTCCGCGATCGATTTCAGCTTTAAGAGCATTTTAATCTTACTGTCGGGCTCAAAACCGGGCAATACTCTCGACGCGTGGTAATCGTCGAAAAGCTTACCGCCGAATTCGAGATAGAGCTTGTCCCCGAACGCGTCGATGCGTTCTTGGATTTTTTCCGATTGCAACGAAAGATATTGTTTGTTGTCAAACCCGATTTTATTCATAAGCACTCCGTTTTTGATATTATCTTTTATATTGTAACAAAAACCGTCAAAAAAGTCAACGGCGTGAGCAAAAATATTCGGGGTATTGCAAGAGTTTTTTCTGCAAAAAATCGAAAAAAGCGAGGGCTATCATTTGATAGCCCTCGCTTTGGTTTGCGATAAAGTTAAATTTTCTTCTTTAATTCGCGGATTGCGTTATGCAAGAAATACTCCGCCGTCGTGCCTTTGCGAATCAGCTGTACCGCTTCTTCGGGCGTACACCAACGCGCTTCGGAAATTTCTTCTTCCGCAAGCTTAATGGGTTTGTTTTCTTCCACGATAACGATAAAGTTCAGCATCAAGATATCCTTTACGGCGTGGAAACGGGAAGAGGTATATTTCGCTTTCACTACGTCCAAACCAAGCTCTTCCTTGATTTCTCTGGGTACCGTCTTTTCCGCGTTTTCGCCTTTTTTGATATATCCTGCGAACAAAATATAATCGTCATCGTCCACGTGTTTTGCGAGCAAAATCTTGTCTTGCGCTCGATTCGTCACGACCATGGATACCGCAATCGGGAATAAAGGGAACATATACGATTCGCATTTCGAGCAGTAGGGGACAAGCCCTTCATTCTCGCAAAAACGCAGGGTGAGCTTTTCACCGCATTCTCTACAATACATACGTTACCTCCTTATCATATTACTACTATTAACTATATTATAATACTACTTTTGTGCCGACTTGTCAATAGTTCGAAAAAAATTCCGTGAAATTTTTTAATCGGGGCTGTTTAAGTTGACAAGCGAGTAAAAAAGCGGTATAATTAGTTGCAACATAGCGAGAAGAAAGAGAGCTTTTTGGCAAGGTGTTGCGAAAAAGCTCGTTTTTTATGGGAAAAATCGAAAGGAGAACGTAGTTATATGCTTACATCTATTTGCGGTATCAACTGGGGTGACGAAGGCAAGGGGAGAATGGTAGACCTTCTTTCCGAAAAGTTTGACGTCGTTTGCCGTTATCAAGGCGGCAACAACGCAGGGCATACCGTTATCAACGAACGCGGTAAGTTCGTTTTGAACTTGCTTCCTTCGGGGATTTTGCGCGAAGACGTAGTCAACGTTATGGGCCCTGGTATGGTTATCGATATCAAGCACCTCTGCGGCGAAATCGCGAGATTGCAGGAAGGCGGTATCAAAATCACGCCTGAAAACTTGAAAATTTCCGACCGTGCAGTTATCACCATGCCCTATCA
Organism: Clostridiales bacterium; assembly: GCA_015071005.1. Lineage (GTDB taxonomy): Bacteria > Bacillota > Clostridia > Christensenellales > Borkfalkiaceae > Scatosoma. The sequence continues at coordinate 170,931 of SVIG01000002.1, read as the reverse complement.
CGTTTTGATGGACTGCTTGGAAGAAGACCGTCTTGCTGGCAAGAAATTCGGCTCGACCCGTCGCGGTATCGGCCCCGTGTATGCGGATAAATTCTTCAAAAAGGTTTTCCGTATGGGCGAACTTTTGAACACCGAGCGTTTGTATGCAAGAGTAGCGGACATCGTGGAATGGAAAAACTTGACGGTAGTCGGCGGTTATAAGGCGGAAGCGGTGAAAACGGAAGACATGATTGCATACTTTGAAGAATATGGCAAAAAGCTCGCTCCGTTCGTGTGCGACGTAGGCATGTACTTGACGAACGCGAACGCGCAGGGCAAAAACATCATGTTTGAAGCACAGCTTGGCGCAATGCGCGATATCGATTTCGGTATCCATCCTTACACGTCGTCCTCGTCGACGATTGCGGCGTATGCACCCATCGGTGCAGGCGTGCCCCAGCTCCAACTCGACAACTCCATCGGTATTATGAAAGCGTACTCCACCTGCGTAGGGGAAGGTCCTTTTACGGCGGAATATTTCGGGGAAAAGGCGGAAAAACTCCGTGAACTCGGCGGCGAATACGGTGCGGCTACGGGTAGACCCCGCCGCGTAGGTCCGTTTGATATCGTTGCTTCCCGTTATGGGATCCGTTGCCAAGGCGCTACGGAAATCGCGCTCACGAAAATGGACGTGCTTTCGGGTTATGAAGAAATCGAAGTGTGCGTAGCGTACGAGCTTAACGGCGAAATCATTCACGACTTCCCGTTCATTGACGTTTTGGACGATTGCAAACCCGTATTCAAGACGGTGAAGGGGTGGAACTGTGATATTTCCGCTTGCCGTAAGGTAGAAGACTTGCCCAAAGAAGCGCTTGACTACGTGAAGTATTTGGAAGAAGCTTGCGGCTGCAAGATTAAGTACGTTTCCGTCGGTGCGGAACGTGACGCGTATATTGAAATGTACTAATATATATAATATATAGGAAAAGGGACGGGCGCAATGCCCGTCCCTTTTACGTATAAGTAAAACGAAAGACGGGTATAAAAAATAATCAGCAAAAAGACAAAAATTTTTCTTCATGAACGCTTGAAAAACGTAAAAGCGTATGCTATAATATACATTAAGTAAAGCATAAGAGGCAAGTTTATGGGTATTCGTATCGGTATTTACGGTTACGGTAATTTAGGACGAGGGGTAGAGCTGGCAATTCGTCAAAACCCCGATTTGACGGCGGTGGGCGTTTTTACGCGCCGTGATCCTTCCACGGTAAAAACGTTGACGGGATTGCCCGTGTATTCCGTGGAAGAAGCGAAAAAAATGCAGGATCAAATCGACGTTATGATCCTTTGTGGCGGCAGCGCGACCGATTTGCCCAAGCAAACGGCGGCACTTACGGCGCTCTTTAACGTCGTGGATAGCTTTGATACTCACGCGAACATTCCTATGCACGTACAAAACGTGGAAAAGGTGGCGGCGGCTGCGAAAAAGACGGCACTTGTTTCTGCTGGTTGGGACCCTGGTATGTTCTCTTTGGCAAGACTTTACTCCAATTCTATGCTCAGCGTAGGGAAAGATTATACGTTTTGGGGCAAGGGGGTAAGCCAAGGCCATTCGGACGCGATTCGTCGGATTGAAGGGGTTGCGGACGCGCGGCAATATACGATTCCCGTGCAAGCGGCTTTGGAGTCGGTTAGAAATGGGGAAAATCCCCATTTGGCAACGGCGGATAAGCACGAAAGAGAATGCTTTGTCGTAGCGAAAGAGGGCGCGGATTTGGCGCGTATCGAGCAAGAAATTAAGACGATGCCCAACTATTTTGCGGACTACCGCACGACGGTGCATTTCATTTCCGCAGAAGAAATGAAGGAAAAGCATAGCGGACTTCCCCACGGCGGCGTTGTAGTGCGCACGGGTAAGACGGGCTTGAACGAAGAACATTCTCACGTCATTGAATATTCCTTGAAATTGGACTCCAACGCGGAGTTTACCGCGTCCGTTTTAGTGGCTTGTGCAAGAGCGGTATTTCGCTTAAACGAGGGGGGCGTGTACGGATGTAAGACAATGTTGGACGTTCCGCCAACCTATTTTTCGATGAAAAATCGCGACGAACTTATTAAAGAATTGTTATAAAAACGTGTAAAAAAACCGACTGTTGCACAGTCGGTTTTTTTTGTGTCAATAAAATTTTTTATAAAAAAATAATATTTTTATATAAATTGACTTGAAATATTGCTAAAAAAGCAGTATAATAATATAGGTAATTTTGCGTTATTTCTTTTATAAAAAGAAAAAAATGGAGAAAAAATGGAAAAATCTGCACAAACGATAAAAAAATTTGTATTGAATTTTATACGGTATTTGGTGTATTTTGCGTGCATTGTCTTCACGCCGATTTTGACGAAATCTATCGCGCCGTATTTCGACTGGGTAGGTTACGGGCAAATGCGTCCTATGTTTGCAAGAGTATTCACCTGTATTTTTTGGGTGTTGCAGCTTCTCACGATTGTTCTCATCGAGTTTTACTTCAAAGCATGTGAAGAGGAGGAAATTCGCAATGGGCTCAATATAGAGCGCTCGCTTAGCAGAGCTTTGCGTAGCGGACAAGAATTGAAGCCGGCTTTGGATAAAACCTTCCGTGCTTGGGTCAAGGCGAAGGAAAACGAAGACAAGCTTCCGCCCCAAAAAGTGAAAGGGAAGAAAAATCGTAAGCCGAAAGCACCGCCCTTGCCTTTGTTGAACGTATTTTTATTGACGCTCATTTCGGTTAGCTGTATTTTGCTTATCAGTTTTCAAACGGAATTCCAAGTCAAGCCTATTTACGATATCGGTGAAAAGGTAACGGGTCACCAATTATATAGCCAAATTGCGCTTTGGGCTTGTAACGCTATTAAGTGTATTTGGATTTTGTTCTTCATTCGTGCGTCCTATGGAATGGCAGAGGTTCTTACGAGGGAGTATAAAGGAAAATCGTGGCTCACATGGTTGGTAAGCGGCGCTATCTTAATGATTTTCGGCGCGCTTGACGCGTTTTGCAGAATGGGACGTTTCGCGTGGACCTACGTTTTGTTCTACATGGCGTTTACCCTCATCTACTTCTTGACCAAACGCAACGGAAACAAGACGTTGGGCTTGGTATTGCTCATCTATATATTCTAACCGCTTTAATAAGGAGACCAAAGATATATGCGTAAATTTGCATCCAAGGTTTGGAATTGGATTAGAGAAAATAGTTTAATCGTATTGTATTTCATCTTCGCGATTGGGATAGAAATGGTAGCGGTATACGCCGTAGAAGGGGACCCGTTTATGACCCGTCCTTTCCTTTCGCTGGGGTTATTGCTCTTCATTTGCGGGATTTTATTTCTTTTCAAGAGCAACCGCGTAAGATTGGTTATTGGTTCAATCCTTTTGATTGGACAAGCGATTGTTGACCTTGTATTTTCGGTTATTTTCGATATGACCGACCAATATTTCGATTTCGGTATGTTGAACTTGAAAAACGACGCGTTCGGTATTTTGGAAAGCATACCCGTAAACTTCATCACCTTCTATTCGGGTTTGTTCTTTTGCGTATTGTATATCATTTACGGTATGCGTAGAACCTACTATCATAAACAGGCGAAGAAAGGCAAGAAATCGTTTATTTGGCATATAGGGGTTTGCGTTTCGGGGCTTGCAATCCTTTGCGGCTCGTTTGCAATCTATTTCCCTGGCAATACGAATAAGTATGAAGATATGATTAACGGTAAGGTAGAAAGTGCCTACTCCGCGTACGGTATGATCGGGAACGCGATCGGCGAATTCGGCGGGGCGATGTTCTACGATCCCGGTACGATGCCCGACGAAGAAATTGAAACGTTCATTTACGGCGACGGCAGCGAGAAATATATTTCTCAACCTACCGAATATTTTGGAGTTTCCAAAGGCAAGAACGTCGTCGTTATTTTGGCGGAATCGCTCGAATGGTTTGCGTTCATGCGTGACGCGAGAAACCCCAACGAATTGGATATCTCGCCCGAAACCTTGAAAATCCTTTATCCGAACTTGAGCAAGTTCTACGAACAAGGGATTTCGATGACGAACTTCCATTCCCGTGAAAAGACGGACATTTCGGAAACGCTCAGCATCATGGGTTCGTATCCTACCGACTCGTATATCAACTACGATTATACGTACAACGAAATGCCGCATACGATGCCGAATCTTTTGAAGGAGCTTTCTTCCGAACCTATCCAATGCCGTTCCTATCATAACGGGTTTAAGACCTTCTATAAGCGTATGGACGTACACGAGAGCTTCGGTTTCGAGTTCTTGACGGATATGTACGATATGGAAGACTATTCGAATGAAATTGAAGCGGCTGGCGGAGAAGAGATTTTCTACAACTGGATGGAAGAAGGTCAGCGTAACCTCGATAGTGAAATGATTGAAATTTGTAAGGAAGAAATGTTCCCCACCAACGAACGTTTCTATACCTACATTACGACGATCACGATGCACGGTGTATACTACGAACGTGAAAACCTTGCAAAACACCGTGAAAAGCTCTTGCAATACTATCAGCCCAATGAGGATGATGACGACGAAATGATCCTTTACAACTATATGCAAACGGCGATGGAATTCGACGCGGCGATTGGTTGTATGATGGACGATTTGGAAAAGAAGGGCTTGCTGGATAATACGGTTATCGCACTTTTCGGCGACCACCCTGCGTACTATCAGCAATTAAGCGGCTACGTAAAGAATATTAAGAAGTATAAGAACACGGAAGGGAACTACACCGACTTGTTCAAAGTACCTTTTATCATTTACGACCAAGACTTGGCAAAGCAAATGCGTCAGGATAACCCCGAGTTCACGAACAAACCGATTACAGTGGATAAGTTCACCTGCACGGCGGACATTATGCCCACCCTTTTGGATTTGCTGGGTATTCGTTATTATACGAACCTTTGGTACGGTACTTCGGCGTTTGCGGAAAAACAATCGGTGCTCTATTCCCGTGCGTACGACATTTTCGTTTCCGACGGTATTGTGGGCAGAAGTGTAAACAACTTGCTTTTCCGTGACGATTCCGTAACGGACGAAATGCTTGAGACGTATAAAGCAACGGGCGTTGAGCTTGTAGAGAAGATTAAGCATTGCGACTATATCTTCTTGCAGGACTATTTCGACGGCAAAGGAAAGCTTGATCTTTTCCATCAAAAAATGCACGCGATCAATCCTTGAAAATAGGAAGAATAAAAAACCGAGCCTAACGGCTCGGTTTTTTGTATTTGGATAGGGCATGTACGCGTTGAATAATAAAAAAAGCCCCCGAAAACGGACGTTTTCGGGGGCTTAATTCGTGTTTTTATTCGTTTCCGCGCAAAGCTAAAGCCTTAATCATTTGCCCAACGTATTGCACGGGAATCAGCTCGATTTGGTCTTTGTATTTTTCGCAGACTTTCATATTTTTCTTGGGGAGAATTACTCGTTTGAAGCCCGTTTTAATGCACTCGTTTACTCGCTTATCCGCAAAGGAAACAGGGCGAATTTCGCCCGTCAAACCCACTTCGCCAAAGAGCGCGGTGTACTTATCAATAGGCACGTCGTTTGCCGCGGACGCAAGCGCCGCGCAGATAGCAAGATCGACGGACGGCTCGTTCAGCTTAATGCCGCCCATTGCATTGATATAGACGTCCGCATTAAAGAAGGGGATGCCGCAACGCTTTTCCAGCACCGCAATCAATACGACGAGCTTGTTGTAGTCCACGCCCAAGCTCATTCTGCGGGGCTGACCGTAAGGGGTTTTGGAAATGAGCGTTTGGATTTCTACGTTCATGCAACGGTTTCCGCTTTCCGACGGCGTGACCGCCGAGCCTGCGGCAAGTCCGCGCGTATCGGAAAGAAAGATCTCGGCGTAATCGCTCACACTCTTGATTCCTTTGTCCGTCATCTCGAACACGCCTACCTCTTGCGCTGAGCCAAAACGGTTTTTCACGGCGCGAAGGAGCTTGAAATTATCCTCTTGCTCCCCTTCGAAATAGAGCACGGTGTCCATAATATGTTCGAGCACTTTCGGCCCTGCGAGCGCGCCTTCTTTGGTCACGTGACCGATAATAAAAAAGGTGATATTTTGCGATTTTGCAATCCGCATCAGCTTGGACGCGCATTCGCGTACTTGTCCCACCGAGCCAGCCGCGGACGACATCGTTTCCGTATAAATGGCTTGCACGGAGTCGATTACGACAAATTTACAATCCCCAAGCGCCGTTTCGATATCTTCCAAGCAGGTTTCGTTGAGCAGGAGCAAATTGTCCGAATTGAGTCCTAAGCGCTCGCAGCGCATTTTGACCTGCGAACAGCTTTCTTCTGCTGAAACGTAAAGTACGGGCTCGTTTTGTGCCGCCGCAAGGTGCGCGGAAACTTGGGTGAGCAGGGTGGATTTCCCGATCCCGGGATCGCCGCCAAGCAGGACGAGCGAGCCGCGGACAATGCCGCCGCCGAGTACGGTATCGAACTCCGAAATACCGCTTTTTACGCGATCGAATTTTTCATAGCCGACCTTGGACAAAGGGAGCGCTTTTGCTTTCATCTCGGACACGCCCCTGCGTAATTCGTTTTTTGCGGTGGGATTTTCCACGCGCACAAGCTCTTCCTGCATGGTATTAAAGCTACCGCAATCGGGGCATCTGCCGAGCCATTTGGGCGCGACGTAGCCGCAAGAGGAGCAAACGAATTGACTTGTCGGTGTTTTTTGTTTGGTTGCCATAGAAAAGTTCCTTTTTTGTGATACGGGTCAAGGGCGTGACGTCCTTGCGTGAGGATTAGGGCGAGTAGCCCTAACGAGAGTGGGCAGAGCCCACGAAAGAGTAGCCTTATTAAAAGCAAGCTACGCTTGCGCTTTTACCGCATAGCGGTCAACGCTAACGGCGTAGTAAACAAAAAATTATTCGCTCGTTTTATGGGTGCAATTTAGCTTTTCCGTCATAAATTTGACTGCTTTTTTCTCGTGCGGAGTGAGCTTTCTTTTTTTTGAAAAACGAGAAATTAGATTGCTGATTCCTACCCAAATAACAAGGGGAAATAGGAGAACGGATATAAGGAAAATTATAACACCGCCGCGTATTTTTTCAGCGATAGTTTCTTTTCCATTCTTCCAAGGTTCATAAACGATTTTTCCACAAATAATAGAACCGCTATTTTCGTTTGGAATAACCTCGCAATCTAAGTAAACTTTGCCGCCATGGTTAGCATCAATTTGAAAAACAAAACCTTTTTCGGTGTGAGAAAAATAAGTGTATTTTTCATTACAAAGGGCGTGGTGTGCGTGTTCAATAAAGGTTTGTGGGGAATAAAAACTCTCGAAGTAGAGAATTTGTTGTTTTTCTTTTTTCATAATATTCCTTACGGCTTACCGTTTGCGCGTTGGCTCTCGTGAATTGAATTGCTTTCGCTGAAAGCAATTCGTTAAGGAAAAATATATAAATAATTCCACAACGCATTACACAGTAATGCAATTCACGACGGCTATTGCCGTCAATTCACGGCGAAGCCAATTCACGAACGCGAAGCGTTCAATTCACTTTTTAATAGCGCATACGCGTTTACCGTAATGCCTTTGCCTTCGCCTACGTAGCCCAAGCCTTCGTTCGTGCCTGCCGCTACGCCCACCGACGTCGGATCGAGCTTCAATACGCGCGCAAGGTTGTTTTTCATTTCATCAATGTATTTTGCCAAACGGGGCTTTTCCGCTTGAATAGAAACGGAAAGATTTTTTACCGCGTAGCCTTCCTTTGCAATCAATGCAACCACCGCTTCAAGCATCCTCATGGAATCGGCGTTCTTCCATTTCTCGTCCGTGTCGGGGAAATAATGCCCGATATCCTTCAAGCCCGCCGCCGAAAGCAGGGAATCCATAACGGCGTGTACGAGTACGTCGCCGTCGCTGTGGGCAATCAGTCCGCTTTGGGAAGGGATTTTCACCCCTGCAAGCACGATATAATCCTGATCTTTGCCAAACGCGTGGGTGTCGACGCCGAAACCGCACCGCGCCGCGTTGTCTACAAAATCTTCCTTGTAGGTCATTTTAATATTCTCGCGCGAGCCCATGCAAATACGGGGCGCGCCGCAGTAGTCCGCAAACACCGACGAATCGTCCGTGTAGCCCGATTTACCGCTTTCAAACGCGCGCTCGTACGCGTACGTAATATTCTCACGGTAAAAGCCCTGCGGCGTTTGGATTTGTCGCAAAGTATCGCGTGCAGGAACGGAAACAATCTTTCCGTCTTTGACAACGGCGATCGTGTCTCTGCATTCCACCGCGCAAACGCCGCTACCGCTCGTTTTGACGCTTTGAATACAGTTCTCAATAATTTCGCGCGGGACGAAAGGCCTTGCCCCGTCGTGGATAAGTACGATATCCGATTGCGCGGCTTTGAGCGCGTTATAGACGGAGTGCGAGCGGTCCTCGCCGCCGAGCACTACGCTTGTCCTATCGAATTTTTCGCAAAGCGCGGAAATTTCCTGATAATCGCTTTCCGACGCGGTGACGACAATTTCGTCAATAGCGGGAAAATCGAAAGCGGAAAGAGTCTTTTCCAAAACGGTCGAGCCCATAAACGGAATCAAAAGCTTGTTCTTTTCAAAGCCGGCGCGAAGACCTTTTCCTGCCGCACAAATGACGGCGCAAACGGTTGTTTTGCTCATACTATCACCTCGTAAAGGGAAGACGCTTCTTCCTTTTTCACAGTTTCTTTGATATTGACAACGCGGAATTTCAGTACGCCCGTCGCGTAGTGGATTTCTACCACGTCGCCGATTTTGATTTTCGTGCCGGGCTTGGCAGCTCTGCCGTTGACGACGACTTTTTCTTCCGTACAAGCCTCTTGCGCGACCGTTCTCCGCTTCAAAATACGGGAAACTTTCAAAAATTTATCGATTCGCATAGCTACTCCTAATAAAAATAGGGGATTTTTTCATTCTTGTGGATAATTATAGCACAAAAAAACGGAAATTTCAAGTTTTTATAAAAAACAGTTCAAAAAATGCTTGACATCTTTTTTTCGGGGGGATATAATTAGATAATGTATTATAATGCTTTATAATGCCCTAATGTCGCGCGATGACGTTTTTTTGGGTAAAAAAACGGTTAAAAAACGGTCAAAAATAGCAAAAAACGGTCGTTTTTCGTCGATTTTTTCCTTTCTATATTATATATACTCGCGCAAATGGGGAAAAAATAAGGCAAAATGATAAAAATGTTTCAAACCAAGACAAAAATTTCGATTTTTATCGATGAAAAGATATACTCGGTAGATCGCCTAAAAAACTTTTAAGGAGCAACTGAAAAGAATGGATTTACCTATTTCCAAGTATGGCAAAACCGAAAGAAGAAAATTCGGTAAGATCAACGAAGTAATCGACATTCCCGATCTCGTTGAAATCCAGAAGGACAGCTATCAAACCTTCATCGAAGAGGGGATTAGCGAAGTATTCGAAGATTTCTCTCCGATTACCGACTATTCCGACCACTACGAGCTCTATTTCTTGGAGCACAGATTTGGTGACAAGCCCAAGTACGATGAAAAAGAATGCCGTACCCGTGACGCTACGTATTCCTTGCCTCTTTACGTTAAGACTCGTTTGGTAAACAAAGTAAAGAACGAAGTGCTTGATCGTGAGATTTACATGGGCGAGCTTCCGCTTATGACGGAAAACGGCGCGTTCATCATCAACGGTGCGGAACGTGTTATCGTATCCCAGCTCGTTCGTTCGCCCGGCGTTTACAACAAGTCGAGCAAGGACAAGACGGGTAAAGAAATGTTCGAAACGACGGTTATGCCCAACCGCGGCGCATGGCTCGAACTCGAACAGGACGCGCAGGACGCATTGTTCGTTCGTGTGGACAGAAAGAAAAAATTGCCTGTGACGGTACTTTTGAGAGCGTTGGGCTTTGGCTCGAACCGCGCGATTGAAGACTTGTTTGCTGAAAACAAGATTATCGCTGCTACGCTTGCAAAGGATACGGCGAAGAGCGAATCGGACGGTTTGTACGAACTTTACAGACGTCTTCGTCCCGGTGAAGCGCCTACGGAAGATTCCGTAAGAGCGCACCTTTACAATACCTTCTTTGACCCTCGTCGTTATGATATTGCAAAGGTCGGCAGATACAAGTACAATAAAAAGCTCAACCTTGCGTACAGATTGGAAGGCGCAAGAGTTGCCGACGCGGTTATCAACCCTGAAACGGGCGAAGTTATTGCAGAAGCAGGCGAAAAGATTTCCGAAGTGAAAGCTCGTGAAATCCAAAACTGCGGCGTCAACGAGCTTTACGTACTCGTAGACGATCCCGAAGACGGCGAAATCCGTCATAAGATGATCGCGAACAACACCGTTGATTTTTCGGCAATCTCCGACGTTCCCGTATCGGCAAGAGCGAAAGACTTCGGTCTTCTTCCCACGGTATTCTATCCCACCTATAAGTTCTCGAAGCTTATCGCGGAAGAATGTCAATCGCTTACGGTAGAAGAAGTAGCGGAAAAATACACCGACGAAATCGACGCGCTTTACTATACGCACGATAAGCCGGAAGAACCCGACGAAAAGCCCGAAGAAAAGAAGAACAGAGAAAAACGCCGTGAAAACCGTCGTAGATTCGTTGCGGCTTGTAAGGTATTCCACGAAGTTCTTTTCAGCGAACACCCCGTTCCCACGAAAGAACAAAAGAAGGAACTCCGTCCGCTTATCGACAAGCTTTGCCATAAGCATGTAACCATCGACGATATCGTAGCGTCCATTTCCACGAACTTGGATTTGAAGTACGGCATCGGCACGATCGATAATATCGACCACCTTGGCAACCGTCGTGTACGTTCGGTAGGGGAATTGCTCCAAGGTCAACTCCGCATTGGTATTGCAAGACTCGAAAGACTCATCAAAGAAAGAATGGCGACGCAAGATCCTATGGAAGTTACGCCGTCCGCTCTTATCAATATCAGACCGGTATCGGCAGTTATCCGCGAATTCTTTGGCTCTTCGCAGCTCTCGCAATTCATGGATCAAACGAACCCGATTGCAGAACTCACGCACAAGCGTAAGCTCTCCGCGCTCGGCCCTGGCGGTTTGAACCGCGACCGCGCTACCTTCGAAGTACGTGACATTCACCATACGCACTATGGCCGTATGTGTCCTATTGAAACGCCTGAAGGTCAAAACATCGGTCTTATCACCTCTCTTTCGACGTATGCGAAAGTGAATGAATTTGGCTTCATCATGAGCCCGTACAGAAAAGTGGACAAGGACACGGGTATCGTTACCACCCACGTTGACTATCTTACGGCTGACGAAGAAGATAGATATATCGTTGCACAGGCAAACGAACCGCTCGATGAAGAAGGGCACTTCCTCAACGAACGCGTAGGCTGCCGTCACCAAAACGATATCACGGAAATGCCTCGCGAAAAAATGGACTACATGGACGTTTCGCCCAAGCAGCTCGTTTCCGTCGCAGCGGCGCTTATTCCTTTCCTTGAAAACGACGATACCAACCGTGCCCTCATGGGCTCGAACATGCAACGTCAGGCAGTTCCTCTTCTTAAGACGGAATCGGCGATTGTTGCGACGGGTATCGAAGGGGAAATCGCGAAATACTCAGGCGTAATCGTTACGGCGAAAGAACCTGGCGTAGTCGTTTCCTGTTCGTCCGATATGATCAAGATCAAGGAAGACGACGGCACGATCCGCGAATATCCTTTGAAGAAATTTGAACGCTCCAACGCAGGTACGTGCTTGAACCAAAGACCTATCGTTTCGACGGGGGATAGAGTATTCAAGAACGAAATCATTGCAGACGGTCCTTCCACCAATAACGGGGAACTTGCCCTTGGTAAGAACATTCTCATCGGTTATATGGAATGGGAAGGCTACAACTACGAAGACGCTATTTTGCTTTCCGAAAAACTCGTACAGGACGACGTGTTCACGTCCATCCACATCGAAGAATACGAAACGGAAGCGAGAGATACGAAGCTTGGTCCTGAAGAAATCACGCGCGACATTCCTAACGTAGGCGACGACGCGCTCAAAGATCTCGACGAAGACGGTATCATCCGTATCGGTGCGGAAATCCAAAGCGGCGACATTCTCGTCGGTAAGGTTTCCCCGAAGGGCGAAGCGGAACTCACGCCGGAAGAAAGATTGCTCCGTGCAATCTTCGGTGAAAAATCGAGAGAAGTACGCGATACGTCTTTGAAAGTACCCCACGGCGAAGGCGGCGTAGTCGTAGACGTTAAAGTCTTCACGAGAGAAAACAAAGACGAACTCGAGCCGGGCGTTAACAAGCTCGTTAGAGTATATATTGCGCAAAAACGTAAGATCCAAATCGGTGACAAGATGGCAGGTCGTCACGGTAACAAGGGCGTTATCTCCCGCGTGCTTTCGCAAGCGGATATGCCTTTCCTTGCCGACGGTACGCCTTTGCAAATCTTGCTCAACCCCCTCGGCGTTCCTTCCCGTATGAACATCGGTCAGGTACTCGAAGTGCATCTTGGCTACGTATGTAAACAGCTCGGTTGGAAGATCGCGACTCCCGTATTCGACGGTGCAACGGAAAAAGACCTCGAAGTTATGTTCCGTGAAAACAACTTGTTGAACCCCGACGGCAAGGTCGACGGTAAGTTCCAAGTATTCGACGGTAGAACGGGTGAACCGTTTGAAAACCGCGTCACGATCGGCGTTCAATATATGATTAAGCTGATCCACCTTGTTGACGATAAGATTCACGCGCGTGCAATCGGTCCTTATTCGCTCGTTACGCAGCAACCTCTTGGCGGTAAAGCGCAATTTGGTGGCCAACGTTTCGGTGAAATGGAAGTTTGGGCGCTTGAAGCTTACGGCGCGGCGCACATTTTGCAAGAAATTCTCACCGTTAAGTCGGACGATACGAACGGCCGTGTTAAGACGTACGAATCCATCGTTCGCGGTGAAAATATTTCCGAGCCGGGTATTCCCGAAGCATTCAAGGTATTGCTCAAAGAATTGAGATCCTTGGCGCTTGACGTGAAGGTACTCACTGAATCGGGCGACGAACTCATCATCCGCGAAGTGGAAGAAGAGGACAACCTCGACGTTTCGGCAAACCGCAAGACGAGCTTGAGAGAAGAAGAACTCGAAGAAATCGACTTCACGACGGACGACGAAGAGGACGAAGAAGACGAATTCGACGTCAAGTCCATCTTCGAAGACGACGGCGATGATGAAGACGGTCTTAACATCACGGAATCGGACGACGATGAAGATTTCGACGATGAAGACGACGATTCCTTCGATTTTGGCAAACTGTTTGAAACCGTTGAAGACGACGGTGAGGACGATCTTTTCGGCGACGAGGAGTAAGGAGGTAATACTATGTACGAATTAAACGATTTTCATTCTATTCAAATCAGCATTGCTTCTCCCGAGAAAATCAGAGAATGGTCGTACGGCGAAGTAACCAAGCCCGAAACCATTAACTACCGCACCCAAAAACCCGAAAAAGACGGTCTTTTCTGCGAAAAGATCTTCGGGCCGATGAAGGATTGGGAATGTCATTGCGGTAAGTACAAGAGAGTAAAATATAAGGGGCACACCTGCGAAAAGTGCGGCGTTGAAATCACTCGTTCGAGAGTACGCCGTGAAAGAATGGGGCATATCGAGCTTGCAGCGCCCGTTTCCCATATTTGGTATTTCAAAGGCGTACCTTCTAAAATCGGTCTTCTCCTCAATATGGGACCGAAGCAATTGGAACAAGTTATCTATTTCGCTTCCTACGTCGTTCTCGATCCGGGTAGCGTAAACGAGCTTTCCTATAAGGAAGTCATCACCGATAAGCAGCTCCGCGAAATCGAAGAACGCTACGGCGATTCTTCCGTCACGGGCTTGAAAGTCGGCATGGGCGCGGAATCGATCCGTGAACTTTTGATGGCTGTCGACCTTGACAAGGAAAGCGAAGAATGTAAAAAAGCAGTGGACGAATCGGCGAATAGCCAAAAGGGTCCCGGTCAAAAGGCGATCAAGGCGATTAAGCGTCTTGAAGTAATCGAATCGTTCAGGAAGAGCGGCAACCGCCCCGAATGGATGATCATGACCGTGCTTCCCGTTATTCCCCCCGATATCCGTCCTATGGTACAGCTCGACGGCGGCAGATTCGCTACGTCGGATTTGAACGATTTGTACCGCCGCGTTATCAACCGTAACAACCGTTTGAAGAAGATGATGGAAATCAGCGCGCCTGATATGATCATCAAGAACGAAAAGCGTATGTTGCAGGAAGCGGTGGACGCGCTCATCGACAACGGCCGTCGCGGTAAGGCGCTTAGCGGCCCTTCCAACCGTGACTTGAAATCCCTTTCCGCAATGCTTCGCGGTAAGCAAGGCCGTTTCCGTCAGAACTTGCTCGGTAAACGTGTAGACTATTCCGGTCGTTCGGTTATCGTCGTAGGTCCTGAACTCAAAATCTATCAATGCGGTTTGCCCAAAGAAATGGCGATCGAGCTTTTCAAGCCCTTCATTATGAAGCGTTTGGTAGAAAGCGGTCAATGCCACAACATCAAGACGGCGAAGCGCGCAGTAGAAAAGGCGAAGGATATGGTTTGGAACGTTCTCGAAGACGTTATCAAAGACCATCCCGTACTTTTGAACCGTGCTCCGACCCTTCACCGTTTGTCCATTCAAGCGTTCGAACCCGTCCTTATCGAAGGTAGAGCGATTAAGATTTCGCCCCTTGTCTGCGGACCTTTCAACGCCGACTTCGACGGTGACCAAATGGCTGTGCATCTTCCTTTGAGCGTAGAAGCGCAAGCGGAAGCAAGATTCTTGATGCTTTCCGCGAACAATATCTTGAAGCTCGCTGACGGTAAATCCGTTATGTCGCCCACGCAAGACATGATCATCGGTGCTTACTGCCTTACGATCAAGCGTTGTGAAGAGGGTGGCAAGTACGACGAGCAAGGCCGTCCCAACGAAAACGGCGAAGTATATATCCCGCCCGTATATTCGTCCGAAAACGAAGCGATTTTGGCTTACCAAAACAAGATCGCGCACGAACAGGATGAAATGTACCTCAAGCGTACGGTAGAGCTTCCCGAAGGCAAGTTCGAGGATTTGGAATTGCCTTACGTGTGCCCGATTGAAAATAAGGAAGGCGAAGCGCCTATTAAGAGCGCAGTAGTTCGTCGCAATGAAAAGACGGGCAAGCTTGAAGTGACGGGTATCATCAAGACGACGATCGGTAGACTTATCTACAACGACGGTTTGCCTCAAGATCTCGGTTTCGTAAAGAGAAACACGCCTGAATCTTACCTTCGTTTGGAACTCGACACCGAGTTCATCGGCAAGGCGAGAGCAATCGGCAAGAAGCACCTTTCCAGAATCGTTGAAGCGGCGTTCAGAACGGGCAAAGCGCCCAAGGCTGCGTACGTACTCGACGCAATGAAGGAAAGAGGTTATAAATATTCGACGCTTGCAGCTTTGACGACGTCCGTATTCGATATGAAGATTCCCGATGAAAAGCAGGAAATCATCGACAATGCGGAACGCGAAGTTTCCAAGATCGCGAAGAAATATGCGCGTGGTTTGTTGAACGAAGACGAACGTTACGACGCAGTTATCGCGCAATGGGACGAAGCAACGAACAAGGTTGCAGACCTTTTGAAGAAACAAGGCGCTGAAGACAAGTTCAATCCTATTTGGATGATGGCTGACTCGGGCGCGCGTGGTTCGATCGACCAAATCAAGCAGCTTGCGGGTATGCGTGGTCTAATGGTTAACCCTCAAGGTAAGAAGATCGAAGTCCCCGTAAAATCCTGTTTCCGTAACGGTCTTTCCGTTCTCGAATATTTCATTTCGTCGCACGGCGGCCGTAAAGGTTTGACCGACACGGCATTGAAGACGGCTGACTCGGGTTATCTTACCCGTCGTCTTGTAGACGTATCGCACGAAATTATCGTTCGTGAAGACGATTGCTGCGCAGGCAGAAAGCCTCAAGGCTTGCCCGTAAGAGCAATCTACGATTCCATCGGCAAAGAAATCGAAGGCTTGCATTCGCGTGTGCTCGGTAGATTTGCTGCGGAAGACGTGATCGATCCTGCAACGGGCGAAGTCATCGTTGCGATGAACCAATTCATCGACGAAAAAGAAGCGGACGCAATCGTTGCGGCTGGCTTGAAAGAAGTTTCCATCAGAAGCGTATTCACCTGCTCCTCGAAAGTGGGCGTTTGCGCGAAGTGCTACGGTAAAAACATGGCTACCACCCTTCCCGTACAAGTCGGCGAAGCAGTCGGTACGATTGCGGCGCAGTCCATCGGTGAACCTGGTACCCAGCTTACCATGCGTACCTTCCACACGGGCGGTATCGCAGCGACGGGGGACATCACGCAAGGTCTTCCCCGTGTCGAAGAATTGTTCGAAGTTAGAAAGCCGAAGGGCTGCGCAACGATTTGCGAAGCGGACGGTATTATCTCGATCGATACTTCCGACGGTTCGAAGCACGTTAAGGTTTTGGACGAAGCAACGAAGGAAGTAAAAGCGGACTACTCGCTTCCCTTCAATGCGGAAATCAAAGTCAAGGACGGCGAAAAGGTTGTGCCCGGCGTACTTTTGAACGCAGGTAGCGTATATCCTCAAGACATTCTTCGTGTACAAGGCGTTAAGGGCGTACAGGACTATATCCTTGAACAGGTACAGACCGTTTACCGCTCGCAAGGCGTTGAAATCAACGATAAACACGTTGAAATCATCGTTCGTCAAATGCTCAAGAAAGTCCGCGTAGAAAACGCAGGGGATACGAACCTTCTTCCCGGTGAACTCGTGGATATGGTCACCTTCCAAGAAGAAAGCGCGAAAGCGATGATGAACGGCGGCAGACCCGCACTTGCAAAACGTGTACTTCTCGGTATCACGAAAGCAGCGCTTGCTACTGATTCCTTCCTTTCGGCGGCGTCCTTCCAAGAAACGTCCAAGGTACTCACCGAAGCGGCTATCCGCACGAAGAGAGACTATCTTGTCGGCTTGAAAGAAAACGTTATCATCGGTAAGTTGATTCCTGCAGGTACGGGTACAAAGGCGTACAAAACGGTTACGCCCCAGTACGTTGGCGGATACAACGCGCCGGTAGCGGAAGAAAAAGCGGAAGAAGCGGCTGAAAACGCATAATTCCGTCAAAAACACAAAAGAAAAGACCGCCTTTCGGGAGATCCTGAAAGGCGGTTTTGCCGTTTATTCGCTTGGATTTTATTGTGGTTAAATTTGGAGTTAGCTATTGACAATACGGCTAGAATGTAGTATAATTTTAATATGTATTATTATGCGGTATTATGCGGCAAAAGCATAAGCTTGGAGTGAGGAAATTATGAGAGAAAAGAAAGCGATTATTATCGGTGCAGGGCCTGCCGGTCTTACCGCTGCATACGAGCTTTTAACAAAATCTCAAGATATTAAGCCGATTATTTTAGAGCTGGAAGATTTTGTCGGCGGTATTTCGCGTACTGCGACCTATAAAGACAACCGTATGGATATAGGCGGACACCGTTTCTTTTCCAAAGACGATCGCGTGACGGCGCTTTGGACGAAGATGCTTCCCGTACAAGGCGCGGCTGCAAAGGACGATAAAATTCTCGGCAGGGAAAAACCCTTGCAGGAAGGGGGGCCCGACCCCGAAGAAACGGACGAGGTTATGCTCGTGCGCGACCGCGTTTCTCGCATTATTTACAAGCGCAAATTCTTCGATTATCCCATTTCCTTAAAGGCGCGTACCTTCATCAATATGGGGCTTTGGAGCACCTTAAAAGCGGGCTTTGGCTACCTCGGCAGTTGTATGCACAAACGCCCCGAAACCAACCTTGAAAACTTCTATATCAACCGCTTCGGCAAACCCCTTTACGAGATGTTTTTCGAGGATTACACGGAAAAATTATGGGGGGTGCATCCGAGTCAGCTTTCGGCGGATTGGGGCTCGCAGCGAGTAAAAGGCTTGTCCATTTCCAAGGCGATCGGGAATGCGTTTAAGAAGCTTTTCGGCAAGAAAAATCGGGAAGTGGAAACGAGCTTAATCGAGCAGTTTATCTATCCCAAGAAAGGGCCAGGGCAGTTATACGAGAAAATGGCGGCGGAAATCGAACGTCTTGGCGGGGAAATTTTGTACGGTAGAACGGTGCAAAAAGTCACCTTAAAAGACGGAAAGGTGACTACCGTGTCCGCGTTGAATAAGGAAGGACGCATAGAAGAATACGCCGCGGACTATTTTATTTCGTCTATGCCCATTAAGGACCTTTTGGAAGCGATCGGCAAAGAGAACGCGCCTGCGGACGTGTATGAGATTGCCACGAGTCTTCCTTATAGAGATTTTATGACGGTTGGCTTAAAGCTTGATAAGCTCAAAGTCAAGAATAAGACGAAGATGAAAACGCTTGGCGATATTGTACCCGATTGCTGGATTTACGTGCAGGATCGCGATGTGCGTTTGGGACGTATCCAAATTTTCAATAACTGGTCGCCGTATATGGTTGGCAATCCCGAGGAACATATTTGGATCGGCTTGGAATATTTTTGCAGCGAAGGGGATTCCATGTGGACAAGCCCCGACGAAGAATTTATTGCAAAAGGCGTGGAAGAACTCATCAAAATCGGCGTAATCGAATCGAAAGAAAACGTACTCGATTCTACGCTCATTCGAGTGAAAAAAGCGTACCCTGCCTACTTTGGCTCGTACGGGGAATTCGACAAGGTCAAGGAATGGCTCAACACCTTTGAAAACTTGTATTGCGTCGGTAGAAACGGTCAGCACCGCTATAACAATATGGATCATTCGATGGTCACGTCTATGGTGGCTTGCGAGAATATTATTAGCGGCAATACGGACAAGACGGCGCTTTGGAACGTGAATACGGAAAAGGCGTACCACGAAACGAAAACGGAAGGCGAAAGTCAAGAAAAATCGGAATAAGAGAACGGATAACGGATTATGCAAACGACGCAAACGGAAAAATTACCGCTAATTCCCCAAGACGGGGAAGGGCAACCGCTCGAACAAGAGCCAAAACTGAATAAGAAAGAGGTTTGGCGGAAATGCCTGAAAGAAGCAGGGGTTTACGCGCTTGTATTCGTGGTTACGCTCGTGCTCTTTCTTTGGCTAAAACCGCAGTATCAAAGCGCGGCGGGGCAGACGTTTATTGCGTTTGGTTTGGCGGCGGTAATTCTCGTCGGCGCGTACATGGGTATCACAAAACGCCTTACAGCGTCGAGAATTATCCTGCTGATGTTCATCTTGGGCTGTATTCTTCGTATCGGGTATATGCTTTATACGCCTATATCGGTAAGACAGCAAGACACCTATCATTATAGTACGTCCAAGAAAATTTGCGCCGGTCACGAGGCGTACGCATGGACGATTTTCTCAACGGGCAAGCTGCCCTCGTCGAACTATTATCAATTCTATCATCCGCCTTTGAACGCGTTTATGCAAGCGGCGTTTATGAAGTTTATGGACTTGTTTACCGACGTGCTGACAAAGGTGTTTGGCATGGGGAATTATTTCCCGTCGAAGTTCTTATACGGGCATAGCGGCTTGTCCAGCAAGATAAAGGAATACGTGACAGCCGAGCGTTATTATTTGTACTCGACAACGCAGATTTTATCCGTCATGTACTCAGTGATCACCTGCGTGGTGCTTTTGAAAACGATCAAGCTCTTCCATTTTTCAAAGAAAACGGAAGTATTCCTTTCGGCGTTTGTGATTTTCTTCCCTAGGCATATTCAATTCGCAGGGATGGTCAATAACGACGCGCTTGCATATATGTTGAGTATGACGGCGATTTACTACGCCTTGAAATGGCAAAAGGGCGGAAAATCCCCCGTCTATATTTGGCTTTGCGCGCTTGCCGCGGGGTTGGGGATGATGGCGAAGCTTTCTTCCGCGACCGTTTGCTTGCCTATTGGCGGCATTTTCCTTTACGAGCTCATCGGTACGGCGAGAAAGAGTAAGGGGGCTATGTCTTGGAAAAAGCTTTGCTTGCAGTACGGCGTATTTTTGGTAATTTGCGCGCCGATTGGGCTTTGGTTTCAAATTTACGTAAAAAAGAGATTCGATCAAGAGTTTGGGTTCGTGTTCTCGAATTTGAATCGTTTGCTCTCTACGGAAAGACATTCTTTCTTCGAAAGATTTTTCGTGGCGTTTGATGCGAACGAATATTTTGGCTCGCTCTATTGCGTGCCCTTCTCAAAATGGGCAGATGACGCGCATACAATCTACGGCGCAAACGGGCATTACAATTTGTTCAATTATAGCGTGCGCTCGGCGGTTTTCGGTGAGTTTACCTATCCCAATGGCGCGGGGTTTGGCACGGTGGCGCTCTTCTTGGCGTGGGTAAGCTGTTTTGCGCTGCTCGTGGGTATGATTCGCGCGATCGTGCTGTACGCAAAGAAGCGGAAATCGGGCGGCGATTTATTAAAGGACGTGAAGTTAAGCGGGGCGGATTTGCTCTTTATTGTCCTGCTCTTGCTCTCGCAGGCTGCCTCGGAAGTGTATTTCTATATCCAAATGCCGTATGCTTGTACAATGGATTTCCGTTATATAATGCCGATTATTTTGGGGCTTGCGCTCGCCGTAGGCTATACGCACAAAATTTTGGCGACGGACAACGGAAAAACGTCGGTGGCGATCGATCGAGCGATGCTTTTTTCCGTAAGCGCGTTCTTGCTTTTCTCGGTATTATTCTATTGCGGTTGCGTTTAAGCGAATGTAAGGTGTACTATGGAAGAACTTAATAACGGAGCAGAAAAAACTCCGCACAAACAAACGAAAAAAGAGCTTTTTTGGGAAATTTTCCGCTTTTTGCTCGTAGGCGGTACGGCAACGGTGGTGGATTATACCGTGAGCTATCTATTTTTCCATTTCCTACTCCCGACGGATCTCGTAGGACATTTTTGGGCGACGACCTTTTCCGTCTTATTCGGTTTTACGGCTGGTTTGACGGTGAATTGGGTTTTGTCTATTCATTTCGTCTTCCGCGCGGTACGCGATAAAAAGGAAGCGACTTCGAAGAAGTCCTTCTTGATTTTCACGCTGATTGGCGTGATTGGCTTGGGAATTACTTGGATAGGGATGTTGCTTGTGAAAGTTTTGCCGAACTTTTCGCTTTTCGGTAGCGTGGAATTTTTAGGCGAGGCATGGAAATGGTGGCTGATGAAATGCGTGATGACGGGAATCGTGCTGATTTGGAACTATTTAGGCAGAAAGATTTTCGTTTTCAAATCATAAAATAACACACAGAGGAAAGACGTATGAAAAAATTCAAAAATGCAAAAAGATGGCTCTCTCTTGCGCTTGCCGGTGCGACCTGTTTTTCGCTGGTTTCTTGCGGCGACAAGGGCGGTAAAGACGAAAACAAGACGATTATTTTAGAAAACGTCACGACGGCGAAGAATATCATTTTGTTGATTGGGGACGGCATGGGACCCAACCAAGTCACGGTAGGCGAAATTTTCAAAGGGGAAAAGCTTACGATGCAAAAATTCCCTTATGCGACGAAGGTGGAAACGCGTTCGGCGAATAGCGTCGTCACCGACTCGGCAGCGGCGGCAACGGCGTTGGCAACGGGTGTGCGTACGAACAACGGAGTCATCGGTAAAAACAACGCATTGGAGGATCTTACGACGATTGTAGACATCGCGCACGGTCTTGGCAAACGTACGGGGATTATTGCAACGGAAGAATTGACGGGTGCGACGCCGATGGGCTTTTCGGGGCATGCGGGCGCGCGTGGTCAATCGCTCATTTTGATGAATTCCGCGGCGGAATCGAGCAACGTGAACTTGTTTGCAAGTTATCTTATAGACACGACGGAAGAAATGCCCTTGAAGTCGAACGGTTATGAGAAAATCAAAGACGTGGCGGATATCTCGGAAGCGACTTCGGAGAAAATTTTTGGGTCCTATATGATTAAAGCGGAAGCGGAATCTATGGCTGACGGGGTTGCAAGTACGGCGTTTGACCGTGTGGTGGTAGAGGCGCTTGAATATTTATCCCAAGATGAGGATGGGTTCTTCCTGATGGCGGAAGGTTCGCATATCGACCACGGCGGACACGATAACGATATCAAGTATATGATTGACGAGCTGATGGCGTTTGACGACGCTGTGCAAGCGGTTTTGGAATGGGCGGAAGGGCGCGACGATACGGTGGTGATCGTCACGGCGGACCACGAAACGGGCGACTTGCAGCTTTACGACGGGCTTAATCAAGAAACCTTGATGGAAGCGTATAACGGCAACGGGTATAGTGAGTATTTCGATTGGGGCTCAACGGGACACAGCGCGGCAGACGTTTGGTGCTTTATCAACGGCGCGGACGTGGATTTCTCGCAGTATTCCTTTGAAACGGACGAGCTTATCAAGAATACGGACGTATTTGAAATTATGTGTGACCTTTTCGGCGTAGAAGATTGAGGATTGAGCGCGGAATTGCGGCTAAAAAGCGCAATTCCGCGCTCTTTTTAATGGAAAATTCTTCTTTCGTATAAAATACGAAAAAGATAAAAAGAATATCTACAAAGGCTTGACAAATCGAAAGACTTTTGCTATAATACAATGTGCGAGACAAGGGACGAATTTCAGTAAACTGAAAAAAGCCCGAAGAGCTCGGCAATTCTTGGGGGTAATCATGACGGGACGTATTCATTCGTTTGAATCATTCGGTACGGTAGACGGGCCGGGGATTCGTTTCGTGATTTTCCTGCAAGGCTGTCCGCTTCGCTGTCAGTATTGTCATAATCCCGATACGTGGGCGATTGGCGAAGGTACGGAATACACGGTGGAAGCGGTGGTAGAGCGCGCCCTTCGCTATCGGAACTATTTCGGCGAGAAAGGCGGCGTGACCGTGACGGGCGGCGAACCGCTCGTGCAAATCGATTTCGTCATCGAGCTTTTCACCTTGCTCAAAGCCAAGGGAGTGCATACCTGCATCGATACGTCGGGGATTACGTTTAATCCAAACTCGGCGGTGAGCGTGGAAAAACACGAAAAACTGCTTTCGCTTACCGATCTTGTGATGCTCGATATCAAGCATATCGACGACGAGGCTTGTAAAAAGCTCACGGGGCAGTCGAATGCGAATACGCTCGCGTTTGCGAAGTTCGTCAGCGAGAAAAAGGTCAAGCTTTGGATTCGCCAAGTGCTCGTGCCTGGGATTACGGACGACGACGAGAGCTTAAAACGCGTCCGCGCGTTCATCGACGGGCTTGAAACGTTAGAGAAGGTGGAAGTGCTTCCCTATCACACGATGGGCGTAGTTAAGTACGAAAAGCTGGGTATAGAATATCCGCTCAAAGACGTCGAGTCGCCCAAGAAAGAACGAGTGCTCAATGCTAAGCGGATTTTGATAGAAGGTAGAGTATGATCAACGAAAAGAACTACAAGGACGAATTGAAAGGGCTTTGCTGCGTGGAAGTGAGCGGCGAGTCTTGCGCCAACTGCTTAACGCTGATGCCGATTTTGAAGGAATTGTGCGACGCGCGCGGCGATATCCGTTTGGTGCACGTGGAAGCGGACTATTCGACTTTGCCCTTGATGGAAGCTTGGGAAGTGGAAAAAGTACCCACGATCTTGCTTTTTGACGACGGGGAAATCTTCGCCCGTTGCGCTGGGTATCAACCGGAAGAGATTTTAGAGCTTTGGTTGGACGCAAAGATCGAAGAGCGCAAAGCGAGTAAATAAATACGAAAACAATCCGTTGTGAAACGGTTGTCATAAAGGAAAAATAAAATAATAGGAGTTACTGTTATGGTTCAATACAAAGGTTGGGAAGGTTTTGTTCCCGGTAAATGGTGTAGCGACGAAATAGACGTGCGTGATTTCATTCAGCACAACTATACGCCGTATGAAGGCGACGCAGCATTCCTTGCTCCTGCAACGGAAGCTACGAAAAAACTTTGGGATATCGTTTGCGATCTCACGAAGAAAGAAATTGCGGCAGGCGGCGTTTTGAACGCGGATACGAAGATCGTTTCCACGCTTACGTCCCACGGCGCAGGTTATTTGGATAAGGACCTTGAAAAGATCGTTGGTCTTCAAACGGACGAACCTTTCAAGCGCGCTTTGCAACCCTTCGGCGGTATTCGTATGTCCGAAGGCGCATTGAATATGTACGGCTACGAATTGGATCCGGGCGTAAAGGAAATCTTCACGAAGTATCGTAAGACGCACAACGAAGGCGTGTTCGACGCATATACGCCTGAAATGAGAGCGGTTCGTTCCGCACACATTTTGACGGGTTTGCCCGACGCTTACGGCCGTGGTCGTATCATCGGCGATTATCGTAGAGTTGCTCTTTACGGTATCGACTACCTCGTTCAAAAGAAAGAAGAAGACAAGCTTGCTATGGGCGGCACGATGACTCCCGATAAGGTTAGAGACCGTGAAGAAATCGCTGAACAAATCAAAGCGCTTAAAGGCTTGAAAGCAATGGCTGCAAGCTACGGCTGCGACATTTCCAAGCCCGCTGAAACGGCACAACAAGCCATCCAAGCGTTGTACTTTGGTTATCTTGGCGCAGTTAAGGATCAAAACGGCGCGGCGATGTCCATCGGTAGAAACACGACGTTCCTTGATATCTATATCGAACGTGACCTTGCAAAGGGTATCATCACCGAAACGGAAGCGCAAGAATTTATCGATCACTTCATCATGAAGCTTCGTATAGTGAAGTTCATGAGAACGAAAGAATACAACGAATTGTTCTCGGGCGACCCCACGTGGGTAACCGAAGCGATCGGCGGTATGGGCGTAGACGGCAGAACGCTTGTTACGAAGACGGCGTTCCGTGTATTGCACACGCTTGACAACCTTGGCCCTGCACCCGAACCCAACCTCACCGTTCTTTGGTCGAAGAGATTGCCCGCAAACTTCAAGAAGTTCTGCGCAGACATCTCTATCCGTACGTCGTCCATTCAATACGAAAGCGACGAATTGATGAGAGCGGAAATGGGCGACGACTACGCAATCGCTTGCTGCGTAAGCTGTATGAAAGTCGGTAAAGACATGCAGTTCTTCGGCGCGAGAGCAAACCTTGCGAAGTGCTTGCTTTACGCTATCAACGGCGGTAAAGACGAAATTATGAAAGATAAGGTGACCGGCAAACCTATGCAGGTTTCCCCTGAATTTGTTCCCATCTACGGCGACGGCGCGCTCAACTACGACGAAGTTCTTGCGAAGTTCGACAATATGATGACGTGGCTTGCAGAAGTATACGTGAACACCCTTAACCTTATCCACTATATGCACGATAAGTACAGCTATGAATCCCTTGAAATGGCATTGCACGATACGAAAGTACGCCGTTTCTTCGCAACGGGTATCGCAGGTCTTTCCTGCGCGGCTGACTCGCTTTCCGCTATCAAGTACGCAAAGGTTTACCCCGTTCGTAACGAAGACGGTATCGTTGTAGATTACAAGATCGAAGGGGATTATCCTAAGTACGGTAACAACGACGATAGAGTTGACGAAATCGCTGTATGGATCGTTAAGTCCTTCATGAAGAAGGTTAAGAGCCACTACACCTATCGTGAAAGCGTTCCCACGACGTCGATTTTGACGATCACGTCGAACGTTGTATACGGTAAGAAGACGGGTAATACGCCCGACGGTAGACGTGGCGGTACGCCTCTTGCTCCCGGTGCTAACCCCATGCACGGCAGAGATATGAACGGTGCATTGGCTTCCCTTGAATCGGTTGCGAAGATTCCTTACGAATATTCGAGAGACGGTATTTCGAACACCTTCTCGATCACGCCCGGTTCGCTTGGCAGAGAAGACGACTAATCGTTTTCAAAAACCGCAAATTCACAGCGAGCTTTCGCGAGTTATTCGCAAAAGCTCGCTGCGGAAAATACAATAATAGAAAGGAGATAATATTATGTCGAATAGAGTAGATAACTTGGTTCAAATGTTGGATACCTACGTTAGCGACGGTGGTTTCCATCTCAACGTAAACGTATTCAATCGTGAAACGCTTTTGGACGCGCAAGCGCACCCTGAAAAATACCCTCAGCTTACCATTCGTGTATCCGGCTATGCGGTAAACTTCATTAAGCTCACGAAAGAACAACAGGATGACGTTATTTCCAGAACCATTCACGAATCCATGTAATCGTGGCTTTTGGGAATAATCCATGAACACAAAACTGCCGTCGGCAAAGTCGACGGCAGTTTTTTCAAAGAAAAGCATTTTTTTAGATAAATTATGGCAAGAAGAAAAAGTACAAAAAGACAAGTGAAAAAACAAGTCGAGAAAGTGGCGAAAAAGTACCCCTTGATTACCTTTATCATCGTCGTACTCCTCGTCGCAGCGATTTTTGTCGGACTGTTTTTACATAAGAAAGGGATTATCACAATCCCGTTTTTAGAAAAGGATTCCACGAGCGAAAGCGCGGAAGCGCCCGAAACGAGCGAAAATCCCGAAACGAGCGAACCGCCCGAAGGCGGCGTGATTGTCACGGACGAATTGAGCATTCACTTTTTAGAGCTTGGCAACGGTAATACGGGCGATTGCACGCTGATTGATATCGGCGATACGGAAATTTTGATCGACGCAGGCTCGAAGAAGAATTCCGCGCCCACGATCAACGCGTATTTAGAGAAATATTGTGCCGACGGTACGCTCGAATACGTGATTGCAACACACGCCCACGAAGACCATATTGCGGCTTTTATCGGCAATAAAGTAGGCAATGCTCGCACGGGCGTGCTGTACGAATATAAAGTGGGTACGTTAATTCAGTTTTCTTTGACCAATCAACCGCTGTTAACGGATAAGGGGAATAAAACCTTGTATGCCGAGTATTTAGACGCCGTAGAGTATTCCAAATCGCAAGGCGCAACGGTCTACACCGCGCTCGAATGCTGGAATAACGCTAACGGCGCAAGCCGCAGCTACACCCTTGCGAACGATATCACCATGAATTTCCTTTATCAAAAGTTCTACGAAGAAAAGACGAGCGACGAAAACGACTATTCCGTTTGTATGCTTTTAACGCAAGGCTCGAACAACTATCTTTTCACGGGCGACTTGGAAAAGGACGGCGAAGCTTCGCTGGTAGCAAATAATAAATTGCCCAAGTGCAAGCTCTATAAAGGCGGTCACCACGGCAGTCCCACGTCGAGCACGGACGCGCTTCTTTCTGCGATTCAGCCCGAAATCGTTTGCGTTTGCTGCTGTGCGGGTAGCGACGAGTACACGGATGAGCCGGCAAATATGTTCCCTGCGCAAGCCTTTGTGGATAGAATTGCGCCGTACACGCAAAAGGTGTACGTGACGACGATGGTAGCGGATAATGCAAACGGTTATCAATCGATGAACGGAAATATCGTTGTTTCAAGTAACGGCGGCGAAGTGTCGGTGAACTGTTCGAACAATAACACCCTCTTAAAGGATACGGAGTGGTTTATCAAAAACCGCGTTACGCCCGACGCTTGGAAGAAATCCGCTTAAAGGGGAAATGGGCGTACCGTGTACGCGATGAAAATAACGGAGTAAAGATATGCAATTTTCAAGGACGGCTTTTCTTCTTGGGGAAGAAGGCATAGAAAAATTGAAAAAATCCCGCGTGGCGGTCTTTGGGATCGGCGGCGTGGGCGGCTACGTTGCGGAAGCGCTCGCGCGCAGCGGCGTGGGTGCGCTTGATTTGATTGATAAGGACGTGGTGAGCGTATCGAATATCAATCGACAAATTATTGCGTTGCATTCCACCGTTGGAAGAAAAAAAACGGAAGTGATGGCGGAGCGGATCAAGGACATCAACCCTGAAATTCAAGTGACGGTGCGCGACGTTTTTTACTTGCCTGAAACGGCGGCGGAGTTTGATTTTTCGAAGTATGATTACGTCGTGGACGCGATCGATACGGTCAGCGGAAAAATCGCGCTCGTGGAGCAAGCGTATCGAGCGAATACTCCCGTCATCTCGTCCATGGGTGCAGGGAATAAGCTCGATCCCACCGCTTTTGAGGTCGCGGATATCTCGAAAACGAGCGTTTGTCCGTTGGCGAGGGTTATGCGCCGAGAGTTGAAAAAACGGGGTATAGAACGCTTAAAAGTGGTCTATTCGAAGGAAGAACCGAAAACGTCGGAATGTGTAGACGAGGAATCGGGAAAACCGATTCCTGGCAGCGTTGCCTTCGTACCGTCGGTTGTGGGCTTGATTTTGGCAGGTGAAGTGATTAAAGATTTGATTAAATAGGATAAAGAAAAATGGCAGAGCAAACGCAAAAAAGAGAAAAACTCGGCAGCCGACTTGGCTTTATACTTCTTAGTGCAGGTTGCGCGATCGGGATCGGGAACGTTTGGAAATTCCCGTATATCGTCGGTCAGTACGGCGGCGGTATTTTCGTATTGATTTATTTATTCTTTTTGGTAATTATGGGCGTACCCGTTATGACGATGGAATTTTCGTTGGGGCGCGCGAGTGGAAAAAGCCCCGTGCTTTTGTATCAACAGTTAGAAAAGCCTGGGCAAAAATGGCATATCCACGGTTGGGCGGCGCTGATTGGCAACTATTTGCTTATGATGTTCTACGTCGTGGTGGCGGGCTGGATGCTCTTGTATTTCAAGGATACCGCGCTTGGCACGCTTTCGGATATGAGCGCCGCGGAAGTGGGGGCGCATTTCACGAACGACGTACTTGATAGTCCGCTCGCTATGCTCATTTCCACCTTTATTGTCGTGTTAGCGGGTTTCTTGGTCTGCGGCTTCGGCGTGAAAAACGGCTTGGAACGCGTGACGAAAGTGATGATGATTGCGCTCCTCGTTTTGATGATTGCAATCGCGGTATACTGCTGCTGCATGAACGGCGCGTCGGAAGGCTTGAAATTCTATTTGAAGCCCGACCTTGGACGAATGAAAGAAGCGGGGATTGGCGAGGTAATCGTTGCGGCGATGAAGCAAGCCTTCTTCACGTTGAGTCTTGGTATCGGCGCGATGGCGATTTTCGGCAGCTATATCGGCAAAGAACGCTCGCTTATGGGCGAATCGGTCAACGTAGCGTTGCTCGATACGTTCGTTGCATTCACGTCGGGGTTGATCGTGTTCCCTGCGTGCTTTGCCTTCAACGGCGGCGCGACGGACAGCGGTCCGAGCTTGATTTTCGTCACCTTGCCGAATATTTTCAATAATATGCCGTTGGGGCAGCTTTGGGGCTCGCTTTTCTTCGTCTTTATGGTGTTTGCGGCATTCTCGACGGTAATCGGCGTGTTTGAATTGATCGTAGCTTGTTGCTGTGAAAAATTTGGTTGGAGCAGAATCAAATCCTGCGTAATCAACGGCGTTTTGATGTGCATTTTGGCGTTGCCTTGCATTTTCGGATTCAATATTTGGTCGGATTTTGCTCCTGCTGATATGAACATTATGGACTGGGAAGATTTCCTTGTGTCGAATATTTTATTGCCGCTCGGCTCACTCGTATTCGTGCTTTTCTGTACGACCAAATGGGGTTGGGGCTGGAAAAATTTCGAAGAAGAAGCAAACGCAGGCAAGGGCATGAAAGTGAAGAAATGGATGCGTTGGTACATGACCTTCGTGCTTCCCGCAATCATTTTCATCTTGTTTGTGGTGGGCATTTTGCAAGCCTTTAACGTAATGTAAAAATAGGAAAGAATAGAAAAACCGCCGCTGCGTTCCGCAGCGGCGGTTTTGTATGCAATTTTTCAAAATTGGGCTACCATGTACGCGTTTACTCTCGTTCCTCAACCTTTTTAATGTCGTACGGCGTGCTTTGGTATACGAGATCGTGTGGATTTATACTTCGTACAAATGCAGTATAGCTTCTTTTTGTTTGTCAGAAAGAGTGGAAAAGAAGTCCAAGAGTTTTTTGTCGCTTTTGTATTGTTGCATATTATGGTAGAAAAATTCTTCTACGGAAACGTCGCATACGGTTAAAATGTCTAAAAGAGTGCTCAAGCTCGGCTCAAAACTAGCGGTGTTTTCTAGCTGGCTGATATATGCAGGATTTTTTCCTATAATCAAGCTTAATTCACGTGCGCTTAAATTGGCGTTTGCGCGAATAAGGCTAATCCGTTCAATAATTTCTTTAATAGTCATTCGACTGCGTTACTCCCATCATATCATAGTCTATAAAAATTATACACCTAACTGAAGAAAAAAACGTTATTTAATACTTAATAAAAATATTTGTCACATAGCAAAACATTATGTATCAAATAATTATTTTTCAAAAAACAACAAATTTCGCTTGACTTATTATTTTTCACATAATATAATATGTATAAAAGTTGCAGCTTTGAAAAATAAAAAACTGGAGGTCAAATTTATGGGACTTATTATTGCAATTGTAGTACTTGCTGCGGCGGTAGGTTGCTTCTTTATTTATCGTTCGATTATGAATAGGGGTAAAAATTGCCCTGCTTGCAAGGAAAAATACGATTCTGAATGTATCGAGAACGCTAAAGTTGTACGCACGGTAAAAGCGGCGATGGGCAAAGATTACAGCGATGTAAACGTTACCTTACGTTGCAAAAAATGCGGAAAAGTACATAATACGCAGGTAACGCTTCAAGGTAAGATTTCGGATAGATATCTTGATGAAGAATTAAAGGCGCATTTTGATAAATAAAAAGGGCTAATACAATGAGCGAACCGTTAAATCCCTTTGAAGACTTAAGGGAAAGACTGTCTAATGGTAGTATTACTGCGTTAATTCCCGCAATTTTGTATTTTTCAGAGAATTGTTGGAATGAAGGCGAATTTAAGGATAACGAAAGCTTATTATTTTTCAAGCAAATCCAAGATAATGCCGTTAATTTGCGCGAAATGGAAAATCAAGCGAATATAGGAACGGGTATTCCGCATTTTGCTTTGTTTATGTGCGCCTTAACGTGGGCGGATTATTCGGCTCGCGAGGGTAACCAAAAGGACGTCCAAAAATATGAAGGATATGCGCTGGAATATTTACAGGAATCGTTTGACCGAAATTTTAGTTATGCGTATATGATGGCTGGCAAGGCTATATTCTTTGGGAATGGGATATGGCAAAAAGATGAAGAATTAGGCTTGAAATATTTGAAAAAAGCTACGGAATTGCCTGTTAGCGAATATATCGGTATGGAACAGCAGGCGGTGAAAAAATTTATAAAGGACGAATATGAAGCTTGCTTGGCGTTGTATGAAAAAAGCCGCAAAGAAAACGAAGAGAATAAGCAAAAACAAAGCGGAGTAAAAAAATCGGAAATAAACGCTACGGTCGGCAGTCAAAAAGTGGAATTGCCCGTAAAGAAAGAAAAGCTTTTTACGTCTAAGCATTATTTTGCTGTGCTTGCGATGTTTCTTGTTTATTCTCTATTATCGATACTTCTTAGAAGAGAATTTGATTTGGCGAGCGCTTATGAAATATCGATAGAAAAAAATCCGTTTTTAGGGGTTGTCGCAACTTTATTGCTGAATTACGGCGCAGTCCTTTGGCTGTTGATGGCATATTTCTATAAGAAAAACAACGGCAAGCACAACGTGTTTTTCGTGCTGGGTTATATCGTTATTTTGATAGGTTGTATGGCAGACGGTATTTTGCCATATAAGGAAGAAATCAGCAACGGATTGCTTTTCAAGGAAAAGAAATATTGGATAAATGCGCTGATTTATCCCGCAGGCTTTTTAGTAGGGCATAGATTAGTTTCTTTATTAGTCTATGCAATCTTAAAAAACAAAGAAGGGGATTTAGATTATCGGATATACCTTGGCTTCGTGCTGTTTGCACCTTTCACGGCGGGTGTTTTGTTAATAGGCGCAATCGGTTATTTGTTTCTCACGGGACAAGCAAGCGGCAGTTCCGGCAATAACGGATATCAAAGTCAGTCTTCAAACCTTAGCCCTACCGAGTTGCAGGCATACGTACGCCAACAAATTATAAACCGAGGCGGTCTTTGTAAATTTGCGATTTACTACCAAGATAACACCTACAACAACGGTTGGAAAGGCGTAGATTATTGGGACAATGGTTACTCGTTAACGCAGGTTGAAGCAGAGTGGGGATATACCTGTTTCCAAACGCCGCAAGGAAAGATTTACAAACTGCCAACCAATCTTCCCGACAAAGAAAAAATTTATTTTTTTGAATAAGAAAAAACACCGTTACAGGATATTCCGTAACGGTGTTTTCATATATAAAAATTCAAAAATTAAGCTACCATGTACGCGTTTACTCTCGTTCCTCAACCTTTTTAATGTCGTACGGCGTGCTTTGGTATACAAAGTAATTGAGCCAGTTGGAAAAGAGCAAATGTGCGTGTCCGCGCCAAGAAACGATGGGCGGCAGCGTCGGATCGTTTTCGGGGAAATAGTTTTCGGGGATGGCGATCGGTTTGCCTTGCGAAAGGTCGCGCAGGTATTCGTTTTTCAACGTGTCCGCATCGTATTCCGAGTGCCCCGTGATGAAAATTTGTTTTCCGTTTTTCGTGGAAACCGCATAAACGCCCGTCTTATCGGACGAAGCGAGGATTTTCAAGTCCGTCACCTTTTCAATGTCCGAGCGCAAAACGGTCGTATGACGGGATTGCGGCACCATAAACATATCGTCAAAGCCACGGAATAGAATGGACTGCTTGTATTCAACGCGGTGCGGGAATACGCCAAACATTTTCGACGCGACTTCCTGTTTTTGAATACCGTAGTGGTAGTAAAGCCCAGCCTGCGCCCCCCAACAAACGTGGAAGGTGCTATGCACGTGGGTTTTGGTCCACTCCATAATCTCGCAAAGCTCTTGCCAATATTCCACTTCTTCAAAGGGCATATGTTCCACGGGTGCGCCCGTGATAATCATACCGTCGAATTTTTGGTCTTTGATATCGTCAAAAGTCTTATAAAAAGCGAGCAAATGCTCTTCCGCCACGTTCTTCGATTGGTGGGATTTCGTGTGAATAAGCTCCATTTCCACCTGCAAAGGGGTGTTGCCGAGAAGGCGCGCAAACTGCGTTTCCGTCTCGATTTTTTTCGGCATTAAATTCAGCACGAGAATACGCAAGGGACGAATGTCCTGCGTGATAGCGCGGTTTTCCGTCATCACGAAAATATTTTCGCTTTCTAACGTCTTGACCGCAGGTAAATTGTCGGGAATTTTAATAGGCATAGTTCACCTTTGCGCTCGCAAACCGCGAGCGTTTTTTTGTTTTGAAAACGCTGATTAAAGCGTGTTGAGCGCTTGCTCGATATCGGCAATCAAATCCTGATAGTTTTCGATGCCGCAGGAAAGGCGCACGAGATCGCCGGGTACGCCTGCCGCGATGAGTTCTTCTTCGTTCATTTGACGGTGGGTTGCGCTTGCAGGGTGCAAACAGCAGCTACGTGCGTCCGCAACGTGCGTTTCAATCGCGATGATTTTGAGCGCTTTCATGAATTTTTCCGCCGCCGCTCTGCCGCCTTTTACGCCAAAGCTAACGACACCGCACGTGCCTTTCGGCATGTATTTTTGCGCCAAATCGTAGTATTTGTTCGATTTAAGACCGGGATAATTCACCCAGCTAATTTTTTCGTTGGATTCCAAGTATTCGGCAACCTTTTGACCGTTCAAGCAATGGCGTTCCATTCTCACGTGCAAGCTTTCCAAGCCAAGGTTGAGATAGAAAGCGCTTTGCGGAGATTGCGTACAGCCGAAGTCGCGCATAAGCTGTGCCGTCGCCTTGGTGATATACGCGCCGCCAAGCCCGAATTTTTCCGCATACGTAATCCCGTGATAGCTATCGTCGGGGGTACAAAGTCCAGGGAATTTATCCGCGTGCGCGAGCCAATCGAACTTGCCCGAATCTACGATACAACCGCCCACCGCTACGCCGTGACCGTCCATATACTTGGTGGTCGAATGGGTGACAATGTCCGCGCCGAACTCGAAAGGACGGCAATTTACAGGGGTTGCAAAGGTGTTGTCGATAATCAAGGGTACGCCGTGCGCGTGCGCCGCTTTTGCGAACTTTTCAATATCGAGTACGGTAAGGGCAGGGTTTGCAATCGTCTCGCCGAACACCGCTTTCGTGTTGGGCTTAAACGCCGCGTTCAGCTCTGCTTCCGTGCAGTCGGGGGAAAGGAAAGTAAATTCAATTCCCATTTTCTTCATCGTCACGGCGAAAAGATTGAACGTACCGCCGTAGATCGAGGACGAGGAAATGATATGATCGCCGCAGGTCGCGATATTAAATACCGCAAAGAAATTCGCCGCTTGTCCCGACGAGAGAAGCATCGCCGCGCTACCGCCTTCGAGCGCGCAAATTTTTGCCGCAACCGTATCGCAGGTTGGGTTTTGTAAACGGGAATAGAAATAACCGCTCGCTTCCAAATCGAAAAGCTTACCCATATCTTCGCTCGTAGCGTACTTAAACGTCGTGCTCTGTACGATGGGTACTTGACGAGGCTCGCCGTTGCCGGGGGTGTAGCCGCCTTGTACGCAAGTGGTTTCAATGCGAAGTTTTTTATCTTCCATAGTGTTCTCCTTTCGCGCATGCGCGCGACTTTATAGATTCCATACGGAATTAGTATAACACTTACGCCCGTATTCGTCAAGTGTTTTTGTGGGTTTTGTCCTTGGAGAGGGATAAAAATCCCGTCAAGGCGCAAAATAAAAAGTATGAATACAAAAATGCGTTTTTTTTCTTGGATAGGCTGTGTAATTGTGCCGATTTTGGGCTTTTCCGCTTGTAAAAAATCGAAAAACGAGCAGGTCTTTCAAGACGTGGTATACCGAGAGAGCTACCGCTCGGTCTACGAAGAAATCGGGCAAAAGGTGACGCTGGATATGGTTAGGGAAGGCTTGGACGGTAGGGCGTATGCGCTTGTCGAGGGCAAGGAATATGAGCTTGGCATGGACTTTTTGTCCATGGCAATGGTATATAACGCCCAACCGACGGCAAATTTTCCGACCCCGACAGCCGCCTACAACGAATGGTGGCGACTTTTTATGCAACGTTGGAATATGCTTGTCCCCGAAGCGCCGCTTTATTCCAATCAGTATTACGACGTCTACAACGCGAAGATAGACGAGCTAAAAACAAGCCCTTATTGGAGCGTGACGGACGCGATAGTTGGCGCGAAAATCATCAAGGGGGAAAACTCGGTGATTTTAGGTAGCAACACCGAGCTTTCGGGTGCGTTTAGAAACGCGTCTTTCGGCAAGTCCGCGCCTGGGGCGGCGGACCTTGCCATTCAAAACCTTACGAGCGGTTATTCCACCGTCATCACGGACATGGGTGGCACGTATCAATGGGCGGATAGTAAAATTTTAGCCGCGCACGACGAGAAAATGAACGAGGACGGAACCAAAACGTTCACGCTTACAATCGCGGATAATCTCGTTTTTTCTGACGGCTCGAAAATTACTGCGCAAAACTATCTTATGCCCTTGCTCGCAGGGAGTAGTAAGGTAATGAAGGAAGCGGGCGGCAGCGACGCCGCAGGGCTTGCGCTCGTTGGGTACGAAGCTTTTAACGCAAATACGGGCGAAGGGGAAATCGCTCCTTTTTTAGGCGTGCGTTTGCTCGATGACAACACTTTTTCCGTGACGGTGAAAAGGGAATATGCAAACTATTATTACGCCATTCGCTATGGGGAATTTGTCCCTGTTCCAACAGCGTTATATGGGGGCAGGTATGAGGTGAAGGATGATGGGGAAGGCGCATACTTGGAGAAAGCCTACTATGAAAAGACGACGAAAAACGGCGTTTCGTCTTACGTAATGGCGGACGAAATTAAGGGCAATTTGCGCAATTTGGATGAGAACGATTTCCCTTACGCAGGTCCGTATGTTTTAGAAAAGTATGACGCGAGTGCAAGAACGGCTACCTTAAAACGCAATCCAAACTATCTTGGCGACCAT
Organism: Clostridiales bacterium; assembly: GCA_015071005.1. Classification (GTDB taxonomy): domain Bacteria; phylum Bacillota; class Clostridia; order Christensenellales; family Borkfalkiaceae; genus Scatosoma. The sequence continues at coordinate 135,078 of SVIG01000002.1, read as the reverse complement.
CGCGGAATTCCGTCCATCGAACGGATTTCGTACGTGAAAATCGTGCCCGAAACACAGCTTGATCAACTGCGGCAAGGCAGAGTGGACGTGCTTGCTTCGGTGACGGGCGGCGAAGAAACACGCGCCGCGCTGGCACTCGTGGACAACGTTCGTTTCAAGGAAACACATTACGATCGCGCTGGATATGGCAAGCTCGCTTTCCGATGTGATTTTGGTCCAACGCAGTTTGCGGAGGTGCGTAGAGCGGTGATGCACACGATTGATCGGGACGAGTTCGCGCAAGTCTTTACGGGCGGCTACGGCACAGTCGTACACGCGCCCTATCACGTCGGCTCGGATGCCTATCTCGCCGTCAAGGACCGATTAAAGCTCAACACCTATCCGTACAGCGTCGAAGACGCGAAAGCGGAGCTTGAAGAAGGCGGATGGGTCTACAACGCGAAGGGCGAACCGTACAAAGAGGGCGTCGGCGTGCGCTACAAAAAGCTTTCGGGTTACGAAAAAACCTATAATAACCTCACGTTTGCCGCGACGGACAATAAATACAAAACGGTAAAGGTAAACGGTGAGTATTATATGCCGCTCGTAATCAACTGGATGGGCACGCAACCCAATCCTGTCACCGATCAACTCATCACCGCTTGGCAAAACAACCCCAACGCAGGCAAAAAGATCGGCGCATATATCACCTATTCTTCGGGAAATATGAATACGGCGCTTTACGGAGAGTACGCGCAAATGCCTGCCTACGGCTTTACCCGCGCGCGCTATGGTGCAGTAAACTTTGCCACGGGCTTTACGGGCGCGGCATACGATCAATCCTTTTCTTGGACACTCGACCCCGAAAAATACGATCATTATAGTATGAATTATCTACGCGATTCTGCCGATTTTTACGAATAAACGAAGAATCTGCTACGAAATACGGCGTTGCGTCTCCGCGCACCTTGCTCGTTTACGGCAAGTAAACTCCCGTCGGTGTGCTCGCCGCGCCTTGTCTTTCTTGCACATTGCTTCGTTTCGTGAATCTATTGCGAAATACGTCGTTGCGCCTCTGCGCAACAAACACTCAAAACAGCGTACCGTGTACGCGTTGAAATTCAAAAAGGGGGATAAAAAATGGGGAAATACGTCTTAAAACGGCTTGGATATATGCTCGTTGTGCTCATAATTTTATCCTTTTTGATTTTTGTAGTATACAATATGTTGCCTGTGGATAAGGCGGCGGATATGGCGATGCAGGAAATTGCCGCGAATAAGCATTTGATCTATGCCGAGCGGTATCTCTATTGGCAAAGGCGATTGGGTTTAGACGGTAGTTTATTCACAAGGTATTTGCGTTGGCTTGGGCTTGCAAGTTTTTACGACGGCTCGTTCAATGGACTTTTGCAGGGCAACTTGGGCAATTCTATCGTCTATGCAAAACCAGTCACAGCGGTGGTTAAAGAACCCTTTTTCAATACGATATTTCTAAATTTTTTCGGTGCGTTGTTCGCATTGGGGATCACCATTCCTTTGGGGATATTTTGCGCGCGGAAAAAGGGAAGCAAACGGGATACGGCGGTGCAAATCGGCACGATCGTGGGATACAGTATGCCCACCTTTATCGTCGCAATTTTGGGTATTTGGCTCTTTGCGGTGCAGTTCAATCTTTTTCCTGTTTCGGGCATGAGTTCGATAGGGAAAGACTTTGTCGGTTTTCGCGCCTTTTTGGATAAACTATATCATTTCGCCTTGCCGCTGATTGTGATGACCTTTTGTTCACTCGGCGGTATGACGCGTTACGTTCGCGCGGCGATGATCGACGCGCTTTCGCTCGACTGTATCCGCACCGCCCGCGCAAAGGGCTTGAAGGAGCGGTTGGTTGTGCGCTCGCACGCATGGCGAAACGCTTTAATCCCGATTGTCGCACTCGTGATTGGTTGGCTTTTGGGAATATTTTCGGGCTCGATTATGATTGAAAACATTTTCGGGATCAACGGTATGGGAAAGGTGTATTTCGACGCGTTAAGCGCAAACGACAACGAGATTGTGCTCGCAATGCAGACCTTTTATATTGTGCTTGCGCTCGTGGGGAATTTGCTTGTCGATCTTGCTTACGGGCTCGTCGATCCGCGCATTCGAGTGGGACAATAGGTGACAAGATGAAAAGTGATAAAAATATATTCAAAAAAGCATATCGAGCCACCGTGTCCGCGTTGAAACGGGCGTTCAGATGGATAAAACGCACGATTTTTGGCAGCAAAAAGGAATGGCAAACGTTGCAAGGGGACGAGAAAATTGAAAGTCCGTCCAAGCTTCTTGCTAAGGCGTTTTTCGCAAAGAAAAGCGCCGTTTTCGCGCTCACGGTATTGATTAGTCTTTTCTTGTTCGTCTTTATCGCGCCGAATATCGTAAAGCTTGATAAAAACTACACCGACCCATTGCAGCAAAACGCGCCCCCTGGGTATTCCTTGCGCGCTCTGCCGCGCGGCTTAAAAAAGGACGTGCAGGATATCAATGGCTTTGCCGATTTCACCGTCGGCGTTTCGGGCAAGGGGAAGCTTTACGTTTGGGGAAATACCAAGGATCGATTAAATAAAAAGGACTTAAAATCTATTCCCAAACAAGTAAAAAAAGAGGGCGTGCTTGCCGCGGCGGCGGGGAAAGACCATATCATCGCCGTCACGAAAACGGGGGAAATTGTCGGTTGGGGGGATAAGAGTTGCGGACAGTACGATTACGAGCCGACCTTAAATGCTATTTCTATGCCGATTGAGCTGCAAAACGGCGTGGGCGAGTCGGGGATAAAAAGTCTTTCTTGTGGATATCAAGCCACCGCTTTGATTTTGGAAGACGGAAAATGCTACGTTTGGGGAAATACGAACGCCGTCCGCAATTTACAGGATTTTGAAAAGAGTACGGGTATGGAAAAAATCGTTTTTACCAACTCCTTGGCGGTAGGTTTAACAAGCGATGGAAAGATCGTGACGAATACGAGCTTTTTCTCGTCTGTTGTAGGCTCTAAAAACGGGCGCGGACGGGATTTGAACGCGTACCTGGGTGGTAGAAAAGTCAAAAAAATCACTTCCAGCAACAAATGTATTGCCCTTTTGACGGAAGATGACGAGCTTGTTGTAGCAGGGGCGTTTGAGAACGGCGAAGACCTGCTCCCGACGCTTAAAAACGGGGAATATTTCGTGGATTTAGACGGCGGTTCTAGGCATTTTGTTGGAGTGACGAATCAAGGCAATTCTTACGCGTGGGGGCATAACGCTTACGGACAATGCAACGTCAAAAAATCGGGAGATCGCGTGTTTGCGGGGTCGTTGCAAAGCTATATAGTAGGAGCAGGAAAGCTCCGCCAAAGCGCAGGCTTAAAGGGATATTTGATGGGTACGGACGGACGTGGTCGCGACGTGTTTGCGCGAATCGCGCACGGCGGTAAAATGACTATGACGATCGGCGCGGTCGCGGTGCTTGTTTCCTCTACGATTGCCATTCTGGTCGGTTGTACGGCGGGATATTTCGGGGGTTTTGTGGATACTCTTTTAATGCGCATTACGGAAATTTTCTCGTCGATTCCCTTTTTACCGTTTGCGATGCTCCTATCGCAAATCATCAAAAATTACAACGTCAGCGAAACGACGCGCATCTTTATCATTATGCTGATTTTGGGCGCGCTTTCGTGGACGGGGCTTGCGCGGATGATTCGTGGGCAAGTGCTTGCCGAAAGGGAAAAGGAGTTCGTTCTTTCCGCGCGCGCTATGGGGGTTAAAGAAGGCAAAATTGCCTTTCGACACGTGTTGCCAAACGTCGTGTCGGTAATTTTGGTGAGTATGACGCTCGATTTCGCCGGTTGTCTTTTGACGGAATCGTCGCTGTCCTATTTAGGCTTTGGCGTACAACAGCCCCGCCCGACTTGGGGGAACATGCTAACGGGCTGCAACAATAGCACGATCATTCAGCACTACTGGTGGCAATGGCTGTTCCCCGCGCTATTTTTGTCGGTGGCGGTAATCGCCATTAACGTCATCGGGGACGCTCTGCGCGACGCGCTTGACCCGAAAAAGGGGGGACGGGCATGAGTCTTTTAGAAGTGCGTTCTTTGCGGACGGTTTTTCGGGTAGGAAAAACGTACGTGACGGCGGTAAACGACCTATCTTTTTCCGTGGAAGAAGGAAAAACGCTCGCGCTCGTTGGGGAGAGCGGTTCGGGAAAAAGCGTTTCCGCAATGAGTATTTTGGGGTTGCTCGATGAAAACGGAAAAATCGAAAGCGGGGAAATACTCTTTCGTGACGGCGGAAAAACGTTGGATTTGACCAAGCTTTTCCCAAGCGAAATGCGTTCCATTCGCGGCAATCAAATTTCCGTGATTTTTCAAGAGCCGATGACCGCATTAAACCCCGTATTCAGCATCAAAAAACAGCTTTCCGAGCCCTTTATATACCATCGCAAACAAAGGAAAAAGGAAGCGGAGGAAAACGCCCTCAAAATGCTAAAAGAAGTGCGGATTGCTTCGCCTGAGCGGGTCGCAAAGCAGTACCCGCATCAGCTTTCAGGGGGGATGCGGCAACGAGTAATGATTGCGATGGCGCTTTCCTGCGAGCCTAAGCTCTTGATTGCCGACGAGCCGACAACGGCGCTTGACGTGACGATCCAAGCGCAAATTTTGCGGCTAATGCAGGACTTACAAAAAGCGCGCGGCACGGCGATTTTATTCATCACGCACGACTTGGGCGTGGTCAAGGAAATGGCGGACGACGTGGCGGTGATGTACTGCGGACAAATCGTTGAACGCGTACCTGCCCCTCGCCTTTTTCAAAAAAACGTCTATTTACACCCATATACGGAAGGCTTATTAGCATCGATACCAAGCGCACGAAAAAAGGGGGAGCGCTTGGAGACGATTTTAGGAAAAACTCCCCATCCGTCCAAGCTTCCCAAGGGCTGTAAATTCGCGCCGAGGTGTAAGTATGCCACGGAAAAATGCGTTGCGGAAGAGCCAAGCCTTTTTGAGTGTGAGAACGGACGTTTTGTGCGGTGTTTTTATCCCAACTATGAGAGTAGAAAAAATGAACGACAGAAAGAAACTACTAACGGTTAAAAATCTTAAAAAATATTTCCCCATTAAGACGGGATTTCTTGCGCGAAATAGAACGTTTTTGCGCGCGGTGGACGGCGTGGACTTGGAAATTTACGAGGGGGAAACCTTTGGTTTGGTCGGCGAAAGCGGATCGGGGAAGTCAACGTTTGGACGAACGCTTTTGCGTCTTTACGAGCCGACGGACGGACAAGTGCTTTTTCATCAAGAGGAAGGGGAAACGGCGCTGACCGATTTGAATATCCGACAAATGCGCGCCTTTCGAAAGGATTTACAAATTATTTTCCAAGACCCCTATTCATCGCTCAATCCGCGCATGACGGTGGGGCAACTGATTGCGGAAGGGGCGGTCACCCACGGATATTTCAAGAAAGGGAGCGCCGCGCTTTGGGAGTACGTTTTAGGGGTGATGCGCGCTTGCGGCTTGCAAGAGCACATGCTGCGCCGTTATCCCCATCAGTTTTCGGGTGGACAGCGCCAACGGATTTGTATTGCAAGGGCATTGGCGGTAAAACCGAAATTCATTGTTTGCGACGAATGCGTTTCCGCGCTCGACGTTTCGATACAATCGCAAATTCTCAATCTTTTGTCCGAGTTAAAGGAAAGGGAAGGGCTGACCTATTTATTCATTTCACATGATTTGTCGGTAGTGCGCTATATTTCCGATAGAATCGCGGTGATGTATTTGGGGAAAATCGTGGAAATGGGTGACGCGGAGCAGATTTTTGAAAATCCGCGCCATCCTTACACGATGGCGCTCATTTCCGCCGCGCCGAATATCCAAGCGCAAAGCACGGAAAAAATCCTGCTTGAAGGGCAGCTGCCCAACCCCGTTTCGCCGCCGAAGGGCTGCCCCTTCCATACTCGCTGTTTTTACGCGCAAGAGATTTGTCAACGCGTACCTGCCCCCGTCATAGAGGTGGAAAACGGACATTTTTGCGTCTGTCATTTCTCGTTAGATAGCACGGAAATGAAATGGAAGAAGGCAAGAAAAGAGTAGGGAGCAAAATCGATAAGCGCCGCCCGAATTTTTCGGGCGGCGCGGCGTGTTTATCGACGTATCTAACGAAAAAAGTCAGGCGTTGCGTGGGAGCGTCTCAAATTCAATAGTACTTCTAAAAACTTCAATACATAATATAAAATATTATGATTTTCTAAAAAACGTGTGAAAAAAGTCAATTATTTCGTCACATTCGTTGACAAAACTGCGTGAAAAGTATTATAATAGCAAATGAGAGTAAAAAACTCAAAATGTTATTTAATGTTTTTTGGAGGATAATCAATAACTATCATGGACCTACCCCTAACGATTGCGATCATAGTGTTAGTGCTTCTTTCCGGCTTCTTTTCGGGGACGGAGACCGCATTTTCTTGCGCGAACAAAATCAAGTTGAAAACGCTTGCATCGCAAGGTAAGAAGAACGCGAAGGCAATATATAAATATGCCGATGCAAAATACGATAAGCTCGTAACGGCAATTCTCGTCGGGAACAACATCGTGAACTTGACGGCTTCCGCGCTCGGTACAATTCTCTTTGCAAAGCTTATTATGAATCCCGACGTAGCGGCGACGGTTTCTACGGCGGTTTTGACGGTAGTCGTATTGCTGTTCGGTGAAATCACGCCCAAATATTTGGCGAGCGTGTACCCCGAAAAAGCATGCTTTTTATTCTATCCGCTCATGGCGCTTTTCTATTGGCTGCTTTGGCCCTTATGCAAAATTTTCGACGGCTACAAATATTTGCTTGCGAAAATTTTCAAGCTGAAAAAGGACGAAACAGTCACGGACGAGGAGCTCCTTTCCCTGGTCGAAGAAGCGGAAGAAAGCGGTACGCTCAAAGAAGACGAATCCGAACTCGTGCGCTCGGCTTTGGAATTCGACGATTTGAAAGTAGAAGATATTCTCGTTCCGCGCGTGGACGTATTCGCGGTCGAGGAAGACTCGACAATGGACGAAGTCCGCGAGCTTTTCGAGCGTACGGGGTATTCCCGTTTGCCCGTGTATAAAGACACGATTGACAACGTCATCGGCTTGATCCACGAGCGCGACTTTTTCAGCGCGTACGTGCGCGGTGAAAAGGAAATTTCCCATTTCGTACAGGATATCGTGTTCACAACGGAATACACACGTATTTCCACCCTTTTGAAACAGCTCCAAAAGCAAAAAATTCACATGGCGGCGGTTTCGGACGAGTACGGCGGACTTTTGGGTATCGTCACTTTGGAAGACATTTTAGAAGAGCTTGTCGGCGAGATTTGGGACGAACATGACGAAGAAGAAGTGTTGTTCGGCAAAATCGCGGAAGACGAGTATTGGGTGGACGGTAAATGCGGGCTGGAAGAGTTCTTTGAACTCTACGGCTTGGAAGACGAAGCGGAAGAGTGCGAATCGAACACCGTTGGCGGTTGGGTGACCGAGGTCTACGGCGGTATACCGCCGATCGGGGAATGTGTTCGCGTGAAAAACGTCGAGCTGAAAATCGTAAAAGCGACCCGTCAAAAGGTGCTCAAACTCCGTTCGCATATCACGGAAGACGTGGACGAGACGGAAGAAGATTAAGGGAATTCTTCGCGTAAAAAACGGCGAAAGAATCCCACGCTTTTGCGAAGCAATAGCTATTGAAAATTGACGTGAAAAAGACTATAATAAAGCAAAAAATCAACGAGGTGAAATTATGGCAACGATTTTAGTGACGGGTGGTTGCGGCTACATTGGTTCGCATACGGTTTTAGAGCTTTTGAATAGAGATTACGAAGTAATCGTCGTGGATAATTTTAGCAATTCGAGCTATGAAAGCTTGCGCCGCGTACAAAAAATTACGGGCAAGGAAGTGACGTTCTACGAAGAAAACATCGCCAACGAAGAGGGAATGGACAAAATTTTCTCCGCGCACAAAGTAGACGCGGTAATCCATTTCGCGGCATTCAAAGCGGTGGGCGAGAGCGTGAAGCTTCCTTTGAAATATTACGAAAACAACATCAGCGGCACGGTCGGGCTTTTGAAGATTATGCAGAAGCACAACGTCAAGAAAATCATTTTCTCGTCGTCGGCAACGGTATACGGCGATCCCGAGCGTTTGCCTTTGGACGAAAACTGCCGTCTTTCCACAACGAATCCTTACGGCTCGACGAAGCTCATGATGGAAATGATTATGCAGGACTTGCACAAAGCGGACAACGAATGGAACATTATTTTGCTCCGTTACTTCAACCCCGTCGGCGCGCATGAAAGCGGATTGATCGGGGAAGACCCGAAGGGTATTCCCAACAACCTGATGCCCTACGTAGCGCAGGTAGCGAGCGGGAAACTCGCTTGCATCAACGTATTTGGCAACGATTACGATACGCCCGATGGTACGGGTGTGCGCGATTATATCCACGTCGTTGACTTGGCGCTTGGGCATATCGCGGCAATCGAACAATGCCAAACGAGCGGCGTGCATATCTACAATTTGGGTACGGGACACGGTTATAGCGTACTCGATATGATCCACGCCTTTGAAAAGGCTTGCGGCAAGACTTTGCCCTACAAAATTAGCCCTCGCCGTCCTGGGGACATCGCGACTTGCTATGCCGCGCCCGATAAGGCGAAAGCGGAATTGAAGTGGGAAGCGAAGTTCGGTATCGAAGAAATGTGCGCTTCGCAATGGAAATGGCAAAGCGGCAATCCTAGGGGCTACGAGGCTTGATAACGCCGCACGAAATCATTCGTTCCAAGCGTAAGACGCTGTCGATTTCCATCGATCCGTTCGGTCGGTTAATCGTTCGTGCGCCTATGCGCTATGAGCAAAAACGAATTGATGCGTTCTTGCTCGAAAAAGAGCCTTGGATTTTACGCAAACAAGCGGAAAGAAAGGGGGCAGGTATTGAATTACCGCCCGAAAACTTGGACGGCTACGAATTTTTGATTTTGGGCAACCGCTATAAAATCGTTTGTATCGAAGAGGACATAATCGGCTTTGATAGCGCGCGAGGGCTCTTGTATTTACCCAAGAAAAACACCCGCAAACGGTTGGTGGAATGGCTGAAAGAAAACGCGCTCCGCATCTTCACGAAGGTGACTTCGCAACGTGCGGCGCAAATGGGCGTCAGTTTCCAAGCGGTAAAAATCAATTCCGCAAGGGGTAGCTGGGGCTTATGTACGGCGGATAACGTCATCAAATACTCCTATCGGCTGCTGTTTGCGCCCAAAGACGTCGTCGAGTACGTGATTGTGCACGAGCTCGCGCACGTCATTCACAAAAATCATTCCGCGTGGTTTTGGTCGGAAGTGGGGAAATATATTCCCGATTACAAGACCAAACGCGCTTGGCTGAAAAAATATTCCGCGGTGATGGAGATTTTTTAAGCCCGAATGAAGGAGTAGAAATGAGTAAGAAGAAAACAATTTTGCGTATGCTTTGTTGTTGTTTGGCAGGCGCGGCGGCGTTTGCCTTTTCTTCGTGCAGTTTACTCGACGAATTGACGGGCAATTCGGATTCCGACCCCACGCAAAACGGCGTTGGCGGCGATTCGGAGGTAAGCGTGGACAATCCCGTTTTACCTGACGTGGAAACGCCCGAGCCGGACGCGGAAAAGGTCGTAGCGTACGAAGAAACCGATGCAATCGGGCATAAAGTCGTCTATTATACGGACGGTACGTACGAGGATTTAGGCAGGGTAGAGCCGTTGAATTTCGTTTCGCCCGCACCCACGTCGCAGTATAGCTACATAGCCTTTCAAAAGGAAGAAAACGGCGAGGGTTTGCAAGTCTTTTATACGAAAATATACAACGCGCTCGCCAAGGCGCACCTTGAAAAAACGGACTACGTTTTGAGCGAAAACGACGTCTATGAATGCGCGGAAATTTCCTATAAAGATTGCGGTATCACGACGGACCAAGCGATTACGGTTTGGAAAGTCTTTGCGCAAGAAAATCCGCTCTTCTTTTGGTTGGATCGAAAGATTTTGTACACGGACAAAACTCTATTTTGTTTGGTGGCGGAAGAATACGCGACGTATGCTTCGCGCGAGAGGGTATTGAACGCGCTCTACGATATGGCGTTTGAATGCGATCGGTATTTGAGCGGAAAAACGAGCTTGACCGAACGCGCTTTGACGATTTACGATTATCTTTGCGGCAGGGTTGAATACGCCTACAAATCGGACGGCAAAACGCCCGAAGACGCGAGCTGGGCGCACTCGATCGCAGGTGGCGCGCTCTATAACGCAGGCGTATGCGAAACGTACGCGGAAACGTTCGATTATTTTTGCGGACTTTTCGGGCTCGACTGCTTGACGGTGACGGGCACGGCAACGCAAAACGGCGTTTCGGAAGGGCACGCGTGGAATATGCTGGCACTCGACGGCGAATGGTATACGATGGACTTGACTTGGAGCGACCAAACCACCTACACGCGCGATTGGTTTGGCAAAGCGCCTACGGAGTTTGCTAAAACGCATATAGCGGACACGTCGGAAACATGGGGAATTGAATATCAATACGCTCTTCCCGCTCTTGCAAGCGCAGGGCTTTGCCCCGTATATTACGGGGAAGAAAACGGCGAGTACGAAATGGAAAAGTCACTCGAAGTCGCATTCGAAAAAATGACGAATCAGCAGGGCAGGTACGAGATTATTCTGTATCCCGACACGAAATATACCGCGCAAAAGAGTGTGGAAATTTCTTTAAGCGGCGGATATTTTGCAGGTGCGACGCCGAGCGTTGCCCATTTGCAAATCACGGGCAAAAAGGTTAAGGTTGGCATTTTAAGCTACTATCTTGCCGCACTTTCGGCAGGCGAGGTGACGCTTGGTAGCAACGTGACCTTGCGCTACGTCGATTTTGACTATACGAAACTGAACAAAAACGGATATGAGTTAACGGAATCCAACCGTTGACGTCCGAGCGGCAAATTCCCATACGCGCGTTTAAGCGCGTGAGAATTGCGGTATAAATAAAAGAGAGAATTTTAAGAGAGCGAGCTATGTTAGAACTCAAAAACATCGGCTATCGCGTAAGCGACGAGCTGGGAGAAAAACAAATCCTGCAAGACGTCAATTTGACCCTTGACGATCGTTTCGTGGCGTTTACCGGTCCAAACGGGGGCGGTAAGTCTACGCTTGCGAAAATCATTGCAGGGATTTATAAGCCGACGGAAGGCAGAATTTATTTGGACGGGGAAGACATCACCGATCTTTCGATCACCGAACGCGCGAATAAAGGGATTTCCTACGCGTTCCAACAACCCGTCCGTTTCAAAGGTATCACCGTCCGCGATTTAATCAATATCGCGGCAGGCAAGAATATGAAGGTTTCCGACGCCTGCGCCTATCTTTCCGAAGTGGGTATGTGCGCGAGAGATTATATTGATCGCGAAGTAAACGCTTCCCTTTCGGGCGGCGAACTTAAACGTATCGAAATTGCGACGATTTTAGCGCGCTCGACAAAGCTTTCCATCTTCGACGAACCGGAAGCAGGGATCGACCTTTGGAGTTTTTCGAGTCTGATCAAGGTCTTTGAAAAAATGCACGAAAAAACGCAAGGGAGTATCTTGATTATTTCCCACCAAGAGCGCATTTTGAATATTGCGGATAAAATCGTTGTCATCGCTGACGGAAAGGTGCAAAACGTAGGCGAAAAGGACAAGGTTTTGCCCAAGCTTTTGGGCGCGGAATCTTGCCGCGTTTTGACGGACAAGCTCTAATAAGGGGGTAGCAGGTATGGATTCAATTCAAAAAGACTTACTGATGCAGATAGCCGACTTGCACACCACTCCCGAAGGTGCGTACAACATTCGCGCGAACGGCGAAAAGGCGGGCAGAAGCACGACGGCGAATATCGACATCGTGACGAAAACGGACGGCAAGGAAGGGATTGACATCATCGTCAAGCCGGGTACAAAAAACGAGAGCGTGCATATCCCCGTCATCATTTCCAAGGCTGGGTATTCGGAAGTCGTTTATAACGATTTTTATATCGGCGAAGGTGCGGACGTTGTCATTGTCGCAGGCTGCGGTATTCATAACTGCGGCGGCGTGGACACGACTTCCCGTCACGACGGCGAGCACACCTTCTACGTCGGTAAAAACGCGAAACTCAAATACGTAGAAAAGCACTACGGCTCGGGTGACGGCAACGGCAAAAACGTGATGAATCCCGTGACAATCGTACACTTGGAAGAAGGCGCGAAAATGGAAATGGAAACGACTCAAATCAAGGGTATCGATTCGACAAAACGCGTGACGAAAGCGACGATGAAAACGGGTTCGGAGTTTATCGTAAAAGAGAAGCTCTATACCCATGGCGAACAGTTTGCAGACACCGATTTTGTGATTGATATGGACGGCGAAGGCTGTCGCGCGGACGTTATGTCCCGTTCGGTAGCGGGCGGCAATTCGAAGCAAAATTTCCTTTCGACGATGAACGGCAACGCGCCCTGCTATGGGCATACCGAATGCGACGCGATTATTATGGACAACGCGTCGGTCAAAGCCGCGCCCTGCCTCTCGGCAAACCACGTGGACGCCGAGCTTATTCACGAAGCGGCAATCGGGAAAATTGCCGGCGAACAGCTTATCAAGCTGATGACGCTCGGCCTTACGGAAAAGGAAGCGGAGGAGCAGATTATTAAAGGCTTCTTACACTAAAAAATGAAGAATCCGCTACGAAATACAGCGTTGTAGCTCCGCGCCCCTTGCTTGCGTACGGCAAGTACGCGCCCTGCGGGGTGCTCGCTACGCCTTGTCTTTCTTGCGTCTTGCTTCATTTCACGACGGATATACGTCGCAATACGTCGTCAGGCTTGCGTTTTGCCTTGCTCATTTACGCATAGTAAATTCCCGTCGGCAAAGCCGCGCCTTTCTCGTCTTGCTCGCATCTGCGCCGTTTTTTACGGAGTTAGGGCGCTCGCGAATAGCGTTGCAGCTCCGCGCCCCTTGCTTGAGTACGGCAAGGCGGGGTGCTCGCAACGCCTTGTCTTTCTTGCGTCTTGCTTCATTTCACGACGGATATACGTCGCAATACGTCGTCAGACTTGCGTTTTGCCTTGCTCATTTACGCATAGTAAATTCCCATCGGCAAAGCCGCGCCTTTCTCGTCTTGCTCGCATCTGCGCCGTTTTTACGGAGTGAGGGTGCTGGCTAATAGCGTTGTAGCTTCGCGCCCCTTGCTTGCGTACGGCAAGTACGCGCCCTGCGGGGTGCTCGCAACGCCTTGTCTTTCCGTCTTGCTTCATTTCACGACGGATATACGTCGCAATACGTCGTTAGGCTTGCGTTTTGCCTTGCTCATTTACGCACAGTAAATTCCCGTCGGCAATATCGATCTTTACATAGACGCGGCGTCGAATAGCGTTGTAGCTCCGCGCCCCCTTGCTTACGTACACGTTTTGCGTGTACAGGAGCATTTCACTGTTTTGGCGAAGTGAGAGAATAACCAGTAATTTTGAAAAACAATAAGGAGTAAATATGGATTATGAGTGAACTTGCATACAAAAGAACGAACGTCTACGAAGTAGCAGACGAAGCGAAAATGAAAGCAATCTTCGACTATGCGGAAGGCTACAAAACCTTCTTAGACGAAGGCAAAACGGAGCGCGAGGTATGCGCTTACGTTGTAAAAGCGGCGGAAGAAAAGGGCTATAAGCCCTTCACCTTCGGTATGAAATTGAAAGCGGGGGACAAAGTGTATTACAACAACCGCGGTAAGAACTTGTACTTGATTCGTATCGGTAGCGCAGACGTTGCAAAGGACGGGGTTCGTATCGTCGCGTCCCATATCGACAGCCCGAGAATCGACTTGAAGCAAGTCCCCTTGTACGAAGCGGAAAATATCGCGCTTGCGAAAACGCATTATTATGGCGGTATCCGTAAATACCAATGGGCGACGATTCCCCTTGCATTGCACGGCGCGGTGATTTTGAAGAACGGCGACAAGCTTGAAGTGAAGATTGGCGAAGACGAATCCGATCCCATTTTCTACATCAGCGACCTTTTGCCCCACCTTGCGGCAAAACAAAGCGCACGTCCGCTCGGCGAAGCGATTGAAGGGGAAGGCTTGAATATTTGGTTTGGAAATATTCCCTATACGGCGGCTGAAAACGACAAGGACAAAACGGTCAAAGAAAACGTTTTGAAGATTTTGAACGAAAAGTACGGTATGGTGGAAGAAGACTTCCTTTCCGCGGAGCTTTCCTTAGTGCCTACGTATAAGGCGAAGGACGTTGGTTTCGACCGCGCGCTTATCGGCGCGTATGGGCACGACGACCGCGTTTGCTCTTATCCTGCGTACACCGCGCTTTTCGATACGGAAACGCCCGAGCATACGATCATGGTTGTGTTGGCGGACAAGGAAGAAATCGGCAGCGAAGGGGTTTCGGGTATGCAATGCGCGATTTTCAGCGACTTACTCGGCGAAATCGCGGCGTCGTTTGGCGTAAGCACGGCGGCGGTACGCGCAAACTCGAAGTGTCTTTCGGCGGACGTAAACGCAGGCTTTGACCCCAACTTCCCCGAAGTTTTGGAAAAACAAAATGCGACGTACATCTCTCACGGCGTTGGCGTGACGAAATTTACGGGCGCACGCGGCAAGAGCGGCTCGTCGGACGCGGATGCGGAATACGTGGGCTATCTTCGCAAACTCTTTGCGGATAACGGCGTTATTTGGCAAACGGGCGAGCTTGGTAAAGTGGACGTAGGCGGCGGCGGTACGGTTGCGAAATACATCGCGAATATGAATATCGATACGATCGACGTCGGCGTTGCGGTTATCTCGATGCACGCGCCTTACGAAGTCGTTTCCAAAGCGGACGTTTACGAAACCTACCTTGCGTTCAAAGCGTTTATGAAATAATAGAATCCGCGTACCGTGTACGCGTTGAATCAAAAAAAGCGTTGCCTTCTGGCAACGCTTTTTTAGTTTGAGTTTTACATTTTATCCAATCGTTACGCTATCTCCGTCAAAGGCGATACTGCTCGAAAAATACGTCGCAACGCATTTCACCAAGCTCTCGTAATCGGCTTTTGCAAACGATTCGCAAGCGGAGTGCATCGCAAGCTGTGCAAGCCCGATATCCGCACCGCGCACGCTCACGTGCCGAATTGCCGCCGAGCCAAGCGTACCGCCGCTCTTAACGTCCGAGTGGTTAAAGAAGGTTTGATAGGGCACGCCCGCGTTTTCCATAATCGTTTTTACGACGGCGGAAGACATCGCGTCCGTGATATACGATTTCCCTGCATGCGCTTTAATCACGACGCCGCCACCGAGCTTGACTTCGTTGGTGGGATCGGACTTTTCGGGATGGTTGGGATGGGTCGCGTGCGCGTTATCCATAGAAAGCAGGAAAGAATCCGCAAGCGCCTTGTAGTATTCCCCGTCGTCAAAGTGGAAAGCATACGCGATTCGTTTGAGGGTATTTTCCAAGAAATCCCCGTCCGCACCATGAGCAGTGCCGCTGCCGATTTCTTCGTTGTCAAAGACCGCCGCTACGCAAACCCCATCGCTATCCGAGTGGGAAAGTAAGCCTTGCAAAGCGGCGTAGGCACTCGTCAAATTGTCGATTCGAGGGGACGCCAAAAACTCGTTATTAACACCAAACGAATAGGGCATGTTCGCGTTTACGGCATACAAATCGTAAGAAACGACACCGTTTCCCGCAATTTTTTCCACGACGGAGCTATCTTCCGTCCCCAAAGCGTATAAGGGGAGTAAATCCACTTGTTTTTGGATTGCAAAATTATCGTTTGCGTTTCGATTTTGGTGTATTGCCAAGGAAGGAATGGAAACGAGGAAATCCGATTCTACGGTATGCGCGCAAAGCTGTGCGCCCTCTCTTTTTACCACCCGACCTGCGATTTTCAAAGGACGGTCAAGGAAAGAATACCAAATCCCAACGCCGTACGTTTCCACGTTCAAGGTAAGATACGCGCCCGATTTTTTCTCGGGGTGTTCTTTGAGTTTGAGCGCAGGGGAATCGGTGTGCGCCGCCGCAATCTTATAGGAAAATCGGTCGAGCGAGCCGATAGTGAAAGCAATAATAGAGCCGCCGTTTCTTACGACGAAATATTTTCCGCTTTCGCAAAGCGCCCAATCGTCCGTTTCCGAAAGTTGGATAAAGCCGTTTTCGAGCAGCGTCTCTTTGATATTGTCTACGGCGTGATAAGCCGTATAGGAAGTTTTCAAAAACTCTTTCAAATCATACATAGTTAGGAATCGCTCCCTTAAATTTCTCTCGCACACTATTGTAGCACCTTTTTTCACGAAAGGCAAGTCTTTTGAAAAAATTGTCAAAAAATAACCGAATTTTAGCGAGTTTATCAAAAAATTTTCACACAACTATGCGATAATAAAAAAGCACTCCAAAAATAGTCAAATTTCTTAACGAAAATGTTATTTAGTACTTGACAAAATTGTCAAGAAGTTATATAATATTTTCAAAAATTCACGAAAGAAAAAATATTTTGGAGGATGATAAAATGTCATGTAAAACAGGGAGCTCGAAAATGACGAAGAATGGTGGATATTTCAAAAAGCTTTTCCATTTGACGAAACGAAACAACGCGATTACTTTTTGTGGAAAGGGTTCGGAATTCAATGATACCGAAATTCGTTTGTTTAGTGAGATTATTGAGGCAAAAAATAACGGCAAGCGTTTAATTTCCACGCAACTTGCGGATCGCTTGGATATTACCCGTTCGGCGATTTCACAAATTGTCAATCGTTTGGAAGAGCGGAATATGGTAAAGAGAGTCGCGGATGAGGTAGATAGAAAAATCGCGTATATCGAAATGACCGATTATGCGATGGCGCGCTACGACGCGACGAAGAAATGCCTGTTTGCATTCACGGGCAAATGCGTAGAACGTATGGGTGAAGAACGTTTTGAGCAAATGTGCGATATGCTCGACGAATTTCTTGGTATTATCGAGGACGAAAAATCGAAAAACTAACATAATAATAAGAAGGAATTTTAAGCAAGGAGAGAGATATGTTAAAGCTTATTGACATTAAAAAAGACTACGCCACAGGCGCAAGCGCGGTACACGCGCTCAAAGGCGTGACCCTTTCCTTCCGCAGAAACGAATTCGTGTCCATTTTGGGTGCGAGCGGTTGCGGAAAGACGACGATGCTCAATATTATCGGCGGTTTGGATAAGTACACTTCGGGGGATTTGGTGATCAACGGTAAATCCACGAAGGATTATAAGGACCGCGACTGGGACGTTTATAGAAACCATAGAATCGGTTTCGTATTCCAATCCTACAACTTAATTCCCCACCAAACGGTTTTGGGGAACGTAGAGATCGCGCTCACCATCGCAGGCTTACCCAAAGCGGAACGCAAAGCACGCGCGACGGAAGCCTTGAAAAAGGTGGGCTTGGAAAAGGAACTTCACAAACGCCCCAATCAGCTTTCGGGCGGACAAATGCAGCGTGTCGCAATCGCTCGTGCGCTTGTCAATAACCCCGAAATTCTGCTTGCCGACGAGCCTACCGGCGCGTTGGACACGGAAACAAGCGTACAAATTATGGACTTGATCCGCGAAATCGCGGGCGAGCGTTTGGTTATTATGGTCACGCACAACCCCGAGCTTGCGGAGCAGTACTCCACGCGTATTGTAAAATTGCAAGACGGCTTGGTGCTTTCCGACTCCAATCCCTACGAAGGGGAAGACTACGCCTCTGCCCAAGAAACGGACGCGGTGGCGGAGATAGAGGAAACAACGCAAGAAGAACAAGCGGTAGAAACGGAAGAAACGGTAGAAACGGTAGAAGCGCCCGTTAAAAAGAAGAAAACGAAGAAAGAGCGTTCAGCGATGTCGTTTGGCACGTCGCTTGGCTTGAGCGCGAGAAACCTGATGAGCAAGAAGGGTAGAACGACGGTCACGTCGATTGCCGGCAGTATCGGTATCATCAGCGTTTGCTTGGTGTTGGCGCTTTCCAACGGCTTCAATAATTTCATTGCAAAAACGGAAGAAGATATGCTTGCGTCCTCGCCCGTCGGCGTTGCCCGCCAAACGGTGGACGTAGACGCGATTATGCAAGGGATGACGGGGCATTCCGATATGCCTAAGCTTTCCGAGCTTGACAACCAAGTCTACATAAACTCCTTCCTTTCGAATATCGCAACGGGTATGATGATCAGCAATGAAATCACACCGCAGTACGTTTCCTACTTGGAGGCGATGCCCGACGATTATTACGAGGTTATTCAATATACCTACGGTATCGAGCAACTCCAATACAATATGTTCATGCACGACCCGCATTTCTGGGAATTAGATCCGAGTATTCCCCAACCGACGGTGGACGCACGTGTCTCCCTTTACGAATTGAAGAATAGCTACGGTCAAGCGTTGATTGCGGACGGCAAGGACTATGCGGATTTGGTCGACTACGTGGACATTTTGCCCGACGTCGTTTCGACGATGCCCGGCTCGATGGATTTTGATAGCAAAGACTATTGCGATTACGTTATGTCGCAGTACGAATTTATCGGTGACGGCGGTATAGACGAAGCGGGCAACTACGATCCCGACGGCAAGGGTAGACTTCCTAAAAACGCGAACGAAGCGGTGTTCGTTGTCGGCTCGAATAACGACGTGACGGATATGACGCTTGCGCAGCTTGGTATTATGACCGCGCCTGAGTTTTTGTCCTTGCTCTATGCGGACGATCCGGATGGTGCACCCGAGGGATTCCCGATTGTAGATTCCATAATGGATCAAAAACTTCCCTTTGAGCGTTTGTATAACGCGGAATTTTTGCTTTTCAACAACTCCGCGCTGTATACGCCGAGTGCCGCAGGTAGCGAATATGCGTTCGATTATCACGGTACGCAAGTGGTAGAGACGGCGTCGCAGGACGATTATCACAAGATTAAAATCACGGGTATTTTGCGTTTGAAGGACGGCTTGAATAACGGTTGCTTGAACGCAGGCTTAAACCTTACGGATAAACTCGTATACGACTTTATCCAAGAAAACAAGACGGCGCCGATTGTGGAATATATCCACCAAAACCCTACGAAGATTCCAAGTGTAAACTTGAATAATCCTAACTTTGTAAAATCGGGTACGCTCCAAGCAGTGGAAGCGCTTGGCGCGATGGGTGCAAGCGACGAAATTGATAGAATCAATCTTTACACGGCAAACTTCGAAACGAAGAAAAAGATGCTTTCTTACTTGGACGAATGGAACGAAATGTGCGCGGACGGAGTGACGTACGAAGGTTTGACCCTTTCCGATCAATACGAAATCAAGTATAGCGACACAATCGGTATGATGATGGACATGGTGGAAATGATGCTTGACGCAATCACCTACGTGCTTGTCGCCTTTACGAGTATTTCGCTTGTCGTATCGTCCGTCATGATCGGGATTATCACTTACGTATCCGTTGTGGAGCGCGTCAAGGAAATCGGTGTGTTGCGCTCGCTCGGTGCGAGAAAGAAAGACATCAAAAACCTGTTCAACGCAGAGACCTTTATCATCGGTTTGGCGGCGGGCGTTTTGGGTGTCGCGGTCACCTACATTCTTTCCTTGGGTATCAACGTAATCTTTAGCAAGGTGGCAGGCATTACGAACATTGCGGCATTGCCTTTGCCTTCGGCAGTCGTCATGATTTTGATCAGCATCACTTTGACCTTAATCAGCGGCTTGATTCCTGCAAAGGCGGCGGCGAAGAAGGATCCTGTGGTTGCTTTGAGAACCGAATAAAAACGCATATATGCGTCGCAATACGGCGTCGGGCTTGCGTTTTGCCTTGCTCATTTACGCACAGTAAATTCCCGTCGGCAAATCCGCGCCCTTCTTGTCTTGCTTGCATCTCTGCGTTTTTGACAAGCAACGTAAACAATTCGGGTGCAGCGCCACGCGGGCGGATATACTTCGCAATACTTCGTTGCGTTTCCGCGCTCCTTGCTCACGTACGCCAAGTACGCAATCGACAAGTCGCGCAGTATAACGAAACAAATACATTTGCCCCCGAATTCTTTCGGGGGCAAAAATATTTTATAAAGCATATAGTATATCGTTAATTTTTTTGAAGGGATATTGACAGCTTTTCTTTTATGTGGTACAATAAGCGTACAAAAAACCAACGAAAAAACGTAAAAGCACAAGAAAAGAAGAAATGAACGAACTTTTATTAGAACCCTTAAAATATTACGAAAAGGTCGGTGCGGCGGAGCACGAGCAAAACGTTGCCGCGCACTTTGACGCGTTGCTCCAAAAATCAGGCGTAAACGTAGAAGAAAACCGTGCGACGGCGAAAAAATACCGTGCGGAAATGCTGACGCTTGAAAAACTTCGCGATAATCGCAGCAAGAAAAAAGCTCTGCGCGGATTTTTGATTTTTTTGGCAATTGTCGGCGTGGGATTAGGGGTCGGCTCGTTTTGGTTTTTCAAGAGCTCCGCGCTGTACGGCGCGCTTGCCTTGGGCGGCGGCGTACTCCTTTTAGTCGGGAGCATTTTATTGATAAAAAAGGTACTCAATCCCGCGATTAAAGAGATGGACACGCTGATTGCCAAGCACGAAGTAAAGGCAAAGGAGTTTCTTGACGAAGCGGAGCGGCAGGTCGCGCCGCTCAACGCACTTTTCAAAAACGACGACACCCTGCGCTTGATAGAGAAAACAATTCCCGAGTTTTCCTTTGACGAACGTTTTTCGATCGAGAACCAAGCGCTGTTTGCCCAGCAATACGATTTTGTTGTCAACGATAGCGCGGAAGTTTCCGTGTTAGACACCCTTTCAGGGCGGTTTATGAAAAATCCGTTCGTGTACTGTAAAAACAAAATTCATCAAATGGGCTTGAAAACCTACCACGGCACGCGCGTGATTTCTTGGCAACAACGATATACGGACAAGGACGGTCACACGCGCACGCGAACGGTCACGCAAACCCTGCACGCGTCGGTGATAAAGCCCAAGCCCGAATACTATCAAAGAAAGAGTCTGCATTACGGCTGTCAAGCCGCGCCCGAGCTTTCTTTCAGCCGTGAGCCGAAGCATTCGGAGCGCTTGAGCGAGAACGAACGAGAACGCAAGGTGCGTCGTGGGGAAAAGAAATTAAAGAAAAAAGCGGAAAAAGCGCTTGCCAGGGGAAAGAATTTCCAAGAAATGACGAACTCGGAATTCGACGTACTCTTCGGTGCGAGCGACCGCGACCACGAAGTACAGTTTCGTTTGATGTACACTCCCCTTGCACAATGCAGTACGGTCGATTTACTAACTTCGCGCGTGGGATATGGCGACGATTTCTATTTCCAAAAACGCCGCCGCTGCAACGTCATTACAAGCGAGCACGCACAGCAATGGTTGATGAACTGTTCCGCCGCGCATTATTATTCCTATGACGTGGACGAAATCAAGCGGAAGTTTTTCAGGTTCAACAACGAGTATTTCAAGTCCGTTTTCTTCGATTTTGCGCCCTGCTTTGCCGTGCCTGCGTATATGGAAGAGCCGAGCGTCGCGATGGAAAAAATGAACGAAGAAAGCCAAAGCTACTATACTTCTTACGAACACGAAGTTTTGGCAAATGCCTTGGGCGCGAGTATACTCGCGCATAGCGCATCACAAACGGAAGCGATTCTCAAAACCCATTTTTTGGGTTGCAACGGTATTGCGGATAGGGTGGAAGTCAACGCGTATTCCTATGATACGATTGCGCGCGTGGATTATATTCCCAAGCTTGGTGGCGACGGGCGGCTGCACGACGTACCCGTGCCTTGGGTAGAGTACGTGCCCTTGCAGAGAACGACGCAAATTGAACTCGCGCCCTTAATCGAGCCGCAAGAGCGAGAAGAAAAAGGACTTTCCGAGCAATACGCGAGAGCGGTGGTTTACCATGGTATCGCGGCATGGCTCGCGCAAGAATAAGCGAAAGAAAAAATATTTGGAGGAAAAAATATATGGCTAATCAATTGGACGAACTTGACGTTCAAACCGTTCGCGAAGAAGGTTTGGATACGCACGTTATCGCAAAAAGACTCCCTGCGAAGGTAGGGGTAGGCTCTGTGATTTTTGAAATCGTGTTATGGGTGTTGGCGATTATTCCCGGCTTGATTTTTATGTTTAAGAAAATCAAAGCGAAGAACTATTTCCAGCAGCTCGAACAAAAAATCCAGCATAACGCGTCGCAAATCGACAATTACATGGAGCAAAGAGTGCTTGTATTGCAAAATTGCGCACGCCTTGTAGACAAAGCGGTGGATTTAGATAAATCGACCTTTGAAGCGATCGCAAAATATAGAAGCGGTGCGAGCGACGAAGCGAGAAACGAAGTGGCGAGTAAGATGGACGCGGCGACGCGTAGCTTGAACGTGGCGTTTGAAAACTATCCCGACTTGAAGGCGCACAATGAAATTCAAGACGCAATGAAGCAAAACATGTATTTGCAACGCGAAATTACGGCGGCGCGTGAGTTGTATAACGATACGATCAACGCATGGAACCGTGATATTTTCGCTTGGCCCACCAAGATGATTGTTGCGGCGAGAAACGGCTACACGACGAGGATTCCGTTCATTGCGTCGCAAGAAATCAGGGAGCAAGCAAAAGCCGTATTTTTCTAAACCCACAGAGCAGGTACGCATTGAAGCATTAAAATAGGACATACCGTATAAAAAAACCGAAAGGAAACATACTGTTTTCAGGAGGGAAAGATTTATGCGCATTGTCAATATTATTGCTTATATTTTGGTCATTGTCGGCGCGGTAAACTGGGGCTTATTCGGCTTGTTTAACTTCAATCTCGTGTCCTCGATTTTCTCGGGCGCGCGTACGGTTGGGTCTGTGATTGTTTACTCGCTGATAGCAATCTCGGCGCTTTGGCTCATTCTTTCTCCGTTCATCACGAACGGCGTATTGTGGCTGAAGAATAGAGACGCGGAATAATCGCGGAAAAACAAAAAAAAACGGGTTTTCTCTTTCCGAGAAAACCCGTTTTTACCTATAAAAATTATTGAAGATTGCTTTGCGCTGTCAAAGTGGGGGAGTTTAACCCAAAGCGTTTCACCGATTCTACGGCGTTTTGGCACATACGTTTCGTCTTATAATGCTCACCCAAGCAAAGGAGCTGATTATTGCCGTTCAAGAGCTTATAGATATAATCGCCGCGCTTGGTAAGGGTAATGCGGAAATTTCCGCTCGCGATATTCTTTTTATGCGTTTGAATCCCGTTCACCGCGCCGATATACGTCGTATATTCTTCGGACGAAAGGAGTTTTTCGCCGTTGTTGGCAAAAAGTTCGAAGAAGTAAATGGTCTCGCCGCGATCGTCTTGCATCGTATCGATAATCCATTTCCCGACGCAGCCTTCCGCCAAAATCGGAAGTTCCGCGTTGTCATCTTTCGGCGTTTTGATATACTGTTCTTGTACGCTTTCGTCCAAGACCGCCGTTTCCGCAAAACGCTTTACAGAGGCGACCGCGCTTTCACAGCGTACACGCGTCGAATAGTTCGCGCCCGTGCAAAGAAGCAAGTTTTTGCCGCTCAACAGTTTGAAGATATAATCGCCTTTCTTCGAAACGGTGATTTTGAAATTGTCGCGCGCAATATTCGTCTTATGCGTTTCAATGCCGCGCAGTACGCCCGCATAGGACGTGTATTCTTCGGACGAAAGGAGCACTTCGCCGTTGGACGCATGCAGCTCGAAGAAATAGGTTTCTTCCGCGTCCTCTTCGTCCGTAATCAAACGGCAAACCACCCATTTCCCTTTATAACGAACGTTGTCTTTTGTAGCAGTTTCTTTCTTGGATGTGGACACGGTAGGGGCTTTTTCTTCCTTTACCGTCTTTACTGTACGCACTTGCGCAGTCGGTTTCACCGCTTTAGCCGCGGGCTTTGCCTGCGGTTTGCTCGTTTGCGCAGTCGATTTTACCGCCTTATTTACGAGCGGCTTTTCCGTCTCCGCGATTGTTGCCGCTTCTTCCGTCTGTGCT
This sequence comes from Clostridiales bacterium, assembly GCA_015071005.1. Classification (GTDB taxonomy): domain Bacteria; phylum Bacillota; class Clostridia; order Christensenellales; family Borkfalkiaceae; genus Scatosoma. The sequence goes on along the minus strand of SVIG01000002.1, from coordinate 111,075 downwards.
TTTGTTTCAGGCGCAGGCTGCGTCGCTTTTTCTTGTGGTTTGCTTTCCGTAGGGGCTTTTTCCATAACGGGAGCGGCTTTTTCCGTTGCCTTTTCTTTCGAAACTGTTTCTTTTTCTTCCGTTTTCGCTACGGGGGGAGCGGCTTCTTTCAGCTCTTGCATAGCGCGTTTTTTCGCTCTTTTCGCTTTTCCGCTCAAAGCGAGGGCGATGATTAAGGTCAAGAGCACGAGCACCGCCGCACCTGCCGTTATGGCGGTCATTAAAAGGTTATCTTTGCAAAATTCTACGGTCTTTTTGATGAGTTCCATATCCTTTGCTCCTATCATTTTTTGAATTATTATACGTTGCTTTTGTGATAAAAATTCTATTGTTTTTATATTTTAATATAAAAAAATGAAAATGTCAAGGTAAAAATTTGAAAATTTTGCAAGACTTTTTTTGAAAAAATTGACAACGGCGAAAAAATAGGGTACAATGAAACTATGAAAAAAATAGATTATGCCGTTATCGGTGGCGGCGCGTCGGGCTTGATTCTCGCCAACGCGCTTGCGAAACAATTAAAAAATCAAGGCAAGAGCGCGCGAATCGTGCTTTTTGAGCGTTTGGACCGCGTTGGGAAAAAGCTTTCCGCAACGGGCAACGGACAGGGAAATATCACCAACCTTGAAGCGTTGGAAACGGAGTATTTCACCTTCTCGAAAAAGCAACCGCTTATCCAAAAAATTCTTTCGGCGTTTGGACCGCAGTCCTTGCGCGAATATTTCTTATCGCTTGGTGTACCCCTTTGCGCGGACGAGCGTGGCAGGGTGTACCCTGCAAGCCGTCAGGCTTCCGCATTGACCGACGCGCTCCGTTTTGCGATTGGCGAGCAGGGCGTAGAGCTTTGCTTGGGCGCGAAAGTCACCCGTTTGCAAAAATCGGGCGAGGAGTTCCAAATCACCATGGAAACGCAGTCGGGCGCGCAGGTATACGCCGCGAAAAAAGTCGCGCTTTGCACGGGTGGGAAAGCGGCGAAAAACTTTGGCACGGACGGCTCGGCTTACTCGCTCGCGCAAGCTTTTGGGCATACCGTCACCCCCCTTTATCCTTCGCTTGTACAGCTCAAAACGGACACGGCATACACCAAGTCCTTAAAAGGTATTCGCGTGGCAGGCGGCAAACTCACCGCGTACACGCCTACGGGCTCACACACTTTCCAAGGGGATATCATCTTCACCGACTACGGCATTTCAGGGGACGCGGTATTTCGTGCTTCCGCCTATTTAGCCGACCAAATCGAAAGCGGCAAAGTGCGCGTTTCCATTGACTTTTTGCCCGAAATTTCGGGAGAAGAAATTGTAGGGATATTGAAAAACAAACAATCGGCGTTTCCTACGCTTGAAAAGAACGAGCTTTTATTCGGCGTGGTTAATAACCAAGTTGGCAGAGCGATTTTCAAGCGCGCAAACGGCGATATGCAAAAAGCGGCGCAGCTTGTCAAGGATTTTTCCTTGCAGGTGACCGGCTCGCTTGGATTTGACTACGCGCAGGTAACCAAGGGAGGCATTCGTTTAGACGAAGTTACGGACGGCTTGGAAAGTCGCCTTGTAGACGGCTTATATTTTGCGGGGGAAGGCTTGGACGTAGACGGCCCTTGCGGCGGTTTTAATTTACAATGGGCATATTCTTCCGCGCGCGCGGTTGCGGCGGAAATGGCGAAAGATGGGGGGCAGGTATGAGTTTACGCACCCTTTCAGACATAAAATTACCGATTACGGCGAGCGAAAAAGAGCTTGTTTTGATTGCCGAGAAAAAACTCGGCGGTAAGGCGGGATATTTTGCTATTAAGAAAAAATCGTTGGACGCGCGCGATAAAAACAATTTGCGCTACGTCTACACGATTGAGTTTTCCAAAACGCCCCAAACACCCGTCGAAGAAAGCTTGGAAACCCTTCCGTCCTGTAAGCACCCACAATCCCCCGTTTTGGTGGTGGGGAGCGGACCGGCAGGGCTTTTTTGCGCATTGCGTTTGCTCGCGCGCGGGATCAAACCGATTGTCATTGAGCGCGGGGCACCCGTTGAAGAACGGGAAAAATCCATTCAAACCTTTTTTACGACGAAAAGCCTGGACGTAAACTCTAACGTACAGTTTGGCGAAGGGGGCGCAGGTACTTTTTCGGACGGCAAGCTCAATACCCAAACGCACGGCGCGCTCAATCGCGAAGTCTTAAAGACCTTCGTTCGCTTCGGCGCACCTGAAGAAATATTGTGGTTTTCCAAACCGCATATCGGCAGCGACAATTTGAAAAAAGTCGTTAAAAATATGCGCGAGTACTTACTTTCGCAGGGTGCGGAAGTCCGTTTTTATACCCTTTTAGAGGACGTAAAAATCCAAAACGGAAAAATTGAAAAAGCGGTATTAAAAAGCTTCAATGCGGACACGGTAGGTGCAAAAACAGAAGAAATTCCCGTTTCGGCGGTCGTTCTCGCCATCGGGCATAGCGCAAGAGACACCTTTGAAATGCTACTTTCGCGCGGTGTGCCCATGCGCCAAAAGGATTTTGCCGTAGGCGTGCGTATCGAGCACTTGCAATCAAAGATTGGGTTTGCGCAGTACGGCAAGGATTATACGAAACTTCCTGCCGCCGATTATAAATTAGTTTCCCACGCGTCCGATCGCGCGGTATTCACGTTTTGTATGTGCCCGGGCGGCTACGTAATGCCCTCGTCGAGCGAGCTTGGCGGCGTGGTCACCAACGGTATGAGCAACTACGCGCGCGATAGCGTCAACGCAAATAGCGCCTTGATCGCGCAGGTAAACGCGCAGGACTTCGGTAGCGAACACCCCTTGGCGGGGATTGCTTTCCAACGTAAGTTAGAGCGCGCGGCGTTTGGGGCAGGCGGTAAAAACTATTCCGCTCCCGTACAGCTTGTCGGCGATTTTTTGCAGGATAAAGTCAGCACGGGCTATGGCGAAGTCAAGCCTACGTATGCGGCAGGTACGGCGTTTGCCGATTTGCGCGAAGTGCTCGGTGCGCCGATTGCTAATTCCTTAAAGAACGCGATTTTGGATATGGATAGACGTTTGCGCGGTTTTGCAAGCGCGGACGCGGTGTTGACGGGTGTGGAAAGCCGTACAAGTTCCCCCGTACGAATCGAGCGCAACGAAAATATGCAATCGATCGGTGTGCAAGGTCTTTTCCCTTGCGGTGAGGGCGCAGGCTACGCAGGCGGTATCACTTCGTCTGCTGCCGACGGTTTGCGCGTCGCGGACGGAATATTCGCGTATTTGAACGCGTTTCCCTTTTAATTGCGCTTAAAAATACGTTTTATTCTCGTTTTTTAATCATTTTCACAATATTATCACAAAATTTTCATATATCTTTCACAAAATAGGGATAAAATTAAGTTTACCAAAAGACCCGAAAGGGATAGGGGGGTAGCGTTGAAATCGGGAAAGGTTTTTACGTTACGAAAGGATTAAGAGAATTTACGAAGAAGTGTAAAAACGACTATACTAAACTTTTTTCATATTCTCTCACTAAGGTATACGGCTCACGTGTGATACGTGGGCCGTATATCATTTATATAGGGCTGTGACACTTTTTTTGTGGTTATAGGCAAAGTTTATGTTTTTTACAGACTTTTTTGCTTGCGAAAATTCTTCACTTGTGGTATAATCCCAACATGTGGAATATTTCTACAAATGTGGAGTGAAAAACATGGCGGAAAAAGTAAGAAAGGTAGATAGAAGAATTCAAAAGACGAGAACGGCGATACATCAGGCGTTCGTTTCGTTGTTGGTAGAAAAGCCGATTGAGAAGATCACGATCAAGGAAATCGCGGAAAAGGCAAACGTCGATAGAAAGACGATTTACAATTATTACGAAGGCGTTTACGACATTCTCGATTATTTGGAAAACGAAGTGGTAATACGTATCGAGAGTGCGATGGCGCAAGTGGACGAGGTTTTGCGGCGCCCTTTGCAATTTTTTGAAGCGCTTAATCAGGTTTTGAGTGAAAACATTATTTTTTGCAATTACTTAATGAAAGTGGATTCCAACTCTCGTTTGGTCGTGAAAATTATCAATTTCTTACGGGAAAAGATTTGGGGCACGATTTTGAAGGACGCGGAGCTTGACCGCTCCGAGTACGAGTTTACCGCGGAATTTTTGACGGCGGGAATTTTCTATTCCTATCGCGCGTGGTTCAATTCCGACCGCAAAAAATCCCTTTCGGAATTTTCCGAAGAAATCGGGGAAATGGTCTTGCGCGGCTTGCCCTCGCTCACGAAAAGATAAAAGGGAATTTTTCAAACACGCCCAATTTTGAAAATTTGGGCGTGTTTATTAAAAATAAAAGCACTGTTTGAAAAAGATAGAAAAGAGGACGAAGGATGTCAACGCTGCGCGGAGAAGTAAACAAGCTTTTAGCTGGTATAAAAGCTGGGAAAGAGCATTATAAAAAGAAGTTATTTGAACGAACTTACAACCACTTAAAGATTATCGCCCGATGCTACGTGCAGGATAAAAATGACGTGGAAGACGTTCTCCAAATGACGTATTTAAGAGCGTTTAAGTATATAGAAGCATTGGATTCGTCCAAAGACGGATATAATTGGCTGTGTAAAATTGTTCAAAACGAGGCGTATACGTTGGCTAAAAAGAACCCTGTGCATTTTTCGTTGGACGATTATTCGCAGGAAGCGAATAGCCAAGACGTGTGGAACAATATATCCGACAAAGACGAACTATATAGATATTTAGAAGGTTATTCAGCATTAGACCGTCAACTGCTTTACTTAAAATTTTACGAAAACTATTCTTATTTTGAGATAGCCGAAAAAATGGGCATGAAGAAATCAAACGTACATAGACGTATCGCTAAAATGCTCAAAGAAATATTAAAAAAGCAAAAAAGTATGGATGAAAACGATTAATTAGCGGTATATATATTAGAATTTGTAAAGGGAACAAAAATGTCAAAGGAAAGAAAGTTTCATCAATTGATAGAGAAACTCGATCGAGAAGAAAAGGATCAAGTTTGGGATAAAATTAAAGAGCAAGAAAATTTGCGCGTAATGGAAGAAGGGAAAACAATAGTAGTAAAATCTCCGTCCAAAAAGTTTTCTTGGCGCAAAATTGTTGCCGTATGTACTACGTGCATTTTAGTGCTTGTGGGTATTGTAGGGCTTGTTCGTTTCTTGCCTAAGAGTGCGACGGACGATGATCAAACCGCTAACGGTGGGACAGATAGCGCAGGCAACCGCTACTGTGATTCGAGTGTGTATACGGAGACGGATTCGGAAATGACGCTCAAAGAAATGGCGGAATTGGGCGATGAATCTATCTTATATTTAGATTGGTATGACGTAACGGATTATTTTGAAACAAGTGTATATCAGATGAATGAAACAGGGGAAAAGATAGGCTATCATGAAGAAATGGTAGACGTAAATACAGGATCCATAATTTCAGTGCATACTATTTTCAATGATTACTTATTGGAAAGTTTGGATATATATGGTGAGACAGATAAGGTTGATAGTATCAATGGAGTTGAAATTCATTGGGCTAGCGTAATGGGTTATTCTTATGCGAATTTTGAGTATGGCGCATATCAATATTTTATCATTGTGGAATATCCAATGGCTGAAAACAGCGTTTTAGAGATTATTAACGAATTATTTGTTTGAGATTAAAACGCCTATTGATGAAATTTGTTTTCATCAATAGGCGTTTTATTTTAGTTTTATGGACGAAAACAAAAATAAAGAAGTATATACAATAGAAGAAATTATACAAATGGCATAGCCGATTCTTTTAATCTAATTTTAGAGGTATTTATGAAAAAACTCATAAAAATAATGACTTCATTGTTGGTAAGTATACTTTGCTTTTGTTGTTTTTTTGGCTGTGAAAAATCATCAGGTCCAATTCCCAATGGTTCATATTATATAAAAAATCAAAATGATTGCACTTTCATTTTTACTGAACAAAGTATACATAATACTTATGGCTGGGAAATCAAAGGAGATAATGCTGAACGCTGGATAAGTGGTATGATTGACTATAAAGCAAAGGTCGTAGAAAAGGATAGTAAAATATACTTTGAAGGATATAAATTTTCTTCAGGAACCATGGGGGAGGAAACTGTTTACGAAGTCAAATATAATAAGGATGAAAAAAGTATAACATTAATTGCCATAGAAGCGGCAGGTGATAAGGATGAATTTTTAGGCGAATTTTATTCCCTGCAAAAGGCATACGATAAAGGATATATTGCGCGCAGCGATTTGATTATAATGGCTGAATTGGTAAATTCCAATCAAGTTTTAGAAGTGAATTTGCTGAAAAAAGAAGATGCGGAAAATATTAAGAATCTCTATTCTCAACAAGGTGTTTCTTATGAAGATATCGTTATAAAGTTTTATGGCTATTATAACGACAGCGCGGCTATTATACTTATAGAGCGTGGCGTTGACGTGCCTTCCATTGCAACGACAACTACAATTGAAGGAGTGGTGTTTGAATTTACCGGCTTTAAGGAAATTTTGATTTGGAGAAAATAGTTTTATGAAGATAATAAAAACGCCGAAGCGGAACGCTTCGGCGTTTTTGATTGCTATCTTTTAGATTTTTTCGATTTTGAGTTTCAAGGTCAAGAGCTTTGCGCCTTCCTTTTTGGGCACGTCTTCGCTTGTAAGATGGATTTGGGCAATCTTCGTATAACCTTCCCCCGTGGGGTAAGCGCAAAGGATTTTACTTTCTTCCTTCGGCGTAGACACCGCTTTGATCGCCTTATAATAAATCTCGCTCATCAAACGGATTCTATCGAACGTCACGTATTCGTTCGCTTGGTGAATGGTCGCTTCTTCGTCCTTCATTTCAGGCCCAAACGCCACGCCGCACTTCAAAGCACGGGCATACGTACCGCCGCCGATTGCGATAGGAGCGGCATTTTCGCCCGTCGCTTCGTTGTAAACGCCCATCAACGTTTGGATAAGCTCGCCCTTGGGATTGTTGTAAAGGGGAGCTTGGTAGTTCACTACCTCGTACGCGATACCGTTCTTTTCCAAAAGCTCTAAAATTTCTTCCTTTTTATGGGTCGCAGGGAAACGAATATCCGCCGTCACCGTCAACACGCCGTCTTGGTATTTTGCAAGGTCGGGGGACATCGTCAAATAGCCCGTTTCGTCCTGCATGGTTTTCAAACCGAGCGAATCGCTAAAAAGCACGTCGTATGCCTTTTTGCAATCCTCGTTCGTTTCCGCCAAGAAGGCAAGCAGCGCTTCGAGCGCGTTCACGCCTTTTTCGGGGGTAGAGCCGTGCGCCGACTTACCGTAAGCGGACAAAATATTCGTCGTGTTGTCGTAGGAAAGACTTGCGCCAGCCACGGGCGTTTGATACTCGACAAGCTTTGCCGCAGGCTTTCTATACAGCACCGCACTCGCGTTATCACATACCATATTCACCCGTTCGCCTGCGTTCAACGCGGACATGGGTGCTTCGTTTATCGGGAATTGCAGAGCAAGATGCAAAATGCCCTTTTCTGCGTAAATCACGGGGAAATCGGCGTCGGGGGTAAACCCTTCTTCGGGCATAACCGCCACTTCGTTATAGTGTTCGATACATTTCCAGCCCGCTTCTTCGTTACAGCCGACGATGAGCTTCAGGGTTCTCGCAGGGACAAAACCCTCGTCTTTGAGCGCTTTCAAGGCATACAAGCAAACGATGGCAGGGGTTTTATCGTCCATTGCGCCGCGCCCCCAAATTTTCGTGCCGGCAACGCCGCCGTCGGAAAGCTCGTCGTTGATAACGCCGCCGAACGGGGGATACTTCCAGCCGCTCCCGGCAGGTACGACGTCCAAGTGCGCGAGAATTGCAAAGTCCTTGCCTTCGCCAAAGACCACTTCACCTACGTAATTGTCGTAGTTGCGCGTTTCAAAGCCCATACTTTCCGCAAGAGAAAGAAAATACTGTAAGCAATCCGCCGCTTCCTTGCCGAAAGGACAGTTTTCTTCCGCCTCTTTCAAGGAAGAATCGAATTTCAGGATTTCCACCGTCGAGTTTACGATATCGTTGAAATATTTTTCCATATTTACCACGTTCCTTATCAATTTCCGTAGCCCCAAAGAGAAAGGGTTACGTTATTTATTATACACGATTTTTTCATTTTGGTAAACAAAATATAGGGTACAACGCAAAAAAATATTTTTTTTCAAAGCTTTGCTTTGACTTTTATAGAAAAGTATGCTACAATAAGCTTGCATTACTACAAAGAACAAAGGGGAATAAGTCTATGGGCTTGCACGACGGACATAGAAAACGCCTAATGGAACGCTTGGACAGCGGCACGATGCTTACGCACGAGGATTTGGAAATGCTGCTTTTCTATGTGATTCCAAGAAAGAACACGAACGGACTTGCGCACAAATTATTGCAAGAATTCGGCTCTCTGCGCGCAATTTTTAGCGCGTCGGTGGAGGCGCTTTGTAGAGTGGACGGCGTGGGTTTACAAGTGGCGGCGTTTTTGTCCTTGATCGGTAAGCTTTGCGACAAGATCTACACGCTTCCCTATTCCGATTACGAGGGCGCTTTTGAAAGCGCGCGCTTTATTCCGTACGTTTATGGGAAACTTTCCAAAGAAAAGGAAGAGCTTGCGGAAGTGTATTCCTTGAATAAGAAGGGGGAGGTCGTGCGATGCAGACGGATTGACGGGGAAAACGCATTCAACGTCAACGTTTTGCCCGAGCAAATTTCCCACGCCTTTTTAGACAAAGATACGGTGGGCGTCGTGCTGGTGCATAACCACCCGTTCGGCCGCGCGCAACCGTCGGAAACGGACGATCTCACAACGCGCAAATGCCAAATGCTGTGCAGCTGTCACAACGTACTTTTGTGCGATCATTTAATCGTTGCGCCAAGTGGCGTTTATAGCTACTACGTGAGCGGTAGAATGCAGGAATTTAGCGAGAACTATTCCGTAGATTCCCTAATAAAAAAGGGGAAATAAGGGGGGCAGGTATGAGTCGAAAGACAAAGCAAACCGCTCCTTTGCAAGAAAACGGAGCGAATAAAAAAACGGAGGAAAAGGGTTTCCGCGCGTACTTTGTCCGTCTTTTTGGGAAGTACGATTTCCGTAACGAGGCGCAGTTTATTTTCTTTGGGAAATGGGTGATTTTTGCCACGTTGCTTTTTGTGGAGGGACTCATCGTCTTGCAACAATTAGACGTAGCTCTTCGCGAAGGGAAATGGTGGGGTATGACCCTATTCACCGCGTTAAGCGTCATCCTTTCCGTGTCCGTTGCGCTCAAACTTTTTGCAATTCGGGAGCAACGGAAAAAGACGGTTTTTTACGTGCTCGACGCCCTGCTTGCCTGCGGCTTCGTATTCTTTGCCAGCGGCAATTATTCGCTCATTATCTACGTTTTGATTTTGACGGGCTTTTATTTGGCGTCCGATAAAGCCAAGTTCTCCATTTGGCTTTTTTGCATTTCCGTTCCCTTGTACGCGGTAATTTACGGTGCAAGAACAGCGGTGCGGCTCGGCCATGAAGTCGAGCTGATGGTCATTTTGCAAGAATCGCTCGGCGCGATCGTGACGTTAAGTATCCATTTCCTACTTATACAAATCGCGCTTGCCTTTTATCGACAGTTTTTGCGGCTTGACCGCGCTTTGACGGAGCTTGGCGAGAGCAAAAAGGAGCTTGAAAAAGCTTACGCGGTCGTAGCGGAAGTATCCGCTTTGGAAGAGCGCCAACGCATCGCCAAGGACATTCACGATACGGCGGGGCATTCGATCACCACCGTTATTATGCAAACGGAAGCGGCGAAACGCATTCTCGATAGCAATCCCGAAGAAGCGAAAAACAAGCTGATTGCGGCGAATTTACAAGCCAAGCACGCGTTGGAAGAACTGCGTGACAGCGTACACCTGCTCTCGGGTAGAATGGGGAATTTGACCTTAAAGGACGCGCTGCTTTCGATTATCCACGAATCGACGGACGGTACGGGGATTATCATTCGTTCGTCCATAGACGAGGCTACCGTGTCCGAAACGAAGCACCGTTTCTTATGCAATACGCTGAAAGAAGGGATCTCGAACGGCTTGCGCCACGGCGGCGCTACGGCGTTTTGGTTTGAGTTTAAGGAAGAAGACGAAAAACTGCATTTCTTGCTTTCGGATAACGGCAAGGGCGTGGAAAAAGACAGCTTTACGCTTGGGTTTGGACTTTCGAGCTTGCAAGAGCGCGCCAAGTCGCTTGGCGGTGAAGTAGAGTTTATTAGCGAAGACGGGGAAGGCTTTGAATTGCGCTTGACCCTGCCGCAGGAAATAAAGGAGTAATCTATGGAAAAAATTAAGGTGCTCGTTGTAGACGATCAAAAAGAACTTGCGGAAGAAATCGGCAGCGTACTTTCGAGCGATCCCGAGCTTGCGTTTATCGGTACGGCGGCGGACGGTTTTGACGCGCTTGAAAAAATCGCGCAAAATACTCCCGACGTGGTGTTGCTTGATATCCGTATGCCGAATATGAACGGCGTCGTCGCAACCCAACGCATTAAAGCGGAATATCCCAACGTCAAGGTGGTGATTTTGACGACCTTTGACGATAGCGATTATATTCTCAACGCCATCAATAACGGAGCGAGCGGGTATCTTCTTAAAGATTTGAGCGGTAATATGCTCATTGACGCGGTGAAAAACGCGCATGCAGGGGATACGATTTTGCCTGCGAAGATCGCGCGGAGAATCGCGGACGCGGCAAAGCACGTCGCGGCGGATAGAGAAATCAAGCTCACGCGCGCTTTCGGACTTTCCGATCGCGAAGTCGAGATCGCGCTCATGATTTACGAAGGGTTTACCAACCGCCAAATTTCCGCGGCGTTGAAGCTCTCGGAAGGCACGACGAGAAACTACGTTTCGTCGATCTATGAAAAGACCAAGACGGAAAACCGCGCGTCCGTAGTCGAAGCGATTCGCGGCGTTTTATAAGTCAAGAAAAGGGAAACGGGTATACCATGTACGAAACGGTGATCTTTGATTTAGACGGTACGCTTCTTGATACGCTGGGCGATTTACACGCTTCGGTGAACGTGGCGCTTACCGCGTACGGCTTACAGCCGCGAACGAAAGAGGAAGTGCGCGCCTTTGTCGGCAACGGCGTGGCAAAGCTGATAGAACGCGCGGCAGGGGAAGTGTCGCAAACGCTTTTTGAAAACCTGCTCGCGTCGTTTAAGGAGCATTATGCGGCGCATTGTAAGGATAGGACAAAGCCCTACGACGGCGTGATGGAAGTCTTGCAAGCATTGAAAAAACGCGGTGTAAAAACCGCGGTCCTTTCCAACAAACCCGATTTTGCCGTTAAGCTTTTGGCGGAAGAATATTTCCACGGCTATTTGCAATCGGCAGTCGGCGAAAACGAGGCGGGCGGTATTCGTAAAAAACCTGCGCCCGATTCGCTGTTTTCGGTGATAGACGAGTTGCAAGCGAAAAAGGAAAGCACGGTGTACGTCGGGGATTCGGAAGTGGATATCCAAACGGCGAGAAATGCGGGCGTAGACTGTATTTCGGTGACTTGGGGCTTTAAGGATAGAGCGTTTTTAGTGGAAAACGGCGGGGAAATTTTAATTGACGAGCCAAAAGAAATTTTGCGCTTTTGCGGAGAATGATATGGGAAAGAGCATAGGCAATACGCCGCTTGTAGAATTGAAAAATATCGAAAAGGACGGGGGCAGGTATGAAAACACCCCCGCTTTTCGCCTTTTTGCGAAGGTGGAAGGGGAGAATCTTGGCGGCTCGATTAAGGATAGAGTGGCGCAGGCGATTTTGGACGACGCCGAAGAAAAAGGCACGCTGAAAAAGGGCGGCGCGGTGATCGAAGCAACCTCGGGAAACACGGGGATAGGGCTTGCGCTTTGCTGCCGTTTGCGCGGCTATCAAGCAAAGATTGTGATGCCCGATACAATGAGCGTAGAACGTCAAGAAATGATCAAAGCGCAAGGGGGTGAGGTCTTGCTCACCGACGGCAAAAAAGGGATGTCGGGCGCGGTGGAAAAGGCGCTTGAAATTTTGAAAAATACCCCCAATGCGATTCTTGCCGATCAATTTAACAACCCCGTTTGTTGGACGGCGCACTATGCGAGCACGGGCCCTGAAATTTGGGCGCAAACCAAGGGGGAAATCGACGTTTTCGTAGCTTGCGTCGGTACGGGCGGTACGCTTACGGGCGTGGGGAAATATTTGAAAGAGAAGAATCCGAATATTCGCGTAATTGCGGTCGAGCCGAGCGCATCCCCCTTGCTTTCTCAAGGGTATGCAGGAGCGCACGGGATTCAAGGTATCGGCGCGAATTTTGTGCCGAAGGTGCTTGATAGGACGGTGTACGACGACGTAATGACGGTGACGGACGAGGAAGCGTTTGCCATGGCGCGCCGCATCAAAAAGGAAGAAAATCTATCGGTGGGGATTTCTTCGGGGGCGGCGGTAGCCGCGGCGTTAAAGCTTGGAAAACGACCCGAAAACGCAGGAAAAACGATTGTCACAATCTTACCCGATAACGGCGATAGATACGAATCAATTTTATAAGTGCTTAAATGTTGTAAATAAAAACTAAACGTTAAAAAGGCTTCGGCGCAACGCGCCGAAGCCTTTTATCGTTAATGAAATTATGCCAAAATACCGATGGAAAGGTAGCAGAACAAAATCACCGAAACGGCGTCTACAATCGTCGTAATGAACGGATTTGCAACGACCGCAGGGTCGAGCCGACAAACCTTTGCCAAGATAGGCAAAATTGCGCCGACGAGCTTTGCTACGATCACCGTGCAGAAAAGCGCAAGGGAAACGACCATACAAACTTCGTTTGTGTAGTCGCTCACGCCGAGCAGCATTTTGTCGATGAGAATGAGCTTCCCAAAGCACACGACGGCAAGGGTCACGCCGAGCAAAAGGGACACAAGGAATTCTTTAAGCACGACTTTCCCCACGTCCTTCGTTTCGATTTCGCCGAGTGAAAGGGCGCGAATGACCGTAACCGAGGCTTGCGAACCTGAGTTACCGCCCGTACCCATAATCATGGGTACGCAAGCGACCAAGCAAGTGGAAAGCTGTGCTTCGTAGTTGTTCAAAATAATCGCCGTAAAGGTCGAGCCGAGCATGAGGATGATGAGCCACAGCACGCGGTTTTTCCAAAGACTGAACGCGCTCGTTTTTAAGTAGGGTTTGTCCGTCGGCGCCATAGCTGCCATCTTCGCGATATCTTCGGTGTTTTCTTCTTCAATGACGTCCATTGCGTCGTCGACGGTAACGATACCGACGAGCCGCATTTCTCTATCCACAATCGGCAGCGCCAAGAAGCCGTAATCGGAAATGGTACGCGCCACTTCTTCCTTATCGTCTATCGTGTAGGCGTAGATAACGTTCTCTTCCATAACGTCGGAAATGAGCGCGTTTTTCGGGGAAAGCATCAGTTTTTTTGCGGTAACAAGCCCCAAAATCGTGTTCGTTTCGTCCACGACGTAGCAAGTGTAAATCGTTTCCTTATTGATTGCCGTGCGGCGAATCCGCTCGAATGCGTCGTCTACCGTCATCGTCGGGCGCAGGGAAACGTACTCGATCGTCATAATACTGCCTGCGCTGTCCTTTGGATACTTCAAAATTTCGTTGATGGAAGCGCGGGTTTCGCTGTCGCTTTGCGCCAATACACGGCGTACGACGTTTGCGGGCATTTCTTCGATTAAGTCGACCGTATCGTCCAAGAAAAGTTCGTCTAAGACCGCCTTAAATTCGCGGTCGCTCAACTTATGGATAAGGCGTTCTTTGACGTCGCTATCCATTTCAACGAAGGTTTCTGCGGCAAGGTCTTTGGGTAGGATTCTAAAGAGCACCAAAAGCTGGGAATCCGTTTCCGTTTCTTCAAAGACTTCGGCAAGGTCGGTCGCGTTCATGGAAGAAAGCAGGGGTTTTAATACGGCGTAATTTCTATCGGACAAAAGCATCAAAATTTCGTCCGTTTCCGCGATACGGCGGATGATTTCCTGGGGCATGTCTTCGATGATTTCAACGGTTTCGTCAACGGACATTTCGTCCATGACCTTTTCCAGCTCGTCGTCGCGAAGACCGCCGATAACGCTTTCTTGCAAATCGCTATCCAAAAGCAAAAGGGTATCCGCCAAAAGCTCGCTATCGAGTTCGCGGCAGAAGGGGATAAGCGTTTCGGTTTCCAAGCCGCTTAAAAAGTCGGCGAGCTCTTTAGGGGTTAGCTTATTGGCAATCGTCGCCGCGTTTTCGTAATCTTGCGCGGTCAATAATTCCAAGATTTCGTTTTCCATAAGTCTCTACCTCCTTTTTCAATACTTTAAAAAATACGTTGTTGCAATCGTGCCATAAGTGAATTGTTCTACGAACGTGAATTGCGCCGCAGGCGCGTGAATTGCAAGGCAGAGCCTTGCGTGAATTGAATTGCTTTCGCTGAAAGCAATTCGTTAAGGAAAAATTATAAATAACTCCACAACGCATTACATAGTAATGCAATTCACGAAAAGCAACGCTTTTCAATTCATGGCGAAGCCAATTCACGCGTGTTGCACACGCAATTCACGAACGCATAGCGTTCCATGCAAATCCATTTTTTACTCGTCTTTATTTTTTTTGCGGATAATCAAATAATCCACGAGAATGCAAATCGCGCCGCAGCCGAGAAGAATATAGGCAAAACGCCAAATATCGTCCTTGTCCGCAGTCGAGTCTCCAAGCGTGGACTGCGTAGATTGCGGCGGTCTGCCGTCGAAATCCGCGATGTGCGCTTGCGGTACGTAGCCGTAATGCTCTATGCCCGTTTCGTCTTTGTAGCTGACGAAATAATAGGGATAATCGAGCTGATCGATTTCACCCAAAACGCTTACCTGTGCGCCGCGAGGGAGCTCCGTCACCGTCAAAAGCTTCGTAAGGTAAGGGAATTTATACAAGGTGACGCCGCTCGAAACCCAACCCGATTTTTCTTCGGGGTAGTCCGTGCGGTATTCGTCCGCAGGGAGTAAGGTGCAAGCGGATTTTACAAGCAAATGGGTGGTGTATTTCCGCGCGGCGTTATCGTAGACCGCCACGACGTTATACTGCTCCGTTTCGCCTAATTTGAGCGCCGTCACAGGCGTTTCCCAACGGGAATAGCTCTCGTAGGGGAAATATTCCGCGCCTTGCAACGAAAAAATGTCAAACTCGACTGCCAATGCGTTCGGTTTGCTGCGAATAAGCTCGACGTTTGCGCTTTGACGGCTGAAAATGTTGTCGTCCGCTTCGCCTACGGGGATTGTTTTCACCGTGGGAAGATTCAGCGCGGTCGTCTTGGCTAAATAGTTTTCTTCGTAGAGAAGATAAGTCGTATTTTCTTCCACGCCAAAAGTAAAGGAGCGCAAATTCGCGCTGTCGGTATAGACGAGCGGAGTGGAAAAATCGTAGCTTTCGCCGTCGATTTTTTGAATCGAATTATCGTTCAACGCGTACACGCTACCGCTATAATCCACGGAAAGCTTTTTCGTATACGCAGGGAGCGCGTCCGTCACGCGCGTGCCTTCTTCCATTGCGGAAAGGAATTCTTCTTCCGTATAACGGAAAATGCTCGTGCCGCTACCTACGTACAAATTCCCGTAAGCGTCCGCGGTGAGCAGCTTTGCATAGCGCGCCGTGTTCTTTTTCGTTTCTTGCACCGTCCAAGCAGTTTTCTCGGATGCGGCGTAGCAATAGTTGCCCTCGGTGATGAAATAGTAGGTGTCAAATACGCAAGCCGCGCCCATGAGCGTGCCGCTGAAATCGTCCAAAACGGTAAGCTCCATGCCGTAGTTTTCCGCTGCCAAGCTGTAAACGATTGCCATCGTGTTGTTTGCGACTACCGCCGTTTCGCCGTTCGAGGCGAGATAGAGGGGGGTAAGCTCCGACGAGATAGGCGTTTCAAAGGTTTCCGTTGCCGTGTTGTACACGGAGATACGGCTGTTGCCTGCGTCGGCGATGAGAAGCTTGTCCCCTGCAAGGACCGTTTCCGTCGCGCCGTTTAAGCGGTGCGTGGAAGTGGACGCGCTGCCGATTTCGTATTCGGTGAAGGCGTGCGCTTGCAAGGAGTATTGACGAATGGAATCTTCTTGTACCACGTAGACGAAACCGTCCCAAAGGGACAAGGAAGAAGAACCGTTTTGTTCGCTAAAAATGGGGGTGACTTTGCCTGCGTCGTTGCCGTCGAATTCCGATAAGTTGTAGGAATAGAATCCGCCTGCAAGATCGGAGCAGGTGAGTACGTTTTCGCTAATCGCCATGGAGACGATTTCCGAAGGGAATGCCGCAAGGAATGCCTTCGTGTTTTCGGGATCTTTAGGGTCGATTTTGTAAAGGTATTTGCCTGCGTCCGTGTAGTAAAGCTCGTTTTCCCAATAGGTGATCGCCGGCTTGGAAAGCAAGTGGTCTTGAATGGGCGGCGCGTACACGTCGGGATTGAGCAAATCGGTGACCGAAATTTTTGCAATATCCCCCGAAATTGCCGTGAAAAAGAGCTTTTCACCTGCGATATAGAAGGTGTTGCAGGAAAAATCCAAGCGCGTTGCTATTAAGCTCTTGGGCTCGAGCGAGTAAAGCTGCATTGCTGAGTCAAGGAAATACAGCGTTTCTTCTTCGGAAAATTGCAGCTTCGTCACCTTTTCGGGGTGGGTATACTGCGTGTAAACGCCCTGCTTGCGGTTATAGATGAAAATCGTTTTATCGTTCGCGACTGCCGTGAAATTTTCCGTGACTGCAACGTCGGAAACCTTGACGCTTGCGTTATGGGTAAGCTCCAAATACTGCTCGTAGCTATTCGGCGCGACAAGGCTCGTTTGCTCGATCGGAGTCGAAGCGGAAACGGACACGGTATCACGCGGATTTTTCGCAAGCAAAACTCCCGCTCCCGTTGCACAAAGAGCGGTCAGCGCCAAGGCGCATAAAGTTTTACGCGAAATTTTACCCATACGCAATCATTATACCATCTTTTTATGGGAAATGCAATAGTTTGCGGAAAAGTTTCCTAAAGGAAAAAATGAAAAAGGCGGCAATTTTTGGACGGCGTTGGAAATGGGGAGCGTTGGGGTGGGAGAAAGGCGGTGCGTGGGGGAATTGTAGAGAAGTGGGTTGGATGGGGAGGTGGGAGAGGTCTATGCGAGCGGTTGATGCGTGAAAACGTGGGAGTGGGTGGATTGAGTTGGAAAGGTGTGCGATAAACGTAGGGCGGGTGTGAAGAGTGGATGGGTTATTCAATGGGAATGCGTGGGCCTTCGCGTTTGTAAGCGCAAGGTTTTCCGAGGGGTAAATTGGTTAATGGTAGGGCAGACGAGGGATAAAAACCTCTTTTAGAGCGGCGTTCAGATTTTTTTCGGGTGTTCGGATTTTTGTTTGCGTTTTTTGGAAAAATGGCTGGATTTGACCGTTTTTTAGATATAAATAAGCATATATTTGTCATATTTAATTTAGGTAAACGAGTAAAACACGAACAAATGTTCGGATTTTTCATCAAAAAAATGGCAGTCCCCACTTGCAAAAATTGGAAATCAATGTAATAATAGCCCCGTCGACCGAGCGAATCGGCTGACGAACTAAAAGTGAATTGCAAGCAAAGCTTGCGTGAATTGCCAACTGTGTTGGGGTGAATTGTTTTCGAGCAAAAACGTGAATTGCAAGCAAAGCTTGCGTGAATTGCGCCGTAGGCGCGTGAATTGAATTGCTTTCGCTGAAAGCAATTCGTTAAGGAAAAATATATAAATAAATCCATAACGCATTGCATAGTAATGCAATTCACGACGGCGGTAGCCGTCAATTCACGGCGAAGCCAATTCACGAACGCAAAGCGTTCAATTCACTTAAAAGGCGAGGGCGTTCATCACGCATTGCATTCATTATTACTTTATAAAATTTACGGCGGCGAGTAGTCGGGAGATGAAAGCGGCTTTAGGAGGTGATGGAAATTTGGAAAATTACGCAAAAACAATCCTTTTCGCTTATCCGCTCTTGAAAACGGTGGAAAAGGATTACGAGGAGCATATTCGAAACAAGGCGTTACTCTCTTACGGAGGTAAACGTACCGCGTTTGAGGTCGCGGAGTATTTGGCGGAAGAGCTGATTCATCAGCAAAATCTTTCGTGGCTTAAACAAACGGTGAAAGGGATTTTGGACAAGCTGTCGGACGAGGAGCGCGAGCTTTTATCCATTCGTTATTTTGGTCATACCGATAAGATGCGTAATTTCGCGCTATGCAAATGGAACGAGCGTACATATTTCCGTCGCCAAGCCCGTCTTTCCAAAAAGATGGGCGAGCTTTTAAGAGTCGCCGGCATTACGCAGGAAATCTATCTTCGGGATTTTAAGGATTTGGATATTTTTCGGAAAATCCACGAGTTCGTAGAGCAGGGAAAGGATCAAAAAATCTCCGCGTGTGAGCGGAGATTTTGGAACTAAAGAAAAAATTGCTTTGCTTGGTTATTCTTCCATATCGTAGGGCGGTCGCTTCGGCGGCTTGATAAGCAGCCCTGCGAGAATGGGGACAAGCAGACAAACGGTCACGAGTATCGCGATTTGCGCGGGGCTCGATTTATTTTTCTTGTCTGCTTTTTTTGCCGTTTCCGAACTCTCGTCGTCGGGCTGAGAATTGTTTAAGCGGTCGGCGTATTCCGTGTTTTCTTCGTAGTAAAGGCGGCTGGGTTTGGGAACGTAGCCGAATTCGCCGCTGCGAAGAACGTAACAATAGGTTTCCGAACCGATTTTATAGTCCCCGTAATATACGCAGGAGAGAACGATTTCCGTCAGGAAATCGGAAGTGGTAAGCTCGGAGTCTTCAATGCGGTATTTCAGCTCGAATACGTAATAGAGATAGGGACGCATGGGCTCGTAATCGACGAAGGTCAAATCTTGCGTTTTGGCATACCCGACGAGCCGCTTGGCTTTGTCGCTATCCCGCAAATATTCAACGCGGCAGTATTCGTCGCCGTAGTCGAGTAGGCGTACGTAATAGGTGCGCGGGAGTAGAAAAAGCCCCCGTTTGTCGTCGGCGGTAGAGTAGAAGTAAGCGCTATCGGTAAGAATGCAAGCATAGTCGCCCGACTGTGGGCGCGCGGTGGCTGCCTCCGCTCGATTGGTGCGGAGGGGAATACTCGAAAATAAGAATAGCAGCAAAAAAAGAGCCGCAAAAAGGGAAAATCGTTTTTTCATAATATTTTTTGTTCACGTGGGCGTGGTGTTAAGATTTATTTTGTGCCGAATTATTATACGCGATAAACGGCGTGGGATTTTGGCGAGTTGGTGGAGAATATGAGAGAAATTGTAGAAAAGCTACGCAAAATCGAGATGGAGCAGTCGCGACGAAAAAAAGAGGACTTTCTTGCGATGTATAATACGGGGGAAGTCAAGCACGAAAAGCAGCTTGCTTTTCATAAATCAAAAAAGAGAAACCGTTGGGTGTTCGGCGGCAACCGCTCGGGAAAGACGGAGTGCGGTGCGGTGGAGTGCGTGTACATGGCGCGTGGGATTCACCCTTATCGTGAAAATCGGAAGGAGGTGTGCGGTTGGGTGGTATCCCTTTCCCTGCAGGTGCAGCGCGACGTTGCGCAAAGGAAAATTTTGCGGTATTTGCGTAAGGACTGGATTGAGGACGTCGTGATGATTAGCGGCAGAAAGGACTCGCCCGAGCACGGTATTATCGATTTTATCCGCGTGAAAAACGTTTTGGGCGGTAGCTCGGTGATTGGGTTCAAAAGCTGCGATCAGGGTAGGGAAAAGTTCCAAGGGGCGTCGCTTGATTTCGTGTGGTTTGACGAAGAACCGCCCAAGGACGTGTACGACGAGTGCCGTATGCGCGTCATCGATCGGCGGGGCGACGTCTTTGGTACGATGACGCCGTTGAAGGGGTTGACCTTCGTCTATAACGAGATTTATCTCAATCGGCGCGGCGATCCCGAGGTGTGGTACGAGTTTATGGAATGGAGTGATAATCCCTACCTTGACAAAGAGGAAATTCGGGCGTTAGAGGGTACCATGGACGAGTTGACGCTGCAATCAAGACGTTACGGTCGGTTTGCAAGCGCGGCGGCTGGGTTGGTGTATCCCGAGTTTGACGAGCAGGTGCACGTCATTGAGCCTTTCCCCATTCCCAAGGAGTGGCAGGATATGATTTCGATCGACCCAGGGCTGAATAATCCGCTGTCGGCGCATTGGTATGCGGTGGACTTCGACGATAACGTGTACGTGGTCGCGGAGCATTACGAGGCTGGTAGGGATATTGATTATCACGCCGAGGCGTTGAAAAGTATCAGCCGAAAAATCGGTTGGCATACGGACCCGCAGGGGAGAATTAGCGCGCTCATTGACAGCGCGGCAAAGCAACGAACGCTCGGCGGAGTCAAGAGCGTGGTGGAGCTTTTTTACGAGCGTGGGATTTTGGTCAATCCGAACGTGGAAAAGGATTTGTTTGCAGGGATTGCAAGGGTGAAAAGCTATTTGCGTCGGGATAACGGTCAGCCGAATATTTACATATTTAGTTCGTGTACCCGTTTGATCGGGGAGATTAAGGGCTATTTTTGGGGGAGCGGCGACGCGCCGAGAAAAACGGACGATCATAGCTTGGACGAGATGCGGTATTACCTGATGACAAGGCCGAAAAAGCTGCCGCCTGCGCTTGAAAAAAGTGCAGTGCAACGGGATAAAGAGAGAAGAATACGAAGGTTGAAACAAACGGCGAGAGGAAATCAGTTTTAGGGCGAGAAGTGGGCGAGAGTAGGTTTATGGAAAGGGAGAGATATGGAAAAAAAGGAAGAAAAAATCGGAGAGGCGTTGTTAAAGGTCGCGCTCGGATATCAGCTTGCCGAGGTGACGGAGGAATACGCCGAAACGGACGGGGCTTTGAAGCTCGTCAAACGGAAAAAGACGAAAAAGGACGTGCCGCCCGATCTTAAAGCGGTGCAAATGCTCTTGTCGGGGGAAAACGGCGAAGGGTATGCGGACTGGACGGACGAGCAGTTGGAGGCGGAGAAGGCTCGGCTCTTGGAAAAGCTGATAAAGGAGTCGGAAAAAGCAGTCGCTAAAAAAGTGGTAAAAAAGACAAAAGCAGGGGGCAGGGTTGCGACGAAAACAAAAAGTAAGCGGACGGTCGCAACCAAAAAGACGGTAGAAAAGTCGGTGAAAAAGTCGGTAGAAACGGCAAAGGACGGTGAAGAAAAGAATGATTAGTAAAAATGCGGACGCAAGAAAAGCGGAAGCGGAAAGACAGGAAACAGAGCGCAAAAAGCGGCTCGCGGAGGAAATTACGCAGGATTTTCTTGCGCGTAGGGAAAAGAGAAGAAGCGTGGAAAACGGTTGGCTGCTCAATTTGAATTTTTTTAGCGGCAATCAGTATTGCGACGTTTCCCCGTATGGGAATTTGCAGGAAGAGGATAAGCGGTTTTATTGGCAATCGCGCAGGGCGTTTAATCATATCGCGCCGACGGTGGAATCCCGTTTGGCGAAGCTGGAAAAGTTAAAGCCCGATTTGCGCGTGCGCGCCTTTTCGGATGAGGACGGCGATATTAAGGCGGCGAAATTGGCGACGGGGGTACTTCAATACGTGCGTGAAAGAGTCGCGCTTGGGGATACGATTTCCCGTGCGCTCGTTTGGTCGGAAGTGTGCGGCAGTGCCTTTTATAAAGTCATTTGGAATGAGAAAGGTGGCAGGCAGGTAGCCGTTGACGGTGAAAATAAGCCCGTTTACGAGGGGGAAGTGGACGTGTGTGCGATCTCGCCGTTTGAGATTTTTCCCGATCGCTTGGACGTGGAGGATATTGACGGCGTGCAGAGCTTGATTCACGCGCAACCGGTTTCCGTGGAGTATATCCGCGAAAGATTCGGTGTGGCGATCGAGGGACAGGATATTTCGGGGATTTATGCGTACAGTGAGCCGAGTTCGGCAAAATTGCCTATGCAAAAGCTGGGCGCGGATTCCGCCGCTATCAAAAACGGGGTGATTTTAATCGAACGGTACACTCGTCCGAGCGTGGAATTCCCCGAGGGGAAATTGGAAATTGTTGCGGGAGATAGGTTACTTTATGAAGGTGGTCTACCCTTTGAAAACGGCGAGCGCGGGGAAAGAACTTTCCCGTTTGCCAAGCAGGATTCTATGCACCTGCCCGGCGCGTTTTTCGCGACGAGCGTGGTCGATCGCTTGATCCCCGTACAGCGCGCTTATAATGCGGTGCGCAATCGTAAGCACGAGTTTTTGAATCGTCTTTCGATGGGCGTTTTAACGGTGGAGGACGGTTCGGTAGATACGGACGAATTGAGCGAAGAAGGGCTGTTGCCTGGGAAAATTCTCGTCTACCGTCAGGGCGGAAAAGCACCGGAAATGCTCGATTGCGGGAAGATGCCCGACGAGTTTAGATTCGAGGAAGAATGGCTGGAAAAAGAGTTCGCTTTGATTGGCGGCGTGAGCAATCTTTCCAAGGATTCGACGCCTGTACGCGTGACGAGTGCGACGGGCTTGCAGCTTTTGCTTGCGCAGGACGAAACGAGACTTTCGATGACGTTGCAAAGTATGGAAAGCGCAATCAAGGAGGTCGGTAGACAGATTTTGCGGTTGTATAAGCAGTTTGCCGGCAACGCGCGCTTGATGACGATGACGGGGGAGAATAAGAAGAGTCAGCTTTGTTATTTTAACGCGGCGAGCCTTTCCGTCAACGACGTGCGATTTGAACCGCAAGAGGCAACGACGCCCGAAGAAAAACGCAATACCCTTTTGAGATTGTATGAGATGGGGTTGCTTTCCGACGAGGAAGGGAAGATTACGAAAGAGAATAAGAATCGGATTTTGGAGGCGTTTGGTTTTGGCAGCTATGAGAATGCAAGGGATATTTCCGCGCTGCATATTGTAAAGGCGAGTGAGGAGAACCAGGAATTGAAAGGGTATCTTGTGGCGGTCGATTCTTACGACGATCACGAATTGCATATTTCCGAGCATACGAGATTTTTGCTTTCGTCGGAGTTCAAAAAGTCGGGCAAAAAGGAAGAGTGGAAAAAGCGTTTCTTGGAGCATATTGAAGCGCACAAGATTGAAATGAGAAAATAAAAGGAGAGAGAATATGGAAGAAAAGGATAACGTTTACGAGGAAACAACCAAGGCGGAGCAGGAAGTAGTATTGGATACGGACGCAAAAGTTGGGCGTGCCGAAGAGGGCTCGACGGCGCTTGGGAAGTTTAAGGACGTGGATGCCCTTGTCAAAGCCTATGCCGCTTTGGAGGCGGAGTTTACGAGAAGAAGTCAAAAGCTTCGTCAGCTGGAAAGGGTGGCGGATAAGTTCTTAGTCGCGGATTCGGGGAACGGTTCGGGGGCGGAAAAGCTCCGTAAAAGAGCCGAGGAACGGAGAGAGGCGGCGAGTAAATTCGACGAGTTTTTGCGCGAGGGCGTGAAAAACGTGGCGGCGTCGGAGGTGAATCCCGCGGAATGGACGGAACAAACGGATAGTGCGGAAAATTCAAAAGCGATGGAAGTCGAGGTTTCAGAAAAGGAAGAGGATTTTGTCGCGAAAGAACAAACGGAAGTTTCTTGGGCGGATGAAAATTCGCAAACGGCGGCGGTAAACGCCGTGGAAAGTTTGGAGTCTGATAAGGCGCGCTCGCCCGTCGCAAAGAGCGTGGATGGACAGATTCCGTCCGACGAAATTTACCGTTTGGCTACGAAGGATGAGAAGGTACGCCTGCAAATTATCGGGGAGTATCTCAAGTCTTTAGGAAAAACGGGCGCGCCGATCACAGCCGGCGGAGTGGGCGCGCTTGCTACACCGCCGAGAATGATTCGGGATATTAAGGACGCCGGAAGAATGGCGCTTCAATTATTCCAAAAGTAAAGAAAAAGGAGAAAATAATATATGGTAACTTTGAACAGCGCGGATAACGCATTGAAAACTTTTTATTTGGAAGCGGTAAAGGATACGTTGGATAATAAGTCTAACCCCTTCCTTGCAAAAATCGAAAAAACGACGAAAAACGTAAGCGGTAAAAGCGTGAAAGTCGCGGTCAAGACCGCGTATAATAGCGGTATTTCCGCTGGGACGGAAGAGGGCGCGCTCCCTACGGCTGGCACAAATAAATATTTGATTTTTGAAACGGGCTTAAAGAATTTGTACGGTACGATCGAAATTAGCGATAAGGCGATTCGCGCGTCTGCAAACAACGAAGGCGCGTTCGTGAATTTGCTCAACGATGAAATGCAGTCGCTCGTGGAAAACGCGTCCTATAATTTCGCGAGAATGCTTTTCGGTAATACGAAAGGTGTGCTTACGTATGCGACGCAAATTATTGGGGATAAGGTTTTGGTGGACAATCCTTATGCTCTTTCGGAGGGGATGTGCGTAGACGCGTATGGTCCTGATGACGCACTCCTTGAAATTGGAAAAGTAGTCGCTTCGGTTGATGAGGATACGAACTTGGTTTCTTTTGAGGGCGGTCTTGACAATATAGCGGACGATGCTGTTTTCTATATGCACGGCTCGAAAGGAAATGAGCTTACCGGCCTTGATTCGATTTTTGAGGACGAAACTCTTTACGGTGTGGATAGAAATCATCGTATTATGCGTCCGTATAATCTCTCGGACGTTGGTGCGATCAATGAGTTTGTTATGCAAGAAGCAATCGATACAATTGAGAAAAAATCCGGCAGCAAAATCAATTTCATCGTTTGTTCTTGGGAAGTGCGCCGCGCGCTTATGGACTATATCAAGGCAAATCAAACGACTATTACTACGATGGAGCTTGAAAGCGGCTTTAAGGCAATGAGCTTTAACGGTATTCCCGTCGTAGTGGACCGTTTCTGCCCGAAGGATACGATGTATCTGCTTAATACCAACGATTTCAAGCTTTGTCAGCTTTGCGATTGGCAGTGGTTGGAAGCGGAAGACGGCAAAATCTTGAAGCAGGTGCCCGGGAAAGCAACGTATACCGCGACGCTTGTTAAATATGCGGAATTGATCTGCGAACGTCCTTACGGTCAAGGCAGATTGCAAGGAATCGAAACGGTAGTCTAATTACGCATTGAAGGATTAGGCGCACCCGTGTACGCGTTGAACGTGGGATTTACCTTGCGTTCAGCGCGGTAGGGCGCGCCTTTTTAAGAAAAAGGAGGAGGGATATGAAGGTAAAAGAGTGTGTGGAAAAGGCGGCGATGCTTTTGGGAATCGCCGACGACGTATGCGCGTATCTTGAAAATGGCTACGCGACAGGGGAAGAACCAGCGCAAAGACTTTTGAAATGCTTTAATCTCGTGGAAAATGAGTTAGCGCTCGATTATTTGCCTCTCTTTGCCGAACAAAAAGTGGCAAATAAGGACGGAAAGGTGGATTTTTTGCTCTTGCAAAAAAACGTCGTGCGGATCGTGAGTGTGAAAAACGGGGCGGGGGAAAGCGTCAAATTCCGTCTTTTTCCGAAATATTTGGAAGCGCCGAAGGGGGATTTGACAATCGTCTATTCTTATATACCACCTGAGAAACAAATGGGCGAAGAAAGCGATTACGTGACGCTGTCCGTCCGCTTATTCGGCTACGGTATGGCGATGAATTATGCCCTCATTATGGGTTTATACGAGGAGGCAGCCGTTTGGGAGAAAAAATATAAAGAAGCGTTGGAGGCGGCTTACCGTATTCGCGGCGCGGCGGTCGTGCGCTCGAGAAGGTGGGTATGATTGGTGTAAAAAAAAGACCGCTTGGGAAGGTTGGACGAAAGGAAATCATAAAATTTGACAGCTTTATTCTTTCAGATGAAGAAAAGGCTGGTAGCATGCGCGCAAAGAGTAGTCAAAACTGCGATTGCACGGACGGAAAAATTTCGCACGGTATCGCCTTGAAACCTTATAAGACGGCGTCGGGTACGGAGTTGTATATAGGGGCAGTGTCAGACGTGCGAATGCTTTTTCCACTCTATGCGTCCGATGCGCTTGGAAATAGCGTAGAAGACATTTTCGTGCTTTATCAATTGGACGGGAAAGGGTATGGAAGAAGATACTTGAATGAAAACTCGGCGTGGAACACGCCAAGCGAGTATTTGCTGGAGACGGCAGGAGTGTACGCGTTGAAACCCGACGGCGGCGTGGTGAGCTTGCTTTTTAATAAGAGCGGGTGCAAGTACCGAAACATGGAAGGCTTTTATATTTCCAGGGGGTATCGAAAATCGCGCGGTATGGCATGCTATTGCCAAAACCGTGTATTCGTGGCATCGGGGGACCGAGAGATTACCTATTCCGATCCTGCCGAACCGACGGAGATTACGAAAGCGGAAAACGACGGCGGCGCGATTTTACGACCGTTGGACGGCGACGTGATCGTGGAATTGCTCGCAAAAGAGGATTGCGTTTATGTATTTTATCGGCACAGTATCGTAAAAATTGAGGTGACGGGCGAGCCGAAAGGCTTTCGCGTGCGACCGCTTGGGTATACGGGCGGTGAGATTTACGGCAAAACGGCGGTGGTTTGCGGTGCGTGGATCGTCTTTCTTGCGGCGGACGGGATTTACCGTTTCGACGGGGAAAAAGCGGAGCGGATTTGCAAGTGGATGCAGGTGAAGGTTTCGACCGAAAATCCAACGTTTGGACGGGGCAGGTATTTATCGAACGCCTTAATTTCCTATACGGACGAGCAGGGGAATTTGTGTACCGTCGCGATTGAGCCCGAGAAAAAGGACGGGTATTTTCTTGCGCCTTTGAAAGGGTTGACGGAGTGTAACGGCAGGACGTTTTGTGTGTTGATGAATAAAATTATGCAGGTGGACGAGGAAAATAGAACTTCCATCTCGGTGTCGTGCAGCTTTACAAGCACGGAAATGGATTTTGGGGATAAAGAGAAGAAAACCTTGAAGTCCGTACGCTTAAAGGGGGAAGGAAGCGTGTTGTTGCGGGTTTACTGTGATACGAAGACGATCGGTAAAGAGCTTACATTTGTGAATGGCGAGGCGAGTTTTTCGCCGATGCTGCGCGGAAAGAAGTTTTCTTTTGGCTTTACGCTTGGGAAAAACTCGTGCGTGGAAGGTTTGGAAGCGGAAGTGAGCTTTTGGGCCGTGAAGTAGGAAAAGGAGGCTGCTATGGAAATTGATATTATTAGCTATACCGACGAGCAGTATGCCGTGCTTACGACGGAGCAAATTGTGGAGGTGCGCAAAGCGCAAGTAAAGAAGAATAAGCTGGGAAAGAAGCTGGAAGCGTCGCTGCTCGACGCGGAAAAACGGCATATTGAAAACGGGACTTATCATTCGACACCCTATCAAAAAACGGTGGAGAAATTGCAAGCGGAATACGAGCAAGAAGTGGAAAACGTGCGAGAGGACCTGCTCTTCTACTTGCGGTATACGTCAAGACCGAATCCGAACGTGCCGTATACGTTGAATTATGCGCTTACCTATCCTGAACGAGAATTGCTTGTACGCGATTATTATCTCACGACTTATTCGAACGCGACGGAGCGTTTCGAGGCGTTTAAGGCGGATGAAGTGGCGCTGCAATATCTTGGCGAGCGGTACGCTTCGCTGTACGATTATTTTTCGGCGTTGAAAAATATGGAAACTGGGGAAAGTTGATAAAATTTTTAGCTCAAAAGAAGCGTTTTTGCTGTGGCAAAAACGCTTTTTTTTCGTTCCACGAAAAAGTTGCGCCGCAAGTATTGCAATTTATAGCGGGATTTGGTATAATGGATATAATAACAAATTTAGGAAAATCAGGAGAAAAATTATGCCGAAAATCGCTGTCAAAAAACTCAATGAAAAAGCAATTTTGCCTACGTATGGCTCGGAATTTTCCGCGGGCGCGGATTTGTACGCGCTTTGCGAGGAGGATATTTTGTTTTTGCCCGGGGAAACCAAGTTCGTGCATACCGGCTTGGCGATGGAAATACCCGAAGGGTACGCAGGGCTTATCTATGCGAGAAGCGGGCTTGCTTGTAAGCGTGGGCTTGCGCCGGCGAATAAGGTGGGCGTGGTTGACGCCGACTACCGCGGCGAGGTGATGGTCGCGCTGCATAACCATTCCGACTCCGTGCAAAAAATTAGTGCGGGGGAACGTATCGCGCAGCTCGTTGTTACGCCCTTTTTGAAGGCGGAATTTTTCGAAGAGGAAACCCTTTCCGATACCGTTCGCGGTGAGGGTGGTTTTGGTAGTACAGGTAGAAAATGATAGGGCCAGGTACGAGATTATGTCGATGAGAATGAGAAGAAAGAGAAATTTTGACGCCCGTATGGAAGCGTGTGGCGAGCTGTTGCTCGCGAAGGGCTCGAATGGGATTTTGAATATGAAAGAGGCGGCGGAAAACTACCGTGCGCTCGTAGATTTTGAGAAAGAGTTCGGGAATAATAACCCCGTGGCGCTCGAAATTGGCTGCGGAAAGGGCGGTTTTGTGATTGCGCTTGCAAAGGTGACGCCGAACGTGAATTATCTCGCGCTTGAAAAGATGAGCAACGTGATTTTGACCCCGATGGAGGACGTAAAAAAAGAAGGGGTGGAGAATATTCGGTTTTTGAATATCCGCGCGGAATGTCTGCCCTGCTATATCCCCGAAGGGAGCTTGGATTGTATCTATTTGAACTTTTCTACGCCGCTGCCTAAGCTTGGGTATGCGACGCAGCGGTTGACCCACCGTAATTTTTTGAACGTGTATAAAAAGCTCTTGAAAAAGGGTGGGAAGATTATCCAAAAAACGGACGATAGGGACTTTTTTGAGTTCTCGATTGAGGAATACAAGGCTTGCGGCTTTGCTTTGAACGAGCTGACGTATAACTTGCATGAAAACGGAAACCCCGAATGGAATATCGTCACCGAGTACGAGCAAAAATGGGTGGATAGGGGCTTGCCCATTCACCGCGTTGTTGCCGTGATGGAGTGAGTGCGGTAGAGCGAAAATCGGAGAATATACCTATAAAAAAGAAATGGCGGATAGCAATTTTGAGGGTAATGTGACGTATTTCAAGGATGTGTATAAGAAGTATTATTGGTATAAGCTTTAATCCATGAAACAAAATTCGGGAAACGGGAAGTTGGGTTGCCCGCCCGCGAGCGTTGGCTCGCGGGCGGGCTTTTTCGTGGCGTGGGGGGTGAGGGGGATTGGAATGAGATTCTTCGGTACTACACGCCTTAGAATGACATAAGAGCGTGGGGATGAGGACGAGTTTTTTCGGCGGTGTACGCCTCAGAATGACATAAGGGGGTGGAAAGTGTTGGGTGAGATTCTTCAGCGCTGTGCTCTTCAGAATGACAAAAAGGGGCTTACCTTAGAATGACAAAGAAAGGGGATGGGCGAGTTTTTTTTCGTTTGCCCCGACGTGCATTTGTCAAGAAACTGAAAAAAATTGTCCAAAACGACAAAAAATTTTTGCTAAGCCTCTTGAAAAAAGTTGCGGTTTGTGATATAATACGTTAAACTACGCATTCTATTGTTTCGCGGTCGCGCGAGGAGTGGAATAAGAGAGAATAATAATATAGGTAGCGCGCGCTCGCGCGTGAGGAGGGATGATATGGATTACTGTGCGGAAAATGAAGTGTTGGAAAGCCCCGATATGGAGTATGCTTGGAAAATCTTGGCGGCGAATAAGAAAAAGACTTTCGTCGTTGCGCAAATTGCGCCTGCGGTGCGCGTTGCGCTTGGGGAAAAATTCGGCTTTGCGCGCGGGGAAGACTCCGCTTTGAAGGTCGCAAACGTGCTTCGTGCAATTGGCGTGGACGCTGTGGTTGATTCCGCGATTGCCGCGGACGCGATTGCTTTGATGCAAGTCGATAAATTGAACGCGAAAAAATCGGGTGGTAATACGTTGCCCGTGTTCTCGGCGGAATGCCCTTGTTGGGTGAAGCACGCGAAAGAACAGTACCCCGAAATCGAGCTTTTGCCTACGACGACCGAGTTTTGCGCGCGGCTCTTGAAAAAGCATTACCGCGAAGCAGAAGGAAAGACCGTGCGCGTGATCGCTTTGGAAATGGGTAAGGGTAAAAAATCCGTCGGCGGCGCGGACGTTATACTTACGCTCGACGAGCTTACGAGAATTCTTCAATGCACCGAAGTAAATCTTCGTTTGCAGCCCAAGTCCGCGTTGGACGCGCCTTTGGGCGTGACGTCGGGGGCGGCGTACGTGGCGGCGGCAAGCGGCGGTCAGGCAGAGGCGGTGGCGCGCTGCTTGGTTTCCGATAAGACTCGCACCGCAATCCAAAAGCTTGCGTATAGCGGTATTTACGGCAAGTCGGCAAGAAGAGAGGCTTGCATCAAAGAGGGCGAAACGGAATGGAAATTCGCCGTCGTATCTTCGATCGAAGAAGCGGACGCGTTGATTGCGGACGTCAAAAACGGCGTGGCGGAATATGATTTCGTTGAGGTTTGCTGCAAGGAAGGCGGTTGCCTTGCATGCGGTTTGGAAGGCAACGAAAATGCGGATATGACCTTGAAACTCCGTGGGCTTGGTCTTCGCTATCTCGATAGAAAACTTGCGGCACGTAGCGCGGATATGAGCGCTGGCGCGTGGTTGCTCGTGAGGGAATGGGATGCGATGGTGCGCTCGGGTGAAGCGTTCGCGGAAAACGAGGAATTCGTGGAAGAGCCCATTGAAGAATATGAGGTTGTTGCGGAAATTTGCGTCGAAGAACCTGCGGCAGAAGAAGCGGTTGAAGAAATTGTGGAAGAGCCCGCGGTAGAAGAAACGGTTGAGGAAATCGTGGAAGAACCCGCGGTAGAAGAAACGGTAGAAGAAATCGTCGAAGAGCCCGCGGCAGAAGAAACGGTTGAAGAAACCGTGGAAGAACCCGCGGTAGAAGAAACGGTGGAAGAAATCGTGGAAGAACCTGTGGTAGAAGAAACGGTTGAGGAAATCGTGGAAGAACCCGCGGTAGAAGAAACGGTGGAAGAAATCGTCGAAGAGCCCGCGGTAGAAGAAACGGTTGAGGAAACCGTGGAAGAACCTGCGGTAGAAGAAGCGGTTGAAGAAAATGTCGAAGAGCCCGCGGCAGAAGAAACGGTTGAGGAAACCGTGGAAGAACCCGCGGTAGAAGAAGCGGTGGAAGAAACCGTGGAAGAGCCCGCGGTGGAAGAAGCGGTTGAAGAAATTGTGGAAGAGCCCGCGGTAGAAGAAACGGTTGAGGAAATCGTAGAAGAACCCGCGGCAGAAGAAACGGTTGAAGAAACCGTGGAAGAGCCCGCGGTAGAAGAAACGCCTGTTGAAGAGGGCGAAGAAGAGCTTGACTTCGAGAATATGAGCGAAGAAGAGCGCATGAAACGCGATCCTTATTATAGAAGATACTCGAATAGAGAGCGTCGTAAGAAGAAGAGAAAGAATAAAAACAACGGCAAATAATTAAGTGCACGGGCGCACGGCATTTATGCCGTGCGCTTCATTGGGAGTAGAGTATGAAAAAAAGTAAGTTTTTTACGGCGGCGGCTTTGGCTGTTTGCCTTACCGCTTTGTCGGCGTGTGGGAGTAGTTCGTCCAAAACGGATGAAAATGCCGTAAATCTTTTGGCGATTAGCGGTCCTGAAGCGGTGGGCGCGGTAGACGCTGATTATTTCCTTTTGGCGGAGCCTGCGGTGACCGCGCAAAGCAAAAAGGGGTATTCGATTGCAGGGGATATTCAAGCGCTGTACGGCGGCGAAAATGGGTATCCGCAAGCGGTGATCGTGGCGAAAAAGTCTTTGGTGGAACATGAATTTGTCGGCGCGCTTGTCGAAAAAGTGCAAAGCGCGGCGGAATGGCTGAAAACGGCTTCGGCAACGGATATCGTGAATAGCGTAAGCGCGCATATGGACGATTCGGGCTCGGCGACGAGCTTGAAAGCGCCGATGTTGAGCGCGGACGTGATTTCTCGTTGCGGCGTGCGGTTTACTTATGCGACGGAAAGTAAGGACGAAACGATTGGCTTTTTGCGTGAAATGATGGAAGTGAACGCGAGCGCGACGGCGATTCCTCAAGACGAGTTTTTCTGGGACGGCGAGTGTGTGGAATCGGGAGCGTTGGACGAAATTACCGTCTGTATGCCCGACGGCGCACCAGCTTTGGCGCTTGCGCAACTTATGCACGAGGATACCGCGGATGACGGGATTACCTATAAAGTGGTCAATCCGAGTTTGATTGCGAGTAAGGTGACCTACAAAGATATGGATGAAAACGCGGACGTGTGCGTTTTGCCCGTGACGGCGGCGAGTAAGCTTTTAGGCAGCGGCGAGAAGTACGAAATGCTCGGCGTGGTCACGCATGGGAACTTGTATTTGATTTCGAAGGACGGCGAGCAAGTGACGGCGGACAATATCGAGGATTTGGAAGGGAAGACGGTGGGCGTTTTGCAAATTAATCAAGTGCCCGGGTTGACTTTGAAGACCGTTTTGAAAAAGTACGGCATGGAATATAAAGAAATTACGAATCTTTAAGGGACGTATAAAGCATGAAAAAACTCATTTGGAAAAACGTATGGCAGACTTTGGCGGCGATCGTGTTTTTGATCGGCGCTTGGCTTGCCGCGTACTTTTACGTTGGAAATGAGTTGCTCGTGCCGCCCCTTTCGGAAAGTGTGAAGGAGTTTGGCAGGATTTTTACAAAAGCGGCGTTTTGGGAAGGGCTTTTGCATACCTTGGATCGGACGTTGTTGGCGTTTATCGTTTCCTTTCTTTTTGCGTTGATTTTTGCAATCGTTGCGTACCTGTACCCCTTCTTTGCGAGCTTTTTCGCGCCGATTGTGTCGGCGCTGCGTTCGATGCCCGTGATGGCGGTGCTTCTCATTTTGCTCTCGATTGGTGGGGCGGCGAAAGCACCCGTGATCGTCGCGTTTATGTCCCTATTTCCCATGCTCTATACGGGGATTTTTGCGGGGCTTTCGAGCGTGGACAAGCATTTGATAGCGGTTAGCCGCGTGCAGGGTACACCCCTTTTAAGACGGGTGACGGCGATTTATTTGCCACTCTCGTCACCGTATATTTTGCGGGAAGCAGGAGGCGCGCTGTCCTTTTCTTTGAAGCTCGTTGTGTCGGCGGAAATTTTGGCGCTTACGGCGAGTAGCTTGG
Organism: Clostridiales bacterium; assembly: GCA_015071005.1. Taxonomy (GTDB): domain Bacteria; phylum Bacillota; class Clostridia; order Christensenellales; family Borkfalkiaceae; genus Scatosoma. Next base: position 78,062 of record SVIG01000002.1, on the reverse strand, counting down.
GCGGAATGCTGTATGACGCGCGCGTCTTTTCCAACGTGCCGCAGCTCTTTGCGCTTGTGACGGTCATCTTCCTTGTGGGCTTGCTTTTGGAAATGGCGTTTACCGTGTTAGCCTCGCTTATGGAAAAGAAAATGAAATAATTTGTGATAAAAAGAATGAAAAGCGATTGAGAATCTTTCTTAATCGCTTGTTTTTATCGATAGAAAGTGCTATAATAAAGGTGTTGGGTAGAAAACCGAGCAAAATGGGCTCGGTATTGCCTGTTAAACAAGGGGGTATACGTATGAAAAAGACGGAGATGAACGAGATTTCCAAGGCGACGCTTTCGAGAATGCCGCTGTATTTGCATTTCTTGCAGGAAGAAAATTCCAAGGGCGCACAATACATTTCCTCGACGGTTATTGCACAAAATATTTCCGTATCGTCGGTACTCGTTAGAAAGGATTTGGCGCTTGTATCTTCCGAGCCGGGTAGACCGCGCTTGGGGTTTGCGATTAGCCGTTTAATCGTGGATATCGAGAAGTTTCTCGGCTATGATAACCTTTCGGACGCGATTATTGTGGGCGCGGGCGGTTTGGGCCGCGCGATGCTTGGGTACGAGGGGTTCAAAAACAATGGGCTTAACGTCGTGGCGGCGTTCGATATCAATGAAAAATTGATTGGAACGGAAGTCGCTGGGAAGGTGATTTTGAGCTTGGATAAGCTGAAAGGCTTTGTCGAGGAGCACAAAATTCGCATCGGGATTATTACCGTGCCCAAGGTGGCGGCGCAGGAAGTTTTGAATAAAATGGTGGAGGCAGGTATCAAAGCAATTTGGAATTTTGCGCCTGCGCCCTTGCGTGTGCCCAAAGATATCGTCTTGAAAACGGAGGACTTGGCGGCGTCGCTTGCGATGCTCGCTGGGAAATTGTACCGCACGAACAAACAATAAAAAATCCGCTCGGGGCTTGTAAAAAACGGGCGGTAGGAGCGGTATGGTAAAAAAGAATATTCAAGTGGCAACGGACGAAGGCTCGTTAAGAGAGCTCTTGGCGAAAGTGCGAAAAGCGCAGGTGGAGTTTTCCCGTTATCCGCAAGAAAAGGTGGACGAAATATTCCGCGCGGCGGCCTTAAAGGCAAACGACGCGCGGATTTTGCTTGCCCAAATGGCGGTGGAAGAAACGGGGATGGGGGTGTTTGAGGATAAGGTACTCAAAAATCATTACGCGGCGGAGTATATTTACAACCGTTATAAAAACGAAAAAACGTGCGGCGTAATCGAACGCGACGAAGCAAACGGCTACACGCGGATTGCCGAGCCTGTGGGTGTGGCGGCGGCGGTGATCCCTACGACGAATCCGACGTCTACCGCCATTTTTAAGGCGTTGATTTGTTTGAAAACTCGAAACGGCTTGATTTTATCCCCACATCCGCGCGCGAAAAAGTGCACCTTGGCGGCGGCGGAGCTCGTATTGCAAGCGGCGGTGGAGGCAGGTGCGCCCGAGGATATTATCGGGTGTATCACCGAGCCTAGCGTGGCGCTTTCCGCCTACCTTATGAAAGAATCGGATATTATTTTGGCGACGGGTGGACCGCAAATGGTGCGCGCGGCGTACTCGTCGGGGAAGCCTGCGATCGGCGTCGGTGCAGGGAATACGCCTGCCGTAATCGATAAGACTGCCGATATACGTTTGGCAGTTTCGTCTATCGTTCATTCTAAGACTTTTGATAACGGCGTAATTTGTGCGTCCGAGCAGGCAGTTGTCGTGGCAAAAGAGATTTACGCGGCGGTAAAAGAGGAAATGCAGGCGCAGGGCTGTTATTTTTTAAGCGATACGGAGAAGGAAAAAATTCGAAAGCTGCTCTTTGGAGAAGGGAAGCTGAATCCGCAAATCGTAGGTAGACGCGCGGTGGAGATTGCGGCGCTTGCTGGCATACAGGTACGCGATGAAATCAAAATTCTCGTTGCGGAAGTGACGGATACGAGCGAGAAAGAGCCGTTCTCGCAAGAAAAGCTTTCCCCCGTTTTGGCGGCATATCAAGCGGAAAATTTCGACGACGCGCTGGAAAAGGCGGATACCCTTGTGCGCGGCGGCGGTTTTGGGCATACGGCGGCGATTTATATCGACGAGAATCGCGCGAAAGAACGCTTGGACGCATTCAACGCGCGAATGAAAACCTGTCGGATTTTGGTGAATACGCCTGCGGCGCAAGGCGGAATCGGGGATTTGTATAATTTCCGCTTGACGCCGTCGCTTACCCTTGGCTGCGGTTCGTGGGGCGGTAATAGCGTTTGCGAAAACGTGGGGATTTCGGAGCTGATGAATATAAAAACGGTTGCCGAGCGTAGGGAAAATATGCTGTGGTTTCGTATGCCCGAACGGCTGTATTTTAAGCGCGGCTCGCTGGGCTTGGCGTTGAAAGAGCTGCGTGAGTATTACCATCGCAAGCGTGCGTTTATCGTTACGGACGAGTTTTTATATAAAAACGGCGTGGCGCAGGCAATTATGCGGGAATTGGACGAGCTGTCTATCGAGCATACCGAGTTTTTCGAGGTCACGCCCGATCCAACGCTGGCTTGCGCGAAAGAGGGCGCGGAGAGAATGCGTGCCTTTGAACCCGACGTCGTGATTGCCGTGGGCGGCGGTTCGCCGATGGACGCGGCAAAAATTATGTGGGTATTATACGAGTACCCAGATACGAAGTTTGAAGAGCTTGCAATGCGGTTTATGGATATTCGAAAGCGTGTGTTTGGCTTCCCGAAGATGGGGGAAAAGGCGTTGTTCGTCGCAATCCCCACGACGGCTGGGACGGGGAGCGAGGTGACGCCGTTTGCCGTGATTACGGACGAGCGCACGGGGGAGAAATACCCGTTAGCCGATTACGAATTGATGCCGACAATGGCGATTTGCGACGTGGAGCTGATGAAAACGATACCGCCGAGTTTGACGGCAAACGCAGGCTTGGACGCGCTTTCGCACGCGGTCGAGGCGGTGGGCTCGTTGCTCGCTTCCGATTATACGAACGGACTCGCCTTAGAGGCCATTTCTTTGCTCATCTCGTACCTGCCCCTTGCATTTGAGAAGGGTGCAGAGGATATGTTCGCAAGAGAAAAGGTCGCGAACGCGGCGACGATGGCGGGTATGGCGTTTGCAAACGCGTTTTTGGGCGTATGCCATTCGATGGCGCACAAATTAGGCGCAAAATGGCATTTGCCGCACGGGTTGGCGAATTCGTTGCTCCTTGTCGAGGTGATGAAGTTTAACGCGTCGGCAAACCCGACGAAGATGGGGACGTTTCCGCAGTATGCTTATCCAGATTGTCTTTCGCGGTATGCGAAGGTCGCAAGATATATCGGCTGTAAGGGACGGACGGAAGAGGAGCTGTTTTATGCGTTGATTGAAAAAATCGAGGAATTGCAGTCCCGTTTGAAAATGCCGAAAACGATTCAAGAGGCGCTTGGCGAAAGGGTGAAGGAAGAGGAGTTTTTGGGCGGCTTGGACGAGTTGAGCCGCGCGGCGTTCGACGATCAATGTACGGGTGCGAACCCGAGATATCCGCTCGTGGAAGAGATTAAGGAATTGTATTTGCGCGCGTACTACGGCGCGAAATATGATGAAAAAGGGAAGTAAAGTTCCATAAAAATGGTTTCGCGAGTTTGCGCGCAGTCGGGCTTTTAAGTATGCGGATATGTATACTTGAAGAAATGCACGATTGCGCGCATATACATTTTTTAGCTTTTTTAAGCTGTTTCGTAAAAATCCTTGCAAAATACGGGCGGTTGTGGTATACTGTTTTTATGATGTTGAAAAAATTTTCTCAAAAGCGTATATGCGTGGCGGTGAGCGGCGGTATGGATTCCGTGGCGCTGCTGCATTATTTACATTCGCAACGGGGAAAATACGGCTATTTTCTTTTGGCGGCGCATTGTGAGCACGGGATTCGCGGAGAAGCGAGTCTTGCGGATATGCGGTTTGTGCAAGAGCTTTGTGAAACGCTTGGCGTGGAGCTTTTTCTCTTTCAAGAGGACTGCGTTGCACGCTCGAAAAAAGAAAAAGTGAGCTTGGAAACGGCGGCGCGGAACTTCCGCTACGAGAGCTTTGAAAGTCTAATCAAAGGCGGCAAAACGGACTATATCGCTACCGCGCATCATCAGCTTGACGAGGCGGAGACGGTGCTTTTCCGTTTGGCGCGCGGCACGGCGCTTTCGGGCGTGAAGGGGATGGAAGAGAAAAGCGGTTGGCTGATTCGTCCGTTTTTGGATTGGAGTAAGGCGGAGATTGAGAAATACGCCGAGGAAAATCGCTTGGAATATCGCGTAGACGAAACGAATGCGGATTTGCAATACACGCGGAATAAGCTGCGCGCGGAAGTATTGCCGAAATTGGAAGAAGCGGTGCCTGCGGCAGGGAAGAATATCGCGAAATTTGCGGCGGTTGCCGCGGAAGACGACGCGTTTTTGTATGAGCTGGCAAAGGAGCTATTGGAAGAGAAAAAGGACGGATATTTCGTCAAGTTTTCCGAGAAAAAACCGCTTGTAACGCGCGCGTGCTTGATGGCGCTGAAAGGATTGGGCGTGGAGAAGGATTATACGTCCGAGCATTTGGATGCCCTCTTTGTTTTGCAAGCCTGTCAGCGCGGTTCAAAACTCGATCTGCCGAAAAACGTCGAGTGTATTCGGGAAGAAAAAGGACTTTTTTTTCACGTGAAACAAGAAGAAAGCGATATCGAAAAACCGAAAGCAAAACCGTTTAGTATGGACGGATTTGACGGGGGCAGGTACGAGGTTATTATCGCAAAAGAGGGGATTTTGGATGAAAAATCCGAGTGGAAGGTCTTGCGCGCGGATTTGGGTAAAATTCCTAAAAATGCGGAATTTCGTTTCCGTAAAGACGGAGAGGAAATGCAGGTCTTTGGCGGCGGTACTAAGAGCTTGAAAAAGCTCTTAAACGAGCGTAAAATTCCCGTTTGCGAGCGAGAGTGGCTGCCGATGATTGCCGATAGGGATTGTGTGTACGCCGTGTGTGGCGTGGAGATTTCCGAAAGGGTAAAGGTGGACGCGGAGACGCGCGAGCAAATTTATATTTATTTACGAAAGAAAAACGGAGAGTGAAAAGCATGGAAAAACACGAAAACGTGGAATACGTTATGCTGAGCGAAGAACAAATTGTTGCGCGGACGAAGGAGCTTGCGGTGCAGCTGGACAAGCTGTACGAAGGCAGAACGCCCGTCGTCATTTGCGTATTGAAGGGGAGCGTACTCTTCTTTTCCGAGTTGATTCGGAATATGAAAACGACGCTTACGATTGATTTCATGTCGGTTTCCTCGTACGGCAGCGGTACGACCTCGACAGGGGAATTGAAGGTGAAGCAAGACCTTTCGACGGATATTAAGGGTAGAGACGTTTTGATTGTGGAAGATATTATTGACTCGGGCAATACTCTTTATCACTTGAAGAAAATGCTCAATCAGCGCTTGCCGTCGAGCGTGAACATCGTGACCTTGCTCGATAAACCCGAACGCCGCGAAGTGCCGATGGAGCCTGAGTATACGGGCTTTGTGATCGAGGACGAATTCGTGATCGGTTACGGCTTGGACTATGCGGAGGAATACCGCAACTTGCCCTATATCGGCGTATTGAAGCGCTCCGTTTACGAGAACTAATTGGACAAAAATTACCGCCCCCGTTCCATTCCGGAACGGGGGCGGTTTTTCGTTGTTTTTATTCGCGATTATTTTTCAACGCGGTTAATCGAGCTCAAGGTATAAACGAGCGTACCGAGGTTGTATGCAAGAGGGGTTTCCAATTTCAGCATAACGTTACGATTTACGTTGGGGTTTTCCTGTGCCGCAATCCAAGCCTTTTGCGTTGCGCCAGGATTGGAAGAGCTGAGCTTGATCTTTGCCGTGCGGTAGGTGATCGGTTTGGTAACTTCTGCGTTCGCTACTACGTCAAAGTAGGTTACGTCCATATCGTCGGTATCCGAGAAGCTCAATTTAATCTTTTGCGTGGAATCCATAAAGGGGCTGTAAACCTTTACCTTTGCAGAGTCTTCGCTCTTGGAAATACAACGAAGCGCCAAAAGCAGCTGTTCGTTGTCAAGATAGGAATATCTCCCGCTCTTGCCCTTGAAGGTTTCTTCGGAAAGAAGTTCTTCGTTCGGCGTACCGTCCTTGTTCGGTTCGGTATCCCAAATTTTGCACACCGCTTTGCTGCCCGTGTAATCCGTTTCAATACGGCGATAGAAGGCGTCGTATGCTTGGTTTACACGTGAAATTTGGTCGTTCACAGGGCTATGGCTTACAATCGTCTTTTCCGATTTAATAGGACGCATCCCATTTTCCGTGCTGAAGGTGACCTTCGTTTCTACGCTGTCCTGCTTTTCGACCGTGGCGTCTTTGTAGGTGTAGATCGCCGTGATAGAGAAAGAGGTGGTGTAGGTGTATTCGTAGAGGGAGTTGGATACGAGGTGGGTCGTGTACGTGCCGTCTTTATAGTCGAGCTCGTAATTGACGGTGGAGTCGTCTACGGTGCTATCAAACGTAACGTCGTATTCCAACGTTTCGTCGATGAGCGTAGGAACGTTCCATTCCGCGTGCCAATAGGTGTTAATTTCGATGGTTTGATCCTTATCTCCGCAAGCCGCGAGGGTGGTCGCTGCCAACGTCAACGCGATTGCGGCAAAAAGTTTTTTCGCTTTCATTGTGTTCTCCGTTAGGATTTTTAATTCGTATGCTATTATTATAGCACATATTTTTCGATTTGTAAAAACAAAATTGTGATTTCCTGAAAATTCTTGTGAAAAAAAGCTGAAATTTTTCTATTAAGTATGGTATAATAAGAGTAAGAATAGTTTAGGGGATAAAAAATGAACGCAATTGTCAAGGCTTACACCCTTTCCGAATGTATGGAAGCGATGGCGTCGTATGCAAATACGTACGAGGCTTCGGGTGGTAAAAACTTAATTTTTTGCGAAGATAGACTGACGCTGATTGCCGAGCGTGCCTTGATTAAGGGTACGGGCGGTACTTTTTCGTCCGCCGTTTCCACGTTCGCGCGGTTTTTGAAGACGGATGGACAAGCTATCAGCAAGCAGGGCTCTGTTATGGCGGTCGGGGAAGTGATGACTCGCTTACAGCGAGAAGAAAAGCTCAAATGCTTCAAAAGTGTCGCGGGAATCGGCAATAACGCGAAAAGTATTTACGAGACTTTGGCGCAATTTTCCGCCTCGGAGATTACCCCTGACGTACTTAAAGAAAGCTTGGCGCAGTTGCCTGAGGATATGCTCAAAAAGAAGGTGCAGGACCTTGCGCTGATTTTTGAGGGGTACAACGAGTTTTTGCGCGAGGGCGGTTTTGTGGACGAAAGTCATTATCTTTCTCTTTTGCCCAAACGCATTCGCGAGGAAAATAGCTTAAAGGGCTACAACGTGTTTTTTGTCGGCTATGCTTCCTTTACGGCGCAAGCGAAAGAGATTATTCGCGCGGCGCTCGATACGGCGGACAACGTGATTGGGGTCTTCTGTGCGGGAGAAGAAGAGCTTTACGCTAACCGCGCGGCGAGTGCGTTTGAACGGGTTTGCAGGGAATACGGAAAGTTGCACGTGTTGGATTTTGGCACGCCGCTGGAAGGGGAAGCGGAAATACTGCGTAAGGGCTTGTTCAATCCCGTGCGTAGCGGCGCGCCCAAGTGTACGGAAAGAGTGTCGATTTTCGAGGCGGAAGATAAGGCGACGGAATGTGAATACGTCGCGACGAAAATCCGTCGGGAAATGGCGGAAAAGGATTTGCATTTCCGTGATTTTGCCGTACTAACGCCCGATACGGCGAGCTATTCGTTACCACTTAAAAAGGCGTTTTCCGAGTACGGAATTCCCTTCTTTATCGACGAGAAAAAATCTCTTAAAAATCATCCGCTTTCTCGTTTTTTGCTCGACGCATTCCGCGTAGTGAGAGAGAATTTTTCCGCATTGTCGGTGCAGTCTATTTGCTCCAATTTCTTCTTTGGAAACGGGGATAACTACCGCAATTATTTGCTTAAATACGCGAACTATCGCGGCGGTGCGAAAAAGGAAATTAAGACGGATAAAAACGTCGCGGAGCAGTATGACATCGACTACTTAAACGAGTGCAAGACAAAGCTCGAAAAAGCGACTAAAAATATCAAAACAGAGGGGCATGGTCGAGTTTATTGTGACGCAATCGAGCAAATTCTCGTCGATTTTGACGTGGAGAACCGCTTGAAAGAGTTGCAAGAAGATATCGACGACGTGGCGCAAAAGGGCTTCCTTTCGCAAATTTACCGTGCTTTAGAGGGGGTGCTGAAAGAAGCGCGCCTTTTGACGCGGGATAAAAAGTTGAGAGTGGCGGAATTCGAGGCGATTTTGCGCGACGGATTGGATGCGACGCAAATTTCCCTGATTCCCTTAAAATCGGACGCGGTGTTTATCGGGGATATTACCGATAGCCGCATTGAAAAGGTGAACGTCCTTTTTGCGATGGGTATGACGGACGCCGTACCTCGTTCGGCGGGGGATACCGCAATTATTTCGGATAAGGAAATCAAACGTCTTGAAGACGTGCAGGCGTATTTAGAGCCGACGGTGGCGGAAGTGAACCTGCGCGGCAGGGAAAGCGTTTGCTTGAACCTTTGCACGTTTTTGGATAAGCTCTATCTTTCCTATCCGCTTGCGGCGGACGGGAGTGAGCCTTCGTTGAGCGAAATTTTCCGTGACGTGGACGTGCTCTTTTGTGAAGAAGGCGGCGGCAAGCTGTTGCGCCGTAAAAAATACGCGAGCGAAGATCTCGTTTATAAATGCTCGGCAGTCGCGCCCTTGCTTCGGCAGTACTTGCTCGAAAAGAAGGCGTACGAATTGGGTAAGACGAATAGCCCCGTTTTGCAGTCTACGCTCTTTAGTGCGTTGGACAAGTTAAGCGTGACGGAAAAAGACGATTATTTGGAAGAACGGGGTAGGCTGGTGTCGATTGAAAAGGGGAAAGAGCTCTTTTTTAGAGGGGATAAAATCTCGCCTACGGCACTTGAAGGGTATTTTTCTTGCCCGTTTAAGCATTTTGCCGAGCGCGGTTTGAAATTGAAGGAACGGGAAGAAACGGCGGTGTTGGCGGTCGATTCGGGGAACTTTATTCACGAATTGCTCGAAAAAACGCTCGCGCAAACGGAAAACCTTGCTTCGGAAGAACAAATGCGCATTTATGCAAGAAAGGCGGGGGAAGAAATCCTGCAAAAGCCCGTTTACAGTATGCAAAAGGATACCGAGTCGGGGAAATTCTTTACGGAAAAATTGCTTGGAGAAGGGGTGGAGGTTGCCGTGGCGGCGTATAGACAGCTTCGCCATTCGAGTTTCAAAATCGAGCATTTAGAGCAAAACGTAGACGGGGCGTTTTTCCACGGGAAAGTGGATAGAGTGGACGGCTCGGTTTGCTCCGAAGAAGAAAAGGTGCTGGGCAAAAAGGAATACGTGCGCGTAGTCGATTATAAGACGGGGAGCATTGACGATAGCGCCGGTGCATACTATACCGGTCGCAAGCTGCAAATGCAGCTTTATATGACCGAAGTGATGGGTGAACGCGTACCTGCCGGGGTCTTTTACTTCCCTGCGGCGCTCGATTATGCGAGCGTAGAGGACGGTAGATTCCGTATGAAAGGGTTTATGAACGGCTCGGAAGAAGCTCTTCGTTGCGGCGATAACGATATCCAAGAAAAGGAAAAGAGCGAGTATTTTCCCGCGGCGCTTAAAAATGCTGCGAACGTAAAACGAGTGATGGACGAGGCGACCTTCCGCGATTTTATCGATTATTCGACGTTGGTTGCGGGGCAAGGATATAGCGAGCTTAAAGAGGGGTATATGGAAGCCACCCCCTATCATAAGAGCTGTGAATACTGCAAGTACGGCGGTATGTGCGGATACTGTAAGGACGTATCCGAAGAGCGCAAGGAAGAAAAAATTGAACCGCAAACCATTGCGAAAATTGTGCAAAAAACACGGGACGGGGAGGACTAAACGATGGCGGTAGAATATACACCTGATCAAAAACGCGCCATCGATGCGAAGGGAAAAGTAATCGTTTCCGCGTCCGCGGGTAGCGGCAAAACGGCGGTCATGATCGAGAAAATTATTCGGCTGATTCGATCGGGGGTGCACGTGAGCGAGATTTTGGCGGTCACTTTCACGAAAAAGGCGGCGGCGCAAATGAAGGAAAAGCTTTCGCGTGCGCTCATTAGCGGTATCAACGCCGAAAAAACGACGGCGGAAGAGCGAAAAATGCTCAAAGAGCGGCTTGCGGAAGTCCCTACGGCGGACATTTCCACCATTCACTCCTTTTGCTCGAAGTTGATTAAAACGCACTTTTATGAAGCGAAAACGGACAATTCCTTCCGCATTATCAGTAGCGATGACGCAGAGGGCGTGGCTCTTAAAAATCAGGCGCTCGACGAGTTGTTTGAGGAAGGGTATGAGAACAAGGACGCGGAGTTTACCCACCTTTTGTCCGTGTATTGGCGCAAAAAGAGCGACAATGCGCTCAAAAAGATTTTCTTGGAAGGGTATGAAAAACTCCGCAATCGCGCGGATTATTTGACCTATCTCGACGGGTGCGGACAGTATACGGAAGCGACGTTTGAGCGGATTTGTGAGGACTTGAAGGAGTTGCTTTTCGATAAGTGTAAGTATTACCGCACCTTGATTGAAAAGGAATGGAAGTTCTTTTTAGGTATCGGTTGGAGCGCGCAGGACAAGCTTTGCGGTCAGCTCGTAGAATGGGTGGACGAGATTCTTTCTTGCCGCGATTATTTCGCGTTGAAAGAGATTGTTAAGCCTAAGTTCGCGCAAAACCGTGCAGGGAAAGAGAACAACGAAGAAAGACAGCACCATATCGAAAGATTGAAGTTCTTGAAGGAACGGTTGGTCGCAGCCGTTGACAAGGAAATGGAAAAGTACGAGAGCCGCGAAGAAGAGCTCGCGCGGTTTTTGCGCTCGGGGGAAACGGCGCGTGCGTTGGCGGTCTGCTTTAAGCGGTTCGACGAGAAGTATAGCGCGCTCAAACAGGAGCGCGGCGTGCTCGATTATAACGATTTGGAGCATAAGACGCTCGAACTTTTGCAAAATCCCGAAATTTTGCAGGAAATTCACGAAAAATACCGTTACGTGTTCGTGGATGAGTATCAGGACGTCAATCCCGTGCAGGAAGCGATCACTTCCAAGGTCGCAGGGGAGAATTTGTTCTTGGTCGGGGACGTGAAACAGTCGATTTATGGATTCCGTGGCAGTAAGTCGCAGTTCTTTATCGACAAGCAAGCGGCGTTTGCGGCAGGCGAAGGGCAGAGCTTGGAAATGCGCATGAATTTCCGTAGCTCGGACGCGGTGCTTGACGCGGTCAATTCGCAGTTTTCGCTCGCTATGACGGAAGAGCTGTTCGGAATCGACTATAAGAATAAATCCTTTATGGAAAACGGGGAGTTTGCTTCCTCGGATGGAAAAAAGAAACGGATTTACGAGCCAGGTAGCGGTCGTGCGCAGGTGCATTTTGTCAAAGATGAGGAAGAGGACAAGGCAGGCGAGCGCGGCGTGTACTCGGTGCGTGCGAACGCGAAGAAACGGAAGGGGAATATCGGCGCGGTAGCGCGGCGGATTCGGAATATCATTGAAGAGGAGCGCGCAAAGGAATGGTATGACCCCGAAAAAGGGAAATACGTGCGCGTGGACTATTCGGATATTGCCATTCTTTCGAGAAAGAAATCGGGGCAAATTGCCGAAACGGTAGCCGCGCTTGCGGCGGAAGGCGTACCCGTGACGAGCGCCTCGGCGGTGAACATTTGCGAATACGCGGAAGTGAAAACGCTTATCGATTTGTTGTTGCTTTTGGATAACGCGGAGCAGGATATCCCTCTTTGTAGCGTGCTTTTGTCGGCGATCGGCGGCTTGGACGTCAATGATTTGACGGAAATTCGGCTTGCTTATCAAAGTGAAAAAACGGCGGACGGAGAGAAGAAAACGATTGCCTATCGCGACGCGTGTAAACGCTACGCCGCAGAAAAGACGGGCGCTTTGGCGGAAAAATTACAAAGCTTTTATAGCTACTTTGCAAAGCTTCGCAAGCTTGCGGACGTTTTGGACGCAGGGGAGCTTTTGACGAAGGTAGTCGCGGAAAAACGTATGGAAGCCGAGCTACTCACGCGAGAAAACGGAGAGGCGAGTTTGCGACGTTTGCGCCGATTCATTGAAGCGACGTCCGAGCCCGAGCCTATGTCCGTGCATGAGTTTTTGGCGCGGCTTCGGGATATGGATTATACGATCGAGTACAATGAAAACGGCGGCGAAAACTCCGTAAAAGCCTTGACGATGCACTCGTCCAAGGGCTTGGAATACCCCGTTGTAATCGTGGATAATTTGAGTCAAAATTTCCGCGGTGTGGACCACGATGAAGTGTTTGTGGAAGAAAAGTACGGGCTTGCGCCGCGTGCGTTTGACGAAAAATCGATGACCAAAGCAACGACGGTGCTGCGTGTGCTGCACGAGAAGAAAGAGTCCCTTTCTTCGATTGCGGACGAGCTGAATTTGTATTACGTTGCCTTGACGCGCGCGAAATACGCGTTGCACATGATTTTTGAAAAGCGGACGGTAATGCCTGACGTTAAATACGCGAGAAGCTGCGCGGAATTTACCGATTTTTCGGTGTGGGAAAAATTCGCCACGGAATATAGCGAAATCGAGTTGGAAAAACAAGAGCGCGACCCGATTGCGTTCAAGCCCGACGAAAAAATCACGCGTGAAATTATGGCGGCATTCCTTTGGAAATACGGCTATGCCGGCTATGAGAATTTGCCCGTAAAGAGTTCTGCTACCATGCTAATGAAAGGGGATAATTTGTCCAAATGGCAGGGGCAGGTATCAAACGAATCGGAATTTGGCAAGGAAAATGCGCATAAGGACGACGAGGCGGAATGGTCGGAAAAGAGCGCGGTTGAGCGCGAAAACGCACAGGAAATCGGTACGGCATACCACGCCTTTTTGGAAAGCTTTGATTTTGGACGGTTGTACGGCGAAAACGGGGCGCGGTTGCGCGGAACGGAACTGGATAGCGCGGTGGAAGAAACCCTTTCTTGCTTGGATACGCTCACGAGCGATTTGTTGAATAAAGAGCAGTTGATCCGCATTTTGTCGTGCAAGGCGTTTGACGGTTTGCAGGATATGCGCTTGTATCCCGAGCAGGATTTTTTGGCGAGCTTGCCCGTTTCTCAAACGTACGGAAAGCGTGCGGACGCGTCGGACGCGTGGAAGGCGGATAACGGCGAAACAATGCTTTTCCAAGGCGCAATCGACCTGCTTGCCGTAAGCGAGGATGAGGTGCGGATTATCGACTATAAATATTCCGACCGTAGCGCGGAAAGCTTAAAGGCACATTATCAGCCGCAGCTTGATTTGTATAGAAAAGCGGTGGCGTCAATCCTGAAAAAAGACGAAAAACAAGTGCGTTGTACCATTATCAATATTAAACGTTGTTTTGAGGTAGAAATGGATTAAACTCGTACACGGTGGCGCGCTTTTGACAAAAAAAGCGCAAAATCGACAAGAAAAACAAAAAAGAAAGGCTCCTTATCGGCAATACACGCGGTAAGGAGTTTTTTATTATATGTGGACGATGGTTTTTTGGAAAGGATTGATTTTTCAGTCGGCGTTTTGGGTAGGGATTATCGGCGGCGTTATCGTAATTTTTACGCTACTTTTTTTTGGATTCTATGCAAAGGCACGCGCAAAAAAACGCGAGAAAAAAAGGGCAAAAAAAGAAACTCGGCAGGTGGAGTATTCCTTGCCCGATCGTCGGAATAGCTACGTGCGAGCGCGGCTAAACACCGCCTTAAAAACGGAAAATGAAGAGGAAGAAAGCCGCGCTGTGGAGCTTGCCTATGCGCGGGAACTTTTGTGTAGATTAAAAAACGCGCCGCTTGCTACGGCGGAGCGTTTGGAGATAGAGGAGATGGGGCGTGCGCTCGCCGTGTACGGCGAGAAAAAGACGTGGTCGGCTTATGATTTGCGCGCTGTCAACGATTGCTTGGGACGGCTTTTACGGCTTTCGGCAAAGTACACCGTCTAAGGAAAAGGGTGGCAAGGATAGCGTGAGGAAAAGAAGCGCGCCTTTCTCGATCGCCGCGCGTAAAAGGGGCTTGGTGACAAGCCCGTCTTTTTTGCCGTTAATTTTGGAAAGGATGGTGGCAGGTACGGCTTGACCGATAGGGAATGGAGCATTTTTTCGCAAAATCAACGCGTCCGAGCAGGCGATTAAAGAATGGATAGGATAGTTTTCCTTGCGGTCGGTAAAAAGTTTGGCGGCGGTAAAGCCGTCAAACTGGACGTCCGAGAGTTTTCCAAGATAAACCCCTTCTTGCGAAAAGATAGGTAAGCCGAGAAAAAGCCGCGCGCAGTTTTTGGGAAAGGCAGGGCGAAGCCGAGATAGATAAATATTTTCGTCGATGCTTTCTACCGCTTGCAAGGGCAGACAAAAATCAATATTCGTAGGGCTGGTAGGACTTGCGCAAAGCAGATACTTTACGCAAAAGTTTTTTAGAGAAATACCTACGCCACGGCAGACGCCGCGAGGGGCTGCGCGTAAGAGTAGGGTTTTGTTTTCAAGCTCGGATAAGTACATGAAAAAAACTCCTTTTCTTTTTATGATAATAAAAAGGAGTTGACGAATTATAGAAAAAAAGCTCGAAAAAAAGAGGAATTGGGCGAAAGAAGAGCCGCGATTGCGAAAGGCAATCGCGGCTCGCTTTGTTTAGGAAGAAAGGCTTAATGCAGCATGTGTATTTGTTTTCTGTATTCCTTGGGAGTAAGGTTAAATTCTTCCAAGAAATGTTTGGAAAAGGTGCTGGGATTTTCAAAGCCGAGCATAGCGGAAATATCCAAAATGCGGAGCGTCTTTTCCGTCATTAAGAGGTCTTTGGACATGTGAATCCTCTTTTTCGTCAAATACTCGATTGCGGAAATTCCCATATATTTTTTGAATTGCGTTGAGAAATAGGGCAAAGTGAAACCCGTTTCTTGTGCGATTTGCGTGACGTTCTTTTGCACGAACGTGATGTCGTTAAACTTGGGCAAAAGGTTTTTGAGCCAATCAGGCTTATACGTCTGCGAATAAATTTTATGCTTGACCCATTCGGAAAGTAGGGTGGACGTCATCCCAACGTACAGCGTTTGATAGAAATTGTTTTTATTGGCGATCATTTCCTTCAAAAGCAAGGCTTGATTGAATAAAAACGTGAAAATCTCGTTAGAAAGGGAAAACGCGATTGGGTTTGGGTCGTTCATAATTTCATCGTACAAAGCTTTATGGCAACAATTGCAAAGATTTTTGAAGTGCTCTTTGGTGGCATATAAGTCAATATGCTCGTAAACCTTGTCGTCATATTCGGTGACGGCGTGCACGTCGTTGGGACGTAAAATTACGCACGAACCGTTCTGAAAAGGAATAGGCGTATCGTTGACAATATTGACTGCATGCCCCGAAACACAAAAAGAGAATTCAAAAAAATCGTGGGAATGGAAATGTTTCGGCGGCGTGTAAGAAGAAGATATGTACGGTGTGTGTCTTATTTCGTTCAAACCTAAGCGAATTGCCATTTTTTGCTCCATTTTCGTCATTTTTTTTTGATTATAACATAAAAAAAAGCGAATGTCAATAGCCGTTTTATATTTATTATAATGTAAATAAAAGGCAAAATTTCCATTTTCAAAATTAAAAATCTTAAAAATAGATTAGTTTTACATAAAAATAGAGTGGAAAGATATACAAAGGTGTGCTATCATAGTTTTAGACTAATAAATTATGTTCTGGGGTAGAACTGAAAAGTTTTGCTAATAGGAGGAAATTATGAAAAAAACACTTTCTACGGTACTTGCGGCGACGCTTGTGTTGGGTTGCGCGGCTACAAGTGCAGGCTGTAAGGCAAAGGAAAAGATCGTTAGAGACGACGTAACCATCAACGTCCGTCTTTATGAAGCTGGTTTCGGCTTCGACTTCCTTTACGAGCTGGAGGATAAGTTCGAGGCTTTATACGAAGAAGAGGGGTACAAAGTAAACATTTTGAAATCCCCGAGCTTTAGTGGGGACACGGTTATCCGTGAGCTTTATAAAGGCTATGACGATTCGGGTATCGACCTCTACGTTACGGGTGCAATCACGCCCAACCGCGTGAGCGAAGCCAACGAATACGATAAAGAGCTTTGTGAAGATTTGAGAGAGACGGTCTTCAATCAGCCCGCAATCGAATACGACGGCACGGAAAGCTCGCCGGTTTCCGAAAGAGTACATTCGGATATCGTGCCTTATCTTTGTGCGGATAATGGAAAGATGTACGGCTTTATATGGGCTGACACGACGGCTGGTATGGTTGTAAATACTGCAAAGCTTGCAAAATGCGGCATTACGGAGTATCCGAGAACGACGAACGAGCTTTTTGAGGCGTTCGACGCGATCAAGGCGGCTGACAATGGGATCTATCCCGTTACGTACGATTTGGGTAAGGGCGAAGGCAGAGCGTCAACCTATCAAGATTGCGCCGTTGCGACGTGGTTTGCGCAATACGACATCGACAGCTACAACGAATTCTTGAGAATGCAAGAAAAGAAGGATGGCGTTTGGACGGAAATGGAAGACGGCTGGAAGGTTTTTGAAAACGAAAACTTGAAGGACGTTTTGGAAGTCAGCTATCAATTCATGGATAAAAAGTATGCGTTGCCCGGTTCTTCTTCGCAAGTGCTCTCTCAAGCGCAAGACGCGATTATGGAAAACAAGGGCGCGGTATTTATGCTCAATGGCGACTGGTTCTTGAACGAAGTTAAGTACAACTATAACGATGAGGATTTTGAGGATATCGATTTCATAAACGTACCCGTTATTTCCGCGCTTGGCGTAAAGCTTTTCGGCGAAGGTACGGCATATAACCTCAATGAAGAAGCTTGCGACGATTTGCTTTCTTACCTTTGTAAGCTTATCGACGAGAATAAGTCGCTTGAAGAAATCATAGCGCTTGTAAAATCGGAGAAGAGCATGGATATTGCGAGCGAAGACGTGGAAGCGGTAGCGACGGCACGCGGCGTATGCTTTGCGCGCGGTATCGAGCACCTTGCCGTTATCACCAAGGGTAGCGAAAAGAAACACCTTGCAGCGCTCTTCCTTCGTATGATGGCGAGTGACTCGTATGCGGAAACCTTTATGAGAACTGCGAACGGCATTTCCCCTTATGCAAGCTCGATTACGACGGAATCGAATTTCCAATTTGTAAACAGCGCGAAGGCTTTGACCTTAAATCAGCATTATAGAGCGGTAAACTCGCGTATTCAAGGCACGAGATTCAAAGTGTTTAGCTCCGACTATATGTTCCCTGCGATTGATAACCTTGCATTACATCTCTACGATAAAGCGCCGTCGACGAGCTATGAATCTGCAGCAAATAAGCTTTATAATGATAGCTTGGACGCAGTCAAAGATTTGTGGAATGACTACAAATAATTTACGGTAAAACAGAGCGTCGCGCGAAGCCACGCGCGACGCTGAAAAAAATAGAAGTACAGCCCCATGGGGCTGTTTGTTGCTCCCGCAACAAACAAAAATATTTATTAGGCGAGAGTTTTACAAAAACGTAGGCTTATTGCCGAAACGGTGATTTCTATGAATAAGTTAAAGAGAAAAATCAGTAAGTATAGCGGATTTGAAAAGAAAAAGTTTTTATTCGTATATTTATTTATAGCGTTTCCCGTGATTCAATTTGCAATCTTTTGGCTGTACGTAAACTTTTCGAGTATTATGTATGCCTTCCAAGACGGCGATGGGAAATTCACGTGGGCGAATATGAAATGGGTGTTTGAAGCGTTGAAGGGCAACGACAATAAGCTGGCTTTCGATCTTTTTGACACGTTAAAGCGTTCGTTTATCCTCTGGGCTTTGGATTTCTTCCTTCTTTTCCCGATTGGTATATTGACGACGTACGTTTTGTACCGCAGAATTTGGGGACATTACGCTTTCCGTGTATTTTATATTGTTCCGAGCTTGATGGGTGCGGTTATGTGGTCGCAGCTCCTCGTTTATTTGTCGCAAGGGTATTTGCAAGGCGGCGCTTTGGTGCGCGTATTGAAGCCGTTTTTATCCGAGAGCGCAATAAACGAAGGTTTATTGGGGACGAAGGAAACGGCATTCCCGACGATTGTTACGATTAAATGTATCATGGGTCTCGTTTGCAATAACGCCGTTTTGACGGGCGCGTTCTCGCGTGTACCCGATGAAATCTATGAATCGGCGGAATTGGACGGCGCGGGTTTTTGGCGTACCTTTATCAGTATTGCCGTTCCTTGCGTTTGGTCGACAATCGCTACGCTTATGACCTTTGCGCTTTGCTCGGTATTCACCGCGGACTATTACATTTACCTTTTGACGGGTGGTGCGAGAGATACTTCGACGATTGGGTTCTTGCTCTATCAAATGACCTTGGACCGTAAAGCATCGCCGGATGGTTTCTTGGGTGAACCTGCGGCAATCGGCGTATTCTTGACCGCCATTACCGTACCCGTCGTATTGATTGGCAGAAAGCTCATTGACCGCGTCTTTGCCAACGTAGAAATTTAATGAAGGAGGGATAAATCGTGAAAAAAATTGCTTCGAAAAGAGCCCCGATTTCTGAAAAAATCACGGCGATTGCATTTTTTATCTTTTTCTGTGTGTTAGCCCTCCTTTGTATGTATCCTTTCTTTTGGGCGTTCAATAACGCATTGAAAACGAAAATTGCTGGAAACAGTATGGCAATTACAAAGGAATGGGCGTTTGAAAACTTCTCGAGAATTTTTTCGGAATTTGAAGTTACGGGCGTAGATTATTTCGGTATGCTTTGGAATTCCCTTTGGATTCTTGTTGTGCGCGTGTTTGTAAACGTTGCGGCGAGCGCGATGCTTGCTTATGCGATTGCGCGTTTCCGTTTCCCCGGGAAAGAGTTTTTGTACGTCATCGTTATTTTTGTAAATACGATTCCCATTATCGGTAGCGGACCTGCGGCGTATAAATTGATGTATAGGCTGGATTTTATCGAAAACCCTGCGTTAATTTGGATTTCTTGGGCGTCGGGCTTCGACTTCGCGTTCATCGTGCTTTACGGGTATTTCAAGGGGGTAAGCCCTTCCTATTCCGAATCGGCATACATAGACGGCGCAGGGGAGCTTAGAGTATTCTTCTCGATTATTCTTCCCCAAGTTGTTCCTTGTATTTCGGCAATTATGATTACGCAGGCAATCGGCGTATGGAACGATTTCGGCACGGTAGAACTGTACCTGACGCAAACGCCTAACCTTGCTTACGGCTTGAAGGAGTTTGAAAAACACAATCGTTCGAGAAAGAGCGCGCTCCCGATGCACTTCGCAGCGTCGATTATTTCTTCGCTCCCCATTATCGTGCTTTACTCCTGTACGCAAAAGCTTATTTTGACGAATATGACGGCAGGCGGTTTGAAAGGTTAAGTAGTCATATTTGAAAAAACATTATAAAAATAAGGACAAGTAATTATGTTTGAAAAATATTATAGCGATAGTGTAGTAGATTTTCCCTTATACGCCTATTCTCTTCCGGGCTGTGAACAAGGGGACTACGTCGTAGGTATGCCGTTCGGGCCGATGAAAACGGTAGAAAGGATGAAGGAATATAAAGAAGTCGGCTTTAATATCGTAATGTCTGGCTGTATCGCGACCTATTACGGTGAGGACTGGGAAACGTCCGCTTGTAAAAAGATGATGGACATCGTTTACGAAGCGGGTATTCAAAAATACATCGTAGGCGATCAGGCGTTTTACGAGCTTTCCCGAAATAGAGAAGGTATTATCGGCGAAGGAAAACCTTTCGATAGCGAAGCGAGCTTGGACGCGTTCGTGGCGGAACGTATCAAGAACTACTCCAAACATCCCGCTTTTTACGGGATTTACTTGGCAGACGAACCGCATTATTATTTCTTCAAAGCATTTGGGCAAATTTGCCGTTCGTTGAGAAGAGTTTGTCCCAAAGCGTACGTGCATTGTAATTTGTTGCCGATGGATACGCTCCGTTGGATGGATGAGCGGTATCCCCAAGGCGGGGACTTGATGGAACGCCGCAGCAAATATTTGAATATGTTTTTGGACGAAACGGGCTGCGACTATATCATGTACGACGATTATACCTTCTGTACTGCGAAAGAAAACAAGCTTTTCTATTTGCGTTGCTTGCAAAATGCGGCGGAAATTTGCCGCGATCGCGGCGTGTATTTCTCCTTCGTGGCACAAAGCACTTCAATGAAGCTTGGCGGCAAGGATTATTACTGGACGCCCAACGAACAAGAAATGCGCTATCAGTTGCATTTGCTTTTGGGTTTTGCGGTAAAAGAGCTTGGGTTCTTTACGTATATGCCGCATGGGGCAAACTCGGTGGAAGAATTCCCCAACGACGGCGCGATGCTCACGCGAGAAGGGGAAAAGACTCCTCTATATTATATAACGCAAAAAATCATCAAGGAATTGTATGAAATTGCGCCTGTGGTAACGAAGTTTACCTATCGGCATTCGGCGTACGACGTAGAAACGTTCCAATCGGATTTAAGACAACTTGATTATGCGTTAAACGAAAAGCTCGATAACGTAGTTTCGTTTGCGACGGATCGAGAAGGGGTTTTAATCAACGAGCTCTACGATGAAAAGGAAGATCAATATTTGTACCGCATTATTAACGTGACGGACGTGCGTTGCGAGGCGACGGCGGGCGTTGCGCAAAAGACGACGGTGCAATTTGATAAAAAGTTCCGTTTTGCGGACGTGTACGCGGACGGAAAATGGACGAAACGCGAGCTTGTAAACGGTGTTTTAGAAACGGCATTGTTGCCAGGGGACGCCGCTTACGTATTAATTTACTAATTTAAGGTGTAAGATGAGAAAAAATAAAATTCGCAAATTATTACTAATAATGGCATGTGCAGCGGCGACGCTTTCGGCTGGTATGGCAATTGCATCCTGCGGCGGTTCTACGCAGAAATCGGACGTTTCTTTCGTAGAAGACGAGGTGGAAAAGAAGGGACCGCAATTTTTAGAAGGCGCATTGGCGAATATTCACGTTAACGAGCGTATCGTTTTAGATGAATACGTGGAATACGTGGAAGACGTTGATTTTACGCTCACGATGACGGACGAAAACGGGAACGTAGAGGATATTACGAAGAAACGTATTTGGTATACCCGTACGAGCGGTACGTACACGATGACGTACACGATTGAAAAGGGGAAATACAAGGGGACTTCTACTTTCACGTTCTACGTTACGTATCCCGAGCTTTGGTGGGAATTCTCGCTTAAAAATATGCCTTATAAATACGGCGAAACGTTGTCCTTTGAAGAGTACTTCGAGGCAATGAATATCTACACTTCCTTGCCGGATTGCGAAGTCAAAATGGAAAGCGTGGAAGTAGACGGCGAGAAGATTGATTTGTTGGACGCGGAAGGCTATACGTTTGCGTCCCGTTCCGATCACACGTTTAAGTTCTTCGCGGAATCCCCCGACGGGCAAAGATGCGAAGGGAGCGAAATCATCTCTATTAAATATATAGATGAAGACTATCAGCAAGAATTGACGGATATGGGTATTTCCCTTTATGGCGATTTGTACGTAGAAAGAGGGAACTTCACCCTTGTAGAAGGTAGCTATTGCAACGGCAATAACGTAATTTACGAGCGTAAGAACGGTCCGCACAACTTGCCTTATATTGCGTATAACGGCGATTACGGTATCGGCGACTACGTGAAGATTGATTTCACGGGCAACAATATGCCCATCTTCTCGTTCTTCCGCGATTCGTATACGGAGAATATTCACGACGGTACGAAGGGCTTTATCTTCACGGGCGGCTTTAAGAATAATTTTGGTGCGCCTATTCATCCAACGAAGTGCAAGGAATTCAATATTTACGGCCCTTATATGCTTCATAAGTATGACGAAGATAAAGAGGATACGAGATCGTGGGGCGGTATGGTCTTGCAAGACGACCAAGGAAACGCTATCCCTTATCCGGGCAGTATGGAATCGTTGCAGGACGGCACGAAATACCGTATGATCGCTGGGTTTAGCGGTATTAGAAAAGGTTCCGCAAATCTGATTGGCACGAATACTCCCGTCGATTCCGTTTTCTTGGACTTCGATTGCGTTATCATCAACCTTGACACGAAGGAAATCGTGACGAAGTTTAGAATTGATACTTATGGTATTCAAGCCTGCGGCTTCACCGATATCCCCGTAGAAACGGAAAATAATCCCTTCTTCAACGGCAATATCGTGCTTTACGGTAACCACGGTGAAAGAACGGTGTGGGATAAGATTTATCCGATTATAGAGGATACGACGTTCGACGCAATTTGCGAAGAAGAATTGACGTTCTCGTCTTTTAAGCCGAACGCGCCTAACTTCTTCTTGGATGCGGAAGCGGAATTGAAGGTTTCCGATTTCGTGGATACGTCGGCGGAAGGCTATAAGTTCTTCTATCGCGACGAAGAGGGGAACACTTACAACGTAGAGGGCGACACCTTTGTTCTCGGCAAAACGGGCAGCTATACGTTCTACTACACGGACGGCGTGAATTTGTGCGCTACGATGGGCGTATTCGTGGCGAATTTCAGCGAAGAAGTGCTGCAATGGGTACAGGATAACAACATCAGCCTTTATGGCTTGGAGAGCTTGACGGATGAAAAGGTCATCACGTTGAAAGCTGGTACGATCAAAGACGGCGGCACGTATGGCGGTCCAAATAGCGGTGATCATATCGATCAAGGGTATTTGGCGTTGAACGGCGAGTACGGCATAAACGATTACCTTGCGTTTGAATTCACGGGTAAGAATATGCCCGAAGTCGCGTTCTTTGCGCAGAATTACAATAACTCTATGTATGCCCAAAACGGCGGCAAGCAAGGCGTTTTATTTGCAAACGGTATCACGAGCTTTAACGGCGGTTTGCAAACGGGTATTCTTGGCGACGGCACGAAAGTAAATATCGATTCTCCGTTCATGATGCAAAGCATCGATACGTGGTTTGTTAAGAATGGTATGCAGGATTCCAAGCTTGCAAGAGCAAACCTCGACGATAACACGCATTACCGCGTAATTCTCGGCTTTAATAAGCATGACGCGGCTGGTATTGAAATTAAGTGGTATTTGTACAATCTCGATGAGGATACGGTTGTCGAGCAAAGCAGTATTCAAACGTGGAATTTCTTCACGGGCGACAATGCGAAAGTTGAAAATATGACGCTTGATGATTTGGTGGGTTCGATTGTGCTTTACGGGAAGTTTGGTACGACGCTCACGATTGATAAGCTCCACGGCGTATATGAAAATACTTCTATTGACGAAGTAATTAAGGAATTCAATAAGAATACTCAATACAAGGTTGAATTCAAGGACGCGGACGGTAAGGTGCTCCAAAGCGACACGTTGCTCTACGGCACGATGCCCCAATTCAATGGTGAAATTCCTACCCTTGACAAGCCGGACGACGAATGGTTTACCTACGTCTACGATTGGGATAAGAAAATCACACCGGTTACTGGTCACACGGTATACACCTTGGTGGAAGTCGCTCGCCCGAAAGGGGATAAAGACTTCAAGGACGTGACCATCGACGGCGATACGATTACGTTGGGCGCAGGTAACATCGGCGCTGGCGCGGACTATACGAAAGGTCAAAATGCAGGCGGTTCGATTACGCAATCCTATTTCGCATACACCGGTGATTATGGATTTGATAACTATATCGTCTTTGATTTCACGGGTAAGAATATGCCCGAAGTCATGTTCTTTGCGAAGAACTACGATACTTCCATGTATTATAGCGAAGGCAAGCAAGGCATCGTCGTAGCAAGCGGTATCACCCTTTGGGACGGCTCTACTGGCTCGGCGCAAAGCGGCAATACGCAGGTGGGCGTATCCGGTCCTTTCGGTGCGTATTTCGAAGCAGCGGCAGCTCCCCATGGCGGCAATATGTTGGGCGACTTTGATGCGAAGCTTGCAAGAGCAAACCTCGACGATAGCAAGCAATACCGTATCGTAATGGGTATTACGAAAGCGGAAGATTCTAGAGGGTTTACGTTGAAATATATGCTCTACAATTTAACGGACAACGTTGTTGTAGAAACTGTTGAACAAACGTCTTGGCTCTTCTTTGATGGCGAAAATGCGGCGGTCAATAACATGACGCTTGACGGTTTGAGCGGCGCAATCGTGCTTTACGGTAAGTTTAATACGACGTGTAAGATTGATAAGCTTCACGGCGTTGTAAACGGCGATTTCGCAACCGTCGTAGAACAAGCAAAAGCATTATAATTTAAGGGATTTTTAACAACGAATTACGTTGTGAAATTGATTTTTTCAGGGAGGAAAACTATGAAAAACAAATTAAAAGCATTATTATCCTGTTTAATCGTGGCGTGCACTTTGGGTGCATTTTCGGCATGCGGCGGCTCGTCGAAAGACGATGATAATAGCGTGTCCGAAAGCGTAACGAGCGAAGCGCCCGGCACGAGTGATGGCGGCGAAACCTCTGAAGGTGGCGAAACGTCCGAAGGTGGCGAAACGTCCGAAGGCGGCGAAACGTCTGAAGGTGGCGAAACGTCTGAAGGTGGCGAAGTGGTAGAAAAAACCTACGTCGTTTCTTTCGAGGGCGCGGAAGTTGCATCGCAAGAAGTGTTGGATGGTGAAAAGGCAACGAAGCCCGCTGATCCTGCGGATTACGAAGAAGACGGCTATGCTTATACCTTTGATAATTGGTATGAAGAAGGTAGTGAAACTGCTTACGATTTCGAGGCGGCGGTTACGGGTAATATCACGCTCGTTGCACAGTTCACGAAGACGGCGATTGAATACACGGTAGCATTCACGCATCCGAGAACGGGCGCGATTGTTGCGGCTCCTATCACCTACACGGTAGAGAATATGAGCGAAGTAGAATTCCCCGAAGTACCTGCTGAATGTTTGATGGAAGGCTACGAAGTATCGTGGGATAAGACGGAAGCGGATTTGGCGATCGGCGGTTTGAACGTAAGCCTTGCATATAAGGCAATCGAATACACGGTAGCATTCACACAT
This sequence comes from Clostridiales bacterium, assembly GCA_015071005.1. Classification (GTDB taxonomy): domain Bacteria; phylum Bacillota; class Clostridia; order Christensenellales; family Borkfalkiaceae; genus Scatosoma. The sequence continues at coordinate 52,934 of SVIG01000002.1, read as the reverse complement.
CCGAGAACGGGCGCGATTGTTGCGGCTCCTATTACCTACACGGTAGAAAATATGAGCGAAGTGAAATTCCCCGAAGTACCTGCTGAATGTTTGATGGAAGGCTACGAAGTATCGTGGGATAAGACGGAAGCGGATTTGGCGATCGGCGGCTTGAACGTAAGTCTTGCATATAAGGCGATCGAATACACGGTAGCATTCACGCATCCGAGAACGGGCGCGATTGTTGCGGCTCCTATTACCTACACGGTAGAGAATATGAGCGAAGTAGAATTCCCCGAAGTACCTGCTGAATGTTTGATGGAAGGCTACGAAGTATCGTGGGATAAGACGGAAGCGGATTTGGCGATCGGCGGTTTGAACGTAAGTCTTGCGTATAAGGCGATCGAATACACGGTAACGTTTGTTGACGAAAACGGCGAAACGGTCGGCACGGCTACCTACACGGTAGAAAACAAAGAAATCACCGAACCCGATGTACCTACCAAAGAAGGGTACACAGGCACGTGGAAAGAATATACGCTTACGACGGGCGACGTCACGGTAGAAGCGGATTACAAAATCAATACGTACACGATTACGTTCGTTGACGAAGACGGCGATGTATTGAGCGAAACAACGTATGAACACGGTGCGGAAGTCGTAGCGCCTAGCGATCCGAGCAAGGCGGAAACGGAAGTGTATACTTTCGTGTTCGCAGGCTGGGATAGCAACGTGGAAGCGGCTACGGGCACTAAGACCTATACGGCTACCTACACGGCAACGTTGAAATCGGGCTTGAAGGCTAACGAGGTTAGCGCAAAGGGCGAAGGCGTCGTATTGGCAAGCGGTAGTATCGGCGGTGGCGCAAACTATACGAAAGGTCAACAAAACGACGACGGCGACGAAACGCCGAGCTTCGTTTCGCAATCCTATTTGGCATTCGACGGCAATTATGGCTGTGATTCTTACGTAGCGTTTGATTTCACGGGTAAGAATATGCCCGAAGTTGCTTTCTTTGCGAAGAACTATAATGATTCCATGTACGCGGAAGGTACGTCTAAGCAAGGTATCGTCGTTTATACGGGTATTACGACTTGGGACGGTCAGGACGCATTGATTACGGAAGATAAGCCTAATGGTACGTTCCTCAACTACGGTTTCCCGTATATGATTCAAGACGCGGCTAACGGCAGCTTTGTAAGCGGCTCCTTTGCAAACTCGGCACTCGGCAGAGCGAACCTTGTAGATAACACGCATTACCGCGTAATCATGGGCTTTGAAGGCAAGAACTCCGAAGGTACGAATGGTATTACGTTGCATTGGTACTTATATAATCTCGATACGAACGAAGTTGTAGAGCAAGGTTCTATGGCAACGTGGAACTTCTTCACGGGCAGCAACGCGCAGGTTGGCAATATGACCGTAAACGATTTGGTTGGTTCGATCGTGCTTTACGGTAAGTTTGGTACGCCTTGTACGCTTGATAAGGTATACGGCGTATATGAAAACACGAATATTGCAGACTTGGCGAACGGCTTGAATAACGGCGGTACGTACACGGTAAGCTTCCAAGACGAAAACGGTGAGGAATTGGATAGCGGTAGCTTTGAATTCGGCACAACGCCCGTATTCAACGGCACGATTCCTACGCCTACGAAGCAAAGCACGCTTTTCAATTATTCCTATGCTTGGGATAAGGACTTTGCGCGTGTGACGGGCGACACCGTTTATAAGCTTAAGCTTGTAGCGACGGAAAAAGACGGCGTGACGGCAAGCAACGTGACGGAAGAGGGCAACGTTCTTACGTTGGGCGCAGGTAGTATCGGCGACGGCGCAAACTATACGCTTGGTCAAAATAACGGCGGCTACGTTTCGCAAGCCTACTTGGGGCTTGACGGCAACTATGGCTTGAATAATTATATTGTATTTGATTTCACGGGTAAGAATATGCCCGAAATCGCGTTCTTTGCGAAGAATTATAACGCTTCGATGTATGCGGAAGGCACGTCGAAAGAAGGTATCGTCGTTGTCACGGGTATCACGACCTGGGACGGTCAATTAAGCTCGGGCGTAAACGGCAACGGTACGCAAATCAACTACGGTTTCCCGTATATGATTCAAGACGCGGCTAGCGGCGGTTTTGTAAACGGCGCGCTTGCGGAATCGAAGCTTGGCAGAGCGAACCTTGTAGATAACACGCATTACCGCGTAATCATGGGCTTTGAAGGCAAGAACTCCGAAGGTACGAATGGTATTACGTTGCATTGGTGCTTATATAATCTCGATACGAACGAGGTTGTAGAGCAAAGTTCTATGGCAACGTGGAACTTCTTTACGGGCAGCAACGCGCAGGTTGGCAATAAGACCGTAAACGATTTGAGCGGCTCGATCGTGCTTTACGGTAAGTTTGGTACGACGTGTACGATTGATAAGCTTCACGGTGTAGAAAGCGGTGATTTCGCAACCGTAGTAGAAAACGCGAAGAATAAATAAGATCTTGCAAAATTTATAAGATATTGAAAAAAGTTTAGGCAGCAAAATGCCCGTAGGTAAGCCGTTTTTCGGCTTACCTACGGGAAAAATAAAGAATTAAAGACGAAAATTACTCTGTATAGGAGAACGTATGAAAAAGATAAAGCAAATTCTTCTTTCCATGCTCATTGTATCCTCTGTTCTGTGCAGCGCAGGCTGTAAAAAGGAAGAGGAAGTGCTGATGATGAAAGACGTACCCGATTATTCCAATTTTACCGATCAATTTGATTTTTACGGTTATCATTCTTTGCACGACGGCGTTGTGAAATATGACGACGTGCCTATTGTTCTTGGGCCGCGCGAAGAATTTTTGAGTATAGAGCAATACCAGCTCTATAAAGACGTTGGCATGAATATCGTATATCCCCAATCGACATTGAAGATCGATTCCAAAATGCAAGGCGGACGCGAAGCGTCTTGGGAAATTGCCAAAGTGGAAATCGACAAGCTCGTATCGATCGGTTTAGACCGCGTTGTTTTGTACGACGAGGATCTTTCTTGGCTCGGTTTGTACGAATCGGATTCGAATGAAAATTATAAATATGAATTGGAGTGCAAAGAAGGTTCGCGCCCGTCCGAAAGCTTGATCGGCGATAAGCCCGGTCAGTACGCTACGCTGGACGATTTGGACGCAAAAGTGGAAGAGTTGCTTTCGCTTTATGCAGGCTATCCCGGCGTTTACGGGGTTTGTTTGGCGGACGAACCGAAGCATTTGTACGTGCAATCCTACGCGGAAGTATATAATTCCATCAAGCGTGTTAGCGCGAAGAATAATTGGAATATCTATCCGGATTTTAACTTGAACCCGTTGAACCTTAACGGTTTTGTTTATGGGAACTACTATCCCTATGTGGAAGGGACGGAGGAGCCGCTAAACAAGGACGCAAGCGTGTCCTTTGAAGACGGTATGAAGCGTTATCAGCAGTACATCAAAAACTATTTGGATTTGATGCAGCCTGGTATGGTTCAATACGACGATTATCCCTTGCGTAACGGAAAATTGCTCCCTACGTACATCCCTTGCTTGCAATACGTTGCAGAAGAGGCGACCGATCGCGGTATTGAGCTCCACATGGTCACGCAGACCTTCGATATGCGTACGAACGGCACGCAGTCTACTCGTAAATTAACGGAAGCGGGCGCGAAATGGCTGAATAATATGCTGCTCGGCTTTGGCGTGCGCGAAATTTCCTATTTCACGTACTATACGAGAACGGAAAATAGATCGGACGGCGAATCCTTCTATGACGGCGGTTCGTCTTTCGTAGACGTTTATGGCAAGCCGATGCAAACTTATTACGTAATGAAAGACATTATGGCGGCGAACCAAAAATTTGCGCCTACGCTCTTCCAATTCGATTATCAAAAGAGCGGCGTATTTAAGTCCCAAACTACGGCTTACTATCCCGAGCATCTTGAGTACGTGGAATGCAATACGGCGACGTACGACGCATTGGAAAAAGTCACGATTGACAAAGAATGCGCGATGGTCAACGAGCTTTACGACGACGAGAAAGGACTTTATATGTACATGGCGATGAATATCACCGATCCTCAATATCAGGGCAGCCTTGTATATCAAACGATCACGTTGAAATTTGATTCTAAATACGATTATGCGCTTGTATATCGCAACGGCGAGAGCGGCATATATAAATTGAAAAATTCTACGCTGAAGGTAAAGGGTGCGCCCGGCGACGCGTCTTTCGTAATTCCTTTCAGCAAATAAGGGAAGAGTGAAAGCAGACAATAGGAGGCATTCATGAAAAACACTATGGTACAGGACGAAAAAAGAGAGTACCTGTCCCCCGAATTGGAAATTTTCCTTTTGGAAAAGGGCAGGGATATCGTTTGTATGTCCAACAACGAGAACGACAACGAATTTCCAGCTGGAGACTTCGGTAATTAAAGGAGGAGAATGAGATGACGAAAAAAATGAAATTAACATCCATTTTTGCGGCAGTTGCGACCTTTTTCATCGCGCTGATTTTATCGCTCTGCCTTTATGTAAAGCCGGTAAAGGCGGCAAGTGAACGCGTATTCGAAATGCAATACGGCGCTGGCGTGCAGTTGGGGACTAATAAAGACGGTCTTCGTTTCATCGCGAAGATGGATAAGGATTATTACGATCAAATCGTCACGAACGATTCGGCAGGCAAAGTCAAATTATATGGCTTTATTGCGCCCGTTGAAGAGTTTGAATGGATAACCAATTACGAAGACTTTATAGACAGCGGCAAGCGTGTCGGCGGCGTATTGGCTGAAGAAAAGATTTACGCTGGAGAAGACGGTGATCCGTATTACTATGCAAATATCGTTATTACGGGGCTTGCTGGTAAGAATTATCAAAATAGAGCGTTTGCGGCGGTTGTATTTATTGAAGATACGACGAGCGGCTCGGCTGTTTATACGTATGCGGACTTGATGCAAAACGGCGATAGCGTAAGCGATCTTGCGAGCGAATATAGAACGCAATATCAAATCGTAAACGCGGCGTTCCTTGACGCGTCTAAAAATTATGAAACGAGATTGCTCAATACGTACGAATGGTTCGGTAAGGAGCAATATCCCATCATTATTACGACGGCAGAGCAGCTTGCGGCGTTTGAATCCAAGATTTCGGCGAATGCAGAATTTGCTGCGTTGGTAAAGGAGAAACACGTTTTCATCAAAGAAAATGTCAACGAAACCACGGTTGACGGCGCAACGAACGTTACGACGGGTTACGTTGTAGAATACCGTAACGGCAACAAGCTCCTTAGTCAACAATTCGTTGCCAACGTCGAAGCTGCAGAAGCGCCTGCTAATAAGCCCGAGAAAGACGGCTATGAGTTCGTGGAATGGGTTGAAGATAAAGGCACGGACGCAGGAACAGTAACCTTCTACGCAAAATGGAAGCCTCATAAAGACGGAAAAGACCTTGGCGAGACGTCGATTTACGGCGTAACGCGCGCGGACGGTAGTGCGATTGAGGTTTCGGACGACGTAATCGGTCAAAAAGTGATTTTGGCGAGCGGCGACTTGGGCGATGGCGCGTATTTCCCTGGTGAAACGAACGAGGTGCCCGATCGTACGGACGAAAACGATACGGCGGATCAAGCATACCTTGCTTACGACGGCGAATACGGCTTTAACGATTATTTCGTAGCCGATTTCACGGGCAAAAATATGCCTACGCTCGCATTCTTTGCGAATAACTATAATGGGAATAACAATAATCATTCCATTTTCTACGGCGACGGCACGAAGAACGGCGTTGTAGTTGCAACGGGTTTCACTTGGCCCGATGGCAGACTTTTCACAGAAGGCGCGTCTCATGACGGTAATGGTCCGTACAGTACCACTGTTTGGGACGGTCATGGTATTGCGATGTGGGGCCCCCACATGATTTACAATACGGGGTACAACAATAATCCTAAAGGTGTATTGTTGCATTCTAACGAAGAAAACGTTGCGCTTGGCAGAGCAAACCTTGAAAGCGGCAAGAAATATAGAATTATTATGGGCATGCAGCCTGGCGACGATCCTGTTAATAAGGCTATCAAGCTCGTATATAGACTGTACGATTTGGAAAGCGGCGAAATTGTAGAGGATAAGGCAATCAACTCCTACAATTTCTTTGCAGACGGTTGGGCAAATGCAGGTCAAACGAGAGATCAATTCTGCTTGGGCTCGATTGTAGCGTACGGCCATTTCGGCACGAAAACGGTGCTCGATAAGACTTATCCGATTTATACTGATACGTCGATCCAAGATATTGAAGAAGAACTTAATATGAATCCGGCTTCTGCAAATCAAGCGACGAGAATCGGTGATACGATCACGTTGGGCAAAGGTAGTATCGGCGGCGGTGCGGACTATACGAAAGGTCAAAACAACGGCGGTTCGCTTTCGCAGGCCTACTATCCAATCAACGGCGAATACAGCTTTAATGACTATATTGTCTTTGATTTCACGGGTAAGAATATGCCCGAAGTCATGTTCTTTGCGAAGAACTACGATACTTCCATGTATTATAGTGAAGGCAAGCAAGGCATCGTCGTAGCAAGCGGTATCACCCTTTGGGACGGCTCTACTGGCACGGCGCAAAGCAACAATACGATGGTGGGCGTATCCGGTCCTTTCGGTGCGTATTTCGAAGGCGCGGCAGCTCCCCATGGCGGCAATATGTTGGGTGACTTTGATGGGAAGTTTGCAAGAGAAAAACTTGTAGATGGCACGCAGTATCGTATCATAATGGGTATTGAAAATAATGGCACGACATTTACGTTGAAATATATGCTCTACAATTTAACGGACAACGTTGTTGTAGAAGAAATAGGGCAAACGTCTTGGGGCTTCTTTACGGGCGCAAATGAGGCGGTCAATAAGATGAAGCTTGACGGTTTGAGCGGTTCGATTGTGCTTTATGGGAAATTTGGTACGACGTGTACGATTGATAACTTATTGGGTGTATTTGAAGATACGAACATTGCGAATATCGCAACGGAGCTCGGCTTTAACTTAAATAAAACGGTCACCTTCAAAAATTACGACGGCACGGAGCTTGAAATAGTGCAGGTGGCTGAAGGCGCAACCCCTAAATATTCGGGCGTAACGCCTGTTAGACCTGGCGATTTTGTATATGAATCGTATACGTTTAGCGGCTGGGATAAAGAATTAACTGCGGTGACGGAAGACGTGACCTATACGGCGGTCTTTACGGGTACGGCAAGAGAGAATATAACGACGAGCGGCGGTCCTGCGCACAATTACGGCGTAGAGCAAAGCAACGATAAGATTGTCTTGAAAGCAAGTGGTATCGGCGACGGCGCAAACTATACGCTCGGTCAAAACAACGGCGGCTACGTGCACCAATCCTATTTGGCGTTTGACGGCAATTATGCGCTGAACGATTACGTAGCGTTTGATTTCACGGGTAAGAACTTGCCTGAAATCGCGTTCTTTGCGAAGAATTATAACGATTCCATGTACGCGAACGGTACGTCTAAACAAGGTATCGTCGTTGTCACGGGTATCACGACTTGGGACGGTCAATTAGGCTCAGGCGTAAACGGCAACGGTACGCAAATCAACTACGGTTTCCCGTATATGATTCAAGACGCGACTAGCGGCGGCTTTGTAAGCGGCGCCTTTAAAAGCTCGGCACTCGGCAGAGCAAACCTTGTAGATAACACGCATTATCGCGTAATCATGGGCTTTACGGGCAGCGGCAGCGCAATCACGTTGCATTGGTGCTTATACAATCTTGATACGAGTGCGGTGGTAGAGCAAGAGTCTATGACGACGTGGGGCTTCTTTACGGGCAGCAACGCACAGGTTGGCAATATGACCATTAACGATTTGAGCGGCTCGATCGTGCTTTACGGCAAATTCGGCGTAGCTTGTACCCTTGATAAGGTACACGGCGTATTTGAAGATACCACTATCGAGGCGGTAGCAAACGGCTTGAACAACGGCACGACGCACGCGGTCACCTTCCAAAATTACAACGGCATCACCCTTCAAGAGGAAAACCTTGCATACGGTGCAATGCCTGTGTATACGGGTCGAACGCCCACCAAAGCAAGCGACGCAGTATTTGTTTACACGTTTGTAGGCTGGGATAAGGTGATTTCGCTCGTAAGTGGCGAGGTGACGTATACGGCTACCTATAACGCAGTGGCAAAAGATGGCACGAAAAATAATAAGGTGGAAGCAACCAATTATGGTCAAGGCTTGATTTTGGGTTCGAGTGAGATCAATAATGATGCGCATTACTCTGGTTCGAATTATGACATAGACGTGATTGGTACGGTAAATCAATCGTATTTCGCATACGACGGCAATTATAGCTTTAACGATTACGTTGTGTTTGATTTCACGGGCAAGAATATGCCTTCCGTCGCGTTCTTTGCGAATAATTACAATGAGTCTATGTACTATCAAAACGGCGATAAGTACGGCTTGGTAGTATTGACGGGCTTGACCACGTGGGAAGGGGTGCTCTATAAGGAATTTAACGACAGTAAGTCCGTTTGGGATGGTACAGGCTTGTTGGTTGCGGGTCCTCAAATGCTTCACAATACGCTTCGTACGGGGAAGAACGGCGTGCTTGGTTTCGACGCGGGGACTGTGATCTCCAACAGTGGGAATAATTCAAATGTTGCGCTCGGCAGAGCTAATCTTGTGGACGGCGTGCAATATCGCGTTGTTATGGGTATGGAAGAAGGTAGTAATCCCGCTTCCGTGAAGATTGTTTATGCGCTGTATAATATTGATACGGATGAATTGGTGGAAAGCTTCTCGGCGGAAACGTATAATTACTTCACAACAGGTTTTGTAAAGGAAGGACAAACGAGAGACGAATATTGCCAAGGCTCGATTGTGCTTTACGGGCATTTCGGTACGCCGACCGTCATTGATAAGCTGTGGGGCGTATATGAAGATACGACGTTGGCGGAAGCGTTCTCGGCAACGATCCCTAACGACGATGAATCGGGTTCTGGATCTGGTTCGGGATCCACTCCCGAGGTGGATACGCTTGCTTGGATGAACGAGTTTTACGGTAGTAACACGGATCGATTTGATTTCTATGCGTATAGCGCATACAGCGATGGTACGTATGAAATTAACGGTCAAGAATACTATATCGGTAAGAACTTGGCGAACTTGAAGCAATATAGCCAATACGGTGAAGTGGGTATGACAATCTACTTCCCTCAAAGCGATATGATTGTTGATGGCTCGGCGCAGTCGCTTGCAAACGCGAAGAAGCTGATCGACGATTTGGCGAAGGTTGGCATTCATAAGACGATTTTGCAAGATAGCCGTATTCTCTATTTGAGTATGCAAGAAACGGCGATTGTCGGCGAAGGTTGTCAATTTGCGGATCAGACTGCTTTGGACACGTACATTTACGAATGCGTAAAAGATTATGCAGATTATCCCGGCGTTTACGGCGTCATGCTCGGCGACGAACCGAAGTATTCTATGCTTAGCGCGTATGCGGCGGTGTATAATTCCATCAAGAACGTCAATAAAAAGTACGGCTTCAATTTGTTTATTCAGTACAACTTGAACCCGCTTAACGTCAGCGAAACGGTTTACACCAACTACTATCCCGCATCGGACGGTACGTATGCGTGGAATGACTGGCGTTTCTCGATCTGGGCTAGCAGATTTGACCATACCGTCACGCGTTATACGCAATATATCAACGATTTCTTGGATGCGATGAATCCTGATTCGATTATGTACGACGATTATCCTTTGATGGAAAATGCAGATGGCGATCTTGAAATCAAGGATTCGTACATTCCTTGCTTGCAAATCGTAGCAAAGGCGGCGGCGGAGCGCGGCATTAAGTTCTATCACGTTACGCAAGCCTATGAAAACAATGCGGACGGCACGATTCATAGACGTGCTGTGACGGAAAAGGGCGCGAAGTGGCTCAATAATATTCTCTTGGGCTTCGGTGCGAAGCAAATCGCGTACTACACCTATTATACGAGAGGGGAAAGCGACGCTTCGGGCGCTGAATCGTACGTAGACGGTCAATCCTTTGTGGATTACAACGGCAATCCTACTGCTTTGTATTACACGATGAAGGATATCTTGTCGGATAACCAAATTTTCGCAAAGGTAATTTTGCAGTTCAATTATATGGGCAGTAAAGTATACGGCTCGACGAGCGCAAATCACCTTGGTGAAATTACCGTTTCGAACGGCTTTATGAAGCTTACTGGCTGCTCGATAAATACGGGTTCGGCGCTTGTCACCGAGCTTTACGACGAAGGGAACAACAATTATATGTACATGGCAATGAACGTTCTCGATCCCGACGTAGCGCAAACTTCGGAAAATGTTACGATGACCTTTAGCGGTTATACAAAGGCGTTGGTTTACAGCAACGGCGAATTTACGGAAGTAGCGTTGTCGAATGGCGTTTACACGGCGACGGTTACGCCCGGGGAAGCGGTGTTTGTAATTCCTCATAACTAAAAAAACGTGCGGGGAAACCCTTTATAGGGTTTCCCCAAGCTATATACGATTACTGTGCCAGATTATAACGGCATACAATATGAAAATGGAAGTGAAAGAATATGGGTAAAATTTTTACGGTTTCTATTTTAGGTTGCGGTTCTCGTGGACATTATACCTATGGAAAATGTATGTATGATTTTCCAGACAAATTTAAGATCGCGTGCGTATGCGATAACAATCCCGAAAAAATCCGCTTGGCGCAAGACGCTTGGGGGATTCCTGAAAAAGACTGCTTTTTGGATAGCGACGAGTTTTTGAAAGAAAAACGCTCGGATGCGCTTGTCATCGCAACGCAGGATAGAGATCACGTGCGTATGTGTATCAAGGCGTTGGAGCTTGGCTACGATATCTTGCTCGAAAAGCCCATTTCCCCCGTTGAGGACGAGCTTTACGAGCTTTTGAAGGCGAATGAGAAGTATCAGCGTAAGGTCATCGTTTGCCACGTGTTGCGCTACGCGCCTGCGTTCTTGAAAATTAAGTCCTTGCTCGATTCGGGCGAGATTGGTAAAATCGTTTGTATCGATTGGATTGAACAGGTTACTTATTGGCACCAAGCGCACAGTTTCGTGCGCGGAAATTGGCGGAATGATCAAGAAACGTCCCCGATGATTATGCAGAAATGCTGCCACGATTTGGACCTTTTGCAGTACTATGCGAACTCCAAGTGTAAGACTGTGTACTCGGTGGGCGAGTTGTGCTTCTTCCATAAGGGGAATCAGCCCGAGGGCGCGTCGAGCCGTTGCGCAGACTGTAAGTATAAGCACGACTGCGTGTACAGCGCGGAAAGACTTTACATTGAGAAATGGAAAAAGGATTTCGATTGGGCGTTTGATAAGCCCGACGTGGACGATTATGCGAGAAAGCAGGGTTGGCCCTTCAACGTTGTGGACTTGTCTCGTCCGATTACGGAAGAATCCATCCGCAAATCCTATGAAAGCTCCAATTACGGTCAATGCGTGTTCGACTGCGATAACAACGTAGTGGATAATCAAACGGTGGTAATGCAGTTTGAAAACGGCATCAAGGCGAACTTGACGATGACCGCTTTTACCGCGCTCCCCGGTAGAAAAATGACCTTCCACGGCACGCTCGGCGAAATTGAAATGGACGAGGAGAATGGATATATCCGCGTATCTCGTTACGGACACGGTACCCGCTTTTTGAAGATTAAGGAGATTGTAAAAGAAGAGCTTAACGATGATTTCGGGCATGGCGGCGGCGATTTGATGCTCGTTAAGGATTTCTATAAAGCCTTGTCGGGGGACGCGGAGCTTGGGACGACGCTCGATCGTTCGATTGAGAGTCATTTGATGGCGCTCGCGGCAGAAAAATCAAGACTGACGGGGCAGGTTTGTTATTTACATAAGGACGAAGAGTGAACGATAAATTAGGCGAATATATTAAAAATAGTTGGAAGGCTGCGCGTTCTACGGCAGGGGAGCGGGATTTGGATTTGCCTTATCCCTTTGTGCCCCCTTCGTATACCCCCGACGGAATTTTCCGTACTTTGTATTATTGGGATACCTATTTTACAAACGTCGGCTTGATTATGGACGGGCATTCCGATTGGGCAAGAGAAAACGTGGACAATTTGCTCTACGCATTAGATTGCTTTGGTTGCGTACCCAATTTCACACGCAAGGACGGTGCGGAGTATTGTTCCCAACCCCCGTTATTGGCTTTGATGGTACAGGATATTTTCCAAGAAACCAAGGACGAGGAATGGTTGAAAAAGGCGGTAGAAGGCTTGGAAAAGGAATACGTCTTTTGGATGACCAAGCGTATGACGCCGATTGGCTTGAATCAATACGGTACTAATGCGCAAACTCGTGAAAAGCTGCTTTGGTATTACGATTACGCTTCTACGCGTGTGGCGTTGGCGAGAGATATTCCCGATGAAGAAAAAATGCGGATCGCTAAAAACTTCATTGCAGAAGGGGAGAGCGGCGAGGATTTTACGCCGCGGTATGCAAACCATAACGCTTTGGATTACGTGCAAATCGATCTCAACTCGCACCTGTATGGGGTGGAGGAGTTCCTTGCTCGATATTTTGACGGTAAAAATGCGGACAAAGCGGCGTATTATGCGGCGCAAAAGGAAAAGCGTGTAGCTTTGCTTGAAAAGTACTGCTTTAACGAAAAAACGGGTACGTATTGCGATTATGATTTCGTTGCGGATAAAAAGAACGAGATCGTGTGCGCAGCGTGTTTTTTGCCTTATTTTTACGGTTTTGCGCGTAAGGACGGCAACCTTTTGCACGTTTATAACGTGTTAAAAACGAAAGGGGGCGTAAGCTCTTGCGAAGATACGGGAACGGGCGGATATCAATGGGGATATCCCTATATTTGGGCGCCGCATCAATATTTTGCCTATAAAGCGTTGTTCCGTTACGGCTACAAAAAGGAAGCCGCCGAGCTTTGCAAAAATTATAAAGATTTGCTCTCGTCGTCGTTTGAGCGGACGGGCGTGCTTTGGGAACGCTACGATGAAAACGGTGAGGCGGCAAATTTGGAATATCCTACGCAAAAAATGCTCGGTTGGACGGCAGGCGTATATCAATATTTCTCATTGCAATAAATTATTTATAAGAGGCGTATTATGTCGATATGGTTTAACGAACAGGAAAAAATCTTTCACCTTCAAACGCAAAATTCTTCCTACGTATTTTGCGTAGTGGAACACGACGCATTGGAACATTTATATTACGGGAAGAAAATTCCCAACGATAATATCAAACACATTAGCAATCGCCAAATATATGCGCACCATGCGCATGAATCGAGGGATAGCCGTGTCTTTTCGGCGTCGACGGTCGGTTTGGAAATCTCCCCTTTTAACGCAGGGGATATTCGTACGCCGTCCGTAGTGTATGATTGCGATGGGAAACTCGATTGCAACCGCTTGCGCTACCGCGCTCATAAAATTTATAAAGGTAGAACGCCGTTGAACGGTTTGCCCTATTCGAGAGAAAACGACGAAGCGGAAAGCTTGGAAATCCTACTCACGGATGATGAAGGACGTATTGAAATTACGCTCACTTACGTAGTATATGCGAGCGTGGACGTGATTGCGCGTTCACAAAAAATCAAAAACGTGGGGGGCATGTCCGTATCCATTCAAAAATGGTCGAGTATGTGCTTAGATTTTTACGGCGCGGATTTCGATATGGTCACCTTGAACGGTATGTACCTTTACGAATGCGCAGGTCTTGCGCGCGTACCTTTGCAAAGAGGCGTGTTTAAGAACGAAAGCTTGACGGGTACTACTTCACACAACCGCAATCCGTTTATCGCCCTTTGCGCGCATAATGCGGATGAGCATAGCGGCGAAACGTACGGCTTCAATCTTTTATATAGCGGTAACTTTGCCGAAGAAGTGTCGGTAGGCAGCTTGGGTGATACTCGTTTGATTATGGGGATTAGCGACACGGGCTTTTGTTGGTCGTTAAAGGCAGGAGAAGAGTTTGTTTCGCCCGAAACGGTGCTCACTTATTCGGAAGAGGGGCTTGGCGGCATGTCGAGAAATTTCCACGATCATATCCGTCAAAATATTATCGAGAAAGAATTTGCATTCTCACCCCGTCCCATCGTCATCAATTCTTGGGAAGCGAGTTATTTTACCGTTTCCGAAGATAAGGTGCTCGCATTAGCGGCACAAGCGAAGGACTGCGGTATTGATACGGTAGTTTTGGACGACGGTTGGTTTAGACCGCACGACCAAAAAGGACTTGGCGATTGGCGCACGGAAACGGACAAATTTCCGTCGGGGATCAAGGGCTTGAGTGAAAAAATCCATGCGTTGGGTTTGAAATTTGGGCTTTGGTTAGAGCCTGAAATGGTGAATGAAGACAGCGAGCTTTATCGAAAGCATCCCGATTGGATTTTATCCACGTCGAAAACGCCGTTAATTTCTCGTTTTCAGTATGTTTTAGACTTGACGAGAGACGAGGTTGTAGAGTACGTAGCCAACCGTATTTCCGAAGAATTGCAGGGCGCTGAAATCGACTATATCAAGTGGGATTTCAATCGTTATGTCACGGAAGCAGGCTCTTATCAAATGCCGCAAGGAGAAGTCTATCATAGACAAATGCTCGGCACATACAAGCTTTTGTCGGCCTTGAAAAACCGCTTGGGAAATATGCTTTTCGAGACCTGTTCAGGCGGCGGCGGAAGATTTGATTTGGGTATGCTTTTCTACTCGCCGCAGATTTGGACGAGCGATAATACCGATCCGTACGCGAGGGTGTATATTCAGTATGGAGCGAGCTACGCCTACCCCGTGTCTGCGTTGAGTTGCCATTTTACGAGGGGCGATTGCACGACGGGCAGACCGTCTACCTACGATTTTAGATATCGTGTGGCGGCGTTTGGGTCGTACGGCTACGAGCTGGATTTGAGCGAATATAGCGCGGAAGACAAGGCGAAGTTTAAGCAATATTCCGAGCAGTATAGAAAGGATGAGGATTTGAATCTTTCGGGGGATTTGTATCGATTGATTTCGCCGAGAACGGATCATTTCTGCGCGTATATGAAGGTGTCGAAGGACAAGAATAAAGCGCAACTCACCTTCTTGGAATTGAATGCGACGGGCTTTGTGGAAAGTACAACGATAAAACTGAAAGGGTTAGACCCGAATAAAGTGTATAAAAACGAAGAAACGGGCGCAATTTTACACGGCGCGACCTTGATGAACGTGGGGCTTCGAATTGGCGATTTGTATCGCGCGAAACGGGAAGACGGCGAGGTATTGACTTTTTACGCAGTATAATTGGAGAGGATAAGATGAATAAATATTCGCATAATCGATATAGCTATGGACAGCTGTTTTGTTTTAGCGGTTTAGACGGTGAAACGTCGAGAAACGACGATTTTGTCGGTATGCTTATGGATGGACCGATCACAATCCGTTTTCATTTTGAAGAAACGGTGACGCTTCGTATTCCCTTGGAAGAAAACGCGGTGTTTTACGGCGTGACGGGGGATATGCTTGACGGAAAGGACGCGTTCGTGGGAATTATTGACCGACGTACAATCGTCGGGAAATCGAGCGCGAAACCTTGCGTTTTGACGGAAGGGGAAAGTACTCGTGCAATCGACGGAAACACCGAAAGCGTACAAACGTCCGTCGGCACCTTCTATCTCACGGTAGAAGAAAAGGACGGGGAATATTATTTTGCGTTTGCTTACGGCAAAAAGGCAGCGCGCGTATATACGGATGAAGAATTGGATGCGCTTAAAAAGGCGCGTTATGCGTACTTTGAGACTATGCCCGAGTGTAGGGATAAAAAGTACGAAAAGCTCTATTATAAATGTTTGTCCATTCAAAAGGAAAACGTATATTCGCCGGAAGGGAGAATCCCTTGCCGTTGGACGACGCCCGATAGAGTGCCGCATAGATTTATGTGGCTTTGGGATTCGGCTTTCCACGCGATGGCGATTTCCGAGTATAATTTGGAGCTTGCAAAAGACGCGATACGCGCGGTGCTTTTGCAGCAAAAAGAAAGCGGGTTTATCGCGCACATGATGAGCCCGAGCGAAGGGGGCTTTTCCAACGTTACCCAGCCGCAAGTGCTTTCTTGGGGTGTATGGGAAGTTTACCAAAAGTGTAAGGACAAGGAATTTTTGCGTGAATGCGCACCGGCCCTGTCCAAATTCTTGATTTGGACGATGGAAAACCGCGATAAGAACGGCAACGGGCTTTTGGAATGGTTCACTGAGCCTGACTATTTGGAATGCAAATGCGGGGAATCGGGCTTGGACAACTGTCCGAGATTCGATTTTGATATCGAGATGGACGCATTTGACTTTTCCACCTATCTTTGCAACGACGCGAAGTATCTTTCTTGGATATACGGCGAGCTTGGGGACAAGGAAAACGCGGAGTATTTTAAGGGCGTGCATGAAAGCGTAAAGGAAAAGATTAACGCAACGTTTTGGAGTGAAGAAGACGGCTTGTATTACGACTGTCTTTTCGACGGCACGTTGACGAGAGTGGCTACGCACTCTTCTTTCTTGCCGATGTTTGCAGGGATTTGCAGTCAAGAGCAAGCAGAAAAGATGGTGAAGGTATTGTTGGATGAAAAGCGTTTTTGGACAAGGATGCCCATTCCGTCTATCCCGAAGGATAGTGAGTTCTACGATATCGATATGTGGCGTGGCTGTACGTGGTTAAACTTGAATTATTTTATTATGCTCGGCTTGCGTAAGTACGGGTTTAATGAGATAGCGGAAGAATTCCGCACAAAAGTGCTTGCTTCGGTAAACAAGTGGTACGAAGAAACGGGTAACGTTTTTGAGTTCTATGATGCAGACGATGAGATTTGTCCGTTTAGACTCAAACGCAAAGGGGCGCAACCTGAAAAAATAGATTATAGAACGCATATCCATTCTATTACGGACTATAACTGGTCGTCTTGCTTTACGATGCTCTTGATTCAAAGAATTTGGTAAAGTACATAGAAAAACACCCCCGAAAGCCTTATGGCTTTCGGGGGTGTTTTGTTTGGCTGGGGCGAAGTTTTATTGACGGCTATGCCGTCAAAGCGTCGTCAGCAAGGATAGGGTGTTTCGGTAGTTTCAAGCAAGGTTTGCTTGCTTCCTAGCCCGCCCACCCGATAAGGAAGGCAAGGGCGAAGTGATTTTGGTGCGTTGCACCAAAGCTTCGAAATGCCGTTTGGGCTTCGTAAAGAGTAAGACACCCGCTGACGGACATTTCTCGCGCGAACACCCGATAAGGCGGGGTGGGGCGAAGTGATTCGCGCCTTTAGCGGCGCGCCCCGCTCCGACGTTATCAACGTCGTCCTTTGCCGACGAGTGGAACTTAATTAAAGTTTCGTAAGGCAAAGCGTTTTGCTCTCGCAAAACGGCTCCCACCCTCGAATCACTTCGCAAACGCGCACGAATCAAACAAAACGGACCACCGTTTGGTGGTCCGTTTTGTTTGGCTGGGGCGAAGTGATTCGAACACCCGAATGACGGAGTCAGAGTCCGTTGCCTTACCGCTTGGCGACGCCCCAATATGTGGAAAGTCATTTCCTTTTACTTGCGTTATTTTATCAAAAATTCCTGCTTTTGGCAAGCGTTTTCGTGCGCTTTTAGAAAGTTTTTTCAAAAAAGCTTTTCTGCGGCTTTATACGCGCGGAAATTGCGTTTTGTTATTGACGGTTTCGCTTTTTTATGTTATAATATCAAAAACGTGTGAAGGAGAAATATTATGCGTCAATTAACAATCAAAAGAGAAAAATCGTTCGTGGGTTGTTTAATGAAAATGAAAGTTTACGTGGAAGATGCGACCGCTCCTGAATTGGAAATCAACGGCGTGCCTTGCCGCAAACTCGGCGATATCAAAAACGGTGAAGAAAAAACCTTCGAAATTGGAAACAACGCGATGAAAGTGTTTGTAATTGCCGATAAATTAAGCAAGGGCTATTGCAACGAATTTGTCAATATCCCCGAAGGGGAAGAGGACGTATCGTTTAGCGGTAGACCCCGTTTTAACCTTTTGAATGGCAACGCCTTCCGCTTTGACGGAGTCACGGACGAAGAAGTCTTGCAAAATCGCAAAGAGAGCGCGAAAAAGGGCGCGCCGATTATTATCTTTTCCGTAATCATCGGTTTTATTATCGGTTTTGCGCTCGTTGCATTGATGCAATTGTAGGAAAATTTTTATAAAAACGTGCAATACTAATCCGTAAGGAGTGAATTATGGTAGATTGTATTATTATCGGCAGCGGTGTGGCAGGAATTTCCGCCGCGCTTACCTTGAAGGCGAACGGCAAAACCGCGTTGATATTCGGCTCGAAAGCATTGAGCGAAAAAATTGAAAAAGCGGAGCTTATCCAAAATTATCCCGGACTTTCTAACGTGACGGGAAAAGGTTTCGTTGCTGCGCTTAAAGAACAACTTAAAGACGCGAAAATCGAGATAATCGAAGAAAAGGTGTCGGGCGTGTACGCGATGAAAGAAAAATTTGCCGTTGCAACACAGCAAGGGGGGATGTACGAAAGCAAGAGCGTAATTCTTGCTTGCGGCGTGGAATCGGTCAAGCAAATCGAGGGGGAAGATGCCTATTTGGGCCGCGGTGTGAGCGCGTGTGCGACCTGCGACGGGTTCTTGTACAAAGGTAAAACGATCGCCGTATTTTGCACGAGTAAACGTTTGGAGCACGAGATAGGCTATCTTGCTGATATTGCGAAAAAAGTGTACTTGATTCCAATGTATAAAGGCGTGGAAATTGTGCGCGACAACGTGGAAATTATCCGCAAAATGCCCACGAAAATCGATGGGGCGAAACGTGTGGAGAGAGTGTGCTTTGGTCAAGATGCGGTTGAAATAGACGGTATGTTTGTCTTGCGTGAATGCACGTCGCCTGCGATTTTGGTTGGCGGCTTGGATATGCAAGACGGGCACGTAAAGGTGAATCGGGATATGTCCACGAATCTTAAAGGGTGCTATGCGGCAGGGGATTGCACGGGCAGACCTTATCAGTATGCAAAGGCAGTCGGCGAAGGGAACGTAGCGGCGCATTCGGTTAGTGAATTTTTGAAATAAGCGTACCATGTACGCGTTGAAATCTTGAAAGGAGGCGAAAAATGGAGAAAAAAGACCGTGTGATCTTGCATTCGGACTTGAATAATTTTTTTGCGTCCGTAGAGATTGCGCTCAATCCCGAGTTGGGCGGAAAACCGTTGATTGTGTGCGGCGATCCTAAGGAGCGGCGCGGCGTTGTTTTGGCGAAGAATGAAGAAGCCAAAAAACTCGGTATAAAAACGGCGGAAACGGTGTATTCGGCGCTCAAAAAGTGCCCCGACGTACAAATGGTGCGCGCGCATCATACCGAATACGTGAAATTCTCCAAAAAGGTCGTGGAGATTTATAGCCGCTTTACCGACCAAATTGAAGAATGCAGCATCGACGAATGCGCGCTCGATATGACGGAAAGCACCTTTTTGTTTGGCAGCGGCTTTGAAATTGCCGAAAAAATCCGAAAGACGGTGAAGGAAGAATTGGGGCTTACCGTATCGGTAGGCGTGAGTTTTAATAAGGTGTTTGCCAAGCTTGCGTCCGAGCTGAAAAAGCCCGACGCCGTCACGGAAATCACGCGCGAAAATTATCAAAAAGTCGTGTGGAACTTGCCTGTAAAGGAACTCCTATTTGTTGGGCATTCAACGGAAGAAACGTTGCATAAGTTAGGGATAAAAACGATCGGCGATTTGGCGCATGCCGACGAAGAGATGATGAACCGTTTTTTAGGTAAACGGGGCAGGCAGTTACGCGTTTACGCCCGCGGTGAGGATGAAGAACCCGTCAAAGCGGTCAAGGAAAAAACGGATTTGAAGTCTATCGGGAATTCCATGACCTTGCCGCAAAATATTTTCCGTTTCGACGACGTAAAGCGTTGGTTTTACGCGCTTGCGGAGAGTGTTTCCGCACGGCTTAAAGCGGCGGACGTGGGCAAAGCGAATACGGTACATATCGTTGTGCGAAACGATAAGCTGCAGGATACGACCTGTCAAATGAAAGTGCCGCCGACAACCCTTTGCGGTGATATCGCCAAAGCGGCGTACGAGCTATATTGTAAGCATTTTCCCGAAAGCACGCTGGTTAGAATGCTCGGCATCACCGTTTCGGGGTTTGATTATCATATCGAGCAAATGTCTTTGGATGGCTTGCTGGACGGCACGAGCGGGAGCTATGAAAAACGGGAGCGTGCCGAGAGTGCGATTGCGAAGATTCGGGAAAAGTACGGCTATGCGAGTATGCAGCGCGGCGTAGTGATGGAAGACGAAAAGCTGAACGGCTTGGACATTCGCGGCAAAAAGGAAGAAACTACCACAAAATTGGATGGGGAATAAGGAATAAAAGAAAGAATATCCGCCGATACTATTTCTATCGGCGGAAGAAAAGAAAAACTTTCGACGTGAAAATAAAAGAAGGGGTGCGAAAAACGCGAGTTTTTCGCACCCCTTCGGACGTTTTTGTTTATTATTCATCTATACCCGTATATCCCCATTCAACCTTGGAACTACTATATCTCCAATTTTCATGCCAGCCTTCGGGTTGGCTTTCCGCTTCGCAGTAAATGGTTAAATTGGCGCAGTCTTGGAAAGCGGCAATATCAATGACGGAAACTGATTCAGGGATTAGGATTTCCGTTAAGTTGCTACAATTATTGAACGCAAAACGACCGATGGTTGTGACACCGTCACCGATTGTCACGTTTCTCAAATTAACGCAATAATGGAAGGCATATTCGCCAATAGTCGTGATGCCGTCGGGGGATTTGAAGGACGTTTCCGTTTTACCTATAGCGTATTGTATTAACGTCGTTCCATCCTTGCTATACAAATTCCCATCGATGGATTTATACATTTTATTGTTTTCGCTTACCGTAATATTTTGCAAGCTGATGCAAGCACTCAAAGCGCCTTGGGCGATACTCGTAACGCCGCTGCCGATTGTTAAGCTGGTCAAATTAGTGCAAATAGAAAAGGTTTTGTTGTCAATATTTGTTATAAGGTCACCAATCACTACGTTGCTTAAATTCCTGCAATTATAGAAGGCATAGTGATAAATTTGCGTGATATAGGAAGGAAAAGCTAAATCTGTTTCTTTTCCGTTATAGGACACCAAAATCTTTTCATTGTCATCCGCGTAAACGATGTAACCGTTGTCGTTAAAAAGTTTTGTTGTAAACGTGTCGCCGTTATTATATACTGCTAACGCGTAATGACCTATATAACCATTAGACGTATCGCCTGCTGTTATGTTAATGTTTGTGGACTTATTTACAACTTCTACCAGCGTATAGCAATTATAGAATGTATTACTACCGATATCCGCAACACTTTCACCGAGCGTCACGCAGTTTAAGCTATTGCAAGAAAAAAACGCTTCGTCGCCAATACTTGTAACGCTGTCGCCGATTATCACCTTTGTCAAGCTGTCGCAATTATAAAAGGCGAATTTACCGATGCTTTCAACTCCGTTGCCGATTATCGCGCTTGTCAAGCTGTCGCAATTATAAAAAGCGGACTCACCGATGGTCGTCACAAGGTCGGGAATTGAGATTTCCGTCAAGCTATCACAATTATTGAAGGCTGCAACCCCAATGCAGGATAAACTACTAGGGATATTGATTTCCGTCAAGTCAAAGCAACCAGAAAACGCATAATTACCGATGCTTGTGACGTCGTTGCCAAGCTGCACGCTTATTAAGCTACTGCAACCATAGAACGTATAAGGCTCGATATTTGTTACTCCGTCGGGAATGGAGATTTTCGTCAATTTATCACAATTATAGAATGCAAAGGGTTCGATGCTTATTATGCTGTTTGGGATTGTGACTTCCGTTAAGAAATCGCAAGAATAAAACGCACCATAACCTATACTCGTTATACTATCGGGGATTACGACGCTTTCGATGGTTTCGTTGTCGAAAGCGTAGGAATAAATTCCTGTTACGGGTAAACCGTTATATGTATCGGGGATGACGATATCCGAATCGGTACAAAGCCCCAAACCATATACGGTATACGATTGATTGTTGAGTCTATACGCCAGTCCTTCGCTATAATAAGGAGTTTCTTCGGGGGAAGGTTCTGTGGAGCTGACGGGCGGAGTGGAAATCTCGCCATCCTTTTTCCCGCCGCAAGCGGTGAAAAGGGTTGCGCTTGCAAGACAAGCGAGCGTGCCAACGATTAAGGCAGTAAGTAGTTTTTTCTTTTTCATCATAGTGCTCCTTTTTTTATTCTTGTAATATATATACCGCCGTTTTTTCGCTTTTGTCCACACTTTTTTTGATAAATTTTATTTTTTTATGGCAAAAAAGCGCTCGCGTGTTTTGCACGCGAGCGCACTCATAAATGGTCAAAAGAAAAGGGAAGTTTCCCAAAAATAAAAAAACTGCGCGATCCTTTGTCGCCGCAATTTACCGAAGCGGAAACGCCGCAGGTGACTCCTGTAAAGCTACCTTATGGCACACGCAAACATCCGCTTAGTGCTGCTACGTTCCCGTCCTGACACGGTTCACGGCATTACGTTGCATAAGACCTTACTATCAACATTCCTTACGGCGCGCAAACCTTCCATAAACTACGTCTAAAAAGGCATTCAGCTCTGCTATAGCGGATTGCAGATTCAGGGTGCCGCTAACTCCCCGCCTACGCGCAGCTTATTTATTATATAGCATTTCAAAATAAATTGCAAGCTTTTTTACGTGTTTTCTGCGTGAAAGATTTTGTCAAATAGCTGCGAACGGTTGACAAAAAAAGCGAAAAAGGGGTATAATAGTTGCGTTGAGCCTTGAAAAACCTTTTTCAATGCTTTTATAAGGAGATAAGAAAATGTCAGATAATTGTTCGCATGATTGTTCGAGCTGCGGAAAAGACTGCTCGTCTAGAAAACAAGAAAGTATGCTCAAAGCCCCTCACAAAGCTTCGTCGATTAAAAAAGTGATCGGCGTCGTCAGCGGTAAGGGCGGTGTAGGGAAATCGCTCACCACCTCCCTGCTTGCCTCGTTTGCGCAAAAACAGGGGCTTTCGGTCGGGATTATGGACGCGGATATCACCGGTCCTTCCATTCCGAAAATGTTCGGTGTGAAAGATCGCATGACGGGGGATGAAAACGGGATCAACACCGTTCTTTCGCCGTCGGGTATGCAAATGGTTTCGATGAACCTGCTCTTGGACGAAGAGACCTCGCCTGTCATTTGGCGCGGTATGGTGATTTCGGGTACGGTGATGCAGTTTTGGACGGACGTTATTTGGAAGGACGTTGATTTGCTCTTTATTGATATGCCCCCGGGAACGGGCGACGTACCGCTCACCGTTTTCCAAAGTATTCCCATTTCGGGGATTGTGATTGTCTCGACGCCGCAGGACCTTGTTAAAATGGTCGTAGAAAAAGCGGTCAATATGGCGGCGATGATGAACGTGCCCGTGCTTGGTTTGGTCGAAAATATGAGCTACCTTGCTTGTCCTGATTGCGGCAAGAAAATCGAAATTTTTGGGCATAGTAAAGCGAAGTCGATTGCGAGTGAATACGGAATTCCTGCGATTGCGCAAATGCCGCTTGATCCGAATATTTCTACGCTTGCCGATGAAGGTAGAATCGAGGATTACGATGCGCAGGCGCTTGCAGACGTGTTCGCGCAAATCCAAAACGCGCCGACAAGAAAAATCTAAACGAAACGGAAGATAACTTATGGGATACGGAGAAAAGAAACGCAAGATCGAAAAGAAAGGGAAATTGATCAAGCGTGTCTTGCTCGGTATCCTTTTAGTTTGCTTGCTTGGGCTTTGTGTTTTTAGTCATTTCTATCCGCCCGAGGCTTGGAAATATTACGTTTCAAAACCGAACGTAAGTAGGCGCAAAAGCGGGGAACTGCGCATCCACTTTTTAGACGTAGGACAAGGGGATTCCACCTTAATCGAATTTCCTGACGGAAAGGTCGCCCTTATCGACGGCGGTGAAGATAGCGGCTATGCGCGGCGTTCACTTTTGCGCACTTTGAACGCCTTAAAAATCAAGACGATCGATCATCTTATCGTCACGCATACGGACGAGGACCATTGCGGTGCGTTGGAAGAGCTTTTGAAGTATAAAAAGGTCGTCAACGCGTACCTGCCTACTGCATTTCCCGAGTCGGGTAGCACATATGCGAGCTTTTTTGCGGACGTGACCAAGGAAGCGAAATGCCAAAATTCTTCGCGAAACGTGCAACTGACTAATGCGGATAGCGACTACGTTTTCACCTTTCTTCTTCCGCATGAATTTTCCGTTGAAGAGGGCGTAGGTGTTTCGGGAAACAGCGGCTCGGCGGTGCTTTGGCTGGATTATCAAGGGGTGAGTGCGCTCTTTGCGGGCGACGCGCCGGCAACGGCGTTCGAGGTGTTGGCGATGGACGAAGAGCTTGGGTATTTGCAAGCATACGGCGTGTCGCTTTCGTCTACGGAAATTTTGAAGGTCTCTCATCATGGCGCGACGGATGGTACGACGGCTACAATGGTTGCATATATGCACACGGAAACAGCGGTGATTTCTTGTGGAAAGGATAACTCTTACGGGCATCCAAGCGCGGAAATTTTAGATTTATTATCGGGGCGCGGCGTGGACGTTTATCGCACCGACAACCAGGAAAATATTTTGATTACGATACGTGAAAACGGTAAGTATTTTGTGTCCACTTACAGTAAATAAGGCTACCGTGTCCGTGTTGAAAGGGAAAAACGGCGCGTTTTTTGTTGCGTAAGAGTCCCAAAAACGGCGACGATAACCTTAAAAAATGGATAAATTTGTATTTTTCAATACAATAACACACAATTTCACCCGATTTTCATTGTAATATTTTAGAAAGTTTGCTATAATAGTAACGGTAGAATCAAAAATTGTGCGCTTATAGCGCAAAAGAGTAAGAAATAGACGGATAACGGTAAAAGATGACGGCAATTCAGTTTGAAAAAGTATATTTTTCCTACGAAAGCGGGGATGAGCGCGGTAACGACGTGTTCGATGCGCAGACTTCGTTCGCATTGAACGGGGTCAATTTTTCCGTGGAAGAAGGGGAATTCGTTGCCGTTTTGGGTCATAACGGAAGCGGTAAATCTACGCTTGCGCGCTTGACGAATGGGCTTTTGTCCCCCAAGGAAGGCAAAATTACCGTTTTTGATTTGGATACGTCAAACGATAAAAACCTGTTCGATATTCGCCGTCAAGTGGGGATTGTATTCCAAAATCCCGATAACCAAATGGTCGCGTCGATCGTAGAAGACGACGTGGCGTTCGGCCCTGAAAACGTGGGGCTTCCACGCAAGGAAATCGGTGAGAGAATTGAGTTTGCACTCTCGGCGGTGGGTATGGAAGAATTCCGAAAAGCCACGCCGAACCGCTTGTCGGGCGGGCAAAAACAACGCATCGCGATTGCGGGCGTTTTGGCACTGAAACCGCGCGTAATGATTTTGGACGAGGCGACGGCGATGCTTGATCCCAAGGGCAGAAAGGAAGTCATGGACGTCGTTTTGCGCTTGAATAAGGAAGAAAATATCACCGTCATTTTGATTACCCATTTCCCCGAAGAGGCGATGCTTGCGGATAGAGCGGTTGTGATGAGTAAGGGGCAAATTGTGATGGAAGGAAAGCCCGCGGAGATTCTTTCTCGCGGCGACGAATTGAAAAAATACGCGCTTACCGCGCCCCGTTCCGTGCGCATTTGCCGTGCCTTGAAAGAGGGCGGTCTGCCGATTGAGGACGATACGGCGGCGGATGGAATCGCCGCGCAAATTTGCGCGAGTATCGCGCCTTGTAAGCCGCAAACGCAGGGGGCAGGTACGGATATAACGGCGGAAGAAGCGGCGGAAAAGGACGGCGTTGGGGACGTGGTTTGCGAAAACCTTTCCTACGCGTATAACGCGAAATCGCCGTTTGCAACGCACGCCTTAAAAGGCGTGGATTTGGAAATCAATGCAGGGGAGTTTTTCGGAATTCTCGGGCATACGGGGAGTGGTAAATCCACCTTTGTGCAGCACTTGAACGCGCTTATTAAAACGCCGACTGCCGAGAAAAAATACAAACCGAAAAAATTGAAAAAGGGCGCTCCGTTGCCGCCGAAAACGGTGTTGACGGTCAATGGCTTTGACTTGACGGACAAGACGACGGATTTCAAGGCGCTTCGCAGTAAAGTGGGTATGGTTTTCCAATACCCCGAATATCAGTTGTTTGCGGAAACGGTTTTTGACGACGTAGCGTTCGGATTAAAGAATTTCCGCGACGGAATGACGGAAGAAGAGGTTAAAACGGCGGTGCGCGAAGCGATTGAGACGGTGGGCTTGGACTACGCGACGGTGAAAAAGGCTTCGCCGTTCGAGCTTTCGGGCGGACAAAAGCGCCGTGTGGCGATTGCCGGCGTTATCGTGACGAAACCGGAAATTTTGATTTTAGACGAACCTGCGGCAGGACTTGATCCGCTTGGCAAAGAAGAGATTATGGCGCTGTTGCACAAGATTCACGCCGATTGGTGCAAGACGGTGATTATCGTTTCGCACGATATGGACGAGATTGCGGAAAACTGTACGCGTGCGGCAATCTTCTCGGAAGGGAAGGTGGCGGCGGTGGACGCTCCGCGTAAGCTTTTCTCGGACGTGGAAAAAATGTATAGCTTGGGTTTGGACGTGCCCTTTACCGCGCAGATCGCGGATAAAATGCGCAAAAACGGCGTGGAAATCGACTGTGATTATACAGTGGAAGATTTCACCGAAAAAACCTTGTTTTTAGCAAAAATGCAGGGGGCGTGTACGCGTTTAACCGCGGAAGGGGGGCAGAACGATGCGTGACGTTGCGTTCGGGCAGTACTACCCGTCTAACTCTTTCGTGCATAAGTGTTCGCCGCTGATTAAGATTGTCTTCTTGATCGTGTATATCGTGGCGATATTCCTTTCCAAGAACTTCTATGCGCTCGGCGCTTGCGCTAGTGTTTTCGCGCTCATTGCTATCTTTGCAGGCGTACCCTTGAAAAGCCTTTTGCGTTCGGTGCGCGCGGTGTTATTCCTGCTGATTTTTATGGCGCTTTTGAATTTATTTTTGTACAAGGGCGACACCGTTTGGTGGGAATGGAAGTTCATTAAAATTACCAAAGAAGCGGTATATTATACGATTTTTCTTGCGGCAAGACTGTTCTTGCTTGTACTGGGCTCGTCCCTTTTGACGTTGACGACGACGCCCGTTTCCTTGGCGGACGGCTTGGAAGCCTTGCTCTCCCCCTTAAAACTCCTTTTCGTGCCCGTACACGAGTTGGCGCTCATCATTTCGATTGCGTTGCGCTTTATCCCGATTTTGACGGACGAAACGGGGCGTATCATGAACGCGCAAAAAGCGCGTGGGGCGGACTTTGAATCGGGCGGTTTGGTCAAGCGCGTCAAGGCGATTTTGCCCATACTCATTCCTTTGCTGATCAGCGCGTTCCGTCGCGCGGACGAGCTTGGCGACGCGATGGACGCTCGTTGCTATTCGGGGAGTAAAGTTCGTACGAAATATAAAAAACTTACGTTTAGTTGGCGTGATTTGATCGCGTTTATCGTGGGCGGCGGTTTGCTTGCAGGGGTAATCGTGTTGCGAATTTACACGACGGCGGTGCTGTAAAAATCAAAAACGGCAGGGGGGATCCAAAATGCGATACGTATTAAAAATTGCATACGACGGAACGGACTTTGCCGGTTGGCAATGCCAAAAAAACGCGCGGACGGTGCAAGAAACCCTTGAAAACGCAATAGAAACGGCGCTTGGAGTGAAGATAAGGACGACGGCGAGCGGTCGAACGGACGCAGGAGTGCACGCGGTAGGTCAAGTATGTCATTTCGATGGGGATTTGAGCGTGCCGCCCGAGAAAATGCCTGATTGCTTGAATCGGCATTTGCCCCCCGACGTGCGGGTAATTGAAGGTTGGGGTGCGGACGAAAAATTCGACGCGAACCGCACGGCGAAGAAAAAGACGTATTGCTATTCCCTTTACGTCGCACCAAGAGAAATGCCCTTGAAAGAACGGTATGCCGTGCGGATAGAAAACGCGCCGAGCTTGGAAAAATTGCAGGCGGCGACGAAGCTTTTTGAAGGGGAACACGATTTCAAAGCCTTTTGTGCATCGGGCTCGTCGGTAAAAACAACCGTTCGGACGGTGTACGAAGTGCGTGTGGAAGAAGGAGAGAGCTTTGGCTCGCGCGATCTTCGCATTTACGTGACAGGGAACGGATTTTTGTATAACATGGTTCGTACGATGACGGGCGAGCTTTTGGATATTGCGAGCGGTAAACGCTCGAAGGAGAGCTTGGAAGAAGCGTTTGCGAACGGCGAGCGAGGTTTGCTTGGCAAGACGATGCCGGCTAAGGGGCTTTGCTTGCGTGAAGTCTTTTATCAAGAGTAAGAAAATAACTGGAGTGTAATCTATGGAATTATATCATTGTAACCGACTGATCGTCGAGTTTTTTGGCGAATTTTCCAAGAACAAGAACTCGTTGCTTGGCTTAAAGCTTGGATTTGGCGTAGGCACGGGGATTTGGCTGATTTTATTCATTTTGCAAGGTATCGGCTTGTACACGATGGCAAAACGTCGCGGTATCAAAAAGAGAGCGCTTGCGTTTGTTCCGTTTGCGAATCTTTGGTATATGGGCAAGCTTGCAGGTGAGTGCCGCGTATTTGGTCGCAAAGTAAAGCGCGTGGGCTTGTACGCTATGCTTGCGCAAATTGCGTTGACCATTTTGATGGGTTTGTACTTGGCGGCAGAACTCTATTTATTTATGAAAGGTGAACCGATTTGGCACGAAGATTATTATCCGGTTTGGGATTTTAACGGTTTTGCTGGTAAGGTGGAAACGTTTTATAAATATGGGGACTTGTTTATTGCGATTTTTGAATTGGCTTACGCTATTTTGATGATCGTGTTGCTCAACGGACTTTTCAAGCAGTATGCGCCGAGAAAATATATGGTTCTTTCGATCTTGTTTGTTTTCCTTCCTTTCTCGCGGTTTATCACGATTTTCTGTTTGCGAAACAAACAACCGATCGATTACGATGCGTATATGCGTGCAAGGCGTGAAGCGTATATCCGTCAGCAGCAACAATATTACAACCGCTACGGCAACGGCCCGTACGGCGGAAATCCTTACGGCGGCTATAATAATCCCTACGGTCAAAACCCGTACGGAAATCCCTATTCGCAAGGGCAACAGCGTCCGCCCGAAGAGCCGTTCGGTGAGTTCGGGGGAAAGCCGAAGCCTGACGAACCTTTTGACGAATTCAACGGCAAGGGCAAAAAGCCCAAAGACCCGAATGATCCCGACGGATTTTTCGATTAAGCCACACAAAGAAAGCGTGGTAAGTAACAATTTCATAAAACTTGGACGGGAAATAAGAAAAATTTATATTTCCCGTCTTTTTTTATTCTTTATAACCGTAAAACGGTTTACACAAAAAAAATACTATGTTATAATAGTGTCAGGTATAACTATCGATTATAACAGCGCTGGACGGCTTTCGTGGGCGTAGGAGTAGAATTATGATGGAAGAAAACGTATCGGCAATTGCTACGCCGTCGGGGAAAGGCGGGGTCGCAATTATTCGTATTAGCGGCAAAAATCCCTTGGAAATCGCGGAGAAAATGTTCGCTCCGGCAGGGAAAATCAAGGTCAAGGATTTTGAGCCGTACCGTATGTATCCCGGTCAAATCGACGGCGGGACGTTTTTCGATTACGGGCTGTGCGTTTATTTCAAAGGCCCTGCGAGCTATACGGGGGAAGACATCGTAGAATTCCAATGCCACGGCGGTGAAAACGTTGCGCGCGGCATACTCCGTCAGACCTTCCGTCTCGGCGCGAAACCTGCGGGCAGAGGGGAATTCACCAAACGCGCCTTTTTGAACGGCAAGCTCTCGCTTGCGTCTGCCGAAGGGGTCGCGGATATGATCAACGGCGAATCGGACGCGGAAGTAAAGGCGGGCTTTTTGCTGTATAGTGAAAAGCTTACGGGAAGGGTACGCGAAATGCAGTCGGAGCTGACCAACATTTTGGCGGGGATTGACGTTTCGGTGGACTATCCCGAAGAAGATATTGAAGAGGAACATTTGCAGGAAATTGCGCCCCGACTTGCGGCGCTTTCTGAAAAGACTTCGGCAATGATTGCAAGCTATGCAGTAGGGAAAAAGATTAAATCGGGGGTGACCGTCGCGATTTGCGGCAAACCGAATACGGGCAAAAGCTCCCTTTTGAATAAGCTACTCGGCTATGATAAAGCAATCGTTTCTTCCGTTGCGGGCACGACGCGTGACGCGGTGGAAGGGGTGCTGGAAATTGAGGGGCGAAAGTTCAATCTTTACGACACGGCAGGGGTGCGCGAAAGTGCGGACACTATCGAAAACATCGGTATTGCGCGTGCGGAAGCGATCGTGCAGTCGGCGGACGTAGCGGTGTTCGTTGAGGACTATCCCTTCGGCGCGGACGAAGAGGACGCGCGGCTTTTGGAAATGGTCGGGGATAAACCGTTGATTAAAGTATTCAATAAAGTAGATTTATCCGCGCCGCAAACGGACGTTGAGGCGGACGTTTATACGTCGGCGGTCACGGGCGAGGGGATTGAAAGGTTAAAGACGTTGCTCTATGAAAAGAGCTACGGTGCCCGTGGAGAAGACGCGGCGTTCTTGATTGAAGAAAGACATCACGGCGCGCTTGTCCGTGCGAACGAGCGCTTACAAAGCGCGATTCGAGCTTGTGAAATGGGGCAGCCGCTCGATTTAATCGGTATTGACGTTAAGGAAGCATGGGACGCGCTTGGAGAGATCACGGGCGAAACGGCAACGGAAACCATCATTGAAGAAATCTTCTCGAAATTTTGTGTGGGGAAATAATACGATAAGGCACGTTTAGAGATAAAGGATAGGGGCAGGTACGAGTTTATGGTCAATTTAGAATTGTATAGAGTGTTTTATACGGTCGCAAGGTGCGGCAGCTTAACTCGGGCGGCGGAAGAATTATATATTTCGCAGCCAGCGGTTTCGCAATCGATTAAACAGCTGGAAACGCAGCTTGGCGTGAGCTTGTTTAACCGCACGCGCCGCGGTATGGAGCTTTCCGCGCAGGGCGGCAAGGTGATTTTCGCGGAAGTAGAGCGCGCGCTTGGGCTTTTGAACGAAGCGGAAAATCGCTTGGCGGAAATGAGCGCGTCGGCTACGGGTACGATTCGCATCGGTGCGAGCGACACGATTTTTGAATATTTCCTTGCGGATAAAATCGTGGATTTTCACGAACGTTTTCCTGCGGTTAAAATTGAGCTGATGGCGGATTTTACGCCCGATACGATTGAAAAACTTAAAGCCAATCGCTGTGACGTTGCGTTTGTCAATTTGCCCATCGAGGTCGATCCCGAATTGGAGCTTGAAGGGAATTGTATGCGCTTGAACGACGTCTTTATTGCAGGCGAAAAATTCAGCGAGTTGCAAGGGGAAACGGTCTCGCTTGCAAAGCTGAAAAAATACCCCTTGATTATGATGGACAAGAACACGGTAGCCCGTCGTTCCTTCGACGCCTTTTTAAGCCGCGTTGGCGTAGAGCTTTCCCCGTCGATCGAGGTAGGGAGCTGGGATTTGATGAAACGGCTCGTGGAAAAGGGTATGGGCGTAGGCGTGATTCCGCGTGAGTATGCCACGGCGAAGCTGGAAGAAGGGAGTCTTTTTGAGGTGGAAACCGATCCCGTATTGCCGGCTCGCTCGGTGGGTATGTTGCTCCCGAAAAATCAACCCGTATCTTTTGCGCTGCATAGCTTTATCGAGTATTTCCGTAAAGAAAACTAAACCTAAAATTGAGAGAAAATTAGAAGAATAAGGAACGTATATGGCAAAACCGAATTCCCTTTTAAGAAATTTTTGTATTATCGCGCATATTGACCACGGTAAAAGCACCCTTGCCGATCGTTTGATCGAGCGTACGGGTCAGGTTTCCAAGCGCGACATGGAAGAACAGCTGTTAGACAGCATGGATATCGAGCGTGAACGCGGGATTACAATCAAGCTTACCCCCGTCCGTATGTACTATACGGCAAAGGACGGCAAGGAGTACGAGTATAACTTGATCGATACCCCGGGTCACGTCGACTTTACCTATGAAGTTAGCCGTTCTCTCGCCGCTTGCGAGGGGGCGATTCTGGTTGTAGACGCAACGCAGGGCGTAGAAGCGCAAACCCTTGCCAACGTGTATTTGGCGATGGAAAACGACTTGGAAATCCTGCCCGTCATCAATAAAATCGACTTGCCCAGCGCGCGCGTTGACGAAGTCAAGAAAGAAATTGAAGACGTAATCGGTTTGCCTGCGGACGGAATTCCTTGCGTTTCGGCGAAAGAGGGTACGAACATTGAAGACTTGCTCGAAGCGATCACGGAATATTTCCCTGCGCCGGACGGTGACACGGAAGAACCGCTCAAAGCCTTGATTTTCGATAGTTATTACGATAACTACAAAGGCGTTATTTTGTTCGTTCGTATCATGGACGGTACGGTGAAAGTGGGCGACAAGATCAAGACCTTCTTATCCCCGACCGTGTACGACGTGACGGAAGTGGGCGCGTTTGCGCCCGGGCTTTTCCCCAAGGAATGCTTAAAAGCTGGGGAAGTAGGCTATATCGCGGCGTCTATTAAATCCATTCAAGACGTTGCCGTGGGGGACACGGTCACGTCGGCTACCCGTCCTGCCGCTACGCCCTGCCCTGGGTATAAGCAAGTGCAGCCCGTAGTCTTTTGCGGTATCTATCCGCTTGATGGGAGTAAGTTTAACGATTTGAAGGACGCGCTTTTGAAATTGCAGCTCAACGACGCGTCGCTGATTTTCGAGCCGGACAATTCCGTCGCGCTCGGCTTTGGCTTCCGTTGCGGTTTCTTGGGACTTTTGCACATGGAAATTATCCAAGAGCGCATTGAAAGAGAGTTCAATCTCGACATTATCACCACCGCGCCGTCGGTTAGCTATCACGTGCATAAGACGAACGGCGAGGAGTTTTTCGTCGACAATCCTTCCCACTTGCCCGATCCGTCGGACATTGAGTATATGGAAGAACCGATTGTAAAGGCGGAAATTTACACGCCCCCCGATTATATGGGCTCGGTGATGGATCTTTGCAAGGAAAAGCGCGGCGTGTTCAAGAATATGACTTATTTGGACGAGCACCGTGTAAAGCTCGAATATACGTTGCCGCTCAACGAAATCGTGTACGATTTCTTCGACGGCTTGAAATCGAGAACGAAGGGGTACGCGAGCTTCGACTACGAGATCGCGGGCTACGAAAAATCCAAGCTCGTGCGCTTGGATATCCTGCTCAACGGCGAGATTTGCGACGCTCTTTCGACGATCGTTTTCGAGGGCAGAGCGTACGAACGGGGTAGAACCCTTTGCGAAAACTTAAAGGAAGCGATTCCCCGTCAGCTTTTTGAAATTCCCGTGCAGGCGGCGGTTGGCGGCAAGATTATCGCCCGTGAAACGGTCAAAGCAGTTCGTAAAGACGTTCTTGCCAAGTGCTACGGAGGCGACATTACGCGTAAACGCAAGCTTTTGGAAAAACAAAAGGAAGGCAAAAAGCGTATGCGTAAGGTGGGCAGCGTAGACGTACCGAGCGAAGTGTTTATGGAAATCTTAAAGACGAATAAGGATTAAAACGCCGTATATACGTCGCATTTCGGCGTTGCGGCTCCGCGCTTTTCGGTCACGTACGCGCAAGTATGCTCCCGTCAAAGTGCTCGCCGCGCCTTGAACTACTCGCATCTACGACGTTTATTGCGCCAACATCAACCATTAACTATTTGGAGAAAAATAAAATGGCAGGTATTTATATTCACGTTCCTTTTTGTAGGCACAAATGTAGCTATTGCGATTTCGTGTCCTACCCCGACAAAATCAATTACGCCGAAGCGTATATGGCGTGCTTGTATAAAGAATTGAAAATGCGTGGAGAGGAACTTAAAAATTACGAGTTTGACACCGTGTATTTCGGCGGCGGTACGCCGTCCTATATCCCCCCGAAGCTGATTTTGGGCGCGATGAACCAAATCAAGAGCTGTTTCAAGTTGAAAGAAAACGCGGAAATCACGTTGGAGCTCAATCCCGGTACTATCGGCGAAGCGAAGGTGGAAACGTACTTAAAAGCAGGCATCAACCGTTTTTCCATTGGGCTTCAAACGGCGATTGATAGTCAACTTGCCGACCTTGGAAGAATTCATAACGCACGCGATTACGTGTATGCAACGAACCTTTTGCAAGGGCAAAATTTTAGCACGGACGTGATGCTCGGCTTGAAGAATCAAACGAAGGAAGATATCGCAAAAACGATCGAGCTCGCGGCGGCTTGTGGGTCAAAGCACATATCCATGTACGCGTTGACGGTGGAAGACGGCACTCCGATTTACACCGATTATCTCAACGGCGAGCTGCCCGATTCCGACGAGGTCGCGGAAATGTACGAGTTTGGGCGTAAGCTTTTGGAAGAAAAGGGCTTTAAGCGCTACGAGATTTCCAATTTCGCAATTCCTGGCTATGAAAGCAAGCATAATTGGAATTATTGGAAGCGCGGCGAATATATCGGCGTCGGCGTTTCGGCAAGCTCGTTTATTGCAGGTAGACGGTTTACGAATACCTTCGATTTGGACGAGTATATGAAATGTTTAATTTCTGGTTTCTTCCCTGCGGTTACGAGCGAGGAAGTGGACGTAAACGACGCAAAATTCGAGTTTATTATGCTCGCGTTGCGCACGTCGAAAGGCGTTTCGATGAAGGAATATCAAGAAAAATTCGGCACGTCGATTGGGGAGGATTATCCAAACGCGATCAAGCAAACAATCAAGTATTTGGATTTGGACGAGGATAATCTTCGCATCAAGGATGAATATTTGTACGTGCAAAATTCCATTCTTGGGTATTTTATGGAGGAAGTGCGATGAGAATATTCATCATTCGCCACGGCGACCCCGATTACGAGCGCGATACCTTGACGGAAAAGGGACACCGCGAGGCGGCGCTACTTGCCAAGCGCTACAAGGACGAAAAAATCGATTATTTCTATTCTTCGCCCTTGGGCAGAGCCAAGCATACTTGCGATTACGTTGCCAAGGCGCAGGGCAAAGAAAAAGACGTTATAATTTACGATTGGCTGCAAGAATTCGGCGTGCCTTTTACGCTTCCGTCGGGAGAAAAAAAGGGGATACTTTGGGACATGCTCCCTTCCTTTTGGACGAATTTACCCAAAATGTACGATAAAGACAAGTGGCTCGAGCATGATTTTTATCAAGATTCGGATATGGAAAAGGCGTATAAAAACGTCACGAATTCTTTGGACGAACTCTTGGAAAAGCACGGCTATAAACGGGAAGGGAATTTTTATAAGGTCGTAAAGCCGAATACGGACACGATTGCATTTTTCTGTCACTTTGGTTTGGAAATGGTGCTGTTATCCCACCTTTGCAATATTTCGCCCGTGGTGCTTACCCACCATTTTTGCGCGTTGCCCACGTCGGTCACGACGCTGTATACGGAAGAACGCAGGGAAGGAGTTTCCGTGTTCCGTTGCTGCGCTTTCGGCGATACGGGGCATTTGTATGCAGGGGGCGAACTTCCGTCTAAATCGGCAAGATTTTGTGAAGTGTACGATTCTGACGAAAGACACGATTAAAAAGGGTTAGAGAATATGAACGAGAAAAAACATGTAAAAGTGGCGGCGGCGTTGCTTTTCGAGAACGGAAAAATTTTTGCGACGAAGAGAGGGGCTTCCCCGTATCCGTACGTCGCGCATAAATACGAATTCCCGGGCGGCAAAATCGAGGATGGGGAACGCGGTGAGGACGCGGTCAAGCGCGAGCTGAAAGAGGAGCTGAATATGGACGTTTCGGTGGGCGGCTTGTATGCTTGCCACACCTTTGAATATCCCGATTTTATCATCACGCTTTCGGTGTACGAGTGCGAAATGCGTTCGGATTTTGTCTTGAACGAACACGAAAGCTATGCTTGGATTGCCCCGAAGGACTTGAACGAAGAAGAATGGGCGCCTGCGGACGCGGACATTTTGGGTAGCTTAAAAAGAGTATTTGGAGCGTAATATGAGAAAGAACAATATCATTTTAATCGGTATGCCCGGTTGCGGAAAAACGACGATCGGCACGGAAATTTCCGAGGCGATCGGCTACGGCTACATTGATAGCGATAGCGTTATTGTCGCGCGTGAAGGCAAGCGTTTGAGCGAGATTATCGCCGAAGTGGGTAGGGAAGCCTTTTTGGATATCGAAGCAAAGGTCAATTCCGAGCTTTGCGCCGATC
Organism: Clostridiales bacterium; assembly: GCA_015071005.1. Taxonomy (GTDB): domain Bacteria; phylum Bacillota; class Clostridia; order Christensenellales; family Borkfalkiaceae; genus Scatosoma. Next base: position 16,572 of record SVIG01000002.1, on the reverse strand, counting down.
GTTGCGTCATCGCGACGGGCGGTAGCGTGATTTATCGCGATTACGCGATGCAAAAATTGAAAGAAATGGGTACGGTCGTGTACTTAAAGCTCCCCTTTGAAGTGATTGAAAAGCGCTTGGGGGACTTGGTAAAACGCGGCGTTGCGCTTAAAGAAGGTTTTACACTCAAAGACTTGTTCAACGAGCGTACGCCCTTATACGAAAAGTATGCGGACGTCATTGTGGAATTGTGCGGGGACACGATTGCAAAATCAGTGGAAACCGTCATAAAGGCGCTGGGAAAATGACGGCGCAGGAAGCGAAAATCGCCATCTACGGCGCAGGCGCGATGGGCACGATTTTGGGTGCGCTGCTCACAAAGGGCGGTTTGGAAAAGGTCGAGCTGATCACGCGCAATCAAGCGCACGTTGAAGGTATGAAAAAGGACGGCGCGACCATTGTTTGCGAAGGGGATAATACGGAAATCAACGTAAAAGTGAACGCCTTGTATCCTAACGAAATGGGGGGAAATTACGACGTGATTTTCCTGATGACCAAGCAGCGCCATAACGCGGAAATCGTTTCCATGCTCCAAGAAAAATTGAGCGCGGACGGTGTGATTTGTACCACGCAAAACGGTTTGCCCGAGCCTTCCGTGGCGGAAATCCTTGGGAATGCGCGCATCTACGGTGCGGCGACTTCCTACGGCGCAACCTTCATCGGTGGGGGCAGGGTCGCGTTGACTTCCAAAATCGAAGCCATGAGCATGGAAGTGGGCGGCTATAAAAACGACGGGAAAGCCCTGCTGCTTTTGAAGGAAATTTTGTCCTACGTCCAAAATGCGACGGGGAATGCGGAGTTTGTTAAAACCACCGATAATTTGCTCGGTGCGAGATGGTCGAAGCTTGCGATTAACGCGGCGTTTTCAGGGTTGTCCGTTGTGACGGGCATGACCTTTGGCGAAGTCGCGAAAAAGCGCAAAACGAGAAAGCTTGCGCTTGGGGTGCTTCGAGAGTGTATGGACGTAGCGAAAGCGAGCGGTGTCACGCTTGCAAAAATGCAAGGGCACGATATGGAAAAACTGCTCGGCGGAAAAACGCCGTTTAAGCGGTTCATCGCGTACATGGTACTCCCGATTGCTATGAAAAAACATAAAAAACTCGTATCCGGTATGCTCAAAGACGTGCAAAGCGGCCGAAAATGCGAAATCGATTATATCGACGGACTTGTCGTACAAGAAGGGAAACGCGTCGGCGTAGAAACGCCCCTTTGCGAGAAGATTGTCGAGATCGTGCACGGCATAGAAAACGGTTTGTACGAAATCGATTATAAGAACGCGGATTTTTTTGCGCTGTAAGGCAAAGCGTTTGACATTCCCATTCGCGCGTGATAAAATAAACAGGAAAATAAAGAAAAGAAGGTATAGATTATGGATTTGAACAAGCTTGCGGAAGCGCTCATTCCCGATGAGAACGTAAAACCGCTTGATTACTACGAAAGCAAGTATCCTGCAAGAAACCTGCCCGAAGGCGCGCAGGTCACCCGTCTTGCGCCTAGTCCCACGGGCTTTATGCACTTGGGAAATTTGTACGTTGCGCTTGCAAACGAGCGTATCGCGCACCAAAGCGGCGGCGTGCTCTATTTGCGTATTGAGGACACGGACGAAAAACGTAAAGTGGAAGGCGCTGTGGACGTTATCCACCGTTCCTTGAAATATTTCGGCGTCAACTTCGACGAAGGCGCGGACCTTTGCGGCGAGTACGGTCCGTACTATCAACGCCAACGCGCGGAAATCTACCACGCGTACGCGAAAGATTTGATTAAGCGCGGGCTTGCATACCCTTGCTTCTGCACGGAAGAAGACTTGGAAAAAACGCGCGAATACCAAACGGAAAATAAGCTTTTGCCTGGATATTACGGCGAATTTGCGAAATGCCGCAATTTGACGGAAGAAGAAATCTATGCGAACTTGGCGGCGGGCAAGCCTTACGTTATCCGTTTGAAATCGCAAGGGGACGTGGAAGTAAAGCATACTTTCCGCGACCAAGTCAAAGGGGATATCACGGTCACGGAAAACAATCAAGACGTCGTTATCTTGAAATCGGACGGGATTCCTACTTACCACTTCGCACACGCGATTGACGATCATTTTATGCGTACGACGCTCGTAATCCGCGGGGAAGAATGGCTTTCTTCCTTGCCTATCCATATCGAGCTTTTCAAAGTGCTCGGTTTCAAACTCCCGAAATACGGTCACAACTGTTCTATTCAAAAAATCGACGGGGAAACGCGTAGAAAACTTTCCAAGCGTAAAGACCCCGAAGCGTCGCTCACCTTCTATCGCGAGCAGGGCTATCATCCCCAAGCGGTGAGAACGTACATGATGACGCTTTTGAACTCCAACTTCGAAGAATGGCTCTTGAAATGCCCCGATAAGCCTTTGGACGAATTCAAGTATTCGATTGGCAAAATGGGCAAGAGCGGCGCGCTTTTCGATATTTTGAAGCTCAACGATATTTCCAAAACCCATTTCGCGACCCTTTCCGCGGAAGAAGCGTTTGATTTCATGAAGGACTGGACGGACGAATTCGGTACGGACGAACAAAAGTCGTATTTTGCGGATAAGGAATATATGCTTAAAATTCTCACTCTTTGCATGGGTATCGGCGGCAAGAAACGCAGAAAGGACTTCATTTGCGCAAAGCAAGCGGTGGAAATGCTCGCGTACTTCTTTGACAACACGTTCGCGCCCGTATACGAGTATCGTTTTGATAGCGCGGTAGTAAAGACGGTGCTTGAAGGTTTCAAAGCGACTTACGATTACGCGGACGATATGCAAGCGTGGTTTGAAAAGGTAAAAGCGGTGGCATCGACGAACGGTTTTGCGACGGATATGAAAGCGTACAAAGCCGATCCGACGGCATACCCCGGCAACGTATCGGATGTAGCGGAAATGCTCCGTATCGCCACGACGGGACTTTCCAACACGCCCGACCTTTGGACGATTATGCAAATTTTGGGTAAAGAGAGAACGATTGCGAGATTGGATAAAGCGATTGCAAGCTTGTAAAAACATACGGAAAGATAACAAACCGCCCCCGAAGCCAAACGGCTTCGGGGGCGGTATTTTGTTATTTATTCATTTTTGGATTGTCGGTACGCTCTAAAAGATAATCAATGGATACGTTAAAATAGTCGGCAAATTTAATTAAAGTGGCGTAGTCTGCTTCACGCTCGCCCGTTTCATATCGGCTAATAGTGTTTTGACTCATATCTAAATCAAGACCCAAGGCAATCTGTGATTTTCTTTTCTTTTTTCGTAATTCTCGTAATCTCATAAGCAAAAATTTTCAAAACCTCTTGACAGTATTATACCGTTTTGGTATAATAAAAATATCCCATTTCGGGATATAAAAGTAAAAGCGAAAAATTGTAGGAAAAAACTATTGTTTTTAATCGAGAAGAGGTAAAATGTGACAAGTGAAAGAATAAAAGAGTTAATAATTGAAAAAAACGAAAAATACAAAGCCCTACTTCCATATACGTTTACATTAGTGGATGATAAAGCGATGATGAACGATTTAGAAGAAATATTGTTTGAAGAGCTAAAGATAATAGGGGATATATCCACCGATTATGTGCTCAAATTGTTAGATTATTTCTATCCGAATATAATTTTAAGAGTACTCTTTTCTTATTTGAATACGAATTCTTTTGAAAAAAATTTAGCGAAACTCTTTGAGAATACGCTGTGCGATCCACAAACATATGATTATTTAATGTCGAATATGCCAGAATTTCGAGAGTTTAGCAAAGGTTTAAGCTTGAAGAATAAACGACGTTTTCAAAGAGCTAGAAAGTGGAGAGCAATTTCGAATGTACTAGGGATAGTTCTCACTTTGGGAATAAGTATTATGTTTATTGGTAGAAAATCGCAAAAAGTCTTGAGTGAATTAGCAAATGATCCGCTTATGAAAGATATTATAAAGACATTAACTTTATTAGGAGTATGATACAAATGGTTATTAAATTGGAATTTTCTAGAGCACGTCATAAGGGATTAATAGAAAAATGCAATGAAGATGTGGTGATAGGCTATTTTGATAGGATTAAAGAAACTGCTTGGTATGTGTGTCTTTTTCCGTGTTATCTTGTTTTTCTTTGCTTTTATGGTATATATTTATCAATTTACGGATTTTTATTGGTTCTTTCTTTTTTGCAAGAAGGTGGAGAAATAGCCTTTATATCCGATATAGATAACGGATTCCTTCGATTATTATTATACGTAGTGTTATTGCCTATTCATTTTGTTTTATACATAATTAGCTTAATATTTCCGCTTGTTACACTGCTTTTGTTGGAGATGTTTTTTGGCGTTATATTTGTATTGCAATATACTGTGATAGGAAATTCTAAACGTTGGGAAAGGAGAAAAAAACTGGAAGAAAAAATTGTTAATCATATGTATAGATTGGCAGAATGGCAAGCACTTTTTGAAAAGGGAGAAATAACGAAAGAAGAATTTGAAGAAAAGGAAAGAGAGATTTTACAAACTCCGTTGACACAGCTTTTGAGTGAGATAAATAATGATTAATAAAAGACACGGCGTATTACCATACGCCGTGTCTTTTATGTGAATGTTTTTTATTTTTCTTCCGCTAAAAGATCTTTCATCTCGTACATGCCTGCTTGTTTTTGAGGTAAAAACTTCGCCGCACGGATCGCGCCGACTGCAAATATACGCTTGGATCTTGCGCTGTGCGAAATCGTAATGATTTCGTCTTCGCCTGCAAACATAACTTCGTGTTCGCCCACGATTGTGCCGCCGCGTACCGCGTGAATCCCAATCTCGCTCTTTTCTCTCGCGCCGACAATCCCGTCGCGACCGTTCACGTACTGTTTTTGGTTGTCGAACGCTTCGTTGATCGTGTCCGCAAGCATCAAAGCCGTGCCGCTCGGCGCGTCTTTTTTCAAGTTATGATGACGCTCGATGATTTCTACGTCATAGCTGTCCCCAAGCACTTCCGCAGCCGCTTTGATAAGCGCTTGCATCAAGTTTACGCCAAGGGAAAGGTTTGCCGTTTTGAAAATTGCTACTTCTTTCGAGTAGTTGTCTATCGTCTTCAAATCTTCCGCCGAGAAACCCGTGGAAGCGAGTACGATGCCGAGCTTGTGCGTCTTTGCATATTCCAAACGCTCGGTTAAGCCGATGGGGGAAGAGAAGTCGATAATCACGTCCGCTTCTTCCTTAATATCCGCAAAGGACGCGTACACGGGTATGCCGATTTCCTTTGGATACAAATCCACGCCGCATACTGCGGTGGCTTCGGGATCGTTTTCCAAAAGGGATAAAACGTTGCCGCCCATCTTACCGCAAGCGCCGCAAATGATGATTCTTACGCTCATGCCTTGACCTCCAAACCGAAGTTCTTCATCGCGCATACGAGCTTTTCTCTATTCGCGTCTTCGATCTTTGTCAAAGGTGCGCGGGGCGTACCTGCATCAAAGCCGAGCAGGTTCATCGCTTCCTTGACGGGGATCGGGTTGACTTCTACAAAGCACGCGTTTGCCAAAGGCAAAAGTTTGTCATTGAGCGCAACCGCTTCGTCAAGCTTGCCTTCGAACGCAAGGGTGCAAAGCTTTTTTACTTTCGCGGGAACGATATTCGAAAGCACGGAAATAACGCCTGCGCCGCCGCAAAGAAGAATGGGCAAGTTCAGCGCGTCTTCGCCCGAATATACGTCGCACTTTTCGCGGACAAGGCGGAAGGTTTCCATTGTCTTGCTCATATTGCCGCCTGCGTCCTTGATTCCTGCGATATTGGGGATTTCCGCGATTTTTGCCATCGTTGCGGGTTGGATTTCTACGCCCGTTCTCCCAGGTACGTTGTACGCGATTACGGGAATGGATACCGATTCGCAAATCGCTTTATAGTACGCTACCAAACCGTTTTGCGTGCACTTGTTGTAGTAGGGGGTGACGGCGAGTAAGCCGTCCGCGCCGTAGCTTTCCGCCTTTTGCGCGGTCATGATCGCGTCGGCGGTGTTGTTGCTGCCGCAACCAAAAATTACCTTCGCGCGGCCTGCGACTTTCTTCACCGCATATTCCATAAGCACGTGTTCTTCCGCAAAGCTCATGGTGGACGGTTCGCCCGTCGTGCCAAGGAAGACGATTGCGTCCGTGCCGCCTTGAATTTGGTGCTCGATCATTTTCCCAAACGCGTCGTAATTTACGCCCGTTTCATTGAACGGCGTAATGATTGCCGTTGCGCTACCCTTAAAAAATCCTTTCATATCTTGATTACTCCCTGTGATTTATCTTATTCAAACTTGTTTGTTTCCGTGAAAACGGTTTAGTCGAAATAGCCCTTTGCCGCGAGCAATTCCGCGAGCAATACCGCGCCGCCTGCCGCGCCGCGCAGGGTGTTGTGCGAAAGTCCGACGAACTTGTAGTCGAAAACTACGTCTTCGCGAAGTCTGCCCACCGTTACGCTCATACCGTTGCCTGCCATTCTGTCAAGCTTTGCTTGGGGACGGTTATCCTCTTCGAAATATTGCAAGAACTGTTCGGGGGCGGAAGGAAGTTTAAGCGCTTGCGGTTCGCCCTTGAAGTTCGCCCAAGCGGAGAGGATTTCTTCCTTCGTGGGCTTGTTTTCGAATTTTACGAACACAGCCGCCGTATGCCCGTCGGAAACGGGTACGCGCAAACATTGCGCCGTGATGGAAGGGGAAGTAGCGGAAACGATTTCGCCCTTTTCAACGCTACCCCAAATTTTGAGAGGTTCTTTTTCGCTCTTTTCCTCTTCGCCGCCGATGTAGGGGATTACGTTATCCAAAATTTCGGGCATTGTTTTGAAGGTCTTGCCTGCGCCCGAGATCGCTTGATAGGTGCAAACCGCCGCTTCCTTGATTCCAAATGCTTTCAACGGATGAAGAAGGGGTACGTAGGATTGAAGCGAACAGTTAGATTTTACGGCGATAAAGCCGCGCTTCGTGCCAAGTCTTTCACGCTGCGAAGCGATGACTTCCACGTGTTCGGGGTTGATTTCGGGGATGACCATCGGCACGTCCGCCGTAAAGCGGTGTGCGGAGTTGTTGGAAACGACGGGCACTTCCTTTTTCGCGTACGCTTCTTCCAACGCGCGGATTTTTGCTTTGTCCATATTGACTGCGCAGAACACGAAATCTACCTTTTTCGCGATTTCGTCCATATCGTTTTCCGCGTCCATAACGATCATGTCTTGATATTTTTTAGGCATTTCTACGTCGAAAGCCCATTTTTCGCCGACTGCTTCTTTGTACGTTTTCCCAGCCGAGCGAGCGGATGCCGCCAAAACGACTACGTTAAACCAAGGATGGTTTTCAAGCAAGAGCATAAAGCGCTGACCGACCATACCCGTTGCGCCGATGACACCGACGTTAAACTGTTTCATAATTTTATCTCCTTTTATGTAAAAAATGGTAACAAACTAAAATAAAAAGACGGGAAACGTCCCCGTCCGAAAATAAGCCGTGTAAAAAGAGCGAGAACGCTCTTGCACTAAATAGCTCATCACGTACGGTGACAGTCATACGGGTATTCTCCCGCATGCCCAGCGCAAGGGGACAAGCGTGCGCTTCGGCGGCGATACCCTTTCCGCGTGCCTTCAAGCGTAAGTTTGCCCTAAAACCTACTTGGCGCTCGCGTACTGATGTTCGTCCGCTCCTCTATTTATTGCATACATTTTAGCATATAAAAAAGGAAAAGTCAAAGCTTTTTTATAAGGAAATACCGCTTTGGCGGATTTTTTACAAAAAATCCTCGAAATAATTTCAAATTTTTCCTTAAATTCCTTGAAATAATCACAAATTTGTAGTAAAATAGAAAGGTAATCGTCCTGCGCGTGTTTTACGCGCGCCCATTGCGGGTATATATTCATAAGCGCGGCGTGACGCGGACGAAGAAAGTAAATGGAGTATTGTAATGGCGCAACAGAAGAAAGGGCTTATCGCCCGTATGCTGGAAGGCAAAGAGAGAAGTGAAGAATATGCGAGAAGTACGCTTCCGACGAACCGTTGGTCGCTTTTTTGGGATATTTTCAAGGGAAACTTCGGGAAGATTTTCAAGGTCAACCTCTTAACGCTTATTTTCTTCATTCCCTTATTCGCGGTAATTATTATCGGCAATATGATGTCGGAAACGACGAGCGTGACCAATCCGTTCGGCGCAAATATCGGTAACGGCTACCCCGTTTACCCGAATTTGGTCGGTCTTGCGGAGTGGAACACCTTGCAAAACAATTTCTATACGCAAATTGGTATTTTCCTCGCTTGCTTTATCGCGGCGGTAGGGCTTGCAGGCGGCATGTACGTTATCAGAAATATGGTTTGGACGGAAGGTATCTTCGTTGCGAACGATTTCTGGCGCGGCGTAAAGCTCAATTATAAAAACGCATTGCAAACGGCGCTTTTCTTCACGATTGTACTCATGCTTTCGTCGGCGCTTGTCAATTTCTCGGAATTCTCGCTTGTTGTGGGGAATATGCCGGGTTGGCAAAGAACCTTGTTGAAAATCTCGCAGGGCGCAAGCTATTTGTTTATGGCGATGGGGCTTATGATGTCTGTCTGGATGATCGCGCTCGGCGTAAACTATAAAATGCGTTTCTTTACCCTTTTCAAGAACTCCTTCTTGATGTCGATCGGTACTCTTCCGCAAACGGTATTTTTCGGTTTGTTGGCGCTTTTGCCCTTCATTTTGGTGGGCGTTGGCGGCTCGTTCCTTATGATGCTCGGGCTTATACTCGTGCTTGTTTTCGGGCTTGCGTATGCGCTTTTGGTATGGCTTGACTTCGCACAATGGGTATTTGATAAGTATATCAACCCCAAGATTCAAGGCGCGAAAGTGGGCAGAGGTATTTACAGCAAGGACGGCTCTTCCAAGACGGAGCTTACGGGGGACGACAGCGCTGCGGCGATCGAATATCAACGTATGCTTCTTTCTCACGGACGTTCCAAGTTGGTTGCGCGGCCGATTAAGCCGATTGACGACTCTATGCAAATTTACGAGCTTCCGCAGTCCTTCAGCCGTGAAGACTTGAAGAAATTGCGCGAAAGTAAACAAGCGATTATCGAGGACAACGAAGCGTATGCAGAAGAGCATAAGAACGATCTTCGCTACGTAGAATACAACAAACAGTTTGAAGAACGCGAACGCGCTTTGCAAGAAGAAGACGCGGCACGCGGTAAGAAAAAACGTGGGGCGAAGTTAAAGCCGCCGAAGATGCTCAACGATAAATAAAACATCGTATATACTTCGCATTTCGGCATCGATTGGCGTGTTTTGAATGGCTCGCATCTCTAAATTTTAGAAACAACGTGGGGCGTAATTGATAATTTACGCCCCACGCATCCAAAAGTACAATATCAAGGATATGGATATGGAAAGAAAAGCAGCGTATGCAAATCTTGCCAAATGGTTTGAATATCTTAACGATGACTGCGACTATGAAAATTGGTCGCAGTATTTAATTGAAAAGCTCCGCGCATTTCCTTTGTCCGTTGGGTTGGACGTAGGTTGCGGCGGCGGCTGGTTTACGCGCGCTTTCCAAAAGCAAGGCTATCAAATGACGGGCTTGGATATTTCTCCCGAAATGCTTGATTACGCGCAGGAAACGGCGCTTAAAAAAGGGATAAGAAGCGAGTATCTTTTAGGGGATATCACGAGTTTCCGTACGCCGAAAAAGTACGATTTTGCAACGGCGATTAACGATTGCGTAAACTATATTCCCAAACAAAAGCTTAGCAAGGCGTTTAAGTCGGTAAAAGCGGCGCTGAAAAAAGGTGGGATTTTCCTTTTTGACGTGAGCTCGGAGAGAAAAATCCGTTTGAAAATTGCAGATACTGTATGCGTGGACGATCGCGACGACGTGACGTATATGAGCTTTAACAAGCCCGAAGAAGACGGAGTCACGATGGACGTCACTCTGTTTGTCAAGCGCACGGACGGTGCGTTTGAACGCTTGGACGAGCGGCATAGACAGTATATCTATACGGAAACGGAAATTATCACGGCTTTGGAAGAGAGCGGTTTTCGCGTACTTTCCGTAGAAGGGCATTTCGGCGGGGATAAGGCTACTGCCGACCGCTTGACGTTTTTAGCGCAAAGGAATTGATTATGAAGAATTTGCTTCGCACTTTAATATACGACGCCCAAGTTTCGCTTACGGTAGCGGACACGACGGAGCTTGTCAAGGAAGGCATAAAGCGCCACCGCTTATCGCAAGATTCCGCGCGTACGTTTGGGGAAGCGATTTCCGCAATGACCTTTATGAGCGCGTGCTTGAAAAACGCGGTCGGGGAAATTTCCCTTTCCTTAAAATCGGACGGCGCGTGCGACGAGATTGCCATCTCGGGCAATCAAAGTCTTTATATGCGCGGTTATATTGGAAATACGCAAATGGACGGGGGCGTGTCCGCGTTGAATCCGTTTGGGACGGGCGGTTCGCTCACGATTATTCGCGACGATGGGTATAGTAGACCGTTCGTCGGTTCGTGCGCTTTACCGCAAAATGGCGGTGTGGACGAAGCTTTTGAAGAATATTTCCGTATTAGCGAACAGCTCCCCACCCGCATTAAAACGAGCGTGGAATTTGACGAACAAGGGGACTGCGTATTCGCAGGCGTAATCGCTGTGCAGCCGTTGCCCTTCGCGCCGCTTGCTACGCAAGAAAAGGTGCAGGCGTTGGATTTGGCGACGCTTTTGGAAAAGGTAAAAGCGCAGGGCGTTACGGCGGTTGTCGAAGAGTGCTTTGATGGCGATAAACGAGTTTGGGAAGAACGAACGGCAAAGTACAAATGCAACTGTTCGAGAAGATATTTATTGCGCGTACTCGTATCTCTTGGGGAAGCGCAGCTTCGTCAGATTATTCAAGAGGACGGCGCGGCGCGGATTCATTGTCATTATTGCAACACCGATTATGAATTCACGGAAGAAGATGCCGATCATCTTTTTCCGAAAAAGGAAAAATAACAAAGGATTAAGATAAGAAAGTAGGTACTTATGGGCAGCACGAAAGCGATTGATTTCAGCCGAAAAACGCTTGGGAAAATAGCGGATAAATTCTATAACGACGGGAAGTATCTTTCCGCGCTTCGGCTTGCGCATAAGGAGCAAGAGGAGCACGGCAACGATCCTGACGTTTTCGCGCGCCTTGCGGATATTTACGAGGCGATGGGCTTGCACGGCTCGGCGATTAACTGTCTTTTTCAGCTTTTGGATATCGCGCACGAGGACGATTTACCCGAAGTGTACGAAAGCCTTGCCGCGAACTTTTTAAGTCTTGGCAACGAGAGTCAGGCGGCGTATTATTATAACAAACTCATCGACGTGGACGAGACCATTCCCGTCGAAACAAAGCTCGATATAGCGGAAGCTTTTTCGGTCAAGAAAAAGGACAAATTCCGTTTTGTGTATCCACCCGAGCTTGCCGATTATTCCAAGGAAGTGGCGATCGGCTCGAAAGCGTTAAAAATGGGGGATTGTAAGCGCGCGGTTGCGGAGTTTTCCAAGATCGCAAAAGGGGCTAAGGAATACGCGTCCGCTAAAGAAATGCAGGCGGTAGCGCATTTGCTCGCAGGGGAAAAGGACGAAGCGGAAAAAATTTGTCTTGCGCTTTTGCAGGACGATCCCGACGATATTCGCGCTTTGGCAACGCTTGCCGCCGTGTATTTGGAACAGGGCAGGAACGAGGAAAGTAGGGAAATCGCCTATCGTTTGTGCGAGCGAAAAATCGAGAATACGGACGATATTTACAAGGTCGCCACCGTTTGTTGTGAAAACGGTTTGCACGAGCAGGCGTATAATACCTTTAAGCTTTTGGACGGCAAAATGCCCTACGATGGGCGTATGCTCTATTTCCAAGCGGTTGCCGCGTATAAGAGCGGTCACGTAGACGATGCGGAAAAAATTTTGGATCGACTTTGTACGATTTATCCCGATGCGGAAGTCGCGAAATACTATCTCAAAGCCCTGCGCAGAGAGCGCGACGAAGAAGAAGGGGTATTTCCCCCGACGGAATTCACCTATTTTTACCATTTACCCCAAAACGAGCGCGAGGAGCGGTGCGCGTCCTTGCTGAAAGTGGGGGGTATGTCCAAGGACGAAGCGCAAATTTTTGGTTTGCTCGTCCTGCACGACGGATATTTTTCGTGGTGCTTTGACGAAATGGACGGCGCGGATCACGATTTGCAGTATTTGGCGCTTGCTACGGCGGTGCACGTGCGCGCGGATGATTTTATACAGGACGTCTTGCTTGATTTTGAAGTGCTCGACGCGCTGAAAATCGAAACGTTGCGTATGCTCATGGAACGAAACGAAGATATGGAGCTTGGCTTGGTGCTTTGCAATATCTACCGCGAAATTTACCTGCCCCGTATCAAAATCGGTAGAAAACGCCGCGCGAAATACTTGGAAGGGTACGCGAAAGTGGCGTCCAAATTCGTGATTTTGAGCGAAATGCACGGTGAAAAAATCAAGTCTGCCGCGGAAAAGCTCTATCGTGCTTTGGAAAGAGAAAACGCGCTTGATTTGCTCGATAACACCGACGATTGTGCTTGCGCGATCTTTATGCTTTCGGGGTTGAAGGAGCTCGGTAGCGATCCCGAGAAAATCGCTTATTCCTTTGACGCGAATCTTGCCAAAACGCGCGTTTTGACGTCTTACGTATTGAGTGAGAGTATTGTAAACGCGGAAATAATAAAAAACGGAGAAAACGAATGAAACTCATAGATTTTGACGGCTTGTTTGACGAAAAGCTCGCGCAATATATGTCTGAAAATAAGAAAAAACACACCGAAAGGGAATGGGAGGACGTTATTCCCAAGCTCTACAAAAAATTCGGGGATACCTTTATTGCGAAACTTGGGTGTACGCCCAAGCAATATTACGCAAAAGCGAGCGATTTAGAGCTTGTGGAAATGTTAAAAGCCCACCTTGTTCAAGACGTACCCGTACCCGAGTTTTTGTGCGCGGAAATCGAATCGCGCGGCGCGGCGGAAACCCTTTTGCCCTTGTTGGAGGGTGAGGATACGCAGACCGTTTCGTACGCGATTAACCTGCTTGGCGACGATGAAAAGGCGTTTGACGCGTACTTTGCAATTTTGACGGAAAACCGCTTGGACGAAGACGTACGCAGCGATATTGCGGATATTTTCCGCTTGCACGCGGACGAAGTGAAGGACCGCGTAAAGGCAGTCTACGAAAAGGGGATTGCGACGGAGTACATGCTCGAAATTCTCTCGCGCGTTAAGAATAAGGAAGATTGGGTATTTGACATTTTGCTGAAAGAATTCCGTCTTGGCGATGAGAAAACGCCGATGCGCGCAAGTTATTTGGCGGCGTACGGCGACGATCGCGCTTTGCCTTATCTTTTAGAGAGGATTGAAGACCAAGCGATTGGGTTTGTAGAGTTCCAAGAGCTGAAATATGCGATTGAAGCGTTGGGCGGCGAGTACAACGAGCCGAGAGATTTCTCGCAAGATAAAGACTATTTGGCAATCGAGGACGCGTCTGCCAAAGAAGGAATTAAAAATTAAAATAAAATAGCATACGCAAGGTATTCTCCGCATATAGTAAGCCGTAGGGTTTTATGCGGAGATTTTTTTTCGCAAATACGATGGGAGGTCGTAGATGGAAAATTACAGCGTATACGAAGATATCGCGAATCGCACGAACGGGGATATCTATATCGGCGTAGTGGGGCCGGTTAGAACGGGAAAATCGACTTTTATTAAGCGTTTTATGGAAACGCTCGTGATTCCAAAGACAAACGAACCGGAAAAGAGCGTGATGATCGACGAACTGCCCCAAGCGGCGGCAGGGAAAACGGTGATGACGACCGAGCCGAAATTCGTGCCGGCAAAAGCGGCGAAAATCGCTATTGCGAGCGGTGCGGAGGCGAGTATTCGGCTCGTGGATTGCGTTGGCTTTGCGGTGGAAGGGGCGAGCGGTTTTGAAGAGGACGGCGCGCCGAGATTGGTAAAAACCCCTTGGCACGAGCAAGAGATGCCCTTTGAAAAGGCGGCGGAAGTGGGTACGCAAAAGGTAATCCGCGAGCATTCGACGATCGGGGTTTTGGTGACGACGGATGGCTCGGTGACGGAGCTTCCGCGGGCAAACTACGAAAGCGCCGAAGCGCGGACGGTGGAAGAATTGAAGGAAATTGGCAAGCCGTTTATCGTGGTGTTGAATTGCCAAAAGCCCAGCTCGGTGACGGCGCTCAAAAAGTCGCTCGAAGATAGATACGGCGTACCCGTGGTCGCGTTGAACGTGGAAAAGATGGGTGAAAAAGAGATTTTGGATTTACTCCAAAAAGCCCTTTTCGAGTTCCCCGTCACCCGTATCGACGTGAAGATCCCCAAGTGGCTGCAATCCTTCCCCGAAACGGACGGCGCGGTGTCCGCTTTGCTTGAACAAGTAAAAGGGGCGGCGGCAAACGTCAAAAAGATGCGCGATTGCTTTGCGCTTGAAACGCTTTTTGACGCGGACTCGGACTTTTTGAATCCCGAAGAAATCCGTATGGATTTGGGGAGTGGTAAAGCGGAAATTACGGTCGGTGTAAAAGAGTGCGCTTTCTATAAAGCATTGGGGCAGGTATGCGACGAATCAATCGACGACGATCTTGCGCTCATGCAATATTTGCAAGCATTTGCGTGTATTAAAAAGGAATATGCAAAGGTCAAGGACGCTTTGAAGAGCGCGGAAGAAAACGGGTATGGGATTGTGTATCCGCAGGAGAGCGAGTACGAATTGCAAAAGCCAAAGCTTATCAAAAAGGGCGCAAGCTACGGCGTAGAGTTCAAGGCGAAAGCGACGGGGTATCATATCGTCAAAGTGGACGTGACGGGCTTGGTTTGCCCGATTATCGGCACGAAACAGCAAGGGGAAGAGTTCGTCGAAGAAACGCGCAAAACCTACGACGAGGGGCAGGAAAAGGTGTTCGAAACGAACATTTTCGGTAAATCGTTGCGTAGCTTGGTGGGGGATGAACTGTCTATCAAGAGCAACGCTATGCCGATCGAGCTTCGGAAAAAGGTGCGGCGGACGGTCACCAAAATCGTGAACGAAGGGAAGACAAATTTGTTTTGCTTGCTCTTTTAAGGCAGGGAATAAAAAATGGAAAAAGGGGCATACTCATACAAAAGCCATTGGGGGTTAGCGATGAGTAAAGTCCAAAAAAGCAAGAAGGAAAAAGTGCCGAAGATTACGGAAGAGGAGTACGCGAACTATATCGCGGCGTTGAAGGATGAGAATAAAGAAAGTTTGCCACCGCCCAAGACAGACGGGGCAAACGGGGAAAGAATATAAAAAGAACGCGGCTTGAAAAAGTAGCCGCGTTTTTTTTGTGAAAGAACTTTTTTTCGCATTTTCCAATTTTTTTTGAAAATGTCAAGAGTAATTGCGAAAATTTTTCAAAAAAAATAAAAAAAAGTATAAATGTGCTATAATTAAGCCCAACAAATAGTAAAAGGCGGTGATTTTCACCGCCTTTTACCTCTTATATGCACCTTTTTTGCACGACAAAAAGAACAAGCCAACTTCGCTTGCTTTCTCTTTTGTCGTTTTTTCTTTTTTACACTACGGTTAATAACTGCTTATCAAACAACTCTTTTGACGTTGCAAAGTCTAATACCTGCCGAGGATAATTATTCACCCAATCTTCGACACGTTGAATATCCTCAACGCTGTATTTAGATAAATCACTTCCTTTTGGAATCAACCTACGGATTTCACGATTGATACGCTCGTTTGTACCGCGTTCGCTACTGCAATATGGGTGACAATAATAAATCGTCGTGCGCTGTCCGTTATAAATAGAACGTTGTAACCCTGTAAAGTCTGAAAACTCTGAACCGTTATCTACCGTAATACTTTTGAATACCTTTTTGAAATTCTTTCCGTAACGGTACTCTAACCGATTAAGACAGCGCAACACGCTTTCGCTTTTTTGGTTCGGCATGGGGAAGATAATTTCCTTGCGCGTTAAACGTTCGGTCAGCACTAAAAGGGTATTGAGAGTAGGACCGCATACGCAGTCCATTTCCCAATGCCCAAACGTTCTTCTTTCTAAAACTTCCATAGGTCGTTTTTCAATACTAATACCGCGTGGCGCACGTTTAATAACGACACCGCGCTTTTTTTGTTTTTGCAGTTTTTCTTTCATAGGCAAGTGTTTTAATTCTAACCTGCTGAAATAACCTCTTTCGATATACTTGTAAAAAGTGTTTACGCTGATTGAAGTATTAAATTTCAACCCCTTGCGCTTAATTTCTCCGAGAACAGCCAAAGGGGAAAGTTTTTCATCGATAACCTTTCTTTCAAGATATTCAGCGTATTCATAATCTTTCCCAATCTTAATATCCGCGCCCTTGTTTTTAAGGTGCATAAGGTATTTTTCGTGAGCTTTATCCGAGCTGTATCGTGTTTCAAAACGTTCACCGATTTTACCACCATAATATTTATCGTAAACGTTAATTTTATGCTGATATTCTCCACGGCGCAATTCTCTATAAATCGTGCTGATATGTACGCCCAAATTTTGGGCGATTTCCTTTTTTG
>SVIG01000010.1 GCA_015071005.1 Clostridiales bacterium | reverse complement strand
TGATTTATGGCATTCCTGATGTTAACATTAATGCGTTGTGATATTTCGGTATATCCATTTGATTCTAACACCGGGATAAGTTGTCCTAATTTGTTTTGCGTTGTGTAATCCTTACCAACGCCTTGTCCTGTGATTACTGCAATTAAACTTAAAAAGTTTGACAAACAGCTTTCCAAGATGGTTGAATATGTCGGCAATCGATAAAGTCTGGTTTTTATTTCTTGCTCAATATTAAAACCGCTTATGTCCAATATAGTATCGCATAATTGGCAGTAAGCATCATATCCCATCAAGAAATAATTATATGTATCTGCTTCTATTTTCAACTCATTGGGGTGATCTTGAAAAAGTTTTTCGAGTAATGATACAGTTTGAGTGTAAACATCTTTATTCCAAAATATACAAGGGCGTGTGTTCATCATCCTATAAAAAACATACGCATATTCTTTATCCAAGCTCGCTATGGAAGTGGATATATTTTGTTGAATCTCATTAAGCAGTTTGGAATCATCATAGTGTTCGTAATACTTGTATTCGCAACAGGGCTTTAATAAATCCATAGGTAATCTCCTTTCAAAAGTTCTCTTTAATTATATCATAATTTTTATCTTTATTCAATCGGTTTGCGGCATATAGAAAAAATCCATCACAGACTTTCGTCCATGATGGATTTTTTCTTCGTCCTACTCGGTTAGCGCGATTTCTTCGTTAAGAACATTACGCTAACGCTCCGCGTTTTTTTATTTTATAATTTACGTAGTAAATTGCTTGACTTATATGCGCGCGATTGCTATAATGTACGAGTAAATGTTCATATTTCGCGAAAATCCCAGTCTTTTTGAACAAGAAAAGACTGCGGATTCTATTTGCGTTCAAAATGGGGTATGGGCATTCAAAAAATGGTAAAAATGCACGAAAACTGAACGAATAAAGCAAGGAAAAGTAACGTATGAAGAAAATTTTAATCGCACTATTGGCGGTTACCCTCTTTTTCACGGGGTTTGCGGTGCTTGGGAACAGTAAGGAAAGTATTGTGATTTGCTGTTCATCCGAGCAATTCCGCAACGAAGAAATGGAACGGCAGCTCAAAAAACAATTCCCCGATAAAAATATCGAAGTGCAATATATGTCTACGGGTAAAGCGGCAACAAAGGTCTATACCGAAGGCAAAAAGACGGAAATCGATATTTTGGTCGGTCTGGAAACGGGCTATATGAATAAAATTGCAAAGAATCTCGCCGATATTAGCGATATTACGAATAAGAGCGAGATTGAGTATCTTGACGGCCTTACCCCCAAGGACAACGGCGATTTATGGGTGACTTGGGAAAAACAGGCTGGCGCGATTATCGTGAACCGCAACGTACTCGATAAGTATAAGTTGGAAACGCCCGATTCTTACGAGGATTTGTTAGATCCGCAGTATAAAGGGTTGCTCGCAATGCCCGATCCGAAATCGAGCGGTACGGGATATTTCTTCTATAAAAGTTGGGTAAACAATTGGGGAGAAGACGCGACGATTGAGTACGTGGACAAGTTGCACAAGAATTTGAAGCAGTTCACGGAATCGGGTTCTGGCCCTATCAAAATGCTTAAACAAGGGGAAATCGCAGTCGGTTTGGCGCTCACCTTCCAAGCCGTTAGCGAAATCAATAATAGTTTCCCCTTTGAAATTATTTATCCCCAAGAGGGTTCGCCCTATTCCTTGACGGGTACGGCGATTATCAAGGGGCATAAGGATAAGGCGGGCGTTGAAGAAGTGTTTGATTACATTATCAACGAGTTCTTCTTATATGATAAAGAACATTATTCTCCCGAGCTTGTCTATAAAGGACAAACGATTGCCATTGAAAACTATCCCTCGAATATTGTTTATGCAAATATGACGGGAATACAGGACGATAAAGAAAAGGAAAGATTGTTAGACTTATGGAAGTATTAAATTCGAAATTGATCGTAAAAGAGCTTACGAAAAAATTTGGCAATAAAGTGATTTTGGATAATATCTCGTTCGACTTGCACGAAGGGGAGTTTCTCTCGATTTTAGGTCCGTCCGGTTGCGGTAAAACGACGCTTCTTCGTATTTTAATTGGGCTTGAAACGAAGGATAGCGGCGAAATTTTTAAGGACGGGCAGGAAATTTCCGCGCTTCCCAGCTCTGAACGCGGGATGGGGATTGTATTCCAAAACTATGCGTTGTTCCCGAATATGAACGTATTGCAAAACGTTATGTACGCGCTTACCTTGCGTAAGGACACGAAGGAAAAAGCCAAGGAAATTGCAATGAAAACGATCGAGAACGTGGGCTTGACCGATCAGATACATAAGTATCCGAATCAGCTTTCGGGCGGGCAGCAGCAACGTGTGGCGATTGCGAGAACGCTTGCGATGAACCCCGACGTGATTTTGCTCGACGAGCCGATTTCCGCGCTCGACGTAACGAATCGCGAGATTATGAAAGCGGAGCTGAAATCCTTGCAAAAGAAATTCAACGCGACCATGCTCTTTATCACGCACGATCAGGAAGAAGCTTTCTTCTTGAGCGATCGTATTATGGTCATGAACGAAGGGGTAATCGAGCAGCTTGATACGCCTTTGGAAATTTATAAAAATCCCGCAAGCGACTACGTAAAAGAGTTCGTCGTAGACCAGTTGGATAAGAAATATGCCGACTTGTTGCGCTACACGGGGCGGAGTGAATATGCGGAAGAATAAGACCTTTTCTAGCTTAAAATACGCCCTTCTCGTGTATTTGGCGGTGACGGTGCTGTTGCCTATCATCGTTTTGTTCTCGAAGATTCGCGGTGATTCGATTACGGGTGTGTTCAAATCCGCGCAGTTTTTCCCGATGCTGAAAAACTCGCTCATTACGACGGTGATTGCAACGATTATTTCCGTAGTGTTGGCGTTTGCGCTTGCCTACGCGCTCAATCGTTCGAACGTCCGCTTAAAGGCGATGTGGGTGATTTTGTTCTCGATACCGATGCTTTTGCCGAGTATTTCGCACGGCACGGGCGTGGTGCTTCTTTTTGGGGATAACGGACTTATCACCAATCTCTTGGGTTGGAATATCCACGTTTACGGCTATACGGGGATTATTATGGGCTCGGTGCTTTATTCCTTCCCCGTGGCGTTCCTGCTCTTTTACGATTCCTTCCAATACGAAGATTATACGATTTACGAATCGTCCAGCGTTTTGGGCTTTTCTAAGTGGCGTCAGTTCGTAAAAATCACGTTGCCATCCATGAAAGGAACGATTGTGTCGGCTTGTATTTCCGTGTTTACGATGGTTTTCACCGACTACGGCGTTGCGCTTATTACGGGTGGTATGAAAATGACCTTGCCCGTATATATGTACCGCGAAGTTATTGGGCTTATGGACTTTTCAAGCGGTGCGGTTGTCGGGATTGTGTTGCTTGCGCCTGCGGTGGTGGCGTTCTTGCTCGATTTGAGAAAGAGCAACACGGGCGTTTCGGCGAGTACGGTCACGAAAAAGTATCAAGTGGAAAGGAATACGACGAGAGATATTTTGCTTTACGTAGGCTTTTCTTTGGCGGTGTTCTTGCTTTGTTTGCCTATCGTGGCGTTTGCTTGTCAAGGGTTTGTAAAGCAGTACCCGATTGATAAAACCTTCTCGTTAGGGCACTTGCGCAGTCTTATATCGGGCGGTCTTAAAACGCCGCTTATCGTGTCGATTGCCGTTGCGCTTTTGACGTCGTTGTTCGGTACGATACTTTCCTATTTTGCGGCGTATATTACGTCGAGATCGGGGAAACATATTTCCAATAAAGCCATGCATTTCATCAGCTTGCTTTCGCTTGCAATCCCTGGTGTGGTATTGGGCTTGTCCTTTGTTTTGACCTTCAAAGACGTGCCGATTTATTCGACGATCTTTATTTTGGTAATCGTAAATATCGTGCATTTCTTCTCGTCGCCGTATTTGCTTGCATACAACTCTCTTTCCAAATTCAATTCCAATTTGGAAGACGTAGCGGCAACGCTTGGGATTAGCAAAATGCGCCTTTTGATTTCCGTATACGTACCCAGCACGATGCTCACGATTGTGGAAATGTACGCGTACTATTTTGTCAACGCAATGATCACCATTTCGGCGGTATCCTTCTTGGTGAATTTCAGAACAACGACGCTTTCGCTCATGATTCCACAGCTCGAATCACAGTCCTTTATGGAAGGTACGGCAATCGTATCGCTTATGATTTTGGCAATCAATTTGATCGTCAAAGGCTTGGCGTTCTTGGTGAAGCTGTATATCACGAAGCAGGAAACGAAAATGCGTGCAAAGCACGAAATACTTTTGGTAGGTGAAGAAGATGTTAAGTAAAAAAGAATTCGACGTTTTGATTGCGGTTATGGGGCAAGAAGGGGCGTCGCAAAGAGCAATTTCCGAAGAGACGGGGTACTCGATTGGTACGGTAAATAAACTCGTAAAAGGCTTGGTGGAGCAAGGCTTATACAATGGAAAAACAATCACGGAAAAGGGTTTAGAAACGTTGGAACCCTATCGCGTTAAAAGAGCGATTTTCTTAGCGGCAGGGTTTGGCTCGCGCCTCGTGCCCATCACGTTGAACACGCCGAAGCCCTTGGTGCGTGTACACGGAAAACGAATCATCGAAACTCTTTTGGACGCGGTGGTAAAAGCGGAAATTCCCGAAATTATTTTGGTGCGCGGTTATCTTGGCGAACAGTTCGAGCAGCTTTTACATATTTATCCGCAAATCAAATTTGTGGACAATGAATTGTATAACGAAAGCAACAATATTTCTTCGGCATATTGCGTGCGTGATTTGCTTAAAAACGCGTACGTTTTGGAATCGGATTTGCTCTTGAAAAACCCGAAAATTATCCGTAAATACGAATATTCGAGCAATTTCTTGGGTATCCCCGTAGACGTGACGGACGATTGGTTTTTGCGCGTGGACAATAGCGGCGTCATTTACGAGCAGGGGGTTGGCGGTAAGGACTGCCACCAAATGGTCGGCGTTTCCTATTGGGACGAAAAGGACGGTGCGCAGCTTGAAAAGGACTTGGCGGAAGTTTTCTTCTCGCCAGGCGGCAAGGAACGTTATTGGGAACAAACGGCGTTGCATTATAAAAAGGAAAATTATAAAATTCAAATTCGCGAATGCACGATGGACGATATTGTAGAAATCGATACCTTTAACGAACTGAAACAGATTGATAAGATATACGATATTTAAGAAAAAGGAAGCGGAAAACGTTCAAACGTTTTCCGCTTTTCTATATACCGTGTACGCGTTGAAAAAGTTTTTGGGTGAAAAACGATATTTTTTTTCTTTACCCTATTTACAAAAACGAAAAAGAATGTTATAATATAGTAAATCAAACAAAGGAGAAAAATTATGGGAAAATTCGTTATCAAGAAAACGCCTACGGGTTTCAATTTTAGTTTATACGCGGCAAACAAGGAAAAAATCGCGGTTTCTTCGCAGGTTTATACGACGAAGAGTGCTTGCAAGAAAGGCATGGAAAGCGTTGGAAAACACGCAGTAAAATGTATTGCGGAAGATAGAGTGGAAGACCAAACCTTGAAAAAGCCTGAAACAAAAACCTGCCCGAAGTTTGAAATTTATTTTGATAAGGCTGGTTTGTACCGCTATCGTTTGATTGCTTCGAATGGCGAAAGTATTGCGATGAGTGAAGAGGGTTACAAGTCCAAGAGCGGCGTTATGAACGGTATTAAGAGCGTTTCGGTAAACGCAGTAGACGCAGAAATCGTGGACGAATCCTTGGATAAATAAACACTGTAAAAAGCGTTCAACGCGTACACGGTAGGCTAAAAACAGGAAAACCGCCCGATTCTCGGGCGTTTTTAGTTTTGCCAATACGCAATACCATTGTGAGTGAGAAGTGTAAAGCACAGATTTGTCATTCTGAGCAAAGAGAAGACCCCAAAAAGAAGAAAACTCGCACGTAAGGAGCGTAGCGACGGAATAGCGTAAGCGTCACCTCCGATAAATCGGCGTTTCTTAAGGCTCTTCTCTGCACCACGAAAAAACGCACCCGTCAATGGGTGCGTTTGCGGATTTAGAAAGGGAGAGAAGAGAAAATTGCCAAGCAAGTTGGCAAAGCTTCACGCCGCCGAGTGGCGAGTGGAAGAAAGAATAAAACGATGCGGACGGCGCTCGCGCGTAAGGAGCGTAGCGACGGAATAGCGTAAGCGTCACCTCCGATAAATCGGCGTTTCTTAAGGCTCTTCTCTGCGCCACGAAAAAACGCACCCGTCAATGGGTGCGTTTGCGTGGCGCAGAGAAGAGGATTCGAACCTCCGGTACGTTTCAGGCGCACACACGATTTCCAATCGTGCTCCTTAAACCACTCAGACATCTCTGCATTCAAGCTTATTTATATTACTGTATTTTTTCGAAAAAGGCAAGCGTTTTTGTCAAGGTTTATAAAAAATCTTCAAAAAAATTATTTTTATCATAAAAGCGGACCGTTTCGTCGGTCCGCTTTTTCGTTTAGTCGTTCGTCTTGTAGCAATCGCATGCCGCGCCGCTAGGCAAGAAACCCGTGTCCGAGCAACGTTTGCAAACAAATTGAGGGGATAAATCTTCTTCGTTGATTTTCAGCGTTTGTAAAATCGTCTTTCGCTCGCTTAAAAGCTCGAATTTTTCCTTTTCCAAGCTTGGAAGCTTTGCCGGCTCGAATACTTCCGCTTTCGCAAGCGCGATTTCCATTTTCGAAAGTAGGGCGGTGATTTCCTTAAAGCGCGCGTTTCCGTTCGCTTTCTTTAAGAATTTGTCCGCGCGCGTTTGCGCCTTTTCGCGAAGAAGGGCATAATAGCGCTCTCTATCCGCTTTCGCGTTGACCGCTTCCACCGCAGGATTGCTAAATCCGCGAGTGGGCGCTGCGCTTTGCGTGGGGATTTCGCTGACCGCATAGACGTTGCCGTGCTTCCATTCGGAAAGGATTTTGTTCATATACGGCACGGGGTTTGCGCTCGCTGCGCTCCGTTTTGCCGCTTCTAAAATCATTTCGTCGCTGAATTTCCATTCTCGCCACGTAGCGATCATCGCAAGGTTCGCGGTGTTCTTTCTCATGCCGCAAAGGGTTTGAATTTTGGTCAAAAGTTTGAGCTCGGAGTTCTTTTCTTTGAGGAATTCCTTGACGGCTTCCGCGCTTACAAAACCCGATTTGAACATACCGTGTACGAGGTCATTCATAGAATCGAAGTCGCCGCGCTCCGTTTTTAAGCAGTAGAGCGCTATATCCAAAAGGGAGCTTTCGTCGAAGCCGTAATTGTACCATTTTTCGACGTATTCGTCGATGTAAGCGGCGGGGTTTTGCACTTTCACGCCGAGTTTTCTTCCCAAACGGAAGGTAAGGGACGCGAAAAATTCTCTATCCACAAGATATTGCTCGATTTCTTTGGGTTGGAGCTTGTTCTTTTGTGCAAGTTCGTCCAAAGTTAAGTCCAACGAAGTCATGCTGCCACGTTTGAGCTTTCGCGCAGCCGAAACAATAGCCGCTTTGGTAAAACCGAGCTTTTCCGTCCATTTCCCATAGAGCGCGTAATCCGTTTCGTCGGGAGTGCGTTGATAAATGGACATTGCGTTATAGATGGCGATGACGTCGCCTTCGTGCGCGTTGTAATTGGAAAGCTCTTTTTCCACTTGTTCGTAGGTGGTAAAGCCGCCGCTGATGAGTTTTTTCGCTTTGTTGAAAACGTAGGAAGGGGAAATAGCTTCGCCCTGCTTATTGATACAGTATTCGGTGATAAGTAAAAAGGCTTGGGGCTGAATGTCGTTTTCGTCCAAAAACCGCATATATTTGACGTAGTCGCCTGCGGAAATGAACTTGCCCACTTTTTGGAATTTGCGTTGCAATTCCTTGTTGAAATCGGCGTACTGCTCGTGACGGGATTTTTTCGGGCGACCGATCGCGGTTTTCACGGGCAAATACTGCACCGTCAAAGGCTCTTGCGCGAGGATTTCCACCAAGTCGTAATCTTCCCAAAAGAGGAACGCCGCCTTGATTTGTTCTTCGGAGCATTTCAAGACTTCCGCCATAGAGGCGACGCTAAAATCGGAGGAAACGTTTTCGCAAAGATAAAGCCCGTAAAGGTATACCTTTACGGCAAAGCCGTCCGCTTCGGGCAAATATTTGGTAATGAATTTGTTTTCGATAATTGTGTAGGAATTATCGTTATCCTTGGAAAAAGAGCAAAACGCCATAAAATTACCGCCTTGAAATGTGTAAATTAGGAAAAATTTTACGCTTTTGAGCGACATTATCTTGCATTTCTAAAAGAAATGGTGTATAATAATGTAGCGAAATTTTAGCGTAAGCCTAAAAGAACGTACGTACATTATACCCGTTTTCGAAGAGAAAAGCAAGGTGTTTTGGAATACTTTTTCGAGATTTTCCGAAAAATATACGTTCGAGCTTTTAGTATCGCGCGAGCAAAAATAAAAAGCGGTAAGAAACCAGATATGATTTTAAGCGCAATTTCTCTTTGGAAAAAATTTAATACGGGGCTTGTACTCAACGCGAGCGAGTGGGGTTTTGAAGATAAGGACAACGGCAAATTCCATCACGTAACCTACCACGGCCATGAGGCGAAGGACGGTCGAGTGCGCGTCTACGCGCGTTTCGCGCGCCCGCATGGAAAAGACAAGACTCCTGCCGTACTCCTCTTGCCCGACGTTGGAAAGACCTACGACGAAGAATTGATGGGATATTTTTTGGATCGCGGTTATGCGGTGCTGATGCCCGATTACAGCGGTAAAATGTCTACCGACTCCGAAGGGGTAATGCGCACGATTTATCCGTCTTCTTTAAGCTACGGCAATTACGAAAAAGCGCAGGGGCTTTTCAGCATGGAAAATACGACGCCCGATAAGACGACTTGGATCGAATGGGCGTACGTTGCGCTGTACTCGTTAAAATACTTGAAGGAACGTCAAGATATTTCCAACGTAGGGATTGTCGGCGTGCGAATGGGCGGTGAAATCGCTTGGCACGCGATGCTTTCCCCCGACGTGAAATGCGGTGTACCCATCAACGCGACGGGCTGGAATTCCTTTATGAGTATTGCCAAATTCGGCGATAACGTCAAGCAAAATTTGAACGACGCTACGCGCGCGCACATAGCGGCTGTGGAAGCGCAGTCCTATGCGCCTTACGTGAAATGTCCCGTTTTAATGCTTTGCGCGCTCCGTGACGATCGTTTCGATTGCGACCGCGCTTACGACACTTATTCCCGTATCGGCGGCAAGGAAGATCATGCGCTTGTGTACTCGCCCGAAAGTGGGGCGTGTATCGGCCCGAACGGACTTTTTGATATGGATCTGTTCTTGGAAAGGAATTTGAAGGGTAGAGAAATTTACATTCCCGAAACCTTAAACGTGACGATAGGCGAAGGGGAAAACGGCTTGGATATTACCGTTCATTGCGATAAAGAAGGACTCTTGGAAGAAGCGGGCGTTTACTACGCGGAAGCGGACGTGAACACGAAGCCTGCGTATCGCGAATGGCGTCAAATTGCAAAAATCGACGGTCGCTCGGTAAAAAACAGTACGGCGCATTGTACGGTAAAACCGTTTGCAGGCGCGAGCGCGGTGTTCGTTTACGCATATGCAAAATATATCAACGGCTTTAAGGTGATGTCGAAAATCGTATCCAAGCGTTTGACGAACGTACAAAAGAACGCGGTGAAGAGCCGTATGCTTTTCCAAGGCAAGGGAATGGACACGTTCGGCGTGGCGCAGCACGAGGATTATTCCATCGGCGGTATTTTCTTGGAACGGGAAGCAATCCCCAAAAAAGTGATAGGGTACGGCGGTATTTACGGCGCGTACTCGGTGGGCGGAATCAAGACCTATAAAATCAGCTCGCCGCGTTATATTCCCGATGAAAACGCGTTCTTGGAATTCGACGCCTACTCGGCGGTATCGCAGGAATTGAAGATTTCCATTGAAGTAGCGGACATGGGCGCAGGCTCGGAGCTTTATAGCTGTGAAGTGCCGATTAAAGGCGGCGGGAAATGGAAGAGAATGATTCTCAAAGCGGCGGATTTCAAGGGCGAAAAGAGCGGTATGCCTTTGACGAACTTCTATAAAGGGAGCGCGCTATTGTTTGATTGCGCGGGCGAAGAAACGGAGTTTGCGATCACGAACATACTTTGGCTTTAGTTAATAAAGGGTGAATTGCAAATGAATTTGCGTGAATTGCCAGCAAAGCTGGCGTGAATTGAGAGCAATAGGTTCTCGTGAATTGCTTTCGCTGAAAGCAATTCGTTGCGGAAAAATTATAAATAATTCCTTAACGCATTACCGGGTAATGAAATTCACGGAGCGAAGCGAAAATTCACGCGTGTTGCACACGCAATTCACGAACGTATAGCGTTCAATGCACAAACAAAAAACGATTATGCAAATTGATGATAAAATTACCTTAAAAAAGATACACCCCTGCGGCGGTAAGGAATGGAAAATCGCGCGGATTGGCGCGGATATTAAGCTTCAATGTCTTACCTGCGGCAAGTACGTAAACTTAACGCGCGACGAGCTCAAAAAACGCGCGGTGAGCGGGGTAGGACAGGCAAAGGAGTAAGCGTGGATACGAGAGATTTACGAGAAAGTGAATTATATAAACGCCGCTTTGGGGAAAAAGAAAGCTCTTGGTGGTGGTTGCTCATCGTGGCGCTTTGCTGTGTTTTGGCGGTGTTTGGCGTAAGGCATTATTTCACGAGCAATTACGGCGGCGTAGTGGTGGACGGCGCGTCGATGGACAAGACGCTTGCGGACGGACAGCAGCTGCTTATGGAGTACGTGGACGACGGCAGGGAAGCCAAGCGCGGCGACATCATTGTTTTGGACGTGAGCAAACACCCCGAAATTATCGAGTATAATAGAACGCATCCAAAAGATCAAGTTTCCTTTTTAATCAAGCGGTTGATTGCGATTGAAGGGGATAAGGTTAAGTGCAAGGACGGGCAAATATCCATTTGTTATGTAGGCACGTCGGAATGGGTGAATTTGAATGAGCCGTATGCCTATTATAAGATAAGCCGTGAAGTTTATGATTTTGCGGAATACGTCGTGGGGGAAAACGAGATTTTCTTCCTTGGCGACAATCGGAATATCAGTATGGATAGTCGGTATAAAGAAGGCTATTCGCACTTAGAAAATAGTTTATATACCTTTGATGAAATTTACGGGATCGTACCCGATTGGGCGGTCAAGTATCGCAAATTTTTTGATTTTTTACTTTTCTAAACGAGAAAAAAGGAGTGAATAATTATGAAAATTCGTATTACGTCGGACAGTACTTGTGACTTAAACAGTTTGGTGGAAACACGAAATATTGGTATTTTGCCCTTGCAGGTTACCTTAGACGATAAATCCTATCACGACGGCGTGGATATTACGCCTACCGACATTTTTAAGTTCGTTAAGGAAACGGGTATTTTGCCCAAGACGAGCGCGCCGAGTATCGGCGATTACGAAGAATTTTTCAAGGCGGAATTGGAAGCGGGCTACGATTTTTTGATCCATTTCAACATTTCCGCAAAGAGCTCGGGCTCGCATAATATGGCAAAGCAGGCGGCGGAAAGCTTCGGCGGCAAAGTGCGCGTCATCGATTCCAAAGCCCTTTCTACGGGGCAAGGCTTGCTCGTGATGAAGGCGGCGGATTTGCGCGACGAGGGCAAGAGCGTGGACGAAATCGAAGAAGAAATTTTGTCGTTACGTGCAAAGGTCAATACTTCCTTCGTGCCCGATAGCTTAGACTACTTGCACAAGGGCGGTAGAGTGTCGGGTATGGTCAAGACGGTGGCGGCAATGTTCAAAATCCACCCCTTGATTTATATGGATGACGGGCAGCTCGTACCTGGCAAAAAATATCGCGGTAAGCCCGAAGTTTACTTAAAACAGTACGTAGAGGATTTGAAGAATCAATATCCCAATTACGACAAGACTCGTT
Organism: Clostridiales bacterium; assembly: GCA_015071005.1. Taxonomy (GTDB): domain Bacteria; phylum Bacillota; class Clostridia; order Christensenellales; family Borkfalkiaceae; genus Scatosoma. The sequence goes on along the minus strand of SVIG01000010.1, from coordinate 41,637 downwards.
GCTTTATCACCCATTCCACGGCGGATCAAGTGTTCGTGGACGCGGCGAAGGAAAAGGTGGAGGAATTGTTCGAGTTTGACGAAGTGATCGAAACGGTCGCAGGGTCGATTGTCACGAGCCATTGCGGCAAAAACACGCTCGGCGTACTTTTTATCACGAAATAAAAGGGGAAGAATAGAAAAATGGTTTCCGTATACAATGACGCTTATTTTTTGAAGACCTACAAGCAAAAGAGAAGAATTTTTTGGTTCTTTATGTCGATTACCTTCGCGTACTTGATTTTGAGTCTTGCTTGTTGGATTTATTATATGGGCTTGCCTTACGGTGCGTCACAGGCAAAACCGATGAAGTGGACGGTATATATCGCAACGGTGTTTTATATCGTGTTTGCCTTCCCGTATTTGGCAATCAAGTGGAGCAGAGTGAGAAGGTATTATCGTATGCTCACCTACGTTTCGGAAGGCTTGAAAAACGAAGAGAAAAACTATTTCTATTGTTTCGATGAAAAGAGCTTGCAAAAGGACAATATCGACGTTATGGCTTGCGTGTTTGAAACGTGGAACAAAAAGAAACAGGAATGGAGAGAACGCGAAGCGTGGTTTGATCCCGAAATGCCTTTGCCCGAGTTTGACAGCGGCGATTACGTGCAATATATCGTGCAAAGCAACTTCGTGATTCAGTACCACATCATCACGAAGAAGGCGCTCGAATTCGAAGAAGTGGACGAGGATTATCAAGAATCCTTAGAATCCGTCAAAGAAACGGAAAAATTGATTGAGAAAACAACGGAAGAATAAGCTGGATATTGAGAGAAAAAGAAAGGAGAAACATAAGTATGAGAGCAGTCGTCACCGTCACGGGTAAAGACAAGAAGGGTATCATTGCAAAGGTCAGCGCATTTTTAGCGGAACGCGGCGTAAATATCGAAGATATTTCCCAAACGATTATGGGGGAATATTTCGCGATGATTATGATCGTAGATATGAGCGAAGCGAAAACGGAGCTTTCCGTGCTCGCAAAAGAATGCGCGGAAATGGGCAAACAAATCGGTATGGCAATTTATATGCAGCACGAAGATATCTTCAACGCAATGCATAACGTATAAGGCGTAGGAGAAAAGGATATGTTTAGCAATAACGACGTTTTAGAAACGATTGCAATGGTCGAGAAGGAGCATTTGGATATCCGCACGATTACGATGGGGATTTCCCTGCTCGGCTGCATTCGCGATAGTGCAGAAGAAACGGCGAGAAAGGTCTACGATTTGGTTTGTAAGAAAGCGGAAAACATTGTAAAAACCGCTTCCGATCTTTCGGGGGAATACGGTATTCCCATCGTCAATAAACGTGTTTCCGTCACGCCCGTGAGCTTGATTACGGCGGCATTCCCCGAAAAAGCGCCCCTTGTGGGCAAAGCGCTCGACGATGCGGCGGCAACCCTTGGTATCGACTTTTTAGGCGGTTACTCCGCGCTTGTGCATAAGTCCTTGGCGGACTATGAAAGAGTATTTCTTCGCACGATTCCCGAAGTCTTGGCGACGACGAAACGCCTTTGTGCGTCCGTCAACGTCGGCTCGACGAAGTCGGGTATCAATATGGAAGCGGTGAAAATGCTTGGCGAAATTTTCAAAGAAGCGGCATTTTTGACCAAGGATGCGGACGGTATCGGCGCGGCGAAGCTCGTGGCGTTTTGTAATGCGGTGGAGGACAACCCCTTTATGGCAGGCGCTTTCCACGGCGTAGGCGAGGCGGATACGGTCATCAACGTAGGCGTTTCCGGCCCCGGCGTTGTAAAGCACGCATTAGAGCAAATTCCCGACGCGGACTTAACGGACGCGGCGGAAATGATTAAGCGTACAGCATTCAAAATTACGCGTGCAGGGCAGCTTGTTGCCAAGGAAGCGGCAAAACGCTTGAACGCGCAGTTTGGCATTGTGGACTTGTCCCTTGCGCCCACGCCTGCGGTAGGCGATTCGGTTGCTGCGATATTGGAAGAGCTCGGCATTGAAACGGTGGGCGGTCACGGTACGACGGCGGCGCTTGCGATGCTCAACGACGCGGTGAAAAAGGGCGGCGTAATGGCAAGCTCACGCGTGGGCGGGCTTTCGGGCGCGTTTATCCCCGTATCCGAAGATATCGGTATGATTCGGGCGGCGGAAAAGGGCGCGATTACCCTTGATAAGCTCGAAGCGATGACCTGCGTTTGCAGCGTGGGCTTGGACATGATTGCAATCCCCGGCGACACGCCTGCTACGACGATTTCCGCGATGATTGCGGACGAAGCGGCGATTGGTATGATCAACAATAAAACGACGGCGGTTCGTATTATCCCTGCACCGAATAAGGGTGTTGGCGAGCAGGTCAATTTCGGCGGTTTGCTCGGCCGTGCGCCCATTATGCCCGTGCATAATTGCGACTCGTCGAGACTCATCAATCGCGGTGGGAATATACCTGCCCCCATTCACAGCTTCAAAAACTAAAAAAGAACGTATATGCGTCGCATTTCGGCGTTGCCGCTCAGTCACGTACTACTCGGTACGCTCCTTCGCGGCGCCTTGAACTGCTCGCATCTCCGTCCTTTTTGGGCGGAACGTAAAATTGCAACTTAAAAGGAAATATCAGATATGTTGGAAAGAAAGGAAGTCCCTGAAAACTTGAAATGGAAGCTTACGGACGTTTTTGAAAGCGACGAGGCTTGGGATGAAGAGTATAAAAAAGTAGAAGAAACGTATGCGGAATATGATTTCGACGCGTTCAAGGGCAAGCTGTCCAATAAAGTCGATTTGCTTGCTTGTTTGCGGCTCACTGACGAGATTTCCCGTCGCTTGGAAAGGCTGTATCTTTACGCGCACATGCGCCACGACGAGGATTTGCGCATTTCCAAGTATACGTCCAAGCACGCGAGAATCAGCGCGTTGTTTCCGCAAATTTTTGCGCGTTTGTCCTTCGTTGACCCCGAGCTTACTTCGCTCGACGAAAAGGTTTTGCAGGACTTTATCGCCGACCCCGATTTTGCGGACTATGATTACAAGCTCCGCTCGGTGTTGAAATCCAAAGCGCACGTTTTGAGTGAAGCGGAAGAGCGCTTGCTCGCGCTTGGCAGCGACGTTATGGGGGATTTCCAAAGCGTATTTTCCATGCTCAACAACGCGAACTTGAATTTGCCTATGGCAAAGCTCAACGGCGAAGAAACGCAAATGAGCCACGGCACGTACGGCGTGGTGTTGCATTCGGAAAATCGCGAAGAGCGTAAGGAATGGTTCGAAAAATATTATCAAGCGTATATCAACTTGATTGATTCGATTGCGCAGACTTATTTTAGCAACGTAAAAAAGGACGTTTTCTATAAGACCGTCCGCAATTTTGCAAGTTGCAAGGATATGGCGCTCCATAACGAAGACGTAGACGGAATCGTATATGAAAACTTGATTGAATCGGTACACGGTGCCTTGCCTTTGATGCACGATTATATTTCCACGCGCAAAAAAGTATTGGGCTTGGAAGGACAGCATTTATACGACGTGCACATGCCTCTTGTCGCGGATGCGGACATCAAAATCTCGTTCGAGGAAGCGTACGAGCTCGTGATTGAAGGACTCGCGCCTCTTGGCAAGGAGTATCAAGAGTTGCTTCGAATGGGCAAAGAAAAGGGTTGGATTGACGTTTGCGAAAACGAAGGCAAGCGTTGCGGCGCGTACTCGGCAGGGATCTACGACGTGCACCCGTACGTGCTTTTGAATTATCAACCGACGACGACGGACGTTTTCACCATCGCACACGAAATGGGGCACGCGCTCCATACCTACAAATCGGTGCAAGCGCAGCCCTATTCCAAGGCAAGCTATACGATTTTTCTTGCGGAGATTGCAAGCACCGTCAACGAAGTGCTTTTATTGAAGCACTTGTATAAGACGAGCACGGATATCAATTTTAAGAAATACCTGCTCAACTATTATATGGATATGTTCCGTGCGACCTTGTTCCGCCAAACGCAATTTGCGGAGTTTGAACAAATCGCACACGCGAGAGCGGAAGCAGGAGAGGCTTTGACGAAAGAAAATTTAAGCGAAGTTTACTATCAGCTCAATAAAGATTACTACGGCGACGGCGTGATCCACGATCCGCAAATCGCGTACGAATGGGCGAGAATTCCCCATTTTTACAATTCCTTCTACGTCTACAAATACGCGACGGGGATTGTATCCGCGCTTTCGATTGTGAAGCGCATTTTGAGTGAAGGGGAAAGCGCGGTAAAGGATTATTTTGAGTTCCTTTCTTCGGGCGGTTGTACCGACCCCGTAAGTATTTTGCAAAAAGCAGGCGTAGACTTAACGACGAAAGCGCCTTTTGAAGCGGCGATGCAGGAATTCAAGGACACCTTGGAAGAATTTAAGAGCTTGCTTTGATTTTCAAGGCTACAAAATAAACGAAAGAGATGGGCGTGTACGCGTTGAAACGCTGCCGCCGAACATAAAAGGGGAAACACTATGGCAAACGAAATCAATACGATGCCCTATAACCGCGACGCGGAAATGGCGCTTTTGGGTTGTCTTTTAATCGACAACGAAATCGCATCGGAGCTTATCGATAAGCTTTCCGAGGCGGATTTTTACCAAGACTCGCATAAGCTGATTTTACGTGCGATGAGCAAGGTTTTCAACGATAGAAAACCGGTCGATATCGTCACGGTATCCGATCAGCTCGAAAGTGAAGCCGCACTTGAAAAGGCTGGTGGTATCGTCTATCTCACCGAGCTTACCCAGCTCACGCCGTCCGCGGCGAATTATAAGTCGTATTACGACATTATCACGCGTGATAGCATCAACCGTAAGCTCATTCGTGCGTCGAGAAAAATCATTGAAACGTCAATGAAAAACACGGACGAAAAGACTTCTCTTTCCTTTGCGGAAAAGACGATTTACGATATTTCCCAGCAATCCGAACGCTCGGTGCTTTTGGGCATGAACGAAGGGGATATCATCGGGGAAGTTTTGCAAAAGTTCGAAAAATTGCAGTCCGACCCGAACTCCTTTAAGGGAGTACCGACGGGCTACAAGCGTCTGGATAGAATGACGCACGGCTTACAGCCGGGCGCGCTTATCGTCCTGGCGGCTCGTCCCGGTATGGGTAAAACGTCGCTCGCTATGAACTTGGTCGAGCATGCGTCTTTGAACGCAGGCAAAACCTGCGCCGTATTCTCGCTCGAAATGCCGAGAAGCGAAATCGTGCAAAGACTTATTTGCTCGTACGCAAAGGTGAGTATGCAAAAAGCCCTCGACGGCGCTCTTGACGCAAAAGAATGGAAAAAGCTTATGCTTGCAAGCGATCAGTTGAAGAAGAGCAAAATCTATATCGACGATTCCTCGCGCGTTACGCCTGCGGAAATCTTGTCCAAGTGCCGCCGTTTGAAATCGGCGAGCGGCAATCTCGATATGATCATGATCGACTATATCCAGCTTATGTCGAGTGGGGATTCCAAGATGGCAGGCGCGGAAAATAGACAACAAGAAATCGCGTCGATCACCCGTGACTTGAAGATTATGGCAAAGGAGCTTGGCGTGCCCGTTATCGCGCTTTCCCAGCTCCGCCGTATTCAGTCCAAAGAGCCTACCCTTTCCGACCTTCGTGAATCGGGCGCAATCGAACAAGACGCGGACATCGTAATGTTCATCAACCGTCCCGAAGCCGTTGCAACGGCGGAAGAAATCGCATCGGGCAAAATCGTCAAAGGCGCGGCGGAGTTGATTCTTGCCAAGCACCGTGGCGGTGAACAGGGCAGAGTTTCCTTGAAATTCATCGGCGAATGCACGAAGTTCGTGGACGTAGACGAACAAAACCGCGACGACGAACCCCCGCAATACGGTGTACAGCCTGTGCAGTATGACGACGACGTGGAATACGAAGCGCCCGAAGACGATTACGATCACGGCGTACCCGAGCCCCCGATGAGAAAGAGTGCTTTAACGCTTGCAGACGACGAAATTCCCTTCGAGTAAAAACGGCGTATATGCGTCGCAATACGGCGTCAAGCTTGCGTTTTTCTTGTCTTGCTCGCAGCTCCACCGTTTTTGGTGTAAAGAGTATGCGCGCCATATTCTAACAATAAATCTAAATTTTCATTATGCAAACACAAATCAAAACCATCACCGCAGAGAGTATTGCGGAAGCGAAAAATTTAATATTCTCGGGCGGCGTGGTTGCGATTCCTACGGAAACGGTGTACGGCTTGGGGGGCAACGCGTTTGACGATCAAGCGGTGCAAAAGATTTTTGAGGTCAAGGGTAGACCGAACGACAATCCCTTGATAGCGCACGTGCACAGCGATTACGATTTATCGAAAATTATCGATTACGATCCGCCGTATGCAAAAAAACTGCGTGAAGCCTTTTTGCCCGGTCCGTTGACGCTCGTTTATCCGTCGACGGGGAAAGTGAGTAAATATGTTTCTTGCGGACTGAACACACTTGCAATCCGAGTACCTGCGCACGAAGGTGCACAAGCGCTTTTGCGGGCGTTGGACATACCCATGGTCGCGCCGAGTGCGAATTTATCCAAGCACGTGTCGCCCACAAGTGCAGAGCACGTCTACGACGATTTTGAGGGCAAGATCCCTTTGATTTTGGACGGCGGCGCTTGCGAAGGTGGGATTGAAAGTACCGTTTGCGACGTAACGGGGGATATCCCCGTGATTTTGCGTCCCGGCTTGATTACGCGAGAGATGATTGCCAAAGTCGTCGGGGCTTGCGGTGAGTACACGCCCGATTTTCAGTCGGGAGAAAAGGTGAAAAGTCCGGGGGTGCTGTATAAGCACTATTCCCCCCGTTGCCAAACCCGTTTGTTTACGGCAAACGAGCTTGAAAGGGCAGTAGCCGAATGCGTCAAAGAAAAGCTTGCAGGGAAACGGGTAGCCGCGCTTTGTGAAGAACAATTCGTAATGCTTTTCGAGCAAAGCGGCGTGGAAACGCTCAATCTTGGCAGGACGGAAAGCGAAATGGCGGCAAGGCTTTACGAGCTCTTGCGGAAAGCGGAAAAGGTTTGCGACGTACTTATTACCATTGAGCCGACGGAAAAAAGCGGCGTAATGGTGGGCGTATTAAACCGTTTGAGAAAGGCTTGTACGTCGTCGGATATAAAGCACTAACGAAAAAAAAGGGTAGGCAGGTACGAGATGAGCGCACCAAAGAAGAAAAAAATCATATTCGTATGCACAGGCAATACCTGTCGCTCTCCCATGGCGGAAAAGCTGCTCGATAAGGCGTTAAAAGCGCAAAAGCTCGGTGGCTTCACGGTCACGTCCGCAGGTACTGCGGCAAAGCGTGGGGACACCATCAATCCCAAGTCCGCGTTGGTTTTGCAGGAAAACGGCATTAACGTGGAAATGTTTAAGTCGAAAAAAATCACGCCTGCGCTTCTTCGCGACGCATTCGCAATCGTATGCATGACGGAAAAACACCGCGATTATTTGATGGATATGCGTTGGAGCGTCTTGCGTAAATTGGGTGTGGAAGAGATTGAAAATAACGTCTATTCCTTTGCGGAATTGACGGGCAGCGACGTGCTTGATCCTTACGGCAAGGATATCGAGTGCTATCGCTACGTGTATGCGTTATTGGCAACAGGTATGCCGATGCTCATTGAAAAATTGCATTTGCGCGAGCATGCGATTCTTCCCAAAAAGCGCGGCAGACGGAAAAAGATAGAGAACAACGACGAAACTAATTCGACGGAAAGGAAGGAGTAAAGAATATGAAAATTGCAGTTGCATGCGACCATGGTGGTATCAATTTGAAAAAAGCGGTGATTTCCTACGTGGAAAAGCTCGGTCACGAAGTCCAAGATTTCGGCACGTATACGAGCGATTCTTGCGATTATCCCGATTTTGCTTTGAAAGCCGCGGAAGCGGTGGCAAGCGGAGAATGCGAACGCGGAATCGTGGTTTGTTCGTCGGGGATCGGCGTATCGATTGTCGCGAATAAAGTCCCTGGGGTTCGCTGTGCGCATTGTCACGACGTATACTGCGCGAAATACACCCGTTATCATAACGATGCGAATATGATTGCGTTTGGGGAAAAGGTTGTGGGCGTTGGCTTGATGGAAGAGATGGTAAGCGCCTTTTTGACCTGCGAATACGAAGGCGGTGAGCGCCACGATAGGCGTATCGCAAAAATTAAAGCAATCGAAGAAAAATATTGTAAATAAACCGTAAAAGGGGAATACTTATGGTACACGAATTTTATCAAAATCCAAAATTTCATCACGTAAAGCATCCGCTTATCGAGCATAAGCTTGCGATTTTGCGTGATATCAACACGACGACCAAGCAGTTTGCGGAGCTTGCGGAAGAAATCGCGATGCTGCTCACTTATGAGGCGACGAAAGACCTTCCTTTGGAAGAAGTGCTCGTAGATACGCCGCTTGAAAAGGCGAAATGCTATGCCGTATCAGGCAAGGCGGTGGGGATTATTCCCATTTTGCGTGCAGGCTTGGGTATGGTTTCGGGGGTGCAAAAGCTTATTCCCAACGCAAAAGTCGGGCATATCGGCTTGTATCGCGACCATGAAACTTGTCAACCCGTCGAATACTATTGCAAACTCCCTGCCGATGCGGAACAACGTATTTTGATTGTCGTTGACCCGATGCTCGCAACGGGCGGTAGCGCGTCCGACGCAATTTCTATGCTGAAAAAACGCGGTGTGACTAAGATTAAGCTTTGCTGCTTGGTCAGCGCGCCCGAAGGCGTACGCCGTATTTTGAAAGACCATCCCGACGTGGATTTGTACGTAGCGGCGGTGGATAGAGAGCTCAACGAGCATTGTTATATCTTGCCTGGGCTCGGAGACGCAGGGGATAGACTTTTCGGTACGAAATAAGGAATCGTAAAAAATGAAAGAACTTTGGAAACAAATTAAGTCCGCCGTTTGGGACTTTGCAGACGGCTACGGCAAGATTATCGCCGTTGCGCTCGTGGTGCTGTGCGTGGGCGTTTTGGCAATCTCGATCGTCAAGAAAATCGTCAAAAAGACGTCGACGAAGAGCCGTAAGATTGACAACTCTGCGGCATCCTTTATCACGGCGATTGTGTCACTCATCGCGTACACGGTACTATTCATTATCTTTATCGCGGCGCTTGGATTCTCGACGGAAGGCATCATTGCAGGGCTCTCGTCCGTAATGCTTGCCGTTGCGCTCGGCTTGCAAAGCACGCTCGCGTCTTTGGCGAACGGTATTTTGCTGATTTTCACCAAACCTTTCAAGGCAGGGGATTTCGTGGATATCGGCGGTACGTCGGGTACGGTCAAGGAAATCAAGCTGTTTAGCGTAAAGCTTCTCACAACGGATAATTTGACGGTCATTATCCCGAATAATACGGTGTTCGGCTCGACGATTATCAATTATAGCAAGCTTCCCGTTCGTAGATTGGATATGGTGCTTTCCGTGTCCTATGATTCGGACGTGGACAAGGTAAAGCAGGTCGTTTTGGACTACGTTGCGAAAGACGAGCGTATTGCAAAAGACCCTGCCCCTTTCTTCCGTTTGACGGAGTACGGCGCGAGCTCGCTCGATTTTACCCTTCGCGTTTGGGCGAAAGTGGAAGATTTTTGGAGCGTAAAATTTGATTTGCTCGAAGGCTTTATCACACTCTTCCGTGAAAACGGTATCGAAGTGCCCTACGACACGCTCGACGTGCACGTGGTAAAATCGGATAAGGGGGTGTAAGCGTATGTTGTATGGATTGTTGATTTCGTCAGCAGCGGCGAAGATGATTTTGCACTACGGCATATGCTTTGCCATCATTTTTGTCGCGGTGCTGGTGCTTGGGTTGAGAAAACGCAGAACGAGAAAAGAACTCCGCTTTGAATTTGTCAAAAAACAAATCGTGAAATCGAAAACGTGCGCGGAAAAATTGCTTGCGGCAAAGCACAAAGTCCCCTTCTTGGGCTCGACGAAGCTGCTTAAACTCGCGGCAAGCGTGGAAGAAGCGACTTGGTACGTCTTGCAAGTGGTGGAAGTGAAGAAGGAAATGCTTTTTGACGGGGTAGCGAATAGTTTAGACGCGCTTGCGACGAAGCTTGTCAATACGGCGTCGGAAGGGTACGTTTCCATGCAAGACTTTGAAGAAAGCGTGTCGGAAGCAATCAAAACGCTCGATGGCGCGATTGAGAAGGTAAACTCGATTATTGCAAGATAAACGAAAGGAAAAGGAAGATGAAACGGATCATAGCGATAGGCGGTGGGGAACTCCGCGAGAGAACGACTCTCAAAATCGACGAATATCTCGCGACGCTCGCAAAAGAGCACGCAGGGGAAAACAGGGCAAACGCGCTGTTTATTCCTACTGCCAGCCATGATTTTATGCCCTATTATAATACCTTCCACAAGGTATATACGGGGATTTTCAATATTAAAACGGACGTTGCGCTCACCGTGTTTAAGGACGTAGACATGGAAAAAATGAAAGCCAAGTTTGAAAAGGCGGACTTAATCTACGTGGGTGGCGGCGACACCGTGTTTATGATCGAGCATTGGAAGAAAACGGGCTTATTAGAGTTTCTCAAAGCCGCATACGAGCGAGGCGTGATTATCGCAGGACTTTCGGCGGGCGCGATTTGTTGGTTTACGGATATTTACACGGATTCCGAAGCGGCGCTTGGCGAAGGGGACAAGTACGCGATGTTTGAAGGTTTGGGTTGGATTGAAGGGAAAATTTCCCCGCATTACGGCTCGAGAATGCTTGACTTTGACGAAATTGTATGCTATAATTTCGACTGTGCTTACGGAATTGAAGACAACGCGGCTCTCATTATCGAGGACGGAGAAATTGTCGGTAGCGTATCGAGCGGCGGAAAAGCCTGGAAGATAGAGCGCAAGGACGGGGCAATACAAAAGACGGAAATCGTATAAAAGCGATTTTCGAAGAATACGCGGACGTGGCGAAATTGGCAGACGCGCAGGTTTCAGGTTCCTGTGGGTAACACCGTGTGGGTTCAAATCCCTTCGTCCGCACCAGGATTGGACGGTAATTTTGATACAAGAAAAGTATCAAAATTACCGTCTTTTTTACATAAAAACGGCAAAAAGCAGGGTTTTGAAAGAGAAATTATCGTCAAAACCCTGCTTTTTGGTTGCGCCTACTTTTTTTACGCAACCTAATCGTTAAAATTATGGGGTAAACGTTAAAATTATGGGCAATCGTTAAAAAGATGCCCAAATCATTAAAAGTATGGGTGTAATCGTTAAAATTGTGTCCACGATTAGTCCATTATTAGCCCAAGCAAAGGCTTGAAATTTTTGTCAATATATGGTATAATATAAAGAAAACAGGAGAGATATTATGATGAATGAAGATAGGGAATTTGCCGAGTTTTTAGCTAAATTGAAAAATAAAGTAGAAGAAATACGAAAAGATTTTGATAAGTTGTCTGATAAAAATAAGATAAAGGTTCAAAAGATGATAAAAGTGGATACAACTTTGAATATGGGAAATATTTGGAATTTTATCAACAACCCTTATATTTGATTAAGCGAAGACACCCAAATTCATTGACAATTAACCTTGAAAATGATATACTAAATACGCTACACATCTGAATAACGCCCTTGCTGGGGAGAATACTATTTTGGTAAAAATGTATTCTCTCTTCCCCTGCTTGGGCAGATGTGTAGCAACATTGAGAGATGCGTTTTTCGTGCGTCTCTTTATGGGGCGCATTTTTTATATTTAGAAGGAGTGGTTGTTTTATGAAAAATCGTATTTTTAATTTCTTTTTATGTTTTTTATTTCTGATTGTATTTGGTGTATTTTTTATTGGCTGTGAAAATGCAAATGACAGCGAATCATCCGCAATTTCAAATGAAATCTTTATGAATGAAACAGCTTATTTTGAAACTGGGGTTTCATTTGAAATATATGAATGTAAAGAAAAATATCAAATTTCAGATGGGTTTTACAATTATACTACTGATGATAAATTTTTGGTTATTGGTCTTCGTGTATATAATGGTAGCTCAGAAGTCTTTAAAGCAGATGCTACGGATGTATGGCTCACATACAATGGGGCTAAAATTAATCAACAAAGCATAGTGAAAGGTTATGCTAATGGTTATAATGATATAAGCCAATCAGTTACAGTAACAAAAGAGTATTATTTGTTTTTCGAAGTAGGAAAAGATGTTGCTATAAAAGATTTAAAGTTAATTATACATAATGGTAAAATTCTTAAAAGTGAAAGTGTAATAATAAAGTTGGAAAATGCACCGAAAGATTGTCAAGTTACATTAAATTATTCATATGATGATAAAATTGAAAATTACGAATATTATTCCGAAACGACTTTGGTAGTTTCAAATTTTCCCACCCCATCGAGAAGTGGCTATAAATTTATGGGCTGGTATTTTAATGAAGATTATAGCGGAGAAATGTTTACGAGCGTAATTTTGCAAAAAAGTCAAAAATTAAATTTATATGCTAAATGGGAAGAAATAAAAATTGCCATTCGGTATGACGGTAATGGTAGTGATGGCGGGGAAACAAAAGAACAAATAGTTCAAATCGGTACAACTATTACGTTGAATAAAAACGGCTTTATAAAAAATGGTTTTAAGTTTGTTGGCTGGACAAAAAATAAAGGAGAAAATACAATTCTTGAAGAACAGGGGGTATATGAGATTTCGTTAAATGAGCAAGATTTTATTTTATATGCGAAGTGGGAAAAAGAGATAGAAACCGTTGATGATTTTAATCTTATTAACTCAAATAATGACTGTATTTACATATTAAAGAACGATTTGGATTTTACAGGCAAAGAAGTGGTGTCTATTGAAAACTTTTTAGGCGTTTTAAATGGGAATGGATATACTTTAAAAAATAGTGAAAATTCGTTGTTCGTTTCAAATGAAGGGACTATAAAAAATTTAATAATTGAAAATTGTAAAATTGCATCCTGCTTAAATGTTGAAGATTATCAAATTGTTTATGGGGGAATGCTCATATATAATAAAGGATTGATTTCTAATTGTTCGGTGCTTTTAGAATTTAATGAGACCGTGCAAGATAGTTGTATTGGTGGAATTTGCGCATTTAATGTAAATGGTGAGATTAATGCATCCCGAGTGGAATTAGATGTTAAGATTATAGAAACAAGTGAAGTAAGTTCGTTGACTTGTTTAGGCGGTGTGTCAGGTTTTAGCAGTTTAGGGAAAATTACAAATTCATATGTTATCGGAACTATACATATGTCAAATAATGATGTGGTAAATGGTACAACCGTAGTGGGTGGAATTGTAGGGAAAAGCGATTCGTCTACTTTAGAAAAGTGCTATACAAACATCGAAATGGATATACAATCAAAGAGTCGACGGGAATTGAGTGGTATTGTGGGTATTGGAAAAAATAATACTTTCAATTCTTGTGTGGCGATGGGCAATATCACAATTGTTACCACTTATATATTTACCATAAGTGGCATACAGAGCGATGATTCTAATTATGTATGTAGCATAAATAATTGTTATACAAATAATGAATTAAAAATTCCGCATTATCCCTATTTAGGCGGAGAATATGGTGCAAATGGAACAAAAATCGAAGCAGCCGAATTTTATAAAAGAAGTTTTTATTTAGACAATAATATATTTAATGAATATACAAATGAGGAAAATTTGAAAAACGATCCAACTGCCGTTTGGATTATTGTTGACGGTGAGTTGCCTAAATTGTATTGGGAATAAATTACTTTATTGTTACAGGAAAAATTGAAATGCCAAAATACTTAATTAAATTTATAAAAGAAGAACATTTAGAATATTTGTTGACGAAAGGTTTATACATGAACGCTGCTATGTATTATGCGTTAATGGAAGAAAAAAAAGGCAAGCAATTAGATAAATATGAGGGGCTTGCATCCCCGACACACCTTATGTATAAAAATCGAAATCGTCCTGTTTGGTGTTGTACTGCGATTGAAGATAATGACATTAAAAATAATACAATCAAACTTGATGAACGGCTCTTTGAAGATTTTTTCGATGACGACTTGGAGAATGGTTGTTTAGTGCTTTTTGAGTATAAATCTTTTTTAGAATACTTTTTAGCAAATAAAGATGAATATCGCGCGGCGTATGGTTGTATAAATTATTTGCCGTATCGATATTTTAAGGATTGCTTTGTGAGTGATGATTGGTCGGATTGTATTTTTCGTAAAAATATAAGTTATAGCTATCAAACAGAATTTAGAATTGCGATAGATAGGGCGTGTGAAGAAATTGTGGGAGAACGAGAAATTGATGGCAAGAACTACGAAGTATTAAAATCCTATCACCCTTATCATTTCTCTTTGCCGAATTTAGGTAAGATATCAAAAGTTTATAAAGCTAATGAATTGTATTACGATGGAAATTATTATTTTTTGCGCTTATAAATTCTAAAAAATAGAAGTGAACCCATTTTTAGGGCGTTTGAACCCATTGTCGAAGAAAGTGAACCCATAAGGCGAAAATTTTTGAACCCATTCACTCTAAAAATGAACCCATTTTGAAATTGTATCAAAATTGGTTATCTTACACAAAAAATAGGCGATGCCCAAGTAGGGTGTCGCCTATTTTTCGATATGCACGAATACGAAGGGATTTGAGGGTGGGAGCCGTTTTGTGAGAGCAAAACGCTTTGCCTTGCGAAGCTTGGATAAGGATAAAGATGATGGCAAAGGCGGCAATTGATAATTGCCGAGCGGGGCGCGCCGCTAAAGGCGCAAGTCCCTTTGTCCGCACCACGCGAACGCACCCTTTGTGGGTGCGTTTTTTTTGTGGCACGAACATAAAGGGAAACATTGTTCACGCGAGGGAAAAACGAAGTTTTCGGCAACACGCTCCGACGAACCCTGTTAGGGTGTCGAAAATACCATACATCCGTAAAAAATTCAATAATATACTTGTTTTTTTGGGTTAATTTTGTTATAATTATTGTAAAGTTGAAAAGGAGGTTGTGAAAACGACGAAAAATGAAGATTTTATCCATAGGCAATAGCTTTTCGCAAGACGCACAAAGATATTTGTATAGATTAGCAAAAAAAGAAGGGGATACATTTAAGACTGTAAATTTGGATATTGGTGGGTGTTCATTGAGAAGGCATTATCTTAATTCTTTGGAAGATAAAGCGGATTACGCGTTTGAATACAACGGGGATTGTCCTGGTTTAACAGTATCAATAAAGCAGCTTCTTATCAGTGATGATTGGGACGTTATTACTTTGCAGCAGGCAAGCCATTTGAGTGCGCATTATGAAACGTATACGCCGTATTTGGAAAACTTGTTGGAATATGTAAAGAAGTATTGTCCCCATTCCAAAATCTATATGCACCAAACTTGGGCATACGAAAACGGAAGCGAACGATTGAGAGATATTGGCGGATATGATAGCGCAGATGCAATGTTCAAGGACATCCGCGAAGCCTACGCGAAGGCGGCGCAAGCAATTCACGCAGATGGTATTATTCCGTGCGGGCAAGCCATGCTCAACGCAACGAAAATGGGCATGGGGAAAATCCATAGAGATACCTTCCACGCATCTTTGGGCCCAGGAAGATATTTGTTGGCGTTGACTTGGTATAAAGCGTTAACGGGGAAAGATATCACAAATAATGACTTTGATGATTTTGACGAACCCGTAAGCGATGATGAACGTAAAATTGTAATCAAGGCGGTAAACGCGGCTTTTAACGATTGATAGTTATAAATTATTCAACTGTTTTTTGGCAAAGCGTTACGCAAAAACGGATAGGGCAAAAACTTTTGTTGTTAAAATTTCGGCGGCGGTGTTATTTATTATTATCAAAGTTCACTCGATCCAGTAAATCGACAAATTTCGACAAGAATTTGTCGATTTTTGTCTTACTATTTATACAACAATATAAAAATCATAAAAAAAGTTGGCAGTACCCTGTTGACAAAGCAAAAATCTATGATATACAGTGGCAAACAAACGAATCCGAGCGGGTTCGTTTGTTTGCTTTATTTTAGGGGGTATGATATAATGGGGTTAATTTAGTATTAAAAATCGTTTTACTGCATAATCGTTCGTCCGCACCACAAGAGCGCACGAAGGGCTCATTACAAAAAGCCACAAAACAAAAATAGGCGATACCCAAGCAGGGTATCGCCTATTTTTATATGCACGAAACTAATTTTTCAAACAAAGTAATAGTTTTTTATCGTGAAATCATTCGCGAACCGTATGAGGTGTCATATGGAAAGTCTTTTTGAAAAGCTGATAAAAATAGGAAATATTCGTAATTCCTATTAACTCGCAAATCTTTTCCGTAGAATAGGTCGTTGTTTGTAATAGGGAATAAGAATAGAGCATTTTTTGTTTATTGAAATAATCGGTCATAGTTATCCCTAAATATTTTTTGAAAGAACGGCGCATGTATTCTTTGCTGTAAGAAAAGTGCGCAATGATTTGGGAAAGATCAACCGACAGGTTTTCGTGGGAATTTAACATCGACAAAAGTCGTGTGAGCCAAGTAGGGTAATTGTGTGTTTTTTGAAAGCTATGCTCGATAACCAAATTGAGAATAAACGTTGTTAAGGCTCTTGTACTCAAGTGATAATTTCCGTTGGCGGCGTCAAGATTTAAGCTGGGAATAAAATTCTCGATTCTCGACATTTGTTCAATGGAGAGATTGAACTGTAAATGATATTTTCCCTGCATCAATTCATCAAAAAAAGTAGGTGAAAAGAAATTGCAAATTTCCTTAAAGAAGTTCAATTCGATTAAAATGTCTCGATGTAAAAAATCGCTATTTTCCGTCTGAATAAAGCGATGACTGTCGTTCGGCATCATCAAAAACGCATTGCCAATGTGGATTTGCGAGCGCTGACCGTTTAGAATATGGGTGCAGGTACCTTCAAATACGTAGAAAAACTCAATATATTCGTGCCTATGCATGTATACGTTTTCGTATTCGATAATATGCGTAAAGATGGGAAAGTCTTTTGAAACATGCGTAGCTTTGAATACAAAAATCTTATTTGATGAATCACTCATATCCATTTTCTCCTTACATTTAATAGTATACCATAAAAAAATGTAAATGCCAAGTGATTTTTCAAAATTAGTCATTTTTGCATAATTATTGGTCATTTTTGAATAATATCGAAAAAATCTAGGTTTTTCATAATGTTTTTTCTATTTTTTGGATAAAAAATATTTTTCGTAGGTCATTTTAGCACAGTAATTTGTCACTGTAGGATATTGAATATATAATGAAAAAAATATATAATAGTGATATAAAATAGCCGCATAGTATTTTATGTGCTATAAGTAGGAGGAAAAGACGGTTATGAATGGCAAGCTTAAAAGAATCATATACGGATTTTTTATAATGCTGTTATGTTGTATAACTTTTTTTGCTGGTTGTAAATCAGGATCAGGCGGTAATGATACCAATACGTCGGGGGCTGGAAAAACGTATACAGTGAAATTTGAGCTGTGCACAGACTTGACAACGAATAGAATCCTCGATAGAACGGTAGAATCGGGGCAAACGGTTGCTAAACCCAACGTAGCAATCCGTGGGGAGAATCCCGAAAATCTTGAAATAGTCGGTTGGTATGAAGATAGTGCATACACGATGCCTTGGGATTTTGACTTTGACTTGGTTACGTCGAATATGACGTTGTATGCAAAATGGGAGGCTCGTTACAGCGTTGATTTCTATCTTGGCGATAATACGATGCCTATTTCGACTGCGTTGATTAAGGGCGGGAGAAAAGCCGAACCGTGTGATGACAAGTGTTATGGCTACGAGGTATTAGGGTATTATACTTCGCGTGAATACACGGAAGAATTTGATTTTGATCAACCGATCACGAAAAACACGTCCGTCTATATTCAAGTAGGCACGCAGCTTTCCTACGACGCGGCTACAATAGAAAATGCCTTTGCGGCGTTTGCAGGCAAAGGCGGCGTTGCAGGGAATCCTACGGCAGGCAGTATTGCTTGCGAGGAGAAAGACGGTGAAACGTATGCGCGTGTAGATTTCGGGTATAGTAACTCCGCCGATCCTTATATTGCGGTAGAATATACGAACGTGGATATCACCAAATCGCAATCCATTGAGATTACCTTCAAAAATCTTGGCGACGCGTATCAGATGGCATTGCTTTGGGTGGCAAAAAACAATTACGGTTACGTTGGTAAATCGGAATATAGCTCGGAAAATTCCTATTATTTTGACCTTGGTTCGTATAGAAATATGAGCGAAGACGACGAGTGGGCGACGATACGTTTTGATCTTGCGGAGCTGAACATGAATTGGAGAGAATCCACGTCGCTTTACAGCTTGCGTTTGCAGTCCTGCTATAACAGCTTTAACCCTACGGAAAATCCGAATACGCATTGTAAAGAAGAAACTGTACCCAACGTGATGCTGATTAAATCGATCAAAGGGGTTTACGATGCGGACTACGATCCTGATAGATGTTTGATTACCTATCATTTTGGGGAAAGTACTTATTCTGAAAGGGTAGATCAAGGCACAAAATTGCAATTAGAAAAATCTAAGGGCGGCTATGAAGTACTGGGCTACTACATGGACGCAAAGTATGAAAATGAATTTAATTACGGCGCGCCGATTACGGGCGATACGGAGCTTTACGTGAAGGTTGGACAACAACTTTATTACGACGCAACGGCAATCGCGCAAGATTTCTCTGCGTATGCAGGGAAGGGCGGCTCAGCTGGCAATCCAACGGCGGGTAGTGTAACCTATGAGGAAAAGGACGGGGAAAGCTATGTTCGTGCCGATTTTGGATACAGCAATTCTGCGGATCCGTATATTGCCGTACATAATTTGGAAGTTGACATTACGAAATCGCAAAGCATAGAAATTACTATGAAAAATTTGGGTGACGCATACGAAGTTGCGTTATTCTGGACGGCGAAAAACGGAGACGCTTTTGTTGGTGGCTCTGATTTCAGCGGTGAAAACTCCTTCTATGGCTTAAAGAAAGCCAGAGAAAAGAAGATGTACGTTGTTCTCAACCCTGCCCCTGCCAATAAAGAAATTATCCCGTATTTAAGCTATTGTGATTTAATAACGCCAAACGAAACGGAAGTGGATTTATTGGGCGGTAGGGAAAAGTTGCTTGAAAAAGTGAAAACCCTGCTTGTTACGCTTGGCGGCAACGGCTTTGAGATTGTCACGCGAGAAGGCGCTCGGAAATATCCTTGTATAAGAATAACGCCTGTGGATACCACGGCGGCAGGGGATACTCTTTGCGGGGGATTGGTTGCGATGCTATCAGAGGGAAAAGACTTGGATGAAGCGGCGAAATTTGGTAGCAAAGCGGCGAGTATTGCATGTACGCGAAAAGGCGCACAGCCCTCTATTCCAAGCAGGCAAGAAGTGGAAAAATGGTAGGCATATTCCCCAAAATACTACGAACAATCCGAAAAAAGTATATAACGAAAAACAACTCGTTTTGTTTAAGCTCGAATTTGAAAAAATTAAAGAAGCGGAATTGTTCGTAATAGACGCAAGAGCGCACCCCATTTGGGGTGCGCTTTTTTGCGTGCTAAACACCAAGTGCAAGAAACTACAAAAGGGTAATAGCGGAATGATAAAATATACTTGCATTATTTCTATAAATATGGTAAACTATTGATAAATAAAACGAAAGGGGTTCAAGGTATGAACGTTATCGTTGGACAATCGGGTGGCCCGACCGCCGTTATTAACGCAAGTCTTGCAGGGGTCTACGAAGCAGCAAAAAAAGCGGGCGCGGGTACCGTGTACGGAATGAAAAACGGAATCACGGGTGTTTTGGAAGATAATTTGGTGGATTTGGACGTCGTTTTCGATACGCCTGAAAAGCTTGAGCTTTTGAAACGCACACCGTCTTCGTGCTTGGGGAGCTGCCGCTATAAGCTTAAAAGCGCGGAGGAAAATCCTGCTGATTACGAGCGGATTTTTTCCGTTTTGGAAAAGCGCGAAATTGATTGTTTCTTCTATATCGGCGGGAACGATAGTATGGACACCATTTCCAAACTGTCCGCCTACGGTAAAAAAATCGGGAGTAACGTACGATTTGTCGGCATTCCTAAAACAATCGATAACGATTTGATGGACACCGACCATTCGCCAGGGTACGGCAGCGCGGCAAAATTCGTCGCGACGACCTTGAAGGAAGTGATTCAAGACGCGATGGTATACGATATGAAATCCTTGCTTATCGTGGAAATTATGGGGCGCAACGCAGGTTGGCTTGCCGCGTCGAGCGCGCTCGCAAAGGGCGAGGACTGCGACGGCGTGGATATGATTTTCTTGCCCGAAATTTGCTTTGACTTGGATAAATTCGTGCAAAAAATCGAAGAAAAACAAAAGACGAAGGGGAATCTCGTAATCGCGGTTTCCGAAAGCTTGAAAATCGCGGACGGACGGTACGTATGCGAGCTTGCGGATTCGGCGCAGGAAGAGGACTTATTTGGGCATAAACGTTTGACGGGTACGGCGCAATTTTTGGCGGAAGTATGCAACAAGCGTTTGGGGATCAAAACCCGTGCGATCGAGCTTTCCACCTTGCAACGCTGCGCGAGTCATTTGACGAGCTTGACCGACGTGACGGAAGCATACGAGGCAGGCGTGTACGCGTTGAACGCGGCGATCGCAGGCAAAAGCGGCGTGGCGGTTTCCTTTGAAAGAACGAGCAACGAGCCTTATCGCTGTGAAATGCGCGCGGTGGAAATTGAAAAGCTCGCCAACCACGAAAAGACTGTGCCGCTCGAATGGATCGACGAAGAAAACGCGTGCATGAAGGCGGAATTTTTGGCATACGCAAAACCCTTGATTCAAGGGGAGCTTACTCCCATTTTTAAGGACGGTTTGCCCTGCCATTTGCGTAAAATTTGATACGTCAATCCTTGGATAAGAAAACGCACCCAAAGGGTGCGTTTTTTTGGAAAAGTATTGACAATGGTAAAAAAGTTGGTATAATGGAAGAAAAAGAAAAACGAGGCAGGCGTATGCGTGATTTTGAAAGGGCAAAATGGATCTGGGTGGCAAGGGAGTCCTTGCCCGATAGCTACGGAGAATTTTACGACGAATTCTCGTGGGAAGGGGGCAAGTGCGAAGTTTTGCTTTCTTGTGACGGGGATTATACGCTTTTTGTCAACGGTCAATTCGTTGCGAGCAATCAATACGGGGATTTTGAGTGGTATAAATCGGTCGACGAATTGGATGTTACCCCATATTTGAGAAAGGGTAAAAATTCTATTGCTGTACTCGTATGGCATTTCGGCGTGGACACACAACGGTATTTCCACGCGCAGGCAGGGCTGATTTTCGAATTGTTTGTAGACGGGAAAAGTGTGCTTTCAAGCGGGGAAAATACTTGCGCAAGATACAGCAAGGCGTATACGAGCGGCGCGCAAAAATTTATCACCGTGCAGTTGGGCTTTTCTTTTTCCTACGACGAGGCGAAGGAGGACGCTTGGAAAACGGAAAAAGTCGGCTATCATTCCGCGGTGCTCGTCGATAAAAAATGCGATTTTGTGGCAAGACCGATTGATAAGCTTGAAATTCAGCCGCGCGCGAAAGCGACTTGCTTGAAGGCGGAAGGGAACTATTATTTGATTGACCTGGGCGAAGAAAGGGTCGGTTTGCCCACGCTGGAATTCTTCTCGGAAACCGCGCAAAAAATCCGCGTCGATTGGGGGGAAGACTTGCAGGACGGTCACGTCCGCCGTATTATCGGCGATCGCGATTTTAGCTTTAATTATTCGGCGAAGGCGGGGAAAAACGAGTATACGAATTATATGCTCCGTTTGGGATGTCGGTACTTGGAAGTTTATGCGGAAAAACCGATTGCGCTTGAATACGCAGGCTTGCTTCCGCAGGTTTATCCGACCAAGAAAAAGGGGTTTGCGTTAGAAAATGCTTTAGATCAACGTATCTATAATACGTGCGTGAATACGTTGAACCGCTCGATGATGGAGCATTACGTTGATACCCCTTGGCGCGAACAATGTTTGTACGTCTTCGATTCGAGAAACCAAATGCTGTGCGGTTATTACGCTTTTGAGGATAAAAACGCGCGGTATGCGCGCTCGAATTTGCAATTGATCAGCAAGGATAGGCGAGAGGATGGACTTTTGTCGATTTGCTATCCCTGCGGTATGGACTTGACGATTCCGTCTTTCTCGCTCTATTATTTTATGGCGGTAAGGGAGTACGTGGAATATACGGGGGATGTGAGCTTGGCGCGCGAGGTCTATCCCAAGCTGCGCGCGATATTGGACGTCTTTTTGGGAAATAGAGAAGACGGCTTGGTCTGCGCGTTTGTGGGGCGCAATCATTGGAATTTCTACGATTGGTCGGAGTATTTATCCGATCCTTTGCGTGACGCGAAACCGTCTACGCCTGATTTGATTCTCAACGCGCTCTTTATTCTCGCGCTTGAAAATTTGCGTGTAATTGACGAAAAGCTCGGCAACGAGTTTGCGTTCGATGGCGTTTTGTCGGAGTGCAAGAAACGCACGAGAGAGACTTTTTTCCGCGCGCAAGACGGGGCGTTTGCCTTTTCGAAAACGGGAAAAGAGTACACGGCGCTTGGCAACGCTTTGGCGGTTTTGGCTGGGCTTACCAACGAAACGGAAACTCGTTTCATTTGCGAAAAGCTCATAAACGGCGAGTTTTTGGAATGTTCGTTAAGTATGAAATGCTTTAAGTACGACGCGGTGATTTCCGCGCTTTCGGAAAGGGGCAAGGCTTGGGTTTTGAGCGAGATCCGCAAGGATTATGGCAAAATGCTTGATATAGGCGCAACGACCGTTTGGGAAACTATCGATGGAGCGAGCGCGTTTGGGAATGCAGGAAGTCTTTGTCACGGTTGGAGTGCGACGCCCATCTACTATTACCATAAATGGAAGGCATAATACGTAAAAAGGCATAGGCAGGTACGAGTTGAATAGAAAAACCCCGTCTTTCGATAAAACCGAAAGACGGGGTGATTTTTTGGATTAGGTTACTGAATTTGCAGGATTTTGCAAATTTGCTCTACCGCTTCGGGGTAGGTATCGAATTCGACGACGAAATCGCAAATTTCGGCGTTTTTCTTTTCCGATTCAATCCCCATAATGCGGTTTACCTTATCTTCAATCGACGAGTTTTTACGCAAAATCGAGGCGAGAAGCGCGGGCTTTTGCCGTTGAATGTAGATGGTGATGACGTTCGTGAAATGGGTGCGCAAGGTCATTGCGCCGCAAATGTCCATAGTCGTAAGTACGTGTTTGCCTTTTTTCAAAATTGCTTCTACGTCCGATTTCTTCGAACCGTAGCCGTGCCCTGCGTACATCGTGGATTGGAACATTTCTCCGCTCTCGCACATCTCACGGAAATTTTCCAAGGAAACGTAATTGTACCATTGGTTTTCTTCGACGGCGGTAGGGTCGTTGGTCGTGTAGCTGACGAGCTTTTCAAAATCGTTTGTCTTGGTCAGTACTTCCGTTGCAATCTTTGATTTGCCGCTACCCGACGGTCCGACCAAAACGACAATGCTCGGTTCTTGGAAAAGCTGGGTGTTTTTACGGATACTATAACTATCCGCAATCGCTTCCACAAGCTCTAAAAATTGCTCGTAGGTATTGACGGCGAGGATGCCCGTCGCGTCCTGATTCCAAGGCTGACGGCGCAGGATCGGATAGCGCGCGTTCGAACGCAAAATATTATGCAGCGCGTCGTCGAAAAGGATATCTACGTTGATTTTATCCTTGCGCGAGCCCATATAGATATGGTCGGGCGGAATTTGTGGAAATTCTTCCATGATTCGTTTTGCACGAATCCCCATAAATTCAGGGGGGATTGCGGTGGACACGAATACTTCCGTCATTTCGGATAGCTTTGCAACAAATTCTTTCGCGCCCTCGAATACGGGCTGATTGCGATAAAATTCAGGATCGTTGAAATATTCGCGGATAACGTCCGCGCGTGTGCCGAGCGGACCCCAACCGGTCACTTCGTAAATGGAAAGCGGCGGCTCGAACTTATATTTCTCGTTGGCGAGCCGTACGGCGTATGCAACGCATTCCATCAACACGTCGTCAATGTCAAGCGCGCAGGAAAGTCTAAATTTTCTATTCATATTTTCACTCCTATCATAACCAAAAAAGCAGCCTACCGCGTTTGATACAGAAACGAGGAAAGCTGTTGTGCGGTTATTATACAAGAACTTCTCCGCCTTGTCAACCCCTTTTTCAAAAATAATTGTCAAAAAAATGGATTTTTCTTCGATTTTGTCTTGAAATGTTTGGTTTTGTGTGTTATAATAATCAAGTGTGAAACAAAATATATAGTATAAGCTTATAATAAGGATAAGCGTATCTACCAACCGCCGTAAATGGTTGACTACTTTTCACGGTAGCCAACTTTTATTATGTAAAGGGGAATAAGACTATGAAGAAAAATTATGACGTCATTATTATTGGGGCAGGCCCTGGGGGGATTTTCTCTGCGTATGAATTGACGAAAAAGAACGCAAGCTTAAAGGTTGCGGTGTTTGAAGCGGGTAACCCGCTCCACTTGCGCAAATGCCCAATTGACGGGGATAAAATCAAGAGCTGTATCAACTGCAAGAACTGCTCGATTATGAGCGGTTTCGGCGGCGCCGGTGCGTTTTCGGACGGGAAATATAATATTACCAACGATTTCGGCGGTACGCTGTATGAGTACATCGGCAAGCAAAAAGCCTTGGAGCTGATGAACTACGTTGACGAGATCAATATGCGCTACGGCGGCGAAGGCACGAAGCTCTATACGACGTCGGGCACGAAGTTCAAGAAGATTTGTATGCAAAACGGCTTACACCTGCTCGATGCGTCCGTCCGTCATTTGGGTACGGATATCAACTACGTCGTTTTGGAAAATATTTATAAGGAATTAGAGAGTAAAGTAGACTTCTATTTCAATGCTCCGGTAGACGGCATTAAAGTGGTTGACGGGGAGTACGAAGTTGAAAGCGAGGGTACCGTGTACGCGTGCAAGAAGTGTATCGTGTCCGTCGGCAGAAGCGGAAGCAAGTGGATGGAGCGGGTTTGCAAGAAGCTTCGGATTCCGACGAAATCCAACCGCGTGGATATCGGTGTGCGTGTGGAATTGCCTGCGGAAATTTTCTCGCATCTTACCAACGAGCTGTATGAAAGCAAGATTGTCTACCGTACGGAGAAGTACGGAGATAAAGTGCGTACCTTCTGTATGAATCCCAAAGGTGCGGTGGTTAGCGAAAACACGAACGGTATCGTGACGGTGAACGGTCACAGCTATGAAGACCCTGCAAAGCAGACGAACAATACGAACTTTGCATTGCTCGTTGCAAAGCATTTCTCCGAGCCGTTCCGTGATTCTAACGGCTACGGCGAGTCGATTGCGAGATTGAGCAATATGCTTGGCGGCGGGGTAATCGTCCAACGCTTTGGGGATTTGATTCGCGGCAGAAGAAGCACGCCGTCGAGAATCGAAGAATCCTTCACCGTGCCGACGATGAGCGCAACGCCCGGGGATTTGAGCTTGGTATTGCCCAAGCGCCTTTTGGACGGGATTATCGAGATGATTTACGCGCTTGATAAAATCGCGCCCGGTACGGCGAACGACGACACCCTTTTGTACGGTGTGGAAGTTAAGTTCTATAATATGGAAGTGGCGGTGGACGAACACCTGCAAAGCCGTTACGAGGGTTTATATATCATCGGCGATGGGAGCGGTATCACTCATTCCCTTTCCCACGCGTCGGCAAGCGGCGTACACGTTGCGCGCGATATCGTAGAAAAATTATCCTAAAAATCCAAGAGAACGATGAAAAATCGTTCTCTTTTTATATTGTCATATAAAAATTATTTTTCTTTCGTCATTTATTTTACTTTTTTTGTCAAAAGGTTTATAATAATGTCAAACAAAAAAGTATGGGGTGCTCTATGAAAAAATTAAAAGTACTTATTTCTTTGTTCCTTGCGTCCTTATCGTTGGGCGCGCTTGCTTCCTGCGATCTTGCGGACAAGTATTTGAAGTCGGATTCCGATACGAGCGTGGAAGAAAATGTTGGCGGCGACACCGAGAAAGATTGGTCGGAATACCAAACGATCACGATTGCGCAGGCGTTGGAGCTTTGCGGTGAACCGGGCAACGTGACGACGGAAAGCTATTATATCCGCGCTATCGTGGTTTCGGTGACGAATCCCGAATACGGCGCAATGATCATCGAAGATGAGACGGGTTCGATTTCCGTTTACAATACCGCAGGGTATAAGGATATGGCGGAAAAACCCTACAAGGGCGACGAAGTGTTGCTTTCCTGTATTTTGAAAAATCATAACGGCACGAAGGAAATCAACGCGGCGACCTTGATTGACTTTAAGTCAAACGCAGGCAACGTAGACGAAAACGGGTATGCGGAAATGAGTATTGCGCAAGCTCGTGAAAAAGAGGACGGCGCGCTGATTAAGGTGGACGGCGTCGTGGCAAGCATTACGTATGCAGACGGCATGAAACCGAGCGGTGTGTATCTCGTGGATGAAACCTCGTCTATCTACGTTTACGACGGCGATTTGGCAGGTAGAGTAAGCGTAGGGAATAAGATCACCATTCTCGCGGAAAAGGATTGGTGGATTTTGGAAAAGGAACAGTCGGCTGCGGAAAAACACGGCTATACGGGTTGCAATCAGCTTACGAGCGTGAGCCTTGTTTCCAACGATAACGGCAGCGCGGATTTCGATAAGACTTGGATTCAAGAAGCGACGGTTAGAGATATTGTAGAGCATTCCGTTGTGGACAATATCACCACGCAAATTTATAAAGTAAACGCGCTCGTGCAAGAAAAACCGGGCAACGGCTTTACGAACTTCTATTTCTTCGACCTTGACGGTGAAACGGGTACGTATGCGTACTCGCAATGCAGCGGTAGCGACTTTTCGTGGGTGAGAGAATTTGACGGCAAAATTTGCACGGTGTACCTTGCGGCGCACAATGCAAAGAGCTCGGATTCGGCTTGCTTTTATCGCTTGATGCCGATCGCAATTAAGGACGAAGGCTATCAATTCGATATGTCGAATGCGGCGAAATTCGTGATGGATTATCACGCGCTTACGCAATTCCAAGGCCAAGTGGACGGCAAGATTACCTACGGTGGCGATCCTGTTTTAGAGCTTATCAATAGTGCGTCTTCCGAGCTTTTGGGCTTTACGGGCGCGAGCGTTTCTTACGAATCGAGCGATACGGACGTGGTATATTTCGAAGAAGTAGACGGCAAAACGGTAATGCACTGCGGTGCTTACGGCGAAGCGCAGGTAACGATTACGACGAAATATAACGGCGTGGAATGTCAAGAAACGATTACGGTCGTTTATGAAAAACCCGAGTCGGAGTATGAGTATATCACCGTAGCGGAAGCGATTAACGCGGACGTGGATAGCGACGTGACGGTCAAGGGGATCGTAGGCCCTTCCGTTGTCAATAAGAACGGTTTCTATCTCTTTGGCGAAGACGGCAGCGTCATTTCCGTGCTTGTCAACTCGACGGAAGAATTTTCGGGCTTGGAAATCGGTCACGAAATCGTTTTGAAGGGTATGAGAGAACGCTACGTGGAAGATGACGCGGCGGCTTATGCCGGTCAAACGTGTATCGTAAACGCGGAAATCTTAGAAAACTATTACGGTCAACACGAATACTCCACGGAAAAATTTGTGGAAGCAACGGGCGCGGAATTCTATGCTTTGGATATGACGGTGGACTATTCCACCACGGTATTCGTAATCAGCGGTACGGTAGAATTGATTGAGACTTCATTTTATACGTCTATGAAAGTGGTTGCAACGGACGGCACGACGGTTAACTTATATATGTCCGGAGCAGGGCAATATAGCTGGTTGGAGACGTATAAAGGACAGGAAATCACGATGGAAATCGCGGCTTGCAACTGGAACAATAAGAATTATTGGCGTGGTTGCGTGCTTGCGGTGCGCTTGGAAGACGGTACGAAGGTATACAACACCTTGAATTTTGATAATTATTGATATTCTAATTTGAACAAGGCGTATTAAAATAGTAGATGTAAGGAGAATGGGAAATGAAGACGTCGAAATTCGGAGCAGGCTTGCTTTCTTTGCTTATGCTCGGTTCGTTTGGGCTTGCTGCATGTGGGAACGATAAAGAAAGAGAAACGGAAAATCAAGGCGAACAGACGTACAACGTGATTTTTACGCTTGCCACGATACCGCCCGTGTTGGCGGCGATGGATTGTATCGACAACGGCTACGAAACGTACGCTGTTATCGAACGCGGAAAAACGTACAGCGGAATTGAAAGCGTGGAAAAATTCCATAACGTCGGTTTTGACGTAAACAGCAATAAGAGCACGGGCTTTACGGCGGAAGAATTTAATAGTATGGTCGATAAAGTGAAGGAGCTTGACGCGTTGAAGGGTGACGCTTTCTTTAATATCTACGTGCAGGACGGTACGGCGTTAAAGGGCGCGGCGATTGCGGCAAACGCGGGGCTTTCGCTCGAACAGTTCCATATTTATATGTGCGAGGACGGTACGGGCGCGTACAACGCACTGAACAATAATTACGTAAGAGGAAAAAAAGTCACGGCGGAAGCGGACGAAATATACGATAATTACGTAGTGCAAGCGCAGGCGGCGAAGGCGGAGTTTGAGACGATTATGTCCAAAACGAATAATAAGAACTCGGACGCGGTGCTGAATTACAATATCGGCAAGGCGTACGCGTTAGCTTCGCTCGATAATTTCACCTATTATATCCAAGACGAAGCGACCGTTGTCGGCATTTTAGAAAACACGGGCGAGGTCAAAACAAAGCTCCTTTCTTCCTTTGGCGTAGATGGGTATCACGAAAAAGTGGACTATACCTTGAATTTGAAATACCAAAAGATTTCCGAGGGGATTGATAAGCTGACCGACGCGGAAAGAACGGACTATCTGACGCTTATGTATGGGGACTATTACGAGGATACCTATACGGCGCTTACGCGTACGGAAAGAGCAGGTGAAACTGCGCCCGAGAAAAAGCTCGTATTTATCGGTTCTCGTCACGGCGGGTATCCACATCTTGCGAGCAAAGCGCAATTTGGTATCGGCGGACTTTCGGACGGGGCGAGTGTACCTGCTTCGTATGAAGCGTTGGACGATAAATATAAAATGGACTTGCTTTTTGCTACCGAAGAAGATTACAACGCGTTCCTTGCCGTACTCAATAATGCGGAAAATTACAGCGCGGACGTTACGGACGAGGCGAAAAACAAAGCGCAGGTGGCTTGCTTTAATACCTACATCGATTATATCTACACCTTGAAATTCACGTACGCGGTATATGGCGCGGAATATGATTTGATTATGAAAGGTCATCCCCGCGAAGCGATCGGCTGTTGGGCGGATTGGGGAAATAGATATAAAGTAACCTACGGCGAAGAACAAAGCTATTGCTACGATCAGCTCTTAGATACGGCGTTGCTTGCTTTCCACGCGCAGGACTCGGTGGGTAAATATATCGGTATGGTGCCTTACGGAACGGCGGCGGAAAACCTGGCGTACTTGGGCGCGAATATCGCAATCGGCGGCTTGCCTTCTTCCACGTATAACGGGTATGATACGGACGTGGACGTGCTGTTCATTTTAGCGGAGACGAGCGAGGATATCATCGGCTCGGGCAAGGATACGGCGGCGTCGCAGGTCAAGGAACGCTACGAAGCGGGCAATTTGCTGTATACGGGCAAAGACGGCTATAAGCAAACGACGGTTTTCTATAATATCGGCAACACCTATAAGACGATAGCGGAAATTTTAGCGGATACGGATAGCGCAACGAGCGCGAAATTCTATGGTCTGTATAAGGATTGGTTGAAAACTACGCACGCAGGCGCGGACGATATTGACGAGCAAGGGTTTGCTATGTGGGCTGAATAATTATAATGGATAGAAAAAGCGAGGGAATTATCCCTCGCTTTTTTGCGCATACTGCGCATTATGGAAGAATTACTCGATACCGCAAAAAAAATGCAGGAAGAACTCGTTTTTATTCGTCGTGATTTACATGCGCGCGCGGAAGTGGGCTTTGCTTTGGAGCAAACGCGCGCCTATATTCTTGAAAAGCTTAAAGACTACGGTTATGCGCCTAAAACCATAGGCAAAGGGAGTATTTTGGCGAGCGTCGGGCAAGGGAAACGGAGCTTTTTACTGCGCGCCGATATGGATGGACTGCCAATCCAAGAAAAGACGGGCGAGGCGTATGCTTGCAAAAGTGGGAATATGCACGCTTGTGGACACGATTTGCATGCAACAATGCTGCTTGGTGCGGCAAAGCTCTTAAAGGCGCAGGAAAAAGAATTAAAAGGGGAAGTCAAGCTACTCTTTCAAGCGGCGGAAGAAACCTTAGAAGGGGCAAAAGACGCGCTTAAATCGGGTGGATTGGGCGCGCAAAAAATCGACGGCGCGATGATGCTGCACGTCTTGACGGCGACGCCTTTTCCTACGGGTGCGCTCGTTGTTGCAAGGGGGATAAGCGCGCCTGCCGCCGATTTTTTTGAGATAATCGTTAAGGGAAAGGCGTGTCATGGTTCTGCGCCGCAAAACGGCGTCGACGCGACCATGGTAGCCGCTTTTGTGCTAATTTCTTTGCAAGAACTCTCCGCAAGGGAGCTTTCCGTGGCAAATCCCGCCGTTTTGACGGTAGGAAAAATGGAATCGGGAAAAACGGGGAATGCGATTTCGGACGAAGCGAAACTGTACGGCACTTTGCGTGCTTTTGATGAGAAGGTACGCGCACAAGTAAAAAAACGAATTGCGGAGATTGCCAAGGGGGTGAGCAAAAGTTTTCGGGCAAATGCGCGCGTAAGCTTTCCAAGCGGTTGTCCTACTTTGCAAAACGACGAAAATTTGGCGGAGATGGTGGAAACGGCAACGGCGAAACTTTTGGGGAAGGAAAGGGTGATCGATAGCCGTAATTTAGGCAGCGACGTCAAGGAAAGCAACGGCGGCTCGGAAGATTTTGCGTATATTAGTCAAGAAATCCCATCCGTGATGCTTGCAATCGCGGCAGGGGAAAAGGGGAAGGATTATGAATACCCTTTGCATCATCCAAAGGCTCGATTTGATGAAAACGCGCTCTATATCGGCGCGGCGGCGTACGCAAACGCGGCGCTTGAATTTTTGAAATAAAAAAGGGCAGATATGCGTTCAACGCATACCTGCCCTAATCGTTGTAAGGAAAAAACGCTTATTCTGCCGAACTGTTTTGCGCGGCTTCTTCGCGTTGTTTTGCCATTTTCTTGGCGTGCTCGTGACGAGCGCTCGTCTTGCCTTCGGGGTCAATTTCCCCTGCTTTCATAAGCGCAATCTTCGTGAGCATCGGCCCTAAGATTTCATAGATAAGTACGGCAAAGAGGGTGATGTTCGCAATCAAAACGCCCTGTGTGCCAAGCTCTGCCGCGCCCATCGCCATATTCGCCATGCCGAGTGCTACGCCCGCTTGGGGCAAAAGAGTGATGCCGAGATATTTGACGATATTGTCGTCGCATTTCGAAAGTCGGGAGCTTAACGATGCGCCGCTGTATTTCCCTGCCGAGCGCGCGATGATATACACAACGCCAATCAAAACAATCATCCAATCGGAGAATACGCCAAGACGAAGTTCCGCGCCGCTGAATACGAAGAAGAGTACGAAAAGGGGCGCAGTCCAACGGTCGACTCTATCCATAAGTTCTTCGGAGAAATCACATACGTTGCAAAAGATCGTGCCGAGCATCATACAAACGAGCAAGGACGAGAATTTTACGTGTGCGCTACCGATATGGAAATCAAAGTTTGCAAGCGCGATTGTGAGAATTACAAACCCAACGGACACCGCCAAACGCTTGGAACGCGAATGGAAGAAGCGTTCGCAAAGGCTGAAAAGGAAACCCATTAACGCGCCAAGCCCGACGGAAAATACAATTTCAAGTAAGGGTTCTACCAAGATGGAAACCATGCTAATCGAGCCGATTTCAATGGCTTTCGCGATCCCGAAGGAAACTGCGAAAAGAATCAAACCGACTGCGTCGTCCAAAGCTACGACAGGCAAAAGTACGTCGGTGACAGGTCCTTTCGCTTTATATTGCTTAACGACCATAAGGGTTGCCGCAGGGGCGGTAGCCGAAGCGATTGCGCCGAGAATGATCGCCGCAGGCAAGGGCAGTTTGTCGGGCATAGCGAAATGCAAGCCGATCAACGCCGCATCTACGAGAAGGGTCGTGATCACCGCTTGTAAAATGCCGACAATCGTCGCTTGCTTGCCGATTTTTTTCAGTTGCGAAAGACGGAACTCGTTTCCAATGGAAAAGGCGATAAAGCCGAGTGCGACTTCGCTAATCAGCGCGAATTTATGTACGTCGGCAATGGACGTAAAGCCAAGCCCTTTTACGTCGAGTTTACCAAGCACGTACGGGCCGATTAAAATCCCTGCGATCAAATACGCGGTGACGGCGGGGAGCTGCGCGAGCTTTGCCAAACGGGAAAGCAAGAGCCCTGCCAAAAGGGATAACGATAATGCAAGTAAAATTTCATTCGGTTGCATTGTAAAAAACCTTCTTTTTGTTTTTTTCGACAAACATTATACTACTAATATATAGGAAAAGCAATCGAAAGGGGGTGGAAAAATGAAATTTTTATGAAAAAATTTTCTTGCGTAAAACGCAAAATAGGGCGTTGAGCGTTTGACAATTTTCGCGTGGAAAGCTATAATAGAAAAAAGTGATAGAACGCGCCGATTCCATGTCTTTTTTTGTGGGCTAAAAATCGGGCGAAAAACAAGGAGAGAATATACCATGTATCAAATCGTCGGTAAAAAATCGCTCAATCCCACGGTCACGCAAATGGAAATTCTTGCGCCGTTCGTGGCGAAGAAAGCGTTGCCCGGTCAATTTATCATTTTACGCGTGGACGAGGACGGCGAACGAATTCCGCTCACCGTTGCAGGCTACGATAGAGAAAAGGGTACTGTGACGATCATTTTCCAAATCGTCGGCGCGACGACGGAAAAGCTCAATCATAAAAACGTGGGGGATTCTATTCCCGATTTCGTTGGACCTTTGGGCAGACCTACCCACACGGACGGCTTGAAAAAAGTATGCGTTGTCGGCGGTGGCGTCGGCTGCGCAATCGCATTGCCCGTTGCAAAAGCGCTTTGCGAGCAGGGCTGTGAAGTCACGTCCATCATTGGTTTTAGAAACAAAGACTTGGTGATTTTGGAAGACGAATTTAAGGCTTGCTCGAAAGATTTTTATATGATGACAGACGACGGCTCGTACGGTAGGCAAGGAAACGTTTGCGTGCCTTTGAACGAACTGCTTGAAAAGGGCGAACGTTTTGACGAAGTGATCACGATCGGGCCGCTGATTATGATGAAATTCGTTTGCGCGGCGACCAAGCCTTATGGGGTGAAAACGATTGCGAGTATGAACCCGATTATGATCGACGGTACGGGTATGTGCGGCGGTTGCCGCTTGACCGTCGGCGGACAAATGAAATTCGCTTGCGTGGACGGTCCTGAATTCGACGGACACGAAATCGATTTCGATGAAGCGATGAGCCGTTCGCGCTCGTATGCGGATTTTGAAAACCGCGAAAAAGAAGACGCTTGCAACTTATTCAAAAAGGAGGTGCTTTGAGATGGCGCCTAAGTTCAATATGAATCCTTTGAAAAATCCCATGCCTGCGCAAGACCCTGAAATCCGCAATGGAAATTTCGAGGAGGTCGCGCTCGGCTACACTGCCGAAATGGCAATCGACGAGGCAAAGCGTTGTATCGGCTGTAAAAACCGCCCTTGCGTAGCGGCTTGTCCCGTCAATATCAAAATTCCCGAGTTTATCGCAAAAGTTGCGGAAGGAGATTTCGAAGCCGCGTATCAAATCATCGCGGAAGACTCGTCTTTGCCCGCAGTTTGCGGCCGCGTATGCCCCCAAGAAACGCAATGCGAGGGCAAGTGTACGCGTGGAATTAAGGCGGGCTGTGAAGCGGTCGGTATCGGTCGTTTGGAACGCTTTGTAGCCGATTGGCACAACGCGAATTGTGACGTTCAACCCGTACCTGCCCCCTCCAATGGGCATAAAGTAGCGGTTGTCGGCTCTGGTCCTGCAGGCTTGACGTGCGCAGGCGATTTGGCGAAAATGGGCTACGACGTTACCGTTTTCGAGGCGTTGCACGTAGCAGGCGGCGTACTCGTTTACGGGATTCCCGAATTCCGTTTGCCCAAGTCGATCGTGCAAAAGGAAGTGGACAATCTGAAAGCGCTCGGAGTGAAAGTGGAAACGAACATGGTCATCGGCCGCGTTATTACGATTGAGGAATTGAAATCGGAATACGGCTTTGAAGCGATTTTTATAGGCAGCGGCGCAGGGTTGCCCAAGTTTATGAATATCCCTGGCGAAAGCTTGAAAGGCGTGTACTCCGCGAACGAATTTTTGACCCGTTCGAATTTGATGAAGGCGTATAAACCCGATAGTCACACCCCCATTCAGCACGGTAAATGCGTTGCGGTTGTGGGCGGCGGCAACGTTGCGATGGACGCGGCGCGTACGGCGAAGCGTTTGGGTGCGGAAGTACATATTGTATACCGCCGCGGTGAAGAAGAACTGCCTGCTCGACGTGAAGAAATCGAGCACGCGAAGGAGGAGGGAATCATTTTTGATTTGTTAACGAATCCTACGCGCATTTTGGCTACTCCGACGGACAATCCTCGCGATCCTTCCTACGGTTGGGTGAACGGTATCGAATGTATCCGCATGGAGCTTGGCGAGCCGGACGAAAGCGGTCGCCGTTCCCCCAAAGCGGTACAAGGCAGCGAGTTTATCATTCCCGTAGATTGCGTGATTATGTCGCTTGGTACGTCCCCGAATCCTTTGTTAAAGGCGACTACGCCTGGGCTTGAAACGCTTCGTCGCGGTGAGATTGCCGTAGACGAAGTGGGTAAGACCTCGATAGAAGGAGTATATTGTGGCGGCGACGCGGCAACGGGCGCGGCTACCGTTATCAAGGCGATGGGCGCGGGCAAGATCGCGGCGAAGGCGATGGACGAGTATATTCGCAGCAAATAAAGGCGGAAAAAATTATACGGACGGATTATAATCCGTCCGTTTTTTTCTTGTTTAACTGTTGACTTGTTTATCAAAAAGTGGTAAAATAAGGCCATGGAAGAAGTTGTGCAGGACTTGCCCGAAACTACGGGTGTAGAACAACCGAAGAAAAAGCCGAGCTTTTGGAAAAAAGTGGATGCGTTTTTTGATAAGAATTACGCCTATTTTTTCGCGCCGCTGATCGTGCTTTTACTGTACTTTTTTGCGCTTTGGCAATTCGGCGTGTATCCTTTTGGTAACACGCATACGGCGGCAAGCTACGATTTGTTTGCGCAGATTTGTCCGTTTATCGAGCACTTTTTCGATGTCTTTAACGGAGAGTCTTCTTTGTCTTACACCTACTCGGTCATGGGCGGACTCGACGTGACGGGCTCGATTTTGTATTTCTTTATCAGTCCTTTCCATTTCTTGTTCTTGATTTTTGGGGAAGGTAGAATCGCGCATGCAAGCGCTATTGTCCTTGCCTGCAAGCTGGCGACTATCGCTTGGGCAGGGACTTGGTTTGCTAAAAAGCTTTTCAAAAATATTCCCGAGTACGTTTGCGTGGTCGTGGGCGTAGTTTACGCGTTTTGCGGCTACACTTTCGTATCGAATACCTATATCAACTGGATGGATTTCCTGATTTGGGCACCGCTCGCGGTAGGCGCGTTCAAGCGTTACGTACAAACGGGTAAATTTTTACGTTTCTCGCTCGTGCTCGCGGCAAGCATTTACACCTGCTTTTCGATTGCGTGTTTTTCGATGTTTACCGTATTCCCCGCGCTGATTGCCTACGGACTGTTTTGTGTAAAAAAAGAAGAAAAAAACAAGTTCATCGCGTACCTGTGCCTGTCCTTTGCGGTGGCAATATTGATTGCATTGCCCGTGCTTTTGCCTGCGCTTGGCGCGTATAATGCAGGCGCGCGCGGCGGCGGGATTTTTGAAAAGCTGTGGACGGGGTACGTTGTCGTCGATAAAAAGCCCGTAGAGTTTAATACGGGATCTTCCGCGTTGACAAGCTTTATGACGAATTATTCGGATAGCATCTATCGCAAATGGACGTATATTTTCACCGACGGCTTGTTTATTGCTCTCACACTCGTTTGGTTTATAAGAAAGGGCTTGAAGGATAATTTTGCAAAATGGATGCTCGTGTGCGGCATTTTCACCCTCTTGCCCACCATTGTGGACGAGGCGATGAATTTGATGAATATGGGCTCGTATATGTCCTATGCCTTGCGGTTTGGTTTTTTGAACGCGTTGTATTTTATGGGTGGCGCTTGCCTTTGCTTGGACGGCGTTTGCTTTAAGAACGACCATGCCTACGACGGCTCCTTTTTAGACGGGCGGCAGCTCACTCCTTGGAATAGTGATATTCAACTGTTCGAAAAGACGGAAAAAATGGAAAAGGACGGGGGCGTGTCCGCATCGAAATGGAAATTCTTGAAGGACGTCGAGTGGAAGAAGATTCATTGGAAGTCCTATATATGGACGTTTATTCTCGGCGGAATCGCGCTTGCGGCGCTTGGTTTTTTGCTGTGGTTTATTCAAGGCGACAATTATCAAACGGTGATTGCGTTTTTTGCAAACGATGAGAGTTTGAAAAAAACGCTTGACAATTCGGGGCGTAGCCTTGCATGGTCCACGGGCGCGTTGGAATTGGTCATAGTGCCGAGTTTAATCGTCGTCACGCTCGTTTGCTTTGGCGCGCTGCTTATGAAGCTTAAAAAGATTAGCGCGAAATGGCTTTCCATCGTCTTAATACCGATTGTATTTATGCAGGTATTTTTCTATAATATGCAATGGGTTTCGGGCGGTAGATCAACCTTGCACGTAGAGCTGAATCAGTATTCTGCGCTTGCAAAAGAAGTGAATGCGCTTGACGAGGAGTATTTCCGCGTAAAGGATTTCGGTATTTATTACAAAGGAGATAAGGATAACCTAAACGACGATTATATTTCGTCAAAATGGACGGCTTGCGCGCCGCTTGTGGGCGGTACGAACGCGCACAGCGGCTTCTCGTCGATGATGGCGGCGGAAAATTTTGCCGTTTTCCAACTTTTCGGCTATAACGGCAACGGCAAAAACGCATTCCATTCTTCCTTCAATTTAGGGAAACTGCAATGGGTGAATAAGGACGGCTCGACGACGCAGTATGCCAACGAAGCGTTCGCGGATAGCTTTATGAATTATAAGTACGTGTTCGTGTCCAAATCGCAAACGAGCCGTGCGAATAGTAAAACGTATCTGAAAAAAGTGATGGTGAAGAACGAGGCTGGGGAAGAAGTGCAGCTTTCGACGAAGGGATACTGTGTTTACGAAAATACGATGGTATTTCCGCTTGGGTTTAGAGTGGCAACGACGAAAGGCTACGGGTTTGTTGCGGCGAATGAAAACCTGCGCGTGAATAGACGAAAAAATCAGCGCGAGCTTTATCGGTATTTGATGGATATGCCGACGATTACCTACGATACCTGCGTCACCGATGAGATGGTAGAGGCGTTGTCAAAGGATTTGTGGACGCGAAACGCGGACGTACAGGTTGGCAAAGCAAAAATCACCGCAAACGTCCAAAACGCCAAGGCAGGGGAGAGTTTAATGCTCTCGTTTGTGGCGTCGGATGGGTACACGGTTAAGGTAAACGGTAAAAAAGCAAAGCTGATTGAGAACGATTTGTGCTTGATACAAGTCGCCCTTGAGGAAGGGAATAACGAGATTGTGCTCGAATATTCCTCTCCCTATAAAAAACACGTAATCGTGGGGATAGCAGGCGCGATTATTGCTCTTTGTTTGGTGGCGGTGCTTGTCCGTAAAACGAAGGTGGTGGATAAGTGCTCGGCTGTGATTTCGTGGGCAGGTATTGCACTTGGAGTAGGGCTTGTCGTATTCTTTATGATTTTCCCGACGGGTGTGGCAATTTCTAAAGTGATAGAGCTAATAAAGCATTATTGGCTGTGATATAAAGAGAGATTAGGAGTAACGATTATGACAAAAAAAATAGTGGTGTTTGGGCTTGGAGCGCGCGGTTTGATTTATGCGCAATTTGCAAAGCAGTATCCCGAAAAATTTGAGCTTGTTGCGATTATTGAAAATAATGAAAGCCGCATTGAAATGGCAAAAGCGGAGTTTTCAAACGTGCCTGTTTTTAGCGATTATAAAGATTTCTTGAAAGAAAAAATCGCGGCGGATATCGTTGCGGTAGCAACGCAAGATAATCAGCATAAAGAGCACGCGATTGCGATGATGGCGGCGGGATACGATCTTTTGCTTGAAAAACCGATTGCAAACAATGTGGAAGATTGTTATGCAATCTATCAGGCGAGTAAGGAGTACGCGCGCAAGGTAATCGTTTGCCACGTTTTGCGCTATACGCCTTTTTATTCCACGGTCAAGCGTATTATCGATAGCGGTAAGCTCGGCGAAGTCATCACAATCCACGCGAGTGAAAACGTTGGATATTATCACCAAGCGCATAGCTTTATCCGCGGTCCTTGGCGCAACAAGGCGGAGTCTAGCCCGATGATTTTGGCAAAATGCTGCCACGATATGGATATTTTGCGCTATCTTATGGGGGAAGAATGTCTTTCCGTTAACTCCTATGGCGGACTTTATTATTTTAATGAAGCGCACGCACCCAAGGATTGCGCGCAGTATTGCTCCGAGTGTAAGTACGAAGATTGTATTTATAAGGCGCAAACGCTGTATTTGCAAGAACATATCAGAAGTTTCGCGCGCTATTTCACGACTCGTGAACTCACGGACGAAAACGTTTTGGAAGATTTGCGCGGTACGCAGTACGATAAGTGCGTATTCAAAAACGATAACGACGTTGTCGATCACCAAGTCACGATTATGCAATTTGCGAAGGGCAAGACGGCATGCCATACCATGACTGCATTCAGCCAAGAAATTTACCGTGATTTGAAAATTCACGGCACGAAAGCGGAGCTTGTTGGCGTTGTTGAGAAAAACAGTATTGAAATTCGTTACTTTGGCGGCGAAACGGAAAAAATCACAATCGACGTATCGGAAGCGAACGTTGGCGGGCATATGGGCGGCGACTATTTTATGATGAACAGCTTGTATAAAGACTTAAACGGTGAGAAAGCGGAAGGCGTTACATATTTAGACGTATCGATCGACAGTCATTTAATGAGCTTTGCGGCGGAAGAATCGAGATTAGGAAAGGGAAAAACCTGTGCGATTGAAAAATAAAAAGAGAGATAACGGAGTGTGAATTTTCACGCTCCGTTGTTTGGTTTTTAGATAAATGGCGGCACCATGTACGCATTGACGGAAACTTGAAAGCTGCAAAATTCGGTGTGGGAAAGGAAGGGGAAAAAGATTTTTTAGAAAAATATATTTTTTTTGTGTTTTGATAAAAAAATGCTTGACTTTCCATAGAATAAGTGATATTATGTTAAAGCTGATTGAGGCGTAGCGCAGCTTGGTAGCGCGTTTGGTTAGGGACCAAAAGGTCGTGGGTTCAAGTCCCGTCGCCTCAACCACGGAAAAAGTCTTGAAACAAAAGGTTTCAAGACTTTTTTCTTTTCCAAAAACCGCCCATAAAATCGAGCTTGACCACATGTTTGACCACTTACGGATTTTGCCCTGTTTTTATGGGCTTGGAATAGCAGGTTTTTTGCAAAAAAATAAAAAATCCTTTTCTTTGTTTACTGCGTATCAAATTTTGAGGGGTGACGATTGATTCCGTCACCCCTTTAATGTTGTCTTTTTAAGTTCAGCGATTTCCGCTTTCATTGTTTTTATTAGCTCGGCGAGCTTTTCTTCGCATTCTTCTCTTGTCTTGGCGTAAACGTTTTTTGCCATTCGCTTGCCGTTGATTTTCGGTGAATACCGTCCTTCGTATAGGTGTTCGTTTATCATGGTGATACAACCCGTTCCCGATTTTCGTATCTTGGGCTTGTACGGCTCGACAAAGCCGTCAAATTCGCTCGATACGGTTTGGGACGGCTCGTTCTTCGATTCGGGTATCGCCTCGTCTACACCGCCGATTTCGCGGTCGATTTTGACGGCTGCCTGCAACCGCATCGTATCCGTGATGTGAGAATAGATATTCAGCGTAGTTTCTGCGCTAACGTGACCTATCATATCGGATAGTGTTTTCACGTCCATACCGTTTTCAAGTGCCATGGTTGCAAAGGTATGTCTTAGGTCGTGGAAACGAATACTCTTGCACCCAGAACGCTCTAAAATAATCTTGAACCGATGATACACCGCACTTGGATTTCTTGGTTCGCCGTCCTTGATAGGAGATGAAAATATCCATTCGCAGCTTTTGTGCTTTTTCATGTCCGCAAGGATTTCTATCATATATGGTGGCAGGATTATCGTGCGAATGGAATTCTTCGTTTTCGGGGCTTGCACTAAGGTTTGACTGCCTGCGGCTACGACTTGTCTTGCGATTCGTAAACTGCCATTCGTCAGGTTTAGGTCGCTCCATTTCAGCCCAAGAATTTCACCACGGCGCATGCCAGTCGAAAGCTCCAACAAAAACATTTCGTAATAACCTTCTTCTTTGGTGCGGGCAAGGAATCGTCCAAGCTCGTTTGGTGTTAGCACCTGCATTTCCCTGGCTTTCTTGGGCGGTAGTTTACAGCCGAGTGAAGGGTTCTTTGTAATCAGTTGTTCGGTGATTGCCTTTTCAAGTGAGGCTCGGCAAAGAGCGTGGCAGGAGCGTACCATTCGGTTGGACGTTGCAGTTCCGTGACTTTCGGAGCGGTGCAATCTACCGTTCTTTTTCAGCCTTGCATAAAATTGTTGCAGGTCGTTTTGCGTGAGTTCGTTGAGCGGAATTTGCCCGACCGCAGGAATGATATGCTGGTAGATACAGTTTTCATATCCGACCTTTGTAGTTTCCCGCAATGAGGGTTTGCAAAAGTTTTGATACCAAAAATCTAACCAATTACCATAGGGCATGTCTGGCTTCAACCGTTCTACCGCCTTGCCAAGCGTTTCTTTTAAGACTTTGAGTTTTTCTTCACAGGCGAACTTTGTTTTTGCCGTTACGTTCTTGGTCTTGGGAATACCTTTCTCATCGTAGCCGACAACAATTCGACCTTCCCATCTGCCGTCTTTTCGCAATCGCAGCATGCCTTCGCCTTGCTTGCGTTTATTTTTTGTCATTCGTGTTTCCCCCGATTAAAAATTGTTGCATCATGTTGTTGACCACAGCCGACGCATTCTTTTGCATATCGCTTGTCACGTGCGTGTAGGTGTCGAGCGTGAAGCTTGCATCCGTATGTCCAAGGATTCCCGACAAGGTTTTGGCGTCGACTCCGCCTTGCATGGCGTGCGTTGCGAAGGTATGGCGCAGGTCGTGGAAGCGTATGGACGGAAGATTCGCTTTGCTGAGCAGTACTTTCAGTTTTCTATATGCTGTATCGGGATGTAAGGGTTCGGACGGATTTGCATAGTGCGGAAAAATCCATTCGCTGACAGCGTGTTTGCGTTTCTCTTGGAGCAACGTTG
>SVIG01000009.1 GCA_015071005.1 Clostridiales bacterium | reverse complement strand
TATTTAGACACAGGAGGAACAATGACAGACAACCAAAACAAAGTTTTTGCTAAATACAATCTAACAGTCACCTTTTCCACCGGAGATAATCCTTGCATACATATTGAGAATTCTCACAACGTAAAAGAGCGAGCGACTATGGAGATATTGTTAGATTATATCCATAGCACCGAGGATTAAAGCAATTAAAGGTAAAAAAATTGAGGTCGAGTCAAATCTTGACACAGACCTTATACAAAAAGTAAAGGCAGAAGACGAGTTTGGCGTGTATTCAATCGCCTACGATGTGACGGAAATAGGCAATCCTGCAAACTTTCCGTTTTCCGTGTCGGGGGCTGAGTTGTTTGCACGCCTAACGAGCGAAGATGTCTACGTGGGAGCAATTGTTGAATTTGGAGACGACGATAGTTATCTTAAGTTTGACAACTACTCTGAGGACGGAGCTGTATCGTTTAATCTTCAATTAAGTAACAACGAGAAAATCCGATTACTTTCGGCTATTGCTAACAAAATAGCCTATAAAAATTAAGAAAATCTAACAAAATCCTCCACCCTATTCCACTTTATACATATTTTTTAGCGTACAACATCTTGACTTGTGTCTAAAAATGTTGTATAATTTAATGGAGGTGGTTAGTAATGATTGATTCAAAAGCATTTATTGAAAAGTATTATCCTAACGCAAACGCACAAAGAGAAAACGATGTAGAAAGATTCCTGTCCTACGTGGATGCTCTCTTAAAAGAAGACAATCCATCAACTAGATTGTTAGATAAAGAGTTTTTATGCCGTACCTTCTTTTTGCAGTCTACAAATAGCATTTCAAGACAACACTATCAAAAGATTAAAGAATATTTGCTTAATCTTTTTGATTGGTTTGGTGTGCTTGGAACAGTACCGACAAGAGAAGAGGTAATGGATTCTCAGCAAACATCCTGTTATTTTAGAGACTTGGATAGCATATTAAATCTCATCGATGAAATCGGCGCTTCTTTAATGGCTGGTTATAATCCAAATGCAGATCTTGCGACGGTAAAGGCTATTGTTGTTTTAGGTTGGCACGGATTATCCCCTAGGGAAATTGCCGTTCTCAAAAAAAACGAATTGATTTCTGACGATAATACGAGGTATTTGCTTGAACATAACGGAGAAATGATCGCCATAGAAGACAGTGCCTATACAGCACTTAAAGCCCTGCGATATCTTGACAGTTATCGAGGATTACCGAGTGGGAAAGTCAGAGTATTTAAGGGAGACGAATCTTTTTTATTCCGTCCTACCACTTCTTGCCCAAGAGTCGAAGAAAATCACATCATTTTGGCTATAAGCAGGTTTAATTCTCTTATTCCAAAGGAAAGAAATGTTGCTATCATTTTCAGAAATTTGAGAAAGAATGCCTTGTTTGTAAAAATCTATCAGGATAAATCAAACAGAACACTTTTAGAGAAGATTTGTTCGATAATGGGATGCTCTGAAAACTCTGCTTTTAATTATCGAGAACAGTATTATAAATGGGTTAACTCGATATATACAAATAAAATATAAGGCTAAGGCTTTATATTTTTATAAAACATAGAATATATTTAGACATATAGGAGATTATATGAAACAAAAGTATAATTTAACTTCAATGGGAATTCCTTTTGAAGACTTACTCGTTCCTTTGACAACTATTGTATTTGTGCTTAAATCCGGCGCAAGAGTATCGGTTAATACCCCTCTATCTATTGAGGATTTTGACACATTTTACACTCCAAGAAAAGGCAATGTAAAAATTTTAATTGATGCAAAATCTTATGCTGAAATTGATAAGCGTGAAGTTGCGTTTTATCACGCATTTCCAATCAAGCAACAACCATGAGACAGTTAATAATAGCTCGCAAAGACTTGAATATGTCGCCTGGTAAGTTGGCTGCTCAAGTAAGCCACGCATCTCTTGCTTTTTTAACAAAAAGGTTTCAAAATCCAAAAAACGTTGATAGAGTTTGCAGAAACGGCAATGAAGTTCTATATTATATTCCATATATACAACTAGATAAAGATGTATATGAGAAATGGATTTGCGGGATATTTACAAAAACAATTTGCGAAGCGAAGAATAAGAATCAATTAGAAAAAGCAATTACTATTGCTAACGAACTTGGACTAAAGGAAGATATTGATTACTTCTTGATTAAGGATTGTTGCCTAACAGAATTAACCCCTGAAGAAGTTGACGAAAATGGGATAGGTAGAGTTTTGACCTGCATTGGATTTAAGCCATTGCCAGACGAAATTGCACACAAAATCAGCAAGAAGTTTCAGCTTTACAAATAGAGGTTAGGGCTTTAAGGAAATCAAGGAATAACAGGACACACCACTTAAAGGATATTTTGAACGATGAGTGAAAAAGTGTCGGACACAATCATCAATTTAACTACTAAGTTGATGATGATTAACACAAGAAATGAAGCATTAAAACTCTCAGCTGAATTTAGCGAAGCTGCGCGAAGAGTTGTTGAGCTTGAACAAAATAATGAGGGTGCCGTATTACATACAAAGTCTGCAACCACATCTTTGAAATTTACAAAAAAGGAGATTTCAAAAATGGCAGAAACCTTCAAAAAGGAATTTATAGCCAATGGGCTCGCCGCAAAAATTATTAAAAGAGAAAGCGGAAGAAACTCATTTTGCTATGAAATTCGATACCGCTCAAACGGTTACAATATTACAGCATCCTCAACAGA
Organism: Clostridiales bacterium; assembly: GCA_015071005.1. Classification (GTDB taxonomy): domain Bacteria; phylum Bacillota; class Clostridia; order Christensenellales; family Borkfalkiaceae; genus Scatosoma. The sequence continues at coordinate 51,884 of SVIG01000009.1, read as the reverse complement.
TTTAAGTCGAGCAAAAGAAAAATTTTTATTTAAAACAACGCCAAAAGAAATTGGAAAATACAGAACAGCGACATACAACTCCAATGATAATACTCTGGAAGCAATCTTTAAGGAGTGGTATCAGTATAAAAAAGGAACTGTTACAGATAAGGAATTACGTAGATTTGAAACAAATTTTTTATCGTTACCAATAGAACTCCAACAAAAGGCATTAGCTGATGTACGTACCATTGACATCGACGGCGTGATGAAAGACGTAAAACCACGAAAACACGAAGAATTACGCACTCTTTTCAATGGCATATTCAAGTATGCAATTGCAAGTGGAATTATTCAGCATAATCCAGTGGCTCTAATTAAGTTTAAACGTTCAGAAAGACAAACCCGCGAGGCTTTATCCGAAGACGAAGTTAAAGCGTTTTTAGAGCGTATTAAAGCCGTAAAATATGATTCTATTAGACAGTTTGCCTATGTCCTCTATTTCTTCGGTTTGCGTCCCTGCGAAATTGATGAAGAAACCCACCGCGAGGGTGAGTTCTTAATCGCTCGTAATCGGAAGCGCAAGAATGGTAAAATCGAGTATAAAAAAATCCCCATACCTACACAGGCACAGGGATTGATTGACTGGGATAAGCCTTTAACGACTGATTTACACCGATTAAAGATAAACGATACCATGAAAGAATTGCTTGCAGAAAAAACCGCTTACTGTTTGCGACATACTTTTGCAACCGTTTGTCAGCAATATGTCCGTCCAGATATTGTAGATATTTGGATGGGAGATAGCCCGCAAAGACTTGTTGGAAAGGTATACACCCATTTCTCAGATGAATTTATGAGAAAGCAAATGGATAAAGTAGAGTTTCCTTTAAGTGCATAAGAATTGCACTTCAACTTTGCACTTTAAGCCCGCTAAATAAAAAACAGAAGGTGCGTTAACACCCTCTGGCACAACCGCGATTAACGACGGCGGATACGAATCGTACCCTTTATGCGAATTTTAATTTTACGCATTCGGCAAGTCCTCCTTAGATTTATTTGTCCTTGGATTCCTTTTAGTTCTATGTAAAGTTGACCAAGCATTAGTAAACATTTATATAGGACTACCTTTTATTCCTGTTATACGACGGCGGCAAAAATAGTATATCAAAACAGGGCATATTTGTCAATCGTTTTTAGCGGGCTTAAATATATCCTATCATAGGAATAATTTGAGTGATTTTGTTCCCCAAATTGTTCCCCAAACCCCATCAAAAACGCATTTTTGAGTGAATATTTATTCAAAAAAGTAAAGAAAAACACGACTTTTATACATTTTTTCTGCATAATTGTCGTGTTTTGGTGGGCAGAGGTGGATTCGAACCACCGAAGTCGAAGACGTCAGATTTACAGTCTGATCCATTTGGCCGCTCTGGAATCTGCCCATATATATAGATGTAACTCAATTCGTTGTGGAGCCGGTGATTGGACTCGAACCCACAACCTGCTGATTACAAATCAGCTGCTCTGCCATTGAGCTACACCGGCGTGTGGTGCCTTGGGGCGGAATCGAACCACCGACAGGCAGATTTTCAGTCTGCTGCTCTACCAACTGAGCTACCAAGGCATAAATGGCGACCCAGAACGGGCTCGAACCGTCGACCTCCAGCGTGACAGGCTGGCGCTCTAACCAACTGAGCTACTGGGCCATTTATCCAAGCACTCTCAATCAAGTGCTTGTATATAATAATCTATTTCAAGATTTTTGTCAAGTATTTTTTCCCTTTTTTAAGGAAAATTTTTAACTTTTTTTCAACTTTTTTTACGCGAATTTCTTCACATTAAAAAAAATGCAAAAAATGCCTTTCAACGCGTACACGGTATCCCCATATTACTTTTTGTAAAGCTTGGCAAGCCCGCCTTCCGCCGTTTCACGATAAGACTTATTCAAGTCCTTGCCCGTTTCGTACATCGTTTTTACAACCAGGTCGAAAGAAATTTTACGACTGTCAGACAAAAAGTAAGCAAGTGACGCCGCGTTAATTGCACGCATCGCCGCAACAGCATTGCGTTCGATGCAGGGAATTTGTACGAGTCCGCAAATTGGATCGCAGGTCAACCCCAAATGGTGCTCCATCGCGACCTCGGCGCCGTACTCAATTTGCCCAAGCGTGAGCCCTTGAAGCTGCGCAAGCGCTGCCGTTGCCATACAGCACGCGCTGCCAATTTCCGCTTGACAACCGCACTCCGCGCCCGAAATTGACGCGTTTGTTTTAATCAAGTTCCCAATCAAGCCTGCCGTTGCCAAAGCATTGACAATCTCTTCGTCCGTATACCCCTTTCTCTCTTGGGAATACTTCAAAACCGCAGGTAAAACGCCGCAAGCACCGCAAGTCGGCGCCGTGACGATCGTGCCGCTCGACGCATTCTCTTCGCTGACCGCAAACGCATATGCGCATACGAGGCGGTTTTCGCGATTTTCCGCGCTTTCATTATGGATAACGCCGTCATAAAGGATTTTCGCGCGACGTTCCACTTCCAATCCGCCAGGTAAAGTTCCCGTCTTGTGCACGCCCCTTTCAACAGCCTCTTTCATCGTCGTCCAAACTTGTGTAAGGTAAGTTTTTAACTCCTCCCCTTCGCGCTCGTACACATAATCGTAAAGCTGCATATTCTTCTTTTCACAATACGCACGAATCTCGGCAAGAGTGTTCAAATCATACACTTCCGCGCCTTCTACGCTTGCTCTACCGTCTACGCGGATTGCGCCGCCTCCAACGCTAAAAACACGCATTTGGGCGGTCTTAAGCCCACCCGTGTATGCGATGAGTTCCATTGTATTGGGATGTTCGCATGCGGAAACGCTATCAAATTCGACCGTAACGTTTGGCAAAACACTTTCAATGACCGTGTTCGTGCCGTGACCTTCGCCCGTCAATGCAAGAGAACCGTACAAAATCACTTTGTAGGCATCCGCTTGTGGATTTTCGGACAAAAACAGCTTACAAGCGCGTTCAGGACCAATCGTATGCGAGGACGACGGACCTTTTCCGATTCTATATAATTCCTTCAACGAGCGCATATACAACCTCCGCTCTATTCTTCCGTACCCATTTATTATACCATATTTTTGTGCGTTTGTAAACGAGTTTACGCAATATAAGCATATCTTTCCTTGTTATGAAAGAGTTTTTAGTTTTTTCTTTCATTAGGCGTTGACAATCGCTACAAAATTTGGTATGATAGTATTAGTGAAAAACATGTATGCAAAGCGGACGTATAATCCGCCAGGAGAACGAATGGATAAGAAAAAAATTGCAATCGTTACGGATAGCAACAGCGGTATTCTTGCCGAAGAATTGAAAGATTACGGGGTTTTCGTTGTCCCTATGCCTTTCTTGGTAAACGGTGTACCCTATTTAGAAAATATTACGCTTACGCAAGAAAAATTTTACGAACTTTTGAGCACCAATGCAAACGTTTCGACTTCGCAGCCTAGCATTGGAGATTTGACCGAGCTTTGGGATGAAGTGCTCAAAGAATACGATCAATTATTGCATATCCCTATGTCTTCAGGGTTAAGTCAATCCTGCGCGACTGCGAGTACGGTTGCCAAAGATTACGATGGGCGCGTACTTGTTGTAGATAACAAGCGTATTTCCGTCACGCAAAAGGAAAGCGTAATTGAAGCGATCAAACTTCGCGATGAAGGAAAAACGGCGGAAGAAATTAAGGAATACCTGGAAAAAACGAGCAGGCACTCCTCCATTTATATTGCCGTTGATACAATGAAATATCTCAAAAAAGGCGGACGTGTAACAGCCGGCGCTGCAATGATTGGAACGATCTTAAAAATCAAACCCGTCCTGCAAATCCACGGCGATAAGCTTGATAAGTATGCCTTAGTACGTGGCTTGCAAAAAGCCAAAGAAGCGATGAAAGCAGCCGTTAAAAACGATTTCGAGGGCGAATATGCGGAATACGTTAAGAAGGGTGAAATGACTATTTCCGTCGCGCATACGAACTGTGAATCGGATGCTCTTGCCTTTGTGGAAGAATTGAAAACTGCCTTCCCGAATATCCCCTTTAGATATTGCGAACCGCTTTCTTTAAGTGTTTCCTGCCATATCGGTCCTGGCGCCGTAGCAGTTGCTATTACTCGCATTGAAAAATAAAGACTAAAAGCTTGGCTATAGCCAAGCTTTTTTATTTCAACGCGTACATGGTGCTCCCATTTTCAGAAAATTGTACTCATTTTAAGCATTACAACGCATTATAAAACGCCTACGGGAAATCCCGTAGGCGTTTCTTTTAATGATTAAACCAATTCGATGATTGCGCCTTCTGCGCCGTCACCGCGGCGTTCACCGAGAAGGTAAATTCTCGTGTAGCCACCGCCTTGGCCAAGTTCTTCTTTACGAGCCGCATATTTGGGTGCGATTTCGTTGAAGATCTTATCCATCAAAGGATGCTGAACGTCAGCCGTTCTTGCTTTATATTCGCTCTTCTTTTCATTGAAGCCCTTGATTTCTTGCAAATCGTACGTCTTTGCCATGATAGCGCGACGTGCAGCAAGCTTTTTAGCGCCGTCTTTAACGTTCGTAACCGTCACTTCTTTGCCTTTTGCATCCGTCTTCGTAACTTCAAATTCGATGTTATCGTCGTAGGTGTTTACAGCTTTCGTGATCAATTTTTCAACGTAAGATCTAAGTTCTTTCGCTTTTTCAGCGGTCGTTTCAATTCTGCCGTACCAAAGGAGCTGCGAAGCCAAACCTCTCAAGAGAGCGTTTCTTTCTTTGGACGTTCTTCCCAATTTTCTGGGCATAATTTTAATCCTCCTGTTGTCTTAATGCAAGGCCGTAAGATTCTAACTTGTGAATAACTTCTTCCAACGACTTTCTACCAAGGTTTCTCACCTTCAACATATCGTCTTCCGTCTTCTTCGTCAAATCTTCAACCGTATGAATGTTCGCTCTCTTCAAGCAGTTGTAGGAACGGACGGAAAGATCCATTTCTTCAATCGCCATCTTGAGAATTTGTTGTTGCTTATCGTCTTCCGTTTTAACGAGGATATCCATACCCTTAATCGTTTCGCTCAAGTTAACGAACAAACCGATATGGTCTTGCATGATCTTCGCCGCCAAAGAAATGATTTCTTTGCCCGAGAACGTGCCGTCCGTCCATACTTCAAGCGTCAACTTATCGTAGTCAACAGCCTGACCTACGCGCGTGGGTTCAACCGTGTAGTTTACCTTTTGAACCGGCGTATAAATCGAGTCGATTGCGATATAATCGAGTACGTTCTTCTTGTTTTCTTTTGCAGGTCTATAACCTCTGCCACGGCCGATGGTGAGCTCGATATCAAGCTTTGCACCTTCGTCGATCGTGCAGATGTACTGATCGCCGTTGATAACTTCGATTTCCGCATCGATATTGAGGTCTTTACCGGTAAGTACCGCAGGACCTTCCTTGCTGATCGTCAAAACTTTTTCGTATTCTTTATCGATTACCTTCGTCTTGATTGCAAGCGTTTTTAAGTTAAGGATAATTTCCGTAACGTCTTCTTTGACACCCGTTACAGCGGAAAATTCATGTTTTACGCTACCGTCGAGGAATTTGATACCTTCCACCGCCGCGCCGGGCAATGCGGAAAGGAGAATTCTTCTCAAGCAGTTTCCAATAGTAAGACCGAAACCTTTCTCCAAGGGCTCGCAAACTACCTTTGCATAAAAGTCGTCGTTTTCAAGCACTTCGAGCTTGGGCATATCCATTTCGATCATTATGTTACCTCCTTAAAATGAATTATTTGGAGTACAATTCGACAATCATATGCTCTGCAATCTGGCTGTCGATATCTTCTCTGGTAGGAAGAGCCAATACCTTACCTTCAAGTTTTTCTCTATCAAACTCAACCCACTTAACAAGGGTGTTGCTTGCTTTCGTTTCTTTGAGAGCCGTGAAATATTTGTTGCCCTTTCTGTTTTCTTTAATGACGATAACGTCGCCTGCCTTAACAATGTAGGAAGGAATCGTAACCGTTTGGCCGTTCACCGTAAGGTGTGCGTGGCTTACGATTTGACGAGCGAGCGTTCTGGAAGGAGCAATACCCATTCTGAATACTACGTTGTCAAGTCTTCTTTCCAACAAGGAAAGCATGTTTTCACCGGTAACACCCTTCATACGGTCAGCCATTTCGTAATACTTACGGAATTGACCTTCTTGTACGCCGTAAATTCTCTTGGTCTTTTGCTTTTCACGAAGCTGCAAACCGTATTCGGAAACCTTCTTTCTATCAGCACCGTGCTGACCGGGAGCTACGGGACGTTTGTTGAACGGGCATTTTTCCATGTAGCACTTGTCGCCTTTAAGGAACAACTTGCCGCCTTCTCTTCTGCAAAGCTTACATTTAGCTTCTCTATATCTTGCCATAACTTTTTTCTGCCTCCTGATTATACTCTACGACGCTTCGGGGGTCTGCAACCGTTGTGGGGAATGGGCGAAACGTCGGAAATCAACGTGATTTCCAATTCACACGTGGAAAGTGCGCGGATTGCGGATTCTCTACCAGCACCGGGACCTTTTACGTATACTTCGACCGTTCTCAAACCGTGTTCTTTTGCAACCTTTGCTGCCGTTTCAGCCGCCATCTGTGCTGCAAAGGGAGTACCCTTTCTGCTGCCCTTGTAACCAAGCGCACCTGCACTCGATTGGGAGATAGCGTTACCGTTCATATCCGTAACCGTTACGATCGTGTTGTTGAACGTGGATTGAATATGAACTTGACCTTTGTCGATTTTCTTAATTTCTTTGCGCTTTCTGGAAACGACTTTTTTCTTCATTTCTGCCATAACTTTCTATCGCCTCCTATTACTTCTTCTTACCTGCGATTGCGCGCGCGGGACCCTTACGCGTACGAGCGTTTCTCTTCGTGCTCTGACCGCGAACGGGCAAGCCTTTTCTGTGACGGATGCCACGATAGCAACCGATTTCCATAAGGCGTTTAATGTTCAAGGAAACTTCACTACGAAGTTCACCTTCTACTCTGATGTTGTGATCGATATATTCTCTCAATTTGGAAACGTCGTTTTCGTCGAGATCTTTTACTCTCGTATCGGGGTTAATGCCCGTTTCCGCGAGAATCTTTTTAGACGTGGTAAGACCGATACCGTAAATATAGGTAAGACCGATTTCCACTCTCTTTTCTCTGGGTAAATCTACACCGGCAATACGTGCCATTGATTTCTATCCTCCAATTTGTTTTTTCTTTTTTTATTGTTTGCTTATCTATCGCCAACAAGCGTTCTTTGCTTTGCAGTGGAAAATGCGCCGCAAAAATCGCCGTATTATTTTCAAAGCCTTCAAAGTGCCTGTCCTTGCCCTGTTTTTCACGCAAAAACCGCACTTCCAATAAACGCGATAAAGCTGAATTTCCGCAAAATCGACGGAAATTCAGTTTCATTTCGTTATTCATTTTCAGGAAAAATCACCATTTTACGCGACATTCCCCAAATTACGGCATGATATAATTTTATCATACCTTGTCAAGGTTTGTCAAGTGTTTTTTGGTAATTTTTTCTTTTATTTTCTAATTAGCCTTGTCTTTGTTTGTGGCTCTTGCTCTTTGAGCAGATAACCATAACTCTACCGTTTCTTTTAATAACTTTGCACTTATCGCACATAGGTTTTACAGAAGGTCTAACTTTCATTGTATTTTCTCCTTGTTTAATAAACTTTATCGTCGCTTGTAATTACGACTTGCTACGCCACGTGATTCTGCCTTTCGTCAGATCGTACGGACTCATTTCCAATTTCACCGTGTCACCCTCGATGATTCTGATATAGTTCATTCTGAGTTTGCCGGAAATATATGCCGTGATGGTATGACCGTTGGAAAGCTGTACTTTGAAGGTTGCGTTGGGCAACGCTTCGACTACTTTACCTTCCGCCTCGATTACGTCGTCTTTGGACACAGAAAATTCCTCCGAATTTTTTATCCGCTAATGCGGTCTTTTTTTCTTGCGACGAGGTTCTTACAACGTAAGAATTTCCACGCCGTCTTCTCGCACGATTACGGTGTTTTCGTAATGCGCTGCAGGCTTCCTATCTACCGTTACCGCCGTCCAGCCGTCGTTTAAGATACGAACGTGCCAGTCGCCAAGCGCGATCATCGGCTCGATACAAAGCGCCGTACCCGCCTTCAAACGCACTCCCGTACCCAGTTTCCCATAGTTGGGAACGGACGGGTCTTCATGCATTTCTTTGCCAATACCGTGCCCCGTGTATGAACGGATTACTCCGTAGCCGAAGGACTCCGCATGCTTTTGCACACGATAACCGATATCAAATAAAGGCCTACCTGCTCTCAATCCTTCGATTGCCTTAAAGAAACATTCTTCCGTCACTTGGACAAGCTTTTTCACTTCCGGCTTCACGTCGCCGATGCAGAAGGTTCTGCAAGCGTCGCCGTGGTATCCGTTCTTATCCGCGACTACGTCTACGCTCACGATGTCCCCTTCGCGAATAATGCGTTCATCAGGGATTCCGTGCACGACTACGTCGTTGATCGAGATACAAGCCGAAGCGGGAAATCCGCCATAGCCAAGGCAAGACGGACGCGCGCCTTCCGAACGGATAAACCGCTCGATGAGTACGTCAAGCTCTTTCGTCGTCATTCCTGCGTGAATCTTTTCACCTACGAATGCCAACGTGTCTTTTACGATACGACAGGGCTCGCGCATTAAGTCTATTTCTCTTTCGCTCTTTACGTGAATCATGATTATTTCTTCATGGCGTCAAGCTTTTCCGCGACTGCCGCGAATACTGCGTCGGGAGAATTGTTGCCTTCTACGTTGAAGAGCAAGCCTTTCTTCGAGTAGTATTCGATAAGCGGAGCTGTTTGTGCATTGTATACGTCCAAACGGCTTTGCACCGTTTCTTCGTTATCGTCTTTTCTTTGATACAATTCACCGCCGCAGCGTTTGCACGACGTTGCTCCGTTGAGCCAGGAAATATGATAGCTTTCGCCGCAATCCTTGCAAACGCGTCTACCGCACAATCTATCAAGAAGAAGAGAGAAATCTACGTCGATGTTGATAACGAGATCGATCTTCGTAATCTTGTCAAGCGCTTCCGCTTGCGCGATCGTACGGGGGAAACCGTCAAGCATATAACCGTCTTTGCAGTCGTCTTTCTCAATACGGCCTTCCACGATTTTGCAAGTTACTTCATCGGGAACAAGCTGTCCCTTATCGATGTAAGATTTTGCAAGCAACCCGATGGGGGTTTCGTTTTTGATGTTTTCTCTGAAAATGTCACCCGTAGAGATATGGGGAAGCTTGTAAGCATCGGAAATTCTCGAAGCTTGCGTTCCCTTACCTGCACCAGGCGCACCGAGCAAAATAATATTCATGTTTTGCGCTCCTTTTGAAAAATTACGTATGTAGTTTTTTAAGGAATTCCCCTTGCGCTCCGCTTGCCGCGGAACGCAAGAGTGGATTTTCTTACTTCAAAAACCCTTTGTAATTCTTCATCATCATTTGCGCTTGAAGTTGCTTTTCGAATTCCATCGCGCAGGATACTACGATGAGGATACCCGTCGTAGAGAATACGTTTACGAGGTCGAACGACGCCCATGCAAACGCAACGGAAGGAATAAGCGCAACCAACGCGAGATAAATCGCACCGAAAAGCGTGATACGGTTCGAAATCTTCTTGAGATACAACGCCGTAGGCTTACCAGGGCTAACGTGCAAAATGAAACCGCCGTTTTGCTGAATGTTTCTAGCAATATCTTCGGGGTTGAATTGCATTTGTGCGTAGAAGAACGAGAACGCAAAGATCAACAAACAAAGCACGATCGAATATACGACTGCACCACTACCCGTTGCCGATGCCGACATCCAGTTCGACCACCATCTATCAAAGCCCGAGTTAGGCCAAAGCATACTCGAAAGCATTTGAGGGAAGCTCAAAATCGAGAAGGAGAAGATGAGGGGCATTACGCCGCCGCCGCTGATCTTAATGGGGATCGAGGACGACTGACCGCCGTACATTTTTCTGCCTCTGATTTGTTTTGCGTATTGTACCTTAACACTTCTTTCAGACAAATCCACGTAAACGATTGCGAAGAAAATCAACGCGCAAACGAGTACGAATGCGATAAGGTCCCAAGCTGCGCTGCCGGGATCGCTGGGAATTTGCTTGCATTTTGCAACGATTTGTGCGCCTGCCGTGGAAAGGATACCCACAAAAATGATCATCGATTGACCGTTACCTACGCCGTAATCAGTGATTCTTTCACCGATCCACATTACGATGACCGCGCCCGACGTATAAAGGGTCGTCATGAATACGTATGCAAGCCATTTTTGATCGAAGAACAATTCATAACGAATAGCGTCGCTATCGTTACCGAAGCTCAAAATGATACCGATGGATTGCACGATTGCAAGGAGAATGGTCACGTATCTCGTATATTGCGAAATCTTTTTACGACCTTCTTCACCCTGCTTGGAAAGTCTTTCAAGGGCAGGAATACCTACCGATAAAAGCTGCATGATAATGGACGCGTTAATGTAAGGCCCGATACCCAAAGCGAATATCGTACCTTGCGCAAGCGCGCCACCAGTAAGGCTGCTCATAAGCGTGAGGAAATCATTGCTATTAGGGTTATCTTTATCAAATAACTCAGAAAAATTCCCTCTATCCAAACCGGGAACCGGAATGAAACAGCCGATTCTGAAAATCAAAAGCAAAAGGAGCATCATGTACACCTTTCTTCTGATTTCCTTTACCTTAAAAGCATTGATAAGTGTCTGTAACATTTTTTTCTCCGTAAATGGGTTTTTTTCGCGTTTTCATTATAAAAACGCACGGGGAGAAATAATGCGAACTACGGAAAACCGCGCGTTGCGATTTTCCGCGTTGCAATGTTTCATTTTAGAGGGTTTCCGCCGTACCCTGAGCCGCTTCGATAGCTGCCTTTGCGGATGCGGAGAATTTCGCCGCTTTCACGGTAAGCGCTACGTTAAGTTCGCCATTACCGAGAACTTTAAGTCCGCAGTTGTTCTTCACTTCTTTTGCAAGACCGTTTTCCATTACGAAACCGTAATCTACAACCGTACCTGCAGGAAGTTCAGCCAAGTCGGAAAGGTTTACGAGTACGTAAACTTTCTTACCAACGTGATTGAAGCCTCTCTTAGGCACACGGCGAGCGATGGGCATTTGACCGCCTTCGAAACCGGGACGTACGCCGCCACCGGAACGTGCCCATTGACCTTTGTGACCTTTACCGGAGGTCTTACCCGTACCCGAACCGATACCACGACCCAATCTCTTCGTGGATCTGGTAGCTCCCTGTGCGGGAGAAAGAGTATCTATTCTCATAGTGTTCTCTCCTTAAATATTCTCTACTTTGACGAGATGCTTTACTTTCGTAATCATACCTTGTACTACAGGCGTATCGTCAAGTTCTTTGGAAGAACGGATTTTCTTAAGACCGAGTGCCTTAATAGTGCCCTTTACGGACTCTACTTGACCGATCGTGCTCTTTACAAGCGTTACTCTGATTTTCGCCATTGTCTTATCCTCCGTCCTTAGCTCAGAATTTCTTCTACCGTCTTACCACGAAGCGCTGCTACTTGTTCAGCGGATTTGAGTTCTTTCAAACCTTCAATAGCCGCTTTTACGCAGTTGCCAGGGTTTTGACTGCCGTGCGATTTCGTTCTGATGTTCTTAATACCTACAGCTTCCATTACCGCACGAACGGGACCGCCCGCGATAACACCGGTACCTTCTTCAGCCGGCATCATGAGCACGGAGCCACGGCCGAAACGACCGATTACCTTGTGAGGAACCGTATTGTCTACGATTGCTACGGAAACCATGTTCTTCTTTGCTCTCAAAGTAGCTTTTTCGATTGCTTCGGGAACTTCTTTTGCTTTACCCGTTGCTACGCCGATTTTGCCCTTGCCGTCGCCTACGATTACAAGTGCGGCAAAACGCATGTTTTTACCACCCTTAACAACCTTCGTTACGCGGTTAACTTCGATGAGCTTTTTGATAAGCCCGTCGTCTTCGGCCTGTCTTCTTTGAGGTCTTCTTTCTCTCTTTTCGTCTGCCATAGTTCCACCTCCTTAGAAATCAAGTCCGGCTTCTCTTGCGCCGTCCGCAACTGCCTTTACACGACCCGTGTAAAGATAGCCGCCTCTGTCGAATACGACTGCTTTAACGCCCTTTTCAAGTGCTCTTTCAGCCGCTACTTTACCGACAACCTTTGCCGCGTCGGTCTTCGAAAGACCTGCGATTTGTTCTTTTACAGCCTTATCCATCGTGGACGCGGAAGCGATCGTTACACCGCCCTTTTCGTTGCCCTTACGATCGTCGATGATCTGTACGTAGATGTGGTTGAGGCTTCTGTATACGTTCATACGGGGAGCTTCTGCCGTGCCCGTAACCGTCTTTCTAACGCGTGCATGGCGTCTCTGTCTTACTGCATTTTTATCAATTTTAGTAATCATTCTTTAACGCTCCTTATTTCTTGCCTTTACCGGAGGTCTTACCTTCCTTATGTTCTACGTGTTCGCCTTGGTAGCGAATACCGTAGCCATGGTAAGGTTCGGGAACTCTGATAGCTCTGATGTTTGCTGCCATTTGACCTACAAGTTCTTTGCTGATACCGCTTACGCGTACTTCCGTAAGGGTAGGGCATTCAAACTTGATGCCTTCCGGAGCAACAAATTCTACGGGGTGGGAGAAACCAACGTTCAATACAAGCTTGTTGCCTTGAACTGCTGCTTTCCAACCTACACCTTTTACTTCCAAAACTTTCGTGAAACCGTCCGTTACACCCGTTACCATACCAGCAAGGAGTGCTCTGTAAAGACCGTGCTTCGCGTTCGTTTCAGCTTTGTCGTCAAGCGCTTTTACCAAAAGGGTTGCGCCTTCAACTTCAATACCGATGTTGCCGACTACTTCACGGGAAAGCGTGCCTTTTGCACCCTTTACCGTAACAACGCCGTCAACAAATTTTACTTCCACGCCTGCAGGAAGGGCGATGGGCATTTTACCGATTCTCGACATTGCTCATTTACCTCCCTATTACCAGATTTCGCAAAGTACTTCGCCGCCTACGTTAGCAGCCTTTGCGTTCTTACCCGTCATGATGCCCTTGTTCGTGGACAAAATAACCGTACCGAAACCGCCAAGTACTCTGGGCATATTATCAACACCCGCATACGTACGCAAGCCGGGCTTGGATACTCTGCGAAGACCGCTGATAACCGATTTCTTGTCATCATATTTAAGCGTGATTGCGATCTTGCCGTTATAGCCGTCTTCAACAAGCTTAACGTCCTTTACCCAACCTTCGTTGAGAAGGATTTCTGCAATAGCCTTCTTTTCGTTGGAAGCGGGAATTTCTACCGTTTCCTTCTTAGCCGTGATCGCGTTTCTAATTCTTGTAAGCATATCTGCGATAGGATCCGTCATTTCTTTTACCTCCTATTACCAGCTCGACTTCTTAACGCCGGGAATTTCTCCCTTGTACGCAAGGTTACGGAAGCAAATACGGCATACACCGTACTTTCTCAAAACCGCGTGAGGTCTTCCGCAGATGCTGCATCTCGTATAAGCTCTCGTCGAGAACTTAGGCGTCTTTTGCTGTTTATTAATCATTGACTTCTTTGCCATGTTCGTTTCTCCTTACTTTTTGAAAGGCATACCGAGCGCTTTCAAAAGCTCTCTTGCCTCTTCATCGGTGTTTGCGGTCGTAACGATTGCTACGTCCATACCTCTGATCTTTTCTACCTGATCGTACGTGATTTCGGGGAAGATCAATTGTTCTTTCAAACCTACCGAGTAGTTGCCGCGACCGTCAAACGCTTTGTCCGATACACCGCGGAAGTCGCGGAGTCTGGGAAGCGCGATGGATACGAACTTGTCATAGAAGTTGTACATTCTTTCACCGCGAAGGGTTACTTTGATACCAACGGTTTGTCCTTCTCTTACCTTGAAGTTAGCGACGGATTTCTTCGCCTTCGTCAAGATGGGTTTTTGACCGGAAATGAGTTTGATTTCGTTTTCCGTCATTTGGATGGACTTCGCGTTATCCTTAATGTCGCCAAGACCCGTGTTGATAACAATCTTAACGAGTTTAGGGCATTCCATTACGGACTTATAGCCGAATTTCTTCATAAGGAAAGGTACTACTTCTTTTTCGTACTTTTCTTTTACTCTGTTTTTATAAACTTTTTCTGCCATTTTTCGTTACCTCGTTAGTTGTTTTCCGTGTTTTCTACGGATTCAACGGGCGCTTCGGTTTTTGCCGCGCGCTTTCTCGTTCTCTTCTTGGGTGCTTCTTCTGCAACTGCCGCTGCTGCCTTAGCTGCTTTCTTGGAGTACGCCTTGTCAAGAACTGCGCCACACTTACATACGCGAACCTTCTTACCGTCAACTACGTTATGGTATACTCTCGTTGCTTTGCCGCAAGCGGGGCATACTACCATTACGTTCGATACGTCGATGGGTCCGGGCATTTCTTCAATCTTGCTGGTTTCGTTCGCTTTTCTAGCTTTTTGATGCTTTTTCAAGATGCGAACGCCTTCTACCGTTACCGTATTTGCTTTAGGGGACGTGGCAAGGACTTTTCCCTGTACGCCTTTATCTTTACCGGCAATTACAAGTACGTTATCATTTACTTTTACGTTCATTGTTTTAGTCCTCCTAAATTACAGAACTTCGGGAGCAAGAGAGATGATCTTCATGTAATCTTTTTCTCTCAATTCTCTCGCAATCGGCCCAAAGATACGCGTGCCTTTCGGCTGCTTGTTTGCGTCGATGATTACGGCTGCGTTGTCGTCGAATTTTACGAACGTACCGTCTGCTCTTCTGATACCGCTAGCGCTTCTTACGATGACTGCTTTTACAACGTCACCCTTCTTTACTGCGCCGCCGGGCGTAGCCGTCTTTACGGACGCTACGATTACGTCGCCGATGTTACCGGTCTTACGGAAGGAACCGCCAAGAACTCTGATACACATCAACTCTTTTGCACCGCTGTTGTCTGCGGATTTCAATCTCGTCTGAGGCTGAATCATAATTTCTTGCCCTCCTTAATTACTTAGCTCTTTCGATAATCTCAGCAACGCGCCAGTTCTTGTCCTTGCTGAGCTTTCTCGTTTCAACGATACGTACTTTATCGCCTACGCCGCATTCGTTTGCTTCGTCGTGCGCTTTGTAACGCTTACTCGTCGTGATGGTCTTCTTGTAAAGCGGGTGCTTGCTCTTATCGCTTACGAGAACGATAACCGTTTTATCCATCTTATCGGATACAACAAGCCCTACTCTTTCTTTTCTCAAATTTCTTTCCATTACTGTTGTCCTCCGATCTTACGCTTTGATTTCTCTCGCACGGATTTCCGTGTTAATGCGAGCGATATCTCTCTTGCAGGTTCTGATGGAAACGGGGTTTTCAAGCTGGCCAGCTGCCAAACGGAAACGAAGATTGAAAAGTTCGCTCTTAAGTTCCGCGAGCTTTGCTACGAGTTCTTCGCTCGTCATCAATTTCACTTCTTTAGCTTTCATTATTGTTCACCGCCTTCAGTCGTTGCAGGTGCTTCTGCTACAACTTCTTTCTTTACAAACTTGCATTTTACGGGAAGCTTGTGCGACGCAAGACGCATTGCTTCTCTTGCTACTTCTTCACTTACGCCCGACATTTCGAACATAACGCGGCCGGGTTTAACGACTGCTACCCAGTATTCTACAGAACCTTTACCGGAACCCATACGCGTTTCAGCGGGTTTCTTCGTAATAGGCTTGTGGGGGAAGATGTCGATCCAAACTTTACCGCCACGCTTGATGAATCTCGTCATTGCGATACGGGCTGCTTCGATTTGGTTGGATTTGATCCAGCCAAGCTCTTCGGATACAAGACCGTATTCGCCGTATGCGATTACGTTACCCTTTTGAGCTTTACCCTTCATCGTGCCACGATGTTGTCTACGTCTTTTTACTCTCTTAGGAATTAACATTACTGTTCGCCTCCTTCTGCCTTCTTCGCGCTCTTGATAACTTCGCCCTTGTAGATCCAGCACTTAACGCCGATCATACCGAACGTCGTGTGCGCTTCTGCGAAGCCGTAGTCGATGTCCGCACGAAGCGTTTGAAGGGGAATAGAACCTTCATGATAACTTTCGCTTCTTGCGATTTCAGCGCCGTCAAGACGACCGCTAACCATCATTTTGATACCCTTGCAGCCTGCTCTCATCGAACGACCGATCGCTTGCTTCATGCAACGACGGAAAGACATACGCTTTTCGAGCTGTGCAGCAACCCCTTCTGCTACGAGTTGTGCGTCGCAGTCAGGCTTTCTTACTTCGGTAATGTTGAT
Organism: Clostridiales bacterium; assembly: GCA_015071005.1. Taxonomy (GTDB): domain Bacteria; phylum Bacillota; class Clostridia; order Christensenellales; family Borkfalkiaceae; genus Scatosoma. The sequence goes on along the minus strand of SVIG01000009.1, from coordinate 35,515 downwards.
AGCTACTGCTTTACCGTTCGTAAGCTTTGCAAGGTCTTTCTTAATAACTTCTACTTCAGCGCCGCCTTTACCGATGATAACGCCGGGACGTGCCGTGTAGATCGTAACAACGATTCTTGCAGCCGCTCTTTCAATCAAGATTTTGCTGATCGCGGATGCGTAGTACTTCTTCTTAATGAAGGTACGGATTACGTTGTCTTCTTTGAGGAATTTGGAGAATTCTTTTTTATCTGCATACCAAGTGGTGTTCCAATCTTTGATAACGCCGACTCTCAAACCGTGAGGATTAACTTTTTGTCCCATTGTTATACTTCTCCTTCCAATTTCTTAACGTCCAAGATAACCGTGATATGGCTGGTTCTCTTCAAGATTGCATGACCGCGACCTTTCGATACAGGTTGCATTCTCTTAAGCATTTGACCGCCGTCTGCGAAGCATTCTGCTACGTAGAGGTCGTTCTTGTCCATACCCATGTTATGTTCTGCGTTTGCTGCTGCGGACATAAGAACTTTCTTAACCGCAAGCGCGCTGCCGTTTACGCTGTAATCGAGAATCGCTTTCGCTTCTTTATAATCCTTACCACGGATCAAAGCGAGAACGGTTCTTACTTTGTAAGGCGAAACTCTAATATATTTAGCAACTGCGTAAGGGCGCTTTTCTCTTCTTTCCGCAACCCTTTCCGTCTTTTTCTTCATATTACTTGCCATTTCTTTATTTCTCCTTATTTACCCGTCGTTTTAGCCGCGTGGCCGTGGAAGGTTCTCGTGGGAGCAAACTCACCGAGTTTGCAACCGATCATATCTTCCGTTACGTATACGGGAACGTGCTTACGCCCGTCGTATACTGCGATCGTGTGACCTACGAATTCGGGGAAAATAGTAGATGCTCTCGACCAGGTCTTGATAACTTTCTTTTCGTTCGCCGCGTTCATAGCTTCAATTCTGCTGTAAAGCTTCGCTTCGACGTAAGGTCCTTTCTTAACACTTCTAGACATTTATCTATCCTCCGATTAGTTGATTCTCTTAAGAATGAACTTGTTCGTTGCATTCTTCTTCTTTCTCGTCTTGTAGCCGAGAGCGGGTTTGCCCCAAGGCGTCAAAGGACCAGCGTGACCGATAGGAGATTTACCTTCACCACCACCGTGAGGGTGATCTACAGGGTTCATTACCGAACCTCTTACTTCAGGTCTCAAACCAAGGTATCTTGCCTTACCTGCTTTACCGAGGGAAACGAGTTCGTGGTCTACGTTACCTACTTGACCGATGGTCGCACGGCACTTCAAGAGTACGTATCTCATTTCGCCGCTGGGCATACGAAGGGTCGCGTACTTGCCTTCAACTGCCATGATTTGCGCGGAGATACCTGCCGAACGAGCGATTTGACCGCCTTTACCAGGGGTAAGCTCGATGTTGTGTACCATCGTACCTACGGGAATGTTTTCAAGGGGAAGCGCGTTGCCGACTTTGATGTCTGCATTCTTACCGCTCATAATCTTGTCCCCTACGTTCAAACCTACGGGAGCAAGGATGTAGGACTTAACGCCGTCTGCGTATACGATCAATGCGATGTGCGCGGAACGGTTGGGGTCGTACTGAATGCTCTGTACCGTTGCAGGAATGTCATCCTTCAATCTCTTGAAGTCGATGATACGATATTTTCTACGGTTACCACCGCCGATATGTCTCGTGGTGATTCTACCCATGTTGTTGCGACCGCCGCTATGACGTTGGTCGTGCATCAAGGATTTTTCGGGCTTTGCGCCGGGCGTAAGATCATCGTAGGTAAGAACCGTTACGAAACGACGACCAGCCGACGTGGGTTTATACGATTTAATAGCCATTTCTCTTTATCCTCCTGATTAAGTCAAAGATTCAAAAAACTCGAGGGCTTTGCTATCTTCCGTCAACGTTACGATAGCCTTCTTATGATCGGGAGTATAACCTTCATGTCTGCCCATTCTCTTGAGTTTGCCTTTGCAGTTTACGGTGTTAACGTTTGCAACTTTAACATCGAAGAGTTTTTCTACTGCAATTTTGATTTCCGTCTTATTCGCATCCTTCTTTACGATGAACGCGTATTTCTTATCCGCTACTTCTGCGAAGCCCTTTTCCGTAAGGACGGGTTTAATGATGATATCTTCTGCAAACATTAGCCGTTTACCTCCTGGAATTTCTCAACCGCAGCTTTCGTCATAACGATCTTTTCGTTTACAACTACTTCATACGTGCTCAACTGCGCAAGGGGCATCGTTTCAAGCTTAGGAAGGTTAGCCGCCGCGCGGATTACGTTTACGTCGTTGTTATCCATAACAACGAGCGCCGTCTTGTTCAAGCCAAGCGCTTTTGCGAACGCTGCCATTTCCTTCGTCTTGGGCGCGGATACTTTCAATTCGTCTACTACGATGAATTCGCCGTCAGCCACTTTCTTGGAAAGTGCGGAAAGAAGCGCTGCATTCTTTGCTTTCGCGTTCACTTTCTTCGAGAAGTCACGGGACTTGGGTGCGAATACTACGCCGCCCTTAATCCATTGAGGTGCTCTGATCGAACCTTGACGAGCACGACCCGTGCCCTTTTGTCTCCAAGGTTTGATACCGCCGCCTCTAACTTCCGTTCTCGTGAGGGTGGATTTCGTGCCCTGTCTTTCATTTGCAAGACGGGTAACGACTGCCTGATGAATCAAAGGCTCGTTGTATTCTACTGCGAATACGTTATCGTTAAGTTCCATCGAACCAACTTCGGAGCCGTTCATATTTAATACTTTAATAGCCGCCATTTTCGTTCACTCTCCTTATTTGCTCTTCACGCTGTCCGAAATGGTAACGATGCTACCTTTAGGTCCGGGAATAGCGCCTTTGATGAGGATTGCGTTTCTATTCAAATCTACTCTTACAACTTCGAGATTTTGAATCGTAACGTTTTCCACACCGTACTGACCAGCGAGATGCTTGTTCTTGAATACACGCGAGGGGGAGCTGATAGGACCCATAGAACCGGGTTCTCTATGCACAGGACCAGTACCGTGCGTCATCTTCAAGCGATGCTGATTCCATCTCTTGATTACGCCCGTGAAACCGTGACCTTTCGTCACGCCCGATACGTCTACCTTGTCGCCTGCCGCGAACACGTCCGCTTTAAGTTCTGCACCTACTTCGAAAGATTCAGCATTTGCTACTCTGATTTCTTTCAATACCTTGTGGGGCTTTACGCCAGCTTTCTTGAACTGACCAAGTTCAGGCTTCGTAAGAGCTTTTTCGCTTACTTCGATGAAACCGAGCTTGAGCGCTGCGTAACCGTCGTTTGCTACCGTCTTCACTTGAACAACGGGGCAAGGACCTGCCTCTACTACCGTAACGGGGATCAACTTCCCGTCTTCTGCAAAGATTTGGGTCATCCCAACTTTGCGACCGATGATTGCTTTATTCATTGATAAAGTTCACTCCTTATAAATTTTTTATTCTCGAATACCTTTGAAAGTATTTCTCGGCATCTTAAAACTTAGAGCTTAATCTTGATGTCAACGCCTGCGGGAAGTTGAATCGAGTTAAGCAAGTTTGCATTGGGGGAATAGATATCGATGATTCTCTTGTACGTTCTCATTTCGAACTGTTCACGGGAATCCTTATACTTGTGAGGCGAACGAAGGATCGTTACGATTTCTCTTTCCGTAGGAAGAGGAATAGGACCGCTGATTTTCGCGTTGCTCTTCTTCATCGTTTCTACGATTCTGCTTGCCGCTTCATCTACGAGTTCGTGGCTGTAAGCCGCTAACTTGATTCTGATTTTTTGTACTGCCATGTTGTTACTCCTTTTAGTTTATACTAACAATTTATTTACCGTGTCAACCCATCCGTGTGTATCGAGGTGTCCGCAAAATAAAAACACTCTTCTTTTTACCGAGCGTTTACTTGCAAAGCCTCGGTTAGTCGCAGGAGTCTAGCCCCCACTTTTGTCAACGGAAATTATCTGCCAAAGCGGCTTTTTGCTTTGGATTTACAGTAACTTCCCGTATCAACCCTATACAACGCATTTTTACACAGCCTATTTATAATACCAGTTTTGTCAATATGTGTCAAGCGTTTGAAACAACTTTTTTGAAAAATTTTTTATTTTTTTATTTTTTGGGAATATTTGCCATTTTCGCGCATAAAGAGCATTCCCCTTTTTGCCGTTTTTTACACCTGCCGCCATTAAATATAATAGTGCGAGCGCATACCCACGCATTACGCGCATATACGTACATACGCGCACGCGCGTAAAGAAAAACGGAAAAAATCCTTTTCCGTAATTTTCCTTTTACTTTTCCATAAGCTCGTCCAAACGGCGCACGCAAAAATCCGCTGTCCTTTCAATCTCCGCCCATTCGTCTTCCGAAAAAGGCTCGTAAACGCCAATCGTACGCATACCTGCGCTCTTTGCCGTCTTTAATACGCGCAAGCTATCGTCCACCATCGCACATTCGGAAATATTTACCTTTAATCGATTGGCTACTTCTCCATAAATACGAACGTCCGATTTCAGCATGCCAAAATCCTCCGCCGTCCACACGCAATCAAACAGCTCGTAAATCCCTCGATTTTTCAAGCAAATATCGGTGAATTCGTGCGGACTCGCCGTAAGCACGCACAAACGCGCGCCCTGCGATTTTAAGCCCTTTAATGCCTCTACCACGCCCGTTTTTAAGGGCATTTCGTCCGCGTAGGCTTTGGAAAGCCGTTCCGTAAACGCCGCGTAAATCTCGTCGGGTGTACGCGGAATTCCAAGCTCCCTTGCATAGTAGACGGAAATTCCCCGAAAACCAAGCGGCGTTAAAATCTTGACGATACTCGGCTCGTAAGGCACACCGTACTCGTCCAGATAATCGAGCACGATTTTGACCGCAAGCGGCATAGAATCCAACAGCGTACCGTCCAAGTCAAAAACGTAATTTTTACATTTCAACGCGTACATGGTAGCCTTTATTGCTTCTTTTCTTTTGCTCTTGCCTTGGCGCGAAGTTCGCTATCCAAAATGCGTTTTCTAATACGCAAGGACTTCGGCGTCACTTCCAAAAGCTCGTCATCAGCGATAAATTCGAGGCATTCTTCCAAGCTCATTTTGCTTACGGGAACAAGGGTCAACGCGTCGTCGCTCCCCGAAGAACGGGTGTTCGACAAGTGTTTTGTCTTACAAACGTTTACGTTGATATCGTCGGAAAGATTGGTATAACCAACAACCATACCTTGATATACGGGCGTACCGGGAGTAATAAACAAATTCCCTCTGCCTTGTGCATTGAACAAGCCGTACGTGACCGCTTCACCCGTTTCATGCGCTACGAGCGAACCCGTATTTCTACGCTGCATATCCCCCTTGTAGGGTTCGTAGGAATAGAAAATCGTGTTCATAATCCCTTGCCCCTTCGTGTCCGTCAAGAATTCGCTCTTGTAGCCAAACAAACCACGGGAAGGAACGGTGAATTCCAAACGCATTCTGTTACCGATTGCCGTCATTTGTACAAGGTTGCCCTTTCTATTCCCCATCGCGGAAAATACGGAGCCGGTCATATCTTCGGGCACGTCCGCAACGAAGCGTTCAATCGGCTCGTGACGCACGCCGTCGATTTCTTTATACAATACTTTGGGCGTGGATACTTGGAATTCGTAGCCTTCTCTTCGCATCGTTTCAATCAAGATGGAAAGGTGCATTTCCCCACGGCCGCACACGCGGAAACTATCCGCAAGCTCGGTGTCGTTTACGCGCAAGGACACGTCGCGAAGGAGCTCTTTATAGAGTCTATCGCGGAGCTGTCTGCTCGTGACGAATTTCCCTTCCTTGCCTGCGAACGGACTGTCGTTTACCGAGAAAGTCATCTCCACCGTCGGGTCCTCGATTTTCACGAATTCAACCGGCTCAACCGCCGTCGGCTCGCACACGGTATCCCCAATATTGAGTCCGTCAATCCCCGAGAACATAACGATGTCGCCTGCCTGCGCACGTTCTACGGGCACTCTTTCCAAGCCTTCGATTTGGTAAAGATTTGCGATTTTGCAGTTCGTTCTGACCTTGCTATCGTTAAAATTGCAAATGGAAACGGGCTCGTTGGAACGGATGACGCCGCGTTCGATTCTACCAATACCGATACGGCCCACAAATTCGTTATAGTCGATGCAGGAAACCAAAAGCTGACCCGCCCCTTCCGTATCCATTTCCATAGGGGGAATCGTCTCTAAAATCGTATCGAACAAGGGATTCAAATTCGGTTCTTGATGATCGGGATCAAGGGAAGCCGTACCCTCTCTGCCGCAGCAATAAACGATCGGGCTTTCAAGCTGTTCGTCCGTCGCGTCAAGATCCATCATCAAAAGCTGCATTTCTTCCACAACCTCCGCAATACGCGCGTCCGGTCTATCCACTTTATTGATGACGATAATCGTTTTTAAGCCGAGCTGCAACGCCTTTTGCATAACAAAACGAGTTTGAGGCAACGGACCTTCCGCCGAGTCAACGAGAATGATTGCGCCGTTTACCATCTTCAAAACGCGTTCTACTTCCCCCGAGAAATCGGCGTGACCAGGGGTGTCGATAATATTGATTTTTACGCCGTTGTAGTGCGCGGACGTATTTTTCGCGAGAATGGTGATGCCGCGTTCTCTTTCCAAATCACCGCTGTCCATTACGCGGTCCTGTACCTGCTGATTTTCACGGAATACACCGCCTTGCGCCAACATTTCGTTGACAAGCGTCGTTTTACCGTGGTCAACGTGAGCAATAATCGCTACGTTTCTTAAATCGTTTCTAATCATAAATAGGACTCCTTTCCTTTGTAAACTTTTCAACCCTACTATTTTAATACTTTCCCTTGTAAATGACAAGAATTTCACGGGCGTTTTTCGGAAAATTTTTTATAAATATAAAAAAAACCGCAAAAGTTTGCGGTTTTTTCCTTTTTTTAAGCCGTTATAAGCTCTTTACGTTTTTATTCTCATACTTAGTGAATCGAATCGTCAAGCCGTTATCTTCAATCGGCTCGCCCTCTTCCACGCAGACGAAATCGGGGTGCGCATCCAAGTTCGGGAAGAACACTTCCGCGCCGCCAATCGCGTCCACCTTGGTCACGTAAGCACCGTGACAGTACGGGAGCAATTCCCTATATACTTCGCCGCCGCCGATCACGAAAATATCCTCGTTTTCGCGTGCTTTCATCGCGTTTTTCAACTCGTCGTAAGAACGGACAATTACGCAGTCATCGCGTACCTGCCCCCTTGATAATACGATATTCACCCGATTTTTGAGCGGTTTTTGATTGGGAAAAGAGCGCAGAGTATTCCCCCCCATAACGACGGTGTGCCCCATCGTCGTTTCACGGAAAAATTTCATGTCCTTAGGCAGGGAAAACATCATATCGTTCCCCTTTCCGATTCCCCATTCCTTGTCGGCGTGTACAATCGCGTAAATCATATCGCCACCGGGATTTTCTTTTCAAGTTTCTCGTACTCGTAGTCTACGAGCTTGAAGCTGTCCACCGTGAAATCGTAGAAATTCGTAATACTTTCGTCCACTACGAGCTTCGGCGCTTTGTGACGGGGATTTTGCAAAATTTCTTCCACAAGCGGGATATGTCTATCATAAATATGCGCGTCCGCGATCACGTGCACGAGCTCGCCCGCCTTCAACCCAGAAACCTGCGCCATCATAATCAGCAAAATCGCGTACTGCACTACGTTCCAGTTGTTCGCGGTAAGCATATCGTTGGAGCGCTGATTCAAAATTCCGTTGAGAGTGTCCCCTGAAACGTTAAAGGTCATCGAGTACGCGCAAGGGTACAAGCCCATTTCGTGCAGGTCTTGGAAATTGTAGATATTCGTCATAATACGGCGGCTGGACGGATTGTGTTTCAAGTCGTAAAGAACTCTGTCTACTTGGTCGAACTCCCCTTCCTTGTACTTATGCTTCACGCCGAGCTGATAGCCGTACGCCTTACCGATCGAACCGTTTTCGTCCGCCCAGCTATCCCAAATATGCGAATTCAAGTCCTTGATGTTGTTGCTCTTTTTCTGCCAAATCCATAAAAGCTCGTCAATACAGGACTTAAACGCCGTTCTACGCATGGTAAGAATCGGGAATTCTTCCTGCAAATTGTAACGGTTGACAATCCCGAATTTTTTTACGGTATGCGCCGGCGTACCGTCATCCCAACGGGGACGTACGGGCAAATCGGTGTCCCAATACCCGTTTTCCATAATGTCCTTCATGTTTTGCGCAAAAATTTCATCCGCTCTACTCATAGACCCACCTCTTTTGTGTCATCCTAACTATTATAACACATCCCCTTCCCTTTCGTCAAGATTTATTTCGCAAACCTTTCAAAAAGTTTTTTCCTTTTTACATAAGTAAAAAGTTGACAAAGCTTGGAAAAACGAGTATCATATATGTGTATGTAAAAAAATAACAGCAAAGGAGTGCTTAAATTCTATGAACAAGAAAACTGTCAAAGACGTAGACGTTAAGGGCAAAAAAGTCCTTGTAAGATGCGACTTCAACGTACCCATGAAAGACGGCGTGATCACCGACGAAAACCGTATCGTTGGCGCGCTTCCTACGATTAAATACCTTATGGAACAAGGCGCGAAGGTTGTGCTTTGCTCGCACATGGGCAAGCCCCACAACGTATTCGACGCTAAACTCGAACTCAACAAGAAGGAAAAAGGCAAAGTAGCGGCGCTTCCCGAAGATCAGCAGGCTGCGGCAACCGAAGAATTCCTTGAAAAAGCAAAGAAAGACGTAAAGAAACTTTCCCTTGCACCCGTTGCGGCTCGTTTGAACGAACTTTTGGACGGCAAGGTAACGTTTGCGACCGACGTTATCGGCGAAGACGCGAAGGCGAAAGTTGCGGCTTGCAAAGAAGGCGAATGCGTACTTTTGGAAAACCTTCGTTTCCATAAGGGCGAAGAAAAGAAAGCGCCTGAATTCATGCAAGCGCTCGCTTCCTACTGCGAAGTATACGTGAACGACGCGTTCGGTACGGCGCACCGCTCCCACTCCTCTACGGCTGGTATCGTAGAAGAAGGCTTGGTATCCACGGCGGCTTGCGGTTTCTTGATCGAAAAAGAACTTTCCGTTATGGCGGACACTCTTGAAAACCCCGAAAGACCTTTCGTTGCAATCCTTGGCGGCGCGAAGGTTGCGGATAAACTCAACGTTATTTCCAACTTGTTGGAAAAATGCGATACGCTCGTTATCGGCGGCGGTATGGCGTACACCTTCTTGAAGGCAAAGGGCGGCAAGATCGGCAACTCCCTCGTGGACGACGAAAAGATCGATTACTGCCTCGAAATGCTTCAAAAAGCGGAATCGCTCGGCAAGACGATTCTTCTCCCCGTTGATACGGTTGCGGCGAAGTCTTTCCCCAACCCCATCGACGCGCCTATTGATACGGTTGTCGTAGATTCCATGAATATCCCCGACGATATGATGGGTCTTGACATCGGTCCTGAAACGAAGAAAGCGTTTGCGGCGGCTGTTGCTAATGCAAAATCGGTGATTTGGAACGGTCCTATGGGCGTATTCGAAAACCCCATTTTGGCGGAAGGCACGAAAGCGGTAGCGGCTTCCCTTGCAAACGCTTACGGCAAGGCAACCACCATCATCGGCGGCGGCGACTCTGCGGCGGCTGTACAAGTACTCGGCTATGCGGATAAGATGACCCATATTTCGACGGGCGGCGGCGCTTCTCTCGAACTTTTTGAAGGTAAAGTGCTTCCCGGTATCGCTTGCCTTAACGACAAATAATTGAAAATTAGCAAGGGCGAACTTGATTCGCCCTTGTACCATGTATAAAAACCAACAAAAAAAGAAAAAACAGATTAGGAGTGTTTTAACAACTATGAGAAGACCTATTATTGCAGGCAACTGGAAAATGAACAACACCGCATCCCAAGGCGTAGCGCTTGTAAACGCGATCGCCCCCCTTGTGACGGAAGCTAACTGCGACGTAGTCGTATGCGTACCCGCGATCAACATCCCCGCAATCAGCGAAGCGATCAAAGGCACGAACATTAAGCTTGGCGCAGAAAACGTACACTTCGCTGAAAAAGGCGCATACACGGGTGAAATCTCCGCGGCGATGCTTTTGGAATACGGCGTGGAATACGTTATTATCGGTCACAGCGAACGTCGTCAATACTTCGCGGAAACGGACGAAACGGTAAACAAGAGAACGCTTACCGCGCTCGCAAACGGTCTTACCCCCATCGTTTGTATCGGTGAATCGCTCGAAGAAAGAGAAACGGGCAAGACGGAAGAAGTTTTGGCTACCCAAATCCACGAAGGCTTGAAGGGTATCGAAGATATCACCAAGATCGTGATCGCTTACGAACCCGTTTGGGCAATCGGTACGGGCAAAACCGCAACGGCTGAACAAGCAAATGAAACGATCGCTTTCATCCGTAAGACGGTTGGCGAAATGTTCTGCCCGAAATGCGCGGAAGCTCTTCGCATCCAATACGGCGGCAGCATGAACGCAGGCAACTGCAAAGAACTTATGGCTATGCCCGAAATCGACGGCGGTTTGATTGGCGGCGCTTCCTTGAAAGCACCCGACTTCGCTGCAATCGTAAACTTCGACAAGTAAGCTGATTTTTAGGCAATATCTTGGGGGCTTGGACGTATTCGACGCGTACCTGCCCCCACCATTTTGTATTTTTTAAGGAGATAAAACTATGAGAACTCCCTATGCTATCATTATTATGGACGGCTATGGAATCAACCCCTCCGCGCAGGGCAACGCCATTATCGCGGACGGCAGCAAATACGTTAATGAGCTGAAAAATAAATACCCTTCCGCACAACTTGGCGCGAGCGGTATGTCGGTCGGACTTCCCGACGGTCAAATGGGCAATAGTGAAGTTGGGCATTTGAACATCGGTGCTGGCCGTATCGTCTATCAAGACCTTACGAAAATCACGAAAGATATCCGCGACGGCGAATTTTTCAAGAACGCGGAACTTCTCCGCGCAATGCACGCGGCAAAAGAAAACGGCAAAAAGCTCCACCTTTACGGGCTCGTTTCGACGGGCGGCGTACACAGCCACACCGACCATCTCTATGCGTTGGTGGAAATGGCGAAAAAGGAAGGCTTGGAAAACGTGTATATCCACGCATTTACCGACGGGCGCGACGTTGCCCCCACTTCCGGCGCAGGCTTTTTGAAGGATTTGCAGGACAAGCTCAACGAATTGCAGTTCGGTAAAATCGCTTCCGTAGCAGGTAGATACTACGCTATGGACCGCGACAACAACTGGGATAGAGAAGAAAAGGCATACGATATGCTCACGCTCGGCACGGGCGTACAATTCGAAGGCAGCGCGGAAGATGCGGCGAAAGCGTCCTATGAAAACGGCGTGACCGACGAATTCATCCTTCCCACCAACCTTACCGAAAATGGCAAGCCCGTTGCACTCATCGGAAAGAACGACAGCATTATTTGCTTCAACTTCCGTCCCGATAGAGCAAGACAAATTTCGAGAATGTTCTCGCAAGCGAACTTCCCCTACGTGGACGCAAAGACGGGCGCAACGCTCGGTTTTGAAAGAAAAACGGGTTTCCTTGCTCCCACGTACGTTGGTTTTGCGGTGTACGATTCGTCCTTTGAAAACGTTGGCGTGGCATTCCCTCCCGACGATATCACGAACACCCTTCCGCAATATATCTCTTCGCTCGGTTTGAAGCAGCTCCATATCGCGGAAACGGAAAAGTACGCGCACGTAACCTTCTTCTTTAACGCGAAATTGGAAGCGCCCGTCGATGGGGAAACGCGTATCGTAATCCCTTCCCCGAAGGTAGCGACCTACGATTTGCAGCCCGAAATGAGCGCATATCCCGTAACGGAAAAGGTTTTGGAAGAACTCGACAAGGGCGAATACGACGTTGTGATTTTGAACTTCGCAAACTGCGATATGGTCGGTCACACGGGTATTATGGACGCGGCGATCAAAGCGGTGCACACCGTAGACGAATGCGTGAAGAAAGTGACGGACAAGATCCTTTCCATGGGCGGCTCGGCACTCGTGACGGCGGACCACGGCAACGCGGATCAAATGCTTGCGGACGACGGCGTTGGCGCGTTCACGCAACACACGACCTTCCCCGTTCCCGTAATTCTCGTTTCCGAAGAATATAAGAACGTCACCCTTCGTGAAGACGGCGTTTTGGCGGATCTTGCGCCCACCCTTCTCGATATGATGAAGATCGAACAGCCCAAAGAAATGACGGGCAAGAGCTTGATCAAATAATTATTTATAAAAACACAAAAAGCAGTCGGTTTTTACCGACTGCTTTTTTATTCAACTCGTACCTGCCTATTCCTTATCCACTATTTCTGCCTCAAAACGAGACGTCCAAACCAAGCCGTTTAAGTAGGCAAATTCGCCGCTTAATTCCACACGCAGGCTCTTTGCCGTGAGGCATTGTCTTGCTCGTTTTAACGCCTTATTTTGTGCCGTCACACCGTATTTCATATCCCCGACGATGGGACACCGTATATGCGACAAATGGGCGCGAATTTGGTGAGTCTTGCCCGTATGCAATGTGATTTCCACGAGCGTGGTTTCGCCGCGCTTTTCCAACACCTTATACTCGGTGATAATTTTTTCCGCGCCGTTCACGGGAGTATCGTAAATGCGCGCTAACGCGCTATCCGCATTCTTTTTTAAGTAGGCAACCAAAACATCCTGCGCTTTGGGGAAAATCCCAAAACAAAGTGCGTGGTATTTCTTTTCGATACGCTTTTCCTTGAAGGCGTCAAGGATTGCTTTTTCCGCTTTGGGATTGCGCGCAAACAGCATCAAGCCCGTCGTGTTTCTATCCAAGCGGTGCAAAAAATAGTATTCCCCCTTGCGCGACAATTCCGCAAAGACCGCTTCCGAGTTTACGCCGCTTTCCTTATCGACAACGAGCACGTTTTCGTCCTCATAGACAACGTAAAACGCCGCCTTTTCCGCTTGCTTTTGCGAAAGATAATAGGTGACGACGTCGCCCGCAAAAAGACGGGTGTCCGCGCTAACCCGCTTGCCGTTGACTTTGATTTCCCGATTTTTCAAAAGCGCCGTCCAAAAAAAAGACGCTTGCGCGTAATGTGTTTCGGTGAATTCCTTCAACGATTGGGTTTTTTCACAAATGAGCTCTAACATAATTTTATTATACCCTTTTTTAGCATAAAAGGCAAGAAAAAAGAACGGCGTTTCGCCGTTCTTTTTATATTCGATTATTTCGATTTCTTATCCTTCTTTTTATCCTTTTTGGATTTTTTAGCAGGTTTTTTATCGAGGTCTTCAAGCGTTTCATCCGTAGGCTTGATAAGGAGCAAGATGATGATAATCACGAGCATTACGCCTGCAATCGAGAAGAGAACTACGGAAATAACGTTGTCCTTCAACCATTGCGTTTCGCCCTTGATGATATCCGCTTCCGAAGCTACGTTGATAACCTTATAAGCTGCCGCGCGTTGCATGGGAAGATCTCTTTCCGAGTAGTCCGCGATGATCATATACGTGCCTTCTTCGACCGTCTTGAAGCTCTTGGACGAAGGCTTCCATTGATACTTATTCCATTCCCATTCAGGATCATCTTCGGTAATCTTGCTATTGTATTCTTGAATAGCCGTGCCAAAAATCGCCTTGATTGCCGTCGCGTCGCCGGTTACCTTTTCAGCAAGCACTTCGGAAATTGCCGTCGTGTAAAGATCGAAGTAGTCCGCGCCAACCGTGATCTTGCCTTCAAGCTTCTTCGCGATTTGATCGTAACCAACTTCCGCAAGCATGCTCGAGGAAAGCTTTTTCGTGCCGTCCGTCAACGTATCGTTATAAGCAGCAAGATTGATCTTGTACAACGCATACGCGCTCTTTTTATTCGTCGCACCCTTAATTGTGGGATCAACAAACGTATAGGTTTCGTTCAAAATCTTCGACGTTTTTCTATTCGTCGCTGAAGAAGATTCCACCTTGATACCCAAGTTTTCAATTTCATAAGTGAAGGAAGGAATTTCTTTGATATCCCAAACGTTGCTCGACGTAACCTCTACAAGCTCATTGTCCAAGTAGTAATACATCGGATTACCCGCTTTGTCGGATGCGAAAATCTTAAATTCGTACGTACCTTCACTCGATGCAGTCAACGACAAGCTGCTGTACGCCTTGATAGAGGAAGCCGAAGGCGACTGCGAGGTCGGCGTCTTGTAGCTGATGACAAATCTCAAACCGCGGTAGCCGTTGTTGTCTTCAAGAAGCCATTCCATCGAAGGGAAATACATATACGTACTACCGCCTGCGTAAACACCCTTCGCTTTTTCCTCTAATTTCGCTTGGAAAATTGCCGCTTGCGCCTCGAGCGCCGCTTCGTCGACGTCGTTTTCCTTCGTCGTATGATTCGCCGTAATATATTTATAGGAAGGACCGTTCGTATTTCTATCTACGATAATACAATCTACGCCGTTCTTTTCCACAACGATTTTTCTGCTTGCATCGGTAGGATCGTATTCGGGCGCATACCAAGAAAGATCGTACACAACCTTTGCCCATTCGCCGTCCGCATCCTTGAATGCATCGTCGCCAAGCGTAATCTTCGTGGAAACGTATTCCGCACCTTCTTCCAAGTATACGGAAGTCAATCTAAAACCGTCCTTCGCTTCCTTGGAAATCTCACCTGTCGAATCGTTTACGTAGTAAGTCGTATAGTTTACAAGGGTAGTCGCCCAAGTATCTTTAAGACTCGTATACGTCACCGTCGTATCAACGGGGTTGTAACGATAGAATTCTTTTGTTTCGGAAATATTCGACGTTTGCAACACGTCCACGTTGACGTATTTCAAGGAATCATAAATCTTCGTACCGAGCATGAAACCGTTCAAGTCTTCGTTAACGACAAGCACGGGAGCCGCCGTATCTTTCACTACCTTCGCGCCCTCTTCGCCCGTGATATTCGTGAACGATTGACCGTTGATATCCTTCATCAACACAACCGCTACCGTATCCGTTGCGCCTTCAGCAAACGCTGCCGAAACGGACAAGGGGGAAATCTTCTCCGCAGAATAGTCTGCGTAGTTTGCACCGATATTCGTGAATTCACCGATTTCGTATTCCGTAGCGCCAACCGTCAAAACAATCGCGAACGCATCGGAATCAGCCGTGCCTCTAAATTCCACTTTCACGTCTTGACCTGCGGTGAGCGCGATTTCTTTCTTGTTTGCCGTATCTTCTACGTCGCCGTTCAAAACGGACGCGTAAATTTTGCCGCCGTTCTGCGTGAACTTCACGGTGTTGGAAATCTTTTCGTCTTCCGTTGCAACCGATGGCGCGCATTCCATTACGAAGGAAACGCTTTCAAAGCTCAACGCTTCAAACGCGAACGTCATATTGAAATATCTCGCAGCGTTCTTGCCTACGAACCATTTGTACGCCAAATCACGCTTGATAGAAACTTTATCGTCAGAATCCTTCAATTCGAATGCGAGCGTTTCCGTTTTATCGTCGGCAGTTGCATTATTCGCTTTCGTGATAATCGCGCCGCCAGCCGTTTTGTCCGCTTCGAATACTTCCGTAATCTTCTTCGTTGCTTCCGCTGCGGAAGTACTAACCGTAGCCACCGCGTCTTGCGCGAGAATGCCGCCGAGCGTCGCCGAGCAAAGCGCGCCGGCAAGCATAAGAGTTAAGAGTTTTTTGTTCATTCTTTTCATGAAACTGTGCCTCGTATTTTTTAACAAAGTTTGTCTATTTTTTTACAATACCGTACTTATCTATTTTACCTTAAAACAACACGTTTGTCAATCGCATTTTATAAGGATTTTACCCATTTTTCTCAAAAAGTTAAATTTTATTTAATTTCGAGCGCTTTTGCAAGCTCAAACGCCTTCCAAGGCGTCTCCGTTTCGGGCGGGTACGCGATGAATTTTAAGCGTTCTTTCGTAATCGGGTGCAGGAAGGAAAGCGAGTATGCCCAAAGCGCAAGTTTCCCCTTTTGCGCAAGCGCACCGCCGTAGCGCATATCCCCGTAAATCGGGTGGGAAATCCCTGCCATTTGCACGCGGATTTGGTGGGTTCTACCCGTATGCAAAAGCACTTCCACAAGCGAATATTTCCCCTTATCTTCCACCACGCGATAGTCAAGCTCGGCGTATTTCGCGCCTTCTTCGCTCGGGGTACAAATGTACACCATATTATTCACGGTGTTCTTTCTCAAATAATTGCAGAGCTTTCCGCGCAAGCTATCGGGCGCACCGCAAAGCACGGCGAGATATTTCTTCTCGAAATCCCCCGTTTGCAAGCCTTCGGTAAGACGTGCCGCCGCCTTGCTTGTCTTGGCGTACACCATCACACCGCCCGTAGGGCGGTCGAGTCTATGCACAAGCCCCACGTACACGTTGCCGGGCTTGTTATATTTTTCCTTGACGTAACGCTTGACTTGATCAAGCAAATTATCGTCCTTGCTCTCGTCGGGACAACAAGCCGTCATTTGCGGTTTCAAAACCACGATAATGTGGTTGTCTTCGTATAAAATCGTGAGCGTTTCTTCTACGCTCGTTTTTTCGTTAGTCGTTTCCGTCATGGACGAATATACCTCCTGCGCCGCAAGGGAGCGAAATCCCTTCTTCCGTTTGAATCCCTACCTCGTAGGCATCCACACTGCCTTTGTAATTTTTCAACGTCAACTGCAAAATGTTTTTCAAAACCATCGGTTGCAAACCCGTCGTGTAGCTATTGATCAGCACGAACAGCGGATTCTCCGAAAGCACCTGCGAGCAAAGCTCTACGAAGGGATAGAGATTATTTTCAATCTTCCACATTTCCCCGTTCGGGCCTCTGCCGTAGCTCGGCGGATCCATAATGATCGCGTCGTACTTATTCCCACGGCGAATCTCTCTCTGGACGAATTTCAAGCAATCGTCGACGATATAACGGATACCCGTTTCAATCCCCGAAAGACGGGCATTTTCGCCTGCACGTTCAACCATACCCTTCGCCGCGTCTACGTGGGTTACTTGCGCTCCAGCTTTGGCGCAAGCCACAGTCGCGCCACCCGTGTACGCGAATAAGTTCAAGACCTTGATCGGTCTACCCGCGTTTTTGATGAGCTTGGTCATGTACTCCCAATTCACCGCTTGTTCGGGGAAAAGCCCCGTATGCTTAAAGCCCATCGGCTTGATCTTGAAGGAAATATCCAGCTCGCCGTAATCCACGTTCCACTCATCGGGGAAGGGACGGAGCACCTTCCAACCGCCGCCGCCCTTTTCGCTGCGCTTATAATACGCGTTGAGCTTGGGATATGAGAAAAGGTCGATTTGCGACGACCAAATCACTTGCGGATCGGGACGGAGTAAATATACGTCCTTCCAACGCTCGAGCTTGTACCCGTCGCCCGTTGCAATGATCGAATAATCCTTCCAATTTTTTGAAATCTTCATATGCTTTCCTATTCGCCTTTCCCCTCGCATAATACGCGCATGAAGGCATAATAACACAATTATCTATCCTATTATACCGAAAAAAACACGGATTGTAAAGTATTTTGAAAGCGGAATAAAAAACAAACTCCGCGAAAGGAAAAATTTTTCCTTTCGCGGAGTGAAAAAACAACGTTTATTTTATCCCTGACAGCCATTGCAAACGTACGAGCCGCAAAAACAGCAGGGCAGCATAATCACTTCCTCAAACTCTTGATAACAGCCGTCGCAAAGATTTGCGCCGTATTCTTGGCGGTAAATACTACCCTCATCGGTTTTTCGGCAATTCTCGCATAACGTTTTATAGCCGTCTTCCGTTCTTGGATACTCTTCAAATATCTGCGAGAAATCCGCCGTCCCTACCACTTCGTATAAATTGCCGTTATGAACAAAATATTTTGCCGAATACAGTTCGATTTTTCCTTCATAATCAAACGTAAGAAGATACGTACCGCCGATAAGCTCGGGTTGCACCATCACGCCTTCTACAAGACGGAAATGAATCTTATCAATCAAGCCGTTTTGGATTTGCATTTTTGCACCGTTAATATACAATTCCGACCTACCCGTGTACGTGACGAAGGCATGACAAGCTTCGCCGTCCGAGAGCTCAGGAATCGGCGTTTTGGACTCGTAATACTTGCCGTCGATGCGGAAAAATCCGTTGGCGCGAGTGAGCGTATGCGTACCGTTTTCCGTTTCAAACTCCATCGTTACGCCACCGCCGCCCGAGATTTGCGTTTTCGTTTCGTCGGTAATTTGCACAAGCGAACAATTTTTCAAATAAGCAAGCATCGTTTCCATATCCGCTTGGCTCTCACTTCTCGTCACTTCCTTAAAATGCCCAGGGGCAACGCCGTAATACTCTCGTATTTGCGTGACGGAAATAAACTCACATTCCAAAGTCCTAACCCAAGGAAGCAAATCCTCTAAGGTTTGCCCGCACCACTTGCATTTTCCATTTTCGGCAAGCTCACATTCCACTTTGTCAAGCACGGTTTGTTCTTGGATATACGAGCAAGAAGTACAGCCGATTACCTGCAAACCTTTTGCTTGACAGGTAGCTTCATAACCGCCCACGATTGCCAAATTGCACACGTGCTCACTCGGCGTAAAATCGCCGTATGGATTATAGTCGTACAAACCGTAAATTTGTACGTTGTCCATATCTTGATAAGTGCCGTAAATCGTCTTACCCACGTCACTCGCATCAAGGGGTGCATAAGAGCCGCTCGCGTCAAAAATATATTGATTGGGCACTTTCATCTCGTACCTGGTTACCCAATCCGTCTTATCGGCAAGGGAATATCCCCCGCCTGGATTTTCCATTACTTCAAACTCGATAAGCTTGGCTTTGACAATTTCCACGTCGCCAATTTCAAGATTTTCCGACCAAACGACGGCAGGATAGGTGTCCTGCCATTCAAGCACACCGTCGTAATAGACCTTGACTTGTTCCCCTGCCACAATTCTATCGATTCCGTAATCAGCAGGATTGAAGAAAAGGAGTAAATCATCCAAAAGCAGCGTCGTTTCCCCTTCGATATGGTTACCGTAATCGTAGTGCGCCGTAAACGTTGCGACCGATTCGTATTTGTCCGTCGCGTTATGCTTTTCGCCAAATTTTCCACCGCAACCGCCAAACAGCAACGCCGCACCTAACAATAGCGAAAAAATCCGTTTTTGCATAGTAAGCACTCCTTTTTTTTCTTTATTATAACATATAAATATTACGTTTTCAAGACTTTATACAAAAAACGGACGGAAAACCGTCCGTTTTTTTGTTATTACTGTTCTTTCTTTTTTAGCATTACGCCTGCCGCCGCTACCAAAAGCGTGACAAACATAGGCGTTACAATCGTCGCGCCACAACCCAAACCGCTTTCGTCTCCCCCTGCGCTCGTCGAGGGATTTGTGCCGCCGCCCAATGCAGGAATTTCACGGGTTTGCGATTCATAGCACTTGGTGCAAATGCGATATTCTTCGCCCTTTGCCGTTTCCGTAGGTGCTTTCGTTTCTACCCATTCACTAAATTGATGTTCCGTACCGTCAGGGCACTTCCCTGCGCCCAACGCAGGAATTTCACGAGTTTCCGTTAAATTACACTTCGTGCAAATGCGGTATTCTTCCCCTGCTTCCGTTTCCGTCGGGGCTTTCGTTTGCACCCAATCAATAAAATTATGCTCGGGAACTTCAGGTTCTTCACTCACGGGCGGTTGTTCGCTCGTAGGCGGCTCGGGTTTCTCACTCGTAGGCGGAACTTCGGGTTCTTCGCTCACAGGCGGTTCGGGTTTCTCACTCGTAGGCGGAGTCACCGATTCCCCTCTCGATGCCTTGGACGGGGTAACCATGTCCGCAGGCACGGCTCTTCCGAAGAGCTTAAACGCGTATTCGGGATAGTCAACGAAAACGTTTCTCGTGCCCGTAATCGACTGCACGGCGTCGTTTCTACCCATTTCCCACGTGTCTACGGGGTCTTCTTCCATCCAATCGAGCAAGACGTCCAAGCTTTCTATTACACCGCTCGCGCCCCACATGCTACTTGTGTTACCCCAACGCGTATATACGAAAAGTAAAATTCTTGCGCAATCGCCGCGCACGTTTTGACCTTCTCCGTTAGGATTGTAATAGTTGCTATTTGTGGTTGTACCGTATGCCTTATTACCACGGCTAGAATTTTCACTTACAGAGGTGGGACGAAGCATCGTAATGTCGTTTTCGCCATTACCGCTTGCGTCACCCTTACTATTCGGCCAAGTATGTTCACGGTTCCACGTACTACCGCCGTCCCACGTACCAGAAATTCGCACGCCCGAATAGAAGGACGAAATATAGGTATAATTGCTATTCACGCAATCGGTGTACTTAAACAAATCTCGGGTTGCATTATAGCTCGTTTGGTACGTTTGTTTAGAAGTCATCAAGGTTTGCAAAGATTTATAAAGCGTGCTCGTCGGTGCATTTGAACCCGACGTACCGCCCGACGTTTTCGAAAGGGTTTGATAGGTATAGCTACCCGTATAGAAATCTTCCGCGTACTCGCTCAAGAACACGCAATCTTCGTCGCGCGCGCCCCAGTTTGCAACGTATTTACCCGACGTCACGTATTTTACGTCCGAAGCCTCCGTATAACCTGTCGCCTTACCCAAGTTCATAGGCCCCGACACCGCCGCGTCCGCTTCGATAGGCGCAGTTTTGCGCGCAAAAATCGGCAAGCAAGCCGTAAAAGCAAGCGCCGCTATCAAGCCAAACAAGGAAAATTTAGCAAATTTTTTCATAATTGACCTTCGTAAATATTATTTCCATAAAATATTGTAACACGAACGCGCGTATAAGTCAAGACTTTTTTACACGATAACGCAAGCAAAAAAGGATAGGCATTTTACCTATCCTTTTTTTGCTTCATCTTCTTATTTTGTGTATTTTTCTGCAACTGCGTCCCAATCGACGTTTTGACCTGCGTTCGAACAGTAGTAAATATACGCATCCTTGATCCCGCCGTCCGTTTCCGAAAGGACGATTACACTACCGCCGACAAGCGCCGTGCCGCTCTTGTTCCAAATTGCAAATCCCGCAATCTCACCGCCTTCGATTACGCAATTATAGCGATCGTATTCGCTCGATTTTTGTCCGTACTGCAAACGCACGCCCTCAAACATAACGCTTGCGCTGTTGCAATGCTCGTGTCCGACGAAAATCGAATCTGCCCCGAGCGCTTTCATACCGTTAAATACCGTTTTAGACGAATCCCATCCATCTTTCATTTGTCTACCGACAAAACCGAAATCCCCCGCTTGCTTGTTCGCCAAATAATCGATAAAGAAATCTTGGTATTTTTGACTTTGGACAAAGCCGTATTGTTCCAAAGCCTCGCCAAATACCGACGTCTGAATATGGTATGCAAAGGAAATTTTCGTATCGGGCGAGAGCGCTTTCAACTCCGTAATTTGGTTGGTGTACCACTCAATTTGATCGGAACCAAACCCCACCGAAGATCTAAAATGCATGTTTTCTAAAGTCGCTTCGCTGGGATTGCCACAACCGTTCGAATCGAGCATATAAAACACGCGCGTGAGCTTACCGCCTTGCATAATCCCAACCGAATAATTACCGTTGCCCGTGAGCTCTTTTTGTTCAAACAAGCAATACTCGCTGTTTTCGAGCTGTTCGCATTGCCAATCCACGCCCATCGCGCTTTCGTTTTCGTGATTACCGAATACGGGAGCCCAATTAATCTTGAAACTGTCCATAAACTCTACGAACGCCTTCAAAACGCTACCGTTATCATCATATTCCCCATAGACAAGGTCGCCTGTGATGATGATAAAATCGGGTTTTGTTGCTTGGATAATTTCCGTTAAATAATCGTAGCAATAATTCTTAATCAACGGCGTTGCATAGGTAATTTTATCCCCAGAAGATTTGTCAGGACGAGCCTGCGCCCCATCGATAATTTGCGTATCTGTAAGCTGCAACACAACAGGATCGCGCCCATCGGGAATCTCTACGATAAAATCGGGAATATTGACAGCCGAATACAAAATAACGTCCTCCCATTCCACCCTTTCGGTGAAGCTTTCGTCCAAGTAATACCCTTCGCAGTCCTGGCAATACCAATGCGAGAGTTGACCATCATTGTCCCCTTCAACGGGGAACCCTTCGTGATAAGTTATATTCTTATGCGCAAGGGCAGGGATTTCCAAATCCGTATCCCAAACGTGCTGACTGCACTCTTCGTCAATAAACTTTTCCAAGCAATGCACACACGTCCAATGTTCTTTCAACCCCACTTCACCGCAGGTAGGCGCATAGCCGTCTGTTTTGGTCGCGTCATGTGGTGCCAAAGGCGCTCGCGTACCCTCAAACGAGCTTTCTTGCTCTGCGTTTTCGTCTAAATAATAACCCTTACAACGCGGACAATAATAAAACTCGATATTGCCTTTTTTTGTACAAGTAGACGCTTTTGCTTCTTGTTTTATAAGGTTGTGTACGTGTTCAGGCTTCACGTTTTCGCTCGTTTCACTATCCTGCCCCACGCTCACGCTATTATCGCTCACATCGTTCTCGTCGCTTTTGCCCGAGCCACCGCAAGCGGTCATAAAGCACAAGCTAAACGCGAGCAATGCCGTAAGAAATTTTTTCATCCCAACCTCTTAAAACCGTAATTTTGAATATTTATTACACATATTCAAGATTTTCTATCTTAATCATAACACAATCAGCGTCAATTTTCTACTCTTTTTTTAAGATAAAATAAACTTTTTTTATTTTTATCTATTCAAAACCGTTTCTCAACGCCATATAAAAAGGATAGGCGTTTTGCCTGTCTTTTTTAATTTATCATCATTTAAGTTTAAGCAATTCGGCTATGCTTTTTTTGATAACGGCTGGGCATACGCTTTTAGTGTTTCTTATAAAATCCTTTTCCACAGCACCACACCGTCCCCAATCCGTCCATGATTGACTTTCAAACCATTTGCAAACCCTACACTCTCCCCATGGTTCATACCCACACTGCGGACATTTTATCGCTCTATTAGAAACCCAGTGTTTACATTCCGCACATTTTACTAAAGCCATAATTTTCTCCGTTTTGTTAATATTGCGCCTATATGGGTGCAATATTATTATAGCAAATACATATAATATTGTCAATGCTTTGCTCTCATTTAAGAGCAAAATATGGTGGTTTTTTATGAATACGGTTATTGAAAAGAAAATTGGGTATAATTTACGGAAATTAAGAGAAAAAGCAGGATTCACACAAGACTATGTCGCAACCAAATTACAACTAAACGGTTGCGATATTACAAGAAGCGCTATTGCCAAAATTGAAGTTGGACAACGCCATTTATATCCTGATGAAATTATTTTGTTGCGGAAAATACTAAAAGTATCCTACGACGATATTTTCAATATTGAATAGCACCATTTTTCAACCAATATATTTATATTTTCCAAGAGATTTTACGAAAATAATGCAAAATACAAATATGGATATAAAAAATGCAAATTATGAATTTTACAAGTTAAAAAAGGATAGGCATTTTACCTATCCTTTTTTTGCTGGTGACCCTTAACCAAAATCAAAGCTTTTCGCGGGAATCTCCGACACCCTTAAAAGAGAACCCTTGGTGCAAGCACCAAAGAAAATACAAGTATTTTCCGGAGAGCGTCGGCGACAAATCGCATCGCGCGAACCAACGTGTTCTTCACCATCCCCGTACGGGTATCTCCGACACTCCGCAAGCGGAGTCCTCTCGGAGAGTGTCGCAAGCATAGCTTGCTCGCACGAACCCGATGGGTTCGTCCGACGGAAGCATACAGCAAAAGACACCTGTCTATCGACAGGTGTCTTTTGCTGGTGACCCGTACGGGACTCGAACCCATGTTACCACCGTGAAAGGGTGGTGTCTTAACCGCTTGACCAACGGGCCATATATGAAATTGTATTTTTTTCTATTTACGTGACCCGTACGGGGGCTTTCGCTTCGCTCAAAGAAAATCAAGGATTTTCCGAACCACGTTACCACCGTGTAAGCTGATTTCTAACCGCTTGTATGCGGGCCATCTATATGAATAACGGAATTTTCGTTGTTGGCTTTTGGTGACCCGTACGGGACTCGAACCCATGTTACCACCGTGAAAGGGTGGTGTCTTAACCGCTTGACCAACGGGCCATATATGAAACGAAAATTCCGTGTATTGTCTTGGTAGCGGCGATGAGATTCGAACTTATGACCTATCGGGTATGAACCGATCGCTCTAACCAACTAAGCTACGCCGCCATCTGGTTGCGGGGGAAGGATTCGAACCCTCGACCTTCGGGTTATGAGCCCGACGAGCTACCTAGCTGCTCTACCCCGCGATATGTTCTATTTTTAGCAACATTGATACAACGCCACCAAAAACAGCTTTATAATAATACTAAAAACAATTTCGTTTGTCAACTGTTTTTTTAGTATTTTTGCAAAAAAATTGGAAAATGTATAATTTATAATTAAATGCGAAAATAAAAGTTCGCATTTTTTTATTTTCATTTTTGCCGAAAATACGGAAAATATGCTTGTTCTCGTCCGTTTCGGCAAAATCTGCTCCCTTATGGCGCATGAGCCGTATGGAAGCTTTCAACGCTCATGGCGTAGCGTTTGCGCGAACGCTACGCCCCCTATGTGGGAATGAGCGTAAGAAAAAATTTAATAGGAGTGTTGAAAACATGAAAGAAATGGATTTTATCTATTGGCAAGTTATAAGGTCGGAAGACCGTGGGCATAGACATTATACATTCGCTGTAAAAACCTTTTACGATGAACAAAAAGCTTTACGTTGGGCGGTACGTCATTGTAATCTTGACAGTTATTCTGTTTTAAGAATTTGTACCTATAAATCGGGTGCTATTTGTTGTGAAGTTATCAAGCAGGGTGTTAAGCAATGAGTTACGACGTAATAGAAACGTTGGTTGCGACGAAGAAAAAGGAAATGCAACCTGCAAGCATTGTTCAGTTGGAAGGTGAAATACAGTTTACAAGGTATTTGCCTTTGGAAATGTCAATGAAGGTTGAACCTAAATTTGCGGATTTGCAAAGGTACGTAAAAGACTTCGGCAGGTGCGTGAAACGCATTCAAGACGATTTTATTTTATGCGGTTATTTTTTAAACCTTATCAAACGCGAAGGCTTGTATCGCTATTGCATTGAAGAAGGCTTGCAAGGTTATACGAATTTTTATAAGTTTTGCGAAGAAAAGTTAGGCGTAGCGCAAACGACGGCAAAACGACTTATCGCAATTAACGAGCATTTTTGTAAAAACGATTCCAAACTGCCTGAACAGTATAAGAGTTATGGAGCTTCCAAGCTTGCAATCATGGCAACGTTTGAGAACGGGTTGGAAGGTAAACTCCAACCGAGTGTTACGGTAAAACAGTTGGACAAGTTGAAAAAATATTATTCATCGCACGAATGGCACGTGGACATTCAAACAACGTGGCGCGATGATTTGAAAAAGTTTGAAATCGAACAGGAAGAAAACCGTTTATTAAAAAGCGCAAGGTTGCTTCAAAGGAAGTTTGAATCCGCGAAGGAAACGGACGGCAAGCCCAAAGGCTTGGTGTCCGATCCCTACAAAGCATATACACGTTTTTTTGATGAAACGTTGCGAACGGTTGCAGGTTTATATAGCAACAATACACGTTTTGCCCCTATCGTACAAGAATTAGAAAGCGTATTGAAACGCTTGCAGGGCGAAGTGTTGAAAATGCAGTCCAACGATATGTTGGACGGGCTGTAAAAAATGAGAGTCCAACGTTGGACTCTCGTTAAATCGATATCAAACGTGAGGAGCGTTTAGATAAATAATTTTAAATGCGCGAGGAGCGCGAAGGAGTAATTTTATGAAGTGTTATGTTATTAAGACGGAGAAGAAAACGACCAAGAACGG
This sequence comes from Clostridiales bacterium, assembly GCA_015071005.1. Lineage (GTDB taxonomy): Bacteria > Bacillota > Clostridia > Christensenellales > Borkfalkiaceae > Scatosoma. The sequence goes on along the minus strand of SVIG01000009.1, from coordinate 9,610 downwards.
TGAAGATTATTTCAACCGCACGTTGTATCTTCAAGGCGTAGGCTTGTCGGGTATGGTTCCCATTCGTGTTTGCTATTTTGGCAAACCTGTAATGGAAGCTGTTTTGGAAAAGGTTATTGACCCTGCAACGAACAAGCCGAAGTTGGATAAGGACGGCAAGGAATTGCTTGTCGAAAAGAAGGACAAAGACGGCAATGTTATTATGCGCGTGAAGAAAGACGAGGACGGTAACGATATTCTTCGTGATGATGATTTCCGTATTAGGGAAGATTTGTTGGATATGTTTGCGGTCAGCTATGAAGCATTCAAGCAGGGCGAAGTCTGCAATCCCGTAGAAGTTTTTGCGAGAACGAAAAAGACGGAAAGCAAAGACGGCGAAAAGTACAATTTCTTTATCAGGGTTGGCGAAGCCGATATCCCTGTTGAGGTTATTGACTTTTCTTCCGAAGACCGTACCGACTTTAAATACCGTGGCAATCTTGCTAAAATGCGGTATTTGGCAAACAATGCGTGAGGTAATCGCGTAGGTTTTTTCATAAGAAGGGATTATGTGGGGAAAACCACATAATCCCCCTCCTTGATAATATAGAATCATCTTCACCCGCAAAATCTTGGAACAAAATCTTTACTACGGAGCGTTGAAATATGAGTTCAAAGAAAAATCGGGAAGAAAGCACTATTGAATGGGAATTTGGTATCGATTGGTTCAAAGACCTGCAAGCGAAAGTAAAGTACAACGTCTACCAAAGCGAGTATTACGAGCGCATGGCAGACGATTACAACGATGATACCTACCGCAAGAAAGCAGAGCGCACGCTTGCTTGCAGTAAGGTTTGGGATTTGAACTATTACGTTCGTCATGGTATCAAACAAATAAAAAGCATAACGCGCTGTCAGGATTCCTTTTGTTACGTATGTCAAAGTTTGAAAGCGCAAAGGCGTTTTCAATTATTTTCCCCCATTTTGCGACAGTTGGAAAAAACACACGACATTTTCCATACGGTATTCACCGTACCGAATGTGTCGGGGCAACGTCTAAATTGGACATTGGATAAAATGTATAGCCGTTTCGGGCGTTTGATAGCGTACCTGAAAGGTGAAAAGAAAGTCAAAGGACTTGATTTCTTTCAATACGGTTACGTTGGCGCGGTACGTTCGTTAGAAATTACGACAGGCAAACGCAAAAACGGCAATGATTTTCACCCCCATTTCCACACAATGATTGTGCTTTCCAAAAATCCCCCGAATATGGAAAAGGTTATAGAAAACAGTTTTTCCAACGGCAAATATGATTACGTAACGAATAAACGCAAGGTTACGTACTTTTCAAAGTTTGAATGGCTGTTACAGCGTATTTGGTGTTTGCTTATGTTGGATATCAAGGTAACGAAGCAAAATATCATAGATATTTACGGCGTTACGGACGGATTGTATAAAGACGGCTTTGACGTAAAAGCGGATAACGCGCAAGGCAATTTCCACGAAATTTTTAAGTACGCCATAAAAGGCACGTATAAGAAAGAAAAAATCTTTGAATACGAAGATTTTTGCTATCTTGAAGAAGCTTTGAAAAATCGGCGTGTTTACGAAACGTATGGTGTCCTGCGTGAATACAATTTCAACGACGTTGGCGATATATCAAATTTGCAAGATATGTCAGATATGATTTTTGATGAATTGTTGAAAGAGTTGCAACGTCGTGAAAAGCCTGTTGTCATACAAAGCTGTATCGAGGAAATTTTAAACGACTTGCAAAGCAATAAAAAACGCAAGAAGAAAATCCGATATATCGGACCTGCGGTATTACGTCGTGTATTTCAAACTTTATCCGATGAAGAAAAAGAAACGTGTTTAGAAAAAATGCGTAAATTGTTCTTCGGAGAAAACAGCGAAGGAAATCGCATTAAATAAGACCTATTCACGGCAGGAAAGCCGTGTAGGAATAAAAATTACAGCACGGAAAGACGGCGAAGGAGATTATTATGGCAAGCAAAAAGAAATTGACCGTAGTAAAAAAGACCAAAGGAGCTACCATTTGTCGAACGGCAAGCGGTAAACAAGTAACGTTCCTTACCCCTTCGGGGAAGGTAACACGTTACGGACGTGAGTTGCGTTCGGGGAAAAATTCCCGTACAGGTAAACCGTTGAACGCCTGTGCAGCAGGATATCGTATGGGATATCGTGCAGCACTTGGCGAACAATCGGCAATTTACAACAAGAAACATGGGTGATATTTATGGCAAAGGATAAAGCGAAGAAGAAAGAAGAAAAGTTATCCGAACGCATAAAGCGTGCCTATCGGCGCGGTTACTTAAACGGTTTTGACGATAGCGAAAAAATGGGCAAAGAAGGCAGTAAATTTTGGGGTTCAAAAGGTTATTCCAAAGGCTATGGCGATAGAAATAAAATCACCAAAATTCAAAACAAAGTAAAAAAATATAGAGAATCTAAATAAGCGAGGTAAAAAAAGATGAAGAAAAGCATTAAAAGATTGATTACCGTGTTTGCGGTATGTGCAGTATCGGCATTTGCAGTTGTTGCAAGCGGTTGTAACCTGACCGATAAAATTAAAGAAAAAATCGAGCAGGCGCGCTGTGAACACGAATGGAACGACGGCGAAGTTACCAAAGAAGCAACTTGCACGGAAAAAGGCGAATTGACGAAAACGTGTACCCTTTGCGAAAAGGTAGAAACGGAAGAAATCGAGCTTGCAGAGCATATTGCGGTCTACGTACAAGCCGTTACCCCTACCTGTTCGGAAAAAGGTATTACCGACGGTACGGTATGTAGCGTTTGTGAAACGAAGCTTTCGGGTTTTCAAGAAATTCCTGCACTTGGTCATATCGTTGTAAAGGATTCGGCAGTTAAGCCTACTTGTTTGGAAGAGGGTTTGACGGAAGGCGAGCATTGTTCTCGTTGCAATGAAGTGTTAAAAGCACAAGAAAAAGTACCTGCGACAGGGCATAATCTTGTGATTTTGGAAGCGGTAGAACCTACTTGCACAACGGAAGGTAAAACGCAAGGCGTTTTCTGTGATAAATGCGAAACTGTTTTTACCGAACAAAATATAATTGATACTACCCATGATTATGAAAATGGTGCTTGCGTAAAATGTGGTAGATTAGAATACATTTATTCTGAAGACTATAATTATACGGAAGAAGACGTTGTTGTTGGCGATAAGGTTGCAGGTTATTGGTATCGTATTACTCGTGCAGATACTCAAATGGGACCTGAAAGTAATTATGGTTTTTCTTTTGAGGTAAATGTCGCTGATTTAGACTTGATTCGTACGACTTCTTCTTTTTTTGACTCGGGCAGTACTCTTATTTTTTTCATTTATGCTTCGCCTAAAGATAATACTTTGACATTAAATGTTTATAACCCTCTTTTAGGTTTAAAAGGTGAGCTTGAAGCGGAAGTTTATGAGGATTATATTGATATTTATGTTCCTCTTAATGGAAAAATTGAAGTGTATAATGCAGGAGTTAACGATATGGTTGGTTTAACTTTTACCGAAGATTTGGTTGTAAAATCTATAGCCGATGGTGTTACTGTTAAACGCCTTGTGCCTAAACCTGTAACTGCGGAATAAAATAAAACGGCTCTGCCCCATAGGGCCGAGCCGTTTTCTCTTTGAGGTGAAAAAAAATGAAAACAAAAGCATTTTTTAATAAAATATTGTGGACGTGTGTTGCCCTGCTCCTCTCGTTGTTTTGCGTGTTCCAAAGCGTGCATACAAAAACGGCAAATGCCGAGGAAACGACGGTTACATATACGGACGTTATGACGGACTTAACAAAAAGCGGAACGTTTAACGTAACGGATTATCCGAGTGATAAAAGTGATTATACTTTTAAGCTAATTCAAGTTGCGGAAAGTTCGAGTGATGAATTATTTTTGTACGTTTATCAACCAAGTCATGCAACAAAGGATTTAGTTGCTACGTCTGTCAATCTTTCCGCGACAGCGGACGATACTTTGGATAATCATCTTTATCATTTGACATTGGTAAGTACGCATGGCGTTTTTGATAAATATGTGGTTGAAGGCTTGGAAATTCCTTCTTCTACTGTTCGTATTTATAATATAACTTCTTTGTATCGTGATTTTGATAAAGATATTGATAGCTCGACAGGTACTGATAATACGATTAGTGAAATAGCTTGTAATATCGGTAAAAAATGGACTGCGGTATCGGCAGGTGGCGACGTTATATACGTTGAAGAAACGATTGAAACGATTGAAGTTACAGGGAAATATGCAGGGTTCGTTCGTTATTATGATGATTCCCTTTTTGGCGGTGATGATTACGATTCTTTTTATGTCGGTTTTAAAACCGATAAAAAAATAGAAGATTTATTATCTGCAAGGGTTTATGCAAAAGTTTCTAAAAAAACGTCAAAATGGAATATTTATTTTGGCGTTTATGCAGGGCAAGGTTCAAGTTATAGTGAACCTGAAGAAAAGCATTTTGACGTTGTTCGAGGCGAAGAAGATTCCTTCAAAACAAGCGGTTTAGTCTTTAATGAAACGTATGTATGGGACCAAATACAAACATTAGACGAGTTTTATTCTGAATCCAAGGCTTCTTATAATATGACGAAAGCGGAAGCTAAAAATCACATGGATTGGGTTTTAAGATTTTTTAATGCTCCTTGCGAAGAGAAAGAATCGACATTTATAGGTTTTGGCGAAAAAAAGCAAACTTCGTATGTCGTTAAAGACGTAAGCATTTTACAATTAACGTATAAAGAAAATGGCGTAGTTCACGTTGCAGGGGTTGTTGATAATATGACGACAGGTAGCGAAAAACCTTCCGTTGAAGTCGGACAAGATTTTGATTGGCTTGCCGAAGTATTAGGCTGGATATTAGGTATTGGCTTGCTTGCTCTACTTGTTGTTGTGTTACTTAATTTTTGCCCTTGGATTATTGCGCTTATTGGTAAAGGTATTGCGGTAGCCTTTAAGTGGATTGTAACAGCTTTCCTATGGCTGTTAAAATGGATATGGCGTATTATTTGCGCCCCTTTCAAATTGATAGGAAAACTTTTTAAGCGAGAATAAAAATACCGCCCCAATGGGGCGGTAACTATTCAATTTTTTTCAATCCATGTGTTTCCGCATTTTTTGCAGGTATATACGGCAATTATTTGTCGTTCTTTATATGTTTGTATTCCATAAAAAATCGTTGCAAGAATTAAAAATATTATAAACCAACCAAAGGTTGCAGGTGGAAGCGTTCCTCTTACAATCGCCGAAGGCGTTTCGCCTGCGTTTGTTTGGTTATCTATAATCCCTGCGGTAAATTGGAAAGCGCTTTGTTCAATTTGTACGCTGTTTGTCGTTTGACCGTCAACTATTACTTCGTAGAATACACACGCCAAAAGAATAATTGCAATTATTAAACATGAAAATTTAAGTATTCTCCAAAGCGGTGCTTTGTAATATTGGGTTGAAATTAGTATTTCGTCATTTTTGCATTCAGGGCATTTCATAGCAGGTTTTCTCCTAAAAAAAATAAAAAGTGTGAAATTTCGGCAAGGTTTGTTATTGCTACATAAACGACCTATTATAGAATGCCGAAAAACACACTTTTTACCAAAGGAAAAGTGTCTATAATAGGTATAAAGTTTATGTAGCATTACCATAATATCCCATTTTATGGGATTTGTCAAGATTAAAAAATAAAAAAGGCAGGTAAAAAAATGAAGTTTAAAAGAAAATACCGTATTGACGGTGAAAGTAAACGTATTGAAAAGGCTAAAAGAAAGAATCTGAAGAAGTATTCAAAATTCATAGCCATGGGTGGCACAAAAAGCGGTTTGTTTGATATATCGGATAAAAAAACGCGTGAATTTGTTCATGAATATAAAGAGTTTATTCCCAAGCGTGAAATTTATAAAACAAACCGTAAAGGCGATTTAGTTGCGGTTTCTTTGTCGCAACGGCGTAAGGATAGTGCTTGGAAAAAGGCTTATGCAAAACGTCAAAAAAGAGGCAAGAAGTGATTAAAGCGATTAAGAAAAAGAAAGTATCTTTTAAATACGTACTATTTTGGGTTCTCGGTATTCTCGGCGCAATCCTCGCAGGTTATTTTCTTTTTGTAGGTAGTATGGTATGAGAACGTTGTTGCGAAGAATCGGCGGTCATTTCCGCGAAAAACAATTTTATTACGTTTGTACGATAATAACCCTTGGTTTGCTTGCCTTGGGTTTATTTCGCTTTCCAAACGCTATTGGGCGTTTGGTTGAAAGCTGTCGGGATTTCGGCTTATCGATTGCATACGTATTTTGCGATTGGTTTCATATCGAAGCGGAAATTACGCCTACCGTCAACAATTATCCCGATTATTCGTTTTTAAACGTGCAGGAATGGCTGTATTCGTTATTCAATCAATCGTCTATGCCGTCTATTCCGTCTACTCCTTCGCTTGGATTACCTTCGGAATGGGAACGTTTTACCGAAAAATGGACGATTTATTGGCAAGCGTTTATTGATACGGAAAATATCAGGCTGTATTCTTTATATCTTGCTTATTATATAACGTTGCTCGCGCCTATACTTATGTTCGGTCTTCCCATTTGGTTTGGCGTGAAAAAGCTTTTTAATAAGTATTATTTCAAAGAACCGCGCCACCCTGAAACGGAAGAAGAACAGCAGGACGAAACACGCCCTATCAAAGAAAGCAAGCTGTTGCGCGCATGGCATTGGTTTTATTTCACAATATTGGTACGAATAGGAATGTGGTTTGTTGCGCTGTTCGATTTCGTAAAAGCGCGCGAAGAATTGTATCAATTTTGGCTGTTGCTTGTACTGCTCTATTTCAACGTACTCACGATTTTTATTGAGTTTTGCGCGTATTACGTATATTTTGCCGTGTCGTTCGATTTCGTCAATCTCTATCGGCAGGTGTACAAGCTGTGTCTTGATTTATCGGCGGTATTATCTATCTTTGGCTTGTTCAGTTGGATTACGATTGTAATACTTATATTGAAAAGAAAGTCGGAAGATTTAGAGTATGAACGTATGATGAACGGTGAGGTGGAAGAATGATAGGTACAATAACAGGCGGTTTGGCTCTCGCAGGCGTTGGCTTGAACGTATGGGCAAATAAAATTGGGTATGAACGTTTGGAGCATAACGAACGGAAGAACCGCGGTTTTATCAATGAGTTGGGTATTGTTACGTACATATATGCCGAAATGGGCGAAGGTAAAACGACAATGCTGACGAGTATGGCTCTTTCTATGGAAGTGCAGCTTCGTGATGATGCCTTGGAAGTCATACTCGAATGCGATATGTGTTTCCCACACTTCCCTTGGCTGACGTTGGAAAGAACATTAAAAAAGGCGTATGCGGAACACGTTATCTATGACAAGTGGAGCTGTATTCGATTTATCCGTGAACTGTGTGAAAGGTTCGCGGAAAATCCTTGTAAGGAAAATATATTCGGGTACGATTACGACAGATACCCTTTGACGTTCGATAACAAAAAGTACGTTGAGGATATTTGGGAAACGATACAAGATTATGCGCTTGCGTACACGATTTATACAATGCAAACGGCATTGATTATTTCTAACTATTCAATCCGTGTCGATTCGCTTATGCTCGATTTGGGAAACTTCCCCATTTGGGATTGCGATTTCTTCAAGCGTGATAGTCGTTTAATAGATAGTTTTTCGCGCCATTCCCATATACTTGATTACGATATGGTTCGTTTGGGTAACCAAATGCTGAAAAACAATCCCAACCGTTACGCGTTCGGTTGGGGCGTTTGGGTTTTTACGGAGCTTGACAAGGACGCGAAAAATACGCTTGAACAGCAGGAAATAAAAGCGCAGGACGAAGAATGTAATCAAAAGAATGATTTAATGCATGTTTTGTTTAAAATGTCGCGCCATGCCTGCATGATACGTTTTAGAAACTTCGTCCGCATTATTGCGGATATGCAACGCGTTGAGAATATCACGGCAAATTTACGCCAGGTCGGACAAGTTGCATTGATTACGGCAAAGGACGAAAAGAAGGTTGTTTTGCCGTGGTTCTCGGTTTGGAAAATTTTTTCCCCACCATTGCTGTCTATTAAGTCACGTTTGGATAATTTGCATATAAACGAACGCTATTTGCGCCCTGACAAACGATTGCTGACGTCGGCTCTTGAAAGGATCCGCGTGGCAATCGGTCAATGGGAGCTACGCACGGTAGGTGTTTTTGGCGGTCACGCCTTGCAAATTGAACTACAAACGGGCCGAATGGACGGCAAGGTTAAGCTATATCAGTTTTTAATTCAAGACAAGAAAGACTACGCAAAACGTAACGCTTCGGACTGTACGGCAGGAATGTTTGAAAGCCGTGGCGAGCTGAACACTATCGGTCTTGACGACATGAAAGAATTTGCAGGATATATTGCAACGCAGGACGAATTAGACATGTTGCATAACTACGTACAACGCGAATTGAAAAAATATCAAGGTGACGAAATGAAAAAGAAAGAAACGGATATTAAAGCGGTAGAAAAACTGTTATCCTCTGTTGTGGAAGGTTTTTCCGCGGTGCAAAACGGCAAGATACAAATATCAGAAGAAGCAAGCAAATCCATGTCCTCGTTGATTACTTCCCTTTGCGGAGTGGTTAGCGAATGGGCAAATAAAAAAGAAAACGCCGAAGAAACGGCGTAAAGGAAGGTTTATTATGGCAAAGAAATTTAATAGAAAACGTAAATCATCTGGTTGGGCGCATACGAAAAGTTATCCTCATAAATCACACCCTGCTACATATAGGCGTAAAAATTCAAAAAGTGATGATATTGAATATATAACTTTTACCCATTCTCCCGAAGTAGACTTGGGGAATAAGAAAGTGCGTACTGTTCCATTATTGGATAATATAAGTCCTGATGAACGGCGCAGGAATAAAGCGCAAGGTAAGAAATTTGGCGAAAATCGTACTTATGCCTACCCAAAAGTTTTTGTAGGCAAACGTTCCGCTTTACATGAAGAAACGGATAAATATGAACCTGTTGATTTTGATAAAAAGCGTATTGGCAAAATGTTTGAAGTATTCCCTCGTGAAAATATTCCTGTTACAGGTGGAAAAGGAAAAAATCGTCAAAAGAAAAAGCCCCGTAAGTAACGGAGCATAAAAAAAGAAAGTGCCACGAGCAATTAAGCCTCTTTCCGTGGGGGCTACAAGGACGGAGCGAATATCGCAACACCGAGCCAAACACTTTCTATTTGTTATTATAAAGGATTGATTTACAAAAGTCAATCCTTTTTACGGAAAAACTTGCAATTTGCAGGTTTTTTCTTTTTTGGTAGTGGTTGGGATTAGGGCTGACGGTTGCCGGGGGAAGTTTCCCCCGGTCTTGACCGTCTTTACGTACCATATTTAGCGTTTTCAAGGTGTTCGATAATATCATCAATAGAACCGTCCGCTTCTTCGAGTTCCGAAACAGCCGTTTGTGCTGTTTCGTACCTTTCGCTGTTTTGCAGGTTCTCGGGAATATTATCAAGGTATTCTTGCTCTTCCTCTAATACGAATTGGATTTGTTCGCGGATTTCTTCGAGGGTTTGAATGATTGTGTCAATATCTTTTCTTCTTTGTT
>SVIG01000008.1 GCA_015071005.1 Clostridiales bacterium | reverse complement strand
AACAAAGAAGAAAAGATATTGACACAATCATTCAAACCCTCGAAGAAATCCGCGAACAAATCCAATTCGTATTAGAGGAAGAGCAAGAATACCTTGATAATATTCCCGAGAACCTGCAAAACAGCGAGAGGTACGAAACAGCTGAAACTGCCGTACAAGAACTCGAAGAAGCTGACGGTTCTATTGATGATATTATCGAACACCTTGAAAATGCAAAATATGGTACGTAAAGACGGTCAAGCCCGGGGGAAGCTTCCCCCGGCAACCGTCAGCCCTATTCCCAACCACTACCAAAGGAGCAAACAAAATGACTGATAAAGAAGCTATTTTAAGTATTATAAACTGCAATTTTAATATATGCGCCAATGTTTATGAAAATAGACATAATTTAAAGTGTATCAATTTTTGCAATAGTTGCATATATAGAGATATTGATAGGGAGAACGTTGAATATAACGAATTTCCCTGTTGGCAACATAGAATTGCGGATATGCTTTTAGAAGCAATACCACAATTTGATATTTTTAAAAATTTCCGAAATAACGATAAAAAGGATTGACTTTTATAAATCAATCCTTTATAATAGAAACATAGATGAGCATGAAACGTTTTGTTTCTCGTCGGTGGCACTTACATTGATAAGTTGCTTACGAAGTTCATCTATTTTTTTTTATTCCATTTGCGCTTTTTCTCATACCACAATTTCGGTTTCCGATTTGTGGATTTTTTATACTTTTTAATTGTATGTCGTACCACAGGCATATCCTCTTTTGCAAAGCTCCAATCCTTTTCCGCTTTCGGTAAATATTTTTTATTTGTATTTAAAACCTTTAACTGCAAAAAAGAAGTTCGCTTATCGTTTGGATTCGGGTTCTTTGTTAATTCGTAATGCGGGATATCATTCCTTGGGTGCGTAGTCAATCCCAAAGACTTGTAGTGCGTATCCGTTTCCCCGAAAACATAATTATAATGAGCTTGCGCACTCTTACTTAAATTGCGCCTAAATTCGTTGCGTGGTATGTATTTTCTTGATTTTCTTTTTTTCCAAGCCATAATAAACCTTCCTTTACGCCGTTTCTTCGGCGTTTTCTTTTTTATTTGCCCATTCGCTAACCACTCCGCAAAGGGAAGTTACCAAAGAGGACATGGATTTGCTTGCTTCTTCTGATATTTGTATCTTGCCGTTTTGCACCGCGGAAAGACCTTCCACGACAGAGGATAACAACTTTTCTACCGCTTTAATATCCGTTTCTTTCTTTTTCATTTCGTTACCTTGATATTTTTTCAATTCGCGTTGTACGTAGTTATGCAACATGTCTAATTCGTCCTGCGTTGCAATATATCCTGCAAATTCTTTCATGTCGTCAAGACCGATAGTGTTCAACTCGCCACGGCTTTCAAACATTCCTGCCGTACAGTCCGAAGCGTTACGTTTTGCGTAGTCTTTCTTGTCTTGAATTAAAAACTTATATTGCTTAACTTTGCCGTCCATTCGGCCCGTTTGTAATTCAATTTGCAAGGCGTGACCGCCAAAAACACCTACCGTGCGTAGTTCCCATTGACCGATTGCCACGCGGATCCTTTCAAGAGCCGACGTCAGCAATCGTTTGTCAGGACGTAAATAACGTTCGTTTATATGCAAATTATCCAAACGTGACTTAATAGACAGCAATGCAGGGGAAAAGATTTTCCAAGCCGAAAACCACGGCAAAACAACCTTCTTTTCATCCTTTGCCGTAATCAATGCAACTTGTCCGACCTGCCGTAAATTTGCCGTGATATTCTCAACACGTTGCATATCCGCAATTATACGGACGAAATTTCTAAAACGTATCATGCAGGCATGGCGCGACATTTTAAACATAACGTGCATTAAATCGTTCTTTTGATTGCATTCCTCGTCGGTTGCCTTCATTTCCTGCTGTTCAAGCGTATTCTTCGCGTCCTTGTCAAGTTCCGTAAACACCCAAACGCCCCAACCGAAGGCGTAACGGTTGGGATTGTTTTTTATCATTTGGTTACCCAAACGAACCATATCGTAATCGAGTATATGAGAATGGCGCGAAAAACTATCTATTAAACGGCTATTACGCTTGAAGAAATCGCAATCCCAAATAGGGAAATTCCCCAAATCGAGCATAAGCGAATCGACACGGATTGAGTAGTTTGAAATAATCAATGCTGTTTGCGTTGTATAAATCGTGTATGCAAGCGCATAATCTTGTATTGTTTCCCAAATATCCTCAACGTACTTTTTATTATCGAACGTCAAAGGGTATTTGTCGTAATCGTACCCAAATATGTTTTCTTTACAAGGATTTTCCGCGAACCTGTCACGCAGTTCACGGATAAATCGAATACAGCTCCACTTGTCATAGATAACGTGTTCCGCATACGCCTTTTTTAACGTTCTTTCCAACGTCAGCCAAGGGAAGTGGGGGAAACACATATCGCATTCGAGTATGACTTCCAAGGCATCGTCACGAAGCTGCACTTCCATAGAAAGAGCCATACTCGTCAGCATGGTCGTTTTACCCTCACCCATTTCAGCATATATGTACGTAACAATACCTAATTCATTGATAAATCCGCGGTTCTTTCGTTCGTTATGCTCCAAACGTTCATACCCAATTTTATTTGCCCATACGTTCAAGCCTACGCCTGCGAGAGCTAAACCGCCTGTTATTGCGCCTATCATTCTTCCACCTCGCCGTTCATCATACGTTCATACTCTAAATTTTCCGACTTTCTTTTCAATATGAGTATTACAATCGTAGTCCAACTGAACAAGCCTAAAACGGACAATACCGCCGATAAATCAAGACACAGCTTGTACGCCTGCCGATAGAGATTGACGAAATCGAACGATACAACAAAGTACACGTAATATGCGCAAAATTCTATAATAATCGTGAGTACGTTGAAATAGAGCAATACAAGCAACAACCAAAACTGGTACAAATCTTCACGCGCCTTTACGAAATTGAACAGCGCAACAAACCACATTCCTATCTGTACCAATATTGTGAAATAAAACCAATGCCATGCGCGTAACAGCTTACTTTCCTTGATAGGGCGCGTTTCGTCCTGCTGTTCTTCTTCCGTTTCAGGGTGGCGCGGTTCTTTGAAATAATACTTATTAAAAAGCTTTTTCACACCAAACCAAATGGGAATCCCAAGTATAAGAACAAGCGCGACTATTTCCGCGTAATAAGCAAGATAATAAAGATACTGCATAATATTATCCGTATCAATAAACACTTGCCAATACGCCACCCATTTTTCTTTGAATAAATCCCAATCCAAAGGGAGCGTAGGCGAAGGCGTAGACGGCATGGACGATTGATTAAAAAGGGAGAAAAACCATGTCTTCATATTCAAAAAAGAATAATCAGGATAATTATTGACGGTAGGCGTAATTTCCGCTTCAATGTCAAACCATTCACAAAACATATATGCAATCGACAAGCCGAAATCCCGACAACTTTCTACCAAACGCCCAATAGCGTTTGGAAAGCGAAATAAACCCAAGGCAAGCAAACCAAGGGTTATTATCGTACAAGCATAATAGAATTGTTTTTCGCGGAAATGACCGCCGATTCTTCGCAATAACGTTTTCATACTTTGCTCCCTACAAAAAGGAAATAACCTGCAAGGATTGCACCGATAATACCGAGAACCCAAAACAGTGCGTATTTAAAAGATACTTTCTTTTTCTTAACAATATTTTTCATTTTGTTACCTTTACTTTTTTTTCTTGACTTTTTCCCCGTCTTGCGGTATGATATTACCAATATCTACCAACAAGGGGGAATATATTATGAGTGAAAAAACCTGTCCTATCTGCGGCGAACCTACCAATGTTTATATGGGTAAAACCCGTAAAGACGGACTTTGCCGCAAGCACGCTATGCAGGCAAACAAAGGCGAAATAATCCAATGCTTCTTATGCAACGAATGGCATAATGCCGACGAAGCTTGCAAATGTTCTACCAAAAAGAACTCAAAAAAACAAAATTTTGAATTGATCGATGAATCCACAATGGAAGACTTGACCTGTATTGTTTGCGGCAATATTTCGAACGGCAAACACTTTTGTTACGATTGCTACAAAAAATTTGCAAACAAGATACTATATCTTAAAGTTAGCAAATGCAAAGACTTTGAAAAACTCGAAGCCGAATATGAAAGCGATTTCGTTTGCGATGATGGCCACCTTGTAAAAAGTCCATACGAAAAAATTATCGATAACTGGTTGTATCAAGAAGGGATACAACACGCATACGAAAAGAAAATTGATATTGATAAAGATAAGGACTTAACTCCCGATTTTTACATTCCTGAATACAACGGAAAGAAAAATATTTACGTTGAATTTTGGGGGTACGATGAATCCAACAAAAAATATCAGCAACGAAAAGAATACAAAACAAAAATTTATCCTGATTTAGTAAAACGCGAAAAAATAACTGTCGTTTACTTAAATAGAAAGGAAATTGAAAACGATAGCTATAAAAAGAAAATTAAATACGCTGATATAGGTAAAATAAACGAATAATTCACTTTCAAGAGAGCTTACAAAAGCTCTCTTTTACTTGTGATTCAACCCAATTCAACGTACTCGATAACCCTTAGGAACACCGTGCTTTCGTAAAAAATCGAAATACAAAGAGCGACGCTCACCTTGAGAAAGAATTTTTTTGCGTTTTTCTTGCATTTTTTTTACTTCGTCGTGGTATTCAACTTTTGCACCATAATACGCATTTGCTGTACCATTTTTAGCCGAATTTGCCTTTCTTGCATTTTCCCTTCTCAAACGCAAATGAGCTAATTGAGAACACTTGAGCTTATCCTTCATAATAAACACCTACCTTTGCCGTCTATCCGAGCTGTCTAATTTTTATTTGTTTTCTTCACCGCCCCGGCGTTATGCAGGGGCGGTTATCTTTTATCCTTATTCCTTTTTATGGAACATTTTATCGAATAGCTTTCCGATCAGCTTGAACGGTAAAGCTATTAAAGCAATTATCCAATCAAAAAGCTTACTTAAACCCTTGAAAATCAAACCGAGCAGCCACGCCAATCCTTGAACTATCCAAGGGAATAAAAATACAAGAGCAAGAGCGCCAAAAAACGCGCCCACAATATTCCCAAAAATATCCCAAAAATCTTTATCAACGCGCATATCCGAGCTAGGCTCGATAGAGCTGAATATATCAACAGGATTCGCAACTACACCAATAACCGTATCGTTTTGCATTTCATCGCGGAACGTAAGCGAAATAATATCAAAATCCAAGAACACCGTTTGTTGCGAAACAAAGCCGTCTTCGGAGCTCACATTATTATTCGTATACTTATCAAAACGCGCATTCGCCGCGTAATAATCCGTCGTTGCAAAACGAAATAAAATAACGTGATTACCTGCTTCAATTTCCTTAATTGCAAAATCTTGTACGGCTTCCGCTTCTTGCTTACCGATAGAATATTTATCCGCAAAAGAATTTGCCGTTAATTCCGAAATAGCCTTTGAATCCGTAAGTTCTTCGATACATTTTTGCGTAATGTGACCTTCATCATCTCGATATGCAAGCATTTTTTCCCAAAGACTATCGACACCCGTCCAATCAATCAAATCAAGTGTTTCGCCCGCGTCGATTTCTACGCTTACCTTGCCGTTTTTAACGCCAAACTGCGCTTGTCTATCTTCGTCAATCGCGTTTAACTCATACCCATTTTCAGCGTTTCCATACGTCGAAAATAAATCGAATGAATATTTATCGCGAACAAGGGGAATGCCGCTTAATTGATTTTTATTATACGACGTTGCATAGTTCAAAAGGTCTTCCGAAGAGACTCGATATTCTTCACGAGAATTGCTATCTGTATCAACGGGTAGAAGCCAAGACATACGGGGTAAATTTTGTACTCCGTCACCATAAACAAAGCTTTCACTCCAATCAACGTTATGCAACTTCATGCTGTTATAACGCCAATAATATTCGTACGCCGTAGAATCAACAATACCAGGAAGACTTTTCGAAGTATAATCCCAAATAACGCGCCACTTCAAATCATCATCAATGGGGTCACCGTCAACGTTTTTTAACGTTTTGCCAAGATAACCTTGAAGAGCATTATACGCGCCTTCGTCCGACGTCACGAATATAGGGGAAGTTTTGTACTCGTACCACTCCGCGGCAATCTTTTGCAGATTCCCATACTCCGTGAAATAACGTTCAGGAACGGAAAAATACGCCGTATGCAGATTATCACAAATATTATCGTCGCCGTGATTCGTCAAGCCGTAATTTTCCATAAGACGATTCGTATGTTTGATTTCCAACTTAATCGTTTCCAACGTTTGGACTTCACACGCAAGCGTGCTTTCCTTGTCGGTCATATCCGATTCCAACGCACAACCTGCCGAATAACCCGTATAAATATACGTTTTGCCGATAGTCACGTCTTCCTGCTCGGTCACAACGTTATTTCCGTTTTTCTTCTTGAATTGAAAACCTGCTAAATCATAACGACGTTTATTGTGCGCCTGCGAATAAGCTTTTTCAATCTCATAAAGCTTTCCCACGTCCTTGACTTTGAACTTATAAAAACGGTTCGTATCGGTCTTGTCCAAGTATTCCAAAGCCAAAATTTCATATTTGCTCGGTGTACCGTCTTCGTTGTATTCTACCGCCATATTTACCACGTTTTTATCCGATTCCACAAAAGGGGAAGCTTCTTTGTCCGTGATATTATCCATCGGATTAAACACGTATATGTAAAGTCCATAGTAATCCGTCATAAAGGATTTTTCCGAATAACAATATTCCTGCACGCGGACAATATCCACGTAATCCTTGCCAACGTATTCATAGGCGTTCACGTCCGCTAAATCGTCTTCAATTCGCGTACTGTCATAATTCTTGATATGTACGCTGTTTTCATCCGCGAATGCTTTAATTGAAAACACACTTTCAAAAAGGCAAAACAGCGAAAGGAACGCCGCCGCAAATAAGAATACGATTCTCTTATAAATTGCTTTAATTTTCATAATCACCGCCTTTGCACACGGCACAAATCATACTCCCTTCGGGAATAACCGCGCCGCAACACACACAAGTATTTTCGTTCATAATACACCTATAAGAAAAACGGCTCGACCCCACACAGGGCAGAGCCGTTTTTGTTTTAGTTAATAGTTAGACGTTCAAACGTCGGATTCTACAACGCGGTAAACTTGACCATCTGAGAACGATTCAATTGTCGTCGTATCGTCGATAACGTAGGTAGCGCCCGTATCCGTTCCATCGAATTTTATAATTTTATACGTACCTGATTGCAACTTGAATTCAATGTACGTATCCGTCTTTACTACTTCAAGACCTTCTAAATAGTAATCGGGAGCATAATCTCCAGACCATTTTAGATATTTTTCACTAGTAGATTCTTTAGCCGCTTGAAAGTACGTTGTAGTATCAGGCGAAAGTTTCATCGAAAAATAAATATAACTTCCCTCCTGCCTAAAATATATTCGATATGTATTTCCAGCAACAAGCTCGCCTTCTTCCACAGCAATTAAAGAGGCTGTATCAACACCGCACACGTCACACGAAAAATCGCCGTCGCTATCCTTATGCCCTGTTGCAGGAATTTCCGTTTGTTCAACATACACCTTGCCACAATTTTCACAAACTTGTCCGTCCGTCAAACCCGTTTCCGTACACGTTGCAGGTTTGCCTGCTACCGTTACAATGTTATGCCCCGTTGCAGGGACAACCGTTTGCGCAGTAAAAACTTCACCGCACGTCACACAGCCTACGCCTGCCGTCAAGCCCGTTTCCGTGCAGGTAGGGGCAACGGCTTTTAATTCCGTTTCCACGTGACCAAGCGCAGGAATTTCCTGCTTTTTCGTCAGTACCAAGCCACAATCACCGCATTTATACCATTCCGTATAGCCGACCGTCGTACACGTAGGGGCTACCGCAGGCATTTCCACGCGCGTATGCTCAACTTTATCCGTAACTCTATCTTCAACGGCTTCACAGCCTTCAACCGTACACGTATAACGCGTAATACCCGTTTCCGTACACGTTGCTTCGACAACTACTTCGCCGTCATTCCACGTATGCGCTACTTTCTCAATGTCTTCCGTCCACGTTTTACCGCAGTCGTCACACGTTTCTTTCAATTCGCCTTTTTCATAACACGTAGGGTCGATTACGACATTTTCCGTGATATTCTCGTGGTCACAACGCCATTGCTCGATTTTATCGCTCAACGAACAACCGCCCATAAATGCGCCCAACGCCAACGTTGCGCTGACGGCGAGCATTGAAATAATTACTTTCTTTTTCATCTTCATTTTCTTTTACTCCTTATTTTTTTTTCGAAGCCGCTTTACGCGCCGCTTTCTTTTTCTTGTTATAATTGTAAGCCTTTGCGTTATCTTTTCGCGCGTTCAAATATCCAACTCGGTAAGAGCGTTCAACTTTATTCAACTTGCGCGGCGAACCGTCGGGATTGCGTTTCACTTCACCCATATTCGTCACCTTAACGCCTTTCTTCAATTCGAAAGCCGCCTTTGCGCCTTTTTCCGCAGGCGTAAGTAAGCGTACTTCCTTACCGTTTTTCGTTTTCACGATAGTCTTCTTTTTGGTTGCCATAAATTTTACCTACCTTTAATAATTTATTCCTACACCGCTTTCCTGCCGTGAATAGGTCTTATTTAATGCGATTTCCTTCGCTGTTTTCTCCGAAGAACAATTCACGCATTTTTTCTAAACACGTTTCTTTTTCTTCATCGGATAATGTTTGAAATACACGACGTAATACCGCAGGTCCGATATATCGGATTTTTTTCTTGCGCTTTTTATTGCTTTGCAAGTCGTTTAAAATTTCCTCGATACAGCTTTGTATAACAATAGGCTTTTCACGACATTGCAACTCTTTCAACAATTCATCGAAAATCATATCTGACATATCTTGCAAATTTGATATATCGCCAACGTCGTTGAAATTGTATTCACGCAGGACACCATACGTTTCATAAACACGACGGTTTTTTAAGGCATTTTCCAAATAGCTAAAATCTTCGTATTCGAAGATTTTTTCTTTTTTGTATGTGCCTTTTATGGCGTATTTGAAAATTTCATGGAAATTGCCTTCCGCATTATCCGCTTTTACGTCAAAGCCGTCTTTATACAATCCGTCCGTAACGCCGTAAATATCTATGATATTTTGCTTTGTTACCTTGATATCCAACATGAGCAAACACCAAATGCGCTGTAACAGCCATTCAAACTTTGAAAAGTACGTAACCTTGCGTTTATTCGTTACGTAATCATATTTGCCGTTGGAAAAACTGTTTTCTATAACCTTTTCCATATTCGGGGGATTTTTGGAAAGCACAATCATTGTGTGGAAATGGGGGTGAAAATCATTGCCGTTTTTGCGTTTGCCTGTCGTAATTTCTAACGAACGTACCGCGCCAACGTAACCGTATTGAAAGAAATCAAGTCCTTTGACTTTCTTTTCACCTTTCAGGTACGCTATCAAACGCCCGAAACGGCTATACATTTTATCCAATGTCCAATTTAGACGTTGCCCCGACACATTCGGTACGGTGAATACCGTATGGAAAATGTCGTGTGTTTTTTCCAACTGTCGCAAAATGGGGGAAAATAATTGAAAACGCCTTTGCGCTTTCAAACTTTGACATACGTAACAAAAGGAATCCTGACAGCGCGTTATGCTTTTTATTTGTTTGATACCATGACGAACGTAATAGTTCAAATCCCAAACCTTACTGCAAGCAAGCGTGCGCTCTGCTTTCTTGCGGTAGGTATCATCGTTGTAATCGTCTGCCATGCGCTCGTAATACTCGCTTTGGTAGACGTTGTACTTTACTTTCGCTTGCAGGTCTTTGAACCAATCGATACCAAATTCCCATTCAATAGTGCTTTCTTCCCGATTTTTCTTTGAACTCATATTTCAACGCTCCGTAGTAAAGATTTTGTTCCAAGATTTTGCGGGTGAAGATGATTCTATATTATCAAGGAGGGGGATTATGTGGTTTTCCCCACATAATCCCTTCTTATGAAAAAACCTACGCAATTACCTCACGCATTGTTTGCCAAATACCGCATTTTGGCAAGATTGCCACGGTATTTAAAGTCGGTACGGTCATCAGTGGAAAAGTCGATAACCTCAACAGGGATATCGTCTTCGCCAACCCTGATAAAGAAATTGTACTTTTCGCCGTCTTTACTTTCCGTCTTTTTCGCTCTCGCAAAAACTTCTACGGGATTGCAGATTTCGCCCTGCTTGAATGCTTCATAGCTAACCGCAAACATATCCAACAAATCTTCCCTAATACGGAAATCATCATCACGAAGAATATCGTTGCCGTCCTCGTCTTTCTTCACGCGCATAATAACGTTGCCGTCTTTGTCCTTCTTTTCGACAAGCAATTCCTTGCCGTCCTTATCCAACTTCGGCTTGTTCGTTGCAGGGTCAATAACCTTTTCCATAACAGCTTCCATTACAGGTTTACCGAAATAGCAAACACGAATGGGTACTATACCCGACAAGCCTACGCCTTGAAGATACAACGTGCGGTTGAAATAATCTTCACCGTTCTTGGTCGTCTTCTTCTCCGTCTTAATAACATAACACTTCATAAAATTACTCCTTCGCGCTCCTCGCGCATTTAAAATTATTTATCTAAACGCTCCTCACGTTTGATATCGATTTAACGAGAGTCCAACGTTGGACTCTCATTTTTACAGCCCGTCCAACATATCGTTGGACTGCATTTTCAACACTTCGCCCTGCAAGCGTTTCAATACGCTTTCTAATTCTTCTACGATAGGGGCAAAACGTGTATTGTTACTATGTAAACCTGCAACTGTTCGCAACGTTTCATCAAAAAAACGTGTATATGCTTTAAATGGATCGGACACCAAGCCTTTGGGCTTGCCGCCCGTTTCCTTCGCTGATTCAAACTTCCTTTGAAGTAACCTTGTACTTTTTAATAAACGGTTTTGTTCCTGTTCGGTTTCAAACTTTTTCAAATCATCGCGCCACGTTGTTTGTAAATCTACATGCCATTCGTGCGATGAATAATATTTTTTCAGCTTGTCTAACTGTTTTACGGTAACACTCGGTTGCAATTTTCCTTCTAATCCGTTTTCAAACGTCGCCATAATTGCAAGCTTTGAAGCACCAAACCTTTTATACTGTTCAGGCAACTTGGAATCATTTTTACAAAAATGCTCGTTAATTGCGATAAGTCGTTTTGCCGTGGTTTGTGCCACGCCTAACTTTTCCTCGCAAAACTTGTAAAAATTCGTATAACCTTGCAAGCCTTCTTCAATGCAATAACGATACAAGCCTTCGCGTTTGATAAGGTTTAAAAAATAACCACATAAAATAAAATCGTCTTGAATGCGTTTCACGCACCTACCGAAGTCATTTACATACCTTTGCAAATCCGCAAATTTCGGTTCAACCTTCATTGACATTTCCAAAGGCAAATACCTTGTGAACTGTATTTCACCTTCCAACTGAACAATGCTTGCAGGTTGCATTTCCTTTTTCTTCGTCGCAACCAACGTTTCTATTACGTCGTAACTCATTGCTTAACACCCTGCTTGATAACTTCACAACAAATAGCACCCGATTTATAGGTACAAATTCTTAAAACAGAATAACTGTCAAGATTACAATGACGTACCGCCCAACGTAAAGCTTTTTGTTCATCGTAAAAGGTTTTTACAGCGAATGTATAATGTCTATGCCCACGGTCTTCCGACCTTATAACTTGCCAATAGATAAAATCCATTTCTTTCATGTTTTCAACACTCCTATTAAATTTTTTCTTACGCTCATTCCCACATAGGGGGCGTAGCGTTCGCGCAAACGCTACGCCATGAGCGTTGAAAGCTTCCATACGGCTCATGCGCCATAAGGGAGCAGATTTTGCCGAAACGGACGAGAACAAGCATATTTTCCGTATTTTCGGCAAAAATGAAAATAAAAAAATGCGAACTTTTATTTTCGCATTTAATTATAAATTATACAAATCAAGAAAAATCTACGATTTTCCCGTTAAAATCCTTGCTTTTTCGATTATATAATGTTATAATAGCCAATAATCAATATTTTTGATTAAAACGCGCGCCGTATTCGATTTTTTCGTTTATTGGGCGCAAAATGGAGAAGATTATGGAAAGAGTGTATAATTTTTCGGCTGGGCCTTCGATGTTGCCCTTGGAAGTGTTGCAAAAAGCCGCTGCGGAAATGTTGAATTACGAAGGGAGCGGAATGTCCGTTATGGAGATGAGTCACCGCTCGCCCGTCTATGAAAAAATCATCGGCGACGCGGAAACGCTTTTGCGTCAAGTAATGAATATTCCCGAGAATTATAAAGTCTTGTTTTTGCAAGGCGGCGCGTCTACGCAGTTTGCGGCTGTGCCCTTGAACTTGATGAACGGGAGTAAGAAGGCGGACTATATTTTGTCGGGACAATTCTCGACCAAAGCCTACAAGGAAGCGCAAAAATACGGGGACGCTGTTGCGGTGGCGAGCAGCAAGGATAGCAATTTCTCGTTTGTGCCAAAGACGGACAAAAATTCGTTTAGAGCGGACGCGGATTACGTGCATATTTGCTTTAACAACACCATTTACGGCACGAAGTTTCCCTATATTCCCGAAACGGGTGACGTTCCGCTTGTAGCGGATATGTCGTCTTGCATTTTGAGTGAACCTGTGGACGTAAGCAAATTCGGCGTTATTTACGCGGGCGCGCAAAAGAACATGTCCGCGGCAGGCTTGACCGTCGTGATTATCCGTGAAGACCTGCTCGGCAACGCGAGAGCGGAAACGCCGACGATGCTCGATTATAAAGTACAGGCGGACAACGGCTCTATGTACAATACGCCGCCTACCTATTGCATCTATATAGCAAAGCTTGTTTACGAGTGGATTTTGGGGCTTGGCGGTTTGGAAAAAATGCGTGAAATGAACGCAAAGAAAGCCGCGCTTTTGTACGATTACTTAGACGGGCAAAGCTATTACGTTGCGCCCGTGGAAAAGGAAAGCCGTTCGATGATGAACGTGACTTTCGTAACGGGTGACGCGGACTTGGATAAAAAGTTTGCCTCGGAAGCGGCGAAGGCAGGGCTTGTCAACTTGAAAGGTCATCGCTCGGTTGGCGGTATGCGCGCTTCGATTTACAACGCGATGCCCTACGAGGGTGTGGAAGCACTCGTTAAGTTTATGGACGAGTTTGCGAAGAATAATCCCAAAGCGTAATGGTAAGCTTTGGGTAAAAACGGAGAGAGAACTATGTTGAAAATCAAGTTAATGAATAAAATTGCGAAGGTTGGCACGGACGTTTTGACCAATCGCTATGAAGTGAGTGCGAACGTCGAAAATGAAGACGCGATTATGGTGCGTTCGGCGAACTTGCACGAATTGCCGTTTGGTAAAAACTTACGAGCGATTGCCCGTTGCGGCGCAGGGGTAAACAATATCCCCATCGACAAATGCACGGAAGCAGGGGTAGTCGTATTCAATACCCCCGGCGCAAACGCGAACGCGGTAAAAGAACTCGCGATTGCGGCGCTTGTATTAGCTTCGCGCGATATTATCGGCGGTGTGAAATGGGTGGAAACGCTCGCAGGGCAAGAGAACGTTGCAAAAACGGTGGAAGCAGGTAAGTCCGCGTTCGTGGGGCACGAGCTTGCAGGGAAGACGCTCGGCGTAATCGGGCTTGGCGCGATCGGCGGCATGGTCGCAAACGCGGCAATCTCGCTTGGTATGAGCGTTATGGGCTACGATCCTTACATCACGGCAAAAGCGGCTTGGAGTCTGGCTCCGTCCGTCAAGCAAGCGTCCGATTATATCGACATTTTCAAAAACTGCGATTATATTTCCTTGCACGTACCGGCAACGCCGCAAACGAAGAATATGATCAACGCAAAAACGATCGCGCAAATGAAGAACGGCGCACGGGTTTTGAACCTTGCGAGAGCGGATTTGGTGAATGCGGAAGACGTGAAAGCGGCTTTGAAATTGAAAAAGCTCGCCGCCTACGTCACCGACTTCCCGACGGATGAAACGGCAGGCGCGGAAGGGGTGATCGCTATTCCCCATCTCGGTGCGTCGACGGTGGAATCGGAAGACCATTGCGCGGTAATGGCGGCGCAGCAGCTCGACGAGTTCTTGCTTTGTGGGAACATTCGCAACAGCGTGAATTTCCCGTCGGTGGGTATTCCCATGTCCGACAAACCGCGCGTTTGTATCATGAACAAAAACATACCGAATATGCTTACGCAAATCACGTCGGCGTTCTCGGCAGAGAATATCAACATTGAAAACTTGGCGAACGGCTCGAAAGGGGAAATCGCTTATACAATCGTGGAAACGAACGTAGCGGCGCACGGCGAGATTTTGAATAAGCTCGCGGCGATCGAAGGGGTTTTCGGCGTAAGAGAATTCGATTAAGATAAGGGAAAATGAAATAGGGGGTGCGGCTATGTCCGAATCCATTTTGAAAAAAGAAGAAAAGATTGCGCTCGAGCTTCGGGCGCTGTATGCAAAATACGGCTACTTGCCCTATAAAATGAGCAAGTTTGAAGAATACGATTTATACGCGTCGAATAAGGACTTTTTGACGGGCGATAGAGTGATCACGTTCAACGACACAGACGGTAAATTGCTCGCGTTGAAACCCGACGTTACCCTGTCGATTATCAAAAACGACGTGGCGGCGGGGGATACCCGTAAGGTCTATTATAACGAGAACGTTTACCGCATTTCGGGCGAAACCAAGCAGTTCAAAGAGCTTATGCAAGTGGGCTTGGAGCGCATTGGGGAAATGGGCATATACGAAGTCTATGAAGCGGTGTACTTGGCGGCGGCGAGCTTGGCGCAAATCAGCAAAAATTTTGTGCTCGATATTTCGCACTTGGGCGTACTTTCCGCATTGATGGACGAGTGGATCGGTATCAAGCGCGATCCCGCGTTTGAAAAAGCGGCGATGGAATGTCTTGCGGAGAAAAACGCGCACGGGCTCATGGCGGTTTGCGAAAAATACGGCGTAGTGAAAGCAGGGCAAGAAATGCTGCTTGCGGTTGTTGGCGCGTACGGAAAAATGCAAGTCGCGCTTGCGAAAATCGAGCCCTATTGTAAGGGCAAAGCGGCAAGACCGTTTGCTCGCTTACAAACCTTGTTTTCCATGCTTGAAAAGACGGAATACGCGGAGAATATTCGCTTAGATTTCTCGGTGGTAAACAACCGCAATTATTACGATAACATTCTTTTCAAGGGCTTTATCGAAGGGGTTTCAGAAAGCGTACTTTCGGGTGGTAGATACGATAAGCTTATGGAGCGTTTGGGCAAGAAAACGGGCGCGATTGGGTTTGCGGTATACTTGGATTTATTGGAAGGCTTCAACGAAGACAAGCGCCTTTTAGACGTGGACGTTATGGTGCTTTACGACGATAAAACGGACGTGGAAACGATTGTAAAAGCGGTGAACGAAACGGTGCAGGCAGGCAAGTCGGTCAGCGCGCAAAAAACGCTGTCGGGCGTGCGTTATCAAACGTTGCTCGATATTAGGGGGTGCGTATGATTAACGTAGCGCTTCCCAAGGGCAGACTTGGGGAAAAAATATACGATATTTTTGAGGCGGCGGGTTATGAATGTCCGTCCATTAAAGAACCGAATCGAAAGCTCATTTTTGAGAACGAAGAAAAGGGCGTGCGCTATTTTTGGGTAAAACCTTCCGACGTATCCATTTACGTGGAGCGCGGCGCGGCGGATATCGGCGTTTGCGGCAAGGATATTCTTGCGGAGTACGAGCCGAGCGTGTACGAGCTGTTGGACTTGAAAAAGGGTGTTTGCAGAATGGCGGTCGCGGCGAAAAAAGATTTCTACGACGACGGTAGAAACACCTTGAAGGTAGCGACGAAATTCGTGAACTGCGCGAAGAAATATTACGCGTCCAAGTGCCGCGATATCGACGTGATCCACTTGAACGGCTCGATTGAAATCGCGCCGATTTTAGGGCTTTCGGACGTGATTGTGGATATCGTGGAAACGGGCGCAACCTTAAAGGAAAACGATTTGGAAGTGGTGGAAGAAATTTTCCCCATCAGCGCAAGACTGATTGCGAATAAATCGAGCTTTAAGTTCAAAACGGAAGAAATCGAAACGCTTATGCAAAAGGTAAGCGCGCTCATAGGTTAAAAGATGATAAAGATTTTTAAGTGGGGGGAAGTTTCCCCCGAGGAAATTTTCGCAAGATTGAATCCGACGGCGAGTGTAGAAGGCGTCGTTGCGGAAATCATTGCGGAAGTTATCAAAAATAAAGACGCCGCACTCAAAGCGTACAGCGAAAAGTTCGACGGCGTAAAATTGGATACGCTCGAAGTCACGCAAGCGGAAATCGACGAAGCGTACCAAAACGCGGATCAGAAGTTCGTGCAAATCTTGGAGGAGGCGGCTGCGAATATCCGTGAATTTCACTCCAAGCAGCTCCGTCAAGGCTTCACGATCGAGCGTGCGGACGGTGTGATTGTGGGGCAAAAAATCACCGCGATCGACAAGGCAGGCTTGTACGTGCCCGGCGGTACGGCGGCGTACCCGTCCACGGTGCTTATGGACGCAATTCCTGCGAAAATTGCAGGCTGCGCGGAAATTATTATGGTCACGCCCCCGTCCAAGGATGGGAAGGTCAATCCCGATATTTTAACGGCGGCGAAAGTGGCAGGCGTGACAAGGATTTTCAAGGTGGGCGGCGCACAGGCGATTGCCGCGCTTGCTTACGGCACGGAAAGTATCCCCAAGGTAGATAAAATCGTCGGCCCGGGCAACGCGTACGTCGCGGAAGCGAAAAAACAGGTGTTTGGTAAGGTGTCGATTGATATGATTGCTGGCCCGAGCGAGATTTTGGTGCTTGCGGACGGCACGAACGACGCGAAAGATATCGCGGCGGATTTGCTTTCCCAAGCGGAGCACGATAAGATGGCAAGCGCGGTGCTTGTCACGGACAGCGAAACATTGGCGTATGCGGTTTCCGAGGAGCTAGAAAAGCAAATCCCCTTGCTTTCGAGAAAGGAAATCGCGCGCAAATCGATTGACGATAACGGCAAGATTATCGTCGCGGAAAACTTATTGCAGGCGATTGAGATTTCCAACGAAATCGCGCCCGAGCATTTAGAAGTTTGCGTGGACGAGCCGTTTGCATACTTGGATAAAATCAAGCACGCAGGGTCGATTTTCCTTGGTAAAAACTGCCCCGAAGCGCTCGGCGATTATTACGCGGGGCCCAACCATACCTTGCCTACGAGCGGTACGGCGAAATTCTCTTCTCCGCTCTCGGTGGACGATTTTGTCAAGAAAACACAGTTTTCTTTCTATCCGAAAACGGCTTTGGAAAAGGTAGCGGATAAGGTCGCGTATTTTGCGAATAAGGAAGGCTTACAAGCGCACGGCAAGAGTGCGACGATACGATTTGAGAAAAAGGACTAAACGGTTTTATGAGTAAATTTTTCAGCGCGAAGTACGCGAAATTAGTTCCGTACGTACCTGGGGAACAACCCAAAGACGCGCAATACGTAAAACTCAATACGAACGAATCCCCGTTCTCGCCGCCGAACTCGGTGTTGGAGGCGGTGAAAACGGAAGGGGGCAGGTTGCAGCTTTATTCCGATCCAGAAAGCGCATTGTTGACGCAAAAAACGGCGGAAGTTTTAGGCGTGCAGCCCTCGCAAGTGCTGATGACGAATGGATCGGACGAGGCGTTGAATTTCGCGTTTATGGCGTTTTGCGACGAAAATCATCCGATTGTATTCCCCGATATTTCCTACGGCTTTTATTCGGTGTTTGCCAAGCTGAACGGCATACCGTATAAAACGATTCCGTTAAAGGACGATTTTTCGGTGGATTACCGCGATTATTTGGGTGTGAAAGCGAACGTGGTAATCGCAAATCCCAATGCGCCTACGGGGCTTGCCATTTCGCGTAGCGAAGTGGAAGAAATTTTGAAATCCAACCCCGAAAACGTCGTTATCATCGACGAGGCGTACGTGGATTTTGGCGGCGAGAGTTGCGTAGCTCTTATTGATAAATACGAGAATTTACTCGTCACGCAAACTTTCTCGAAATCCCGTTCTTTGGCAGGCGCAAGATTGGGTATGGCGATCGGAAATGAAAAGCTTATCGCGGACTTGAACACGATTAAATATTCGACGAATCCCTATAACGTAAACCGCATGACGGCGGCGGCAGGTTTCTCTGTGCTTTGCGAAACGGAGTGGTTTGAAACTTGTGTTCGTACGATAAAAGAAAATAGGGAAAGCACGAAGACCCGTTTGCAAGAGCTTGGGTTTACCGTGCTCGATTCCAAAACGAACTTCCTTTTCGCGAAATCGGATAAAGTTTCGGGGGAAACGCTTTACAAGGAGTTAAAAGCCCGCGGCGTACTCGTTCGGCATTTTAGCGGCGAAAGAATTAAGGACTACGTACGTATCACGATCGGTACGGCGGAGCAAATGCAAATTTTCCTCACGAAAACGGAGGAAATTCTGAAGGAGAAAAAGGTATGAGAAACGCGGAAATCGTAAGAAAAACAGCGGAGACGGACATTCGTCTTTCGCTCAATTTAGACGGCAACGGCAAGAGCACAATCGACAGCGGTTGCGGCTTTTTAGATCACATGCTCACCCTTTTTTCCAAACACTCGGGCTATGATCTTGCATTGACCTGTAAGGGGGACGTGCAGGTGGATTATCACCACACGGCGGAAGACGTCGGTATCGCGCTTGGGCAAGCCTTTTTGCAAGCGCTTGGCGATAAGAGAGGGATTGTCCGCTATGGGGATACGACGCTGCCTATGGACGAAACGTTGATTGCGACGGCGGTGGATATTTCAGGGCGGGATTATCTTTCCTGCGCGCTTGATATTCAAGCGGTAAAGGTGGGGGATTTCGACACCGAGCTTTGCGAAGAATTTTTTGCGGCGTTCGTGCGCGAAGCGCGTATCACGCTTCATATCCGTCAGCTTGCAGGCAAGAATGCACACCATATTATCGAGGGTACGTTCAAGTCGGTGGCAAGAACGCTTGGCAAGGCAACGGCGATTGATCTGAGCCGCGCGAATGAAATCCCGTCGACGAAAGGGGTGCTTTAATGATTGCGATTATTGACTACGGCGTAGGAAATTTGTTTTCCATAAAGTCGTCGTTTGAAGCGGTCGGCGCGGACACGGTAGTCACTTCCGATCCGAAAACAATACAAAACGCAGATAAAATTATGCTTCCTGGCGTGGGCGCGTTCGAGGATGCGGCGAGAAAACTCAAAGAGAGCGGACTTGGCGAAATCGTCAAGCAAGAAGCGGCGAAAGGCAAACCTCTTTTGGGCGTTTGCTTGGGTATGCAGCTCCTTTTTGAGCGCAGTCACGAGTACGGCGTGCACGAAGGCTTGGGGGTTTTGAAGGGGGACGTCGTGCCCATGAAAGGGTATATCGACGAGAAACTCAAAGTTCCGCAAATCGGTTGGAATGCGTTGAAGTTTACGAAAGAAAGTCCGCTATTTAAGTATATCAAAGACGGTGATTTTGTGTATTTTGTACACTCGTATTTTGCGAGCGGTTGCGAGGACAGCGTGGCGGCGGTGACGGAATACGATAAAGATTTAACGGCGGCGGTTTCCAAGGGCAACGTTTACGGGTGCCAATTCCACCCTGAAAAGAGCGGCGACGTCGGCTTGAACATTTTAAGAGCGTTTAGTGAATTATAAGAGAGAAAGGAATATGAAAATTTTCCCCGCAATAGATTTATACGGGCAAAAAGCCGTACGTTTGTACAAGGGCGATTATGCACAAATGACGGTATATAACGACGACCCCGTGTCCGTGGCGAAGGACTTTAAGGCACAGGGCGCGGAGTATATCCACGTCGTCGATTTAGAGGGAGCGAAAACGGGCGTCCCTGCACATACGGAGATCGTGCGTCGCATCGCCCAAGAAACAGGTTTGTTTATTGAAATCGGCGGCGGTATACGTACGATGGAAACGGTGGACGAGTACTTATCGGCAGGCGCAAGTCGCGTGATTTTAGGTACGGCGGCGGTGACGGACGAGGCGTTTTTGAAGAAGGCGCTTGCCAAGTATGGCGAGAAAATTGCGGTCGGCGCGGACATCGCGGACGGTAAAATCGCCATTCGCGGTTGGGTGGAGAAATCCGAGTACGGCACGGATGAATTTTTATCGAAAATGCAGTCGCTCGGCGTAAAGACGGTCATTTGTACGGACATTTCCAAGGACGGCGCAATGCGTGGCACGAACCGCGCGTTGTATAAGGAAATCGGCGAGAAATACTCGCTCGATATCATTGCTTCGGGCGGCGTTTCGTCGATAGAGGACGTGCAAGCGTTGGCGGCGGCGAATACGTACGGTGCAATCATCGGCAAGGCGTACTATATCGGCGCGATCGATTTACGCCAAGCAATCGAGGTGGCGAAATGATTACAAAACGAATTATCCCCTGTTTAGACGTCAAGGATGGCAGGGTGGTGAAGGGGGTAAACTTCACGGGTTTGCGCGAAGTGGCTTCTCCCGTAGCGTTGGCGGAGTACTATTCCAAGTGCGGCGCGGACGAGCTTGTTTTTTACGATATTACGGCATCCGCCGAGGGCAGGGCTTTGTTCACCGGCATTTTACGCGAAACGGCAAGCAAGGTTTTTATCCCCTTGACGGTGGGCGGCGGCATTAAGGATGTGTCTGATTTTGAGCGAGTACTCTCTTGCGGCGCGGACAAAGTCAGCGTCAATTCGGGCGCAATTGCAAACCGCGCGTTGATTGGCGAAGCGGCGAAAAAGTACGGCGATCAATGCGTCGTAATTTCCGCCGATATCAAGCGCGTAAACGGCGAATTCCACGTCTTTGTCAAGGGCGGCCGTGAAGACACGGGTTTGCACGCAATCGAATGGATTAAACGCTGCGTTGGCGAAGGCGCGGGCGAAGTCGTCGTCAATTCCATGGATACGGACGGCGTAAAGGGAGGTTTTGACATCGAACTTTTAGAAAAAGTTTGTGCGGCGGTAAAAGTTCCCGTCATCGCGTCGGGTGGCGCAGGGAGTAAGGCGCATTTTGTCGAGCTTTTCCAAAAAATTCCCGATATCGACGCAGGTTTGGCGGCGTCGGTCTTTCATTTCGGCGAAATCGCCATTCCCGATCTTAAGAAAACACTTGCGGAATATTCTATTCCCGTTCGAATTTAAGGCTGTAAAAAGGAGTAAAGTATGATTAAAATCGAAGAATTGAAATTTGACGAAAAGGGTTTAATCCCTGCAATCGTGGTGGACGCGGCGACGAAAGACGTATTGACGTTGGCATATATGAACAAAGAGAGCTTGGCAATTACCCTTCAAGAGAAAAAGACTTGTTTTTGGAGTAGAAGTCGCCAAGAATTATGGCGCAAGGGCGCGACGAGCGGAAACTATCAGCACGTTGTTTCCATCACGGCGGATTGCGACAAGGACGCGCTCGTTGTCAAGGTCGATAAAGAAGGCCCTGCCTGCCACACGGGCGCGGAAAGCTGTTTTTTTGAGCCACTTTTTATCAACGAGGAGCGCGGTGAATTCTCTATGCGTGGTTTGTACGATTTACTTTTAGGTAGACAAAAGGACCGTCCTCAAGGCTCGTATACCACCTATCTTTTCGAAAAGGGTTTGGATAAGATTTTGAAGAAGGTAGGGGAAGAATGTACCGAAGTAATCATCGCGGGCAAAGCGGACGATAAAAAGGAAACGATCTACGAAATTGCCGATCTTGCCTACCACGTTATGGTGCTTATGGTGCAAATGGGTATTACGGTGGACGAAATCCAATCCGAGCTTGCGTCCCGTCACGTCATCGATCATAAAGTTAAGCAGGAAAAAATGACCAAATAAACGCAAAAATTCAAAAGTTTTGGGCCGCCCCGTCGCACGGAATTGTGCGACGGGGCTTTTCTATCGGTTTTTTCAATAAGCAAAATCGATTTTCTCGATTATAAAAGAGAAAAACTCGAAAAAAGTAATTTATATATATAAAATGTAGAAAGAATGATTGACAAAAGATATTTTTTCGGTTAAAATATAGATTGTGTTATAAGCAAAATTGGGTCTATATGCCGTAAAAGCGGTGTAGGATTCAAGGCATAAACGAAAAAGGATATGAGGTAACTTAATGAAAAGGAAACTCAAAAGAAGCTTAATTCTCGTCTTCTTGGCGTTGGCGTCGCTGTTCATTTTTGCAGGGTGCTCCTTTAGATACACGACGAGACAAGACGTTATTGATGATTACGATTTGGAAGCAGCCGTAACCTACTACGCGAACGGCGGCGTATTCGAAAATAACCTTGATACGAAAACGATTGACTACGTAAGCGGTCAACCTGCAATCAACATCGGGGAAGACAAAACGACGCCGCAAAGAACGATCAAGCGCGACGAGTACGATTTTAACGGTTGGTATCACGTTATTTTGGATTCGGAAGGGAAGCCCACTTATACGGACGAGACCAAGAAATATTACGCGCTCGGTGAAGAAGTAGACTTTACGGTGACTTTGGAAAAAGGCGATCATTGGCATATAGCAGCAAGCTGGAGATCGAAAACGAGAGTACAGTTCAAGCTGGTGGTGGATGATGGCGCGAAGATTCCCAATCCCGATAAGAATGCGGAGCAAAAGGAATTTGCAAACGGCGACGTGTTCAGAAGCGCTCCCTTCAACGGCGACGGCACGTACCCGTATCCGAGCGAATACTTTGATTTCAATCCTTCTGACTTCACTCGCGCGTTCACGTTTGTAGAATACTACGCAGACGAGGCTTGTACGACGCTTGCGACTTGGCCGGCAGTACAGCAAGATACGGACGTAGTTGTTTACGCGAAATATTTAGTAGGCGCTTGGACGGTCGTTAAGGATAAGGCAGGCGTACCGTTCGAGTATTTGGAAGGCGAATGGACGATTATACGCGATGACGAAGGAAATCCCACGAAGTATATCGAGGGGAACTGGACGATTATTAAGACGCCGCAAGAAGTCGTGAAGATGTTTAGAAGTATTGCTTACAACGAAGTGAAAGGCGACGGCTATTGGATTTATCAAGATATTGATATGAGCAACACGGTTGATCAGTTGGCTCCAATCCTTAACTTCAATACGAAGATTCATAGCGAAGGCGCGTCGATTAAGAATTTGAAAATAAGCAAGAGCAGTATTTTGGATAAAACGACGACTTCCGTTTTCGGTAAAATCGGCGATAAGGCGGAAATCGTAAACGTGAACTTTGAAAACCTTACGTTCGCGTGTGCAAGCTCGAATCAGTCCTTTAACGCATACTTCATTTTCGAGAGCCTTTCCGATAAGGCGAAGATTGAAAACGTAACGGTGTCGGGTACGCTTGAACTTATGATCAGTAAGAGCAACGGTACGTACGTAGCGAATTTGATGGATGCAAACCTTGTGATGAACTATACGAACTACTTGTTCGGTGGCTATGAAACGGACGAAGCGTACGTGACGGCAAGCGGCGGCAACGGCTTTAAGGTGTTGGGCGCGCACGAAGAAATCGTAAAAGTAGAACAAAGCTTATAAAAATTGAAAGAAAAATAACGGAGGATATAGATTATGAATAAATCAGTGAATAAAGTGATTTGTTTATTATTAGGAGCAACGATGGCTTGCTCGTTTACCGCTTGCGGCGGTGGTAGCAGCAGCGGCGGAAGCAATATGTCGGAAACGCGTCCAATCGTATTTGCGACGGAAGCTTTGGACGGGAACTTCAACCCGTTCTTCGCAACGTCCGCAACGGATAGCAATATCGCGTCCATGACGCAAATTGGTATGTTGACGACGAAAGCGAATAAGGACGGCGCGGACGTAATCGCGTACGGTCAGAACGAACCAGTTGTTACGCTTGACTTAAAGCAAACGATGACGCTTGCTAACGGTACGGTTACGCAAAACGCGGCGGAAGCAGCGTTCACGGAATACTCGTTCATTATTAAGAACGGTATTAAATTCAGTAACGGCTCGCCGCTCACGATTAAGGACGTACTTTTCAATTTGTACGTTTATCTCGACCCTGCATATATGGGCTCGGCGACCATTTATTCGACGGATATCGTCGGCTTGAAGGCATACCGCGCGCAAGATCCTGATTTGCAAGATGGCGAAGACGTAACGGATAGTAAGTTGAATGCAGGTTTCTATCAAGAAGCGGATACGAGATTGGATTATTTGTTCAATCACTTGACCGACCCTTCAGAATATCCCGCAACCCAAGAAACGGAAAAGGATATTGCAAGAACGAAGGAGCTTTTCCAAGAAGAAGCGGAATCGAGCTGGTCGATGAGCGTAGGCACGCTTGAAAGCTATGAAGAAAAATATTCCTTCACGGAAGATTGGCAAATTTACTATTATAACATGGGTATTGTAAGAATTTCCGCTGACGCAACGACGGGTAAGACGATGTACATCGATCCCGAAACGCGCACGACGTTCGTGGGTGAGGAAGCGGCGAAAGCTGCGGTGGAAGCTGGTACGGTTGAAGAGTACAAGTACATGACCAACCTTGACCCCGAAGCGGAAAGCTACAACGAATATCTTGCGGGTGATATTGAAGCCGACATGAAAGATGAGGCGTTGATTGCGAAGTACATGGAAGAAAAGGAATGTACGAGAGAGGAAGCAATCGAGTATATCGAGCAAGAAACGGCGATTGAAACCGCTTGCAATATGCTGACGACGACGGACGAAGACGTTGCAAAGATTCTTATCTATTGGGCAACGGGTAGCAATCTTCGTGACGAATTTGCAGCAGAAGCAAGAACGAAATATTATGAAGAACAAGGTAAGAACGAAGACGGTTCGATGAGAGTTCCTGATATTTCGGGTATTACCACGAGCAAGACGAGCGTGAACTTCTCGGGCAAAAAACTCGATGCGGAACACGACGTATTGAATATTAAGATCAATAGAGTCGACCCGAAGGCAATTTGGAACTTTGCGTTTGCAGTTGCTCCTATGTACTACTACTCGAACGAAGACGCTATTGAAAATACTCCTCACGGCGTTAAATTTGCAGATAACGAATTCTTTGATAAAGTATTGCAAGACCCCGATAAGAACGGTCTTCCCCAAGGCGCAGGCGTATACATGCCTTCCAACGAAAAGGATAGCGGTAGCGTAAATAGAGATAATTTCTATAAGCATAAGTGGGTATACTTCAAGCGCAATCCTCATTTCTACACCGTTCTTGGCAACGACACTTCGAAAAATGCGAAGATTAAATATTTGCATTATAGAGAAGTAGGCTCGAGCAACTTGATCGAAGCGCTCAGATCGAAGAGTATTGACGTTGGTGAACCTAACGCAACGGATAAAAACTTGGGAATCATTGACGGGATTAGCCACTTGAGCTATCAAACGTATTTGACGAACGGTTACGGTTACGTGGGTATTAACCCTAAATACGTTCCCGATATCGAAGTACGTCGCGCGATTATGAAGGCGATGGATAAGAACTTCATCGTTACCTATTATACGGAACAGCTTGTTGACTTGATCGAAAGACCTATGTCTATTACCAACTGGGCATACCCCGATGGTGCAACGGAATATCCTTCGATCGCGTTTGAAGCTCAAAGAAACGTAATTGAGCAAAGTATGCTTACGGAAATCACCAACAATGGTGGGCGTTATACGAAGGGTAGCGACGGCGTTTATACCGTAAACGGCACGCGTCTTGAATTTACCTTCACGATTGCTGGCGACACGACGGACCACCCTGCATATCAAATGTTCATGGATGCAAAGGAAACGCTTGACAAAATCGGCTTCAAGATTACGGTTAATACGGATATTACGGCGCTTAAGAAGCTTTCCACTGGTCAGCTTGCAGTATGGGCGGCAGCTTGGTCGTCGACGGTTGACCCTGACTTGTACCAAGTTTACCATAAAGATAGTAAAGCAACGAGTATCAAGAACTGGGGCTATAAGGAAATCTACAAAGATAGTGAGCAATTCGGTTATGAACAAGGCAAGATCGACGAATTGAGTGCGCTTATTGAACAGGCACGTACGAAGCTTGACGAAGAATCCCGTAAGAAAGACTATGCAGTAGCGTTGGATTTGATTATGGACCTTGCCGTAGAGTTTCCTACCTATCAAAGAAACGACTGTCTTGTATACAACAAGGATCTTATCGACTCCAACACACTCAACGACAACCCGACGGCAAACAGCGGCGTTATCGACAAGATTTGGGAACTTAATTATAACTGATAACCTTCTTCTTATCGGTAAATTCGTTTCCGAAAAATAAACGAAAAGTGAAGAGAAACAGATGTTAAAATACTGTATAAAAAGATTATTGCTTTCCATATTGATTTTGCTCGGCGTGTCACTCATTCTGTACGTCTTGGTCTCCTTTATGCCTGTGGACTATTTTGAAGACCAAATTAGAAACAGCTTGGGTGGCGCCGTTGAGAACAATGAAGCGGAAGTGCAAGCGAAATTAGACTCAATCAAAGCGTATTACGGCTTAGATTCCAACGTATTCAAAGGCTACTTTAATTGGCTTTCTAGGCTTTGCAAAGGAGACCTTGGCAATTCTTTCGTAGAAAAGCAGCCCGTCGAAGACGTTATCTTTAGAGATATGGGCGTTTCCTTCGGGATTTCCCTTGTAGCGCTTATTTTAGAGCTTTTGATCGCGATTCCTCTTGGTATTAAGTGCGCATGCAATCAATATGGCAAGCTCGACTATTTTGTCACCGTACTTACCATGATCGGGATTTCCTTCCCGACCTTCTTCCTTGGCGGTATCGTTAAGAAGGTTTTTGCCACGGATCTTGGTTGGTTTGAACCGATCGGTCTTAAATCGAGTTTACCGATGAACGCTACGGATTGGGAACGTTTTGCGGATATGCTTTGGCACTTGGTATTGCCTATGTTCGTGCTTGTCGTACTTTCGATCGGCGGTTGGATGCGTTATACGCGTACGAACACGCTCGAAGTATTGAACGCGGACTATATCCGTACGGCGCGTGCGAAGGGCTTGTCCGAAAAATCGGTTGTCTATAAGCACGTATTCAGAAATACGTTGATTCCGCTTGTAACGATGCTTGCGGGTACGCTACCGTCGCTATTCGGCGGTGCAATGATCACCGAAACGGTGTTCGACTTGCCCGGTATCGGTAACACGGCTTGGAAACTCATGCAGGCGGGCGACATCCCGTTTATCATGGGCTACAATATGTTTATTGCAGTGCTGACGATTATTGGTATATTACTTACCGATATTATGTATGCGGTTGTTGACCCGCGTGTAAAATTGCGTTAAAGGAGGGGAATTATGAAAGACGAAAAGAAAGAAAACGTTGTAGAAGAATTGCCCGTTAATGCAAACGAAAAAACGGAAGATTTGCACGGGGAAAACTTGGGCGATCGCGTCCGCGTACTCTCGCCCGGGATGATGGTAGCAAAGCGCTTTTTCCGCTCGAAACTTTCCATCATTGGTTTGTTGATGCTCGTCATTTTGTTCGTGGCGTCCTTTGTGGGACCTATTTTCTCGAAGTGGTCGTCAAACGGTAAACCCGTTCGCGACGAAACGAGTATTCCCACGGCTACGCCTTATAAGATCGAGTATACGATCGATGGCAAAACGTATTACGCGTATGATATTTTCGTATCCGAAAATCCCGCGTATAATGCTTACGGCGATATCGACTCTAATCACTTGCTCGGTACCGACCAATGGGGCTATGATATTTTCACGAACCTTTTGATCGGTGGTAGAATTTCGCTTACGATCGGTTTTGTCGTTATTATTTTGGAAACGATAATCGGCGTTATCCTAGGTGGATTAGCAGGGTATTTCGGCGGTTGGGTAGACAACCTAATTATGCGTATAGTCGATATCCTAAGCTGTATTCCAACGCTGCCAATTATGCTTATTTTGTCAGCGACGCTTACGGCAAACGGGATTGAAGATATACGAAGGCTATATTTCCTAATGATTATCCTAACTCTATTCGGCTGGGTTGGTACGGCGCGATTGGTGCGCGGACAAATCTTATCCTTGCGCGAGCAGGAATTCATGTTGGCGGCAAAATGCTCGGGTCTTTCCACGTATAGAAAGATCTTCAAGCACTTGCTTCCCAACGTAATGCCGCAGCTGATCGTTTCGATGACGATGGGGCTTGGTAGCATTATTCTTATGGAAGCAACCCTTGGTTACTTGAACCTCGGTGCGCCTTTGGATACGCCTACTTGGGGCTCTATGATCAATACGGCGTCGAATCCGATTTTCTTGGATTTGTATCCTCATTTCTGGGTGCCGCCTGGAATTTGTATCACGCTTGCGATTTTGGCGTTCAACTTTGTCGGCGACGGCTTACGCGACGCGTTTGACCCGAAGATGAAGAGGTGATGAAGATGGCTGAAAAGAAGAAATCTCATTATATCTCCGGTCGGGAATCCCGCAAGATCGCGAGATCGAATGCAAAAATCACCAAAGCGCTCGAAAAGAGAAAGAAAAGAAAGAACGTAGAGTCTGAATATCTCACCGAGATGAAGGACCCTAAGAATATTGTAGAATTTGAAAACTTAAATACCTATTTCTATACGGATACGGGTGTCGTAAAGGCAGTAAACGGCGTCACGTTCTCCATTCCCGAAGGCTCGACGGTTGGTGTCGTAGGCGAATCGGGTTGCGGTAAGAGCGTTACGTCTCTGTCCTTGATGCAGCTTGTAAGCGGTCCTGCCGGTCAAATTGTAGACGGTTCGATCCGTTTCCGCACAAAGGCTTTCCGTCGCGATAAAAAGGGCAAGAAGATACCCGTGTACGAGACGAAAGAGGAAAATGGCGAACAAGTCATCGTGAAAAAGGGTAAAAAACCCGTTCTTAAAAAGGACGAACTTGGCGGCACGATGTACGAAATGGACGAGAAGGTATACGATATTGCAAAAATGCCCATTGAAGCGATGCGCTCCATTCGCGGTAGAGAAATTGCAATGATCTTCCAGGAACCTATGACGTCGCTCAATCCCGTTTTCACGATCGGGAATCAGCTCGACGAAGTTGCGTTCTTGCACATTGAAGGTATTTCCAAGAAAAATGCAAAGGCGCGCAGTATTGAAATGCTCAATCTCGTTGGTATCGCCGATCCCGAAGGGGTTTATAAAAAATATCCCCACCAACTTTCGGGCGGTATGCGTCAACGTGTTATGATTGCGATGTCCTTGCTTTGCAACCCTCGTTTGATTATCGCGGACGAGCCCACGACGGCGCTCGACGTAACCATCCAAGCGCAAATTTTGGATTTGCTTCGCGAGATTAAAGACAAAATCAGCGGCTCGATCATGTTGATTACGCACGATCTTGGCGTTGTTGCGGAAATGGCGGACTATGTAGTCGTTATGTACGCAGGTAAAGTCATTGAAATGGGTACGGCGGAAGATATTTTCGATAATCCCTTGCATCCGTATACAATCGGCTTGCAAAAGAGCAAACCTACGGTGGACGGCGACGTGGAATCCTTGTACTGTATTCCCGGTTTTGTGCCCAACCCCGTGGATATGCCTAACTATTGCTATTTCCGCGATAGATGCGACAAGTGCCGTATGGAATGCGCGGGGGAATATCCTCATCTCGTCAAGGTGACGGATACGCATAGCGTAGCTTGCTATCTTTATAAGGAGGGCGGTGAACAATGAGTGAACTCGAAATGAATAATGCCCAAAACCTTGAAGAAGAAAAGGTAGAAGCGGCTGAAACGCCCGTCGAAGAAACGGCTGTGGAAGAAACTTCCGTTGAGGAAGTTCCTGCCGAAGAAACGGTTGTGGAAGAAACGCCCGTTGAAGAAACGGCTGCGGAAGAAGCTCCCGTCGAGGAAGCACCTGTTGAAGAAACTCCCGCGGAAGAAGACGAACCCGTTCAAATGCAAATGGACGGTGTAGAAGCGGCGGAAGAAACTCCCATCGAGGAAGTGCCTGCCGAAGAAACGGTTACAGAAGAAGCAGCTACGGAAGACGAACCCAAACAAATCGAAATGGAAGAAATCGTGATGCCTGAAACGGAAGAAGATCTTTCGGGTAAACGCGACGTTGTTTGTCCTTATTGCGATCAAAAGCTTCGCATTAACGAGGATTTCGATAAGGCGTTTATTTGTCCTAGCTGTCGCAAGGTATTCCGTTTGAAATTGACGAAAAAGTATTCCAAAATTCTCAAACAAGAAATTCTCAACGACGAGATTTTGTTGAGTGTTAAGAATTTGAAAAAGCACTTTGTTGTAGGAACGAACTTTTTCGGTAAACCGACGGCATTTTTGAAAGCGGTCGACAACGTATCTTTTGATTTGAAAAAGGGTACGACGCTCGGTATCGTAGGGGAATCGGGTTGCGGTAAGACGACGATGGGCCGTACGATTTTACGTCTTTATGACGTAACTGGCGGTTCGGTTAAGTTCAAAGGTCAAGAATTGACGGAGCTTTCCAATAAAGAATTCGATAAGCTTCGCCCGAATATGCAAATGATTTTCCAAGATCCTTACGCGAGTCTGTCGCCCCGTTTGACGGTCGGTGAAATTATTGGTGAAGCGGCGCGTCAGCACGGTTTAACGAAGGGCAAAAACTATCGTGACTACGTGCTTGAAATTATGAAAATGTGCGGTTTGCAGCCTCACTATTTCGAACGTTATCCCCACGAGTTTTCGGGCGGTCAACGTCAACGTATTTGTATTGCGCGTGCATTGGCGCTCAAGCCTGACTTGGTTATTTGCGACGAGCCCGTTTCCGCGCTCGACGTATCCATTCAAGCGCAAATCATCAACATGCTCAAAGACTTGCAAAAGGAATTGGGGCTTACCTACGTCTTTATTTCGCACGACTTGTCCGTTGTCAAGCACATTTCGGATGAAATCGGCGTAATGTACTTGGGTAGTATGGTCGAGTACGGTTCGAAAACGAGTATTTTTGAAAATACTTTGCACCCTTACACGAAGGCGCTTTTCTCGGCTGTTCCCATTCCCGATCCGCATACGAAGATGAACCGTATCATTTTGAAGGGGGATATTCCTTCTCCCGTCAATCCGCCTAAGGGCTGTAAGTTCCATACCCGTTGCGACAAGTGCATGGAAGTATGTAAGACGGTTGCGCCCAAGTATTTGGAAGTGGAAAAAGGACATTTCTGTGCTTGCCACTTGTACGATCCCGAATACAACGGCGAAGGGAATACGGAAAACTAACGATTATCAGAGGACGTTATGGCAAAAAAGAAAAGGGACGATTTGGATACCGAAACGACGTTTGCGGATATGAACGTTGAAGGATTCAAATGGTACGATCCCCAGCGAAAAAAGAATGGAAAAAGGGCGAATTTTAACAAGCCTAGCAAAAAAGAATATTGGGCGATGGTGCGCGGTGCGTTTCGTGCGTACGCGCCGATGTTCCTTTCCATTATTTGCGGTTTTGGCATAATGATTCTTTTGATGTATTTATGGTTACAATAAGAAAAATGCTCCGATAGTTCGGAGCATTTTTTTTTGTTTATGAGAAGGATAGAGGAATTGTCAAGATTGACGTTTTGCTAAAAGCTTTCCCGTTTCCGCGTTCAGTAAGAACGCGGAAACGTTGCCTTTCCTATCGATTACGCCCACGTAATAGTAGGGATTATCTTCGTAGATTAAACGAATCCCGATTTCCCCTGCAAAGCCGTATTTATCGGTGAGTGCGGAAAAGCTTTCTTTTTCCGTCGTTAATAAATGGGATAAAGCGTCGCGCGGCGATAACGTTTTTTCGGTTAAAACGGATGTTGCGTCCAAGACAAATTGCTCTTCCCCGTATAAAATCTCACAAGACACAGATTTTAATTGAGGAACGCTCAACGTGCAAAAATAATAGTATTCGCCTTTTACGTTATCGTAGGACATTTCTCCGCCGTACGTTTCGTTTCCGATTTTGAAGTGAAATTCGCAGGTTTTAGTGCCGTTTGGGGCTACCAGGTACGCGTCGAAACGCGGAGAAGTCTCCCTTGCGACGCCGTCTGCCGCGTATGGAACTTCTCTTTCACCGATGAAAATGCGCAAAGAAAAGTCTTCCGCTTCCGCAAGCAGAATATTGCTCCGTATTTCGGAAACATGCGAAAAATAATCAATTTTCTTCTTGCAGCTTACAAAGAAGGAGAAAAGGGACAAAAGGGCGATTAAAAAGAAAAAAACAAAAGTTTTTTTGAGCCGACGTGAGGGCTTTACGTCTGTTAAGAAAAAGTTCATAGTCCATTATATTAAAAAAAGATGGCAAACATGCCAAAAAATTTTCTCTATACAGTTGATTTTTTGGTTATTCTATGTTAAAATAATATAAATATTATACATAGGAGGAGAAGATTATGGGTGTCGATAAAGTTATCCTGCGCGCGTTTTTGAATACGCTTGCCGCAATCGGCATCTTAATCTTGTTCCTTTTTGCCGCGCTTTGCACCTTTTATCCGTCCACAATGATGAAGCTTACTTATGATTTGGGGATGGAGTCCGCAAGTATTCATTTTGCTGAACGTGCGTACAAAGATAGCGACGATATCTACTATATTGCCTATGCGACGGAAGTGGCGATCGGGGAAGGTAAGGACGGAAAAATTGATACCTGCGGCGAACGTTTTATTGAGGATGACGAATTCCATGCGTATTGCCTTGAAAAAGACGAAGAACTCGGCGGTAGCGTGAATGGCACGTACGAGCAGTACGTTTGCGGTCAGGTATGTATCGCGAAATACTGCCGCGGCGATAAAGAAGAAGCGGTGGAATGTGCATTTGAATGGAAGGGGGAATCCTTCCAGCAAAACAACGCGGTCGTCGCCGTGTTGATTACCGCGCTCCAAGCGGGGGATAGCGCTACTGCGCAAATGATAAAGGGAAAAATGGAACAGATCGAAGCAAGCGTATCGGATACGGATAGAGCGTATTTTGATCGCACGCTTGGGCTGATTAAGAACTAAATGGGTGATTCGAGTAATCGAAAAACATCCATTTTCTTATTAAACGTTTGAAAATTTATTTTTTATATAAGGAGACTACTCTATGAGCAGCAAAATTGTAAAAGAAGGCTTAACCTTTGACGACGTACTTCTCGTGCCGCAAGCATCGAGCGTGTTGCCCGCCAACGTTAGCTTAAAAACGCAGCTTACGGACAAAATCAAGCTCAACTTGCCTTTAATCAGCGCGGCAATGGACACCGTCACGGAAAGTCGAATGGCGATTGCAATGGCCCGTGAAGGCGGCTTGGGGATTATTCACAAGAATATGTCGATAGAAGAACAGGCTAACCACGTGGATAGAGTAAAACGTAGCGAACACGGCGTTATTACCGACCCGTTCTTCTTGTATCCGAATAATTTGGTGAAGGACGCAGTTGCGCTTATGGAAAGATATCGTATCAGCGGTGTACCTATCACAACGGAGGATGGAAAACTCGTTGGTATTTTGACGAATCGCGATTTGCGTTTTGAAAGTAATTACGAGCAACCCATTTCCAACGTCATGACGAAAGAAGGGCTCGTGACCGCACCCGAAGGCACGTCGCTTGCGGACGCGCAAAAAATTCTCGGTAAGCATAGAATTGAAAAATTGCCCATCGTAGATGGAAAGGGTTATTTGAAAGGCTTGATTACCATTAAAGACATCGAAAAATCTATTCAATACCCGAATTCGGCAAGAGATGAAAACGGTCGCTTGCTCGTAGGCGCGGCGGTTGGTACGGCGGCGAACACGATGGAAAGAATCGCGGCGCTCATTGAAGCGCGCGCGGACGTTATCGCAATCGATACGGCGCACGGACATTCCGCAGGCGTTTTGAAGAAAGTGGAAGAAATTAAATCGAAATATCCGAACATCACGTTGATTGCAGGGAACGTCGCTACGGCAGCGGCAACGGAAGCTTTGATTAAATCGGGGGCGGACGTTGTCAAGGTTGGGATTGGGCCTGGCTCTATTTGCACCACGCGTATCGTAGCAGGTATCGGCGTACCGCAACTTACGGCGGTGATGGATTGCTCGGAGATGGCGGATAAGCTCGGCAAACGCGTCATCGCGGACGGCGGTATTAAATACAGCGGCGACATTGTGAAAGCGATTGCGGCAGGCGGTAGCGCGGTTATGGTCGGCTCTCTTTTGGCAGGTACGTTGGAAAGCCCCGGCGAAGTCGAGCTTTATCAAGGCAGAAGCTACAAGGTATATAGAGGTATGGGTTCTCTTGGCGCGATGGCGGCAGGCAGTAACGACCGTTATTTCCAAGAAGGCGAAAAGAAATTCGTACCCGAAGGGGTGGAAGGTCGCGTGCCTTACCGCGGTAGCGTAGCGGAAGTAATTTATCAAATGAAGGGCGGTTTGCGCGCAGGTATGGGATATTGCGGAAAACCGACGATTGAAGAGCTCCGTACGAATTCCGAATTTGTACGCATCACCAACGCGAGCTTGATCGAAAGCCATCCCCACGATATTTCGATTAGCAAAGAAGCGCCTAACTACACCCAGCATTAACACGTAAAAGGAGTATAGAAATATGGAAAATAACGTTCGTCCCGAAAGTATGGCTCGAATCACGACGAAAGCGCTCGCCGAAGCATTTATCAAAGAACAAGTAGCGGAAATTCAAGCACAGGTAGGGAATAAAAAAGTATTATTGGCGCTCTCTGGCGGCGTAGATTCGTCGGTCGTAGCGGCTTTGCTTATCAAAGCAATCGGCAAACAACTCGTTTGCGTGCACGTCAACCACGGCTTAC
Organism: Clostridiales bacterium; assembly: GCA_015071005.1. Taxonomy (GTDB): domain Bacteria; phylum Bacillota; class Clostridia; order Christensenellales; family Borkfalkiaceae; genus Scatosoma. The sequence goes on along the minus strand of SVIG01000008.1, from coordinate 21,452 downwards.
TTCGAAAGGGTGAACCGGAAGAAGTTGTCAAAGTATTCCGCGACGAAATGGACGCAAATCTTGTCTACGTCGATGCGGCGGATCGCTTTTTAGGCAAGCTTGCAGGGGTGGAAGAACCCGAAAAGAAACGTAAAATTATTGGCGCAGAGTTTGTCCGCGTATTTGAAGAAGAAGCGAGAAAACTCGAAGGTATTGAGTTTTTGGCGCAGGGTACGATTTATCCCGACATCATTGAAAGCGACGGCGTAAAAGCCCATCATAACGTTGGCGGTTTGCCCGAAGATATGCAATTTGAGCTTGTCGAGCCCTTGAAATTCTTGTATAAAGACGAAGTTCGTATGGTGGGCAGCGTATTGGGCTTGCCCGACGGTATGGTGTATCGTCAACCCTTCCCCGGTCCCGGTCTTGGTGTGCGTTGCCTTGGCGCAATTACGCGCGATAGATTGGAAGCGGTACGTGAATCGGACGCAATTTTGCGCGAAGAATTCGCGAATGCGGGCTTGGCGGGCAAGGTATGGCAATATTTCACGGCTGTGCCTGATTTTAGATCGGTAGGGGTAAAGAACGGTAAGCGCACGTACGCATATCCCGTTATTATTCGTGCGGTAAACACCGTGGACGCGATGTCGGCAACGATCGAGGAAATCCCTTACGACGTATTGCATAAGATTACGGCGCGTATCACGTCGGAAGTGGAAAACGTAAACCGCGTTTTGTATGATTTAACGCCGAAGCCCTCTGGCACAATCGAATGGGAATAATGAAAACGGAAGAATATTCTCGTTAAGGAATATACGTTTTCTTATGTGGAAAAGTAAAAAAGGTGTTTTATGATAAACGGCGATCTTTGTCACGAATTATTGATTGAAAAAACCAGTCAAAAATTGGCGTATAACGAGCAGGCTGATTTGCAAACGTGGAAAAAGCAGTTAAAAGAAAAGCTCATAGAATTGAGCGGTTTTGATTTGATTGCGCAAAACGCTTGCGAACCCGAGTTTGAGATTGTTTCTGAGGAGCAAAAGGACGGCTACCGTCAAATTCGTTTCGAGTTTTATAGCGAAGTAGGCGAACGCGTACCCTGTAAGCTTTTAATACCAGATACGGGGAAGGAAAAATACCCCGTAGCAATCACGCAGCAGGGGCATGCGCAAGGCTTCCATATTTCCACGGGCGAATTCAAAAACGACGGGGAAAGACAGACGTTTGGTCACGCAATTTTTGCGGTACAAGCGGTCAAGCGCGGATTTATTGCTTTGGCGATCGAAAATCGCGGTATGGGCGAAAGAATGGCGACAAGGGTAAGCCGCGAAAGCAGCGTACTTTGCCGTTTTGCGTCCGTGACGGCGCTCTCTTTGGGACGTACGCTGATTGCGGAGCGCGTATGGGACGTTATGCGCGCAATCGATATGCTTGCAAATTTCCCGCAATGTGATTTGGATAAAATTTTAATCACGGGTAATTCGGGCGGCGGTACGCTTTCCTATTATGCGGCGTGCTTGGACGAGAGAATTAAGTTGTCCGTCCCGAGCTGCGCGTTTAGTCCCTTCAAAACGTCGATTTTGGATATTATTCATTGTAATTGTAATTATATCCCGTCCGCTTACCGTTATTTTGAAATGCAGGATTTGGCGGCGTTAATCGCGCCGAGACGCTTGACGATTGTAAACGGTGAGAAAGACGAAATATTCCCTGTTGAGGGCGTAAAAATGGGATATAAAACCATTCAAAAGATTTACAAGGCGCATAACGCAGAGGATTGTTGCGACATGAAAATTACGCCGAAACATCACTATTGGTGTGAAGATATCGTTTGGGGAGCGATCATGGATGCGGCGGAAAAAATGGGTTGGTTTACAAAGTAAAACCGTACTAAAAGAGAAAAAATATATATTTTCCTTGTGCATATTTTAGATTACGAAAAATTGGAGTAAAAGATTTTGAGACAGTATTTATTGCCTAAGAGAGTTGTCGACTGCGGAAATTTGAAAAACGTAGACATGATTCTTCGTTCGAAGGGTTTGTACGCGGCGATCAATTATAACGCAGCGGAATGGGATCAATATTTAAGAATGCACGGGGTTGGCTCTTATATCATCTTGGATTTTGGCAAGGAAATGAACGGCGGCGTGCGCTTGATTTTCGATTTGGTAGAACACGACATTTGTAGAGTGCGTATTCGTTTCGGGGAATCCTTGGGCGAAGTAAATTCTTCGATTGGAGAAAAAAATGCGAGCAATGCACACAGTCCGCGTGATTTTGAGACGTTCGCATGTGCATATTCGGACGTTGTCGTCGGGCAAACAGGTTTCCGTTTTGTCCGTATCGACGTGTTAGAGAATCGCTTTATTTATTTCAAAAATATTTTTTGCGAAAACCGCATATATTCCAAGAGACCCATTTATACTTATCAAGGCTCGGATAAGAGAGTCGCCGAAATTTTTAAGACGGCAAAGCGTACGGTAGATTTGTGCTCGGGCGAAGGATACATTTGGGACGGCATTAAACGTGATCGCTTGGTTTGGGCGGGCGATTTAGCCCCCGAAATAATGGCGCTTACGTCCATTTACGGTAGAGTAGACATTGTCGAAAAGACCTTGGATTTATGTAAGAAAATTGCGCCTTTGCCGAAATATATGAACGCGATCTACACCTATTCTATGTGGTGGATTATTATGCTTGCGGATTATTATAAGGAATTCGCTTGCACGGAGTATATTCAAAAGCATTTGCCCTATTTGATTGGTCTTGTCAAGCAAATGGACGAGTTGGTGGACGAAGAGGGAAATTTGAGCACGAAAACGCGCTATCTTGTCGATTGGCCCACCAAAGATACGGTAGACGAATTGGTCGGCGTGCGTGCAATTTTCCGTATGGCAATGAACGGCGCGGAATATATCTTCAAGGAATTCGGCGTGTCCGTAGACAACGTATTGAAAATTAAACGTAAATTGGATTTGCAGCCCATTCGTCCGCAGTTGAAAAAGCAAGTAATCGCCTTGAAATATTTTGCGACGGGCGAGCTTACCGACGAAGAATACGCAAAGCTTATCGAAGGGGGCGCAAAAGGCTTCTCGACGTTTATGAGCTATTACGTTTTGTCGGCAATCGCGTCGCGCGACGAAAATTTGGCGATTGCATTGATGAAGGAGTACTACGGGGCGATGTTGGATAGAGGCGCGACGACCTTTTGGGAAGATTTCCAAATGGAATGGCTGGAAGGTACGGGCAAGATCGATGAGTTTGACGATACGAAGAAGGATATACACGGCGATTGCGGCGCGCATTGCTACGTGGGTTTCCGTCACAGTCTTTGCCACGGCTGGTCGGCTGGCGTTGTCAAGTTTATTAAGGAGCATTGTCACGATTAAGTAGAGAATTTTTAATAAAAAGCGACTGCGAGCAGCAGTCGCTTTTTCACTTCTCTTGTCGCGCGCGCATATAATTATAGTATGAGAGTTTTCTCAAATACGCAAGAAGGACTTAAAATATTATGTGCAATTTGTTTAATACGCTCTTTGGTCGAAACGTAAATAGTTCGTGCTGCTATAATTCCTGCAACAACGCTTGTGGTACGAGCGGTTGCGGCTGGCATTGCGGTTGGCAACGCGTTTGTCGGGACTGCAATGGCAATATCGTAGTGGTCGGCAATAGCAATACGTCGACGCAAAACAACACGGCGAATACTAACGGCTGTTCGTATGGTTGCAATTACGGTTGCCAACGGCGTTGCGGTTTCAGCGTAGCGCAAGCGAATGTTTCCAACGTTACGTCGGAAGACTCGGACGGTTATTACGGCTATGCTCGTTGCCGTTCGCAAAGAACGTCGTGCGGTTGTAATTATTAAGAAGAAAGGGCGGCGGTAGCGATACTGCCGCTTTTATTTTTGGTTGAAAGGGGAAAATATGGGCATACTTATACAATGAGTAAGTTTCGCGCCTTTTACCGATACATTCGTGAAAAATACCGACTGTTGATTTTTCGAAAATACACCACGCTTGCAGGTACGCTCGTTTTTTTCTTGATAATGTCGATCGTACCGCTCACCTTTTGGGTGTCGTTGCTTGTGGGGCGGTTGCCGATCAATACGGATAAAATTTTAGGGCTTTCGGTGTTTGATACGGTCAAGGACGTTTTACTCTACGTGCAGGAAGAAGCGCTTAACGCAACGGCAGGTGCGTCCGTTATCTTGATTTTTACGACCTTATATTCGTCCACCAACCTTTTCTATCAAATCCGTAGAAGCGGCGAAATTATTTACGATTTTCAAAAGAAGGAAAAAGGACTTCGTTTACGGCTTGGCGCGCTTGCCTTGCTTATTATCATAATGGCGAGCGTCGTGGTGGTCTTATTCGCCTTTGCAATCGGCGGTTTTCTTTTTTCTAAGATCGCGTCAAAGCTGTGGGAAAGAGTTGTTGATTATCTACTTTTGGCAATCGTCGCTTTTTTCTTGTGTTTTCTTCTAAATATGTATATATGTCCGTATAAAGCAAAGCCCGTCCGTTTTTTGAAAGGGACTTTTGTCACGGTCTTGGCGTGGGGGATTGCCGGCTTGGGTTTTTCCGCGTACTTGAAAATCAGCAATATGCGCAGACTCTACGGCGCGCTTTCGACCATTATCGTTTTCTTGCTTTGGCTGTACGTTTTAATGATATGTTTTATTGTCGGTGTGATTTTGAATAGCGAAAAAATACTTGCAGAGCGAAAAAAGGGTATAAAAAACAGAAAAAAGACGAATGCTAAATAGTATGAAAAAACATATTTTAAGAAGTTCAATTTTAGCAGGCATTGCGTCTTTACTTTTTCTTTTTCCGACGTTCAAAAAGAGTGAGCTAAAAGATATTGCAAAACCTCATTTGGGAATATACGAATGCAAAATCGCGCAAATTGACGAAGTGGACTACTTGGATAAATTTTCTTATATTCGTCTTGAATTGAAGGACGGGAATAAGTACGAGCTCACCTATCAAAAAAAGGGTAGCAAGGAAGGCAAGAAAAAGGGCGCGTACCGCTATGATAAAAAGACGGAAACGTTGACGCTCTATCTCGATTCCACAAAACTCATAAAAAAGGAATTTCCCTTAAAAAAGGGGGTGTTGTCTTTAAGTATTACGCTTGGCGAAAAGACAATGTACGCGCAATTTGAGCAAAAATAAGCGAAAAATTACGAAAAATCAGGTAAAAACGCCTGATTTTTTATTTTTTCAAAAAATATGAACAAATGTTCGTAAAACGCTTGCCAAATGGAAAAATATGTGATATAATGCAAATACGATGCTGACCGCGGATCAAGAAAATGCAAAAAATTTGATAGTGGAATGGTTCTTTAATACGGACGATCAGGTATTTGTGCTATCGGGGTATGCAGGGACGGGAAAGACGTTTTTGATTGATTACGTAGTGAAAAAGGAACTGCATTTAGAAGCTGGGGTGGAAGCAGTATTCGTATCCCCGACGGGAAAGGCTGCGGCGAATCTTGTACGCAACGGTACGGTCGCAGGAACGATTCACGGCTTGATTTATCGTCGGGAAGAGGATTTTGACGTCGATGAAAACGGCGAAATTATCGAATGGAGCAATCAGCTTCGATTTGTTAAGAAAGAAGAGATTGATAAGAAAATCCGTTTGATTATTATCGACGAGGCGTCTATGATCAACGAAATGGTGCTTTACGATTTGTTGAGCTTTGGTGTGAAATGTCTTTTTTGCGGCGACAGCGCGCAGCTACCGCCCGTAGACGGCACTTGCCCGTTGCTTGAAAACGCCCATTATACGATGGAGCAAATCGTGCGCCAAGCGGCGGACAATCCCATAATCCAAGTCGCCACGATGGCGCGATCGGGGGAGTATATTCCCTACGGGATCTACGGCGAGCAGGTTTGCGTAATCAGCAAAAATGCGTTGAGCCCAAGCGATCGAAGAAGGTTGTTTTTAGCCGCCGACCAAATTATATGCGGCCGCAACAGTACGCGTATGGCGCTCAATCACGAGATCCGCGCCTATAAAGGAATCCCTGAAGAAGCGCTTTTACCCTTGGACGGGGAAAAGATGATTTGTACGTTGAACGATTGGGAAAAACCGCTCGACGAAGAAAAGAGATTCCATTTGGTCAACGGTATCATCGGCACGGTGAGCGACGTGCAGTTGCAGCACGACGATTTGGCGACGATGGATTTTTACGTGGATTTTCTCGATAGCACCGTGAAAGTACCGTTTGATATCGGGATTTTGACCAAGGGTAAGTATACCCACCGATACGGCTTTCGTGCGGTGACGCTTGCAGACGGTACGGTAGTGGCGGAAGATAATTTTGCAATGTTTCGCACCCAGCGTTCGGTCGCGGAAGAGCCCGTTTGTCGCTTCGAGTTTGGGTACGCGATCACTTGTCATAAGGCGCAGGGTTCGGAATTTGACTTTGTAATCGTCTTTGATGAGGGTTGGGTTTTCGGCGAAGAAAAAGACCGTTGGCTGTATACGGCAATCACACGCGCGAAAGAGAAATTGCTAATTATTCGATGAAAACTTGACGAGTGAATGAAAATTTGGTATAATGTCAAAAAATCTTTGGTTGGGAAGTTATGCCGAAAGTATTGGAAAGATATCAAGAAATAGAGCGTTCGATTATTACGACCTATCGCAAAACCATTTGGTCGCCCTTCGTTTTGGCGGTGAAGAAATACCGTTTGATTCAAAGTGGGGATAAAATCGCGGTTTGCATTTCGGGCGGTAAGGACAGTATGCTGCTCGCCAAGCTTATGCAGGAATTGCAGCGACATAGCGAAGTGCCGTTCGAGCTTGTTTTCTTGGTGATGGACCCTGGCTATAACGCGGAAAACCGCCGTCGAATCGAAGAAAACGCCAAGCTTTTGAACGTGCCTATCACCGTATTTGAAAGCGACGTATTTTCCGTAGCGGACACCGTTTCCGAAGACAATCCTTGTTATTTATGCGCAAGAATGCGCCGCGGTCATCTCTATGCGAAGGCGAAAGAGCTCGGCTGCAACAAAATTGCGTTGGGGCATCATAAGAGCGACGTGATCGAAACGACGCTGATGGGAATGCTGTACGGCGGTCAGCTGCAAGGTATGCTTCCGAGAATTCCGAGCACGAATTTTGAAGGGATGGAGCTGATTCGTCCGATGTACTGCATCTTGGAACGGGACATTATCCGTTGGCAAAACCATAATCAATTAGGGTTTATCGCCTGCGCGTGCAAGTTCACGCAAGCAACGACGGGGAGCGACGAGGATACCTTTTCCGCAAGACGAAAGGTAAAGGCGTTGATTGAAAGCTTAAAGGAAGAGAACGAAAACGTAGAAAATAATATTTTCCAAAGCATTCACAACGTACAGCTCGACACGCTTGCCGAATATAAGCAAAACGGGGTAAAACATTCCTTTTTGGACAAATTCGACGAGTGAGCATATTCCTTGTTTTGGGCGCATAGGATAGACTATGCAAGAAACCAAACATTCAGTTATTATCGAACAACGAAAACTTATTTCCGTCAGCGGCGTAGAGAGCGTGAATTCCTTTTCCGAGGTGCGAATCGTACTCACACGCGTCGGCGGAGAAAAAATGAGCGTGGTGGGCACGGACTTAAAGATTACGAGCTTTTCCAAAGCGAGCGGCGCTTTTACGGCGGAAGGGCTGATTACAGGCGTGCAGTACGGGGGGAAAGGCCTTGCCGCGCGGATATTTAAGTAAATGGACGGAAAAGGTCAGTTCGGCGTTTTTTGTCTAGCCGTCGCCGTTGGGTTTTGCGGCGGTATTATCTACGAATTTTTTGCCATATTCCGAAAAATATTTGGCTGTAATAGAGGAAAGAATAAAATTTTAGGGGGCGTTTTAGACCTATTATTCTTTCTCGCCTTCGCGATTTGGTGTATTTTTGCCTCTTTTTTAGGCGATTTTCCATCATTTCGGGCATATATTTGGCTTGGATACGCGGTCGGCGGAATATTATATTCGAAAATTTTGCGAAGAATAGTTGCATTTTTGGAAAAACTGTGCTATAATGTACTAAATAAAATGCTCAAATGGCAAAAAAGCAAGAGAAAACTTTTGAAGAAACAGGAGAAAAAGTTATGACGAGAGAGAAAATGAGAAGGACGATAACGGCGTGCGTTTGCGCGGCGACCGTTTTGTTTATCTTCTTGCTTTGCTATTTGATTTATCAATGGATTACTTTGAGCAATCAAAACAAGAAAATCAAGGATTTGAAATCTGACATTAAGTATTACGAGCAGTTAAACAACGGGGATGAAGCTTCTTTGGAATATTATTTATCCGATTTTGGTATGTACGAAGCCGCGTTGAAGCTTGGGTTCAGAGAATCGCAGGGAGATTGATAAATGAAAAAATTTGCCGTGATAGATATCGGCTCGAATTCCGTTCGCCTAATGCTTGTGGCGGACGGAAAAGTTTTATATAAGGCATTAAACACCACTCGTTTGGGGGAGGGTTTGGCCAAATCCACCCGTCTGAATGCGGCAGCGTTAGAGCGCACCGCGCAGGCGGTTTCGGCATTTTTTGAGCAAGCGAAAAAAGAGGGGGCGCAAAAGGTGCTTTCCTTTGCAACGGCAGCGGCGCGCTCCGCGGAAAACGGACGAGAATTCGTGGATAGAGTAAAGCAGCTTTGCGGCTTGCAGGTGGAAATTATTTCGGGCGAAGAAGAAGCGGAAATCGGCGTTTTGGGAGCGCTTGGAAATGCGGACGGCGGTATTATCGATATCGGCGGCGCGAGTACGGAAATTATCGTAAAAAAAGGCGGACAAGCTTCTTATAAAAAGAGCGTCAATATCGGCGTGGTGCGCTTAAAGGATAAGTGCGGCAAGGATTTCACGGCGCTTGAAAGGGAAACGGAAACCGCGGTAGGCTTGTTTGGAAACGTGCCTGTGGACGCCGAGTTTTATGCGCTTGGCGGTACGGCTACGACGATTGCCGCACAGACATTGGGCTTGGAAAAATACGAGTCCGATAAAGTCACGGGCGCGGTGATTACCGTAGATGCGTTGCGAGCGTTAGCGGAAAGTTTCAAAAAAAAGTCGGTGGAAGAAATCGCAAAACTGCCGTGTATGCCCAAGGGTAGGGAAGACGTCATTACGGGTGGTATCGTATGGATGCTGACGATTATGGAAAAACTCGGCATAGATAGAATTATCGCGAGCGATAGAGATAATTTGGAAGGCTACGCAGTCAAGCGCGGGCTTATGGAATAATAGGGGGAAGAGCATGAGAAGAAAGGGTGCTACAATATACGCGATGCTTTGTACGTTGCTGCTTGCGGCGGGCTTTGTACTCGTGTTCTTTTTTGCTTGGGAAGCAGGCTCACGCGAAATGGGAGAATGTATCGTCGGCGTGGTTTTAGGCTTTTCGATAAGCCCGATTGTCCACGAGTTAGGGCATATTCTTTGCGCGAAAGCGGCAAAAATGCGCATTGTATACACGAAATTCTTTTGTTTTAGAGTCTTTATAAAAGACGGGAAAACCCGTTTTGGGTTTGCTTCGCCTTTTGCGGCGGATCAAACGCAGGTAATCCCCAAGGTAGGCGGCAATATGAAAAAACGCGCGTTGCATTATACAAGGGGCGGTTTGCTGTTGAGTCTTGCCTTGCTCTTTTTAGCGTTATCGGCTGCCTTTGCTTGTATGTATTTTGGCAATACGAGCTATATTTTGTGGGGCTTCGTGCCTTACGCGGCGTACCTTTTTGCGTTGAACGCTTTGCCGCTGGAATACGCGAGCGGAAAAACGGATATGCTCGTTTACAAGGGCATAAAAAAGGGCTTTGACGCGGAAAAAACGATGCTTGCCGCAATGGAAATTCAAGGCAGAGTATACGCAGGGGAAAGCTACTGCGAGCTTGAAGAAAGCTTATATTACGATTTGCCGCAGCTTTGCGAGGACGAACCCCTTTATGCCGTGATTTTGGATCTTCGCTACCGCTATCATTTGGATAAAGAAGAAATGGAAAAGGCGGCGGATTGTTTGAATAGACTCGCGATTTCACAAGCTTATCTATCGGACGAAGAGCTTGAAAAAATTGCGGCGGAATTGACGTATATGCACGCGTTAAACGGCGATATCGAACGCGCAGAAGAAAGCGCGAAGCTTTGTATGAGCTATTTGCAAAGCGAGCAAGCTTCCGCAAAACGTATTCTTGCCGCGTACGCGGCGTTGCGCGGTCAAAAAGAGGGCGTAGAAACACTTGTAGCCCAAGCCAAAGCGGCGTTAGACAAGGAATGGATTGCGGGGAATAGAAAGTTGGAAGAGAAACTTATTTCCCGAATTGCAGGCGTATAAAAGGCGTGTAAAACGCAAAAACTTAAGAAAAACCTTAAAGGAAAACTGCGTTGAAAAAAGAGAGTATGAAAAATAAGAACAAACGTCAAGCAGGGATTTTAATGCCGATTTCTTCCTTGCCGTCGTCGCAGGGCATCGGTACGCTTGGAAAAGGCGCGTACGCTTTTGTCGACTGGCTGCAAAGCGCAGGAATGCAGGTTTGGCAGGTGTTGCCGCTCCTTCCTACGAGTTATGGCGATAGCCCGTATCAATCCTATGCGTCGAACGCGCTCAATTACTATTTTATCGATTTTGAGCTTTTGGAAAAAGAGGGACTTTTAGAAAAAAGCGACTATGCGGATATCGTATGGAGTGAGGACGAGCGCCGCGTGGACTACGGCAAGCTCTTTAACCATAAAATCCCCGTGTTAGAAAAAGCGTTTGCGCGTTTCAACCGTGAAAACGCGGAATGGAAAGCTTTTATCGACAAAGGCGAGTATAAAGATTTTGCGACGTTTATGACGTTAAAGCGCAAATTTTCCTACGCGCCTTGGTCGGGTTGGGTAGAGCCGTACCGTAGCGCGCAAATTCCCGAAAATTTCTATCAAGAAAATGAAGAAGAACTGCTTTTTTGGCAGTTTACGCAATATATTTTCCGCAAACAATGGCAGGCGTTGAAAACGTACGCCAACGCGCGCGGAATTAAGATTATGGGGGATATGCCCATCTACGTTTCGGAAGACAGCGTAGAGAATTGGAAATACCGCGACGAGCTGTTTATGCTCGACGCACAAGGAAATCTTGCGGTGAAAGCGGGCGTACCGCCCGACGCTTTTTGCGACGATGGGCAATTTTGGGGGAATCCCGTCTATGATTGGGATAAACTGAAAAAGACGGACTATGCTTGGTGGAAAACGCGAATCAATCACGCGTTTGAAACGCAGTTTGACATTATTCGTATCGACCATTTCCGCGCGTTCGATCGATTTTTTGCGATTCCTGCAAACGCGGAAAGCGCCAAGGAAGGCGAATGGTTAGACGGCCCGAAAGAGGCGCTTTTCAAGGACTTTAAGGGCGCGAATATCGTCGCGGAAGACTTGGGAATTATTGACGACGGCGTGCGTGCACTTTTGAAAAAGACGGGGTATCCCGGTATGAAGATTTTTGAGTTTGCCTTTGACGGCAATCCCGAAAACGATTACGTTCCGTCGAATATCACGGACGCGAATTGCGTGGCGTATACGGGCACGCACGATAACGAGCCCTTGCGCGCGTTTATCGAGAGCTTGGACGCGACCGAGCGTAAGACGTTTGAAAAGACCTTTGAAGAAGAGTGCTTGAAATTCGACGTGCCGTATTTTACGGAAACGATTGAGGACGAGTGTAGAAGCGTGATCGAGCTGCTCTTTTCCTGCAAGGCAAACTTGGTGTTGATTCCTATGCAAGACGTGCTGTGTATGGGCGCGGAATCGCGTATGAACGCTCCTGCGACCGTGTCTTCGCAAAATTGGACGTTCCGCTTCCTGGAAACGGATTTTGGGCGTAGAAAGGCGGCGTGGCTGAAGGAATTAACGGAAAAATATAATCGTTAAGCAATAGAATAAAATAAAACGGTTTTCTCGATAGTCGGGGAAGCCGTTTTTTTTGCGAAAAAAGAATAAAGTACCGTTTGCAAGGTATAAAAAGGGGCGGGATATGAAAAACTAAAAGAAAAAGGGGGAAAGGTATGAAAACAAGCAAAAAACTTTTATGCGGACTTTTTGCGCTGACGATGACTTTCGGTTTGTGCGGTTGCGGTAAAAAGAACGCAGGGGGAATCAAGATTACCATTTGGGCATCGGAAGGCGATAAGCCGTTCGTGCAGTCAATCGTGCAGGAGTTCAAGGCGAAAAATCCCGATAAGGAATATCGTTTTGTCATCGATATCCAAGGCACGAACGATATGGCAACGCGCGTATTAAACGACGTGGAAAATGCCGCCGATATTTTTGCGTATTCCAACGATCAGCTTTCCAAGCTCATCAACGGCGACGCATTGACGAGAATTGCAGGGGAGCGTTTAGAGCGTATTACCGCGGCAAACTCGAAAGAATCGATGGAAGCGGCGTATGAAACGGTGAATGGGGAGAGCTACGCTTACGGTATGCCGTACACCGACAACACCTTTTTCTTGTATTACAATAAATCGGTGTTCACCGAAACGGACGTGCAAACGTTGGACGGGATTTTGAGCAAATGCAGCTCGAATAAGCAGTTTGCTATGCCCATGGGGGACGGTTGGTATACGACGTCTTTCTATTTCGGCAAAGATTTAGGCTATGACGTAGAATACGACGGCAATTTAGCGGAAACGAAAATTACCTGTAATTTTGATAATGAAACGGGGGTTGCCGTTACGGAAGCGATGTGGAGCTACGTAAAGGACAGCCGTTTCAAGGCGGACGCGAACGATTCCAAGATCACGGCAGGCTTTAACGACGGTTCGATTGTGGCGGCGGTTTCGGGGATTTGGAACCGAACGGCAATCCAAAAATATTTGGGTGAGAATTTTGCCGCGGCGAAGCTTCCTACCTACACGTTGAATAAGGGTACGGCGAACGAAGAACAGGTACAGTTGACGGCGTTTGCCGGTTATAAGATTATGGGCGTGAACAATTATTCCAAGCACAAGACGGACGCGTTGGATTTTATAGAGTTTTTCACGAATAAGGAAAACCAAGTGAAGCAGTTTGAAGTGCGCGGCGTTGTTCCGACGAATATAGAAGCGCGGGAAGACGAACGGGTGCAGGCGGATATTTGCGCCAAGGCGATTACGCAGCAGTTGCAATACAGCAAAACGCAAAAGGGCGTACCGTCTACCTTATGGTTGCCTATGGAAGGCTTGGGCTCGGCAATGATTACGGGCAAGCAAAGCGGCTCGTTTAACGTAAGAGCGCAGCTCAAAGCGTGTGTGGACGCGATTGAAAAGAATGCAAAATAAATCCTTGCGGTAAGCTTGGATGGGAGTGAGAAGTGGAAAAAGCTGAAATGACGAAAAGAAAAAAGCCGAACGTATTCAAGGAATTGCTTTTTGCCCTCAAAGACGGGTCGAATATGACCCGTCTTTCCTTTCTCGTAATGGGTTTTGGGCAAATAGCGCGCGGACAAATCGTAAAGGGCGTACTATATTTACTCGCGCAAGTGGCATTTCTCTTGTATATGATTTTCTTCGGCGGAAGATATATAATCCATCTCTTTTCAGGGGATTTAGGCTCGAAGCTTGCAGGCGAGCATTGGAATGAAAACCTGCAAATTTTTGAAAAGGTAAAAGGGGATAATAGTTTCCTGATTTTGCTCTACGGGGTGATGAGTATCATCGTTCTTGGCTTCTTTTTAGCTGTTTGGGCGATGAACGTGAAGGGAAGCTATGAAAACGACAAAAGACTGCGCGAAGGCAGGGAAGTGCTTGGCTTTCGTATGGACTTATACGCCCTCTTAAACGATCGGTTTTATTTGCCTCTTTTGATTTTACCGCTTGCAGGGTTGCTCGTATTTACGGTGTTGCCGTTGATCTTTATGATCTTGATTGCGTTCACGAATTACGATTACGCGCATACGCCGCCGGGGAAACTCTTCGATTGGGTGGGGTTTGCAAACTTTAAGAATATGTTTTCGATTGCAGGGGGAACGACGAGCTTTGCGATCGTGTTTTTGCGCGTGTTGCTTTGGACGTTCGTTTGGGCGTTTTTCGCCACCTTTACCAACTACTTTTTGGGACTTGCCATCGCAATGCTTATTCAAAGAAAGGGAATTAGAATTAAGGCGCTTTGGCGTACCTTGTTCGTTTTGGCGATTGCGATACCGCAATTCGTCACGCTGTTGCTGATGCAAAAAATATTGGACGGCGACGGTATACTCAATAAGATTTTGGGCACGAGGATTCTATGGTTGACTGACCAACGGCATTTTTCGTTGTTGCCAAGAGTGATGATTATTCTCGTCAATATATGGATCGGCGTACCGTACACAATGCTGATGACGTCGGGGATTTTGATGAATATCCCGTCTGATTATTACGAGGCGGCGCGAATCGACGGGGCGAATCCCACGAAAATTTTCTTTCATATTACGTTGCCTTATATGATGCAAATCACTGCCCCGTATCTCATTACGCAGTTTGTCAATAATATCAATAATTTCAACGTAATATGGCTGTTGACGGGCGGTGGACCCGTGGATAACGTGTATTACGGCGGCGGCACGATGGCGCAGTCTACCGATTTGCTCGTGACTTGGCTGTACCGTTTAACCACCGACCAAACGCCGAAATATAATATTGCTTCGGTGATTGGTATTGTAATTTTCGTAATCAGCGCGGTACTCTCGCTAATCACGTTTAATAAGACGTCCGCGGCAAAAAACGAAGGAGCGTTTCAATGATAAAAGGATCTGCAAAGTTTAGAAGAAGAACGACGGACGTGCTCGTTTACGTTTTGCTGGCGGCGTTAGGACTTTTATGGATTGCGCCTATTGGGTATCTCGTATATACGGCGTTTCGCACAACGCCGAGCACGGGGATTATCAACGAACTATTCCCCGAAAATTTGAAGTTAGGGCTTGGAAATTTTACGCGGCTTTTCCAAGATACGATGTTTTCAACGTGGCTTAGGAATACGCTGTTGGTTTCGGGTGCGTCCTGCCTACTGACTACGCTATTTATCTTGATGATAAGCTACGCTTTTTCGCGGCTTCGCTTTAAGATGCGCAAACCGCTGATGAACGTTTTGCTTGTGCTTGGAATGTTCCCTGGGTTTATGAGTATGATTGCCGTATATTTCATTCTCAAAGCTATGAATTTGACAAACTCGCTTTTAGCGTTGATCTTGGTGTACTCGGGTAGCGCGGGGCTTTCCTACTATATTTGCAAGGGCTTTTTCGATACCGTACCCAAGGCGATGGAGGAGGCGGCGATTTTGGATGGGGCGAGTCAGCCGATTGTCTTTTGGAGGATTATTTTGCCGCTTGCCAAGCCGATTATCGTATACACCGTTTTGACCTCTTTTATTGCGCCTTGGTGCGATTTCATTTTCGTCAATACAATTATTAGCGATCGGGCGAAATATACCGTATCGCTTGGGCTATACAAAATGATAAACGCCGAAAGGGGTAGTTTTAATGAAAATTTCACCGTGTTTTGCGCGGGTGCGTTTGTGGTCGGGGCAATCATCGTCACGTTGTTTATGAGTATGCAGCGTTATTACGTGGAAGGGGTGACGAGCGGCTCGGTTAAAGGTTAAAAGAAAAAATCTCGTTCTTTTCAGAGCGAGATTTTTTCTTTATTTGTTCTTGATAACCAGTTTTTCCAAAAGCGCGACAACGGCGTACATGGCGGCGGCGAGTATACAGAGAATTACGACCGCGCTCATGACTAAGTCGAGCTTGAAAACCTGACCGCCGTACACGATCAAGTAGCCAATCCCTGCTTTGGAAACGATGTATTCACCCATAATCGAGCCGATCCAAGCCATACCGACGTTGATTTTCAGCATGGAAATAAAATTGGGTAAAGAGGAGGGCACGACGAGCTTCGTTAAAATTTGCAGTTTGTTTGCGCCCATGGATTTAAGCAGCAGGATTTTATTTTCATCCGTTGCCATAAATCCGTTGAGCATATTCAAAATCGCGACGATGAGTCCGATGAGAACGGTCATGAAAACGATAGCTTTTTGTCCCGTGCCGAACCAAATGATAATCAACGGGCCAAGCGCGATTTTAGGCAGGGCGTTCAAGACGACGAGATAGGGCTCGGAAATTCGTCTTGCCGCTTCGCTCCACCATAGAGCCAACGCTACGGCGTAGCCTAAAACGACGGCTATGAAAAAACCGCGTAGCGTTTCTTTGAGCGTCGTGTTGACGTGGTGGAAAAGGGTGCCGCTTTTATAAAGGTCTTTGATCGTTTCAACAATGCGCGAAGGGGAACTCGTAATAAAGGGGTTGATCCATTCGTGCTTTGCGGAGAGATCCCAAATCATCAATAGTAAAAACAGTATGGCAAACCTTGCAATCCCGATGAGCCAGTTTTTTCTTTTGACGCCGCGAAGATAGGCAAGGTGTTCTTTTGAGTGTATCGATGGATTTTTCATGCGTTTAACTCCTTCCAAAGCACTTCAAACCAACGGGAAAACTCTTTGTTTTCGCGCCGTTTCAAAGGCTCTGTTTCGGGGAAGTGTATCTCGTGGGAAGCGATGATGGAAGCGGGGCGTTTGGAAAGCACGAAAATCTTATCTGCCAAGGAAATGGCTTCGCTGATATCGTGCGTAATCAAAAGCGCCGTCTTTTTTTCGCTTCGTATAATTTTATAGACGTCGTCACAAACGGATAGACGGGTTTGATAGTCAAGCGCGGAGAAGGGCTCGTCAAGTAACAAAACGTCGGGATCGACGGAAAGTGTACGAATGAGCGCGGCGCGTTGTCGCATCCCCCCCGAAAGGGAAGACGGATAGTTTTTCAAAAATTGCTTCAAGCCGTATTTTTCGGCAAGTGCAATCGCCCGTTCACGGTGCTCGGGGGTGTTGCTTCGTTTGATTTCTAACGGCAAAAAGATATTCTTTTCGATTGTCCGCCAAGGGAAAAGCTCGTCTTTTTGCAGCATGTAGCCAAACGATACGTTATCGGTCACGACTTTGCCTTTCGTCGGAGAAAGTAATCCTGCCGCCAAGGATAAAAGGGTGGTTTTGCCGCACCCCGAAGGACCGATTATCGCGACGAACTCGCCGTCCGAAACGGAAAAGTTGACCTCCTTTAACGCGACCGTTTCTCCTTGTTTGCTATGGTAGTGCATCGAAACGTTTTCAAATCGTAAAACTTCTTTCATTTGCGTAGTTCCTTAATTTCGTATTACTTGTAAATTTCCCTATAAACCTTTTCAGCGTAAGAGTTATCGACAAGTTCGTCGATAGTCGCTCTGCGTTCAAGCTCGCCTGCGTTTTCGATGATGTCTTGCAAGCGGTTAAAGCTGTCTTCCGTCATGGAAAGTTCCGTTCTCCAAGCGTCGATGGATTTATAGCGTTCCACGGACGCGGCGAGCGCGGTCTCGGAGATGCCTTCAAAATAGTCGGTGAGATAGGGCGCGACTTGTGCGGACGGAGTTTCGTTGACGTATTTCACCGCTTTCGTGACGGCGCGAAGAAAACCTTCTACCCATTTTTCATTCTTATTGATCCACGATTCTTTCGCCATAAAACAGGTGTAAGGGACTTCGCCCGACGCCTCGCCAACGGACGCGACGACGTAACCTTTTCCCGCCGCTTCGTATTCGTAGGCAACGGGATCGAACATCGTGCAATAGTCCGCCGTACCCGCTTCAAACGCGCTAGTCATAAGGTTGAAGGATACGTCGTAGTTCAAGTCCAAATCTTTGCCGTCTTGCAAACCGTGTTGTGTGAGGATATATTCAAAGGTCATGGCAGGTACGCCGCCTTTTCTGCCTGCGAGGATTTCCTTTCCGCGCAAGTCTTCCCACTTGAAATTGGGTTCGGGGATTCTCGAAACCAAAAACGAGCCGTCCCGTTTTGTGAGCTGACCAAAGACGGTGGGGACGTCGTTCGATCCGCCGTTAAGTACGTAAAGCGCAGCTTCGGGGCCGCAAAAACCGATATGGGTATTACCGGAGAGGATGGAAGCCATTACGTTGTCTGCGCCGCCGCCGTTGGTTAAGGAAATTTCGATATTTTCTGCTTCGAAATATCCAAGGGAATCGGCGAGATATAAGGGCGCGTAAAAGACGGAGTGGGTGACTTCGTTGATTTTGATTTTTTTCATGCCGTCGTCAGTAGAATCTTTCTTACAGGCAGGAAGGAAGGGTGTAATAATGCAAGCGGCAAGCGCCGTGCAAAGCATTTTCATTGTCTTGTTCATGATGAAAAATCTCCGAATAAATTTTTTTTGGAATAATATATTATATGAATGGGCATTTATGATTGACAATTCTATTTTTTCGTTTTATAATAGATAGGCTATGATAGCGAATTACGCCCTTTTTCGGCGTACGTTTAGAAGAATAAAGAAGACCAAAGTGGGGTTTTTCATATATGGATATGCAAAAGACGTACAATCCAAAGGACTTTGAAGACAGAATTTATGCCGACTGGGAACAGTCGGGTTATTTCCGCGCGGAAATCGATGAAAATAAAGTGCCGTTTACGATTATGATGCCGCCGCCCAACATCACGGGGCAGTTGCACATGGGGCACGCGATGGACGCAACGATGCAAGATACGCTGATCCGTTTTAAGCGCATGCAAGGCTATGCGGCGTTATGGCTTCCCGGCTGTGACCACGCTTCGATTGCAACGGAAGTGAAAATCGTAGAAAAAATGAAAGCGGAAGGGGTCACGAAAGCGGATATCGGTCGTGACGGCTTCTTGGTGCGCGCTTGGGATTGGAAGGAACAGTACGGAAACCGTATTATGCAACAGCAGCGTAAAATGGGTACGTCTTGCGACTGGTCTAGACAAGCCTTCACTATGGATGAAAAATGTTCTCGCGCCGTTCGCGAAGTATTCGTAAACCTTTATAAGAAAGGGCTTATTTACCAAGGGGATAGAATTATCAACTGGTGTCCTTGCTGTAAGACGGCGCTTTCGGACGCGGAAGTAGAATATGCGGAAGAAGGCGGACATTTCTGGCATCTTCGTTATCCTGCTTCGGACGGTAGTGCGGACGTTATTGTCGCAACGACTCGTCCTGAAACGATGCTCGGCGATACGGCGGTTGCAGTACATCCCGACGACGAAAGATACAAGGCGCTTGTCGGCAAGACGTTGAAATTGCCGTTGGTGGATAGAGAAATTCCCGTAGTTGCGGACGAATACGTCGACCCTGCTTTCGGTACGGGTTGCGTGAAAATCACGCCTGCGCACGATCCTAACGACTTCGAGGTCGGCAAACGTCACGATTTGCCCATCATCCGCGTTATGAACGACGACGGTACGATGAACGCGCTTGCAGGCAAATACGAGGGCTTGGATAGATACGTTGCGAGAAAACAAATCGTAGCGGATTTGGAAGCGCTTGGCAATCTTGTTAAGGTTGAAGCGCACACCCATAACGTAGGGCATTGCTATCGTTGTCATTCGACGGTAGAGCCTATCGTTTCTAAGCAATGGTTTGTAAAGATGGAACCGCTCGCAAAGCCTGCGATTCAAGCGGTTATGAAAAATAAAGTGAAATTCGTTCCCGAACGTTTCTCGAAGATTTACTATAATTGGATGGAAAACGTTCGCGATTGGTGTATTTCCCGTCAGCTTTGGTGGGGACACCGTATTCCCGTTTGGTATTGTAAAGACTGCGGCGAGGTCATTTGCGAAAAGGAAGATCCGACAGTTTGTCCTGTATGCGGCAGCGCGCACATTCGCCAAGACGAAGACGTGCTCGATACGTGGTTCTCGTCCGCGCTTTGGCCCTTCTCGACGCTCGGCTATCCCGATGAAACGGAAGATTATAAGTATTTCTATCCCACGGACGTACTCGTCACGGGCTACGATATCATTTTCTTCTGGGTATCGAGAATGATTTTCTCGGGGCTTGAACATACGGGTAAAGCGCCTTTCCACGACGTTTTGATTCACGGTATCGTACGTGACGAACAGGGCAGAAAAATGAGTAAGTCGCTCGGGAACGGCATCGATCCGTTGGTCGTTATTGAAAAATACGGCGCAGACTCGTTGCGCCTTTCCTTGCTCACGGGCGTAGCGCCTGGGAACGACACTCGTTATTCGGATACAAAGGTAGAGGCTTGCCGTAATTTCATCAATAAATTGTGGAACGCAGCGCGTTTTGTTTTGATGAACGTAGAAGGGAAGAAAATCCCTGCAATCGAAGACGTGAAGCTTGCGCCTGCGGATAAGTGGATTATTTCAAAACTTCAAAACTGTATCCGTGAAACGACGGCAAACTTGAATAAGTACGAACTTGGCGTAGCGAGCGACCTCGTTATGGACTTCGTATGGGATAATTTCTGCGATTGGTATATCGAGCTTTCCAAGCCCGCGCTTTACGGCGAGGACGAGGGGAGAAAAGCGGACGTGTTGGCGGTGCTTTGCTTCGTGTTGGAAAACGCGCTCAAATTGTTGCATCCCTTTATTCCGTTTGTTACGGAAGAAATTTATGCAAACTTGCCGAATACGAAGGGCAGCATTATGACGTCGGACTTCCCTAGATATAATGCGAAGATGGCGTATAAGAAGGAAGCGAAAGCGTTTGAAGGGATAATGGAAATTATTAAGGCGGTCCGTGCGATGAAGAAAGACGCGGAATGTCCTCCTTCTAAGAAAGTGGAATTAAATATTGTCACCGAAAGCAAGCGTCTTATCCAAACGAACAAGGATTGCATTATGAAGCTTTCGGGCGCAAGCGCGTTGAACTTTGTGGAAAGCGCGGCGGTTATCGACGGTAAGACGGTGTCTTCCGTGACGGAAATTGCACAAATCTACGTGCCGCTTGGCGAGCTTGTAGATATCGAAAAGGAAAAAGCGCGTTTATCGGCGGAAATTGAACGTATCGAAAGTGAAATTGCAAGAGCGGAAGGGAAGTTGGGAAATGAAAGCTTCGTTTCCAAAGCGCCTGCAAAGCTTGTGGACGCGGAACGCGAAAAGCTTGCGAAGTATCAAGATATGAAGGCGAAGTGCGTAGCACAGCTTGAAAGCTTGTAAAAAACCGAATAAAACCCACGAAAACTGCGGTTGTCGTGGGTTTTTGCATTGTTTTATGAAAAAGATTGAAAAAAAGTGCGTTCAAACGTTTGACAAGGCTTGCCAAAAATGCTAAAATGTTAACGTTGGCTCTTTGGGCTTATTATGCCCTTTTATAAAAAACGGAAGGGAAAAGTGCCGAAAAAGCCGCATAAAATTGCTTTCTTTGAAATTGCGATAAGGGCAATTTCGAGGGATATATTCTAAATTTTTACAAGGAGGTCAAAAATATGCCTACAATCAACCAGCTCATCAAAAAGGGTAGAGAACGTATTACGTACAAGTCTAAGAGTCCTATTCTTGACAACTGCCCTCAAAAGCGCGGCGTATGTTTGTCCGTAACCACGACTTCTCCTAAGAAGCCTAACTCCGCTATGCGTAAGATCGCACGTGTACGTCTTACGAACAAGCAGGAAGGTACGGTCTACATTCCCGGTGAAGGTC
>SVIG01000001.1 GCA_015071005.1 Clostridiales bacterium | reverse complement strand
TTGCTTGTTTGTCAAATAAAATCTCATTTCTTTCTTATTCCATTTTTAATCTTCTCTTTCCGAGCTTCAGCCCGGGCTTGCCGCTTTCTCGGCGACAGCTTGTATATAATACCACAAACCGTTTTCCGTTGTCAAGCATTTTTTCGCACTTTTTTTAACTTTTTTCAAAAAGTTTTTTCGCGCTATAATTCATGCCCGACTCAGCGTTAGCTTGTATATATTACCACTTTATTTTTGCCTAGTCAAACGTTTTTTATAACATTTTTTGACTTTTTTCATAAAATTTTGTAAAAGAATAAACGCCGCCCCAAAGGCTTTTCTCTTGACTTTTCGCGCGCGCGCGTGATACAATATTATATATAAGGAGCAAAACCATGTTAAAGACCTTGAGAATTGTTTTTACGATTATTGCCGCAGCGTTTTTAGCCGCGATTTTACCTGCAAGCACTTTTTGGGATTGGGTAGGCGTGATTATTTGTATTGCCGGCGCGGCACTTTTTTGGATCTTAATGCTTTTGTGCAAAAGCGCACAAGAAAAGCAAGAACACAAGGACGATCCTACACCTGGGGATTTTTTTCACCCTACTAAAACGACTCCTATCGAAAAGACAAATGATCGCGAAGAAAAAAACGACTAATTTTTCTATTTTTCACAAAAAAATTTTTTGCATAGCTGTTGACAAAGACATACACACATAGTATAATATTATTATAAAAATAAAAGGAGGTTAAATCATGGACGCTTATAGAAAATGGCTTGATTCTCTTCCCCTTATCGTGAAGATTATTTTGGCTCTTCCTTTCCTTGACGGTATTTTCTATGGTATTTACCGTATTTGCAAAGGTACGACCGCAGGTATCGTTCTCGGCCTCGTTTGGATTTTCGTTGGTACGGTTATCACTTGGATCCTCGATATCGTATTCCTGCTTTTAGGAAAGCCTGTTTTTGAACTGTAAAATGTTCTCAAAAGAAAATCCCGTCTTTGGACGGGATTTTTTCTTGCTTTTTTACAAATAAACCGCCGCCACTTTTACCAAGTGACGGCGATTTTACGTATACCGTGTACGCGTTTAATCGTTGAAGTCTTCAATCACATTCAAAAGCTCTTCAAAACGGTACAAATCCTCCGCGGAATAATAATCTATGTAAATTCTGCCCTTTTTGTCGTTCCCTATCAAGGAAACTTTTGTGCGAAATACGCTGCGCATACGCTCAACAAACGCCTTTAACTCCGCGCTCTTCATCGCCGCTTTCGCGTCCTTTTCCGCTTGCAACACTTCGGGCGGCGTTAAAAACGCCTTCACCGCGCGCTCCATTTCACGCACCGTGTATCCTCGCTTAATCGCTTCCGCCGCAAACCCATACTGCTGATTTTTCGGCACTTTCACAAGCGTTCTTGCGTGACCTGCGGAAAGCTTACCGCTTTCAATAAGCCCTATCACTTCCGGTTCTAACGTCAAAAGCCGCAAGGTGTTCGCCACCGCCGGACGGGATCTACCGATCAGCGCCGCCACGTCGTCTTGCGTTAAAGCAAACTCTTTGACAAGACGCTGCATTAAATAAGCCTCTTCCATCGTTTCCAAGTTTTCCGCTTTTAACTTTTCAATGCAAGAAAAGGTTTCCGCGTTGTTCTCGGTGAAATGGTAAATGCGTACCTGCACTTCCGTTGCGCCCGTACCCTTGTATGCGTAGAAGTCCTTATCCGCCGCGAGCAATTTCAGTTTCCCATTTTCTTCGTTGACCGAAAATTCCGGCGCACCGTTCAAAAGAAAATACGCCGCGCGGTTGCGAAGCTCCTTTTTATCAAAGCTCTCGCCATCCACGTCGCTGACAATCAACGAAATCGGCGCGTTGCGCCGTTCAAAATCCACGTTAAATGATTTTCTACGTTTCGGTTTGTTCATCTTTCACCTACCACTATATCCTATTAGCGCAACGGAGTCGCCAAAAAAGGTGACTCCGTTGTATTTGTTATTCTTTATCTTCCGTATTTTCTTCCGCAGACGTTTCCACCGTTTCAACCGCTTCCGTCGTTTTCGTTTCTTCGACCTTTTCGGTTTCGTCCTCAATCACGTGCGCCTTATCCGTAGCTGTCACGCGAACAAACGGGTTTGCCCTGTGCGATTCTTCCGCGTTTTCCATCGCTTCGATGACTTCTTTATAGGACGCGCCCTTCATAAGCAAGGACACTTCTTCGTTGTAAATCGTTTCCTTTTCCACAAGTACGCGCGCCATATTGTCAAGAATACTACGGTTTTCCGTCAAGAGTTTCTTCGCTCTTTCATGCGCTTCGGCAACAAGTCTACGCACTTCCGCGTCGATTGCCGCCGCCGTTTCCTGCGAATAGCCGCCGCGGCTTTGGTGACCGTATTCCATACCCATAAACACGGGTTGATCAGAATCGTATGCAACGAGCCCAAGCTTATCGCTCATACCCCATTGCGTAACCATTCTACGCGCGATTTCGGATACGTGTTGAATATCCGCGCTTGCGCCCGTCGTGATGTCTTTAATGACAAGCTCTTCCGCTACACGGCCGCCGAGCGACATACAAATATTATCTACAAGCTTGTTATACGAAACGTCGTTATCGTCCGTTTCCGGTCTGGTCATGGTGTAACCTGCCGCGCGACCGCGGGGGATAATGGAAACTTCGTGTACGGGATCGCAATGCTCGCAAAGACTCGCCAAGATCGCGTGACCTGCTTCGTGATATGCCGTACAACGTTTATCCGATTCGGTAACGACGCGGCTTCTCTTTGCAGGGCCCATCAATACTTTGTTGATACCGTCGTACAATTCAAGATTTCCGATCAACTTCTTGCCTGCGCGAGCCGCCAAAATTGCCGCTTCGTTCAAAAGGTTTGCAAGTTCCGCACCCGAGAAGCCTGCCGTGATTCGAGCCACCGTCTTAAAGTTGACGTCCGCCGCCATCGGTTTGTTTCTTGCGTGCACCTTCAAAATTTGTTCTCTGCCCTTAACGTCAGGCAGGTTTACGTTGATTCTTCTATCAAAACGACCGGGACGGAGCAATGCAGGGTCGAGGATATCTTCACGGTTCGTCGCCGCCATTACGATAATGCCGTCGCTGTTTTCAAAGCCGTCCATTTGCACAAGGATTTGGTTTAAGGTTTGTTCTCTTTCGTCGTGACCGCCGCCAAGACCAGCGCCACGGCGTCTACCTACCGCGTCGATTTCGTCAATGAAAATGATGCAGGGTTGGTTCTTTTTCGCTAAATCGAACAAATCGCGCACACGCTTTGCACCGACGCCGACGTACATTTCTACGAAGTCCGAACCGGACACCGAAAAGAAGGGCACGCCCGCTTCCCCGGCAACCGCTTTGGCAAACAAGGTTTTACCCGTACCCGGAGGGCCGACAAGCAGCACGCCCGAAGGGATTTTCGCGCCGAGGTTAGAGAACTTTTTCGGAGATTTCAAGAATTCTACAACTTCTTGCAATTCTTCCTTTTCTTCTTCCGCGCCGGCAACGTCCGTGAAACGGACTTTAATGTTGCTTTGTACGTTTGCTTTAGATTTACCAACGTTCATCGCCGCGCTGCCGCCGCCTGCCGCACTGCGCATAATCGCCCAGAAAATAAGCGCAACCACAACCACACCTACGATCGGTAAAATACGTTCCCAAATACTGCTTTCGTTGGGATCGACAAACTTAACGGTCACGCCAGCTTCTACAAGCTTATTGATAAAATCGGCGCTACCGTACCCGTCAAACGCAATCGTTTTATACGTTTCGACAAGCTTACCGTTTGCGTCGTATGCTTTACCCGTCCAAATAAATCCGTCGATTTTAACGCTCGTAATTTCCCCGGAATCGAGTTTTTCATAGAACGTGCTATAAGCAATGTTTTTTGCTTTATCGAAAACGTCGGAAAGCAGTACGCCGATTAAAATTACGGCGAGGATCGCGATCACGATCCACATAATTTTCTTGCTTCTTCTAGTCAAAATTTTTCTCCTTTATCCTACTACCGATCAGAAGATCGGTTTTTTGTGTTTTGTTTCACGCCGTTCCTTGTGGAACGCTTTCGTTTTCCTATTTTACCACATTTTGTTTTTTATTATCAAGCATTTCTGCGGTAAAAAAGCAAAGCTTTAACAAATATTCACCTATTTTCCACAAAACTTGGGCGAAAATTGTCGTTTTTAGAGCAACGTCTCTAAAAGAATCTTCACCCCGATGGCTACAAGTACCAAACCGCCGATAAATTCCGCTTTATCCGCGAGCTTGTTTCCAATCGCCTTTCCAATATATACCGCGCCGAACACCAAGCCGAGCGTAATCACGCCAATCACACACGTCGCGCCCCACGCACCAAGCGCCAAGCCCGACGAAAGCGCCGCCATTTGCAAGGTAACGCCAACCGCAAGCGCGTCAATGGACGTTGCGATCGCTTGCAAAATCAGTTGTCCAAAACCAAGCTCTTTTCTTAAACAATGCGGGCACGCTTCTGCCGTTAAACTCGTACCTGCCCCATCCGTTTCTTCTTTTTCTCTTTTCGCTTCGCGCCATTCGCTCACCGCGTCAAAAACCATTTTTCCGCCCAAAAAAGCAAGCAAGCCAAAGGACACCCACGCAGATATTTTTTCAAACGTGGAAAGGAAGGCGTCCGCAAGCAGTCCCGTAACATAGTACCCAAGCAAGGGCATCAAAAATTGGAAGAACCCAAACAAAACAGCAATCAACGTCACGCGGTAAACGCGCATTTTCGGATGCGTCATACCATCCGTCATTCCCACCGCGCACGCGTCCATTGAAAGGGCAATCCCAAGGAGTACGATTTCCGCGATACTCATTTCTACTCCTTAAAGACAGCCGCGTTCTTTCAGCGCTTTTATAACGTCCGCGAAAATCCCGTCGGGCGTTTGTTCGCCGTTTACGCAAACAATGCGGCTGGGATATTCTTCCGCCAAGGCTTTATAGCCTGCGTATACGCGTTTATGGAATTCCATACCCGCTTGCTCCAATCGATCGTTCGCATCCGCGCCCTTTTTGCGGCGGAACGCCGCCTCGGGGGTAAGATCGATAAAAATCGTCACGTCGGGAAGATAGTTTTCCAACGCAAACGCGTTAATCTTCTCAATAAATTCTTTGCCTAAACCACGTGCGTAAGCTTGGTATGCAAGGGAAGAATCCACGTAGCGGTCGCAAATAACAAGCTCGCCTTTTGCCAAGGAAGGTTCAACGCGGTCGCTTAAATGCTGTACGCGCGACGCCGCATACAAAAGCGCTTCGCACTCGTCCGTCATTTCCATATTCTTGCCGCTCAATAAAATCTCACGGATCGCTTCGGAAATCTTTCCACCGCCCGGCTCACGGGTGAAAATATGCGGGATTTTTTCCTTTGTCAAATACTCGGACAAAAGTCGAAGCTGGGTGCTTTTCCCACAACCGTCACAGCCTTCAAACGTAATAAATTTTCCTCTCGTGCTCATAAGTTTCAATCCCCTTTTTTCTCTTTCAAAACCGCTATTTTTCCCTCTTGCAAACCGAACGTATTGTCCGCACTCTGCAAAAGCGCAATTTTTTCTTCCGTTATCGTATCCCCCACGCAAAGCAACGGCGTACAGGGCGGAAATAATCCGCAATTTAACGCGCAAACCCTGCCTTCCGCACCGTTCAAATGCACCCATTCTTGCTCGTCTTTTGCAAAAAACACGGGGGCAGGTACGCGTTGAATTGTATTTTTATCTATTTCTTCTCTTTCCAACGGATACTTGGCAAACAGTTTTTCCAATCGATCCGTCAATTTCTTAAAATCCTTGATTTTAGTTGCAGGGGAAAGGTAAAACATAATTACGTTTCCATCGCAAAACTCGGGATATATCCCCTCTTTTTGCAGTTGCTTTTCCCCTTCGAATGCGCCCTTGCCTATCACCGCGCAAAGCTTCGTCCAATCTTGGTTTTTATAGACGCGCGGCTCTTTTTCTTGATAGATTTTCACCGCTTCTTCCAAACGCTCGTTTCTTGGATACTTCACCGCGTATTCCACCGACGCCATAATTGGATAGGACGGACTCGTCGTGCGGAAAACGTCCACCACTTCCCGTAAAGCTTCCGCTGTTTTTTCATCCTTTGCGGATACCACCGCCCCTTGCGTAAGCGCAGGCAAACTCTTATGTACACCGTCCACCCACATATCCGCCGCGCTTGCGTGCAGCTTTTTTTCAAAATGTAGATGTCCGCCGTGCGCGCCATCGACGAGAAGGAGTTTCCTATTTTCTTTGCAATAGTTTGCAAGCCCCTCCAAATCCGCGACGTTGCCGTAATAATCGGGCGAGGTAATAAACACCGCGTCCGCGCGCTCTAACAACACGCCAAATTTTTCTTTCAGCTCGTACACGGTAGGCTCGTACGGAATTTTTCCCTTATAAAAACGGGGATAGAGCAATAATTCCAAGCCTAGCATTTTCGCGCCGTTAAACAAGCTTTTGTGGCTTTCCTCGCACGCAAAGATCGTCTTTGCACCCAGTCTTTTCGCCGCATAGAGCATAGAAAGCACGCCCGACGTACTCCCGTCCGTCAAAAGAAAACTTCTTTTCGCACCTAAAAGGCGCGCAAGATCTTTTTCCGCTTCGGCAATACAGCCGCTTGGGCAGGATAAATTATCAGAATAGGCAAGCTCCGTGATATCCCACTTTGCGTTTTTGTGCCCGGGGGTATGAAAAGAAAGATGCGGACGCTTTGATTGCGCGACGAGCATTTGATAGATTTTACAATCCTTCAAAACCTTTTTCTCTTGTAGCATCGTCCGCATAAAGCTCCGCACCTCGTAATATTCGATTATTTTTTCGTCGCTTCCAACGAAAGTCTGACCATTTCATTGATGAAAATCAAGTTTTCACCCACAAAATTCTTGTTTACGCCCTTCAACTTGAACAAGCAAAGCTGCATATTTTCCGCAGATTCAACGTTATGTTTTTTGCCCGTTTGTTCATCGACAACCATCTTTGTATAAGCCGCATAGTTTTTCAAGCCGCCCATTGTTTCGGCGTTGGGGCAAAGATTGATGGAATAAGCTACGTTATCGATCAACGTTTCTTCTTCCCCTTTCTCATTTTCCATTTTAATGGTGGTATATTCCAAGGAAATTACCTTGTCTTCATTCAAATATTTATAGAACTGCACGAGCGCGTCTCTATATTTTTGAATACGCTCGATATCTTTCTTGACCCCGGCTTTCTTCTGCTTTTCCGTCTTAAAACGCTTATCGTTTTTCTCTCTCGTGCGGAAATCTTGCTCTACCTTTTCCTCGTTCAAAACACCGTTCTCATAGTCAGGATTCCCCTTTTCGTCTATATAATACTTATTCAAATACTTTTTCATATAGTCGAGGTAATCGTTGATATCGTAAAGATAATAACCGTACCGCATAACGAACGTCTGCAAATAGGTATATTCGTAACCGATAACGTTTCCGTCATCGTCTTTAATCGGGAAATCAGGATCCCCTTCTTTAGAAACGAAAATCGCATCCCCCTCGTCCGTTTGCAAACGCGAATCCATAACCGTGTGGAGATTGCTTCCCGTCGTCGTCATATCGTAAGACGTCGCTTTTATTACTTCATGCGAGAAAATACCCCGATCAAACGCATCGTCATAGACCTTGTTAAATTTCGTCATACTAAAAGGACGATTGCCGTCATAATTGAATACGGTGTACTGTTGCGCAGGCGTAATACGTGTAGCCGTCATCGTAAAAATTAACGTCCACACGATAATGATCGCCGCCGCCGCCAAAACCATTTTCAGCCAATCGTACGAGAGCATTCTGCTCAATCTTTTTTTTGTGATTTTTGCATCCATACTGTATTATTCCTTAAAATGCAGGGGGCAGGTACGCGTTGAATGCGTATTTGACCCGTTTTGAAAAACTCCGCCGTTTTCTTGTTTTGAGAAAACGGCGCAAAAATTATTTTTTCGGTTTCATCGTAGGGAAGAGAATGACGTCGCGAATCGTCGAGCTGTCCGTAAGGAGCATAACGAACCTATCAAGTCCCATCCCAAGGCCGCCTGTCGGGGGCAAACCGTATTCAAGCGCGTTGATGAAATCTTCGTCCACCTGCGCTTCGTTGTTGCCCTTTGCACGCTTTGCTTCGATTTGCTTCAACATACGTTGTTTTTGATCGATCGGATCGTTCAATTCCGAGAACGCGTTGCCGAATTCGTGTCCGCAAATGAAATATTCGAAACGTTCGGTGAACGCAGGATTCGAAGGCTTACGCTTTGCCAAGGGCGAGTTTTCTACGGGATAATCGTAGATTACCGTCGGCTGCACGAGCTTGTCTTCTACGAATGCGTCGAAAAGCTCGATAAGCACCCAACCCTTCGTTGCGTTTTCATGTTCAAGTTCCACGCCAAGCGCTTTTGCCGCCGCGCGCGCGTCTTCGTCCGTCGCCCAGTCGTTATAGTCTACGCCAGCGTATTTCTTCACCGCTTCCGCCATGGTCAATCTCGTCCAATTATCCATGTGGATTTCTTCGCCTTGATAGGTGATGTCGAGTGTACCGCATACCTTTTCCGTGACCGTTTTATACATCTCTTCGATAAGATCCATCATATCGAAATAGTCGCTGTATGCTTCATACATTTCAATCGTCGTGAACTCGGGGTTGTGGTAAGCGTCCATACCTTCGTTACGGAAAATTCTGCCCACTTCGTACACCTTGTCCATACCGCCTACGATCAAGCGTTTCAAGAAAAGCTCCGTTTCGATACGCATATACATATCCAAGTCAAGCGCGTTATGGTGCGTTTTGAAAGGTCTAGCGTCCGCGCCGATTTCCAAGGGCAAAAGGGTGGGCGTATCCACTTCCAAGTACCCGCGGTTATCCAAGAAATTGCGGATTTCCTTCAAAATTTGCGAACGGACGCGGAAGGTGTCGCGAACGTCCTTGTTCATGATAAGATCCAAGTGACGCAAACGGTATTTCAAATCCTTATCCTGCAAACCGTTATGCTTTTCGGGTAACGGAAGAAGGGACTTACAAAGCAAGGTGATTTCCGTTACGTGCACGGAAATTTCCCCCGTTTGGGTCTTGAAAACAAAGCCCTTGAACCCAAAAATATCGCCGATATCATAGTCCTTTTTGTAGGACGCATAATTTTCTTCGCCGATGTCTTGACGGGTCACGTAGATTTGAATGTTGCCGCTTCTATCCGCAATATGGGAAAAAGACGCTTTGCCCATGATACGGCGGGACATCATACGCCCAGCCATGCAAACCGTTTTCCCCTCGTATGCTTCGTAGTCCGCCTTGATCGTTTCCGAATCCGCGTCTACGGGGTATTTTACCTGTTCGTAAGGGTTCTTGCCTTCCGAAACGAGCTTCGCGAGCTTTTCACGGCGAATACGCGCCTGCTCGATGAGTTGTTCTTCTTCACTTGCGCCGTTTACGGGCGCGTTTACGTTCTTATTTTCTTGCATTTGTAAACTCCAAACGTAGTATTGATAGTATTGATTTTATTAGTCGATAAAAATTTCCTTGATCAACAAGAAGTATTCCCCTTGAGGCGCAGCGACCTTTACTCTGTCGCCCACTTTGCTATTCAAAAGCGCTTTCCCTACGGGCGATTCGTTGGAAATTTTGTTGTTTTTCGGATCTGCTTCCATCGAACCGGTCACTTCGTACACGTCTTCTTCTTCCATGTCTTCGTCGTATACTCTTACTTTCACGCCGATGTGTACGCTTTTCGTATCCGTACTTTCTTCCACGACTATCGCGTTCTTGATCTTATATTCAAGCTCAAGAATTTCCCCTTCATTCGCCGCTTGTTCGTTGCGCGCCGCGTCGTATTCCGCATTTTCGGAAAGGTCGCCGTGGCTTCTCGCTTCCGCGATTCTATCCACGATTTCCTGACGCTTTTCCATTTGCAAATACTTCAAACGCTTTTTTGCCTCTTCTAAACCTTTTTGGGTGACCTCAAACTGTTCCGCCATTACTCCTCCATTTTCTCCGCTTATCCTTTTATTCTTTGCGCGACTTTTCCCAAAACACAAGAAAAAAGCCGCTTTGCGCGGAAAATCAAAAATACAACCGTGACTTTTCTTGCCAAAAAGCCACGGCGTTTTTTATTTCATTACCGTCATTATAGACTATTTTCACTCGTTTGTCAATGATTTTTAAGAGTTTTGACAAACTTTTCACCGATTATCGCGTTCCTTTCACCGTTATTTTATGCAAAATTTACACAAATTAGTCTTTACTTTATTTATTCGACAAAAATTTTTGCATTCTGTCAAACGCCTCGGAAAGGGACGCCATACTCGTCGCGTAGGATATACGCACGTTGTTTTGTCCAAACTGCCCAAACGCATTTCCAGGCACGACTGCGACTTTTTCCGTCGCCAAAAGCCCGTTTGCAAAGCTTTCGCCGTCCAACCCCGCATTCTTCGTCGAGGGGAA
Source organism: Clostridiales bacterium (assembly GCA_015071005.1). Taxonomy (GTDB): domain Bacteria; phylum Bacillota; class Clostridia; order Christensenellales; family Borkfalkiaceae; genus Scatosoma. The sequence continues at coordinate 363,550 of SVIG01000001.1, read as the reverse complement.
AGCATAAAACGCGCCTTGCGGTTCAAAACAATGCAAACCGATTTCCTGCAAGGAATGGAGCACAAACTTACGGCGTTTGTCGTAAGAATCACGCATTTCTTCCACCGTTGCAAACCCGTCCGAAAGCCCGTCTTTCAGCGCTTCGATCGCCGCGTATTGCGACATAATCGGCGCGCAAAGCATCCCGTATTGATGGATTTTGAACATCGCGTCGTCCACCTCCGCAGGTCCGCAAGCAAAACCCAGTCTCCAACCCGTCATTGCGAACGCTTTTGAGAAACCGCCGATGTACACCGTACGCTCTTTCATGCCAGGCAGGGACGCGATGGACGCGTGTTTACGCCCGTACGTAAGCTCCGCATAAATCTCGTCGGTAATGACGAGAAGGTCGTGCTTGATAAGCACTTTTGCAATCGCTTCCAGCTCTTCCTGCGTCATAATTGCGCCCGTGGGGTTGTTGGGATAGGTGAGAATAATCGCCTTCGTTTTCGGCGTAATCGCCTTTTCCAAATACTCAGGCTTTAACACAAAATTATCCTCTTCGTGGCACTCTACGTGCACGGGGACCCCGTCCGACATCGTCACAAGCGGGGAATAGGAAACGTATGCAGGGTCGGGGATCAAAATCTCGTCCCCCTGCTCCACGCAAGCGCGGAGCGCAAGGTCAATCGCCTCACTCCCGCCGACCGTAATCAAGATATGTTTCGGATCGTATTCCAAGCCGAAACGTTCTTTCAAGTACCGAGAAATCAGCTCTAAAAGCTGCGGTAAACCGCGATTGCCCGTGTACTGCGTGTACCCACGCTGCAAGGACGTAATCGCCGCCGCGCGCACCTTCCAAGGCGTGACGAAATCAGGCTCGCCCACACCAAGGGAAATCGCGCCTTCCGTCGTACGAACGATATCGAAAAATTTTCGAATGCCGCTCGGCTGTATCAATTTGGCTTTTTTATTTACAAAATCACGCATAATCGTGTGTCCTATTTTTATTCCATATTTTGCAAGCATAGCTTGCGCGCATTGTTCCCTAAAGAAAACGTGAATTGCAAGCACGGCTTGCGTGAATTGTCAACTGCGTTGACGTGAATTGAGAGCCGCAGGCTCTCGTGAATTGAATTGCTTTTTCAAAAGCAATTCGTTATTGAAAAATATATAAATAATTCCTTAACGCAAGGCATAGCCTTGCAATTCACTGAGTGAAGCGAAAATTCACGCAGGGCATAGCCCTGCAATTCACGACGGCAAAGCCGTCAATTCACTTTTCTTACGCCTGCACGGAAAGACGTCTATCTTCGTCGTCCTTTTCCGTAAGCACCCCTTCGATTTTATATTTTTTCAAGATGAAGTGGGTAGCGGTCGAGAGTACGCCGTCAAAGGTCGAAATACGCTCGGAAACGAAACGGGAAACCTGTTGCAAGGTTCTGTCCTCCACGAACACCGCCAAATCATACGCGCCGCTCATCAAATACACGGCTTTCACTTCAGGGAACGCCGCAATTTGCTTTGCCATACCGTCAAAGCCTTCCTTTTTCTTGGGGGCGACCTTCACTTCGATCAACGCTTCCACAAGCGCGTCGTCCGCCTTTTCGCTGTTGACGATCGCGGTATATTTTACGAGCAGACCGCTCTTTTCCATGCCTGCAATGCACGCGGAAATCTCCGCTTCATCTTTAGAGAGCATCGCCGCGATTTTTTTATGTGAAATACGTGCGTCGTCGGAAAGGATTGCCAAAACGTCTTTTTCTAATGCCGTCATACCATTTCTCCTAAAAGTAAACTTTCGATTAAATCAAATACTCCAAAAATAAGTGATCGTAGCCCAAATGCTCGACAAAATCACGGGCGGGAAATTTCACGTGATTGAACTTCGCGAAGTTGAAAATATGCACTTTCGTTAAAACGGGAGTGGGTATATCCAACTTTTGACAAATCTCAATCAAATAATCCAAAAAATGCGAATAGGTCAATTTTTCGGGATTTTCGTATACGAACTGCTTTTTTATATGCCCGTCCGTCATCAATTTTGCCCAAATTCGCATAATTTTTCCGCCTTTTAGAGTTTCTTTCCGTTTATTATACACTTTTTCCTTAAAAAAGTAAACCGTTTCCCGTAAGCGACAAAAAAATTTTTATTTTTCGTTCTAATTTCACAGCACAATGGAATAACCTATTCCAAAGCCGTTTTTCAAAGCTCGGATGTTTCTGTGTTTTTTGACGTTTTCGATAAAACGCGCTTTTTTTCGACGAAACTTCTCAAATTTTCACAAAATTCGCTTGTTAAAATGGAGTTAGCCTTATGCCCTCGCTCAAAAAAAGTCATTTTTTTGCCATACTCACCGCTCTTTTAAGCGCAATAGTATTCATCGTATCCACCTGCGTTTTTTGCGTAAGGAATTATGTCGAAAACGAAAAAACAACGGGGGCAGGTACGAGTTTAAGCCGTTCTTTGCCCATTTATTCGGTGGAAACGGATGAGAAAAAAGTAGCGATTAGTTTTGATTGCGCATGGGGTATCGACCACACGGATGCGTTGCTGGACATTATGGAACAAAACGAGATTCGTTGCACCTTTTTTGCCGTCCAGTTTTGGGTGGAAAACTATCCCGAGTATGTGCAGAAAATCATAGACGCAGGGCACGAGCTCGGCACGCACAGCCGCACCCATCCGTATATGAGTAAGCTCTCCAAGGACGAGATTGTCAGCGAGCTAAAAACGTCGAGTGCGGCGATTGAGAAAATCACGGGCAAAAAGGTGACTCTTTTCCGTCCGCCCTACGGGGATTATAACAATCTTTTGATTGATACCTGCGCGGAGCTTGGTCTGTACCCGATTCAATGGGACGTGGACTCGTTGGATTGGAAAAATTTGTCCGGCTCGGAGATTGCGATGCGGATTGTAAACAGCGCGAAAAACGGATCGATTATTCTTTGTCATAACAACGGTTTACATACAGCGGAAGCGTTACCGATCATCTTCTCCACGTTGAAAAATCGGGGGTATGAGTTTGTACCGATTTCCGAGCTGATTTATAAGGATCATTACGTAATCGATCACACCGGTCGCCAGCGACAAGGCTGAGCCTTGACCCAGTCTTAGTGTCTTGCCGTACGTTTTTTAAGAAAAGAAGGTCCTTAAAATCCTTTGTCATTTTGACCGCAAGGAAAAATCTCAAAATTTCTTCACTTTATACAAAATTACACTTTTGGAGGTATCAATATACTATGAACTACGTAACGGAGAAAAACAACAAGGTTTACGTTATGGGCGAAATCGTGAGCGACGCAAGTTTCTCACACGAGGTTTACGGCGAGGGGTTTTACGAATTTTTCGTGCGCGTAATGCGGCTTTCCGGTCAAGCGGACGTCTTACCCGTCACCGTATCGGAGCGGCTAATTCAAGACGGTATGCTTGCCAAAGGCAAGAGCATTTGCGCGTTCGGGCAGTTCCGCAGCTACAACAAAATCGAGAACGAAAAATCACGGCTTATGCTCACCGTATTCGTACGCGAATTACTCCCCGAGCCGCCCGATAAAAACCCGAATAGCATTATTTTGAGCGGCTACATTTGTAAACCGCCCGTCTATCGCACGACGCCGTTCAATCGAGAAATTGCCGACGTTTTAATTGCCGTGAATCGCGCTTATAACAAATCGGATTACATTCCTTGTATCGCGTGGGGGAGAAACGCGCGGTTTGTAAAGAACCTTTCTGTCGGCGATAAAATCGCCATTTCGGGACGAATCCAAAGCCGCGACTATCAGAAAAAATTTTCGGAAACGGATATTCGCACGATGACGGCGTATGAAGTTTCCGTATCTAAGCTCGCCGCCTTTGAAGCAGGCGAAGAATTCGATATCGACAGCGAGTTTGACTTATATTCCTTACAAAACAAAGAAGAAACGCTTGCCGATTGCGGCAGCTGACGTAAAGACGGCATGAGCCGTCTTTTTTATTTCAACGCGTACATGGTATCCTTATTTTTATAATTTTTCACAAAAATCTTGACAAATCCGCGTGAAAATATTATAATAATGAAAGAAAAATATAAGGTGAAATTATGGCTGTTTCAAAAACGGATTTTGTCCGCGGTTTACAATGCAAAAAAATGCTATGGCTGGACGCACACGCTCCCGAATATAAAATAATTCCGCCCGAGGTACAGGCGAAATTAGACGCAGGCAACGAGTTCGGGGATCAAGCTATGGGCATTTTCGGGGATTTCGTGGAAACGACAACTTTGCGCGAAGACGGGCGCTTGCATTTTGCCGCCATGCTTGAAAAAACGAAAGCGCTTTTGGAATCGGGCGAAAAGGTGATTTGCGAAGCCTCGTTCTCTTGGTACGGTAATTTTTGCGCCGCCGACATTTTGAAAAAGGAAGAAAACGGCTATGCGCTTTACGAAGTAAAAAACACCTATTTCCCGCGCCAAGAATTTATAACGGACCTTGGTTTTCAGCGCCTCATTTTGCGAAAATGCGGCGTGCCGATCATTTCTTGCAATCTTGTGCTTCGCGGCGACGAGCCGCCCGAAGGCGTCGTTGACACCAAGCTGGGCGAAAGTGAAAGCCTTTTAGAGCACGGTGATTTTCTTTATAAGCTTGTAGACGTGAGTAGGGCAGCGCGAAAGGCGGATTTTATGGCAAGCAACTGCGTTTTCGAGCTTGGAAAACTCAAAAAGAAAGAAACCTTGATGCCACAAATTGAAATGGGCGAGCATTGTAATTGTCCGTATCGCTGCTGGTACTACGAATATTGTTCCAAAACAAAAGAATAGCATTCAGAGCGCGGACGCGCTCTTTTTTTGTTACAAAACTTTGTCCTATTTCGTTCTAAACGGCTTGCCCACCGCATAGAATAAAACGTAAGCGAAAAGCAAGTGAAGGAGAATGAATGATGAACGAAGAAATTGAATATGCTGAAATGTTAGAAGTCCCCGTATCCACCGTCAACGTCGTGCAAAAAAAACGCCGTCGCAAAAAGCGTGAAGCGGAAATCGAGCAAACCGTAAATGCGCCTATAAAAGAAGATTTAATCGCGCAAATCAATCAACGTTTGTACGAAAACTCCGAGCAATCGGAACAAACCGAAAGGTCTGAGAATACACAAATTACGGCGGATGCAAATCTTTTTACGGAAGCAGCAAACAGCGAGGGTAGATTGGATTTTGAACCCTACGATAGCATTGACACCGTTCGTTTGTATTCCTCGCCCAAAAAGCGCCGTTTTTGGAGAAAGCCCCGTCTTTCCCCTGAGGATTTTTCCTTAGAGGAAACGGAAAATATAGAAAATGGGGATACCATGTACGCGTTGAACGACGAAAAGAGCGCTCCCCGCGGCGTCAAAATCGCACTTGCAACGGAGTTTGCGCTCGCCTGCGCATTCTGCGGCGCTATCTTTTTAACGAACGTTTTTATGCCGCATTCGGCGATTAACACGTTTTTCCGATCCTTAAACGAACCTGTTCCAAGCGCAAAAGTGGATACGCGATCCTATGACGATTTCATCCTTTCACCCGTCGTTTCCGAGCTTTCGGACGCCGAACTGACTCTTTCACAAACGGGCGTACTTTCATTCAAGAATTCTTGTTGCGTTTATCCGTCTGCTGATGGAAAAATTGCGGAAGTTGCAAGAATGGGCGATAATAATTATTCTGTCAAAATTCAATATTCCGATTCCTTTACGGGAATCATCAACGGTCTTTCCGAGGTGTATTATCAAGTAGGCGATAAGGCATACGCAAACATCCCCGTCGGCTATTCCAACGGCGAGGGGGAAGTGCAGGTGACGATGTATTCGGACGGCGAGCTTTTGAATTGTTTTGAGTTGACGGAAGAAAACTGTCTTGCTTGGGTAAAAGCGGAATAAGAGAACTATGCGCAATTTTAGAAACACGGAGCGACGGAAACGCCGCTCCCGTTCTTTTTTACCCCAAAATCCTTTCCGTTATTTTCGTTTGCATCCGCTTTTTCTGCTTGTGGGAGTATGGTATGCAATCACGGGTGAGCTCTTCCTCTTTTTTATGAGCGCACTCGTTGCCATTCAACACGAATGTGCCCACGCATTTGCAAGCGCAAAGCTTGGGTATAAACTCCATAAAATCGTGCTTATGCCTTTCGGAGCAATCATCGACGCAGACTTACAGGGTATTTCCTTTAAGGATGAGATTTTCGTTGCGCTTTGCGGGCCGCTATGCAATCTTTGCACCGCCCTATTTTTTGGGGCAATTTGGTGGTTTGCCCCTACCATGTACGCGTTCACGGACACAGCGTTCTATTCTTCTATCTCGATTGCACTCGTCAATTTACTCCCTGCGTACCCCTTGGATGGGGGGCGGGTTTTACGTTGCGCACTCACGCGCGCGCTCCTTAAAAAATACTCGCAAGCGGATAAAGCGGAAAAAATCGCCGATCGGATATGCCGTATTATCAGTCTGCTTTTTTCTCTCGCGATGCTCGGTTCGTTCGTTTTACAAATAATGCACGGCACACCCAATATCACCCTTCTTGCTTTCAGTTTATTTTTATGCGTAGGTGCGATTGGAAATAGAGATAAGCTCGCTGTCTATCGAAAAATCGATTTTTCCCTGCATCGACCGATGCAAAACGGCGTAGAAATACGGCGAGTTGCTGTGCTGGACAGCTGTTCCATTAAAACAGCTTTACGATTTATTACAAAGGGCTCGTATTTAGTGTTAGAGGTTTACGACGAAGCGGAAAACCGACTTTTTAATCTCACCCAAAACGAACTTGCGCGCCTGCTTTTGTTGGCAAAAACGCCCTATCAAAGCCTGCGCGACGTGTACAACCAAGCAAAAAATGAACAAAAAGCGGATATTTCCCCCTTCTAATAGATAAAATTTCCGTCAAAAAAGACAAAACTCCTTGCCAAAAGCTTTTTCGTTTGTTATACTAATAGTTGCGTGAAACGAAAACCGTTTCACAGCGCAATACCCCCCCCACCAAGGACGGCTTTATGAAAAAAGAGATAAAAAAAGAATGGTTTTTGGACCGATACTGTAATCAACAGTTTGCCGCCCTTGTAGAAGACGGAAGACTGACGGAATTCCAATGCGAGCAAGAACCTCGCGGCGTGTGCGTCGGGGATATTTATAAGGGCAGGGTCGTCAACGTGCTTTCGGGCATGAACGCCGCCTTTATCCATTGCGGTTTGGAAAAAAACTGTTATCTTTCCACCGAAGAAACGTACACTGACTACACGAAATACGACGGTACGTTAAAAACCGCGGAGTCCGCACCTTTGAAATTGAAAATCGGCGATGAAATCATCGTGCAGGTGACCAAACCGCCCCGCAGAACAAAAGGCGCAAAGGTCACAACCCACCTTTCCTTTGTCGGGAAACGGCTTATTTACCTGCCGAACACCGATTTTGTGGGGATTTCCCGTAAAATTACCGATGAAAATACCCGCCACGACCTACTTCTCGCCGCCGAAAAAATGCGCGCGAGCGAACAAGAAGGATATATAGTTCGTACGCAAGCCCCTTTTGCGACTTTACAGCAGTTAAAATCGGAAGCGGCATACTTAAAAAAATTATACAACGAAACGCTCGCCTTTGCCAAAAAAGCACCTGTTGGTTCAGCAATTTATCAGGACGACGATTTGCCTTGCCGCGTCATGCGCGACTGTTTCGGCGACGAAATTTCCGCCATTCACGTAGGGGATAAGGAGCTGTATTTACGCCTTTCGCGGCTTATCAAGCTCCGCAAAGACATTTCCCCGAAAAAATTGCTTATGTATAAGGGCGAACGTTCCATGCTCGAATCGTACAACATTCGCCACCTTGTTTTTAACGCAGCAAGCCCGATCGTGCCTTTGGAAAACGGCGGTTCGCTTGTAATCGAGCACACCGAAGCCATGACGGTTATCGACGTCAATACAGGCAGCTATATCGGCTCCAACAATTTAGAAGAAACCGTTTTTGCAGTCAATCTTGCCGCCGCCGAAGAAATTGCTCGGCAGGTCCGTCTTCGTAATATCGGCGGAATCGTCGTCGTCGACTTTATCGATATGCAAGACGAAGCGCATAGGCTTGCAATCACCGAGGCGCTCACCGCACACCTGCAAAAGGATAGCGCAAAATGTCACGTTTTGCCGATGAGCGAGCTTTGCTTGACGCAGTTTACCCGCAAACGGGTAGGCCATGACGCGCGCTCGTATCTTGTAAAGCCCTGTCCGCATTGCTCGGGTATGGGACACGTCCACGAGGATATTTTCGTCGTAACCGACATTCGCGCAAAGCTTTTAGGCTGTTTTGCAGACGGATACTCATCCGCGATTGTGGAACTCAATGAAAATATTATGGAAAAAATCTTAAACGAAGGACTTCTTTCCATTGAAGCAAAGAATCGTTGGAAGGATAAGCGGATTTATTTAATCCCTCATAAAACCTATCGAGAAGATTGTCACACCGTCCGTGGCACAAACGAGACAGAGCTACATCTTCCCGAAAAAGCACAGCTTCTTTACTAATTCTAACCCCGTCGCAAAATGCGACGGGGTTTTTGAAATGGCGTAGACAGGGTTGCGTTGAATAAAAAATGAGGGTACCATGTACGCGTTTATTTTATATAAAAGGAGCGTTTTGACAAACTTTTCCTCTTTTTATAAATGCTTTTTTCGTAGAAAAAACGCTTTACAAGTAAGCTACAATGTGATATAATGTTATGCGGTATGGCGTTTTATAAAAATATTTTATAAAAATCGTCAGCTTTTACAGCGCGAACAGCGCACAACAAAAGGAAAAACAAATAAGGAGAATCCTAATGGAAGATAATCGTCAAGTGGAAGAAGGCAGCAGCTTATTAGACATACTTCGCCTTCTTTTAAGCAAAATCAAGTATTTGATCCTTGCCGTACTCGTCGGTGGTATTTTAGGTGGTTGCTTTGCAATTTGGAAAACCATTGACATCAACCATTTCGGTACGCGCGTAGAGTTTTACGTGAACCCCGAAAAGCCCGAGGAATCGGCTGGCTCGTCAAGCGGCGTCGCCGCAGGCGGTAGCCAATACGGCGTATACGGCGCATACGGTCAGCACGTCATGGACAACATGATCCGTCTTCTTTCGTCTGAAAGCTTTGCCGAGCAGCTCATTCTTAACGGCAAGATCCTTCCTGGAAAAACTTACACGGTAACGGACAGTAAAGGCGTTGAGAAGGAGTTTCCTTGGTTTTCTAATAACGAAACGAATGCGCAGTTTTGTGCCCTTTACGAAGCAGCTGAGCCGCTTTTAGCGGAAGTTGCCCGTGCGGAAAAGGATTACAACAGCGCATTAGAAATAAAGGCAAAAGCTGTACGCAACGCAAACGAAAAGCTGCGCACACTCAACCAAGAATGGGTACCCCTTTATAATGGCGGTCAAGTAAAGAGCAGCACTTTCAAACTCGAAGAATATTTAACGTATAAGGATAAACACGGCGGCGTTCCCACGAATTTAGAAGCGGCATACAACGCTTACACCATCGCACAAAACGATGTGTCCATTGAACAAACGAACGTAGAGAATGCAGAACTCGCTTGGAAGGTGGCAAAAAAAGCCGCTTACGAGCCGCAATCGGAAAACGAAAAGCTCGGCGCAGTAGAAAAGGTTTTAGAGTTTTGGCGCACGTCGAGCGCATACGCTTCCCAACTTTCTCGCTATAAATCCTGCGTTTCCTATTCCTATTTAGAAAGCGCTCCTACGGACGATAGCGACACGAGCAAGCTCGCACGCTCCTTCATTTACGTAAGAATTTCCGTGCTTAATAAAGACGGTGAAAAGGGTACGGCAATTGCAAACGATATTTTAACGCGCGTTAAAAACGTTGTTCCCGTATACGTAGCGGAAAACATGACGGTTCCCGACGGCTACGTCGGCACGAATTGCCAAAGAATCTCCCGTATGGACGGCATCCATCAAACCGACCCGAACTACACGAGAAACCAAGCGATTAAACACGGTATTCTCTTTGCCGCCCTCTTCTTTGTCGTGGCCTGCGTTGTTGTTATCATCATTGATAAATCGGATAAACGTTTGCGCGATCAGGAAGTCATCACGAGAATGTTCAACGTTCCCGTGCTTGGTATCGTACCCACGATCGACGAACTCGTAGCCGAATCCGCCGCTAAGAAAAAAAGCGCGAATAAAACGAAGCCGGAGGTGAAATAATTATGGGATTTTTCTCTAAACTTTTCCGCAAGCGTCGCGATAGAAAACAAGCGCACAGAACGCACCGCTCAAGCAGAGCTGAATATTTGTTGGACGAAAACACCCCCTTCGACGTCACCGAAGCTTTCCGTAATTTGAAAGCCGCTATGTCCGTTTCCGTACCTAAAAAGGACGGCGGCGTAGCAATTATGACGACGTCCGCATACCCCGAAGACGGTAAAACGACGGTCACGGCAAACCTTGCTTTGATGTTCGCGCTTTCGGATGCAAAGGTTATTTTGGTGGATGCGGATATCCGTAAGGGCCGTGTCGCTAAATACTTCAAGCGCAAATCCGCGCCTGGCCTTTCCGACTACCTTTCCGGTCAAAACAGCTTGGAAGAAGTCGTGCATCATTCCCACGTAAACGAAAACTTGTCGTACATCACTTGCGGTACGCACTCTCCAAAGCCTTACGAGCTTTTGGAAAGTGAAGAAATGAAGAACCTTTTGGAGGAACTTCGCAAAGAGTATGACTATATCATTATCGACACGCCTCCCGTACTCCTTCTTTCCGACGCATTGGCGCTTGCGCCGATCACGGACGGTACGGCGCTTGTTTGTCGCCATCAAGTATCCTATATCAGCGATATTTCCCGCGCACTCAACACCTTAAAATTCGCGAAAGCGAATATTCTCGGCGTTATAGTAAACGATTACAAAGCGCCCAAGACAGGTAAATACGGTTACGGATACGGTAGCTATAAGAAATACTACTATTATTCCTATTCCTACGGTTCGACCGACCCCAACGATACGGACGACGAATCCCAGACGCAGGAAGAACAAGGCGAATAAAACGCAACAAAAGCAAGGAAGGGCGGAAAATACCGCCCTTCTTATCATATTCAAGCGTTTCAGCGCGCAAAAGCGCGCCTTCGTTTGAAAAACCTAAAAAACGGGTATTAAATAAGCATGGAAACTATCACGAAAAAAGAAACAACCAATATCTATCCCGTTATCCCTTTGCGCGGCAAGGTCGCTTTCCCCAATACGAACCTCTCTTTCGAGGTCGGTCGAAACATGACCTTAAAAGCAATCGAGTACGCATCCAACGCAAGCGATCGCACTTTCTTTATTCTCACGCAAAAGGACACGGAAAAGGAAGACGTGACCACGGAAGACTTATATTCCGTTGGCTGCGTAGCAAAAATCAAGCAAATCGCGCAACTCACGGGCGGTGCAGTCCGCGTACTGTGCGAGGTCCTTTATCGTGCAAAAGCACGGGTACTCCGCTTTGAAGAGGGGTACTTTTCCGCAGTTTGCGACCCTATCGACACCATCCACGGCGACGAAGTAATGGAAGAAGCATATTTCCGCACGGCGAAAGCGCTTGTCAAGGACGTAGCGTCCGTCGACGGCAAAATCGCCAAGGACGTTTTAACGAGATTGGATCGCTGTCAAGCGGCGGAAGAATACCTCAACGTTGCGATGAGCGCTATGCGCGTCCGCTTGGATATTAAGCAATCCATTTTGGAAGAAACTAAGCTTATCGAGCAACTGAAACAGTTTGAACGTTGCTTAAACGACGAGCTCGAAATATCGAAAATCGAGAAGAAAATCGCGCAGTCCGTCCGTCAAAGTATCGATAAAAATCAAAAGGAATATTTCCTTCGCGAGCAAATCAAAGCCATCCACTCCGAACTCGGCGACGACAACAAGGAGGAGGACGAATACCGCGCGAAAATCTTGGAAAAACACCTTCCCGAAAAGCTTGAAATTAAATGCTTAAAGGAAGTGGATAGGCTTTCAAAAATGCCTTCTTCCGCTGCGGAATACACGGTTATTGCGAACTATCTCGATCAAGTTCTCGCCCTTCCTTGGACGGAAGAAACGGAAGACACGGAAAGCTTGGAAGAGTGTGCAAAGGTACTTGAAGCCGACCACTTCGGTTTGGAAAAAATCAAAGAACGCATCACCGAATATTTGGCGGTTTTGAAGCTTACAGGCTCTATGAAAGCGCCGATTTTGTGTTTTGTCGGCCCTCCTGGGGTAGGTAAAACGAGCATCGCGCAATCGATTGCCCGTGCACTCGGTAGAAAATTCGTGCGTATGAGCCTTGGCGGCGTCAAGGACGAAGCGGAAATCCGTGGACATCGCCGCACCTATATCGGTGCGATGCCCGGCCGCATTTTGTACGGCATGAAGAACGCGGAAACCATCAATCCCGTATTCCTGCTCGACGAAATCGACAAGATTACGTCGGATATGCACGGCGATCCTTCGAGCGCCCTTTTGGAAGTACTCGACCCCGAGCAAAATACCACCTTCCGCGATCGGTACTTGGAGTTCCCGTACGATTTAAGCAAGGTGCTCTTTATCACGACGGCAAACACGCTTGAAACGATTCCCGGTCCTTTGCGCGATCGAATGGAAATCATCGAGCTTTCGGGCTATACAATGGAAGAAAAAACGGAAATCGCCCGTCGCTATCTCGTTCCCAAACAGCTCCGTGCAAACGGTCTTACGGACAATAACTTGACCTTTGAAACGGACGGTATCCGCGCTGCAATCGAAGGCTACACGAGAGAAGCGGGCGTTCGTACGTTGGAACGCACCATCGGCACGGTTTGCAGAAAAATCGCGGTAAAATACGCCGTGAATAAGGACATGCCCCCCGTGTCCGTGGATAAAGCGAAAGCGGAAGAGCTGCTGGGCGTACCTAAATTTACGAAAAATGAGGACCGCTTTGAGCAAGAGCTCGGCACGGTGACAGGGCTTGCTTGGACGGCTGTCGGCGGCACAACGCTCGTCGTTGAAGCGACCGCGATGAAGGGCAAGGGCGAATTAAAATTGACGGGTCAGCTTGGCGACGTTATGAAAGAATCGGCACAAGCCGCGCTCTCCTATATTCGCGCAAACGCGGATAAATACGGCGTAGATTTAGACGCGCTCGCAAAGACGGATTTGCATATCCACGTCCCCGAAGGCGCAACCCCGAAAGATGGTCCTAGCGCAGGGATCACGATTGCAACGGCTATTTTATCCGTTTTGACGGGTAAAAAGGCGCGCGGCGACGTTGCCATGACGGGTGAAATCACCCTTCGCGGCAAAGTATTACCCATTGGCGGATTAAAAGAAAAATCACTCGCCGCTAGACGAGTAGGCATTCAAACGGTGCTAATCCCCGACGGTAACAAACGCGAAATTGACGAGCTTCCGCAGGTAGTAAAGGACGAAATTCGTTTTATTCCCGTAAAGGGCGTGGACGAAGTTTTCAATATTGTGCTTGAAGGTGGAGAAAATTACAATTTTCGTGCAAATGAAAAACCCAAAGCGCCGAAAAAGAAGCGCATACCCAAAGCCGTGCCGCCCATTTCGCACGATAACGCAGACAACACCGTCCGTTGCTAATTTTTACAAAAGTTTTTAATTAGGAGCTACCATGTACGAGACGAAACAAGAAAATCAATCGCCCACGATGAAAATCAAGAACGCGACGTTTATCACTTCGGCGGCGAAAAAGGAGCAGTTTATCGCGCCCGACAAACCGATGATTGCCGTTTGCGGAAAATCCAACGTCGGCAAAAGCTCGTTTATCAATATGCTCGCAAACCAAAAAAAGCTCGCGAAAACGAGTAGCGAGCCGGGTAGAACCCGCCTTGTTAACTATTTTGATTTCGGCGAGTTTATCCTTGCGGATTTACCTGGCTACGGTTTTGCGCGCGTATCGAAGGGCGAAAAGGAAAAATGGGCAAAGACGCTCGATAGCTTCTTTAAGGATAAGGCGCGCATCGCACACGTGTTCATGCTCGTGGATAGTAGACACGATCCCACGGCGGACGACGTGCAAATGATCGAGTTTTTGCACTATCATACGTTACCGTTTACGGTCACGCTCACCAAAGCGGACAAGCTTTCGAAGATGAAATTGAAAGAACATTTGAAGGCGATTGCGGCGGACTTATACCTTGCCCCTGCAAATATGCTTGCGACCAGCTCGGAAACGGGCTACGGCAAGGAGGACGTTTTAAGAAAGCTGCGCGAGATCGTAGACCTTGCGAATTCACCCATCCAAACCGAAGAAGAAACGGAAACCGATGAAAACGAATAATCAAACAAGCGAGTGAGGCGAGCAAAAAACTAAAAATATTAAATCAGGGGGCTTTCTTATTGGAAAGCCCCCTGAAAATTATTATTTCTTTCTCTTGAACAAATTTTTCACGTCCCCAAGCAGGGCAAGTCCCGTTTTTTTGCTCGCAACGTCTTTGACAACTCCCACCGTGTTAATCCCCATTGTGTTATCCACACAGTCAATCGTGCCTTTAACCTTTTCCAAGCCTCGTTGCAGCGCGCCTTTGTCCGTCAAATACTCTAACGCGGCGTTTTCAAACCGTTTCGCTTCTCTGCTCCCAAAAAACTCCAACGTCACCTCTCCATTCTTGGTGTAAATTTCCACAGTTATACCTTTGCGAATCACCTGCGGCTTATCTTTATAGAACTTAATGCCGTCGGTGGGGTAGGTTTCCACGAAAATTTCCGCTTTGGCAAACAGTTTACGCTTTTTAAGTATCAGCACCACGGCAAAATTCGTAAAAAGCACTTCTGCCTGACAGCGACGTTCCACACATCGCGCTTCGCCCTTATAAAGGACAACTTCTTGTTCTTGTAATTGATAATGTTCCATACAAAATCACTCCTTAAATTTATTTGGTATAGGAGCGCTTGTAAATTTCGCGAAACATAAAAAAAGGCGTTTCTTGAGAAACGCCTTTTGTCTTTTACTTGTTTTTTGTTTCTTTTTTGCCTGGAATTAGCTTTTTAAGTCCACCAAAAATCTTTTTACCAACACTTTCTTTTGTATTTTGCACCCCATTAACTTCTAAAGATTTATTTTCACCGTTATCAGTAATCACCTCTTCAGTAATGTGGCTTTGCTTTTTGTTTGTAATGACATCTTTTGTAATCTGGATTGTGTCGATTCCAAAAGTTTCATCAACATAATCCACCGTTTCTTTTACTTTATCGATTCGGCGCTGTGTTTTCGTTTTGTTTGTAATTTCCTCCCACGCCTTGTCCACAAATTTCTTTGCTTCCGCTTTAGATAAAAACTCTAAATATTCCTCACCGCTCTTTGCGTACACCTCAACCTGTGCATCTTTTCTAATAATTTGCAATTTACCTTTATATATCTTTATTTCTTCAATAGGGTAAGCAAATATTTCAGAATCGCCTTCACCAACCAATGAATCGTTTTCTATTTCCACCACAAAAAATAAGTTTGTAAATAAAACTTCAGCAATTTTTCTTCCGTTTGTGTTTCTATAAGCCTTTCCTTTATATAATACAACTTCATCTTCTTTTAATTTGTAATTTCTCATCTTTTTTGTCCTTTGTTTTCTTTCTATTATATAATCTTTTCCATATTTTGTCAATATCAAAACACAAAAAGGCTTTCCTAATGGAAAGCCTTTTTATTTTACTCTTTATGCGCGTTGGGTTTTACCAAAATCGTTTTATAATCGGTATAAATGACAAACCCTGCTTTGCTTTTATTCGGTTTTTTCACAAACTTTCTCTTGCAATAGTCCACGGGGATTTTATCCGACTCCCGTCCATCCGAGTAATATGCACAAAGTTCAGCGGCATATAAAAGCACTTCATCTCGTACCTGCCCCCCGTCTACGTCGATAATTACGTGCGAAGAATGGTATTTTTGCGCGTGCAGCCATATATCGTCGGAATCCGCCAAGCGAAGCAAGCGATCGTTTTGCAAATTGTTCCGTCCAACATAAATTTTGACACCCATATACTCGTACTCGCGGAAGGGAGTAACGATTTCCTTTTTCTTTCCGCCCGCCCTTTGCGGTGCGGCGCGAAGAAGCCCCAGCTCGACAAGCTCCGCTTCAATTTCCTTCAAATCTTCCGCATTCTCCGCGCGGACAATAGACGAAATCACGCTGTCGGTGTATTCAATTTCCGATTCTTCCTTTTTTAGCATCGGCGCAAGTACTTCCTTCGCACGCTTATGCTTATTATACGTCTTAAAGTACCGTTGCGCGTTTTGCGACGGCGTGAGCGTGGTATCGAGCGCGATTTTAATCGTTCCGCACGTTTCATCGTACCAATTTTCTAGCTCAACGCAGCTCATACCCTTTTCCAAACGGTACAAATTCGCCGTTAAAAGCTCGCCTTTAACCCGCAAATCTTCCGCCTTTTCGGCATCCTTTAACCGTTCCAAGGTATCTTGCAATTTTTTCGTTTGTTTCTTTTTTAACGCACGCGCGGTGTTTTCCAGCTTCCGTTTTTTATCGTCAAAGCTTTTCTTATTTTCGCGCGACGAAAAAAACTCGTCTTCCGCTTTGCACAAGGAGGGCATTTCCACGCCGCCATCCACGGGGAACGCGAAAAAGTCCACCGCCGTGCCGTTTGCGTATTTCACACACGGTTGGTTCGGCTCGTTTTCACAAAAATCGCCCACAAACTCCCAAATCGGAAAAGCGGACGTCAGCGCCGCGCCTATCGAGCCAGCCCTCTCTTCCGCAATACGCACAATCTCTCTTGCCGTCGGCAAAGCCAACCCAAAAACGTTCTCAAAAAGGAAAAGCGAAAGCGCTTCTTTGTCGGGTATAGCTTCCCTTGTCGAAAGATAGTTTTCCAGCCGTGAACGCATACCTGCCCCGTCGAAAGGGGATAATTTATCCTGTTTTTCGGGGTATAAATACTTCGCCCCAGGGAGCAGCACTCGACGGGAATTATCTTCCAAAGCAGACGTTTTTAACGCGCCTAAAATAACCCCTTTTTCCGTCAAAACGATGTTCGAGTATTTCCCCATGAGCTCACAATGCAGGGTGCGTTTTGATTGCGAGAAATCGGTCGTACAATGTAGATCAATTTCAATAATACGCTCAAACTCGTATTGCCGAATCTCTAAAATTTCCGCACCGAGCAGGTGTTTTCGAAGCAACATACAAAAATTCGGCGCAATGGGAGCCGGTTCTTTTTCAAAAAGCGACAAACAAACTCGTGCATTGGACGCATTTGTGCTCAAAATGAGTTTAACCGTCGTTTTTCCGGTGTATATAATAAGGGTAAGCTCGTCCTTATTGACCTGCGAAACGCGGTTTATTTTCCCACCGACGAGAAAAGTATTCAGTTCTTGCGCCAAGCGGCGAATGTGAAACGCGTCTTGCGGCATAATTCGACCCATCCAGAGTATATTTCTTCCTTAATTATACTCGAAATTTCTTAAAATGTAAACGAAAACGCTTTATTTTCTTTAATAATTGTGGTAAAATATAAGGCGTGCAAAAAATAAAAGAAAAATCAACACGGATTTTAGGAGAATAAAACTATGAAGTACACTACCAAAGCGGCAGAAAAAAGCACGGTAAAAATCACTATCAAATACGATGGTGAAGATTGGAAGAACGCGCAACAAAAAGCGTATTTGAAGCTTCGCGGCAAATTCGCTATCAACGGTTTCCGTAAAGGCAAAGCGCCCAAGCACGTTATCGAAAGCGCATATGGCAAAGGCGTTTTCTATGATGAAGCATTGAACGATATGTTCGCACAAAGCTACGGCGAAATCCTTGCAAAGGAAGAAAAGAAGTTCGTCGTTGTTGGCGATCCTAGCGTAACGGTTGAAAAGCTCGAAGACGACGGCGTAACCCTCGTTGCAATCGTTCCCGTAAAGCCCGAGGTAAAAATTTCCAACTATAAGGGTATGAAAATCCAACAGTATGCGTATACTGTTAAGGACGAAGAAGTTGCTGCGGAACTCGCAAGAGTACAAGATAGAAACGCTCGCAAGGTAGAAGTGACCGACAGAGCAGCTCAAAACGGCGACATCGTAAACATCGACTTCGTTGGTACGGTTGACGGCGTGAAATTCGACGGCGGTGAAGCGGAAGGTTTCGACCTCACGCTCGGCAGCGGTCAATTCATCCCTGGCTTTGAAGATCAAGTCGTTGGTATGAACATCGGCGAAACGAAGGACGTAAACGTTACCTTCCCCGAAAACTACCAAGCGGAAAACCTGAAGGGTAAAGCGGCTGTATTCGCTGTTAAACTCAACGCCATCCAAGGCAAAGAGCTCCCCGAGCTCACCGATGAATTCATCAAAGACGCAACGGGCAGCGAAACGGTAGAAGAATACAAGACGAAAGCAAGAGAAAGATTGCAAGCGCAAGCTGACCGCAGAGCAAACGATCAAACGGAAAACAGCATTCTCGACGCAATCGCAGCAAACGCGGAAGTAGAAATTCCCCAAGCGATGATCGAAAGAGAAATCGACGGTCTTGTTCAAAAATTCGAATATCAACTTATGTACCAAGGCTTGAAGCTTCAAGACTATCTTGATTTCTTGAAGGTGACGGTAGCGGATTTCAGAAAGAACTACGAAGAACAAGCGAAGAAGAACGTTTTGAATCAGCTCATCATTTCCCAGCTTATCAAGGACGAAAAGCTTGAAGCGACGGAAGAAGAAGTAGACGCGAAGGTTGCGGAACAAGCAGCTTCCGTAAACAAGACGGCGGAAGAATACAAGAAGAACATGGATCCCCGTCAGTTCGACTATATCCGCAGCGATATCGTAATCACCAAACTCTTCAACTTCTTGAAAGAAAACAACGAAATGTACGTAGAAGCGTAAATTTCCGTTTCAAAAAACAATCACGGGGCGATCCTTTTAGGGTCGCCCTAATCAATCAAAACCGATTTTGGCAAAATAAATTTTATATACCAAAATTGGTACGTTAAACGTTTTATACTATTATCAAAGTAAAAAACAAAACGAGGTAAAAAACATGGAAAAGAACGTATTGGTTCCCTACGTAGTAGAACGCACCTCTTCGGGCGAACGCACTTACGACTTGTACTCCCGTCTCTTGGACGATCGAATCATCTTCCTTTCGGGCGAAATTAACGACGCGGTCGCAAACACCGTTGTCGCACAGCTTATCTACTTGGAAGGTAAGGACTCCACGAAAGACATCAGCTTGTACATCAACTCCCCCGGCGGCAGCGTATCGGCGGGTATGGCGATTTACGACACAATGAACTATATCAAGTGTGACGTCTCGACGATTTGTATCGGCTTGGCGGCGTCGATGGGCGCGTTCCTTCTTTCGAGCGGCGCAAAAGGCAAGCGTTATGCCCTTCCCAACTCGGAAATTATGATCCATCAACCCCTTGGCGGCGCGCAGGGTCAAGCGAGCGATATCAAAATCCAAGCGGAACACATTCTCCGCACGAAAGCGAAGCTCAACCGCATTCTTTCCGAAAACACAGGAAAGGATATCGCAACGATCGAACGCGACACCGACCGCGACAATTATATGTCTGCGGAAGAAGCGCAAAGCTACGGCTTGATCGATAAGGTTTTTGTAAAAAGATAACCCTGAAAAGTAAAAATGACGGGGGCAGGTACGCGTTGAAATTGATTTTTCACACTTTTTCCTACTCTCGCGTATTGTAATTTATAAGAAATTTTGGAGTAATATATACATGGCAAACAAACATCAAAGCTGTTCGTTCTGCGGCAAACCCAAGGAAGAAACGCGCCGTTTGATTACCGGCCCCGACGGAGCTTGTATTTGCGACGAGTGCGTGGAAATTTGCAAGTCCATGGTGGACGAATGGGAAAAGGAAAAAGTTCCCCAAGAGCAAGTTCCCTTGAAAAAGCCTGCGGAAATTAAAGCGGAATTGGATAAATATATCGTTGGTCAAGACAAAGCGAAACGCGTTTTGTCCGTTGCGGTTTACAACCATTATAAACGCATCAACGCCACGGTCGACAAGAAAAAGGACGACGATGAAGTCGAGATTGAAAAGAGCAACGTGCTCCTTCTCGGCCCTACGGGTAGCGGCAAGACCTTGCTTGCAAGAACGCTTGCAAAAATTCTCAACGTGCCTTTTGCAACGTCGGACGCGACCACCCTCACGGAAGCCGGCTACGTCGGCGAAGACGTCGAAAATATCCTTTTGAAACTCATTCAAAACGCCGATTACGACATCGAGCGCGCGCAACGCGGTATCATCTATATCGACGAAATCGACAAGATTGCAAGAAAGAGCGAAAACGTCTCCATCACGCGCGACGTTTCGGGCGAAGGGGTACAGCAAGCGCTTTTGAAAATTATCGAAAGCACGACGGCGAGCGTACCGCCCCAAGGCGGCAGAAAACACCCCAGCCAAGAATGTCTTCGCATCGACACGACGAACATTTTGTTTATTTGCGGCGGCGCATTCGTGGGCTTGGATAGGATCGTTTCTTCGAGAAAGGACGATACGACGCTTGGTTTTGGCGGCAAGGTGAAGCTTGGTGAACACGAAGCGGATTACACCGTTTTGGACGACGTAAAACCCCAAGACTTGACGAAATTTGGCTTAATTCCCGAATTTGTCGGCCGTATTCCCATCGTGGTAAGCTTGGAACAACTCGATGAAACGGCGCTTGTTAAGATTATGACCGAACCGAAAAACGCCATCATTAAGCAATACCAAAAACTCGTTGGTTTTGACGGTGTAAAGCTCACGGTCGAAGACGAGGCAGTGCGCGAAATCGCGCAAACGGCGATTCGCTTAAAGACAGGCGCGCGCGGTTTGAGAACAATTATCGAAAACGTTATGACGGAAGTGATGTACCAAATCCCGTCCGAAGAAAACGTAGAAGAAGTCATCGTCACGAAAGAATGCTTGACGGACGGTGCAATCCCCAAGCTCGTCTATAAAAAGTCGGCTTAAATCTTAAAAATAGACAACACCCCGACCTGCAAAGCAGGTCGGGGTGTTTTTATTTCATCTCGTACATGGGTGGCTTATTTTGTCTTTTCACGCCGATAAAACCACCATTTTAGAATCGCCGCACCGAGAATAATGACGTATCCTATCACACTCCACACGTCAGGGTATTCCGAGAATAGAATCATGCCCCACACCGCCGCAAAAAGCACTTGCGAATAATCGTATACGGACAATTCTTTTGCAGGCGCGTACTTGTATGCAGTCGTCAAAGAAAACTGTGCACAGCTTGCCGCGCCACCCGCAAGAAGCAACCAAGCCACTTGCGCAAAGGTCATCGGCGCGTGATCGGCAATCACAAACGGAATTACCGCAAGGCAGGAAAACGCCGAGAAAAAGAAGACGATTACCGCCGAGCGTTCCCCTTGATTTCGAAGCTTTCGCACGAACGCATAGGCAATCCCTGCACCGATACCACCCAAAAGTCCAATGGCAGGGGGTAAAATCTCCGCATAGTTAAAGCTGGGACGAGACACAAAAAGTACGCCGATAAACGCAAACACCACAAGCAGCCAATCCCAAAGATTCGCCCTTTCCTTAATAATAAAAATGGAAAAAATCACCGTAAAGAAAGGGGAAAGCTTATTAAACATCGACGCGTCGGAAATGGGCATGTGATCGATCGCGTAAAAATTGCACACAATCCCCACTGTCCCCGCAAGCGAGCGAAAGAAAAGCGGAAGAAAACTTCCTTTTTGCATTTTCATTGAACCGCTTTTTAGAAGCAGTATTAAACTCACAATCGCCGCAACTGAATTTCGGAATAACGCTTTTTGAAAGGTGGGCAGCTTACCCGCATAGCGCACAAATACGCTCATAAGGGAAAAGAAAAAAGCGGAAAGCACGATAAAAAACACACCTAAAAAAAGCGAAGATTTACCCTTTTGATCCCCGTTTTTTATTTTCGGCGCGGACATGGGTGCCGCATTTTTTATTTTTTCGACGTTTTTCTCGTGTTGATTTTCCATAATAATAGTATATGCAATCTTTTCTATTGTAAGTGTTTGAAAAATAAAACCCGACGCCGTTTTCAGGGTCGGGTTTGGTCAATCCTTATTAGGACTTACGCGTTGGGATAAACGCTAGCTTTCGTTTTGTCTTTGCCCATTCTTTCGTACCGAACGATGCCGTCAACGAGTGCGAACAAGGTGTCGTCTTTGCCGATGCCTACGTTCGTACCGGGATGGATCTTCGTACCTCTTTGACGGACGAGAATGTTACCAGCGAGAACTGCTTGACCGTCGCTGCGCTTCGTGCCAAGGCGTTTCGCTTCGCTGTCTCTACCGTTGTGAGAAGAACCGGTACCTTTTTTATGAGCGAATAAACTGATAAAAATCATTTTTATTTCTCCTTAAATCTAATTTGGTTTGTGCTTTTTCAAGCGGTGCGATTAAAGCTCGATTTTTTCAACTTTAACTGCGGTGAAGGGCTGTCTGTGACCCTGCTTTTTACGTTCGTTCTTTTTCGCTTTATACTTGAAGACGATGATTTTCTTCGCCTTATCTTGCTTAACGACCGTAGCGGTTACTTTTGCGGATTCAACTTCCGCGCCCGTTTTGATACCGTTCTCGTCGGCGATCATAAGCACTTTGAAAGAAACGGTTTCGCCTTCCGCTGCAGCGAGCTTTTCAACTCTTACAACGTCGCCTTCCGCAACTTTATATTGCTTATTGCCGTTATCGATGATAGCGTACATAAAAAGTTTTACCTCCTCTTTCCAGTCTCGAAGAATATCCAAGGCGCAGCGTTTTTTGTAAAAAATTGCTGACTTAAAAAGCCCGTTTCTATCGGCTCGACTAACACTATACCACATTTTTTTCTTTTTCGTCAAGCATTTTTGCTATATTTTGCGGATTTTTTTGCTTTTTGCGTATGTTTTTGAAGAACTTTCCCCAAACTGTTTCCAAACGAAAAGAAAAGGAGTACTTTTATGCAAAACACCGACCGTAAAAAAGACGAAGAAGTTCTTGCGGAGATTTACCGCAACGCACAGCTTGCACTTCAATCTATTTCCAACATTTTACCGCAGGTAGAGGATGCGGAAATCCGCGCAGAGCTTGTATCCCAGCACGAGGAATACGAAAAAATCTCGTCCAAAGCAACCCAGCTTTCCAAGGATTTGGGCTACGAGGTAAAAGAACCAAACCCCTTCAAAAAAATGATGATGTGGGGCTCGATTAAAATTAACTCTTTAACGGATAATTCCCGTTCGCACATCGCGGAAATGATGGTACAGGGGACGGTGATGGGGATCACCGCGTTAAAGACGTCCTATCGCGACATGAGCGAGAGTGTAAACCCCGAAATCCGCGCGCTTTGCGAAGAAATGATCCGCACGGAAGAAAGCTTTGAAGAAACGTGGAAAAGCTATCTTTAAGCACGATTTACAAGCATTAACCCGACCGCTCGATACGAGCGGTCGGGTTAAAAACAACTATTAAAGGCACGCCTTTGGCGTGCCTTTTTTTTACAAATCCGCTCTTCCTAATAAGTAATCCACCGAGACGTCGAAAAAATCCGCTAACGCTACTAATTTTTCAAGCGTCGGTTCTGCCGTTCCCTTTTCATAACGGATATAAGACGGCTGTGAAATACCCAAATGTTCTGCCATTTGCCGTTGCGTTTTTCCGTATAAAGTGCGTTGCTCTTTTAATCTTTCTTGAAAAATTTTCATCTTATTTTCTCCCTTTTACTTGAAAATTATAACAATTTGCTATATACTATTGTTATAAAATAGCTTTACGCTATCAAAGGAGAACAAATGATGACTCTTTTTGATTTTTCATGTCAATTTTTACAGTTTTCAAATACGGAAAACTACGTATCAGAAACAACAAGCTGTGATGCTTGGGAAGAGATGTGTTGTCTTGTTTTAATGTCCGACTCCTCGTTTTTTATTGAAGAAAAAGAGCGCAAAGGTTGGATTTTGATAGACAGTCAAAGCTTTTGTATTGCAACGAATATACAAAGAGTATACACAAATAAAAAAAGAAGAAGTGAGATAACCGATTCCGTCTATATTCACTCTCTCCGTTTTATTAGAAAAAATATATAATTTTTATATTCAACGCGTACCTGCCCCGCCCATTTTTGGAAAAATTAAATTAAAAAATCTTTCTAAAACTTTCCGTTCGTCCCTTTACTTTTTCTTAAAAATATGCTATAATATAAAATGAGAAAAAAGGGGCACGGTATTTTATGCAAACGCTTTTAACGAAAACCAACGCGTATACGCTTTTGCAACGGGAAACGCTCAATGGGAAAAACTCCCACGCGTATCTGTTGCTTTTTGACGATGCGCGCAATTTACGGGAAGCGTTGAAATACTTTGCAAAGGTCCTGCTTTCCTGCGAAAACGAGCAAACGGAAGAAGAAAAACGCGTGAGCCGATTGATTGACGCGGAAAGCTTTTCCGATTGTCTTTTCTATCCCGAAATAGGCAAAAAACTCGCTGTTGAGGATGCCGATTCCATCAAGGAAGAGTGTTTGCTTCGTCCCGTGGAAGGAAAGCGTAAGGTGATCGTTGTCAGCGGTTTTGAAACGGCAAACGCGCCCACACAAAATAAACTCTTAAAACTCTTGGAAGAACCGCCTGAAGGGGTAATTTTCCTGCTCGGCGCAATCCATTCCTTTAACATTTTAACGACTGTTCTTTCCCGTACGAAAAAAATGGAAATTTTGTCGTTTGAAACGCAGGAAATCGAAGATTGCTTGCTTCGAATTTACGGGGATAAATACGACCGCGAAACAATCTCCCTTTGCGCCGCAGCCTCCAACGGCTCGCTTGGCGGCGCGCAAAATATTTTAGAGGGGGGATACTTCAAAGCGCTGATGGAAAACGCGTTCGCGCTCACTCTTTGCTCCCGTCACGCATTACCGTCTATTGTCAAGCAAATTGGAGAAACCAAACACCCGAAAGAGCTTTTTTCCCTCCTGCGGCTTATCTACCGCGACGCACTCGTTTTGAAAACGCAAGGCACGAAGGCTCGCCGCAAACTCCTTTTGAAAAAGAACGAGATTTTAGACGTTTCGCAAAAATACTCCGAGAGAGCCCTTCTTTTCGCGCAGGAATGTATTTCAAAATCGGAGCTTGAATTGACGTTCAACGCGAACCTGCCCCAATGCTTAGAGCTTTGTATTGCAAAAATTTTGAGAGAAAATAAAGAATAATCTACCGTAAATAAGCGGTAAGCTATAAGGATAAATTATGGTAAAAGTAGTAGGAATAAAATTCAAAAACGGCGGAAAACTCTATTATTTTTCGCCCAAAGCAGGCGATCAATACGAGCGCAATATGCCCGTTGTAGTCGAAACCGCACGCGGACTTGAATATGCGTGGGTGGCGTATCCTGAAAAGGAAGTACCCGACGACGAGGTTGTGCAGCCCTTAAAGCCGGTCATTCGTATCGCAACGCAAAAGGACACCGATTTTTACAACGCTTGCGAAGCAAAGAAACCGCAAGCCATGCAAACGTGCAAGGAAAAAATTATCAAGCACGGCTTGGAGATGAAGCTCGTGGACTGCGAATACGCGTTCGACGGCAGCAAAATCACCTTTTTCTTCACCTCGGCAAATCGTGTGGATTTTAGAGAACTTGTCAAGGATTTGGCAACCTCTTTCCACAACCGTATCGAGCTTCGCCAAGTAGGTACGCGCGACGAAACGAAATATCTTGGCGGACTTGCACCCTGCGGCAGAGTTTGTTGCTGCGCAGGCAATATGCCCGAATTTAAGAAAGTGAGCGTAAAAATGGCAAAAACGCAAGGTCTTTCCCTTAATCCTGGAAAAATCAGCGGTCTTTGCGGAAGACTGATGTGCTGTTTGAGCTACGAAAACGATTACTATGCGGACGTAAGCAAAAAAATGCCGAAAGTTGGCTCGGAAGTGAGCACACTCGAAGGAAAGGGACTCGTTGCATCCGTCAATATGCTTAAACTCTTGGTAAAAGTGAAATTCGACGATAAAAACGGCGGTTGGATTTATAAAGACTTCCGTTTGGAAGACGTGCGTTTCAAAAAGAGCAATCAACCCGAAAAAGACGAATCGGGCGACGATGCAGACACCTTGTAATTCTCGGCTTTTTCACCGAAATTAAAACGGCTTACAAATATTCTTGTAAGCCGTTTTTTGTATTCAATTCGTACATGGTACTCCCATTTTTCTAATTATAACGGATTTTTCCGTTCTTTTCCTTGCCCCCTTGGATATCTCGGCGGCGTGGGTTTTACCTTTTCAACGATGGCAAGCACTCGATCGCCGTAGTCTTCGGGAAGGGAATATTCTATGACGTTTACGAGTTTTCCGCCAAGCGTTTTATAGGCGTTTTGCGCCTCTTCAATTTCCGTTGTATCGCCGCTCTTATAAGCGATAAATTTACCGCCTTTTTTCACGAACGGCAGACAGTATTCGGAAAGGGTATTCATTCTCGCGACCGCTCTCGCCGTCACAAAATCATATTTTTCACGGAACTTAGAATCTTTCGCCCCATCTTCCGCGCGTAAATTATAAATATGCACGTTTTTAAGCTGAAATTTATCCACAACGGCACGCAAAAACTCGCATTTTTTGCCTACACTTTCAAAAAGGTCAAAGGAAAGATCGTCGCGAAGGAGTTTTAATACCATCGACGGAAAACCCGCGCCAGAGCCAATTTCAGCCACGCGTGCGCCCTTTGTGAAAAGATCCATTCCTGCCGCACTATCCAAAAAATGCTTGTAATAGACGTCTTTTTCTTCCAAAATCGTCGTTAAATTGTACTTTTGGTTGTATTCCAAAAGCAAAGCGCGAAACGCGTCGAGTTTTTCCTTATTTTTGACGATTTCCTGTTGATAAATTTCGTTGATATTGCGAATTTCCATAGCAAACATATTATACCACGCCTATAAAAGAAACGCAACTCTTTTCCACTATTTGGTGTATAAAGTTATCAACAGGTGGATAACTTTTGTGGATATTCAAAGGTTTTGTATTTTTATTCGATTTATTTACTATTATAAAATTTTATTTTTATGACACGTTTGAATTTTTTGCCCACATTTCCACAAAATATCCACAATTTTATCCACAGTAAAAACAGGGGTTGTCCACCTCTGCGAAAAATTGAGATTTGCTTGGAAAATAAAGGCTTTTTTTGTTAAAAATAAGAAGGTTGTCCACCTTTCCACAACACTCTACTACTAATACTACTTCTTTATTATTTATTTTAAGATACTCAATCAAGGGAACCATGAATGAAAAAAGTTTGCAATTCGACAAAAAAGTGTGTCAGTAGTCGCTTGACAAAATGAAAAGCCGTGGTATAATATAGGCGATTGGTTTTCTTATAAATAAGAAAAAGGAGGACGCGTATGGAACAGTTAACGATACAACAAAATGAACCGATAAAAAGCTGCGCGTTCACCGGCCACCGCACGCTCGATAAGGATTTTAGCCCAAAACTCTTAAAAAAATACGTGCTTGCGTTAATCGACGACGGCGTGGAAAATTTTTATACGGGCATGGCGATGGGGTTTGACTTACTCGCGGCGGAGACGGTGCTTGCCTGCAAGAAAAAATTTCCGCAAGTAAAATTGATTGCCTGCATTCCTTACTATGGCCAAGAACAGAATTTTTCGGGAAAGGATAAGGGCAGGTACGCGTCTATTTTGAAAAAAGCCGATGAGAAAGTCCTGCTTTCGGAAACGTATACAAGGAATTGTTTTTTGGAAAGAAACCGATATATGTGCGATAGAGCGGACGTGCTCGTGGCATATTTGAGAAAGGAAGAAGGCGGTACGGCGTACACTGTCCGATATTTTAAGAAAATAAAACCCTTAAAGAGAATCGTATATATCTAAAAACTGGAAAAATCTATGCAATAACGCGTTTTACACGCGTTTTTTGCTTGCAAAAAAAGACTACGTATGGTACAATGGTAGGGAAAATAAACTGTTTTTCAATTTATTGAAAAAACGAGGAGAAAATTACTTATGAAATTTATTTGCGACGGTATGATTTTGGCGGACGCGTCTTTGACGGTAAGCAAGGCTTGCGCGGTGAGAACGACCAACCCTATTTTGGAATGTATTAAGTTAAAAGCGGAAAACGACGGCTTGACGCTTACGGCATACGACGGCGAAATCTCAATCGAGAAAAAGATTATTGCGGACGTTTTGGAAGAAGGCGAGCTTTGCGTTACTGGTAAAACCTTTGCGGACTTTGTGAATAAGATTTCCGCATTTGAAGTAACCGTTGTTTCGGATGAAACGGGTATTTTTATCCGTTACACGGATAGCGAGACGTATATGCAAACCCTTTCCGCGGCTGATTATCCGAAATTTAACACGTCGGACAACGCGGATAAGGACTACTTCACTATGAAGGAAAACACGCTTAAAAATATCATTTCTAAGATTGTATTTTGCTGTGCGACGGACGAATCCCGTCCTCTTTTGAAGGGTGCGCTTTTGGAAACGAAGGACGGTAAATTGAACGTGACCGCGCTCGACGGCGTGAGAATGGCTTGTGCGACCTGTGACGTGGAAGAAAGCAGCGTGGATATGAAGATTGTTTGTCCCGCAAGAACGCTTACGGAAATTGCGCGTATGCTCGACGGAGAAGACGATATTAAGATTTACGCGAGCAAAAATATGCTTTCCGTAGAAGTACAAAATACGGTGATTAACTCCCGTTTGTACGCAGGCGAATTCGTAAAGAAAGAAAATATTTTCCCTATCGATTTCACGACTCGTGTCACCGTGAAAAGAGCGGACGTAATCGAGAGTTTGGAACGCGCTTCCGTCATGATTAGAAATGAGAAAAACAACCGCGTTTTGCTGGATATTAAAAACGGCAAAATCGTGCTTTCCGCAAACTCGGGTATGGGGAAAGTAGAAGAAACAATGAACGCGGATTTAGACGGTAAAGAATTGAAGATCGTGATGAACGGTAAATTCTTGTTAGACGCGGTAAAAGCGCTTGATGAAGAACAAGTGCTCATTTCCTTCAATACGTCGGTATCCCCCTTCACGCTCGAAAACTTGGAAGATAAGGCGTATCAATATTTGATTTTGCCCATGAGAACGCGCGCTGCGGAATAAGAAAAAAAAGCCGAAAAAAGGGATAAAACGCAGGGTAAAAAAGAAAAACGCCGTGAAAACGCTTGACGGAGTTCCTACCTTTGCGGTATAATATGAAAGTTATTGTGGGTAACTGCGGTAACAATGAAAAAATGAGAAAAAGAAAAAGATAAAAAACCAAATCAGGAGAAAAGATTATGAAAAGAACCTATCAACCCAAAAAGAGACAGAGAAGCAAAGTACACGGTTTCCGTAAGAGAATGGCAACGACGGCGGGCAGAAAGGTACTCAAGAGACGTAGAGCGAAGGGCAGAAAGAGACTTACGCACTAATCTAAACTGAAAAAAATAGAAAGAACAACTCCTTTCCTTGCATAGCAAGGAGAGGATTTGCCATTTTTTTATGATATAGGGATTTTGGAAACAAATACTCTCGTAGAGAAAAAATGAAGTATTTAAGATTAAAAAAACAAGCGGATTTTCAAAGACTTTTCAAAAACGGAAAGCGCGCGTTTTCTTCTTCTTTGACCGTAATTTACCGTCCTGCAGAACAGATGCGAATGGGAATTTCGATCGGTAAGAAACACGGAAAAA
The DNA here is from genome assembly GCA_015071005.1 of Clostridiales bacterium. Taxonomy (GTDB): domain Bacteria; phylum Bacillota; class Clostridia; order Christensenellales; family Borkfalkiaceae; genus Scatosoma. The sequence goes on along the minus strand of SVIG01000001.1, from coordinate 333,951 downwards.
GCGTGCAGAGAAACCGTGTGAAAAGATTAATTCGAGAAGCCTTCCGTTTGACGCAAGGAGAGATGAAGGGCACGTATTCTTTTTTATTGATTCCGAAAGTCAGCGAAGAATACTCTTTTAACACCTTTCAAACGCAGCTACGATGGATTATTCAAAAAGAGAAGCTGTAAGCGGATATTTCCCCTCCCTTTTCCGTACAAATTGGAAATATTTACGCAAAAAAATATTCAAACCCTTTCTAAAAGGGATTTGTATGCGTATGATCCGCTTTTATCAAAAATACCTTTCCAAAAACACCTGTAAATACGTGCCGTCCTGTTCGCAATATACCCTTGAATGTATCAACAATAAAGGGGTGATTTTAGGTATTTTACTTGGCATGTGGCGAATTTTGCGGTGTAATCCCTTTTCCAAAGGCGGATACGATCCCGCGCCTTTACCCTATTTCAAAAAACGGTGGCTGCTATAATTTAGAATACAAGCGTTTCAAAAACGCAAAAAATATTTTTTAAGTCACAGCGCGGCGGTTTTTCCGTCCGTTGGATAATAAAGTAGGTAATTATGAATGGATTAAAAGACGTTTTTCTTCCCGTTTACGGACAGACTTTTGACGTCTCGTTAAACTGGTTGGGAAATTTAATTCGCTTACTCATTAACGGGGTGGGCGTAGTTGGCGTCGGCGTTATTTTATTTTCTTTAGCTTTGAAGGCGATTACCCTTCCTCTTGATATTTATCAAAGAGTTTCCATGCGTAAGCAAAACAACCGCATGAAAGAAAACAAAGAAAGAATGGAAAAGCTGAAAAAGCAATACGCAAACGACGAAAAAATGTATAACCAAAAGGTTATGGAAATGCAACGCGAAGGCGGTTTTTCCGTGTTTGCAGCGTGCTTACCCATGATCGTTTCGCTCGTTATCTTTATCGTTGCGATTAACGCGTTTAACGCGTTCGCGCAGTATTCCAACGTCAAAAATTATAATACGCTCGTAAACGCATATAACGAGAATTTCTATGAATATACCCCCGATTTTACGGAAGAGAACACTATCTTTGTAGAAACGCCGATTATCAATACTGAAACAGGCGAAAGAGAAGGCTTGGAAGTCAAGTTTACCGTAGCGGATAACGATCCTAAAAATTATATTTACTACACGGGTAAGTATACCGTTAAAGAAAAAGACGTAGAAAAATATACGCTTGCCGTAGCCGATCCTGAAAAGGCGTTTGAAACGAGAAAAGAACGTGCGGAGCTTACGAAAAAGGAATATTACGCAGACGTTCAAAAAATTACAAATGACACCGAACTTATGACGGAAATTGACGCTCTTGCAGAGGATTATGAAGGTACGGACGTAGAAAAGAAGACGTTTGCAATCCGTGCTTATTTCCGCTCGCAAGCACAGCTTGCCGTAAAAGAAACCTATCAAAAGAAAGTATCGAAAAATACGCAGTTCCTTTGGATTAAAAACGTTTGGTCGGTCGACGCGACGTATAAACACCCTGTATTAAGCTATTCCGCTTTCAAATCCGAAGCAAAGCAGGAAAAGTTTAAGGTAGACGGCGTAGGTAAGGTTTCGTTTGGTAACATTCAAGAAAAAACCGGCTCGGAAGTTTATAAGAGAGACGCGTACAACGAGATTACTGCGGAATTGAAACCGTATAAGAATCAATCGAACGGTTATTTCATTTTAATCGGGCTTTCGATCGGTACGATTTTGCTTCAACAAGTCGTTATGCAACGCTCGCAAAAGGAACAGCAGCAATATCAAACGGTAGACGGACAAGGCAAAGGTCAAGGCAAAATGATGATGATCATTATGACCGGTATGTTCGCTATCTTCTCGTTCATGTACAGCTCGGCTTTCTCGATTTACATGATCACGAGTAACCTGTTCTCAATGGTGTCCACTTTGTTGATTAACTTCTTCGTTGATAGAAGTTCAGCGAAAAAGGAAGCGGCGGCAGTCGAAAAACGTTTCGCAAACACCGCAAGCGACCGTGTAGAAGCGGCAAAACGCGCAGGAAAAGCATCTGCGGAAAATAAGCGTAAAAAGAATTAATTAGAGAGAATTATGTAGCCGCGAAGGAAGAGCGGCGTTAGGAGTAAACTATGCAATATACGGAATTTACGGGTAAGACGGTAGACGAAGCCGTTGAAAAGGGCTTGAAAGAGCTTGGTATTACCGAAGAACAAGCGGATATTCGCGTTTTGGAAGAAGGCAAAAAGAAACTTTTCGGTTCGATTAAAGCGCGCGTAGAAATCGCGGTAAAAGAAAGCGAAACGGTGGAAGCAGCGGAAGAAAAAAACCTTCCCGTTGTAAGCGCTGACGGTACGGACGGCGAAAGAACGGTAGCGTTTTTGGAAGGCTTGTTCGAGCTTTTGAATATCAAAGCTTGCACGGAACTTGTTTCCGAAGGCGAAAAGATTGAAATCAACGTGACGACGGCAAATACAACGTCGGTTATCGGTAAAAAAGGCGCGATGCTCGACGCGATTCAAACGCTTGCAAGCGCGGTTGGCAACACGGGTAGAGACGATTATAAGCGTGTAGTCGTAGACTGCGACAACTATCGCGAAGGCCGTGAAAACACGTTGAACAAGCTCGCGGAAAACCTTGCGCAAAAAGCGATTCGTTTGGGCAAAAAGATTGCGCTTGAACCGATGAACCCTTATGAAAGAAGAATTATTCACGCGGCGCTTTCCGAAAGAGAAGGTATTTCCACGGAAAGCGAAGGTAAAGAACCTAACCGCTACATCGTGATTATTCCCGAAAACTTGGAAGATCCCGACGCGCCTGCAATCCCCGCAAGAAACGATCGCGAACGCGGACGTGGGAATAGAAACGATAGAAGAAATTCGCGCGGCAAAGGCGGCTTTAACCGTGGCGGCAACCGTGGCGGTTTTGGTAAGAAACCCTTCAACCGCGATAGAAAACCTTCGTCTGGAAGCGGCGCAACCGGCGGTACGTCGATGAAACAGTCCAATGATTTCTTCGGTATTTTCCTTGGTAACAGCGGAAACAACAACGAAGACTAATTCAATAGTTAGCAAAAAAAAGACCCACATAACCGTGGGTCTTTTATCATAGTATTTTATAAAGGTTTATTGCAAAAAGCGCACGTTTTTTCGAATACGCCGCAAGGATAAATATAAGGGTGTACCAAGCGCGTATATCCACACCGCTTCCGTTAAAAAAATCGAACCGGCAAAGGCGAAATACGCCGTCCACGCACTTGAATATCCGTTTGCTCCACCGCAAAGAAAAACGATAATAAGGGGTATAAACAACGCGTTAAAAAGTACGGGAAATATACCGCCGATGCCAAGCTTTAACGGCTCATTATTCAAAACTCTGCCTACCATGTACGTGATGAGCGCCGCAAGCAAGGTAACAAGCGAACCGATAATAACGTCGTAAAAGAAGTACGGAGAAGCCAAATTTGAAATCATACAACCCACGTAAAGAGCAGGCACAGCTTCTATGTAAAAAAGCGGTAAAATACAAAGCGCCTCTGCCGGTCGGATTTGAAAAGGGCCGAAAGCAAAGGGCATAAAAGCATAAGTGAACGCGACGTAAAGTGCGGCAATAATTCCTGCGCGGCAAAGTCGCTTGGTCATAGAGACGTTTTTCATAAGTTGTACCTCGGTTTTTTTATTCGTCGAATTCTCGACAAAGGAAGTGTTTTCCGAAAACCTTCCTAACGAATAGTATTATAGCACTTCTCGATTATAAATGTCAACGTTTTTTGATGGGGTATTGTTTTTGGAACAGCGATTCCAAAGCAAAGCAGCTATCCCATCGGAAAGAATTTCCGACATTGTATACACCAAATTCAAACGAGTGGTATTCAAAAGCCCGTAATTTGCCACCGATTTTTCCGCGACGATTCCCAAAGCGGAAATATCGCCGATCGCGCCAAGTTTTTTTTGCGCGCCCGCCCCAGGTTTTAAGGGGGAATCGGAAAGCTTGATAAGCCCTATGTCCCCTTCTTCTCCCACGGCGGCGTCCACCGTCACAATTTGACTATTGGGGTGGGCGTCTTGCAACAAGGCGCGAATATACTTGATTTCTTTTGCGGTAACAGGGGAAGCGAGCGTGCCGTAAATAAAAACGTTTAAGCCCTGTGTTTTATAGCGCAGCATAGAACCCGTAATAGGACCTAAACTGTCCCCGATAACAAGATCGCTCCCTACGCAAACGATAACGGGCGGCGCGTTAAAAAGTTCAGAATTTTCCGTTGAACTCGTACCTGCCCCCGTCTTTTTTTGATTTTTCTGCTGAAAATCCCGTTTTAAGAGTCGATCGAGAGAAAGAGCTACACCATCGGCGGCAAGCTTGTTAAAGACGTGAAAAGAGTATTCCATAATGAAATAAGTATTGACCGAAAAAGCTTTTTACAAACGGTAAAAAGAAAATTTCACGTTTACTCTTGAAAAATAGTAAAAAGTATGGTATACTTAAAAAGCGTTTAGAAGAGATAGAAAAAAGATATACTATAAAGGAGGTGGAAGAATGTTTTATAAATTATGCGCAGCCTCTTGGCAACATTGGATTGCCGACGGAATTGCGCTCTTATTTGTGATAGGTTTCACAATCGTATGCGCAAAACGAGGTTTCATCGATTGTTTTTTCGGTTTTATATCCACGTTGGTTGCATTGATTTTAGCAGTAGCGCTCGCCAAACCCTTTATGAATGCTACGGGCGGACTGTTCGGTGCGAGAAGCGCATTGACAAAAAGCTTGACGAACTGGTTTTCCGATTGGAAGGGATTTAACGTCGATATTTCCGCAATTGGCACAGAAGAAGCGGTCAAACACGCCGACCTGCCTGCCGTAATCGCAAAGCTTATCTTAAAAACGACGGATTCGACGTTGGCACCTGGTACAACGCTCGGTATGGTGCTCGGCTCGACGGTTTCAAGACTCCTTTGCCTGCTTTTGTGTGGGCTTGTCGTATTCATTCTAATCAAGATTTTAATCAAAATACTTCGCAAAGCGCTCACGAAAGTCGCGGATAGCATTCCCATTTTAGACGGAATCAACTCCCTTCTTGGTGCGTTGGTCGGTTTTTTGCAGGCCTTCTTAATTTTGAGTGTGATCGTTGGTATTTTGACGCTGTTCCCTTCCGATACGATTTCGGGATACTTTGCGGACACGTACGTGGTAAAAGTTTTATATGAACATAATCCTTTGGTGGGTATTTTAGGTCTATTTTTATAAGAGAAAAACGGCGAAAATATCGCCGTTTTTTCATATAAAAAATAAGATTATACAAATATACAAATAAAAAAATCTTGTGGATAAGTGTGGATAACTTTTCAGTTTTTATAAAAAAGAACGAATGTTTGTGGATAAATCCGTTATTTTTTCACAAAAAGCTCTATTTTTGAATAAAAATTAACACTTTTCCACAGTCAGTTAAAAAGTTATCCACGCAAAAAAGTGAAAGTTAAGAATTTTTGAAAGGCTGATTTTGGGGTAGTTATCCACCAAAATCAGCCTATTTTATATAAAATAAGCCTAAAAATAGCAAAAATTGGTATTTTTACTGAAAGAACTGGAAAAGTTATCCACCGTTTCTAAAAGTTGTCGGTGGACAACCCCTTACTTATCCACAGTTACCCCCAAAAGGGTCGATTTGACGGTTATACGGTAATTTATAATCGTATTTTTTGACAAAATTCGACGGCGTTCGATATTTATCCACAAAAGTTGACAAGTGGAAAATGTGGATAATTTTTATCGAAAAAAACGTGTACAAAAAAGCCGAACGAGTGTTTGTGGATAACTCGTTTATCGCGGTTAACGTACGTTTTTGAAATGGACGTTTACCGTGGCGGCGCTGTTTTCTAAAAGAGTGTTTGCAAAGCGGTGGAAATTACGGCTTTTGTACTTAATGAGAAGTTCACGCGCACCGAAAAGATCGCAGCCACAGCTACGGCATTTTTCGTAGGTGGAAAGCACGTCCCCTGCAAGTTTTTTCTCCGCCGCGGCAAAGACGCCGCTCGGTACGTCGCCCATATCCGCATTTTCCTCTAAAGGCAGGGCTTTGGAATAATCGAGTAGGCCTGCTGTGAGTGAAAGCTTGATTTGCAGCTGCGCATGACCGTCTTTTCCAACCTTCAAACGGACTTTTGCCGCATTATTCTTGATATTGAGCGCGCAAGTATTTTCCCCTTTTTCTACGGAATAAGGTGCAAGGCGAAGCTCGTTTTTGACCGCGCTAAAAGCAAAAGACTCGCTTGCATTGAGCTTTCCTACGCGCTTTCCCTTGACAAATAACGCCGTTTCGCTTGCGGAAAAGACGGGCTTATTTTCTTGTTTTGGCGTAGATTTACCGTTTTGAGTTGATTCGGAAGATTGCGAGCTTGAAGAATTATCTTGCTCGGAGCTTGTATTTTGACCGCTTGATTCCCCCGAACTACCGTTTTCCCCATTTTGAGAAGAATTAGAATCGGGGTTTTGCGACGTTTCGTCCTTTTGATTGATTTCTTCTTGTTGTGGCTCGGTTTTGAGAATGGGCAAGTAGCCCGCGGAACTATCTGAAAAATATCCGCTTGCAAACTCGCGCAAGGATACGGGCAGGGTAGATCCGACGCGCATGGCGTGCGCGGAAAGGACTTTGCTTATCGCAACGGAAGACGAGGGATCAACGAGCGCTTGGGTATTGAGAATATCTTTGGCTAGCCCGTCGCAGGTCGCAACAAGACAATCGTCGGAAAGGTACTCGTCCAAAAGGAAAAAATCGAGTGCGTCGAAAACGTTATACGCCGTTGTTTCTTTTCCGAGCACGATTAAATTGCAAAAGACGAGCTTGGGATACCAACCCGTTTTTGCGTTGATTTGATCGAATGCGTCCGCAATCGTTTTGCCGCGGCTAACAATTTGTACCGATTGCGTTTGTTTGCCTTGACTCGAAGATTGCGGAATCGCGAGCTGGGAAGTCACGATAAATTCATCGCCTTCTCGATCGATTCCTGCCGCCGTAATAATTGCCGTTTTTTGCACGTCGAGCAATCCAAAATCGTTCGAGAAGAACAAAAACACAAGCAAAGCAATAATAACGATATAATATCGAACGGTATTTTTTACGTGCGCTCTATGCATCGGCGGACTCCTTTATTGGGCGGTTATTTTTTGCGGTTTTTCCGCTGTTTTTCGGTAAAAAAAGTAAAAACAAGGGTAGCATGTCCGCAATCAAGAAAAAAACCAAAAATGTTTCACGTGAAATAAAATGGTAAAAAAGGTTGTATCGGCGGTTAAAAAACAACGCGAAAAGGAAGAGTAAAACGTTCAAAATGGCGGAAAGGATTGTCTTTTTTGGTAGATTTAAGCTTTTGCCAAGCAAAAGGGTGGAATATTGCAAGGGGAGGCAGGTGTAGAGAATGAGCACGATTGACAAAAGGTAGATAAATATCAAATCGATTCTTCCTACGATTTTAAGCGCGGGGAAATATTGCGCGATTTTGGAAAATGCGTAGTGTTCTCTCGGCGCGAGCGAAGAAAAAACCGCATAAAAAACAGCGAGAAAAAGCAGGGTAAAGATTGCGCCTACTCCATAACCCGTCATGATTTTTTTACCGTCGCCCTTCTGATAACGAAGATTAAAAATTAAGGGCATTAGAAGTACTGCATCGGAAAAATGGGGAGCGGTGTAGGTAAAAGCGATTTTACTTTGCCGCAGGTCTTCCCCGAAAAATGGCAGTAAATTGGAAAAATCCGCGTCTGTGAGTGACATCGCGATCAATGCAAGGAAGGGAAGCAGAAATAAAAATAGGCAAAGGTCGGCGCTTCTGCCGATCGCCTTAATGCCTTTCGTGCAAACGTAGGCGCTGACGAGAAAGAACGCGCCGAAAGAAAAGGTGGTGGGCGCTGTATCAAAAAATGCCGCGTAAACGTATTTTTCCATATCTAAAAGCGGAAGCGCCGCCGCATAGAGAAAATAAAGAGCAAAAAGCAAGTAAAAGACAATCGCCCCTTTTCCAAACGTATCACGCAACCTTTCGCCGAGTGTTTTTTCCGATTGACACGCCGCGTATAGAATTGCGAGCAAGATAAGCGACTGCACGAGAAGATGCAAAAGAGCGGGAAATAAAAGATCGCCCGCGGTAAAACGCGCGAGAATGGAAGGAACTTCCAAAAATTTAGATACGGGGAGAAGAAACGCCGCGACAAATGCGATTTGCCTTGCGTAGATTTGATGATCATTCGATTTATTTTGGGCTAAAACCATACTAAAACTCCTTCGAAACGCATTTCAACGCGTACATGGTATACTCGTTTACATATTTTCATGCAAACGAGTTTTGTTTTTAGAGTTGAGAGATGCGGGTCGCTTTTTTAAGTTTGATACGTCATATTTTACAATAGTATCACGCAAATCACGGGGTAAAAGGGGTGAAAAAGGCGCAAGAAGCGGCGCGCCAAACCCGTCCGTTGTGATAAGGTAATATAACAAGAAAGTCAATAAAAGCACGATGCCGAAAGGACCTATACTCCCTGCGACGAGAAGAAAAAGCCAACGGAGAACCCCGCCTGTTTCCACAAAATTAGGCACGGTGTAAAGACAAATTCCTGAAAAAGCGACAATGATGATCGCGGGCGTGGACAAAAATCCTGCAGAGACCGCCGTTTCGCCGAGCACCAAAGCCCCAACAACGGAAAGGGACATACCCACGTATTTGGGCATTCGCACGCTCGCTTCTTTCAAGACTTCGAGCAAGAATAGCACGACGAACATTTCCAAGTTTGGCGAGAGCGGCAATTCGCGGACGCTACTTGCAATCGTTAGCATAAGCCCAAGAGGTAAAAGCTGCATCTTGAAAAGCTGTGCTGAAACGTAGAACGCAGGCAATAAAATGGCGACAAATAGTGCGAGTAAGCGTAAAAAGCGAAAGGTGGTAGAAACAAAGGGCGAGTGGAAATAGTCCTCGCTGCTTTGCAAGCCTTCCGTTAGAAGATAGGGCGCGGTAAGCGCGATGGGTGAGCCGTCAACCAAGATTCCTACCCTTCCTTCCGCGATTTTCGCGCAAAAGATATCCGGTTTTTCCGTGGAGCCGAGCATGTGAAAAAGAGAATGCTTTTTCGGGGAAATGAGCGCGGCAATATAGGACGAATCGGGGATATGATCCACGTCAATTTTTTGGATTTTTTGCTTAACGTCCGCAAGCACATCGGCGTTGCTTGTGCCTGAAAGATAACAAAGAGTGACGGCGGTATCCGACCGTCTACCAACGCGCAAGGTTTCAAAGCGTAAATCGGGGGATTTAAGGCGTTTTCTAACGAGTGACATATTCGTCTTTACGTCTTCAATAAAACCCTCTCTCGGCCCTTTAACGGCAACGTCTGTCGGCGGCTCCATCACCGCGCGGTTGGGTAAAAGCTTTGCCCCAACGATAAAGCCCATAGTGACGCCGTCCACAAGCAAAAGGCTATTTCCGTCTAAAATTTCTTTGACGGCATCTTGGAAATTATCTGCCGTTTTCAGTTCGGGAAAAAGGAGCAGTTTTTCAAGTGTTTCTGCGTTCAACGCAACCCTGCCCCCTTCATTTTTAAGAAAAGTGCGAGAAAGCGGACGGGCGATGAGGTCGCCTAAAAGCTGTTTATTCACAATTCCGTCTGCATAGATAATTGCGCAGGAAACGCTGTCCTGTGAGGCAAAGGAATAGGTCAAAATATCTTCGGAAGGGAGTAGTTTTTTTAGCTCCGCTATATTTTTTGATAAGGTTTTGGATAGAGTGTTCACGAAAACAGCTTGGTTGTTTTTAGGAAAAAGTATGCGAATGAAGCGCGCGCTATTGACTTTTTAGAGAAAAACTGCTATACTATACGGGAAATAAAGGAAAGGAGTGGTGGTATGGAAATTACGCTCGGCGAATACGAAGTGCTGGAAGATATGCTCATCGACGGACTGAAAATCGTGCAAGACACGAGATTATACCGCTTCACATCCGATTCGGTGCTCCTTTCTCGGTTTGCAAAAGCGAGAAAACGGGATAAAATCGCAGACTTTTGCGCGGGGAGCGGAATTGTTGCGTTTCACTTCTACGCTCTTAATAAAGACGTGGCAGGGTTAGATTTTACGCTTTTTGAAATGCAAAAAGAGCTTGCGGATTTGGCGATAAAAACGGCGCAATACAACGGCTTTGAGAATTTTACGGTGGAAAATTGTAAATTGCAGGAAATTAAAGAAGACTACCGCGAGAAATTCTCGCTTGTGCTTTGCAATCCACCCTATGAGCGCGCGGGGAGCGGTTTTGATAACGACGAATACCACAAAGCGGTATGCCGAAAGGAAATAACGCTTACCCTACAAGAGATTGCAAAAGCGGCGAGCTTTGCGTTGAAGTTTGGCGGCAGGATTTGTATGCTCCATCGTGCGGACAGACTTCCCGAGGTGTGCTATCACTTAAAAGAAGTGAATATTGAAGTAAAAAAAATACAATTCGTGGGGGGCAGGTACGCAACGAAACCGTATTTAGTGATGGTGGAAGGCGTGAAAGGCGGTAAGCCTGGGTGTGAGATTTTAGAAACGATTGTAAATTTGAAAGAGTAAAAAGGATAGAAAAATATGGTTAGTTTTGTAGCGACGCCGATAGGAAATTTGAAAGATATTACACTCCGCGCATTGGAGACCTTGAAAGACGCGGACGTGATTTTTTGTGAGGATACGCGGCATACCATCAAGCTTTTGAACGCCTATGAGATCAAAAAACCTTTATACGCGTGCCATAAATTCAATGAAACGGAAGCGGCGGAGAAAATTCTCGCGGCAAGCAGACGTGGCGAGAAGGTTGTCGTGGTGTCCGACGCGGGCACGCCCGTGGTGTCCGACCCAGGGAATATTGTTTGTAAAATCCTGCGTGAAAACGGCGAACCGTACACCCTAATTCCTGGTGCGTGCGCGTTTGTTGCGGCGCTTGTTTTGTCGGCATTACCGGCAGGCAGGTTCGCGTTCATTGGCTTTTTACCCGATAAAAACAGCGAGAAAAAATCGGTTTTGGAAAAGTACAAGGATAGCGATTTAACCCTTGCGTTCCACTCCGCGCCGCAGGACGTTGACAAGGATATTAAGGCGATGTATGAAGTATTTGGCGATCGCAACGCCTGCGCGGTACGCGAAATTACGAAACTTCACGAAGAAGCGGTGAATTTTACGCTCAAAGACGGGCTTGCGGGGGAGAAACGCGGCGAGTACGTGCTTGTGGTGGAAGGCGCGAAGGAAGGGGAAAGCCCTTTGAACGCCCTTTCGGAAGTCGAGCATATCAAACACTATATGGCGGCAGGCTTGGATAAAAAGGAGGCTTTGAAACGCGCGGCAAAGGATCGCGGCGTGACAAAATCGGAATTGTATCCGTTTGCGATTGATTTATAATCACAAAAAACGGGTATAAGTATAGATAATAGCACAATATAATAACAAAAAAGTGTGTGCTATAAGGAGAAATTATGTATTATTATATCATCAGCATAGGCGTGATGTTGCTTTGCGCGGCGATTGGTGCGAGTGCGAGCATGAAAGTCCATCGCGCGTTTAATAAATACGGAAATATGCCGACGCAGTCGCGTATGACGGGCTACGATACGGCAAGACGGTTGCTCCGCTCGAACGGCGTGAACGACATTTCAGTTGGGAAAGTGCGCGGACACCTTTCCGATCACTATCACCCGACGAAAAAGGTGGTAAACCTTTCGGAAAGTACGTTCGGTTCGGACTCGATTGCGGCGGTAGCCGTTGCGGCGCACGAAATCGGGCACGTAATGCAAAAGAAAAAGGGGTACCCCCTTTACAAACTGCGCCAAGTGCTTGTGCCGATCACGAATATCGGTAGCGCGCTGGCAATGCCGCTCGTTTTAATCGGTTTGATTTTGGATTTTGCCGTAGCTTCCACGCAAAACTCGGACATGGGTTGGTATTTGGCGCTTGCAGGGGTTGCCCTTTACGGACTTTCGACCGTTTTCGCGCTCGTTACCCTGCCTGTGGAATTTAACGCGAGCAGACGCGCAAAACAAATGCTTGTGGCGGAAGGGGTACTGACGAAAGAAGAACTGCCGTATGCGGACAAAATGCTGGACGCGGCGGCAAACACCTACGTGGCGTCGCTCTTGACATCGCTCATTTATTTCTTGCGTTTTGCGCTGTGGGTATTCATTATGTTTGGCGGCAGACGTCGGGATGATTAAGGGAAAATAAAAACACACAAAAAAGCCCGTTAAAACGGGCTTTTTTTGATGAGACAGAGAAGAGAACTCACGGACACGTGAAATAACGCAAAAATCGGTGTTTTACGCGCGCGTACGCATTATGCGCGCGTTAGGATAGTATATAATAGGGAATAAAAGAATAACCGCTCGCGGAGAAATCCGCGAGCGGTTGTGTTTTGTTGGGTACATACTACTTACTTTTCAGAATCGCTTTCGTTGTATTCACTAAGCAAGAACATCAACTCATCCCAAGTATAATCGCCTTTTTCAATTGCGACTTTGAAATACTTGAAGGGGAATGCATTAAAGACTTCTTCGGAAACGTAGTCTTTGAAATCTTCATAGGTGTACAATCCGTATTTTTCAATGTCAGCTTGCATCTTTTCTTCGTCATATTTCATAGTTTCGTCATATTCGAAGAAGTTAACTGTTCTACCTGAGAGAGTTAATATATTGTCTGCAATCACGTTCATATGCCATGCGCTTACAGGGGTAAAGATGCGAGTGTATTCCGTCGCAATCGTTACATTTTCCAACGTTACAATTTTCGTGATAACTTGACCGTTTTCGTATATCGACGAAACAAATTCATGCCCTACAAACTCATATGCATTCAACGCATTTACATAGACGTATTTATTAGCAGTTTTACTAAATACCGCGTGTTCGTCTGCAATTTTCAAGACGGTACCGTTAGAGAAATGCAAGCTTATAACCGTGTAGTATTCAGCGGCTGCCGTTGCGTGTGTATTTACAAGCAAAGGAGCAACGTCATATTTACCAGTTTCGTGGTTGAATACTATGAGCATATCGCCTGCTTTCAAGTCTTCCACAGCTTTTTGCGTGCCATCTGCGAGAGTAATCATCGTACCTTCTACAAGACAGCCGCCCGACGAAGATACTGTAATTTCGGTTTCCCCTGTTACTGTATAAGTATCACCCACAGCATATGAGGTATTACCAATTTTACAACTTTGAGATCGATCATTAGTATACGTAATATTTTCAAACTTTAATACAGTATTCTGTTGATAAAGCTGTCCGCTTGTTACTGAACCCGAGCTATTATCATTAGGATTAGAATATGTTAATGTTGCTGATCCACCGTTATCAACTATTTTTACTTTATACCAAGTTGTAAATGCAATGGGTGTATCTGCCGTTACGTTCGATACAGTATAAGAAGTTCCGCTGATTTTCGTGCCGTTAGCTTTAATGGTTGCATCCGTAGGAACGGTAAGAGTGAAAGTTGCGCTTTCGCCTTCTGCAACAGTTATAGAAGTGGGATTTACGCTTATGGCGCCACTTGTCGTTGCGGTTACTGTATACGTTTTCTTCGCTGTTACTGTAATTTTCGTTGCGCCTGTTACGGTATAGGTGCCGTCACCGTTATCCGTTGCACCAGATACGGATATGCCTGTCACTTGATAGCCCGAGTTTGCCGTTGCTGTTACGGAAATCGTTGAGCCATATTCAACCGTATCACCGCTATCAATAGCCGAGCCGTTTGCCGTTACGCTAACCGTTGCGCCAGTAGGATTGCTCCACGTTACCGCAAATTGCTTTTTCTTGGTGGTAACGTCGATTGTTAATTCGTCCGTAACGTAAACGTCCGTATAAGTACCACTTGAGCCTTGCTCTTCGCCGTCGAATTTAACGGAAAGGTCATAGATAGCGGAATTAGAGCTATCTACCCAACCGTATACGACCGTGTGAGAAGTTCTATTAACGGTCAATATTGGAGTGGAAACGCCATTTGTAAGCTGTGTACCGTTGAAGGATACGGTAGATACCGCACTATCAAAGTTTGCCTTTACGCTGACCATTCTAACGGTAATGTCTTCGCCAACGAGCAAGATCCAACTACCGAACGAGAAGGTGGAGCCTGCTTTAATGCTTAAATAGTCTCCTGCTACAAATTGGGTTACGTCGAAGTAAAAACCAAGAATTTGGTGATTAACGTCATTGATAAGACCATAATAGTTGTATTGCGTAGGCTGCGTCATTACGCCACCCAGCGTTAATTCCGTCGTGCCGTTAAACGTAACGTTATAATTACCGCCGGTAACTTCGCTGATAGCGTCCGTTTTTTCGAACCAGATACGCAATTCATTCGTGCCTTCAAACGCTACGCTTATTACGCTCGGAAGGATAATGGGTTCCGTTATTACGATTTCCACCGTTACGTTTGCCCAAACGGTATTCGTCGTGTAAGAGCCGTCGTCATTTTTCGTAGCGTTCAAAACGCTTGCGATACCATAGCCGTTAGGAAGGCTTACGGTGAAGGTCACGTTTTTACCTGTGGTAACAGTAGCTGAGCTTACCGCGACGCCGTCTACAAGCACGTTTGCGCCTTCCACGCTATCCATACTGAAGGTGACGGTGTTTTCAACTTCTTTAATATAAGTCGAGCCGTTCCAAACGTAATTCAATTCATCAACGATGAGAACGTAGCCGTTTTTAAGCCAAATTTTCGTGCCTGCAGCAATCGAAAGTTTATCGCCGATTGCAGACGCTTGGAAGGGTTTACCGTTAAATCCTTCGCCTGTAAACGCAACGATGGTATTCCCTTTATAGCCGCTTGTGCCGTCACCGCCGTAGACAAAACCCTTCGTTGTAGGCTCGCCGTTCAGCGTTGAGCTGCCTTCAATATTCCCTGCGGCGTAAATACCGCTTATGAAAACGTCGTTCAAATTAAAACGAATTTCCTTTTTATGTGAATTATCGTTCGTTATACTTGAGATTTTATCTTGGGTAACGCGCAAAAGCTCGACGTCCTTATAAAGGGAGGAGCCAGCTGCACCGCTTACTTTCACCGTAATTTCTTCGCCCAAACGGTATGCGCTCATGAAGCCGCCACCGCTGTTATTGAACAACCACAAAATCATGCCTTTTTCTAAGGTGACAGAGCCGCCGTTTGCCGTGAAGTTTAAGCCTTGGAGTTCAAGTAATTGGTTTGTACCGCCGTAATAGAAAAACTTTGTATAAATCGAGCCATCACAAACGATGCCGTTGCCTTCGATAAAGGTGCTGTCTATAACGATCCTGTTATTTGCAGCCGAAGACCAAATAGAATCCGTTGTAAAACGAAGATTCGTGAACTCCCAACGAATATTAGTAAAATTATCTTTCGTGATGTCCGTAATGGTGGGGTTGTTTACCCATGAGCCCGCAAATTCATCATTCTGGTCATCAACGAAGTAGGATTTAACTTCTTCCGTTAATTTGAAGATGGTGCTGCCAAGCCAGAATTCCGTGCCTTCGGGAATGGTTACCCAGTCGCCCGCTAAGCTTGCTCTGTCAATGTAAATACGCAAAAGCTGGTAAGAGCCGGAACCATCCGGCATAGGATAGCCGTGGTATTCGACTCTTGTAGGATTGAACTGGTGTACGTTGTCCGTATCGTGGTAAACAAGCTCGCCGTCGTTGATCACTATATTGATTAAGCGTTCCGTCAGTCCTGCTGTTACGCCCCAGTTTGTATTCGTTTGTACGTCGATATAGTGATAGCCGTCTTCCGATCTCGTAGCCGCAGAGATAAATTCCGAAGCGGTGATTTCCGTTTCCATCGTATTCAATACCCAAGTACCATTACCGTTGAAGGTGGCGGTGATCGTTTCGGAAAATTCGTAGAAGCCGTTGTTTTGAATGAGTTTCGTGCCTGCGGTAATCGTGAGAATATCGCCGTCTTCTTTACCGTAAATTTGCGCGCCGAAAGGAAGCTCAAGGATTTTATTTGAACCTTGATTCCAATAATAGTAGCCGTTTTCGATGACTTCTTTGTTTGTGTGATTATCCGCAGTACGAGTGACGTAAACGTCCCCGCTAAGGGTTGCGTCGCCGTTGATTAAGAAGTCGCTATTGAAGGTTATGCGAATATTTTTTTCGCCATTCTCTTCAAAGTCGACAATAGAAGTAATGTCGCCTTGCAAAATGTAGCCAAGGGGAAGTTCCCACTTGGAATTGTTATAAGTAAACGTATAATCCTGCTCCAATTCGTACATAGCGCCGCTATAATAGAAATTGGAAGTTTTCAAAATCGTCAATTTGTCGCCGTTTTCAATGTCGGGGTAGTTGAACGAAATGCAAAGTCTGGATTTTGCATTTGCTTCTTCACCCTCCACCATAACGGAAATAGCCGTCGGCGTGATTTTTTCACCTTCGCCGTTTACCATATCTAACGCGCTGGGATTCAAGGTTGCATTGTGTGCAAAGTGTTCGGTGGGAAGGGTTGCGTAAACGTCAAAGCCGTTATCTGTATACTTAACTCCCGTAAAAACAAAGTTTTCGGCTACGGACGACGTGAACGTGAAATTTTGGCTTCCGTCATACGTGAGCGGTTGCGAAACGTCTACTTCTTCGCAAAGCGTTTCGTTATACCAAGCGCCTTTGACGTTTTCCGTCGGAACTTGTTGGGGAACGTCGCCCCAAAGGACTTCTTCCGTCGTCGTAGCTTCGCCTACCTTATACGTAACGTTATACGTGGGAACGAATTGTTTGATTAACGGCGCGGCTTGGGAATCCAAATCTGCCGTGCCCCAATAATTCGAGTTTTCGTCGATCGTGTCCTTATACGCCATTTTTGCAACGTACGAAAGGGTTCTTCTCGAGACGTTTGTTTGAGTGATTTGCGTACCGTTTTCGTCGCAAATAATGCCGCGGTAAGAGAATTCGTCCGTGTACATTTCTTTTGGAATATTGTAAATGTAAGCAACGGATTCCCAGTTCTTGTTTGCATCAGAGAACCAATATTCCGACGTGTCGATAGCCATTACCTTATCCGTCGAAAGGGAAAGATCGCCCGAAAGTAAGCGCGTAGGAATTACAAGCGTGTAAGTCTTGTAGCCGTCGGCAAGTTTGTACGAGCCGTTCTTTTCGTTTAAGGTGGTCACGTCCAACAAAGGGGTGTTTTCTGCGATTTGATAGCCTGCGCCCGTTTCTACGTGGAAACGAATACCTTTCTTGTCTGTTTCTACAAGCTTACGCGTACCGTCTTCTTGTTTTTTGTTATTAAAAACACGTACGGATGCGCCGTTCGTCTGATAAACGTTGCTCGCAAGGGTTGTATTCACTGTTGTCTCTTCCGCCACAGCGTGCTTGGAGGTAGGGCTTGCAAAAAGCGCGGTAGCGCCAATCGCTAAAAACGCAAAACAAGCTGTGAAAAAGATTTTCATTTTCTTCAAAGTTGATCTTTTCATAGTGCCCTCCTTAAAAACCCCAGTTATCGGGATATTCGCTCCCGATTTCTTGGTCGCTTGTGCGAATCACGTCTGCGCTCGGCAAAACGGTGATTGACACAATAGGAGTTTCATACGCAAAGCGTACTTCGCTCAAGTCCTGTTTTTTATTTACCATAATTCACTCTCTCCTTGAATTTGGATATTTTTTCTAAACGCCGCGTATAGCGTTTTTTTGTGCCAATGAATATAAAAAGCCCGACGAAGCCTTCCAAACAAATATTTGCTCGGCAACGTCGGGTGTCTATTTGTTTGGATGCGTCTTATAGAAAACTTTTCAAATGCGCTGTCTTAATCGATTTTTTCGATGCAAACAAACCATACAATTTATATAATATTTATTTTATAATATTATATATGCTTATTTTTATAAAATCAAGCGAATAAATAAAAAAAATTAAAAAAAAATTATTTTTTCTTATAAAGAAAAAAGATAATCAACAAGGACTATCTTTTTTGTAGAATAAAATCACGATTGATCATACCGTTGCCTAAATCGATAAGCTCTTGCCGTACGATTTCAAAGCCGTTCTTTTTATAGCAAGCGAGGGCGCGTGCATTCGCCTCGTTGACGTTGAGGGTGATGGGTTTGCCGATTTCTTGCAGTATGGCAAACACTTTTTGAGGATAACCTTTACCTCGTGCGGATGGGAGCAGGTACAGTTTATCTAAATACACGTCCGTTTCGCGCTCTACAAATACGCAAACGCCGCAATCGTCGATTTTTCGATACTGATACCCAAGCGCACGGTAGTGCGCGATTCCGTCCTTAGAAAAGTATTTATCGAGCAGGAAAAATATTTGCTCTTTTGGCAGGATTTTTCCATAGGTTTCTAACCATAAAGGGCGCATAAACTCGTACATGGTATCGTAATCTTCGTTTTTGAAGGGTAAAAATTGCATAATGGATAACTCCTTTTTCACGCCCTATTTTACCGCTTAAAAAGAAAAAAGTCAAGATACTGAAAGTAATAACAGGATAAAAAATAAAAAAGGAGGTGGAAAAATGGCAACGGAAAAGAAAAAAATATGCGTTTTATACATCGCCACAGCTGATTGAAAGGGGGCAGGTACGAGTTGAATATAAAAAATTAAAGATTTTACAAGGAGAGGCGTATATGTCCGAGAGTTTGAAGAAATAGAAAAATCCGACCGAGTAAACTCAGCCGGACGCACATGTGATCTTGAAAGCAATATTAGATTGTAGATGAAAGTGATGTCGTTATACTATATTTTGATGGCAATGACAAAGAAATAGTGGGACAATTTTTGCGTATAATTATTCAATATGGCGTAACGCAATAGTAAAAATAATATAAAGCAAAATAGAATAATAAATTGATATGCACCCCAAAGTTTAGACAAAAAATATTAAATTTGCGAATGAGTTCTGTACTGTACAGGGCTCATTTCTTTTAGTTTGAAAGAAATTCTCCCGTTGTTGTACTAACTTTTGGGATGCATATCAAAGACTATGTTTTATCATTTAATTTTTTATATTCAGTAGGTGAAATGCCGAAATGGTACTTAAAAGATTTACTAAAGGAGTACACAGAAGCGTAATTGAGTATTTCTGCAATTTTTGTAAAAGACAATTTCTTTTCATCAATAAGAATTTTTGCGCGTTCTAGCTTTTTAGTAGATAGATAATCGAGAATGGTCGTTTTTGTTGTTTGCTTAAATACTTTTGAGAGATAGGAATAGTTGTAATTAAAATAATCGGATATGTCTGAAAAACTTTTTATCAAAAAAATATTTGCGTCAATATAGCGCATGATGGAATAACATAATAGTTCATTTTTGCTTACGTTGACGGGCAATGTTTTTTCCGATTGATGTAAAAAGTTACGGCAAGTAAAAATTAGAATTTGATTTAAAGTATGTAAGAGCATAGCGTCCTGCTTGTAAGCGGGCGTTAAAAACTCTGATAAAAATATTTCTAACAATAAAGATACATTTGGATTGCGAAAAATTCGTTTTTCTGATTCGTAAAACTCTTGCGTTATTTTTTTGAATTTTGATTTAAAAGACTTTCCGTCCAAAATAAAAGAAAGAAAAGAATATTTTAGGGGGGAAGAGTTGTCTGATTCAATTGCGTGAATATCTGCGGGGAAGGACAAGTAAATATCTCCCTCGGAAACTTCCACGTAGTCGGTTTGACTGTTTGTATAAATTTTCCCTTTTCCCCCGAGAATTACGGTCAATTCATACCAGTCAATATGTAAGTGAGGGGGGATATAAGTGTTTTGATTGCAAAACTTTTTCCCGACTTGGTATAAACGAACGTCGTTTATGGGTTTTGGGTTATCAATAAATTGGAAATCGATTAAATAATCTTGTTGATCTGTTTTATTTCTCATGGTATTATTGTATTACGATAAAAAGAAAATGTCAAGAAAATAGGGGCAAAAAGTGGGAGATAATGTCAAAAAACAAATCAAAGTTAAAAAATAAGCAAATTTTGGATATTGTTATGCGTGTATGCCGATGTTATAATATATTTACGATAGAAGAAAATACGCGTGAAAATTTAAGAAATTAAGGACATAAAGAGAAAATGGAACAAAAACAATATCCTATTACCGGTACTTTTATTGATGAAATCACTTATGATATCAACAACGTATTGACAGATTGGGCTGCAACGGGCTTGCTGATAGCACGTTTGTCGAATGCAAGCGGAACGACTTTTAGAAACGTAACGATAGACGCGACGGGCTTGGCGATCACGAACGCGCTCGGTACGGAAATCACGGGCGTTCAATATCAGAACGTGACGATTAAGGGCGACAGCGTGGCGTTGATTGGTTGTACGGGTGCGAACTCGTCTACGGGCGTTGCCGAATGGCCTACGGGCGTAACGTATACTTGTACAAATACGGGGGTTGCCGTTACAGCTCCTACGGAAAGCAATTATTATACCTTTAGCGGTGCAAAGAAGGTTGAGAGCGGTGATAGCTATACCTTTACCGTAACGGAAAAGGTAAGCGGTTTGAACGACTTCATCGTACTTGTCAACGGCGAAGAAATAACGGGCAATAACGGTACGTATACGGTAGCAAACGTAACGGAAGCATTGACGATTAAAGTTCTTCACGGCTATATTGAACACGGCGAAAAGGTAACCGTAACGTACAATGCGGACGGCTCAATTAAGGTTGAGAACGCAGTGTTTGCGAATGGAAACGCTGCAAATGCTCCTTGGCTTGCATATATCTCTGCTGAATACATCGAATATATGATTAGCAAGGGATACAAGAACGTAGGCTTCACAATCCAAGCAGACGGCGCAATTATGGCGCAGGCAGTTGCAAGCTACAATGGTACTATCTTTGTATATCATATTGACGGTACTGCGAAGTATTTCGAACAGGCGCTCGGTACGACGGTAAGCAACGACCTTCAATTCTGGGGGCAGAGCTCTGGCGGTTCGGGTAATGCAATCAAAGATCAAGGCGGCTATATAACGATTACGAGCTTGACCTTTGTTGCATAATTACAATAAAACCAATAAAAGCAAATTAATTGAAGAGATTTGCGATAAGGAACGGAGTGTATCTGCTCCGTTTCTTAATGGTTTGTTGCTGTAAACGAATAAAAAATTAGTAGGCTATCATGGAAAAATTTCATATTGCAAAATGGATTTGGGTTGAAAAGAATTGTAAGCCCGATACATACGGTGAGTTTTATGACGAATTTCAATGGGAAGAAGGGGACGTAAACTGCCTTCTTTCTTGTGATGGAGATTATACGCTATATATTAACGGACAGTACGTTGCAAGCAATCAATACGGTGATTACGAGTGGTATAAATCGTATGATAGGATAGACATAACTCCCTATTTGAAAAAAGGTAAGAACTCTATTGCCATTCTCGTATGGCATTTTGGAACGGATAGCCAACGGTATATAAAGGCAAAAGCAGGGCTTATTTTTGAATTGCAGTCGGGTGATAACGTATTACTTTCGAGTGGGGAACATACGCAAGCAAGATATAGCATAGCATACAAGCAAGGCATGCAGAAGTTGGTAACACGGCAATTAGGCTTTTCGTTTGTGTATGACGCCACCCAAGAAGATGATTGGAAAACTACGGGGAAAGGCTTGCAATCTGCGGTTTTGATAGATAAAAGCTGTTCGTTTGTGGAACGCCCGATCGAGAAGTTAAAATTGCTTGAATGCGTACATGGTAGGGTTGTTTTAGCGGAAAACAACCATTATATCGTGGATTTAGGCAAGGAAACGGTAGGGCTTGTTTCGCTTGATTTTGTATCGCCTACCGTTCAAAAAATGATTGTTGCGTGGGGAGAAGACTTGCACAACGGTCACGTTTGTCAAAGAATAGAACATCGTGATTTTAGCTTTGATTACGTTGCGAAAGCAGGCAAAAACGAATACGTGAATTATATACTCCGCTTGTGCTGTCGGTATTTGGAAATCCATACGGAAGAACCTATTGAAATAGGTAGTATCGGTTTAATACCGCAAGTATATCTTGTCAAAGAAAAACAAGTAAAGCTTGACAATGCATTAGATCAAAAGATATACGATGCTTGCGTAAATACGTTGAAACTTTGTATGATGGAGCATTACGTGGATACACCGTGGAGAGAACAATGCTTGTACGTGTATGATTCGCGCAATCAAGCGCTTTGCGGATATAAAGCATTTGAAGGCGGTAATGCGGAATATGTTCGTTCGAACTTAAAACTCATCAGCCAAGACAGGCGTGAAGACGGCTTGCTTGCAATTTGCTATCCCTGTGGTATGGATTTGACGATACCTTCGTTTTCGCTTTACTATTTTATGCAGGTAAACGAATATCTCAAGAATACGGGCGATATTACGCTTGCGCAGGAAGTTTATAATAAACTTATTTCCATATTAAATGTTTTTATTGACAATCGAAAAAATGGCTTGGTTCTAAAATTCGAGGGAAATAATCATTGGAATTTCTACGATTGGTCGCCTTATTTGGATGGAGAATTGCACGGAACGGAAGATGCGATTCCGGATTTAATGATAAACCTACTGTTTATTTTAGCTTTGCAAAATCTGCGTGAAATTGCTCTAAAAATCGGTAAATCGTTTATGTATGGGGAGTTACTCGAAGAAAGTAAAAAGCGCACGAAGGAAGCCTTTTACAATGCGGACGTAGGATTGTACTCTATGACTGTAGGCGGTGACGAATATACCGTTTTAGGGAATGCTTTGGCAATTCTTGCAGGGGTGGAATTGGATAAGAAATACGTTTGCGAGAAGATTGTAAACGGTGAACTTTCCGATTGCTCGTTGAGTATGAAAATCTTTAAGTACGAGGCATTGCTTGCTACGGATAAAGAAAAGTATCAAGAGTGGGTATTGAATGAAATCCGCAGGGAATACGGCAAGATGATAGAGCAAGGCGATACCGTATGGGAAACGATAGGTGGGGCAAGCGCGTTTGATAATGCGGGTAGTCTTTGCCATGGTTGGAGTGCAATACCAATTTTGTTCTTAAATAAATTTTAACGATAAAGGAGAAATACTATGCAAATGACGTTTCGATGGTACGGTGAAGGAAATGACCGTATCAAATTGTCGGATATCAAGCAAATTCCTGGCGTAAAAGGCATTGTTTGGGCTTTGCACGATAAAATGCCCGGCGAAGTTTGGCAGGAACATGAAATTGCGGAAGTCAAAAGACAATGCGACGAATACGGCTTTAATATTGACGTCGTAGAATCGGTGAACGTACACGACGATATCAAAATCGGCTTGCCTACGCGCGATATGTATATTGAAAGTTATAAGCAAACCATTCGTAACCTTTCCAAGTACGGCGTAAAAGTGATTTGTTATAATTTCATGCCTATTTTCGACTGGACGAGAAGTAATCTTTTCCACGAGGTTGGCGACGGCTCGACGGCGCTTTTCTATGAAAAGAATATGATTCAAGACGACTATAACGCCATGGCAAAGTATATTCTTGATTTCACGGAAAAGTACAATATGACGTTCCCTGGTTGGGAGCCTGAGCGTATGGCAAAATTGGATGAATTATTCAAGGCATACGCGCCCGTAACGAAAGAAAAACTTTGGGAAAACTTGAAATATTTCTTGGAAGCGATTATGCCTACTTGTCGTGAATGCGATATCAAAATGGCAATTCATATGGACGATCCGCCTTGGGATATTTTCGGCTTGCCGAGGCTTTTGGTGGACGAGCCGAGTATCGACCGTTTCTTGAAAATGGTGGACGACGAATACAACTGCTTGACCCTTTGTTCAGGTAGCTTGAACGCAAATCCCAACAACAACGTAGCGGAAATCGTTAGAAAGCATTGTGATAGAATTGCGTTTGCGCATATTCGCAACGTAAAGCATTTCCCTAATGGCGACTTTTCGGAAGCGAGTCATCGTGATTGTGACGGAGATACGGGTATTTTAGAAATACTCAAAGCATACCACGATTGTGGGTTCAATGGATACATTCGTCCCGACCATGGTAGGCACCTTTGGGATGAAGGCCCTGGGAAAGTACGTCCTGGGTATGGGCTTTACGATAGAGCGCTTGGGATTATGTATATGCTTGGCGTATGGGATATGCTGGATAGATTGGAGCAATAAAAATGAAAAAACTTGAAAATAAAGTAAT
This sequence comes from Clostridiales bacterium, assembly GCA_015071005.1. Taxonomy (GTDB): domain Bacteria; phylum Bacillota; class Clostridia; order Christensenellales; family Borkfalkiaceae; genus Scatosoma. Next base: position 309,870 of record SVIG01000001.1, on the reverse strand, counting down.
CGCCATTACGGGTGCGGGTGGTATTATTTGTAGCGCGTTTGCAAAAGCTCTTGCGGAAGAAGGGGCGAAAGTAGCGCTTTTGGACATTAACTACGATGCGGCGAAAAAGTATGCGGATGAAATTGGCGAAAATGCGATTGCAATTCGTTGCAACTGCTTGGACAAGGAAAGTATTATCGAAGCGAAAAAGGTCATCAACGAGAGTTTTGGTGCGGTGAATTTTCTTATCAACGGTGCAGGCGGAAACAATCCAAGAGCATCTACGGATAATGAAGTAATGACCCCCGACTTAGAAGGGGTGAAAGACTTTTTTGCTTTGGAAGAAAGTGGACTGAAATTTGTATTTGACCTCAATATCACCAGTGCGTTTTTGGTAACGCAGGTGTTTGCGAGGGATATGATTAAAACGGGCGGTAATATCATCAATATTTCGTCTATGAATGCGTATAGACCGCTCACTAAAATTCCTGCATACAGCGCGGCAAAAGCAGGTATTTCCAACTTCACACAATGGCTTGCGGTGCATTTTGCGCCCTGCAATATTCGATGCAATGCGATTGCGCCTGGGTTCTTTGTAACAAATCAAAACAGAAGCCTTTTATTTAACGAAGACGGCACGCCAACGGCAAGAACAGGGAAAATCCTTGCAGCAACGCCTATGAAGAAATTCGGCGAAATATCCGACCTTATCGGTACGCTTATGTGGCTTGCAGATGATAACGCAAGCGGTTTTGTCACGGGCACGATTATTCCTGTTGACGGTGGGTTCTCTGCGTATAGCGGCGTTTGATTATTAAGAATAACAAGCAATATTTTTGATGAAAAGAAATAAAATTGCGGTGAAAAACAATCGCGGGGTTTTGCTTTGTTCGTACAGAGCGGTGTGCATAAGAAAAAACGTGGTAAATTAAGAATTAAATAACACGAAATAAAGTGTCTATTGAACAATGAGAGTTGTTTGATGGGCACTTTTTATTTTTGCCTATCGAAATATTAGAATGTTGCTATGCTGCTATGAGTGAGCTTGAAAATCAAAAATATTTTTTTCAATGTAGCAGTAGGTGCGTTATTAGTTGGTTAGAATGTTTCCACAACACGAGGAAAGATTAAAAAATGAAAAAATATTTTTTTTAATGAGCTCATTAGGTTGTCCCATTTAATGTTAGAATAGCATTGTTTTTTGTTCAATCCATAGTGTAGGAGATAAAAAACTTTTTTGAGTGTTCAGGCGTTGAACTATCAAAGTCTCTATAATCAAAGATACGAAAGGATGCTGATTGACTTTTGCAAAGCGAATCCGCAATATCAAGCAAACGACGCGATGCTCGTTCTTATGTATACGGGAATGCGAATCGGCGAGCTTGCGAGTATCACGTATGACGACACTTATATAACCTGTATCTCGGAGAAAACAAGAAGAGGCAGAAAAGACGTTGTGAGAAAGATACCCATCTCGCCTATGCTGAAAAAGATTATGTGGATGATTGATTTTGAGAAAGTCAAGACAGCGAATAAGGATACCGTTCGAGATGGGGTAAAGAGAATTTTTCCTAACAGGCACGCACACGAATTTCGTTATACTTTTATAACGAGGGCGAAGGAGTGCGGCGTAAACCCCGAAGTGGTAATGCTTTGGGCTGGACACGAGTCGGATAGCGACGTCAAAACAAGCCGTGTAGATAGAGGGTACACCACCTATTCGGAGGAGTATCTTTTAGCGGAAAGTAAGAAACTTGACTACGATTATGCTTAAAAATGTGAAAAATTCACAAAAACGCCCTAAAAAGGGCTTTTTTAAGCCGAAAAACCATTAAAAATGTTAAAATTTAGTTCCCAAAAAGTTCCCAAAGGTAACAAAAAAGGGTAAAATCCGCAGATTTTACCCTAATTTTGGTGCCACTGACCGGAGTCGAACCGGTACGAAAGGTTAATTTCGACGGATTTTAAGGCTTGGAGGCGCAAAAATCGCTGTTTTCTGGGTAACACAGCAAAGTGCGAAAACGGGGCAAAATTGCACGAAAAACCTATAAAAATGCCCAAAAATCGACGTTCCGCACGACTGTTCAAAATCTCTTAAAAATCACCAAAAATGTGAACTTCCCAATTCTTCCCAACGACAAATTCACAAAAAGTGCAATTTTTGCTTGATAAATAATTATTTTTATTGTATAATATGTGTGCAATTTGATAAATCTAAAAGCTTTCACTGAAAGCCGACTAACTAATCTTCTGGAATGCTATTATGAGGATTGCCCTTAGAGGTTTATAGCGATAGGTCGCCCTATGGTTAGTCAATGTTTTTATCGATTGACTAATATCAGGGAGGTCAAAGTATCTTTCCATAATTATTATGGATAAGAATACAACTCAATTTATGGATTTAAACCGCGAAACAGCTATGCGGTTGTGGAACAAACAGTTCGGCAAAGAAACGAAAGGCAAAGACTTTGCAGGGCGCGAGATTGCTAAAGGTGCGTATAATGACCGCAATAGCGATTTTGGTTGGAACGTGGATCACATTCTTCCTCAAAGCAAGGGTGGAAAAACTGCTGATCATAACTTGATATGCTGCCACATTCTTACCAACGACCAAAAAGGAAGTAAATTCCCGTGCTTTGTTGCGAATGACTGTACTTTTGAGATTTTGAAGGTTGAAAATCATTATGAAATTAAGACTGTAAAATCTAACACTGAGCAAAAGCCACAACAGCAACAAAACCAAGAACTTAATTTGTTTGATTCTGCATCGGGCATTAGGTTCTATAAGAAGCAAAAAGGCATTCAAAATAAAAAATGCTTTGTAGGAACAGTCATCATCAAACTTGAAGATGTACAAAATACAGCACTTATAGACTTTATTGGAGAAGTATTTTGTGATGAAAGCGTAGTTTCTTACTCTAATAGAAATAATTATTGGAATAGAAATGATATAACGCTTGTCATACGAAATTATAATATGCCGAAAAAAGACGACATAAACGAACTTCTTGATAAATGCGTACTTCTTCATACATACCTTAGTTATTACTTTAAGGTACTTGGTGAAGTTAAAGATTACAATATCTTCTATCGGGTTGATGTATTTGACAATAAGTTGGAGTTTTGTAGCAAGGTGGATGATATACGTCTTACGGGTTATCGTTACGTGAGTCCTTATAGCATTTCATCGTCTTGTTTACATATCAACAATCTTGTTATCGTAAATACAGAAGCTGGTAAGAGAGTAAAAGAGAATCCTCACGACGATTACACTGAATATAATATCGTATATACAAAATTATCTGAAAATTTAAAAAAGGAGGTTAATGGAAAGTAATACTTTCTGAACTCCTTGATAAGACAAAAAAGAAGGAATGGTAGGCGACGACCATTCTTTTTTTTGACAGCTCTATCTTTAGAATAAAAATATTATAAAGATTATAGAAAACTGTTGACAATCAATGTTGAAAAGTGTATAATATATAAAAAGACGAATACTGAATATAGGAGGATATTATGGTTTTGATGGAAAAATTAAATAGCGCATTCAAACCGAATACGCCTATTTTTATGGAAGAAATACAAAAAATTCTTTCGGAGTATTCTCGTCCGCGTATTTATCAGCTAATAGCGGAAGCCGTTAAAAGTGGTGCGTTGATACGTTATGATAACGGCGTTTATTATATCCCCACGAAAACGTTGCTCGGCGTATCAAAGCTGAATCCGCAAAAGATTATCGAAAAAAAATATATCGGTTCGGGCGATTCCGTGTATGGCATTTATGGCGGTACGTTGCTTTTAAATTCTATGGGGGTAACGACGCAAGTTCCCAACATAATTGAGATTTTTACGAATAATGAAACAATGCGTCGGCGCGAAGTTATGGTGGGTTATCAAAAGGTGGTTTTGCGCAAATCGCGTATGCCTATCACGGCAAAAAACGTGGAGTTATTCCGCTTGATGGAGTTTTTTAATAGCATAGACATCAATAAAATGGATAAGGATACGAGTTTTGCGCAAGTGGTATCGCATATTCGCGAAAATGGGTTGGCGCGCAATGAAATTATAGAATATGCGCAAAATTTCCCTGCGAAAGCGGTAAAAAATTTGTTGCAAAGTGGGGTGTTGTATGAGATTGCATAAGGAAAAAGAATTGTTCGAGCAGGTTGTTTTAGGTGCAAGCGAATGGAAGCAGGTTCCCCCTGCGATTATAGAGAAAGATTATTACGTTACGCTTGTTTTAGGCGAGCTGGCTAAATGCGTTCCCGAATTGATTTTCAAGGGTGGTACGTCACTCTCCAAATGTTATAAACTGATTGAGCGTTTTTCAGAGGATATTGATATTACGATTTCTTCCGATCCCACGAATAGTAAAAAGCAAAATTTAAAGAAAGCAATCGTGGAGATTTGTAAGGAATACGAATTGCCCATATTAAATGAAGAAAAAATTCAGAGCCGTAATCAGTTCAATCGTTATGAAATCGATTATACGCCGATTTATTCTTTGCAGGGTGTAAAAGAAAACTTATATATCGAAACGGTTTTGATGGTTAAGTCGTTCCCCTGCGTGAAGATGTCTGCGTCGAGCCTTGTTTACGATTATTTGATGAACTTAGAAAGACGGGATATCGTTGAAGCGTATGCCTTACAACCGTTTGAAGTAAACGTGCAGTCGCTCGATAGAACGTTTATCGATAAAGTATTTGCTGTTTGCGATTATTATTTGGACGGGCGTATTTTCGAGCATTCGAGACATTTGTACGATTTGTATAAAATGTATCCGTTGGTAAAATTCGATGACAACTTTAAGATGTTAGTAAAGGAAGTCAGGGAGGCGCGTAAAGGCAAAGGATTTTGTTTATCGGCACAAGACGGCGTAAGCGTTCCTAGGTTGCTTGAAAAAATTATAAGCGAAAATACGTATAAGAAAGACTATGAAGAAATTACCGCCAACTTGCTCTATGAACAAGTGGCGTATGTGGAAGCAATGGCGGTCTTAAAGAACGTCATTGAAAGTGAAACGTTTAATTAAATAGATTTTTACAAACCGTATTCGGTTTCAGATTCTAATATCAACGTTAAGTCGGGCATAACGCCCGATTTTTGTTTTCTAGAGCAAAGCTCTTTCAGATTGCAAACGCCTTCTTTATATACACGGTAAAAGGCGTATTCTATCAATTTTGCGACGTCTTCGTCTTTTGCGGTAGTTTCATTGATACAGTAAATTGCGGTTAAAATAGCGTGGATTTCATTCGTATGCCGCATAACTCGTTTTTTATCCATAGGGTTACTCCTTGTAAAAAATTTGCTCGGTGATTTCGTAAAGGCTATGTAATACAAACGCGGGGTAGAAATTGAGATTCAAGCAAAAGGCAATGTCTTGCGCATAGGATTTTGCCAATGAAAGTGGTTTTTCTGTAATTTCCCAGCGTGCGGTTTTCGTGCTGTTATCAAGCGCGGTTACGAATTTTGCTTGTCCTTCGCTTTGAACAACAACGTAATAAAAGTGTTTTTGTTTCATAAGTTTTTACTCCTTTGATTTGAAAATATTTTTTATAACGGAATAACCGCTATTTGGTCTTGAAATTAAAAAGGATAGGGGCATGTATGCGTTGAATTAGAAAAATAACGCTTTATATTTTACCTGCGCACGAGTTCTTCTACGCCATACGGTTATACGGTCAATGTCAAGAAATTCAGCGATTTCATTGCAAGTCATACCTGCCATATAGCAATCTAATACAGCTCTATCACGAGGTTTAAGGTTGAGAAGTTCGATTTTATTATCCACTTCCGTGTAGTCTTTTTCTTCGTAATAATCGATTTCTACGGAAATATTTTGCGCATCGGTATTTTCCAAATCGCAATGACGAGCGATATGCCTGCGCATTCTATCAATGTTACGACCAACCAACATGTACGTAGCGTGTTTGATTGTAATTTCTTGACCGTTTTTAATCATATAAACGTCGGTCAATTTTTTGCCTACAAATTCGCATAAGAAACAAACGGCTGTTTGTACAAGATCATACGCATCCGAGAATACGTGATGAGCATCGTTGCCACGGTTTAAATCTTTTACAAGACCAACGTAGAGCCGTTCCAAGGCATAACGAGCGTAAGCGTAACGACCACGCAAGGTTTTTAAGGCGATCATTTCGCCCATTTGTTGAACGTTCTCGAAAGAAATGATTTCCGATAACACGTTGTAAGGATTGTGAGATTTAAGCATTGAGTTTACCTCCGATTTTATCTTTTGCCTTTTGGGCAGGGGCAGCAGGAGCATAGGATAAGAAGTTGGTAAACTGAAAATTATAATCGTCCCGAAAGTCAACGAGAAACAAAAAAATTGTTGCTCGTATAAAGCAACAATTCGTATAACAGCAAGAATTTTTTTGCGTTTACTTTCGGGTTATCCTATGCTACCATAGCCACAACCGAAAGGGAAAATCGGTGGGATATATCACTATTGTGATATAGTCGAGTTGGAAATATTGAAAATTATTGATTTTTATAGTGTCGAAACGTTGACGAAAATGCGATAAAATGTTATAATAAGTCATATTAAATATAATGGGTGATTATATGGAGTTTAAGAATCGCTGTTTACAGGTGCGTTTGCGGCTCAACTTGAGTCAAGAAATGCTAGCTCAGAAGCTTGGGGTATCATTTGCTACGGTTAATCGTTGGGAAAACGGAAAGAGCGTTCCGAGCAAGCTGACGACGTATAGGTTTGAAAAATTTTGCAAAGAAAATAACGTTACGATTGAATAATGGGTAGGATATGAAGATAATAGATTTATTCTCCGGCGTCGGGGGCTTAACTTTTGGTTTTTATTACAATTTAATTGATGGAAAATTTGTAAAAAGGAAGGATACGGAGTTTGTGCTTGCGAATGAGTATGCGCCTAATGCCGTAGCGGCTTTTAGAGAAAACTATCCCGATATTAATATGATAGAAGGCGATATCCGCGAGGTATTGTCTGATGACATTCTCGACGAATATATGAAAGGTGGAGAGGTGGACGTGATTATAGGTGGACCTCCTTGTCAGTCTTTTAGTACGGTTGGTCAAAGAAAATACGACGAACGTGCAAAGCTTTCTAATGAATATTTGCGTATTTTAGAAAAAGTAAAGCCTAAAATGTTCTTATTTGAAAATGTAAAAGGTATTCTTTCTATGCGTGAAACTTTTTATAAGAGGGACGAAGAAACGGGAGAGTATATTTATGAAGACGTAGAGCATCATAGAGGCGATAGAAAGTTTACAAAAAAGGAACTTGTCAAAGAAGGAACGGGTGAGTTAGTTATTAAAAAGCTAGAAGAAGAATTTAAGCGTATCGGATACACGATTAAATATGAAACAAAGTGTGCCGTTGACTTTGGGGTTCCGCAAATAAGAGAAAGGGTGTTTATTATTGGTATTAGAAACGACGTTGAAAAAGAATGGATATTCCCTGAGGGGGACGGTGAGCGCCTTACAATCAAGGATGCTATCGACGATTTACCTGAATGTGGGGAAGATCAACGCGTTAAAACGTATGATAAAGATCCAATTACGGAATATCAAAAATTAATGAGAAGGGATTGTCGAGAGACGGCTCAAGATTTCTATTGTCAGGAGCTTACGCAACACTTCTGTGGAGTATACGGCGATAAAATTCGTACGGTAATCGAACACGTTCAACAAGGACAAGGGAAAGATGACTTTAATGCCTTGGTTGACGCAGGTATTGTTGAGGAAAAGTACAGATTGACATCGGGTTTCCCGAACACTTATGGCCGTTTGAAGGAAAATGAACCTTGTACGACAATAACGAATAATTTAGCGACGCCTTCTGGGTTAAGATGTATTCATTACAGGCAGCACCGTGCGCTAACACCTCGTGAAGGTGCGAGAATTCAGTCCTTTCCCGATTGGTTCCAGTTTAATGGGAATCGAACGGACGTTGCAAGACAAGTGGGGAATGCGGTTCCGCCTTTAATGGCGATAGCTTTCGCGAATAGAATTATAGATACGCTGGAAAAGTAATTATGGACGAAAAAGAAATAATGCCCGTTCCGTTTGAACAGGCATTGTCAATTGAAGAAACGGATATTCAAACCGCATTAGTTTCCTATAAATATTTAGCGGGGCAGAAAGAAATCGATGCAATCCAAAAATTATTCTTGTTATACTACGAAGGGAAATTGGTGTCGCAAGATTATAAGGAAGCTCTTTATTGGCTGAAAGTGGGAGCTAACTTGGATGATGAGGTTTGTTTATTTCATTTAGGGTATTTTTATCAAAATGGAATTGCCGTTTCCGTCAACGAACGAAGAGCTCTTGATTATTTTACCCGTTGTGCGGCTTTGCCTAAGGGAACGGGTTATGCCGATTTATTTTTAGCTACGTACTTCTTTGAGGAAGAGCGTAATTTTGACCAATTTATATTTTATTTAAAGAAAGCTATAAAAAAAGGAAATAAAGACGCTTACGTTTATAAAGCAATCGTAGAAGAACGGTTGGCGGCGCAACTTAAAGAGAAAGAAGAACTTTTAAAAATTGCCATTGATGCGGAAATACAGGCAAGAATCGAGGAAGAGAAGACTGCATATAAAGCTCGTCTTGCGGATTCTTGGAAAGCGGTTAACGAGATTTTTAGACAGAAAGTGCTGACAAATAAAGTGCATTTTTACAGAGGACCTGAGATTTATTTCTGGCGCGGAAAACGTCGGTAAAGGATAAGTATGGATTATAGCGTTATCAATGAAATTAAACAAGCTATTCAAAAAGACGTGTTAGAAAACGACAAACGATTATTCGTTGATATTTGTCGTCTTTTGGAATGCGCCTTAAATTCGCTTATCACAGAAGAAAAGCTACCAATGGAGACTCTTTCTTTAATGGATAAGGCGAACGCCATTGCGGAAACGGTTTCTTTTGATGAAACGCCTTTATTGCGCGAGATTATAAAGAAGAGAAATCAGGTCGTTCACGAAGGATCAACGGATACCGTCACGTTTATTCATAAAATCGAGTTGTGTCGTGCGTATAACCGATTTATAGAGTTTATAAAACCGAAATATAAAAATTTTTCTTATCGATATAAAATCGACGAGGATATTTTTGACGTTGATTTGGCAGTAAAAACGGAAGAAAAATATTTACCTTTTCGTCCAGAGGGTGCGTTATTAAAATCGGATATTGCACGTATTCGTAGCGAGCTTGATAAAATTAAAGATAAAAATTCTATCGAGTACGTGGAAAAGCAGATACGTTTACATAATTACGAGGATTCTTATCTCCCGTACAAAATTTTAGAGGTGAAATCGGGTAAACGTATTGATTTACAAGGGAGAAACGTTGAATTTTCTTATTCGGTGGGCGTTAACAATAGCGATTATGGATTTAATATTCGCGGTATTAAGTCGGAGGTCTGTAAGAGTAAAAATAGATCGTTATACGCTATCGTGCACGGGATTTTGAGTAAAGGTCGTATATATGCGCCGTCGTCCTTTTTAAAAGAAAGGATGGAAAGTGCAAACATTCAATATAATCTTAAATACGTTATTCGTTATCAGTTTTTGATATTGTCCCTATTAAAGAATAACGTTTTTTCCGACTGCTTAACCGTTAGTATTGTCGATGGAACGGAAGATGAATTTATGTTAGCGTTTGAAGATATTCAATATTATCTCGTTGCGTTGGCAAAACTTCAAAAAATAGATTTATTTCTTCCTAAGTATTGCATTGTCGATAACGGCATAACTCTTTCGGTAAAAAATTCGCAGGCGCAATATTATACCGTTGATAAAAACGAATCAAAAGTGAATGCCAGTTTCTTATGGACGGAGCGCGCTATTAAATATAAGATTGATGAGCAAAACGAAGAGATTCTTTCTCGGCTTGCCGTCGATATATTCCAAATAGAAAAACTAAAAGACGGGCAGGCTGCGGCAATTAAACGCATATTGAACGAAAATAAAAATGCAATGTGTTTAATGCCCACGGGATACGGCAAGTCGTTAATATTCTATTTTATAGCTTATTTAAATCCGGGTGTATCCGTAGTGCTTTTCCCGACGGACGCTTTAATTCAAGATCAAATAAGAAACTTAAACGATAGACATTCTATAACGAACGTTGTTACTTTAGAAAAGGAATTTATATACGGTCAAGCGTTTGAATTGTCGAACAAATTAGTATACGTAAAACCCGATATCTTTTTAAATAAAACGTTTTTGTCGTACGTTGCCAATTTAGCAAACGACGGCGTCGTTAATTATGCTATATTGGACGAAGTGCATTGTTTGTCAATTTGGAGTCATGATTTTAGACCTGACTACATTATGCTGGCATCGTATTTTAAGAAATATTTAGCGGACGTGCGTATAATTGGTTTTACCGCTACGGCAAGCATAAAGGTGTTAGTGGATTTGAAAGAACGCTTATCCATTCAATCGGAAAACGTTATTGAAGATAAAAATTTAAAGCGTAGTGATATTACGTTAAAGCTTATTAACGTAAACACGTTGCAAGACGTTTATAGGCGTACGGCAGAATGTTTGAAAGACGTTCTTGTAAAGCGCAACAGAAGTCTTGTGTTCGTGAAAAATGAAGAAGGCAGAAACGCTTTGTTTGAGGAACTGCCCGAAAAGACGAAAAATGAAATCGATACCTGTTTAACATTCCAAAGAGATACGTATACGGCATTCGCAAAGGAACAGCGAAACGTTCTTGTAACAAGCCACGATTTGGGTATTGGTATTAACTTGCCTAACGTAAATAGTTGTATTCACGTTGGATATCCCGTTTCCATTAATCAATTCGTTCAAGAAGTAGGAAGAATTGCGAGAGAAGATAACGTGGATGGAAACGCCGTTGTCGTTTCGCAAGATTTGGATACGATAAGCGAATTGGAAAAAGAGATTATTGATCCGTATACGTCGATTGAAGAAATTATAGAAGCCGTTCGCTCGGAAAAACGTGGGGATAGCGATATTATTGATTTATTCAAATCCATTTTTGATTACCTTGAAGGCTCAGGCGAGACAATCAAAAAGGTAAACAAGATATGGCAAGAATTAAAAGAAATTCATCGTGACGGAATTATTTACTTTTATCCCGTAACGTCGGAAAAAGAAAAGAAGATGATTCAATTTTATTTAATCATTCTTACAAAGATAGGGATTTTGAAGGAGTGGTTTTATGAAATTGAGCAGGATAACGTCGTTGCCTATCGAATCCAAAAATCGGAGTTAAGTGCACTTTCCGATTATAAAGACCATACGGAAGAATCTATGAGAGAGTTAGGGGCTGACTCTAAGGCGTTTTCCGTAATGAACTCAGCGGATTCGGTGGAGGATATTATTATCAAATATATCCTTTGGTATTATAATCAATATTTAGGGAATCAACGAGAACAAGTTATCAACGTTATTAGCGCAGTGTTCGATCAAGAGCTTGAAGAATATTTCGGGTTGGATTTTGAAGGATTGGAAGAACGCCGCGCTGAGTTAAGCGGTTGGGAGCTTAAAGATTTTCTGACGAAAAAACCGTTGTTCTATGATAAAAAATGGCTGGCATCCGTCAAGCGTTTGTGTGAAATCGATCAAGAAGCGAAATACGATTTATTCTTGTTGTGGAGTAAAGGTGTAAAAGACGGCGGCGATTTTTTAAGTCGTTTAAATCGTGCGGCGGACCGTTTAGGTGATAGCTTTATAGAAGAAAACTTTAAACTGTTCGATCAGTTATATCAAAATTGTAATGCCGTACACAGAAAAGAAATTATCGAAATGCTGTTAGAGACCGTATCGGTGGAACAAATCGTTAAAGAGTTTTTTGCCGATATAGATAAAGACGAAAACTATTGTAGATTACTGTTGAATATTATAAACGTACAAATGGAGGCTTGATTATGAATAAGCAAGAAATAGGCGAATTATTGGATGAAATTGATAGATTTAAGAATAATATCAAAGAATGCGACGGTGTTCTTCGTGCATTGCGGGAAATTCAAGTGAATTATGAGTCTGCGGTGGAGCAACCGAAAGAAATTTTACAAAAATTAAATGGTTTGACGGCGCGGATGACCGTAGAGTTTGATGAGCTCGGTGAAAAATACGTGAGCCTATTAAATATGGGTAATATGCAGGCTGAAAACCTGCAAAACGTTACGAAGGAATCTATTGACGTATTGCTGCAAGAAACGAAAGAATCATACGAAACGTTGTTGAGCGCATGTAAAACCTTGCAACAAAGTTTAGAAGAAGATAAGAACGGTTTTATTGAGCGTGTAAACGTTTTATTAAATAAAATGGACGCCTTAAACGAATCTTTACAATCTAAGCAGGACGAAATAATGGCGCAAGTGAGGATGGAGCAGGAAAATAGCGAGAAAAAAATTGACAAGCTGGGCAAGATTGTGATTGGTGGTTTAATAGGAACGGCTATTTCCATTGTTTTATTAGTGGTATCCTTGATAATTTAAAAGTAGAGTGCGGGCTTTTGCGGCTCGCATTTTTATTATATTTTAAAAATATCTTCAAAATATAGAGCAATAGATTTTAGGAATGTAGCCAGTATTTTTGATAAAAATATAAAAATAATTTAATTTTTTCTATAAAATCTATTGACAAATATGCAAAACGGTGTTAATATATATTTGAAAAATATAATTACGAGGTGAAAATTATGGCACAAAATGAAAGCAAAAGAGACCGTTTCGTACGTTTGGCAGAAGCAAGAACTAATAAAATCCTTGAAATGATGCGTTTATTGGGGAATTGTTCAAGTAAATCGAATTACGAATATACAGACGCGGATATTAAGAAGATATTTGGAACGCTTGAAAAGGAATTAAAAAACGCGAAAAATCGTTTTTTAGGCATTGATACGCAAGAAGAAAAATTTACGTTAAGATAAGGGAGAGTATCGCTAATGAAGATAGGTTGGAGATTTCCGCCCCTTTCCGGAGGGACAAAGCAAGGATACACAAATAACGATATAGAGGGATTTAAGGGCGAGGAATTAATTGATAATTTAGCGCGTGAAATCTGTCAAAATTCTTTGGACGCTCGCGATAAAAATAGTTTGGAGCCCGTGAAGGTCGTTTTTGAATTGAAACACGTTGAAAGAGATAAATACGACGTTTTTTCTGGTTATGAAAAATGCTTGCAGGGTTGTCGTCGTTTTTGGTCCCGAGGGGAGAAAATCGATGAAAAATTGGAAACGTTTTTGGATGATGCGGAAAGTGTACTAAGTAAACCTCAAATTAGCGTTTTAATAGCAAGTGATTATAATACTCGTGGATTGGTTGGGAACCATAATTTAGATGCGCTTGATACTCCTTGGGAGGCGTTGACCGGAGCCGATGGTATGTCGGTAAAGCCCGATGACAATAGCGGCGGTTCTTTTGGTATAGGTAAAAACGCGCCTTTTGCTTGTTCTGCGTTAAGTATGGTGTTTTATAATACCCTTGACGAAGACGATAAACGTGCATTTATTGGTGTCGCAAGGGCGGCAACCTTATTTAATGAACAAGGAAAGGCGACGCAACGAGTTGGTCGTTATCAAAACAATGACGATGATAACGAGATTTGGAAGCCTATTTATAAAGAAGACGTTAATAATTTTCGCGACCTTTTTAATAGAAAAGAAAAGGGTACAGACATTATTATAGTGGGTTTCAATGAAACTGAAAGTTGGGAACATAACGTTGCGAAAGCGGTAATCAAGAATTTTTTCGTTGCGATTCATGAAAATAAATTGGTCGTTGAGATTAAAGGCGACGGGGATTCATTTGTGATTGATGCTACGAAAATTGCCGATAAAATTGACGAATATGCGAAGACGGATAAGCAAGTTGCTATTACGGCACAATTATACGCGGCATTTACTCAACCTGACAATAAAGTTTCTTTAACCGTTTTAGAGGAAGAGAATGCTGCTGAAATATATATAAAAGCAGAAAGTTCCTATTCAAGAACAATAGCAAATTTTCGTTCGACGGGAATGTTGGTCGGGAAAGGATATAATAAAATCTTTCAACATTACGCGGCAATTTTAATTGTGCGTGGGGAAAAACTTGGTAAATTATTAAGGGCTTGCGAGCCGCCTCGTCATAATCGCTGGGACCACAAATTGATTAAAGGCGAAAGTAAAGTACAAAAAGATAAAAGAAACGATGCGAGAAAAGCATTGACTTTTCTTGATGGAGAATTGGTAAAACTTTTAAAGGCGCAATACGAAGTTCCTGCAGGAAATTCAATCGACGCCGTGGGGGTAAGTGCGCATTTGGCGGATACGGAAGACGGTTCTTTGCCTACGGATGCAACGGGAACGGATATTTTGAGGGTAAAGGTAAAAATTGGGAAGCCTAAAATTAAGAAAAATAAACCCGAAGAAATGGTTGTTCGTGGTAAACCACAGGAAGGGGCGGAAACTTCCGGAGATTATGGAAATGAGACCCAAAGCCCTGATCCTAAACCCGGTGTAAAAAAACCTAGAGTAAATCCGCCGAAGGAAGATACGGAAACGAAGAAAGGAATCGGGGAAGGTAAGGGGTCGAAAATTATCCCTATTAAAGATTTGCCGCAAAGAAGAGCTTTTCCTGTTAGCGCGGCGTTGGGGATGTATAAAATCGTTATTAAACCGAAAAAAGATTATGAAGCTTTATACGTTGAATGTGTGGCGGCAGGAGAAGACGGTAGAACGGACGACCTTAAGATTTCTAAGTTTATGTATCAAGGGAAGCCTGTAAATTGTGTTGGTGGAAAGGCGGGTCCAATAAAAATACCTGCGGATATTCCGGCGGAATTTATGGTTACTTTTGAAAATAAAGAAAAAATGGGATTGAGTTTGATTTTGTCGGAAGGAGGTAGATAATGGGTATCTTTATGGAGTTTCCTAATCCCGTATTATCGTCCGAGAGAGATGATTATATCGAAGGGTGTAAATTTGATATTTCATTCGAGGAATCGGAGATTAAGGTTACTGACGAGTATATAGAAATTCCTTCTAATTGTGAATTGATTTGTGAGGGATTAACGAAATACGTCATAGAAGGAAAAGCAAGCGTCATTGTTTTAATTCGAAGCAGTTCTGCTTTTTATAGAAAGGTTTACACGTTTGATAAGAATGAAAACAAGAAAATTATTCAAATTCCTAAATTTAACGTGAAACGAAATATTGAGTTTTGTGGATATATTGTCGCAAACAGCAACGTTAACGATTTTTGTTGTAAAGGGGAATTTAACGAATTATATTTCAAAAACATGATTTTCCCCGTGAAAAAAGGCGATATACTGGCAAAAGGTGAGACGCGAGTTATTCCAATCGATGATTCCGAGTTGGAGAAACCGATAACTTCCATTTTTAAAATTGAAAAGGATCCTTCGGCGATTACCGATATTGTTGCCGATTTTGATACGGACGAAAAAATTGTTATTAAGTTAAGTCTTCCGTTAAATCAATTATATTGGGATATGAAGGATTTTAATAACGGGTCGTTAAGAAGATATTTAACGGGCATAATCGTTTATCCTGTTTTGGTTGAAGCTCTGGCGAGGATGGTGGATACTTATCGGGAGAATGGAACGGATTATAGCGAAAAAAGATGGTTTCGTACCATAGAGAGAAAGGCTAAGAGCTTGGAGATTGATTATGAAACGGAATACGATTTATATTCTTATTCTGATTTAGCGAGCCGTATGCTTGGTGACGTGGCGATGGATGGGTTGAAGAGCGTTAAAGATACGCTTGAGGAAGCGGCTAACAGCGGTGAATACGTAAATACCGGAGGTCTTGATTAATGTTTTTAGGTTATTTTACAGAAGAAGCGTATGACAAGTTGTTGAATGACGTTGATATTAATCTCGAAAAGTATTCGGGGACAGAGGAATGGTTGACTGAATATTTTGGGAATGATGCGTATTTTGCTTTGTCTTCCGTTGAAGTAAACAAATTTAATCCGTATTATACGGGGAATGGCAACGAAGACGAGAATGATTTCATTAACGCAAGGAATCTTTACGAGGCTTTTAAAATAACGCCTTTACAAGCGACTAATAAGTATATGTGGGCTTATATGTGTCACGCTAATCAAGAATGTCGAAAATATATTCAGGCCCGTTGGGGAAAGAGTTCTGTTTCCGATCGATATTTTGTATCTGGCGATGGTTTAGGATTATATTATTGGAATGCTTTGTCTCGTTTATGGTGGTGGGCACATTTAACGTATGATAAAGATAATACGAGGGACCCTTATGCTTTAACTAAAATTCTTTTTGAAAACCAGATGGTTGGACGAGATTTTTTAGGCACGTTAAATGGGAGAAATTTTAATAGAACAAAAGGTGTTTTGTTGGCGTTAAAAGATTTTAAGGAACTTGTTGGACCTAAAGAAGGCATAGACAAATATTTCCGTGAAAGCAATAAAATCTTAAATCGATACGCGGCAATTAACGTGTTTGATTTTCTCGATGCTGAAGAAATTAAGAAAATTGCTTACGATACGCTTGTAAAAGTTAGAAACAATATGAAGGAGTAAAAGGGTGGCATATATTATTTTATCGCAAAAGAAGGATTTTAAATCCGAATACAAAGATGAACTGTTCAAGTTGTACCATTTTCCTGCGCGTTATAGAAGTACAATAAAAACGGGGGATGTTTTTATTTATCATCAAGGAAAACAAGGAGCGTCGTCGAGTCCGTATAATATTCGATATTATTTTGGGATGGGTATTATAGGGGAGATTTATTCGAATGACGGTGGGGCAACCTATTTTGCAGAATTAAAGCAATGTAAAATGTTTTTTAATAACGTATCAATCAAGCTGGAAGACGGGGGGTATGTAGAGCAATTAGGAGTTGCAAGTGATAGGATTAGACCGAGTTGGGAACATTCGATTCGTGTATTGTCAGAGGAGGCGTATAAAAGTATTATTAATATGTCTGGCGGATTGATGGATCTTTCGTCTGACGTGGATACTGATGCGTTGAAAGTTGATTTGAAGAATTCTATCGATAGATTTTACCTTAATGATGACCATCAAGCGTTGATAGATATTATGTCGTTAGCCTTACAATTAAGTCAAAAGCATGGGGTGTTGGTAAAATAAAGGTATGGCGGACATATTTTCTAGAGAAAAACGCTCTGAGGTTATGAAAGCTGTAAAAAGCAAAAACACGAAAACTACGGAGCTAAAACTTATAAAAATATTTAAGGAATTGCACATAAGTGGGTGGCGTAGAACTTATCCGATGAAAGGGAAGCCAGATTTTGTTTTTCCGAAGAAAAGAGTTGTAGTTTTTGTTGATGGTTGTTTTTGGCATGGTCACGATTGTCGTAACATTATTCCGAAAGAAAATTCTGATTTTTGGGAGAAAAAACGTCGATACAATAAATCGCACGATGAGGAAGTAACAAAAACTCTAATCGCTAAAGGATGGAATGTTATACGCATTTGGGAATGTGAGCTTAAAAAGAAAAATCGCGAAAACTTGTATCGGAAGTTGGAGTTTTTAATAAAAAAATAAAAAATTTTCAAAAAAATTTAAAAAATATGCGAACAAATGTTTGACTTTTGTTAAAAAAGGGTATATAATAGGTGTACGCTGAGAAATTGGCGTTTGTTTACAATTGAATATTGCATACGTTAAGCAGTTTTGCGGAAATGAAGTATCCGCAGCGGTGACGATCCCTGTTTTGTATTAGTATAGCTTTGATATTGGCTTAAGAAATATCCCGTGGCGCACTACGAATAACTTTATGTTACTCGTATTGCGCCCTTTTTTATTGCAAAATTTCGATTTTGATGAAATTTCGGTGAAATTTTCTTAAAAACGGTGAACTTTTCAAAAAAAGTGTCCTTGGGATAGTGAGGGGGATTGTGCAATACGACAAAAACTGTCTAAGACAAAATTCGTCGTAGACGGCTTAAAAAAGAGTTGTTATAATAATTTCGGTTCTAAAACGCAAGTCGGCGCGTCCAGCTGGCAAAGCGTTTGGAATAAATAAAAATTTTATAAAAGGAGGTAGGACAAGCTTATGATAAACGAAGAATGGCAAAAGCGCATTGATGAGTTTAATAGTTGGGATAACGATATGATTATCCCGGGGAAGCTAACGAACGATGGCGCGCATAACGTTTGGATAGAGGAAACGAGAAATCCTCGAGGTAAGCGGCACAAAAAGTATGCCGAGCCCAAAATCAAAGTGGACATAATGACTTTGGAAACGGCAAAAAATGTACAGAAAAAGAAGGAGGTAATGGAAAAAAATGTTGATACGGAATCGAGGCCACCCGGCGAAGAAATGGAGGCTGAAAACGGTGAAATTACAGCCGATTTTGGCGATGGTAAAGAAGTAATCGTCGGGGCTGAAAACGAAGAAAAAACACCGCAGGAAACGCGTTTAATGACACTACGCGAGGTGTTTGACGAACTTTATGACAGCTACTACGAAATGAAGTTTAAGCCTAAGCGAAAAGCTTTAATTGCAGCTATGGCTCCTTATTTCGATAATAGAAAAAGGACGGTAGAATTTGTAGAGGAGAATCTTCTGCGAAGAAGGCATAACAATGGTGCGCGGTATTTGCGAGCATTAAGAAAATGTTGTCTGAATCGATTTAATTACTTCGTAACGTTTACGTATGATGATGAGAAAATGGATAGAGAACAGTTTAAGAAAAAATTGAAAGCATATTTAAAGAATAAAGTCAATCGAGATAATTGGAAATATTTCGGCGTATGGGAAGGCTGGGACGGCAAGAAACGATTGCATTTTCATGCATTGATGTACATACCAGAGGGAACTATGCCGGGCGAATTGGTGGAAATGACGAGTTATAATACAAGTAAAAAGAGAAAACAAACGGTTATAGCAAATACGGAGTTTAATGAAAAATTTGGCAGGTCCAGTATAGAAGAAATCATCGTATATGAACAAGAAAAAGCCTATAATTACGTATTAAAATATTTGAATAAGGGAGGCAAATCGATGGTGTCTAAGAATTGCCCGACTTTTATAAAGGGATATGTACAAAAGAGTCAATTAGTGTTTCCGATGGAAGCGGAGCATAAATATTTTATGAATCCGCAAGCGGAAGTAATTATGTTGACGGGAGAAATTACGCGTGTAGACGAGGATAAGCCGCAAGAAGCATTGCCAAATGCTACAACGTGCAATTAAAGAACAAAAATTTCGATGAAAAGTCATCGGCAAAAGATATCGCGCCCAATCGCCAAGCGGTTCAGCGGCGATGGGCGGGTTTTGCCGATTTCAGTCGATTTGTTTTGTTGCAGTGGAGTGGCGCAGAATGTGCCATTCGGCGCCGCGAAGCGGCGACGACTTGTATAATATGGCACATTCTGCGCTCATTTGACAAAAAATCGTGTTTTTATGAGCACAAAACATAGTGTTGCGAGCACTCAAAAATCGCAAAAAATATTAAATTTTAGGAGTAAAAAATTATGGAAAATATTATCACAAGAACTGTGCGCTGCCCTGCGTGTGGCGCAAAAATGGAGATTACATTGTACAACGTAGTAAATGAACAGGAAAGAGCAGGCGTAGGACGACTTGTTGGAAGCTATCAAGCGCATACGAGTCCTTGTCCTAAGTGTAAAATTGGCGTTGTAACGCCCTATCCTACATTTTACGAGGATTTAGACAAGGGTATACTTTTTGCTTATGTAACAAGCAAAGAAAAAGTTACAAAAGTACGCGAGAATTTCAAGAAAGCAAAAATGCAAGAAAATAGTGTATATGCAAATTGTAAATTGCGCGTATTTACCAATCTTGATAACTTTGTTTTTGCTGTCAGTGAGCATTACGACGCTTATTATTTTAACGAAGAGGGATATAAACAATTCGAGCGGTATATGCGAGCTTTGGATGAATCTTTGGGTTTATAACGATTGTAAAAGCGTTGGGCGACGCTTTGTATCGCCCGAAAAATACTAAATTTTCAGGAGAAAAAATTATGTTATCAACAATAAAAAATAATGAAAAATTTTACTTGACTTTTTGGGAAGTTGCATTATATACTTATTGTAACCCCAGAAAACAAAAGGCTTTCGCGCCTTACTCTGAAACGGAAAAATCTCTTGGGTCGAATGCGTTCACCCTATTTTCCCGTGGAAAAGGAGGTGTGAAACGGCGAATGTTTATTTGTCGGATTTAAGAAGGAGGATGACGGATAAGGAATTAAAAAAGGTGCTTGCAGGGATTCAGCAAATTCCCAATGAGAGTGAGCGCGATGAAGTCACGCAAATCGTTTTGAAAGCGGCGGCGGAAAGCATCACTTTGGAGACTTTGAAGAAGATTACTGCGAAACCTAAAAAAGAAGAGAAACAAGAACAGTCGGGCGGTTCTGTCAAATTTACCAAAAAGGAGATAGAACAAATGCCAGAAAAATTTAAAAGATTTTTCGTTTTAGACGAAAATATAGTGAGTTACCGTATTACGAAGGACGGATTATATCAAGCGAGATTTCGCCGCTGTGGATATAATATCGAGGTCGCGCATAAAGATTTTGCGACGATGAAACACCGCTTTTTGAAAAAACTTGCGGAAGCTGAAAAGAAGTTGGAGCAAATTGGGTATCCACTCTTCAAGGAATACGCCGCAGGTTGGTTAAAGGAAAAACAGCGAACGGTCAAAGAAAGCACGTATAAAGGCTATGAACAGCTCGTGCGCGTAAACCTGATTCCCGCATTCGGGGAAATGTCTTTAAAGGAAATAACCCGTAAAGAAGTACAGGAATTGCTCTTTTCTTACGTGGATCAAGGCAAAAACCGAACGGCGCAAAAGCTGAAAGTTATGCTGACGGCGATGTTTGACGTTATCGTAGACGATTACCCTGCGTTGACCAATCCAATGCGTAAAATCGTGCTTAATCACTATGAAGTGAAAAAAGGACATGCATTTACAAAAGAGGAAGAAAAACAAATCATCGACTTTTGCAAGCAGCATCCTCATTATCACGGAAACAGCGCGCTGTTACTTTTAATGTACACGGGTATGCGCGTGGGGGAATTGAAAACGATGGATTTCGACGGTGAGTACGTTACCTGTATTTCGGAAAAGACGAGAAAAGGACGCAAAGAGGTTGTTCGTAAAATACCTGTTTCTCCAATGCTCAAGAAAATCTTACATATGATTGATTTTGAGAAAGCGAAGAATACGAATAGGGACGTCGCGAGAGATACGATAAAAAGAATCTTTCCTGACAGACACACGCACGAACTTCGATACACGTTTATTACGCGTGCGAAAGAGTGCGGAGTCAATCCCGAAGTTGTAATGTTGTGGGTAGGGCACGAGCACGACCAAGACGTTCGGACGAGTAAAGTGGATAGAGGATATACGACGTATTCGGAAGAATACCTGCGGTCGGAAATTCTCAAAATCGACTACGAATACGAACAAAAATGTTAATTTTTAACAAAAAAGCCGTTTTTCATCGAAAAACAGCTTAAAAATCGCCAAAAATGGCTAAAAAGTGTGAAAAATCACTTCCCAAAACTTCCCAATGAAGTATTTTAGGGGCAAAACCCGAAGATTTTACCCCTAAAATTGGTGCTCGTGGCCGGACTTGAACCGGCACGCCATCTCTGGCGAGGGATTTTAAGTCCCTTGCGTCTGCCTATTCCACCACACGAGCGCATAAAAATGTTAAGTTTTGACAAAATTTTGTGAAGTTTTGGTTGCGACGTTAGAAATTCACAGCCTACAGGCTTTTAAGTCCGTTGCGTCTGCCTATTCCGCCACAGTGGCATAAAAATATGAAATTTTTGAGAGTTTTGAGTGGAAATGTGAAAAATTCACAACACAAAAAATTTTAAGGCATTTGCGTGCCGCTTCAGAAAAGAATTTTACAAAGAAGAAAAAGTGCGAAAACGGGGCAAAAACGCACGAAAAACCCCTAAAAATGCCCCAAAATGAGCAATTTTACAAAAAAGTATCTGTGCTCTCAAATCCTTGAAAAACAGCCAAGTTCCCAAAAGTTCCCAAAAAATTAACGCTAAAAGTCGACGAAAATCGCTATTTTATGAGCGCTATAGCACAAGGAAAAGTTGCTTCAAGGAAAAAAACTAAATACGTAAATTATGCCGATTGTTTCGAGAAAAACAGTCGGCTTTTTTATTGCAAAAAATTAAAAGGAGGAAAGAAAAATGCAATTTAAAAATGATAGGCACAAAAGCCGATTCATGAAAACTATCAAGGGCATGAATCAAAAGGATAATACGCAAATGGCGTTGGCATTTTTGCTAACGGCAGATCAGAAGCTATGGGATTGCTGTCGGATTTATATGATTAAAAATGAAATCCCTATCCACCGCATCCGCCCCAAACGTTGCAGTGAAAATGCCTATGTATTATTCTGTGCGGCAAAAGATATTGCGCTCGGCACGAAGTACATTTCTATGAATGATCTTGTGGACAAGGAAATTGTATCGGGCGAAATTTGGAAATTAATCTTCACGGCACTGGAGATTAAAAGATTCGGTGTGGGAATCGTCATCCCACAGCGAATGGATAACAAAAAAGAAAAATAAGGAGGTAAAGAGTAATGAACGAATTTACGAGAATGCGACAGCAAGCGATTAGGAACAAGGCATTATATCCGCCTGGCACGAGATTGCAGCTCAACTATATGAACGATCCTTATGCGCCCGTGGAAAGCGGAACGCGCGGTACGGTCAAGCACGTAGATGATGCTGGGCAGATTCATATGCAATGGGACAACGGCAGAACATTAGCGTTAGTCCCTGGGGAAGACTCGTTCAGACCATTGACGGAACAAGAACTTAAGGAAGAACAGTCGCAAGGACAAGAGGAGGTGAATGATTCTCCCGTACAGAGTATGTAAGGGTAAAGCGGAATAACGGGTAAGGGGAGCGAATAGCATGGCTATTCGTTTTTTTGATATGTTTTCCGGAATCGGAGGATTCCGCAGTGGGCTTGAAGCAATCGGCGGATTTAAGTGTGTTGGGCATTGCGAAATAGATAAGCAAGCAGACCAAGCATACAGGGCCATATATGACGTGAAAGAAGAGGAGGTGTATTTCAATGATGCAACAAAAATTGAACCAAACGACGTACCAGATATCGACCTTATTTGCGCAGGATTTCCTTGTCAGAGCTTTTCAATCGCTGGAAAGCGGCGAGGATTTGATGACGTGCGAGGGACAATGTTCTTTGAAATTGCCAGAATCGCTGCCGTTAAAAAACCTGCATATTTGTTGCTTGAAAACGTACCCGGCTTGTTATCGCATGACGGAGGCAGGACGTTTACAGTCATCCTCGATACGTTATCAGAACTGGGGTACGATGTCTGTTGGCAAATTGTTAACAGCAAGAATTTCGGAGTACCGCAGTCCAGAAAAAGAGTGTATATTATCGGATATCTTAGAGAGCGAAGTAGACCCGAAATATTTTCTTTCACAGAAACAAATGGAAAGACTACTTTGCAAGTTATCCCCGGACGGGAAGGTAATCGAATCTACAGCCCCCTTGGCGTCGGAATCACACTAACGAGCAACGCGGGCGGTTTCGGCGGAAAGACAGGTTTATATGACGTAAACCTGCCGATCAAGGTAAAAACCAAACAAGGATATCAGTTAGCGTATCCTGGGGATAGCATTGATTTAGCCTATCCGAACATCAACTCCCGACGTGGGCGCGTAGGGGATAAGGTCGCACACACAATCACGCCGACGAACACGCAGGGTTATTTCTTTATCGATATGAATTCCCCGCCGAACTTAACGGACGAGGCGAGATGCATCACCGCGCGCCAAAACGCGGGGATTAGCAATCGGAAGGGCGAACACTCAGGCGTGTTCATTGAAGACGAACCACGGGCAATTTTGACGCCTGAAAAGGAAACGGTAAGGCAACAGGGCAGGCGGATGAAGAATCCCAACGAGCCTATGTTCACGCTTACGGTTTGCGATCGCCACGGAATCCTGCGCTACGGCAAGGTAAGGCGGTTAACGCCCTTGGAGTGTTGGCGCTTACAGGGATTCACGGACGAGCAATTTAATAAGGCGCAGGCGACGGGCTTGAAGGATGGAGCGTTATACAAAATGGCGGGCAATGCGGTAAGCGTTCCCGTTGTTTCTGCTTTAGGAGAAATCATTAAGAGGAACTATGAAAATTTTAACGAATAAGGAGAGTGAAGTATGCCGAATTGGGTAACGAACTTTATAGAATTGGAAGGTGATGAAAAGCGTATTGCCGAGATGAAAGAAGCTATCAAGAAGGACGATTACGGCTTGGGTACAGTGGATTTTAATAAGATCATTCCTATGCCCAAAGAGTTGGATATCGTCTGCGGCAGCTCTACGGACAGGGGGCTGAAAGCATATAAAGAACTTGCGGAAATTTATCAATTCGGCGTGGTGAGAACAAAAGAAGAATTATTAAATATTCCAGAAGAAAGCGAAAAGGCGTTCTTGAAACACAAGAAGGATATTAAAACGGAGGATTGGGAAAACGGAAGGCAAGCGTTCCGTAATATTTTGCAGTACGGTTATCCGACGTGGTACGAATGGTCGTGCAACAATTGGGGGACGAAGTGGAGCAGCTGCGGATACGAGGAGGGACAAGACTATAATGTCGAACCTAATAAATTATGGTTCCAAACGGCGTGGTCGGCCCCGCATCCTATCTTGCGGAAATTATCCGAGCAGTATCCGGATATTCGTTTTACGCACGAATGGGCGGATGAAGACCTTGGCTCGAACTGTGGACGAAGGGTATATTTCGGCGGGGAATGTGAGGAAGTGTATTACCCTGAAACGAACAAGGACGCGTTGGAGTTTGCGGCGCGGGTATGGGAATATGACTTGGAAGACTTTGGCTTAAAATTGAATGCAGAAGGAACGGATTACGTGAGTGCGGACGAGCTGGAAAGCCAAGACATGGGGGAAATGACGCAATGATAAAGCAAATCAAAGCGGAAGAACTCCGTAAAATGTCGGGGAAGGAAGGACTGATTTTGCAGGGCTGTGGCGGTGAACCGCAGGAATGGTTGGATGGGATTAACGACTTATTCACAAAGGAAAGCATTTTGCAGAATGGTACGAAGTTTGAAAGCGCATACGTCTTTGAAAAGGATGGGCTGACAAACATTCTCTTCCCGATTGAGAACGTGGAAGTGAATATAGGCAAGATGATTTCATGGAGAATTTTGTCGCATGGCACGTTTGGCGGTACTTGGCTGTCGGATTACGTGCCGAATCGACTGGGCGGTTTCGTTGATGAAACGCAAAAACCTGACTGTCCGCTTATCGGGGAAGACGGCAATATTTTCAATCTTATGGGAATCGCATCGCGCACTCTACGCGACCATGGTATGGGGGAACAGGCAAAAGAGATGACTTCACGTATTCGTGCAAGCGGTAGTTATGACGAGGCTCTGAACATCATTGGCGAGTACGTGAATATCACATCGGCAGAAGAAAGCGATATGGATATGGACGGCGCTGATTTTGATTTGAAACAATAAAATATAAGGAGGTAAAAGTATGGTAGTAGCATTATGGTTTCTCGTAGGCTTTCTTATCGGCGGTTGCGCGGCAGGAACGGCAATGAGCTGTTCCTTGTTGAAACACTGCATCGGTAGAAAAAAGAGTAAAGAAGAATAAAATTAAGTAAAAGACCAAAGCGGTATCAATCGTTCTGAACGGAGGATTGGTGCCGCTTTTTTCTTTTCAGGACGAACGAGGCGCGGCGGAAAGAGAGGTAAAAAGGAATGAAGACACCGGTATCAAGGGTGGGGAATAAATCTTCCATCCTTCATATCTTATACGCCGTATTCCCTAAACGATACGGCAGGTTTATCGACGTTTTTGGCGGTAGTGGAAGCGTATTGCTCGGTAAGCCAGAAGTACACCCTTTTGAGGTGTATAACGACTTTGATAGAAACCTTGTCAACCTTTTCCGTTGCATGAAAGAAAGAACGATGGCTACCATTCGGGAGATAGGTTTTTGCAATCTGAACTCCCGTGAGGATTTTATCGCTATCAAGAAATTCTTTGAGGACGGAGAGTTCACGGACGAGTATCTAAACGAAGAGCTGGCAATTACGGGGATACTCTTGCCCCCGCCCGAAGCAACGGAGATAAAGGAAACGCGGCTGCGGATTACGCAGGACTATGACGTAAGGCGCGCGGCGATGTTTTTGAAACTATTGCGTTATAGCTATTCGAGTAGCTGTAAATCGTTTGCAAGCCAGCCTTTTGACATTCGAAAGTTGTTTGGGCTCATCAAGGAGCTGGAGAACAGAATGGCGAATGTTGTTGTGGAAAATCAAGACTTTGAAACACTTATCAAGCACTATGATAGACCAGATAGTTTCTTCTATGCAGACCCGCCGTACTTTTCTACGGAGGATATGTACGAAGTAGGCTTTGGCTGGGCAGACCACGTGCGGTTGCGGGATACGCTAAAGGCAATCAAGGGCAAGTTTTTGCTTTCGTATAATGATTGCCCTGAAATACGAGAGCTGTACGACGGGTTTTCAATGTTCGATTTCTCGCGTACACATTCTATGGCGCAGCGGTATGAAGCGGGGAAAGAGTTCAAAGAACTCTTGATAAGCAATTACGACTTATACGAAAAGGCAAGGGGCAAGCCTTTGCAGATGACGTTTTTTGAAACGCAACAGGAAGACTTAGACGTAGAAAAAATATTAAAGGAGAGTATTGTATGCAAAACAATAAGAAAGTAAAGGAAGAAATGGAATTGTTTTTAATGCCGGTAGCGGCGTTGAAAGCGGCAGGTATCGAGGATGGCGACGGGTTATTGATTACGGCAACGAACGGCAAAATTCTCATCGAAAAGGCGGAGGACGAAGAAGAGTATGAAGACGAATGTCCGATTTGTCCTTGCTGTGCAAACAAGAAAAGATAAAGGGGTAAAACATGAAGAAAACGTATCGAATTTTAGGTAAAAAGGGACGGATTACGATCCCGTATCATATCCGTCAAAGCGTAGGTTTTGAAACGGACGACGTGTTGTCGTTTGCCGAATCGAAGGACGGGAAGTCGGTGGTTGTCCGCAGGGAAAAGATTTGCGACGGCTGCCAAAGCCAAACGAGCTGTGCAAGAACCCCGAAAAAGCAGGCGGCGAAGCGAAAAGCGGAGCCTGAAGAAATCACGCTTTACGACTTTTTGAATGGATTGTCGCCGGAGCAACAGCGCGCGGCGCTTGTGCATTTGTCGGTGAAATGGGCGACCTTGCAGGGC
This sequence comes from Clostridiales bacterium, assembly GCA_015071005.1. Classification (GTDB taxonomy): domain Bacteria; phylum Bacillota; class Clostridia; order Christensenellales; family Borkfalkiaceae; genus Scatosoma. Next base: position 282,647 of record SVIG01000001.1, on the reverse strand, counting down.
GGTGAAAACCATGGCGAATAAGCCGCTCTACACGTCTTCGCGGGCGGAAGCGGCAGAATGGGGAGAAAACGATCTTTGGTTGGACAGTTATAAAGAAAACTGCATTTGCGCAAGGGCAATAGAGCTTGCGATACGGCAGAATTACAAGGATAATTCTTTGGCGTCGGACTGTGCGAAGAAGGTTATTGAGGAACACGGTTTTGACCGCGTGAATTGGGTGCTCGCGAATACAATCCAACGCGCAGGCGCAGACGGGAGATACACGGAAGAAAACCGAGAATGGGCAAGAAATTTCCATATTCCCAACGACTGGGAGCGTTTCCGCGATGCCTTTGCTTTAATGTCGCATCCTGGGCTTGTCAACGGGTTTACGAACCAAGCCCGAAGGGAATGGGATAGCTTAAAGCTGTTTACCCGCGAACACGTTTACGACGAAAGCCGCGCAGGGATTGATTATACGGGCAAGATTGTAGCCGTCCGTGCGGACGTGTTAAAGGATGATTGCAAAACGCCCGAAAATCAACTCTTGTATGCAACGGGCGGGTTTGGCTGCAAGCCTGATACGCTTGGTACGAAGGTGTATGGTCGGTACCTCAAAGACGGAGGGAAAGATTGCTTTCGCCGCAGTGAGATTTTGGGCGTGGTCAAGCTGAACTTGTTGCCCGAATGGGCGCAGGAAAAGTTTGCCGAGTTCTCCGTGGAAGAAACTTCGGAGCAAGAGCAGACAGAAGAAACAATGGATATAGGAGGTATCAAGCAATGAGAATAAAGATATTCCAAATCGACCAAGAAAAAGACAAGAACGGTGTGAAGTTTATGGACTCTAACAGGCTGGAACGCTTGCAAGGCACGTCGGATATAGATGCGGCCATATACAATGAAGTGTTCGACGGCGACGTAGAGGCAGCGGACTTGGAGGACGTGTACTCACTGTTTAACTGTGAAGGACATCCCTTGCACAGAGGGCATTCAATGTCTATTTCCGACGTTGTGCAAACGGAAGACGGCGCGTACTTTTGCGACCTTGTGGGCTTTAAGAAAATTGAGTTCGACGCATCTCAAGCGATTAAGCCCGACAACCTTTTAAAGGTTGTGTACGTGGAACCGAATAAGCCTGCGTATTTAGGGGAAGTGGAGCATACCTTGGAGGGCGAACAACGCGCGGTCAAGGGGATGATAGAGTGTATCTATTGCCACGATGATAATACGTGTGTGGTTGGAAACGAAGAAGCCAAGCTCATGGGAATGGAAGGGAATCGCAGATTCAACGACGGGAAGTCGGTGATTGCGGGCCCTTTTTTTGTTGTTGGGGTGCAAGGCGAAGAGTTTCGTTCGCTTACGGAAGAAGAGCAGGCGAAGTATTTAGAAAAATACGCGGAGCCTGAACAAATTTCTCAAGAGGAGGTGGAAGCGGATACAGGCGCAATGTTTATCGCATTAAGATGAGTATTGTATGCAGAAAAAGATATACGTTTGCGCACCTTTGGAAGCCGTCCCGCAAGAGCTCAAAAACGCAAAATCGTACTATACCTACGTGCTAAAAAAGGACTGTGTACCTGTTGGGCCGCACGCTTACGCAGTGATGTTCGGGATAAGAAATGAAGCCGAAAAGAAGGAAATGCATAGGGCAGGTATGAGTTTACTTTGGTTTTGCGATGAAGTATGGGTGTTTGGGGAGGAACTTACAGAGGAGATGCAGGAAGAATTGCAATTTTGTAGAAACATGAAACTTAAAACGAGAAAAATTCGGGATAAGGATATAAAAACAGGAGGATAGAAAGAATGAAAAGAAAACATTGGCTCATTTTAATCGGCGCGTTGTCGTTGGTGCTTATCATTGCAGCGTGTACGTTTACGGGTATAGTTGCGTCGGCGGATACGGGTGACGTGGCGGGCGCAGTTCAGAACACGTGGAACGACGCGCAAGGACAGATCAAACAGGTGGTAAATAACGTTATTTTCCCGGTTGTGGATTTGATACTTGCGGTAATGTTCTTTATTAAATTAGGTATGGCGTACTTTGACTACCGCAAGCACGGTCAGTTTGAGTTCGTTGCGCCGTGCATTTTGTTTGCGTGCCTTATTTTCACCCTTACGGCGCCTTTGTATATCTGGGATATTTTAGGTATGTAGGCGTAGGGAGGCAAACGGAATGTTTGGTTGGGTAAAGGACATTATAGACGGTATCGGCGACGCAATTGTGGACGCTTTTGCAAAGGTAGCTGAAACGCTGTCGAGTACCATTTGGACGACGATGCTCCGTTGGATGTACGATACGGTATACGGTGCGATAGCCGATTTTTTCACGATGATCGGAAATATGGGCGCAGACCTATTTGATTTGCCGTGGATACAGTGGACGATACAGCTATTCACGCTCTTGGGTTGGTCGCTGTTTATTGTAGGGATGGTGATTGCCATCTTTGACGTTGCCGTGGAATACCAGACGGGGCGGGCGAATATCAAAACGACTATCTTAAACATTTTGAAGGGCTTTTTTGCTTGCTCGCTGATTGGCGTTGTGCCTGTGGAACTTTATAAGTTCACCATTTCACTGCAAAACACGTTTGCGCATGAGATGGCGTGGAATATATCAGGCTATCAAATCAACAATTTTGTGGAACAGGCTAAATCAGTACTCAATTATATAGGCGTTTCGGTAACGGGCATGAGCGGTTTAGTAGCGCTTTTGGTGCTAGTAGCGTTTACGTATTGCATCGTCAAACTGTTTTTCCAGAACATCAAAAGAGGCGGGATATTGCTGGTGCAAATCTCGGTAGGCTCGCTGTATATGTTCTCTGTACCAAGGGGTTATACGGACGGGTTTACGCAATGGATGAAACAGATCATTGCGACGTGTTTAACGGCGTTTATGCAGACGACGATGATGTATTTAGGGCTTCTGACCTTCCCGACGAATATGCTTTTGGGGTTAGGGATAATGCTTGCGGCGAATGAAGTGCCGAGAGTGGCAGCGCAGTTTGGTATGGACAGCTCTATGCGGTTTAATATTATGAGCGCGGTACACGCAGCAACGACGGCAATTAACCTTACGCGTATTATCTCGAAAGCGAAATAAGGGAGGCTCAACATAAAACGATTAGCGGCGATTATCCTTGCCGTTTGTTTATTGTTAGGATTCGTAATGGTTGCCAACGGCTGTCAAAGCACGTGGGAGGAACACACCGCCCCGCAGGACTTTTCGTATGAAGAAGCGGACGGTGAGGTATGGTTAACGCTAGCAAACGGCAAGGTTGTCCGTATGAAGTTTGGAGAACACGCGGTAAGAGTTTTCGAAAGCCACTGCTATACAAGCTCGGTGTATGAAATTGCGGCGTTTATACGGTTTTACGGAGAAGAAAACCTGCAAAAGACGCCGCGTTCTATGCGGAAAATAGCAGGCGAATTACGATTGCACGGCATATTATATAGGCTGTGCTACCGTAGAAAACAGACGAAGGACGCGGACGTGGAATACGCGTCGGACAAGCGGTGGTACGTGAACCTTGCGAGCGTGGTTCTCGGCTGATACGGAAAATAGAAAAGGAGAAAAAATGAAGGAATATTTATACCCTAAAAATCTCAAAGCAAAGGCAAATTTATGGCTGTGGAGTATGAAAGATTTTATTATTTTAGCGGTCATGGCGCTGGTAGCTATTGTGTTATTCGTGGTTGCGGGCTGGATAGCGCCCATAGCGATTGCGCTTTGCTTTGCGGTTTTAACGATCCGAAAGGATGATATGACGGTGCTGGATTATCTCAAATACGCAACGCGGTACTTTGTGACGGACCAGCAATATTACAAGTGGAGGTAAAAGTATGGCAAAAAAAGAAAAGGCAAGCGGCGCAAGCGTGCAAACGCTGCTTGGGATTAAGGCATTTACGGACTACGGCTTACAAACGAATAAAGGCGAGTTATTATTCTTTCTGGTAACGCCGAGCAACATCTCGGTACTGTCCGCGTCGGCGGTGGAGGTGAAAGTGCGGCAGCTGATGCTGACGCTCTCGTCCATTCCCGATTTGGAAATTGTATGTATGGACTCGTCCGAGTGTTTCGACGAAAACAAGGCGTATTTATTGCGCAGACGGGAGGAGGAATACAACCCCAGAATCAAGAAACTGCTTGGGAAAGACTTGGCGTTTTTAAGCGAAATTCAGCTAGAAATGGCAACGGCGCGGCAGTTTATGTTCGTGGCGCGTTGTAGGAATATGAACCCTATGCAGGTCTTCAATTACGCGAACACGGTGCAAAAAACGATATCCGAGCAAGGGTTCGACGCGCACCGCCTGCAAAAGGGCGAAATTAAGCGGTTGTTGGCACTTTATTTCGACGTTTCCCTGCGAGGCGAGTGTATGCCCGACGTAGACGGCGCGCAGTTTTTTGCGGGCAAAAAAAAGGAGGAAGAAGCCGATGAATAAAAAAGAATTATCTCCTGAAAAGCAGGAGCTTATTAGGACGAAGGATTTTTTTGATTGCATAGCGCCTGGCGCGATACGGTTCTTTGTGGATCATTATATCGTAGGGGATAGTTATCGTTGTGTGTGGGCGATAAGGGAATACCCGCCGAGTACGGAAGAACAGGCGATTTTGGCGCGCCTTGCGGATAGGAACGGAGTGACGCTCCGTATTTATCATAGGCTTGTCGAGCCTGTTGAGCAAAAGAAAATTATCCAGAATGCGACCAGAAAAAACAGGATGAAATCCACGGCAAACGATATGACGGAAGCGGTGGAAGCGGAAGGGAATTTGCAGGACGTAATCGAGCTGCTTGCGGATATGCGCAAAAACAGAGAAGTATTGTTGCATTGCAGTGTGTTTATCGAGTTGAAAGCCAAGAGTTTGGAGAAACTCCGCGTGTTGCAAGAAGAAATTATGATGGAGCTCGCACGCTCGAAAGTGACGGTGGATAGGCTGACGTTGCGGCAGAAAGAAGGTTTTCTTTCTGTTATCCCGACGGGCTCGAATATGTTCGGCGCGTTGTACGAGAGAGTGTTGCCTGCGAGCTCGTCGGCGAATTTATATCCGTTCAGTTTTTCGGGAAAAACGGACGAACACGGTATGTATATCGGGCGGGACAAGTTCGGAACGAATATTCTCGTAGACTTGGATAAACGCGCGGATGATAAGACGAACGGCAATGCACTTATCTTGGGAAATAGCGGTCAGGGTAAATCGTATTTGATGAAACTGCTTTTGACGAACATTCGCGAATCGGGTAAGCGTGTTATCGTGCTGGATCCCGAAGGCGAGTACGAAGAGTTGTGCGCGAATTTAGGCGGATGTTACGTGGACTTTTTATCGGGCGAGTATAAAATCAATCCCTTGGAGCCGAAGGCTTGGTCGGACGGGTTGGACGAAGTGGACGCGGATATCCCCGAAGCGTTCAAGAAGGTGACGCGGCTTTCGCAACACATTGCGTTTTTGAAGGACTTTTTTAGGTGCTATAAGGATTTCGCGGACGAGCATTTAGATACGATAGAAATTCTCTTGGCGAAATTGTATGCGCGATACGGGATTACAGACGCGACTGATTACAGTAAAACGAAAGCGGAGGATTTCCCGATTATGTCGGATTTCTATCACTTGTGCGAAGAAGAGTTTATGACCTACGACAACCAGCGCAAATATTTGTATACGGAAGCGACGTTGCAGGAGGTGTGCTTGGGGATAAACTCAATGTGCGTAGGCACGGAAAGCAAGTATTTTAACGGGCATACGAACATCACGGACGGTGAATTTTTGTGCTTTGGCGTAAAGGGTTTGCTGGATACGAATAAGCGGTTGAAGGATGCGATGCTTTTCAATATTTTATCGTATATGAGCAACCAACTCTTGAGTGTGGGAAACACAACGGCGAGCATTGACGAGCTGTACTTGTTCTTGACGAACCTGACGGCGATTGAGTATATTCGCAATGCGATGAAACGTGTCAGAAAAAAGGAATCTTCGGTGATTTTGGCAAGCCAGAATATCGAAGATTTTTTATTGCCGGAAATCAGGGAGTTTACGAAGCCGCTGTTTAGTATTCCTACGCATCAGTTCTTGTTCAACGCGGGGCAGATAAACCCCAGAGAATATATGGACGCGTTGCAGGTGGAAGCTTGTGAATTCGACCTCATTAAATACCCGGAACGCGGTACTTGCTTGTACCGTTGCGGGAATGAAAGGTATCTCTTACAGGTAAAAGCGCCTGCATATAAATCGGCATTGTTTGGGAAAGGGGGCGGCCGCTAATGGCTGCCCCTGTTATCCCTATCATCAAGAAGGTTGTCGTTACAGTCCTGACGGATAAACGGTTGCGAAAAATCCTATTGGGGATTGTGCTTGGGGTATTGTTTATTATCCTAATGCCGATCATAGCGCTTTTAGGGATTTTTTCGGGAGATATCGATTTGAACGTGGATAGGCTGTACGAGCAGCTTTACGACCAACAGGCGAAGATGGAAGTGGTGGCGCAGGAAATAGAAGACGAAATGCTGGACGCGGGGTTTACGCAGACGCAGGTAGAAGAAGCGCAAACGCTGTATGTGTTTGCCTTGCACGATGAAGGCGAAAAGGACGGGTTCGTATTGAGGTTGGTAGGCTGTTTTGAAACTGACCAGACGGATGAAGAACTCGTCCAGAAAGTGAATACAGAGTTCGGGAAAGACATTAAAACGGAAGACTTCCAGAACGCTGTTCAAGAGCTAAGGGATACCCAGGTATCAGATGAATAGAAAAAACAGGAGGAAAACAATGAAGAAAAAGAAGATTGAACCGCAGGAAGACTACGAAAGGGAAGTTGAAGAAACAACGGATATGATTACGGGCGAAGACGTTATGGAAGTAACGGCGTATATGGCAAACGCGCCGGATTGTTGTTCAAAAGAAGAAGTCGCGGAGAATGCTATGAGTATGCTTGGCGCAAGTGTTGTCGAACCTGAGATTTATCATACGGAAGAAGAGTACGAAAACGCGCAAGAAGAAAGCGAAATCGAAGAGGAAGCAGAAACGCAAAATCAAGAAGTTGTTATGGGAGGAATATAAAAATGGCAACGAGAAGTTTAATTGCAAAACAGGTAGGCGAGGACAAATTTAGGACGATTTACTGTCATTGGGACGGGTATCTTGAACATAACGGGAAGGTGTTGTTGGAGCATTACAATACGCCTGAAAAGCTGGACGAGTTGTTAGGCTTGGGTGCTATTTCTTTTCTGGCACCGAAGGTCAATCCCGACCCCGACAAGCCCCACACCTATGAAAATCCGCAGGAGGACGTTACAAGGGCCTATGCGCGGGATAGGGGTGACGAGTTCCGTCCTGCGCAGGAGTTGTCTTATCAAGAATTGACGGATGAACGCAGCTGGGCGGATTACGTGTACGTGTTCGGGGAAGACGGGAAATGGCGTTATGCGCAGCCTTGGCAGGAAGATAAATCCTTGAAGGATTTACAAGAAGCGTTGTATCCGCCTGAACTTACGGAAGAAGAGTGCCCTGACGTTGATGACACGGAAGAACCGAAGATGGATATGTAGGAGGCGGAGATGAAGAAAACGATTACGGTATCGTATGAGGACGAGAAGTTAACGGCGCTGAAAATGTATTTGGAGCAAAAGAACCAAACGGTAGAAGGCGAGCTTGAAAAGTTGCTTGAAGGCTTGTACGTAAAAACTGTTCCTGTGGGCGTGAGAGAGTTTCTCTCTATGCGATTGGGTACGGCAGAGAAAAAGAAGAAACCTTCTTCTGGTGTCGGTGACGGCGGTGGTTCGCCGTGAAAAACCAACGCTTCGGGGTAGAGATAGAGATGACCGGCATCACACGCGCAACGGCAGCGAAAGTGATAGCCGGTCATTTTCACACGACGGCGACGCACGTAGGCGGAGGCTATGACACCTATACTGTTCGCGGTGAAGACGGAAGGCAATGGAATCTTGTTCGCGACCAGTCGATTGATCGTCGCAACAGCCGCGGATATACGGACAGGCACGAATACTCGGTGGAGATGGTAACGCCGATATGTAAGTACGACGACATCACGACAATCCAAGAAATTGTGCGTAAGCTCCGCACGGCAGGCGCAAAGGTAAATGATAGTTGCGGTATCCACGTACACGTGGATGCAAGCCAGCACGACGTAAGGACACTGAGAAATCTTGTGAATATTATGGCGTCGAAGGAAGACCTTTTATATAAGGCGTTGGACGTGGAAGTGGAACGGGAACGCTACTGTAAGAAAGTGGATATGAACTTCTTGGAAAAGCTAAATAAGAAGAAGCCGAAAGAAATGCGGGACTTGGAAGATATATGGTACGAGGGGTACGGGTATAACCGCCACGCGCACTACAATAACTCAAGATACCGCGCGCTCAATCTGCATAGCGTTTTTACAAAGGGGACGGTTGAGTTTCGGTTGTTCAACTCCACGCTGCACGCAGGCGAGGTGAAGTCGTACATCCAGCTGTGCTTGGCGATCAACAATCAGGCGCTTACACAGAAGAGTGCATCGCGTGCAAAGACGCAGAGTGCGAATGAGAAGTACACCTTCCGCACTTGGCTGTTACGGCTTGGGCTGATAGGCGACGAGTTCAAAACGGCGCGTGGGCATTTGCTTAAAAAGCTGGAAGGGAACATTGCTTGGAAGGATCCCGCGCAAGCGGAAGCGCAGAGAGAACGGATTGCCGAGCGCCGTCGATTGATGGAAGAAGCGGAGAACGCTCCGCAAGCGGAACAGGAAACTGTTCCAGAAGAAACGCAGGAGGAAACGCCTGCGCTGGAAATGACGATGTAAGGAGAAAGAAACATGAAAAAAAGATTGTATATTGCATACGGCAGTAACCTAAATATTGCACAGATGCAATACCGCTGTCCGAGAGCGAAACTGTTAGGGACGGGTGTCATCAACGGTTATGAATTGGAGTTTAAGGGTTTCCCCACGAGTGCATACGCAACGATTTCACCGAAGGAAGGCGCGAGTGTGCCTGTTGGTGTTTGGGAAATCGGGCCGAGCGACGAACGCAGCCTGGATCGATACGAAGGATACCCGTCGCACTACTTTAAGGAGAACGTTTCTGTTCAAATGCAAGACGGCAGCCAGGTAGACGGGATGGTGTATATTATGAACCCCAAAATGAAGTTCGGGATGCCGTCTACGCATTACTATAAAGTTGTCCACCAGGGCTATCAGGATTGCGGATTAGACACCCATGTCCTTAACGAAGCTGTGCAAAAGAGTGCGGGGAAGTATTACGAAGGCGCAATATTATCGCAAGAGCGAGGCTGGCAACTTCGTGTTCCTATGAACGATGATGAGGAAGAGCTGGACGAGGAAGAAATGGACGAGGAGGACTTGGACGATGACGAAGACATGGACTATTCGGGCGGGATGCAATTATGATTTGGCGGTGGCGATATGAACCGCGCCAAAGAATTACGCAAACGCCTAGGGGATAGATATTCGTTTAAGAGATGGGTAAGCGGGCAAGAGCTGTTCCGCTTGCAAAGACGATCGCCTGAAGATTTCACCGACATGGTGCTGGCGGAGCTCATCGTCGGCTGTGTAAAAATGGAAGCGGTAGCGTTCAAGGACGGGGACAAGGTAGAAGTCGGCTATGATATTTTTGTGAAGGACTCGCCCGACGCGCGGGAGTGGATTTGTTATGATATCTCCAACCGCAGCGTGCGGTTAAAGGAATCGGAGATGCTGGCGGAGCTGGATAGAGTGGTGTTGGCAAACGGACTCTCGTACACGGAATGCTGTTTTGAACGGCTGGACGGTGTGGTGGTCACGGACGAGAAAAAACCGTTCGAACGCCCGCCTTAAAATCGAGCGTTTGGACGGCAGAAGAACTGAAAATCGGTGGCTGGGGCTTCCGATTTTTTTATTGCAGGAATAAGCGACGGTGCTGTAAGCCCCGTTTTCGCGGTTCACGTCTGCCGGCAACGCCGACAGTTAGCGGGATTGAGCGATTTTGAACCGCGGTGCTGTAAAAGGGCAAAAAATATAGGCATGGTGCTGTGAATCGCTGAATGCGCGGTGTTTGGCGGAAAAATCGCGGTGCTGTGGCGCAAAAATGAAGAAAAAGGAGGTAAATATGGCGCTTCAGGACGAAAAAAGCAGGTTCGGGCTTTGGATAAAAGATGAAACGCGAGAGAAGGTAGAACGGCATTATAAAGAGGACGGGTGTGCGTCCATGTCCGAATTTATTGAACGTGCAATCGATTTTTACTGTGGGTATTTGACGGCGGGGGATTATAGACAATACCTGCCAGAAGTTATCCTGACGACAATGCAAGGTACACTTGGTTCTATGGAAAATCGAATGGCGCGGATGTTGTTTAAGATGGCGGTAGAAGTATCCTTGCTGATGCATATCGTTGCAGGCACGAACGACGTGGATGAAGAGGCACTTGATGCTTTGCGTGGAAAGTGTGTGCAGGATTGCAAAAAAACCAACGGTGCAATTTCTTTTAAGGACGCGGTGAAGTATCAGTACGGAGATGATTGATGGCACGGTTTATTTTGAAATGGCGGTATCTAAAATCTGGGAAGTCGCATAGCAAAAACTTGGTGACTTATATTGCAACGCGGGACGGCGTGGAAAAGTGCGATGAATCGTGGCGCAAGAAGAACGTAACGAAGGGGCAGGAAAAACTGATTGCAGAAATCATAAAAGACTTCCCCGACGTGAAAGAGAGCGCGGAGTATAAAGATTACGAGCAAAACAAGAATCGATATACGGCGTCGCAGTTTATCAACAGGGCGATTGATGAGAACGCGGACCGAATCGGGCAGAGAGAAAACTACGTGAAGTATATCGCAATGCGTCCGCGTGTAGAGAAGGACGGGGAACACGGCTTGTTTTCTGCTACGGACGAACCGATCAACCTTGCTGCGGTGGCAGACGAAGTCTCCAAGCATGACGGCTCGGTATGGACGATGATATTTTCTTTGCGCAGAGAAGACGCCGCGAGGCTTAGCTATGACAATGCGAATGCATGGAAGGAATTGCTCCGCGAGAAGACGGCAACGCTTGCAAAGGAGATGAAACTCCCGAATGAAGACTTGGTGTGGTACGCTGCATTTCATAACGAAGGTGACCATCCGCACGTGCATATGGTTGCTTACTCAAAGGGTAAAGAACCGTATATGACGCGCAAGGGCTTGGAGAGATTAAAATCAAGTTTTGCGAACACGATTTTCCAGCAAGACCTATACCATGTCTTTAATGAACAGACCCGTGTCCGTGATGAACTGCGAGAAGAAGCCAAGAAAAAAGCAGAGTGGTTAGCTCTGCGAATTCAAAACGGCGGGTATGAAAACCAAACGGCGGAGGCGATGTTTCAAGCGCTTGCCGAACGGCTAAAGGGCTACAAAGGAAAGCGTGTATACGGATATCTACCGCCGGAGGCAAAGAACCTTGTCAACGGTTTGGTGGATGAACTTATGCAAGACAAACGGCTGGCGGAGTTATATGAGCTTTGGTATAACGAGAAGGATAAAATTGTTGGGCTGTACCAAGACGAACCCGCCAAGCGAGTTCCGCTGTCGGAGAATGAGGAGTTCAAAAGCGTGCGCAACGCGGTGGTACGGGAAACGTTCAAATATATGTACCCGTCGCAGGGAAGGAGCAGTAATTATACTCCGCCCTCGACTGCGTCTGTGCTGATGAAATTGTTTCATCACTTGGGCAGGACGATACAAGACCGCTTGGATGATTATTACAGCCGCAAGCATAGCGGTGTGGATAGTAAACTGCGCCGACAGATTAATGAGAAGAAAAAGGCGCAAGGTTTAAAACAATAAATAGGAGGAAGAAATGGCTTACAAAAAATTTACGGACGAGCAGATACAGCGCGCAGCGGAAACGGACATTGCGGATATGTTGCGCAGGCAGGGTGAAGAACTCAAAGCGGTCGGCTCGGAGTATGAATGGAAACACGGCGCGGATAGGATAACCATTCGCGGGTGTCAATGGTACAACCATTACGAAGGCAAAGGCGGAAACGCCATTAAGTTTGTGCAGGAATTCTATAATAAGAATTTCAAGGAAGCGATGGAATATCTTATCGGGGACACGGCTGGAGCGATTAAGCAAGCAAGGACCGTAGAGCCGAAGAAAGAAGTCGTATTACAACCGCCAGAAAAGAACGATAGTATGCGCAGAGTGTATGCGTACTTGCTTACCAAACGCGGTTTGGATAAGGACGTCGTCGGGGCATTTTCAAAACAAGGCTTGATTTACGAGTCAGCGGATTACCATAACGCGGTGTTTGTTGGACAGGATAAAGACGGGAAGGTACGGCATATCAGTATGCGCGGCACGGGTTCGGCAAACTATCGCGGAAACGCGCCGGGGAGCGAACCTGAATTTAGTTTCCATTGGACGGGCAAAAATGACAAGCTGTATTTATTTGAAGCACCGATAGATATGCTGTCATATATTACGATGCACAAAGACGGCTGGGAAGATAATAGCTATGCGGCATGCTGCGGGGTCGGGGATAAAGTGCTTGACCAAATGCTCAAGGACAATCCACAAATTAAGAAGGTTTATCTTTGTTTGGATAACGACGAAGTGGGCAGGAAGTTCGATGAGCGCATTGCGGATAAGCTCTTTGAGAAAGGTGTTGCTTGTAAAATCCTTGTCCCGACGCATAAGGATTGGAATGAAGACTTGGTCGGTGTAGAGAATGAGGAACCTGCGGAAGAACAAGATGAGGAGGTAGAGCTATGTCAGGGGTGACAACTTTGCTTATTGTCGGCTCGATTATGTTGGCGGTGTTGGGTTTGATACCCCTTCTTTCGTATATCTATAACCTGAATCACATTAAAAGTAAGACGGTTGGGGATGGGCAACACGGTACGGCAAGATGGGCGACAAAGACGGAAATTAAGAAGACGTATCGTCACGTGCCGTTCACGCCAGACAAGTGGCGGGAGCAGGCAAAAGACGGGAAAGAGCCTACCATGTCCGTGTTGAAAAAGAGAAATCTATTCAGTAAAAAGCCTGCGGTTGTAGAGGAAGAACCTTTACCGCAGGGCATTGTGGTGGGCTGTAAAGGCAGGAAAGGGAAGACGGTTGCAATGGTCGATACGGGCGACGTGCATGCGTTGATGATAGGCGCGGCAGGCGTTGGTAAAACAGCGTACTGGCTATACCCCTGCATTGAGTACGCCTGTGCAAGCGGTATTTCATTTCTTACGACGGACACGAAAGGCGACGTCATGCGCAACTACGGGAATATTGCCAAAGACTACGGTTATAACGTGTCGGTAATTGACCTACGAAACCCTACGCGTTCGAACGGGAATAACCTTCTGCACTTAGTAAATAAGTATATGGACAAGTACAAGGCAGAACCGCACAAGCTTGTGTATAAAGCAAAGGCGGAGAAGTACGCAAAGATTATTTCCAAGACGATTATTTTATCGGGGATGGACGCGGCATCGTTCGGGCAGAACGCATACTTTTACGACGCGGCGGAAGGCGTATTGACGGCAACGATATTGCTCGTGGCGGAGTTTTGCGCACCTGAAGAACGGCATATCGTATCGGTGTTCAAACTGATACAGGAATTGCTTTCCCCGACGGGACAAAAGGGCAAGAACAAGTTTCAACGCCTAATGGATTTGTTGCCGAATGACCATAAAGCAAAGTGGTTTGCGGGTTCGGCGCTGAATACTTCCGAACAGAGTATGGCAAGCGTAATGTCTACGGCGTTGTCGAGATTGAACGCCTTTTTGGACTCGGAGCTTGAACAGCTTTTGTGCTTTGATACGGAGATTGACGCGGAAAAGTTCTGCAATGAAAAATCGGCAATCTTTATCATTATGCCCGAAGAAAATCCCAACACCTTCTTTATGATTTCGCTTGTCATTCAGCAGCTATATCGAGAAATCCTTGCAGTGGCGGATGAGATGGGCGGGAAATTGAAGAATCGGTGTATTTTCTTCTGCGACGAATACGGTACGCTGCCCAAGATCCAGGACGCGGAAATGATATTCTCGGCATCCCGTTCAAGACGATTGCAGATAGTCCCGATAATCCAGAGCTTTAGCCAACTTGATAAGAATTATGGCAAGGAAGGTGCGGAGATTATCGTAGATAATACGCAACTGACGATTTTTGGCGGTTTTGCTCCGAATAGTACGTCTGCGGAAGTGTTATCAAAGGCGCTCGGTAGCAGAACGGTATTGTCGGGGAGCGTAAGCAGGGGGAAGAATGAACCGTCTGAAAGTTTGCAAATGATAGAACGCCCGCTGATGACACCTGACGAATTGAAATCCATGCCGAAAGGGCATTTCGTCGTAATGAAGACGGGAGCGTATCCGATGAAGGTAAAACTAAAACTCTTTTATGATTGGGGGATTGTCTTTGATGAAAGCAATCCGTACTCCGTGGATGAGAACGTAAACCGTAGAGTACAGTATGCGGACGCGAGAGAGTTGGAGGATGCAATCATTGATAAATACGTTGCGCCGTTTACGGAAGAAGGGGAAACGTCTTCACGCGTAGGCGGTGGCGGTATGGTACAGACGGAAAGCAAAACACACGAACCGCAGCGCTCGCAAAACAAGGGTGTGCGAATCCCTGATACGAAACGGCAAATGCCTTTATCCGAGGTAGACACTGGTGGGAAAGCATGATTTTCTTTACCACAATCACGACTTACCGCATAGGGCGCTTGCCGTGTATTTGTATTTGGAAGATCGAGCGAATGCGAAAGGCGAATGTTGGCCGAGTATTAAAACGATGGTAGAGGAGCTTAAACTGTCGGTCTCCACCATCAGGCGCGGGATAAAGGATTTGGAAAAAGAAGGGCTTTTAAAAACAAAGCAAAGGTATAGGAAAAACGGCGGGAAAAGCAGTTTGGCCTATACGATAAAGAAAGGTTAAACACCGCTTGTCTTATAAAAGATAGGCGGTGTTTTTATGGAAAATATAAGAAAAAAGGAGAAGAAAATAAAACATGAAAAAGAAAAAATTGATCCTTGGCACTGCTGGATTTGCCTTGTCGTTAATGGCATTAGGGGCAGGCATGTACGGGTTGAACGCTAAAACGAAGACGGCATCAGCGGATACGGTGGCGACTTCGCCCTATTGTTTGACCTATGGCGTTACGACGATGGATGGGACGAGGATGGCAGGTTCACCCGAACATTTCGACGTCTATATGAAATCGTCCAGAAGCAATGGTTCGGAAACGGCATATAATGGTCATATTTCAAATTGGTCGCAATATTATTTTACTGTGGATGCGATAAACGTTGCGGGACACGTAAGCTTTGAGTTGTACAAAGACGGGAAAGTGTATGAAAAGGTTGAGGTATCGGGAAGTAATGATTTCACGACCAACTTCGGCGCATTGGGAAGCGGGGATTATACGTTGAAGTATGCTTGCTTTTGCAAAGGATCGGGGATTGCCGTAAAAGAGTGTGTGTACGAATACTCTTTCGAGGTAGACGTGACGGATCCGAGCTATTCGCTTTCTGCTGCAACGGGTTCGGGGAGTTATTACACGAATAGAGATATTACCTACTCCGCGAGCGACGTAAACTTTAATTGTATTCGATTTAGAAGGGGGAGCGAAAGTACCTTTTCGTATCTTTACGATGATAAGATTACGATAGAAGCCACAAAAGAAAATAACGGCTATTGGTATTTCTATGCGTTGGATACAGTGGGGAATCAAAGCACGATTGTCAATCGGTACATTGATACGATTGCGCCTGTAGGAACGGTGACGAACCAAGACGAAGATACGGTAGAAAACGGCGGTGCGACGAGGGCAGCGTTTATTTATTCGGCAACGGACGAAGGTTCGATTTCGCATATGGAATACAAAAACCCTGGCTCAAACGTTTGGGAAAAATATCCCACGAATACGGCAATTATGAAACCGGAAGGTCAGTACGTTTTCCGTGCGATTGACTGTGCGGGGAACGTGTCGGACGAATACAGAGTGTATTATGATTGGACTGCACCGATCGGTTGCGTGTTTGATGCAGGTTCGGCACGCGGCAGCGGTTCGATTACGAATAAATCCTACGTGAAATACGTTGCTAGCGATACGGGTTCGGGGATTGCGAACGTGTACGTACAAAAGCCTGGCTCGAGTGCTTTCACGGCTTATACGAATGGTGCGGAATTGACGGCGGAAGGTACGTATCGCTTTAAGGCATATGACGCGGCAGGGAACGTAACGGCGACCACGCACGAAATTACGTTGGATACGAGTGCGCCTACGGGATACGTATATGCGGACGACGTTTATCCAACGAGCGAACTTTATACCAGCGCGGCGGGGATTTGCTTTGAGGCGTTGGATAGCGTTTCGGAAGAGGTCGTGTGCTACGTAAAAAAGCCCGGCGATGCGGACTTTGAGGAATACACGGCAATGACTCGGCTGAACGAGGAAGGGGAATACCAGTTTTTTGCGGTGGACGAAGTAGGGAATCGATCTTCGATCTATTCAATCGTCGTTTTACGTGAAGCACCTACCGTCCAGCTCTATATTGACGGACAGCCTGCGGATAACGATATCGGCTATACGAACGGAAAGAATATTAGTTTTGTATTCGATAAAGGCACGGGCTATATCATTGCGAACGGCGGCAGTATTGAGCGATACGTATCGGGAACGACCTATACCAAGGAAGGCAGATACGCTATGGCGGTAGAGTATATGGATTGGCAAGTGTCCTGTACGGTTGTCATTGACCGCACGCCGCAAAAATTGACGCTCACAAACGTTTCCGGTGAGTATGCTTGGGATAGCGTAGACGTCTCTTGGGCGGATACCGATGCGAACGTTGAGGCACCGATTGACACGATTACGGTCAACGGGAGATTGTATAACGGCGGTACGCTTTATGTGCTCAACGGCTGTGTGTATGAAATCGTATGCACGGACAAGGCGGGCAACGTGTGGAGCAAGAACTTTACGGCAGTGAAAACGGATATTCCTACGATTACTTTGCAAAAAGTGTATTGGGAAGTCAAGGACGGCTGGAGTGATTACGTATATTCCTTCTCTGAATATGCGAACGCTATGATTTACGCGACGACGGCGGAAAATAGATTTATAGAGTGCAAGACGTGGTCGGCGGCGACGTGGGATCAAGGAATTGCAATGGATACAATAGATAGTGAGAATGCGAAAAACGGCACTTATTATATCTACAAGAGCGAAGAGGATCCCAACAAGCGCGTGGCGTATTTTACCGAAGAACGCTTGCATGCGATTGTTCAAAAATACGCGGAACAAACGATTAGGGCGTGGTACTACTGGGAAAAAGAGCCAAAGGCTTGCTTGGACGGGGAGTTGAATGCTTATCCGAATGAGAACAAAGTCGTAGCTCCCGAAGTGGCGCTTTACGAGGGGTATATCTATACGTTGGACGGTGTTCCGTATACGGACTTGACGATTACAACGCCCGGCGCGCATACGCTTTTGATAGAAGACGGTTATGGGAATAGCGCGGAATATGAAATTTACGTTCTCCGTTCTGCTCCCACGATTAACTATGCGCTTGGCGACAATACGCCGACGAAAGCGGAATATGACAGAACCTATTATTTCAACGGGAAAGTGACGGTGTCTATTCCATTCGAAGGTGACGATTTTGCGATGTTTATCGTGTACGATGAGCAGGGCGACGAGATTGGCTACTTTGATATTGCCAACGCCTGCACGATCACAAAAAGCGGTGTTTACAGTGCGATGGCAGTCAACCATTACGGCGAAACGGAAGAATTCAAGTTTGTGGTATCAATGAACGCGCCAACGATTAAAGCAAATGAGAATGCAGAGAAAAAACGCCTTGAAATTTCGGTGACGGACAGCGTAGATAAGCAATCCTATATCACGTACGTAGGGATTAGCAAGAGTGTGGATGGGGGCGCGACGTGGAAAACGCTTACGCGGGACGATTACGGCAAGGCGATTACGGCGGATAATTTGTCGTATAATTTCTGCACAAGCGGGATTTACAAGGTAGTCGTAATGGACGAATTCCGTACGGGTATTGACGCGGTGATTTATACCGTGGAATATGCGCAAGCAAAGCCTGTAGGCACGCTTGTCGGCGTGAAAAACAACGGCAAGACGAATGGCACGGTTGTGTTCACTTGGACGGATGAAGCGATTGTGACGCTCACGAAAAACGGCATTGCGGTGGACTACGTTTCGGGACAGGAATTGACGGAAGACGGCGAGTACGTTTTGACCTTTGCGAACTATGACGGCGACGAGCAAGTTTACGTTTTTACGATTGATAAGACGGCGCCTACTATTCTCTTGAATGGCGTTGAAAATGGTGGTTCAACCAAAGGCAGCGTAAGTATTACCGACCTTTCCGAAAGGGCAACGGTTGTCGTTTCTAAAGACGGCAAAGCCATTGAATATAACCTTGGCGATGAATTGAAAGGGGCAGGCAGGTATGCGATTACCGTGACGGACGAAAGTGGAAACGTGAGTAATTATTCCTTTGAAATCGTGAAAGGCGCGAGCGCTTGGGCGGTTGTAGGTATTGTTGCGGCGTGCGTTGCCGTGCTCGGCGGCGTTGTGGTGCTTATCCTTAAAAAGCGCGGTGTGCTTTAAGATGACAAAGTAAAAATAAAAGACTGTAAGGCGTAGGCAGCGGGGAGGAAGATCTCCAACGCCTGCGCTTGCAGTCGATAGTTTGCTTTTTATAAAATTTGTCTAACAAGGGCGTAGTGCGCCTAGTCGGTGGTAGGTGGTACCTGTCATCATGGCAGGTCAAGAACTTACCCACTGTAAGAAGGATACCAGAGAAAAGAAAATATAACACGCGCGAGCTTTGAGAATGGTACGACGAATTATTTTTATTTTCTCTGGAACCCTTGACAAATGACAAAGAATTGCGTATAATAAGTACTGCCAAATCATAATTTAATCTTATCTTTTTGAACACTCTATGGGTATAGTCTCTCTTTGGTAGGGCTATACTCCATTGCGTTTTACAATAAGACCGTAGGGTGTATAGGTAAGATTATGGTTTGGCGACTTAGCGATGGACGTATATGTTCTATATGCCGTTCTCGTTGAGGGCGGCATCTTTTTATTGAAATTTAATATTGATGGGCAAAGAGCCGCTAAAAACAGTTTTGTTTTTGGTAGGCTCTTTGTTGTTTTTTAAGGGAATTTATGAAAAGTTGTAGTTTTTTCGGGCATAGAGATACGTCACAAACGGAAGAATTAAAACAAAAGATTATGGAAACTGTGGAACAGTTAATCGTTGAAGAAGGGGTGGATACCTTTCTTTTCGGCAGCCGCAGTAAGTTTGACGAGTTGTGTCATATGGTCGTGACGGAATTGAAAGAAAAATATCCGCATATTCAACGAATTGCCTATCTTTGTAAGCATGAAACAGCGTGTTTGGCGGGGGCAGGTATGAGTTTAAAACACCAAATCAAGGAACTGACAGGTCGAGATATGTATGTTGCTGAGTATGAAGATGTAAAAAAATCCGACCGAGTGAACTCAGCCGGACGTGCCGCTTATGTAGAGCGCAATCAATGGATGATTGACGAGAGCGATTACTGTGTGTTTTATCGTGAAATGACGAGATTTAATCAAAAAAGCGGGGTATTTGCAGCTTGGGATTATGCGAAACAAAAACGGCTTATTTGCATAAGTTGTTAGTCTTGTGCTGAAATAGTGTAAATCATTTTTTTATATAAAACTCATCACGAAATCATATTGACGAGAAAACAACTTTATTAGATAATAAAAATGAAATATGTTGCTTTGACAACTAAAAAATATAGGAGCGAAAGGTCAAAAAAATGAATATTGAAAAAATTGTAAATGAGATGAGCGTAGAACAATTATGCTCTCAAGTGATAGTTGGGACGCTTTCCAATAGTCTTGACGAGGAGGGAGTTCGCCAACGTATTGAGCGGGAAAGACCCGGGTCTTTATATTTTGATGTTTTAGGTGTTGAAGTTTCGCAAGAGGAATTAGATAAAAAACTAAAAAGGGATAAAAATTGGTCGAATTATACAACGAATTTATTAGGGATTCCTTGTTTAACAACGACGGATTTGGAATATGGGCCAGGATCTTATTGCAAGGGATTGTCACAAATGCCTCGGCCTATGGCATGGGGAGCCTGCAATGATGAAAAAATGATTGAAAGGGCGGGCGAGTTAACAGCAAGGATTTGCCGTAAACTTGGCGTACATCATACATTGGCTCCAGTGGTTGATTTAAATTTGAATTTCCAAAATCCCGTAACAGGCTATCGCGCGGTTTCAGATGATGCGGATAGGGTGATTAAAATTGCGGGGGCCTATATTCGAGGGTTGCAAAAAAATGGTTATATGGCAACTTGTTTAAAGCATTTTCCGGGCGATGGTGTTGACGATCGAAATCAGCATTTTATGACAACGGTTAATTCCCTTTCAAGAGAGGAATGGATGGCTACGTATGGTAAAATTTATAAAGCCTTATTTGAGCAGGGCGCTCCTTCTGTAATGGTTGGACACATTTCTTGCCCTGCATTTCAAGAAGGTGAAATTACGGAATATGGGGCGTTGCCAGGATCGTTGAGTAAAAAGTTGATTACCGATCTTTTGAAAGGAGAGCTGGGTTTTGAGGGGTGTGTTATTTCGGATGCAATGAGTATGATTGGGGTAGGGGCGATATTGCCTATGTCAAGGGTAGGTATTGAATTTTTCAAAGCTGGTGGGGATTTAATGCTTTTTCCGGAAGCGGGTGAATATGAACGCTTAATAGAAGCTGTAAAATCAGGGGAAGTTTCGATGGAGCGTTTACGTGATGCTGCAACAAGAGTTTTAAAATTAAAAGAAAAGGTTCGTTTGTTTGAACAAACAGATATTGAAGCAGAGATAGGGGATATAACAGAAGATTGCAATGAGCTTAATCGCCTTAGTCAAGAAATCGCTGATAAAGCTGTTAAGATAATGCGAAATAATCTCAATATTATTCCAGTAAAACAAGAAAAAGGCAAAGTGCTTTTGGTGAATGTTGTGGGGCATTATGGCCGTGAGGTTACGGGGACAGAGTTTGACGCAATGGCAAATGAGTTTTGTAAGTATGGATGGGATGTGGTATCAGTTTACAATCCAAAGCACCGTTGGTTAGAAACAAATATGGGTGAGTTTGATTTGGTGGTTATGAATACGCATCCTGAAATGCACGGTGCATCAATGAGAATGGGGTGGAAATACATAATGCCGCTTTGGCGGGGGTTAATATTGCACCATCCGGGATTTATAATGGTTTCTTATGATGATGCCTATAGACTTTATGATTTTCCTTATGCAAAAACATTCATTAATACCTTTTCAGATCAGGATTGTGCGCAACGCGCTGCAGTAAAAGTTATTCTTGGGAAAATTGAAGCACGCGGGAAATGTCCAGTTTCATTAAAAGGTTTTTTTGAAAGAGAAGATTGATCGGTGGCGTTTACTTAGTTGTATTGCAGAATTATCATTTTTTATATCTAGCAACAATAAAGATGGTTGCTTGATTATATGTCATTTAACGATTGAAAATTGATAAAATATAGCAGCATGTATAAAAAACAAGAAAAAGTCTTTATATTTAAAGGAATTTATTGATTTTTTACTTGATTTTAGATTAAGAAAGACAGGGAAGCTTTTCCAACAATGTCAATTTTTTATATAAAATCAATCACGATATTGTATTGACGGAAAAAATATATTTATTATATAATAAATACGAAATAAGCTGCCGTTTGTTCGGCAGAAGGAGGGTGTTCTTTATGAAAAAAACAGCAAAAAAAGTATCGATTTTGCTTTTGGCTGGAATGATGGCCTTTGGCTGCACTGCATGTAATATGGGCAAAAGTGGAATGGGTGGTGATGCGGACGATGTTAAATTGATTGTCCAACTCGCAGATTTGGGACATGGTACAATGTGGGTTCAAGATTTCAATAAACGTTTTATTGAGCAATATAAGGACAAGGACTATGGTAACGGTCACAAGGGTGTTTATGTGGATATTGACACTAGTCAAAATACGCATAGCGCAGGTACGATGTCTACGGAAGGCACGCAAATCTATCTCTATTCGAATCAAGCCAAGAAGATGGCAGCGAACGGCACGTTGTTGGCGCTTGATGAAATTGTTAACGAAAAATATGATAATGGGCGTTCAATTGCGGAAAAAATTCCAGCTGGAATTATTGAACAAACAAAGGGTACTGATGGGAAATTTTATACCATTCCTACCTATGAAACATATGTTGGTGTATTTTATGACGTAGAACTTTTTGATAAGTATGGTTATTATTTTGCCGATCCTAGACCGGGTGTTGTGGACGAAGGAAATTGTTACGAATTCGCATCTACTTTGTTGTCGAATGTTAACAACTACGCGGATGTTTCTTTTGCTTCAGGGTCAACGGGTAAATTTTTCTTCGTAGATTCTGAAAACAGCGATTGGGAAACACATAAATCGGTGGGGCCTGATGGAGTGGCGAATACGTTAGATGACGGCTTGCCTTCTACAATTTATGAGTTTATTGTTTTGTGTGAAAGAATGCAGGAAGAAGGTGTGCAGCCAGTGCAAATGCCTGGGCAATATCCTCATTATGTTAATCAGCTGATGAATGCGGTTTTGGCACAATTGCAAGGGCCTGAAAAAATGGAAACCACTTATACGATGGAAGGTACTATTGATGTCGTAACTGGTTTCTCAGATGAGAATTTGGTAGGGACGATAGACTATCTTAAAAAGCCTATTACCAAAACGATTGAAATTACGGAAGAATCTGGTTACTACACAACGTGGCAAGTAGAGAGATATTATGCTGAAGCATTAGTGGAAATTTTGGAAACTCAACCAGGATTTTTTGCTGATGGAAGCCGTGAGGTTGGCGGCGTTTCACATCTTGGTGCGCAAGAAAATTTTATTTATTCTGGTTATAACCGATTAGGGCAAACCTCGCCTGAAATCGGCATGTTTACGGATGGCTCTCACTGGTGGAATGAATCTAGAACCCGTAACACATTAAATAATTTTTATAAAATGAACACGAATTGTCAAGAAAGAAAAGTTGCGTTTATGCCAATGCCTTCTAACATTGCAAACCGTGTGACGGGCGAAGATAAAATTAAGACAACAAATGGAATTACTGAGTCTGTAAAGGGGCATCCTTTGACTCTCTCGCAACCGGGTTCTGGCGGCGGCGGATATTGCTGTTATGTCAATAAAAAAGTAGCAAATGATTCAAGCGTATATGAAGCGGTTAAAGATTGGATTCAATTTTTCTTTTCGGATGCCGAGTTATCTAATACAACTGCATCAAGCGGGTTTATGATGCGTTTGAATTATGAAGTAGAGCAGGATGATTACAACAAGCTAGTTTATTTTGAAAAGAATATGTATCAAACGGCTAAGAGTGCTTACATTTACAGAGGGTTAGGTTGTATGTCGGCTCAAGAAAATCCCACTTTATATAACAGGGATTATAATAGTGGCTATTTTACTTGTTGTGGACGTTCAAGTATTGTAGAATGCTTTAGAGCAAAGAATTCGCATTCCACTATGGAAGGTTTTGAAAAACAAATTATTACCATGAAAAAGTGGTCAGAATATTATCATGGACAATATCCTGAAGATATTTCTGCGGTAGATAATACGGTGTTTGTTAAAAAATATTCGTAATTTATAGCGAACTTGATAGTTTGCGAAAGAGAGTTTGTATTAAGTTATCAAGTAAATTAAGGAGAAGGTATTGTATGGAGAGTATGCTTGCGACAACGGATTCGAAGCTTTCTACTGCTCGAACGAATCCGCCGAATGGAAAACCTAAAAAATTATTGACGAGAAAGAAAAGAAGACTACTCTTTTATACTTTGTTTTGGATTTTGCCTGTTATCCACTTTGTTGTTTTTTATGTAATCGTTAATGGTTCATATTTTACAATGGCGTTTCAAAAATATTCATATGCTACGGATGGCAAAGTTGGATATGTTATAGAATTTGCCAAGTTTGATAATTTCTTGAAGGTTATTCCTTTGTTTTTTCAAGCTGAAAACGGCAATAACAGCATGTTGGTAAATTCCCTAATTGTATATGGGCTAGATTTTTTATGCGGAACAGTTGTTGCGCTTACCTTTGCTTTCTATATTTATAAAAAATATATTGCTTCGGAGTTTTTTAGAATCATTTTGTTTTTACCGCAAGTTTTGTCTTCGGTAGTATTAACAATGTTGTTTCAAAATATATGTAGCCACGTAATTGAGGAGCAAATTACATTCCCGATGGTGCTCTTGTACTTTATTTGGACGAGTTTTGGCGTTAACATTATAATGTACACGAGTGCAATGAGCGGAATAAATCCTTCTATTTCCGAATCTTGCCAATTGGACGGAGCTGGTCCTTTCCAGGAATTTTGGCATATAACGGTTCCTATGATTTTCCCTACAATTACCACATTTATTGTATTAGGGATTACTAATTTATTTACGCACCAATTGGGATTGTATACCTTCTTTAGAGATTCCGCGGAATACAAAACGGTAGGCTATTATATGTACATACAAACGTTGAAATCGGATATGGTTGCGTTGCAAGGTGTGAATAGAGAATATTTGTCGTATTCTGAAATTTCTGCAATGGGGCTTACAATTACTGCTATTGTATTGCCCGTCACGCTGTTTGTTCGTCGTATGCTCAAGAAATTTGGGCCCAGCGTAGATTAAGGAGGGCGTGAAATGAAAATAAAAGCAATAAGAAAGAAAAGGAAACTAATACTTAATCCTTTTGTAATTATATTGGGATTGGTTTTGTTGGTATATGCTTTTTTAATGTTGTTTCCTATAGGTTGGGGGATTGTAAATTCACTAAAACATATTTTGGAATTTGGTGTTAATCCTGACGGTTGGCCGGATTTTTCATTGTTTAAAAAATATCCCTTGAGTGAAGATTATGATAATATTTTTGGTAATTATATCGTAATGTTCAAAAATATGAAGTACAAACGAGTCGTTTCTTATTATAGTGGGATTTTTTCTCCAAAATTGGTTACACATTCTATTCAGTATGATGGACCAGGAACATTGTTTGTCTTTCTCATCAATAGTTTAATTATAGGTTTTGCGTATTCTGTTATTCCCGCGATGGTTTCGTGCTTGGCAGCATACGTATGTTCTCAGTACAAATTTAAGTTTAGTATTATTGTATACACCGCTGTTTTATTTGTAATGGCTACGCCTATTGTAGGTAATACGGCAGCGTCGATTAACTTATTAAGACGTTTGAATTTGTACGATAATGTATTTGGCTTGTTTATCAAGTGCGCAGGCTTTTATAGTATGTATTTCCTTGTGTTTTATGCGTTTTTTGATAATATGGGGCAGACTTACTATGAAGCAGCGGAAATAGATGGCGCTTCGCAATTACGCATTATGTGCTCTATTGCTATTCCGCTTTCAAAAACAACCATCTTTTCTGTAATTATGGTGTTATTTATGGCGTCTTGGAATGATTATAACACATCGTTATTGATGATGCCTTCGTACCCGACGCTTGCTTATGGCGTATTTGATAATATAGTTCAAAATACGCAGTTTGCATATGTTCCCTATCAGTTGGCGGCTT
Organism: Clostridiales bacterium; assembly: GCA_015071005.1. Lineage (GTDB taxonomy): Bacteria > Bacillota > Clostridia > Christensenellales > Borkfalkiaceae > Scatosoma. Next base: position 257,046 of record SVIG01000001.1, on the reverse strand, counting down.
TAATGTTGTTGGCATTGCCTTCTTTGACTATATTTCTTGTTTTGAAAAGTAAGTTGATGGGAAATCTTTCCCTTGGTGGAGTAAAAGAATAAAAAAAGTTGGGTAAAAATATGAGTAAAACGGTTATTAGAAGATTTAAAATCGGATGTTTAGTTTTATTTACATTTGCTTTGATATTATTATCTTTTATGTTTGTAAAACCTGATAGTCCCGTGGAAACAAAAGCGGTAACGGTTGATGCTCAAGTTCAAGTGGAAGATTGTTTGTATGGCGATAATAGGGCATTTGATTCACAAATTCAGCTTATATACGACGGAAAAGAAATCGTGGCCGGGGATGGAGTTTTAATCTATCCAGATCAAACGACATATATAATTGATGATAGAACTTTTCATTTGAATCAGGCTGGAATTTATACGTTGCGTTATTTTTATAATGACAATGAGATTTCGTTGGTAGCAGAAACACAATTTGATATTTTTAATACTTTATATGCGGTGACTGCTAGTGAAAAGTCATCAGTATATGATGCAACCAAAGAGGAACAAATAGGAGAGAACTATCAATCAATTAATGATAATATTACAGTAACCAAAGAAAGTGCTTTAATTGTTCGATTGGAAGATGGGAGCAAATTTTTATATTCAAAGCCTCTTGATTTGTCTAATAAAAATGAAGAAGGATTAGCAAGCGTCATTCGCTTTGATCCACGGATGTTTTCGTTTAGTTCGGCGTCCAATAGTTCTTATACATTTGATTATTGGATTGCGAATGGTATGAAGATAAGATTGACGGATTGTTATGATCCCAACATCTACATTGAAATTACTATTACAACTCAACCTAGCTCATCCAATACTCCGCTCTACACATATGATAATCCATATGTGCGTGCCTCTACAAATACTTTACCTAATGCGGGGCTTCAACTTCCTTCTACTGCTGCGGTTAATGCACAATATTCCACCGAAGCGTTTGTGGATGGGGTTAGAGGATTGCTCTTCATGGGTAATTATGGAACAGGTGCTGGTGGCTATACTTGGAGAAATAAAAATACTAATGGTATAGAAATTCTCTTCGATTATGATAGTTCGAGATTATATAGTCGCTCTACAACAGGCGGGATGACAAAGACGCAACTTGTTACTGAGTTTACAAATGACGCCTATGGCAATTTGGAGTACCAGCCTTTTACAACGGGTGAGGTTTATTTATCCCTTGAGTTTAACGATTATGTGACGTCTGATGCAGCAAGAGTGGATATTTTTAGCATTGGTCAAGAGAGTGGGGACTATTTGGTCGATGAGGATAATTTTTCTTATAAAGACGAGAAAAAGCCGAATATCGATATAAACTTTACGCCAACAGAGAGAGATTTTGGTTATGTTTCAGTTGGGGAGTATTTTACCATTCCAACGGCAACATCAATAGATGTTAATGGATGTGCTTCAGTGGATGTAGCGGTCTATAAAAATTATGAAAGTGCCTATAAAACAATGGTAGGCATTGAAAATGGTAAATTTAAAGTCGAGTCTTCTGATGTGTATACTATTGAGTATATTGCTTCTGATACATATGGAAATGTACAAGTAGAAACCATTAAAGTATATGGCGTACGGCAGGCGGATGAAAAAAATACTGTAAATATTGACATTGGGGAAAAATTTACAGTATTGAATGCTGGCGAAGAATATATTTTGCCGAAACCCATTATATCGACTTTAAATAAAGCATCTAGTTTGCGTTTATTGATTCAAATGGAGTGCGAAGGGAAACAAATCCAGACATTGGCGGATTTGTACGGTGAATCAGAGATTAATTCGTTTTTTGAAAACGACTGTCGCTTTGTGCCTTTGTACGCAGGTGAGTATAAGTTTACATATCAGTTCGCGGATAATGTGATGAATTATTTCGGTACGGGTGTTTCTTATACAGTTATGTGTAATAGCAGTGATACGATTAATTTCTTAGAAAAGCCGTTACTGGAAAGATATTTGATTAAAGATGCGGAATATTCTTTTGCTTCGGTGAAAGCATATAACTACTCTACAGGTGAACCAGTTGCAGTCAACAATGTAATAGGCTATATCCGTTTTGATGATGGTGAGTATACCGAAATTGAGGATCTTGGGAAAGTAAAAATTACGGGGACAAATACAGCACAATTAAAATTTGTTTGTAATAATGTTTTTGTTGAGTCGGATATTGCTACCATTGTTGATGTGAACTATGCGGAAAGTAGAAAAATTAAGATTGACAAATATTTTGTGCAAGATGATTTTGAGTTGGTAGATGGTAGCCCGTTAATTTTTAAGACGGTTAAAACTCGTGGCGATGCAACGATTAGTTTCGCCAATAGCATTGGTTACCAAAATCTCTCGCTTAAATTTATGATGGATAGCGGCTATGCTGACTATAAACGCCTTAATATAGTATTAACTGAGCCTACGGATACAAGTAAAAAGGTTACTATTTCGTTCTATAACGATACAAAAGATAACTTTGTTGTGTCGGTAAATGGCGGGAAAGAGTACATTATCAAGGATTCCTTCTCTAGTGCAGTAGAAAAACAAATCACATACAATAGCAGTTCTAAAATTTTAACGGTTGCGAATTGCGCAAATGTTATATTGATTGATTTTGGCTTTAGTTCGCCAACGGCATATTTGGATTTTGAATGTGTTGGATTGGCTGGTGTAGGTGGTCTTCGTGTCAATGCAATCAATAATCAAAATATTGGTACGAATGTAAAAAGAGATAACAAGCAACCTGAGTTTTATGATTTAAATTCTTGTCGTGGGACATACGCAAAAGACTCTGTTGTGGCAATTCATCCAGTACTTTACTACGATGTATTATCACCCATTCTCACGAGTACGCTTTCGGTGAAGGTGACGGATACAAAAGGTAATTATTTGACCTCGGTGGATGGAGTTGTATTGGATGGGACTCAAAATAATCCAAACACCATTTATGAGGTAAAGTTTACTGAATTTGGCGAGTATTACGTGGATTATTCTTGTGTGGATTTGCAAGGAAATGCATGTTCAACTAGATCGTTTATTGTGATTAAAGATTTCAAAAAACCGCTTTTAACATTTATGGGTGGTATTACCGAAGGCGGAACGATTACCGTGAATAAGGGAGAAACTCTTTTAATTAAGTATACATTGACGGATGACACTTCGCAAGGTGATGCGCTTGAATGTTATATTACGGTAATGGATTTAAAATCTCATTACATATATGCTTATCATAATACGAATCAAATCGCATTCTCTTATATAGGTAAATTTGAAGTAACGATGACGGCGAGAGATGCAGCAGGAAACTGCACTGTTAAGAGTTTCTTTGTGGTGGTAAGTTAAAGGAGTAAGAGCATGAAAAAACTTGTAAAAGGATTAATAGCAAGCATTTTGCTATTAAGCATATCCTTGGGGGCAGTGGCTTGTAAATCCAATAAAAAAACTGATAATGAATCGGGAAACGGTTCAACACCTATTGGGGAAGTTGGAACTGTAGGATTTAATAGCCAAGTGCAATATCAGGGCTTACACGACTATACTGCGCCTGAAGTGGAAACAGATGATTATATTATTAAAAACGGCGTATTTCAATATAAGTTGGTATTTCCTGAGGTTCAAACAGTTTCTATGCAAAACGCAAATAAGGAGTTTTATACCTTAATTCAAAAAGCAACGGGAATTACGAACATTCTTAAAACCACAGATAGCGCGATAAGTAGTTTTGACGAAAATGATAAATATATATCCTTTGGGGATAATTCATTGCTTGAAAAAGCAGGGGTAACTTATAACAAAGCAGAATTAAAACAAAATGGAGGAAAAATTTTAACAGTTGGGAAATCCATTTTTATTCTCGGCGGAACGGATACTGGCGTATTAAACGCGGTGTATACCTTCATGAAGATCTGCTTCAATTATGAGTTCTTTAGCCGAAATTGTCTAACAATTGACACAGGGGTAAAAAATCTTAAATTAAGAAATTTTAATGTAACGGATGTTCCTGATATTGATTGGGTGGATATCAGTGCAAACAGTTATTCGGGTACATATAATACCCCGACGATGATAGACCAATATGCACTTGGCGAAACAGTTGTGGAAGACTTGCAAATGCGCAAGTATCGTTTGAGAAGTGTTTATAGTGAAAAGAATTTAATTCATTTTATCTATGGCTCGGATCATCTTGGAACGGCGCAGGATTATTTCCATAATTCAATGAATTATCTTGAGCCTCGTAGCGATACTTGTGAAAGAAAGTGGCTAGCAGATTCAGGCAGACAAATTTGCTATACAGCGCACGGGGATGCAGAGTCTCTTGAAAGATGTAAGAGGGTGTGTGCCAATAAAATTATTGATGCTTTAATTAGAACTCCTTATGCAAAAGATCCTGAAAAGAACTACGTTACATTAACAGATGAGGATGGTGGTGGTAGTTGTAATTGTGCATGGTGCTTAGAAGATGCGGCGAAATATGGTGGCGCAAAATCTGGCTCAATGGTTAAATTTTGCAACGATGTAATTGATATGGTCTATGAGTGGATGGACGAAAAAGATGAATCGGGAAACTATGTTAATGCACCTTATCGTAGACCTAATTTAAGACTCGCTTTTTTTGCATATGGTGAAATGAAAAATGCGCCTGCATATTATGATGAAACGCAGGGTAAATATTTGCCGTATCCAGACGCAGTTCCAAATGAAAGAGTGATTGCTTGGTGTGCCGTTGGATCTTCTCCTTGGAATTGGTTTGAGGGACCGAATACGGAGAACAATGCTGAATTGAAAGGGCAGTGGGTAGATGCATGGGGAGATATATGTGATTTGTGGTGGTATGGTTCTACCATTGGTGATTACGGCTATTTCTTTATGCAAGATTTCGTGAATGGTCATGGAAATGAAACAATTCAATGGTTGGCTTCATTGGGAACTGTACGTGCCTTCTTCTATATGGGCGGTAAAGAAGTATTGCCAAGATGGGCAGATGTAACTTGCTATCTAGCAGCACAACTTTGTTGGGATAGTAATCAGGATGCAGGCATGTTAATAGAAAAATATTTTGAAGCGATGTATCAGGATGCATCGACAACAATGTTGAAACTATTTAATGCACAAAGGTCGTATTATCAAGTACTTAACCAACGCTCAATCCAAACTACAGGCAAACCGATGCTTTTACAGGAACGATATTGGTCTGAAGAACATTATCCTTATGATGTTATCAAAGGGTTCTTAGATTATTATTATCAGGCAATAGATGATATTGCAATTCACAAAGAAAGCGATCCTAAGTTGTATGCGGTTTTGAGGGATCGTCTTGATATTGCATCGTTAACTTATTATGGAATGTTGTTTTACATTTACGGGGAGGCTGTGTCACCACCGTTCACGCAAGAACAACGAGCAATCTATAAAGCTGAGGCCTTAGAGATTTTAAAACGCCATCCTGAGGTTTATGGTATGGAGTATGAGGATTTCTTGGGAATTTAAGCAAGGAGCGTTATAAAATATAAGGGATGAAATAATTATGAAAAAAACAAGAAAGAGAAAAATTACATTGTTGGTATGCTTAACGGTAGTGACAAGCTTCTTGTTTGCGTTTGTAGGATGTGGCAGTTCGGGGAACGGCTCGGAGAATAGTGGAAGTTCATCGAATACGACATCGGATTCTACGTCGGATTCGACATCAGACACACCACCCCTCGATCCTGTAAGCATCGTGTTGAGTGAATCGACAGTGCAACTTATTGTCGGGGATTATAAGCAACTCACGGTTTCCTATTCTGAAATGGTAGAGGGATTGACGATAGAGTGGAAATCTGAGGACGAACAAGTGGCTGTTGTAAATAATGGTGTAGTGGAAGCGATTTCAGAAGGAACTACAACCATTAAAGCTATATATGGTGAAGCTGAAGCAACTTGCGAAGTACAAGTTTCATTCGGGGAAGCAACTCCTTTACTGAAACTTGGGACAACAGACCGTTTTTGTGTAAACTCTGGAGAACAGTATACTTTTGCTCCCAAAATTATATTTAACAACCGAGAATTTTTAGATGGGGTGTTTACCTACACGTCGTCGGACCCTACAATTTTGACGTTGGAAGACAATGTTTTAACAGCGTTAAAAGCTGGGGTTGCCCAAGTTTATATTCAAGGTAGTTGGCGAGGTAAAACAGTTGAAAATGCTCCAGCGTTGCAAGCAGTTGTAGAAGTAGAAGTAACCGAAACCATTGAAATTCGTTTACAAGGGAAGGAAGAAACCGCGAGCGATCTTATCACAATGTATACGTTAGAGTCGTTTAACGGCAATCAATATAAAACATCGGATAGCTTCCTGCCTCTTATTTATAAAAATGGCGTCTTGATGACGGATGCACAATATACCGTTATAAATAGCCGTTCCGATATCGTTTCGTTTGATGAAACGACGTGTATTGTGCAAGCATTGAAATATGGTGAATCTTTATTGACAATTGAAGCAATGATTAGTGATAAAGTTTACAGCAAAACTTTCACTATTCAAGTATTGCGTCCTGAAACTACAGTGGAAAAAGAGATTCAATATTTCTCTACATATAAAGGGACTCTGAAGAATGCAGAAACTTTTGCCGAAGAAACAGTTATTACGCATATCTTAGGAAATAACGATGTTGAAATCGTCGATGCCTATCAGGGAGATAAGCAATTGACGGTTCAAGATAATCGTATTTTTGGATTGAATAATAATAAGAGTGAAAGTTATAAGACGACCTTAACGATTGGTACTGCTACGGTGATTTATCATGTGGACGCTACAGTCTATGGTATGTATATTACTGAAGCAAGCGACTTGGAAGTATTTGTACTTAACAAGGAAAAAACGAAAGTAGATCTTTATATTGAACTTGGTTGCGATATTAATGCGCAAAATTATACCTTGCCTAAAGGAGATTTTCAAATAACTTCTAAGAAAGAAGGTGAAGGCTTTACGGGTGTATTAGAGGGAAATGGTTATGCGATTAAGAGTTTAACATTGCAAAACAATCAAGGTTTATTTGGATCAATAACTTATGGCACTATTAAGAATATTGCATTTATGAATTGGGCGTACCCTGAAAACTTCTCACAATCAACGGGTATTTTAGGCGTAAATGTAGAAGGTGTAAAAACGAGCAATGTTTATGTGAAAATTAGTCAGCTGCCCAAAGTGGCACAGGGTGCAAGCGTATTGGCATCTTATAAGATTGAAGGTGGCACATTCAAATACACTTATTTGGAATATTCGCAGAGCATTGGGGACGTAAGCTATGACAATTGTTATTCTGCATTTGGTGCAATAAAACCTGGGAACGAACCTACGTTTGAAAACTGTTTGATTGTATCACAAGCCCCCATTGGGGTTTGCAAAACGGAACAATCTAATTTGCAAGTTGCTGTAGCTTCTAATATCAGTTCTGATTACTTAAGTGCTTTGGCGAATAACATTAAGCAAAATTTTGCAATAGCAAATGGAAAGCCAGTTGATTCTTTAACCGTAAAGACTGTTCAACTGAAAGGCGTTCGCCAATATAATTCCATAAAAGATCTTCAAATGGATATTGAAAATACTAGTGGCATTCTGAGTTTATTCTCTACGGAATATTGGACGATTAGTGAAAACAGATTGCTTTGGGGTAAAAATAATCCTGGCGCAGTTGAACAAGGTACAATTTATTTGGATTTGGGTATTGTATCTGGTAAATACGTAGCGGGGATTGAAAGCTTAGAATTGAAGGTTGATGTAGGTGAAACGGTTGCGCTCCCGACTAATATTAGCTGTATGGGATACATTTTCAAAGGTTGGCAATATATGGGGGAAATGCTTGATGGTGGGCAAATTATTGCCTATGATGGACGTGCGATGACGGTAGTTGCCGTTTGGGAAAAAGATCCCAGTGCTATTCAAACGCCAATTATATAATCGTTGTCGATATTTTATATTGGATTTCTTGAAGGAATCAAAAGGAGATAGAAAATGGCAGAATATAAACCGATTATAATAGAGATTATCTATTTCAGGGAAGTCGACGTTTTGACAGCAAGTGGGAATAACGATGCTGATAGCTGGTTGGACAATGGAAATGCGAACGACTTCGACCCGGGATGGATTGCAGGAAATAGGTAAAAGGAGAAGAAACATTATGAAAAAAATCAATAAAAAATTAGCAACTGTAGGTTTATTATCCGCAGTGGCGGCAGTATCGTTCACGATGGGTGTGAATCTTCTTTCGGCAAAAGCCGCTACCGAGCAAACGGGTTCGTATTATTTGGTAAATGGCGCAAGTGTAACTATTCTTACTGGTAGTAAAAATGAAAGTACGTCATTTTCATTGGATTATACGGCGGTATTAGATGAAGCATTTTACAATGCCAATTTAGAGGGCAACGATTATGTTTTGGGTGTTCTTATTGCCCCCAAGCAAACGGAAGAAATTACGCTTTCAACCGATAGGGTTGCAAATATTTGCTATGTTGGTAGCGATACTTCGATTTCCGGCGTGACGGCTATTCCTAATTTTGAGAATGGTTCGTATACCTTTACTGCCTCTATTATTTATAACAGCAATAATATTGTTAATGGTTATAATGAAATTGTAGAGCCTGATGAAACGAGAGAAGAAATCTTGCAAAAAGCGGCAAGTTTAGAACTCACAGCCCGTCCTTATTATAGAGTAGGGGATAACGATCCAGTATATCTTGACTCAACTGTAACTCGTTCAATTAAGAATATACTTAATGAAACGAATCTTCGCGGACCCGAAGCGACGGGAATTACGCTTCCTGCGGAAATCTTGAATGAGTTTGTTGGTGAAACTACCTTGGTAGAAGGCGGCGATTATTATTTGGACGCATCCACAGGTGATTTGTTATGCTATCGAAACGGTGAATTGGATTATGTCACCAAAGCGGAGCTTGGCAACGTAGACAGTTACGTTCTTTCCGGTAAAACAGTTGAAACGGCAGAAGAAGACACGGTTCAATTTGATGTGGCGGACGTACCTGCAGCAACGGGGAAGGTTCGTGGTATCACCTTGGTGAATAGCGAAGCAACGAGAAATATTAAAGCAACGGTTGTCACAAAGGTTCTTAGAACTCAGGAAGACCTTGTAGATCTTCGTTTTACGGGTCAATATGATAGCATTGCAAATAGTAGTGCAACCTTGAAGAACGTTGATGGATACTACTTGTTGGGGAACGACATTACCTTTGAATGGACTGGTACGTGGGGTTCCTACTGGAAGGCTTATACTTCGAATATCGGAGAGAATTATGACTATGCCTTTACGGGAACGTTTGACGGCTTAGGTTATACGTTGTCTAACTTTAAAGCGACGTCAGGTGGTATGTTTGGTATTCTTCGTGGCGCAACCATTAAAAATGTGGGGTTTGTAGATACGACTATCTCTTATAATAAGCAAGATAGAATGGTATTGGCTACGCATATTCAAGATAATTCTTTAATCGAAAACGTATATATTTCGTTGAAAGATGCAGATGAAAATAACATTGCGGCTTGGTGGGAAAATAAGACGGCAACAGGTGCTATTTTAGCAGGTACTTCTGTAAAGAACTCTACTTTTAACAATGTTGTTGTTGATGTTCCTTATGAATATACTCAGGTGGGAAATAAGAAACTTGGTGCATTGCCTTTGTTCCCCCAAACGACGTCCAACAATACGATTAATAATATGTATCTTGTTGGTCAGCAACCGTATAAGATTTCTAGACCTGACAATGGAAAAGTTACGTTGGAATTTGCTGGAAACATTACGGCAGGTACGGGCATTGAATTGAACAAAGAATATACCATATCCGAGGTAAATGCTGGTACAAATGATGCGTTGAAGAGTATTGCGTCAATCGTAACGACGGTATATGTGGATGCGGCAACGAGTTTTGTATTAGCGGATACTCTTGCAGGTGAAACCGTTAAGCAGTATCAAGATTTCAAAGATATGAGCGATGGCGCGAATGATTTGACGGCGTTTAGCTCTGATTATTGGTCCACCTATAAGGGTGCGGTTATATGGAATTCGCAGGCGGATAGATTGCTTGCTTTGGATGTTCCCGTTGTTTGGGAAGGCGAGTTCTATGTAGAAGCGAATACGGGTGCGCTCTTGATGGCAGATGTAAAAGGCGACTTGCAATACGTACAAAAATCTGCGTTGGGTACGATTTCTAACGTTTTGGTAGGTAATACGGCGGTGACTTTGAACGCAGGTGATAACGTTGCGTTTAACGTTGCAGATTTGACGAGTGAAACGCTTGGTAATGCTGTAAATATTAAATTTGTTGGAAACGGCACTAAACTTGTGACGGCTACTTATATCACAAAGGCGCTCTTCACTCTTAGCGATTTGTCGGTATTTAATACGAGCAATAATGGCTATTACGTACTTGCGCAAGATATTGTTCAAGAAACTACAACGGCAGAACATGAACCTGGCACATCTGTGACGTTTAGCGGAACCTTTGACGGACGCGGACGCAAGGTGGTAAATCTTCTTACGCCCAAAGGTGGCGTATTTGGTAACTTGCAAGGCACCAGCGAGACGGCGCATGCTGTAGTAAAGAATGTTGCATTTATCGATGTTGGGTTTACTTGGGATGGCAGAGGTAGAGGTTTGTTTGGTGTGATGATAAAATACGCTACGCTTGAAAATGTTTATGTTTCCTATAAAGGCAACTTGAAACACAAAGCGGGAGAATACGGTGGTATTTTGTCGGATACCGCAAACAATAATACCTTTAATCAAGTGATTGTTGTGAACAATCAACCGGCGAACGAAGACGTTATTGGCTTGTTTGGTTATTCAAACTACGCAAATACATTTACTAATAGCTATTTCATCTCCGAGTCGGCGCAAATGATTCTTAAGGCATCGAATACGACGATTCAATTGATTGTTGGTAAAAACTTGAATGGTGATATAGAAATCGCTAAAGAGTACACGATTGCGGACGTATTGGCGGATGGAAGCGCATATAGCGATGAGATAAAAGCAATTGCGGGTATTGCTGCTAAGATGGCGTCTAACTCGACAACGCCTAACTTTACGAAGTTTAAAGTAACCTATCCTGGCGGTAGTGTAAATAATAAGACGCATTTGATTACACAGTATCTTTCTGCTTTGGATATGAAGAATGCGGGTAATTCTTACACGGCATTTACCGAAAATAATCCTTATTGGACGATTGTAGACGGTATTCCTACGTGGGCGAGATAAGAGTGTAATGCACTGTTAAAAGCAAAATAAAAGCAGGGGTTTTTCTATGAAAAGCCCCTGCGATTTTTATCAAAAGAAAAAGCCGTTCTCGTGGAGGAACAGCTTTTATTTCTTAAAAATTAAAATTGTTTAGTTTCAAAATAAATTTTCTTAAAACAAGTATCGTCTATTTTTCCAAGGATTTCGGGCGTTTGTGCGTTGATTAAGGCGAGATAATTGTTTCTAAAATCGGTATAAGTAAGTTCACGCCGCTTGATTGTATTGGGAGCAATTAGGCCTAATTCGTAAAGGAAAGGACCACTGTAACCTACTTTTTCTAAAAGGGAAATGAGTTGTTTCCAATCGATTAAACCTTCGTATGGCAACCAATGCTGTTCGTTTAAAAAATTATAATCAGAAACGTGTATGGTGATGATTTTGTCGCCCAGCTCTTGAATAAATTTAGCGTTATCTTCAATCAATAAATGGTTGGTATCGAAGCAAACTTTTAAGCGATCGTCAACTGAAATCAGTTTTTTAATGTCAGCTGAACAATTGCCGATGCAGGTGCGGGGGAGATTTTCTACCGCAAGAACTACGCCACATTGTTCACCTAATTGAGCGAAACGAACCAAAGAATCTTGTGTGCATTTAATTAGCTCTTCTCTATCTTCGGGCGCGTTTGGTTCTATGCTAGGGTGGATTACAATGGTTTTAATGCCGATTTCGGCTGCTTTTTTGATGTAATTACTTTGCTTTTCAAATGCAGCATCTCGAACGTGCTTATTTTTGCTTGTAATATCTACTTCCGGGAAAGGCATATAGGGAAGGTGATAAGACCATAACTCGATTCCAAATTCCTTAGAAAGTTTTTCGGTTTCTCTATAATTAATTTTATCGTAAAGTGCCCAGTTTGTAGAAATTTCAAGACAATCTATTCCGCCTTTTTGATATGCGTCGAACATTTCTCGGCTTAAAACCGTTTCGGGGGATTTATTCCACGAAATAGTACTTACACCTAACTTCCATTCTTTTGCTTGCATAAGAAATACTCCTAAGATTGTTAGTTTTATTATATAGCACCAGTGTATTTTTTGCAATATAATATTTTGCTATAATTTATATAAAAAAATGATACGCATACTATGAAAGTATGCGTAAACATAGATTAAACATCTAAATTTTTATCTGTACTAACGCAAATAGGGGGCTCAAACTGCGTTTTGGAAACTGGTGCAAGGATGGTATTATCTTTTCTATATTGCAAAGGATAATAGCCAGTTAAGGAGTGAAAGTAATTACTAAAATAAAGGGGATTTTTCTCAAATCCTAAAATAATAGCAATTTGATTTATGCTGTAATCTGTTTTTATCAATAATTCTTTTGCTCTAGAAAGAATTAACTGTTGTTTAAACTTATGAGGAGTAACGTGATAATGTGCTTTAAAAATGCGAATAAAGTTTTCGGTTGTCATAAAACAAAGTTTTGCACATTCTTCATTTGACAATTTAGGATTAAAATAAAGTTTTTGTGCGATTTTTTTCAACATTTCAGCCGTGCCAGTATTTTCAGCGTTGATTTCACGCGGAATATTGTATAAAAACTTTCTCGCTAGCAAACAAGCCATTTCTTCGTAATATTCACCAAAAGAAAGATATTCTGTTATAATGTCGTCTAATATATTGGTTGCGTTATTGTTGTGAATTGGACATGCACAACCAAGAGGAACATTTATTTCGTTCATAATTTTATCGACTTCAGTTCCCTTAAGGTGGAGCCAATAAGTTAAACTATTGGTTTTATAAAATACTTTTTGATAAACATTTGGAGGGAAAATATAGATATTATTCTTTTCAATATGTTCGTTTGTTAATGGCAACACCAATTCACCGTGCGTAACAATACAAAAAGACCAGTCTGTGCGAGTGCGATTTAATTTAAAATTTTCTTTTGAGTAGGAGTTCCTACAGCAATTTACAATATAAAAATTGTCATTGGCATTAAGGTTTTCTCCTAAAATCGAAAAGAGATATAAGTCTTTCATAGTGTTGCCTCCGTTATTTTATTTTAGCATATAAAAATTTCAATGTCAAATTATTATAAATAATTTTATACGTATACTAACAAAAAAATTAACAAGTAGAAATCACTTTTTTATATGCTTTTTTTCGTTTATTTATATTTACGGTTTACGTGCTGTGTGCTATAATAAAGATGAAAAATTATAAGAATGAAAAGTAATTGATTTCAATGATGCGTGGAGGTTCATTAGGATGGAAAAGATGAACAAAATTGAATTGAGTATCATGCTTGATGTATCAAGAAATGCTGTTATGAAACCTAGCCAGATAAAAAGCTTTGTAGACCATATTGCAGCGATGGGGTATTCCGCCTTGTTGCTTTATACGGAAGATACTTACGAGATAGATGGAGAACCATATTTTGGCTTCTTGCGTGGGAAATACACAAAAGAAGAATTGAAAGAGATAGATGCATATTGTGTCAAAAAAGGGATAGAATTAATTCCTTGCATACAAACGCTTGCGCATTTGAATGGAATTTTTCATTGGCCGATTTATGAAAAAATTCACGATTGTGCTGATTTGTTGCTTGTCGGTGAAGAACAGACCTATGCCTTAATAGAAAAAATGTTGCAAACTTGCAAAGAAGTATTTACATCTAATAAAATTCACTTAGGAATGGATGAAACTCATAACTTGGGGAAGGGGAAATACTTCAAAAAGAATGGGTACAAACCTGCTCACGATATTTTCAACGAACATTTCAAAAAAGTACTTGCGATGGCGGAAGGATATGGGTATGAATGTTATTTGTGGTCGGATATGTATTTTTGCTTTGCGAATAACGGCACGTATGCACCCGAAAAGTGTGATGAGGACATTTTAGCAGAAGCAATAGCTGGCGCGCCTAAAAATGCCACGATGTGTTATTGGGAGTATTATGCCGATGACGAAAAAGTTTATGATAAGATGTTGTCGTTGCATAAAAAGTATTTTGACAAAGTACTCTTTACTGGTTGTGCAAGGACAGAATTTGGATATGTGCCACTCAATAAACAATCCATTAAAATAGCGGAAACCTCAATGAGAAGCGTGCTTAAAAACGGTGTAGATAAGGTTATGGTTACTTGTTGGGGAGATGGTAGTGCGGTTTGTTCTTTCTATAGTGCATTGCCTACTATTTTGGCTTATGCGGAGTTTGCAAAGGGCAATTTTGATTGGCAGTCTATTAAGGATAAATTCTATCAGTTGTTCGGTATGGATTGGGATACTTTTATGCTCTTGGATTTACCGAATGAGATTGGAAATCCCAACATGCCCTTCACCAATCCTTCTTCTTATATGCTGTATAATGATTTCTTTGTTGGTACATTTGATTGTACAGTTAAACTTGGAGATGGGCTTGTTTATAAAGGATATGCAAAACGATTAAAGCCGTATAGAAAACATAAAGATTTTGGGTATATTTTTGATCTTGCCTACCAGCTTTGTTCGGTAATGGATATTAAATATGAGTTGGGTGTAAAAACTAGAAATGCATATTTATCTAATGATAAAAAAACCTTAAAATCTTTGGCGTTGAACGAATATACGCTTATCCAAAAGAGATTGAATCGTCTATTTGATGCGGTTGCTCGGCTGTGGGAAACCGAGAATAAAACAACTGGGGCTGAAATAGAAGATATTAAGTTAGGTGGGATTATTCAGCGGGCGGAGCATTGCAAGAAATTGCTACTTACATATGTAAAGACAGGTAAAGAAATCCCCGAACTTAGTGAAAAGATGTTGGACTTCTATGGTGGAGGTTATGAATTAAGCCAAAAACCTATTAGATGTTTTGCACAATATTATTTAAGCGTTTCACCTAATCGTTTCTATAATTAAATTGCGTAGAAATTGCGATAAATAAGGAGCTCAAAGATGAAAGTAACTGATATAAAAACATTTGTGGTAGATTGTTTTCGAACAAATTGGGTGTTCGTAAAAGTGTATACGGACGAAGGGATTACGGGCGTAGGCGAAGGTACGCTGGAATACAAAGAAAAAGCACTTTGCGGGGCAATTGAGCATATCAAAAGTTATCTCGTAGGGAAAGACCCTCGTCAAATCGAAAAACATTATCATGATATATATCGTGATGCGTATTGGCGTGGTGGCGCAGTGCTGATGAGTGCGTTATCCGCCGTGGAAATGGCGCTTTGGGATATTTTAGGGAAGTCCTTGAATGTACCCGTATATCAGCTTTTGGGCGGTAAAGTAAACGACGATTGTCGTATTTACATAAACGGTTGGTTTGCAGGTGCGAAAACACCCGAAGAATTTGGTGCAAAAGCGAAAGAAGCGGTAAAAAAAGGCGTGACCGCAATGAAGTGGGACCCGTTTGGAAAGAACTACTTGCAAATTTCCAACAAGGATTTAGATACCGCATTAAAATGTATTCAAGCGGTAAGAGAAGCGGTTGGAAACGAAGTGGATTTGCTGATTGAAGCACACGGCAGATTTGATGTACCGACGGGCATAAAAATTGCACAGGAAGTAGCGCAGTTTAAGCCGATGTTCTTGGAAGAACCCGTACCTCCGAATAATTTAGAAGCATTAAAAGCTGTTCGGGATAAGTCGCCCGTAGCTATTTCCGCAGGCGAGAGATTGTATACGAGATTTGATTATAACGAACTATTTAGATTACGCGCGTGTGATTATATCCAACCCGATATTTCCCACGCAGGCGGTATTATGGAGCTAAAAAAACTTGCGGCAATTGCCGAAGCGAATTATATTCCGTTTGCACCGCATAACCCGAGCGGACCGATTGCAAACGCAGCGACTTTGCAAATTGCGGCGTGCTGTCCAAATTTCTGCATTTTGGAAATTATGTATTCTGATGTGGAATATAGAAAGTATATCACGAACGAGAACTTAAAATATGAAGATGGTAGAATTAAAATCGGGGATAAACCTGGGCTTGGTATCGAGCTTAACGAAGAAGAGTGCTTAAAACACCCGTACGTGGAACACAATTTACGCCATTATACGGGCGCTTTGACGGATATTCGTCCCCCGAAAACGGAATTCTATTTTTAAGTAGGAGTATTAAAAATGAAGAAATTTAAGGTTAAAGATCACGAAGATAGTTTATTGCCTGACGGCGACTGGGAATTAGTGTGGTCAGATGAGTTTGATGGAATGGAATTGGATATGTCTAAGTGGGATTATAGATTACATATCTGGGGTAAAAGATTTCCTACTTGGGACAAAGAAGGCGTTTATTTAGACGGCAAATCAAATGCGGTTTTTAGGATTTTTGAGAAAAATGGGGAGATTTGCACTGCACAACTTCAAACGGGATATAATTGGATTGACGCACCGCACACCGAAGAAGCTCTCTTTGGCGATGTAGATGAAAATGATAAACCTGGGCTTGTATGGCCGATTGGTAAATTGCGTGAACCGAAATTTGCACATCGATACGGCTATTATGAATGTCGTTGCAAATTACAAAAGTGTGACGGTTGGTGGGGCGCATTTTGGATGCAATCCCCAGTTATTGGGTCAAGCATTAATCCTGCGGTTTCTGGGGTTGAAACGGATATAATGGAGGCTTTTAAGCCTGGTAATGTGGCTGGACATGCAATTCATTATAACGGCTATGGTATAGACCATCAATCGAAGGTTGCCGGAAAAGGTAAAGAGGTTTCTCTTGACGAATATCATACGTTTGGGATGCTTTGGGAACCTGATGGTTATACTTTCTTTATTGATGGAGTTCAAGATGGTGAAAAGATAACAGAACCCGTTTCACAAATTCCACAGTTTATCTTAATTTCAACGGAAGCGAGAGGGTATAGAAGTGCAGAACATACCGCTACGCCCGAGGCAAGAGCCGCAGCGAAAGCTGGTGATATTTTTGTGGTGGATTACGTTAGAGTTTTTGATAAAAAGTAAAGGTGATATTATGAAAAAGGCAGTTTTAGTGACGGGTGCTTGTATCAATACTGGCGTGGCTATTGTAGAAAAATATGCAAAAGAAGGAAAGAATGTTGTTTTTACGGGAAGAAACCTTGAAAAAGTTCAAATTGCTGAAAGGTTATACCGTGAAAAATTTCCTTTAGTCGAAATAATGGGGTATTCGATAGATTCTTTGATTGATGAACGTACTGTTGATGAGCAAGCAATTAAAGAATTATTTGATATGCTTGATGCGAGCGGGGTATTTATTGAAAGTCTCGTTCTTAATGCTGCAGATCAAGGATTAGGGATGAAAATTTTTGAGAACCCATTAAAAGATTTTATGCGCGTGCTTAACACGAATATAGTATGGAATTACGCTTTGGTTGAACAAGCGGCAGAACGAATGAAGGAAAACGGAGGAGGTAGTATCGTTTTTATTAATTCAAATACGGCGTATAGAGCGATTCCTGACCGTATTGCCTATGAGGCAAGCAAGGGCGGTCAACTTGGTATGATGCGTGGCCTTGCATTGGATTTGGGAAAATATAATATCCGTGTCAATGCGGTTTTACCAGGAATGATTAAAACGGATCGTTGGGAAAAGAATCCTGATTTTTACAAAGATGTACCATCTCGTTATACGCCACTTCAAGATGTGGCAATTGGTGAAGATGTGGCGGATGCGGTTTGGTATTTTACTGAACATGCGCGCAATACAACGGGGGCAGAACTTGTGGTTGACGGTGGCAACACCATTCAGTTATATCCAATAATTCCCAAAAATTAATACAAAAACTTAGAAATTAATTTGGTGATTTTAAGCGAGGGAAACAAATGAAAGAGAGTAACGAAACGGTAATTATTGAGGGTGTACATAACTATTCGTCAGAAAAATATTATGTCGAGCCAGCAGATATAATTAAAAATAAGCTTGAAGATTTTAAGGATATGAAGCTGGGCTTTATGATTCACTGGGGGTTATATTCTCAATTGGGGATTATCGCTTCTTGGGGGTTAGTAGATGCTGAAAAGAAATGGTCGAGAGCTTATAATGAATATGGGGATAGACCTAATTGGCATGAAGACGGTGCAAAAATAAGAGAAGAATATTTTGCGCTGAAGAAATCGTTTAATCCCATACGTTTCAATCCAGAGGAGTGGGCAGAACTTGCGGCAAATAATTGCTTTAAATATTTAATTTTTACTACAAAACATCACGATGGTTTTTGTATGTGGGATACTAAACAGACGGACTTTAAAATAACGGATGCAGAATGCCCGTTTTCTCAGAATGAACAGGCAGATGTTGTAAAACATGTATTTGATGCATTTAGAAAAAAGGGACTTGCAATAGGCGCGTATTTCTCAAAACCAGATTGGCATAACGATGATTTTTGGGAACAGGATTACAATGGCGAAACAACGAGAATGCCTACGTATGATGTGAAAGAAAAACCTGCAAAGTGGCAGTCTTTTACGGAATATACGCATAATCAATTTGTTGAGCTTATTGAAAATTATGGAAAAATAGATATATTGTGGCTTGATGGTGGACAAGTTTGTAAAAAGCAAGGATTAGATATTAAATTAGAAGAGATTATCCCTAAACTTAGAGAAGTCAATCCTGAACTCATCGTAGCGGATAGAACCGCCGGCGGGGAATATGAAAATTATATTACTCCTGAAATGACTATACCGGAAAAAGTGATTTCTGTCCCTTGGGAAAGTTGCTTGACGTTGGGGAAAAACTTTCATTATATTTACGATGATGATTATAAGTCCCCGAATGAGTTAATAGAAATGTTGATGGAAATTGTTTGTAAGGGCGGAAATTTGGCTCTTAACGTATCACCTCAACCAGATGGGAGAATGCCGAAAAATGCGATTAAGGTTTTGAATGAATTTGGCGCTTGGTTGCAAAAATACGGTGAGGCTATTTTTAAAACACGTCCGTGCGCACCATATAAAGTAGATAATATCTTTTTTACACAGACGGTAACTTCTATTTATGCAACAGCTAAAAATTTTAATGGAAATTTTATACCTTGTGTGCAAAAGGTTTCAAAAATTGAGCTTTTGAATAATGGGCTTGAATTGGATTTCGAACAAAATCCACAAGGCATTATTATTAAAACTTCTATCTTTGTTGATGAATTGTATAGTGTATTTAAGTTGCATAAAGCAAAAGCGTAATCTCAACTATTTTAAATGAATATATTCAAAGAGGAAAAAATGAAAATTACTTGGATAGGACAGGCGGGCTTACTGTTTGAGGTCGGTGAAAAGAAAATTATAATAGATCCTTATTTATCCAATAGTGTTGCAAAGATTCAACCGCAAAATTTTCGTCGCCAGCCGGTGGATGAACGCTTTTTGAAAATAAGACCCGATATTATTATTCTAACACACAATCATGCCGATCACACCGATAAAGAAACATTGAAACATTATTTGGGCGAAGATACGAGCGTGGTTGTTTTGGCTTCATATAACGCATGGAAGGAAGTTCGTCAATTTGGTGGGGCAAATAATAATTATGTTATGTTTAATTGTGGGACAGTATGGACGGAAGGGGATATTGCATTTGAAGCAATTCCAGCAGAACATTCGGATGATTTTGCTATAGGCGTAATTCTGAATATAGATAAAAAACATTACTATATTACAGGAGATACTTTATATAATCACAAAATATTTGAGTCTTTACCTAATGATATCGAAGCTGTTTTTTTGCCTATAAATGGGAAGGGCAATAATATGAATTTTAGGGATGCGAAAAGGTTTGTTGAACGTATTAATGCTAAATATTGTATTCCTATGCACATCGGGATGTTTGATGATATAAAGCCTGAAGAGTGGCAGGTTGAAAATAAGCGTATCCCAAAGTTGTATCAAAGTATTAAATTTTAAGGCGGATAAAGTCAGAATAAAGGCTAAAAATGTTTGAAATAGTTAGTGACTATGTAAAAGAAAAATTAATTAAAGAAAAACATATTCCCTACATCGATATTCTTGTAAAAAAAAGTCATAAAACTGTTTATCGGTATATGGACGGTTTTGAGTATCAACCGACGGGAAAAGAGATTTTATATTTATATTCGTGTACAAAACCGATAACGGCAGTTTGTGCAATGCGTCTTTTGCAAGAGAAAAAAATGTCCTTGGAGGACGATGTTTCATTGTATTTGCCTGAATATGAACATGTTTTTCTTCTTGACAACAATCGTAATCGTATTACTCCTAAAACAAGGATGAAAATCAAGCATCTCTTAACAATGACAGCGGGCTTGACATACGAGCGGGAAACGGAGGCGATTAAGAGAGTATTAAAAGAAACGGACGGAAGTGCAACCACACGGCAAATGGTTGCGGCTTTTGCGGAAACACCTCTCGCATTCGAACCAGGTAGCCGATTTTTGTATAGTTTATGCTTGGATGTTTTAGGTGCCGTTATTGAAGTCGTTTCAGGAAAGTCTTTTGCTGATTATGTTGCAGAAACAGTATTAAATCCATTAGCAATGCAAAATAGCGGATTTGATGAGAAGATATTTAATGATGCGATAACAAATTGTTATACATATAAAAGCGACGTGTATGAACCTGAAAATCTTTTTCATCTTATGAAGTTGTCCAAGCGATACGAGAGTGGCGGTGGTGGACTGATAGGGACTGTAGAGGATTATTCAGAGTTTGCCGATACACTTGCGTGTAATGGTATCTCGCGTCAAGGGTATAAGCTTTTAGATGACGAGAGTATTGATTTAATGACTGTGAACCAAGTTGGCAAGTTGTCGATTGATAATAAATTTACGTGTATTCAAGGCGATGACTATGGCTATGGATATGGGGTTCGCACTAGAATCAAAGAATCGCCTTGCGGTGTGCCGTGCGGTGAATTTGGTTGGGATGGCGCAGCGGGTTCTTATGTTTTGATTGATAGGAAAAATCACATTTCTATTACAATAGGAATGAACTTGCTTGATTGGCCCAATGTATTTCGTGGGGAGCATGGAGCTATAGTTGAACGCATTTATCAAAGTGTTTTGACAAAGTAAAGGTTGAGTATAAGACTGTGAATGGTTTAATATGGAAAAATCCTCGAAATTTACGACTGAAGAATTTGAGTTTAATGGGTATACGGCAACAATAATTGTACCTGAGAAACCTAATGGGAAATGGATATGGAAAACGGAGTTTTTGTATGCATTCGACCAAGCGGAAAGAGCATTATTGAACGATGGATATACGCGTGTGTATTATGGAATTAGCGATAAATACGGTAGTTATAATGCGGTTCGTTTGATGCGCAAGTTTTATCAATTTATTATCAAAGAATTTTCCTTAGATGAAAAATGTATTCTTTTTGGGTTTAGCCGTGGTGGGCTGTATGCGTTTAATTTTACGTTATTTTATCCTGAATGCGTAGAAAAGGTATACTTAGATGCTCCCGTCTTAGACTTGAAAACGTGGCCGCCCAAAGGGAGTATCGAACAGGAGCAAATGTTTAATGAGTATGGATTAAACGAAGAAACATTGCAAACGTTTATGGGCAATCCTATTGATAACTTGAAGGAATTTTTCTCTTTGTCAATACCTCTTTTGATTATTGCGGGCGGATCAGATGAAGTAGTTACTTTTGATAGGAATGCCGGCAAGTTAATCACGTATTGCAAAGATAATAATATTGAAATTACTTCTATTATCAAAGAAGAATGTAAGCATCATCCTCATTCTCTTGATAATATTCAGCCGATTATTGAGTTTATCGATAAAAGGAACCTTCTGTAAAAAACGGGAAGCGTAATGATAAATTTTTTTGATGTCTTTATAACAGTAATATTTTTGCTTGCATTAGCAATTCCGGGGTTTATCTTTGCAAAGACGAAGATGTTTCCTAAAACGGCGAGCGAAACTTTATCAACCATAGTTTTATACGGCTGTCAGCCTATTTTGATTTTTACAAGTTTTCAAGGTTGTGCGTTCAACCCCGATATCGGCTTAAACATGTTGATTGTGGCAGGGATTGCGGTTATAGTGCATTTGATTATGTTTGCGCTTGTAAAACTTGTTTTTATCAAATGGCAAAAAGACGATAAAGTAAAACTTGTTAAATATTTAAGCGTATTTTCCAATTGCGGTTTTATGGGATTGCCGTTTTTGCAAGCCTTATTTACCGATGCAAGTTTGCAGGCGGAGTTAGTGATTTATTGTGCTGTTGTACTTGCCGTTTTCAACGTCTTAAATTGGACGTTTGGGGTTTATATTATAACAAATGATAAAAAGGAAATTTCGGCAAAAAAGATCCTGTTAAACCCCGTTATTATTGCCGTAGCAATTAGCTTAATCTTATTCTTTGCAATGCAAAAGCCGTTTATTGATTTTACTACGAATGGTACTGTTGCCTATAAAATTGTAAGTAAATTGATGACGACGTTAAATTTCTTATCAAATATGGTTACGCCGCTTTCGATGTTCGTAATTGGTATCCGCTTGGCGAATATAAGTTGGAAAGGTTTATTAACGGATAAATGGGCGTATATCGCAACGGCGGTAAAGCTGGTAGCGATGTCGTTTATTACGATGTTTTTAGTGGCGTATTTGCCGATTGCAAGCACGATTAGGTACACGGTATTCTTCTTGCTGTCAATGCCGAGTGCAACGAGTGGGGCAATGATGGCGGTACAATATAAAAAGGATAGTGATTTTGCTTCGGTTGGAGTCGTTTTGTCTACAATATTATCCATAGCTACCTTGCCACTGATGTATTTATTTATGAGTGAGGTTTTAGGAATCACAATTTAAACAAAAGCAATACTTTACGATAAGGGGAACATAAAATGCGGTGGGGAAAAGACCGCGCGGAGCTGCTTGTAAAAAGCAGCAATCATCGGGGACGAGTGATTAGCGCGGCGAATTAAAAACAAAAGAAATACGATATAAGGCATCTGCTGAACAGAGAAATCTGTTCGGTGGGTGTCTTTTTTTATACTCCATCGACAATAAAATACATATTTTGATAATTTACGTGCGTATACGCGCGCCTCCGCGTCGGGTTTTGTCGAAAAAACAAAATTAAGTCGGAGGAAATTATGAGAAATTTTTCAAAAAATAAAAAATATTTTTTTCAATGGCTCATTAGGTGGGCTATTGGGTCGTTAGAATTAACCCACGAAAAGAAATCGGGGGTAAAAAATGCATAGTACGACAGAACGCAGATATAAAATCCTACTGATTTTATGCGAAAGACGCAAAGAATTGATTGATAATCTTGCTTTTGAATTGGCAGTTAGTCGAAATACTATAAAACGCGATATTGAAGCATTAAGCGTATCGTTCCCCTTGTATACAACCAAAGGTACGGGCGGGGGAGTACATATGATGGAAGGCTTTCGCCTGGGGATGAAATATCTCACGGACAAGCAATGTGCTTTGCTTGAAAGGTTGTTGGAAACGTTGGAAGGGGCAGACAAAGAGGTTTTATATTCAATTATAAAAACTTTTCGGAAACCTGCTAGCCATAAATGAGGTGAGTTCACCTTAACAATTGAATATACTACGCACCTTTTACTTTCCTTCTGCCGTCGTAAAAACGGCAAGCCACGTGAGCGGACATTTTTCCAAGACTCAGACGGTACGGCGCAATCCGTATTGAAGGCCAAGATAGGCAGAGGGCATAATGATACTTGCGTCCAGTCACAGGTCGAGCGTTGAAGCGGTGAAAACCGTGAGCCGTCGCAACCAATGAGGGCGCCTGGGCGAGAACCGCGCGGAGGTGAAATTCCTATGAGAGCAAATGCATGCTCGGAAGAATGCGTACCCAAGTTCGGGGAAGTGAAGTGACAAATACGAACAAAAAGGAAACGATTGAACAATAAGAAAGCGGTCGTTGTAAAACGGCCGCTTTCAATTTTTATGAAGTAAAACAAAGAATAAAAAAATAGGAGAACAAAATTATGAAAAAGAAACTTTTAGCAAGTATTTTAGCGTTGTCGATTTTGGCAACGACAGGAGTAACGGTAGCGTCGTGTGTTGCTTTTAAGGACAAGCCTACGAGTGAAAGTACGCAAACACAATCGCCGGATGATCAAGTGACGGACGAAAACGGCAACGCGTTGACCGAAACAGTTAATGCAATGCCTTCTCGAATGACGTTCCGTAATGCAAAGATGCTTTCCAGTGAGAAAGAGTACGAGGGGGTAACCATTCAAGCGACGGTGAAGCCTGATAACGCTACGAATAAGAACGTGTCTTGGACAGTGTCTTTTCTTAATGCCAATAGTGCTTGGGCGAAAGGGAAAAATGTAAATGATTATGTTACAGTAACGCCCCAATCGGAAGGAAGTAATATCGCAACGGTGGAATGTTTGCAGCCATTTGGCGAGCAAATCAAAATCACAGTAACAAGTTTATCCAACCCCAACGCGAAAGCTGAATCTAGGGTCGATTTCGCCAAGAGAATTGTAAGTGTTCCTTTCGAGGTGGCGTGTTCAGAAGAAAATTACAGTCTTAGATATTTAGACTTTTCAATGGAGGCATTGTCTTTAAATGTCGGGATGACCTGGGATTTGTGGATTGATGAGCCTGCTTGTGTATATAGCGACTATACGATAAATGATTCCTTTGCGACGACGCTTGAAATTTATGCAAATGAAAACGTTTTGGCGCAGTTTTCCGCAGATACGGGAATTACGCCTGAAATTACGACGTTGGAAATGGATAGAACTGAAGGTGGAATTTACGGCCCGTTGGTTAGCATTTTGGACGGTATTAACTGGAATGATGCAACTCTTTATAATACGCTTGTAGATTGGCTGGCGCAAAATACGGATAAGGCAATGTTTACGTTGCATTATAAAGCAGTAGGACAATATTCGACTTATGAAGCAGAGCTTCCTATCTATTTGAGTGGGGAAGCACTTGATGTTTTGGTAACGCAAATTATCTTGAATCAAAGCCATATTATCATTTAATGAAGGAGGCAGACAAGAATGAAGAGAAAAGTTTTAGCCGGCATTATGGCGGCTGTATTAGCGATGACGGGCATATTTACGGCTGTTGCATGCAGTGGTGAGAAAGAAAAGGAAAATTCGTCGGCGACAGAGGATGTGGTCACTGACAATGATGGGATGGATATTGTGGATGGGGAAAACTCTATGATAAGCATGTTGAGCAGGGAAATTAAACCTGCTCAGTATGCCTCTTACGGGGTCTCCCCTCAATCTGAAATGGCATATACGATCGAAGCAACAGTTTTGCCTGAGTATAGGGCGAATACTGTGGAGCTTGTTTGGACTGCGGAGTTTGAAAGATTTAATGCAGCTTGGGCAAAAGATAAGGACGTTAGCGATTACATTAAAATAACACCCATTGGGGATCTTGCGCATCAGGCGGTAATTGAATGTTTGCAGGGGTTTGGCGAGGCGATTGTGATTAAGGCAGCGGCCAAAAGTAATCCAAACGTATTCGGAACCTGCATCTGTAATTATATTAGGCGCTATGACAATGTGGGCGCAAAGCTCGACGACGGCACTTTGATTTCCTTTGATAATGGTGTGGTGTCAACCTTCACCTTTGAAACAAGTAATATCGGTCAAGGTAAGGTAACGTTTACGGGCTTGAACAATGGCGTTGGAACGGTGGATTCTACGGTATTTGACTTATCTATGGAAATTAGTGACGTACTGCACCATTATCTCCACGACGTCGGGTTTACGATTTATGACACGTGCGTGAATTATGGTGCGCCTTTGTATGCCCCGCAAGTACAGTTAGGCTATTATGGCTATGAAACGATGCTTTATTTGCCCGGTGCAGACGCGTCTATTATCGGGGCGGAACATAGCGAGTTGATTCGACAAGCATACTTGTGGGTGACGACGGGGATGGACGATGACGGCGTTTTGTCCGCAGAAGAAATAGACGCCTATAATCGTTATCGCGAAGCAGTTCTTTCTGCGTGGCAAGAGTCGGACGAGTTCTTGATTACGCTTGTGTTAACGCAGTACGATAGTAAAGAAAACAGGAATGTTTTAAGACAATACGAGGTGCAAATGGATTTTAATCCAGAAGAACTTTTCCCTGAAATATCAAGCGGCAGTATTACGTTAAATTACAGCAAGATTGATTTCTAATCATGAAAGAGAAAATCTTGATATGAGGGGGTTGCTTTCATATTCGCGGTAGCGGCAATAACGCTTTTACGGCAAGGTGGGGGCAGGGAAGAAAAAATGTCGGATAGAGCATCGGGCGGCGAAATTTATTGAACTTTTGCCTGACATGCAGGCTTTTTAATTAATAAAAGGATAAAAGCGGCCGTTTATGATGAGCGGCCGCTTTTTTAATGATTTCAATGAGGAATATGATATGATTTTGGGAACTTGCACAACAAATAGCTGGATATTAAAGGTCGGAGTGTGGTATAATCAACCTACCCGAATAGAAATTTATAAGGGGAGAGCTGTAGGCTCGGAAAAAAGGTTCAGGAGGTGAAAGATCAGGAATTAGCTAAGGTCTTGCAATGCTTGGAACAAATCCCAAACGAGCAAAGCCGTGCGGATGCAATAGAAATTGTATTAAAAGCGGCAGCGGAAAGCATTACAATGGAACGGCTAAAAAAAATATCTTCTTTTCGTGAGGAAAAGAAGGTTCAAGGAAAAGAGCATGGATATGTCAAATTTAAGAAAAAGGAGATAGAATCTATGCCAGACAATTTAAAAAAGCTATTTGTAGTTGAAGAGAAAATCGTTACGTATCGTTTTATGCGAGGAATGTATCAAGCAAGGTTTCGTCGTAATGGATATTCCATTGAGGTCGCATCAAAAGACTTTGATATTATGAAACAAAAATTTTTAGAAAAGTTAAAGGAGGCGGAGGAAATGATGGAAAACAAAAGCAATCGTTATCCCAAGTTCGGTGAGTTTTTACAGGAATGGTTGGGGATAAAGAAGCAGACGGTAAAGGAATCCACTTACAAATCTTATTGCGATTTAACAAGGTTTAACTTATTAGAAAGGTTTGGTGAAATGCCCGTCAATGAGATTACTCGAAAGGAAATTCAAGGATTTTTATTCGAGCTTGCTGAGGCGGGCAAGAATCGCACGGCACACAAGCTTAAACAGGTCTTAAACGCAATGTTTGAGGTAATTGTGGATGATTATCCAGAATTGACAAATCCAACAAAAAAGGTGGTTTTATCGCACTATGAGGTTAAAAAGGGTACAGCCTTGTCTAAGGATGAAGAAAAGACTCTAATTGAGTTCTGTAAGCAGAATCCGCATTATCAGGCGAACGATGCAATGTTGGTTCTTATGTACACGGGGCTTCGTGTAGGCGAATTGGCGAGTATTACTTGCGATGATACTTATATAACCTGCGTATCGGAGAAAACGCGTAGGGGCAGAAGGGACGTTGTGAGAAAGATCCCCATCTCTCCTATGCTGAAAAAGATTATGTGGATGATTGATTTTGAAAAAGTCAAGACGGCGAACAAGGATACGATTCGAGATGGCGTTAAAAGAATTTTTCCCAGTCGGCACGCGCATGAATTTAGATACACCTTTATAACAAGGTCGAAAGAGTGCGGTGTAAACCCCGAAGTGGTAATGCTTTGGGCTGGACACGAGTCGGATAGCGACGTCAAAACGAGCCGCGTAGATAGAGGATACACCACCTATTCGGAGGAGTATCTTTTAGCGGAAAGTAAGAAAATTGACTACGATTATGCTTAAAAATGTGAAAAATTCACAAAAACACCCTAAAATAGGCGTTTTTAAGCCGAAAAACCCTTAAAAATGATAAAATTTGGTTCCCAAAAAGTTCCCAAACCGAACAAAAAAGGGTAAAACCCGAAGATTTTACCCTAATTTTGGTGCCACTGACCGGAGTCGAACCGGTACGAAAGGTTAATTTCGACGGATTTTAAGTCCGTTGCGTCTGCCTATTCCGCCACAGTGGCATAAAAATATGAAATTTTTGAGAGTTTTGAGTGGAAATGTGAAAAATTCACAACACAAAAAATTTTAAGTCCCTTGCGTCTGCCTATTCCACCACACGAGCGTTTTCTATATAACTTTTACCGTAAATATAAGAGAAAAAGACCTCTGCACCGCTTGGTGCAGAGGTCTTTTGGAGGCGCCACCCGGATTTGAACCGGGGGATAAAGGTTTTGCAGACCTTGGCCTTACCACTTGGCTATAGCGCCGTCTCTTGCTCCGTCGGCAAAAAAGTAATAAAAAAACAGTACGGATATTTTGGAGCGGGAAACGAGATTCGAACCCGCGACATTCACCTTGGCAAGGTGACGCTCTACCACTGAGCTATTCCCGCATACTTATCCGCACTGTCTTTTGTTGGTGGAAGCTACAGGGATCGAACCTGTGACCCTCTGCTTGTAAGGCAGATGCTCTCCCAGCTGAGCTAAGCTTCCGTCGAAAGCTTTATAATAATAGCATATTAAAACAAGAAAAGCAAGCGTTTTTTATCAATTTTTCAAAAAAAATTTAATTTTTTCAAAAAATATTTTTCCGTTAAAAATTCCCTTAAAATCAGGGGAAAAAAATTGTTTATGGCAGGTGAAATTTGTTTATAAATAATTAATAGCCGATTTCGTCTTGACAAATAGATAAAACCGTGCTACAATATCAAGGTACGAAAAAATAAATATAGAGGTATATAAATTATGAAATACGCACTCCGCGGCATTACCGCAGAAGAACTCTCCTATTCGATGAACCGTATTAAGGTTGCTCCCGATACGAAATTCGAAATCAAGCCCCAATTCTCCCGTACCATTAGACGCGTACAGGAAAACGACAAAATTTGGTTCGTTACCTTGGAAGTGAAAGTGGAATCCACGGAGGAATCCCCCAAGCCTTTCAACTTGAAGGCTCGTCTTGTAGGCGTATTCGAAGCGGAAGACGTGAATACGGACGAAGATAAGCAAGTCCTTGCAATCAGCACGACGGAAATCGTATATCCTTACCTTCGCGCGGCGGTTTCTTCCCTTACGGCAAACGCGTTCATCAACCCGATGATCCTTCCCGTAATTCCCGCTGGTACGATGTTCCCTGAAGACAGAGGGGAAACGAGCTTTAACGTACCCGACGCGTTGAAAAACTAATCCTAAAAAAGCAAAAAAAGAGCGAGACGTTTGTCTCGCTCTTTTTCGTTTCAACGCATACCTGTATGGGTGGTTTTTGAAAAAATGTGAATTATTCCGCCTTGTTTTGTGTGCTGGAAGCCCGCTTTAAGTGACGGTATAAAGAGGTTGTGTTATTAAAACCGCAAGCGGCGCAAATTTCATTCGCGCTCTTTTTGTTTTGCGGGTCTTGCATAAACTCTAATGCTTTTTGCACGCGCGTTTCATTTAGGTAACACAGAAAATTTTTCCCCACCGCTTCCTTAAAAATTTTGGAAAAATATTCCTTTGAGTACCCAAAGTGTTTGGCGGCGGACGTTAAGGAAATATCCTGAGCATAATTTGTGGCAATATAATTGATTAAACGGATTGCCATAGTGTTCAAATCGTCCGCCTGCGTCGTTTGACTAAAACCGTATAAGCGCACGAGCTTATCTAAAAGTAGGTTTGCAAAAGCGCAGTCCACCAAAAAAGTGTGGGAAGGGTTTTCAAACCATTCTTGAAGAAGCTGATAAATCTCTTGGTTGCGCGTTTTGTCCGTTAAGAAAGAGGGGAATTGCGCGTTGTTATAGATTTGCCGAAAATCGTGCGTGTACTTATTGCTCAAAACCACGCAAAAAGCGAGCGTGTCGCAATCAAAATTCTCATAAAAATGCACCTGTTGACGGTTGCAAATGAAAATTTCCCCTTCCGAAAGGGGATGCGTTGCACCGCTAAGGTGGACGACCGTCTTCCCGCGAATCAAATAAATGATCTCCAAGCTTTCATGATAATGCGGCTCATCCAAAAGGAAGGTTTCTTTTTTCAAAAAGAGGTAAAACGGGTCGTCGGCGAAGTGCTCGTATAAATAGTTTTCTTGAGATTGTGTGTTTGCATTCGTCATAGTGCAAAAATTTTAACACAAAAATTAAAATTTGTCAATATTAAATCCAAAAAAATCCATAAATATGCGTTTTCGGAAGAAATCAGCTTAATTTTTGTCATAGATGGCGTAAAAAATGTTATTGACAACTCCTAATACTATAATGTATAATATAAGAAAATGAGAAATTCGCCGTAAAAAGCGAGAAGACTGTGAAAACAGGAGGATATTATGAGAAAAAAACTTTTAACAAACGTGATTGCTTTGGCGATCAGTTTTTCTACCCTTTTAGGCGTGGCAGGTTGCGGTGGCGGCTCGAATAAGGGAGGTAAGGAGCCGGGTGCACCTTTGACGGTCGAAGAGCTCGGCGAAGGCTTTAACGCGAACTATTTGCCTGACGCGAGTGCTATCAAGCAACGTACGGGTAGAATCGACGTTTGTTTGGACTTTGAAGGTACGCAAGAAGGCTGGAAAGCGCTTGAAAAGGAATACGAAAGATTGCACGGCGGCGGCGTTGACGTAAGAATCGACACCACCTATTCGGGTTCGCAATATTCGGAAACTTTGAATTATGAATTGAAAAACAAGGATACGCAATGGGATATCGTAGAAGGGAACTTGGGCTATAACTCGACGAAGATCTATTGTATCGATATGCGTAACGCCATCAACTCCTACAATCCCTATTGCGGTAAGGACGTGCTTTGGAGCGAAACCTTGCTCCCTGCGGCGTATAAGACGAAGGAAGCGGATACGAGCGGTGAAAGCTATATCTTGAATACCGAAGTCATGCAGACGTGCTGGTTTATCAACGACGTAGCTTTCCAAGCTGCGGTGGAAGAAGGCTATTTGAACGCAGAAGGCAGAGCAAAATACCCTGTAACTTGGGATGATTTGATGTTGCTTTGCGAAAAGATGGAAGACGCTGGGTATAGCAACCCCTTGGGGATTACCCTTTGCGACGCAAGCATCGAATCCTTGCAATTCACTTGGCTTTTGCGCGTATACGGCGACTATTATTACCGTCAATTCTATAAATATATCATGGCGGGTGACGCGTATGATCCGGAAGCGGGCGTTTGGGATAAATACGATCCTATGGAACCCGTTGTAGAAACGAGTCTTGGTTATACGCCTATGCACGCGAAGACGTTGTATATCATGTTTGGAGAAGAGCTTGCAAATGAAAAGCCGTTGGCTGGCGAATGCGGCTACGTCGGCATGGGAAGCGAGGTTTACCGTGATTTCGTTACGCAGCTTGCAAAGATGAAGGGTCACTTGATGAGAAACGTGGAAGCGACGGAGTTTAATATGCTTCGCGATCAGTTTGAAACGCAGTCCGACGGGAAGAGCTCTCCCCAAATTATGCTTGACTACCAAGGCTTTGGTATCAACTACGAAAAGGCGACTACGGAT
This sequence comes from Clostridiales bacterium, assembly GCA_015071005.1. GTDB lineage: Bacteria > Bacillota > Clostridia > Christensenellales > Borkfalkiaceae > Scatosoma. The sequence goes on along the minus strand of SVIG01000001.1, from coordinate 225,415 downwards.
AAATTCGACGTGGGCTATTTCGATTATCCCCAAATGCTTTCGGGAAAATACGAAAAGGGCGATAAAGCGGGCGAAGATATCGTAGATCCTACAACGATTACTCGTGATATCGGCGGTAACGGCGGTTTCTTGTCCGTTATCAATCATATTGGAGACTCGGCACAAAACGAGCTTAACAAGGATTTCGTAAAATTTGTAATGTCTCCGTACGGGCAAACGATTTATTATAAGGGTTTGGCGGCGGCTGGCAGAGTACCCAAGGGCTTGTCTTCGGTAAAGAACGAGCTCGTGGTAATTCCCGAAGAATGGAAAACCTTCTTTGAAGAAAGCGGCGAAACGATTACCTTCAGCGGCGACGTAGACGCGAATCCCTTCTTGAATTGGGGCGTACGTTACGGCAACGGTTATACCAACACGCAAGACGTTATCTGCGAATATTGGCGCAACCTTTTGATGACGGGCTTATCTTCTTCGCAAAGCTTGACGGTTTCTGCGTTTGCAGCAAAATGGGGTGAAGCTGTGGAAAAGGATATGGAATTGATTTGCGCCGACAATAAGTGGCCGAAAGACTTCTGGAAAGACCCGAACTACAACATGTAAATTCAAAAGCGGAGTGCCGCTTGTAAAATAACGAACTGATACAAGCCTGTTTCTCGTTGAGAAAACGGGCTTGTTCAATCAAAAACAAAGCCGAGCGCCACACGAGGCGCGCTGGGGGTGCAAATGAAATATAGCGTAACCAAAAAAGATAAAAAAGCGGTGAAAGTGACCTGTATTGTGCTCGCTGTCCTTTTGCTTCTATTGGCGACGCTTGCCACGGTGTTTGGAATTCTCGAGCCGAAAGCAGAAGAAAAGAAGTCTTTGGGCGGAGAGGCGATTCAAGGACAGGTGGAAGGCAAGGACGGAAGCGATTACTTCTTAAGGACGAACGAGGCGCTTTACCGTTACGACGCGTATACGAACGATAAAATTTCCGTTTTTTATTTTTCGGAAATTGAAGAGCAGCTGTCAAACGACGGGGTTTCTCAAGACGCTTTGCGCGGGGGGAGCTTAAGCAACTGGAAGATTACCTATGCAGGCGTTGGGGATAAGGATTATTTCCTTGCCTACGACGACGGCGGGAACATCTTTAAGCTGGAAGACGACGGCGAAAATTTAAGCGTTACAAAGGATTATTTCCTTGCGAAAGAAAAGACGATTATTAAGCACGTGGATACTTTGGAAGATAAGCTTTACGTGCTTTCCGCGGTCGGTTACAATCCGATGGAAATACGTGAGCTGAATCTTTTGAATCTCGCAAGCGGTGACGTTCGCCAAAAAAACCTTTGGGAACTTGATCTTGCCAATGAAAAAACGCCGGCTGGTTATATTACGCTGAAGCCGATGCCTGGCGCATCGACGGGGATTTTATCATTTGCCGTTACCAAGGACGCTATCTACATATTCAAGGAAGGCGGGATGGTCTTCAAATTGACTCCGATGCTTGCCGATTACGTGGAAAACGGCGTAGAATACAACTATTTCAACGCGGTAAGCGATTATCAAAAAACAGCGGAATATGAGGCGCTTTATCAAGAAGAGTACACAAAAGCATTTGCAAAATACTTTATTGACGAAGAATATATAACGGAAGATGAAGCGCTTGGCAAAACGGTGGAAGAGCTAATTGCGTTTTTGGAAGGAAAGAACGTTCTTGCGTCTAACATCAGTAAAGGACAAAAGGCAGCCGAGGGGGTAGCGTCAGAGGCGGCGATTTCCCAGCATTTCCCTTGGTATGGCGGCGAAATTAGTAAAACGGGCAGCATGCACGTTTCGGCGCAGTACTTGAACGAAAATAACGATTATTATTCCATCGTGGAATCGGGCGCAAACCTTTGCGGTATCGTTTACTCCAAGAAAAACGATATGATCTATTATACGAACGGTTTGGACGGGTACGTGTATTCGGTCTCGCAAAAGGATATTAACGAAGCGAAAATGTTCATACTCAACACCGAGGATTTGACGAAAAAACCGACGGTCACGACGCTTAACGATATCGCAACGCGTATTGACGAGCTGTATTTTGGGGACAAAATGTTCAAGACGGAAGGGAACGGGATTGCGCTCAATAAGTTCGCAAACACCCTGTATTTGACCTTCCAAAACGAAAAGGTGATCAAGATTGTTGACTTGAACGATACGGAAAACTACGAAGTAGTTTATTCCTATGAAGGGGACTTCAATATTGTCAGCTTTATTGGGGATAAGGACAACGACGTGACGCACGTTATCCGTGAATATAAAAAATGGGACAAAAAAGGGAATCCTGATACGAAAAAGTACGCGTCCATGTATAAGCCTGCGGAATTTGAAAAGAAATCGTTGTTCTCAACGATCTTCCTTGTTTCCTTGATTTTGGCGATCGTTGTATTCCTGCTTTTAATTTGGTTTATCGTTGCGAGCAAGAGCGAACGCGCGCTTATGAAAATGAAGGTCATCAAAGAGGATTTGAAGCGGCATAAGTGGATTTACGTCGCCTTGATTCCTTTCGTGGTGCTCTTGATTTTGTTCTGTTATTATGAAGCGATTGGCGCGATTGCAATGTCCTTCTTTAACTATACGGAAGCAGAACCCGCATGGATTTGGAACGAGTTCGGCAACTATTTCCGCGTATTCAATATGGATCTTATGGAAAAGACGATGAACACCGTGTTCTTCCTCTTCTTCGATATTATTCTTTGTATCGCACCGCCCCTTCTCTTTGCGTTTATGCTCGTGCTACTTCGCAATCAAAAGCTTTCGGGCTGGTTTAGATCGCTCATGTTCTTGCCGGGGATTATTCCGAGCATGGCAACGATGTTGATTTGGCGGCAAGGTATTTTGGCTTCGGACGGCGGCGCGCTGAACCAAGTAGTTTCTTTCTTTGGCGGCCACCCCGTCAAGTGGCTCGCTGATGAAAATTGGTCGCGGTGGGCGCTTGTGTTTATGGGCTTCCCGTTCATCGGCGGTTACTTGATTTTCTACGGCGGTATGATTAACATACCTGGGGAATACCACGAAGCAGGCAGGCTGGAAGGCTTGGGGGTATGGAAAAGACTTTTCTGTATCGACATACCTTTGATTTTACCGCAAATCAAGTACATATTCATTATGACGATTATCGATTCCGTACAGAACTATTCGAGAACGTACGTCTTGGGCTCTTCGGGTACGACGACGCTTGCGGAAGCGCTGTACAGCGCGATGATGGGTACGACGAAAGATTACGGCTTATCAAGTGCCTATGCAACGATTATCTTCGTTTGCTTGTTTATGGCGATTACGGCGAACTTCAAAATGCAGAAAAAAGATACGATGGGGGATGACTTATGATGAATGAACAACAAAATAACGTTATTTCCAAACCCGTTAAAAAGAAGAGCAGATTGATGCAACCGCACGAAAGGGGATGGGTGCAAGCGATTTTGATTTCGATTATCACCTTTTGCTTGATTTTCTCTTTCCTTTCCCTTTTCTTGACGATTGTAAACTCGATGAAAACGGATACGCAGGTGCGTACGAACGCATTCGGTTTGCCGCAATTTTCTACTATGATAGACGCGTCGAAGCATAACTTCGGCAAGGCGTGGAGTCTTATTGGGGACGTGTATTTCCCGACGATTGCCGTATCGTTGGTCGGCGCGGTTGGGAAGGTGGTAATCAGTATTTTGATTGCGTACATTTTCACCTTTAAGGATTTTTATTTCAAGAACTTTATCTTTATGGTATTTATCTCTATTTTGCTCGTGCCTTCGATTATCGGTTACCCGATTCTCGTGCCGTTGATTAGAGATAGCTTTGGAATGTTCGATACCTACGTCGGCTACTTATTGCCGATCGTGGGCGGCGGGCAGGTAATCGGGATGTTCTTGTTTAGAACCTTCTTCTCGCAGCAGCCGAAATCGCTCTATGAAAGCGCGAGATTGGACGGCGCGAACGATTTCATTTTGATTACGAGAATCACCATACCTTTGGCATTCCCGATCATTTTGTATCACTTTATCGGTTCTTTCTCGAGTATCTACAACGAATACTTATGGGCGAGCTTGATTTTGAGAGAAAATCAGACGTTGACCTCGTTGATGCATTCGCTCGTTTCAAGCGATACGACGGTGTACGGCGAATCGTACGCAATGTACGTTATTTCGTCCTTCCCGCTCATTATCACAACGATTATCTCGATGAAGTACTTCAAGAGCGGTGAATTTGCCGCGGGCTTAAAATTATAATTGGGGGAAACCTACATGAAACTTAAAAAATGGATTGCAGGCGTATGCTCCGTCTTTTTATTGGCGGGCATCGGCGGCGTGATGACGGCGTGCGGTGGCAAGGACAAGGGCTCGGATAACGGCTCCGCCGCGCCGACAACGGTCACCGTAAAATTTGACGTAAACACGACGCTCCAAACAAACGTGGTTAAGGATAAGACGGTAGAGGTAGGGAAACGTGTTTCCCGCCCGAAAGCGCTTATTACCGAAGATAATCCCACGAATTTGCAGCTTTACGGCTGGTATATCGACGCGGAATGTACGCAGGCTTGGGATTTCAAGAACGGCCGCGCACAGGAAGATATGACGCTCTATGCAAAATGGGTAGAGCAATACACCGTGAGCTACTACGTCAACGGCGTTTTCGAGAAATCCGACCTTGTCTTTAAGGGGGAATTCTTGGAAGAGGACGCAACCCTTGCCGATGGGTATAAATATCTTGGTTCGTTTGTAAACGAGGAGTATGAAATTCCTTACGATTATCTTGAACCGGTATCCCAAGATTCGAGCGTCTATATCAAGTGCTCGGAAGGGCTGTATTTGAGCGATTGCGTGGAAGATGGGGAACTTTCTTCCGGCGGTCTTTCCAATTATCTTGCGTCCTATATCGGCTCTTACGGTATGGATGCGAAAGGCAACCTTATCGACGAAGAAGGTTGGGTGGAAGAGTACACGGTGACGACCAATTATTCCACGGGCGCGAAGGAAGAAAACTGCACCTACGTGAACTTTGGCTACTCGCCCAGCTACGGCGATCCGTACGTCGAGGTTTCTATGCCGTTCGATATTTCCAAATCGCAAATTATCCGCGTTTGGTTTAAGAATTTGGGTAAAGCGGATACGTTATGCGCCTACTTTACTACGATGCTGAATGCCGATGGCGGGAAATACTCGGAAACGGGCCCGAACTATACGCAAGATTTCTGCTATCCGAATCATACGGGCGCACCTGACGCACGATTGACCTTGACGGCGGATCAAATCGAAATGGACGAAACGGCGGAATGGACGTACGTGGATTTCAATTTATACGAAATTTATAAAAACGGTTATTCCATTTGGGGAACGTCCCCTTTCCTTGGCGCGCTTCGTATTCAAGCAAACTATAAAAACGTCAACGAAGACGATTTGTCGAATGAATTTTTGATTAAGGCAATCGAGGGGATTTATCACGAAGTACCCGTAGAAGACAGCGAAAAAATAACGGAAGTCATTGAAACGGCGCAAGGTATGGATCCGGAGAAGATTTACGAGGTGATGGACGCACAAGCGGAAAATCCTCTCGGCTTCACCTTCCCTAAGGATTACTACTACGTAGCGGAAGACGGCGAAGTGACGGGCAACGCGAAGATTTATAATTCGACGCAGGGCTTACTTTTCTACGCGGGAAACGAAATTGTGGGTAGAAAAACGGGGGTTACGTCAGGCGGCTTTAAGGTAGTTGTACCCGAAGGAAAATCCATCGATTTGGACACGTATACCACCTTGAACGTCACCCTTCAAAACTACGGCTACGGGGATGAAATTACCGTTTACTTGTATAATAAAGAGGGCGCTATCGTCAAAACGACGATGGAAATTGCAAAGCGCATGGATTTTAGCAAGACCTATTCGGCAAACCTGTACGGTAAGGCGTTTATGGAAGGGGAATTGCAAGCGATTGAAGTTTTATATACGTCGGTAGGCGTGGATAACTTGATTGTATTCGAAGATATTTCCCTTGGCGAATTTGTGCCTTACGACACGGTGGGGATCAACTTGAACGACAAGTGGTGCTACGGCTTTGAATCCAACGACAAGGTAGACGTACTCTTTGATAGCAACCGCTCGGGCGTATCCTTTAAGGTAAACGAAAGCGGTGCGTCCGTAACGACGCCTGATAAGGCGTACGAAGCAACGACGGACGGCTATGCAAGCGCGACGCTTGTTTACCGTTTGCCGAACGGCTCGGATATTACCGCGGTGACGGTGGAATATAAGATTAACGGCGAATTTACCACTCCGTACAAGTATGAATTGGATAGAGAAGAATTTGCCAAAGTGAAAGAAGTCAACCTTCCCTTCATTCTTGAAGAACGCGGCACGGTGCAAGCGGTAAGATTGACCTTTGAGGGAACCGGCAGCGTATTGATTCGCGAAATCCGCTATGAAGCGGGCGAAACGAGCTTGCCTTATTACGGTTCTTATGCGCCCGTTTATAAGGGCTGGGCGGATTGGTATAGCGGCGGCGCATACCAATACGACGAAAAATTGCAGGCTTCTATCTTTACAAAGAGTGCAGGCGCGGCGCTTTTGAGCGCGTCTATGTATATCGGCATTACGCGCGATAACGGACACATTATTCCTCCGCATACGACGTACAACGTGCTTATGACGGAAACGACGAAGGTCAAGATTGTATATCAAAACAAGACGGAGGTTTCTAAGCTGAATTTCCATCTCTATTTTGCAAAGAAGGAAGCAGGAAACCCGGACGTCGATAGCTTGCCGGCAATGGAAAATTACAGGCTTACAATCGATAGCAAAATGCAAGAATACGAATGGTCTACGCTTGAAATTGAAGTTCCCGCGAACTTTGCGAACTTGTATCTTGGCAAGACGGTTTTGCAATTCGAAGGCACGGAAATTGCCATCCGTGTTGTAAGCATTGAAACGGGGGTAGCACATGAATAAGCATTCTTTGAAAAAACTTATTTGTTTACTTTTAGTCGGTATGATTGGCTCGTCCTACGCTTGTGGGTCGAGCTCGTCGGACGGCGGTAACAACGATTCGGGTTCTTCTACGCAAAGCGGTTTGCCCGGTTATACGGCGGAATCCTATTCCTTTACACCGATTTATACGGACGGCGATACGGTGAACTTGAATGCGTATAATCCCGACGTTCCCGAGGAAAACGGCAACGTTGTGTACGACGTATATAGCAATATCGGCGGCAAGAACTATTTGAAAATGGAAATTGAAACGGATGTAAATTTGGTGGGCTATATCAATTATTATAGCAATGAAAATCCCACCGTCATCAATTCCGAAAAATTCTATATTGAAGCGAACGATACGGAATTTACGACGTTTTTGGACGCGTACAGAGTTGGTGCGCGCGGTGCGTTTGATAAGACGATTAGCACGATTTCCTTCCAAAACGTAGACGACACGAAGGACGGCACGTTTAAGTTTAAGTCGTTGGGTATTTCCGACCGTAAGATTGTCACGAAAGAGGATATGTATATCACGGACGGCGCGACGGTGCTTGGCACTTCGCCCTATTACGGCGGCTGTATTTCCTATCTTGAACGCACCGACGCGGACATCTACGAATATATGGATAGCGACGGGAATATTTGCGTCGATCGCGACGTTGACCCCGATTTCGTATACCAGGTAAGCAAGGAAAGGGTAAACCTTGTCAATATTTGCGACTTGGGTCGTGAAATTCAGCCTTCCTATTATTCGTTGGTGCAGGAAGAAAACGGTTATAAACCCGATTACGATCCCGAGGATAAGGATTCTTACTATCAAGGTCTTACCAACGGCAAGCCCATCTATAACCCGATTCAATGCGGTGACTACGGCGGGCATACGCCGCAAATTATAGACTACGTCTATAAAGAAGATTATTTGTACATCAAAATGAAGGGGCAGGAATGGTTCTTCTTCACGAATATTCAGGCGAACGGGTATATTGAAGTTACCTATTATTTCAAGGACGGCGCGTTGGTGGTAGACAACCGCTACACCGATTTCTCGCAGTTTATTAACTTGGAGGACGTGGCGGTAAGCAGCCAAGAAACGCCCGCGACCTATTTCGTGTATCCCTTGAACTATTTCTATTGCGAAACGAGACAGGGCACGATTTTCGATAAAAATATCAGCGCGCAAAACGGTAGATCGCAAGAAAGGACCTCGCCTCGAGGGGAAGTGAGCGGCGAATATTTCTATGCGTTGAAAGGTCGAAACGTTATTGACGGTTGGTGTGCGTTTGTCAACGAAAACAAATTTGGCGTAGGGATCTTGATGCCGAATGCGGATAGATATATCGCGTCGCGCGGACAAATTTCCACCAATTATTTTAACGAAACGGAAAACACGAGATATTATAAAGAGTTTTTCCAATTCGACGAATCGGAAATTATTCCCAGCTACGCGACCTTCAATTATAGCTATATCAACCCTGCAATCATTCGTAAAATGGTGAACTTCGTACCGCTTGAATATAGCTACGCGCTCTACGTTGGCGACGTAGAAGAAATGCGCGACGTCTTTGGCGGTTTGCAGGACGGCGGTGTGGTCACGAACGAGAATTTGAAATCGGACGAAGGTTGGCCGAGAAAATAAGGAGGATAAAGAAATGACGAGAATGAAGAAATTTATCCTTGGTTTTGCGGCGGTGGCTTGTATTGCTTTTGCGGGCGGCGTTGCGGCAAACGGAAATACGGTGGCAAGTGCCGAAGAAACGACGGCGGTGGAATACACCGTTGTCGATACTCCGATGATGCTGCAAATCAATAACGAGGACGTGGACAATGGGAAGTTTAATATTTTAATCACCCTTCCGCAAACGGACTACGTTGGCGTTAGCGAAAACTTCGCCGTGGAAAATTTGACGAGCATTTTGCAGGAATTTGGTTTTTTCGATAACGTTATGGTCGGCGAAAAGACGTTGAAAGAGCTTGGCTGTACGGGTTTGTGGAAGGAAGCGCTTGCTTACGGTACGAACGAACCGCAAAATCTCGTGCGTGTGCATTGTCACGCCGATCCCGAAATTTGGAAGGCGGCGTATAGTAACGGCGAAGTGCAATTTCCACAAAGCACGGTTAGCGTGAAAGAAGGCTTCTGTTTCCCTGGTTATAGCTATTTTACGGGTGCGGAAAATCCGATTGTTTATCGTGCGGCGGTTGCGTATGAATCGGTGTCGTCCATTGTTGCGTATAGCCGTGAAACGAACGGTAAAACGGACGTAGAAGACTTGAAGATTACGCAAGGCTGGGACGGCGCGACGGCGTACGTCGGCGTTTCGCTCAAAGGGGATGACTTCTTGGGCGACGGTACGCAGCTTGTTGGAAACTCGAACCATCAATATCATTACGCGCCCGATTACAAGGAAACTATTTTGATTAACGGTCAAGATGATTTGGTGAAATATTACGGGCTTTACAACTTGGGTGAAGCAGGAAAAGGCTATTATTCCTTTGCGATTACCATTCCCGAAGAAGAATGCGAAACGATCACCATTCCCAAGGGTACTCGTTTCCCTGCTCGTGCAATGGAAGATTTGACGATTATCAATAGTCCTAATACGGTTTTCATCACCTATCAAACGCAAACTGATATGACGTTTGTAAAAACGGAAAAAGGTTTTATGCTCTTGGAAGAGTATAAAGAAGTGAAGATAGCTGAGATGAACGAATATCGCCAAGCAAAAGCGGATGCGGATTATTTTAGCGCGGACGTGGCGAATATGAACGAGTTGCTTGAAGACGTGAAAGAAGAGGTTGCAAGCGCAGACTCGGTATCCGCGGTGGACGTAATTTTCGACGCTTATACAAGTACACTCGACGCAATTTTGCCCAAGACGGACGTGATTGCGGCGGCGAAAGTGGACGTAGAAAACTATAAAGCGGAAGAAGGTTATTTCCGTGCGGCGGAAGAAACGCAGCGTTTGCAATACGTAGCTACGGCGCTTTCAGATATTGAAAACGCGGAAAGCAAGGACGCTTTGGAAGACGTTATTTCGGCCGTTAAAGCGGAAATTGACAAATTAAAAACGGCGGCGCAGTACGCAGACGAAGAGCTTGCGCCCGTCAAAGCAAGCGCAAACGAAACGATAAAAACCTACTTGCAAGACGTTGTATATTTGAGCGAAGAAAAGGAACTTTTCGATGCGGCGAAAGCGGTGGCGCTGCAGGCGGTTATCGACGCGAGAACGGAAGAGGAAATTGAAAACGCGGCGACGACGTTCAAAGCTACGGTGGACGTTCTTACGACCAAGGCAAGCTACGTGGAAGCGGCAAAAAATGAGTTGAACGCGTACACGGTAGGGGTAATTGACGTTGAGTTGATTCTTAGCGGCGCGTTTGAGAGTATGGAGCTTGTAGACAATAAGACGGATTTGGACGCGCTTGTAGAAGAGGCAAAAGCGGCTGTGGATGAAAAGAGAAACGGCAGCGTGCAGGCGGCAAAGGACGCGATCAATGCGAAAAAAGCAAGCGTTATTTTCGACGAGTATTCCTTGGAAAATCAAATGCGCATCAACGAACTTTACAAGGCGGCAAAGGACGCAATTGCAAGTGCGAAAACGCAGGACGATTTGGATAGCGCGGTGGCAAACTTTGTAGCGGCGATCGACGGCGTAGAAAAGTTGTCAAAGACCAAAAAAGAAAGCGATAAAAAAGAAAAAGGCTGTGGCTCTATCGTGGGTTTGAGCGCAACGGTAGGCTTGGTTGCTGGTGCGTGCGCGTTGCTCGCTTGCAAGAAAAAAGAGAACGAAAGATAAAAAATATGACGGCGCAAGGGGAGTCATTTCCCCTTGCCGCTTGATGAAAACGAGTAGAAAAATATGAAAAAGATTAAGTTGGCTGTTGTGGGATACGGCAATCGCGGTCAGGTGTACGCGGACTATTCCTTGGACGAACCCGAGGAAATGGAAGTCGTTGCGGTCATTGACCCGAACGAATACAAATTAAAGGTGGCAAGGGAAAGATACAAACTTTCGGAAAAACAGGTGTTTACCTCTTTTTCAGATTTTCTTGCATCGGGCTTGGAAGCGGACATTGTAGCAAACGCAACGATGGAGCAGCTGCATTATCAAACGGCGGTGGAAATCCTTAAATCCAAGCACAATATGCTGATTGAAAAGCCGATTGTGGCAAAGAAAGACGAATTGACGGAGATTTACCGCTTGGCAAACGAGAACGGCTGTAAGGTGTTCGTTTGTCACGTTTTGCGTTACAGTCCTTTCTACAAGACAATCAAAATGATGATTGAAGACGGGAAACTGGGCGAAATTACGTCGATGGAGATGAACGAGCACGTTTGGCTTCCGCATTATCTTTCGAGCTACGTGCGCGGTAAATGGCGCAGCGAAGAAGAATGTACGAGCCCGATTTTGCTTGCAAAATGTTGCCACGATATGGACTTGATTTGTTGGCTAAACGCAGACAGCAAGCCGACGCGCGTTTCAAGTTTTGCACATAGACGTATTTACAATCCTCAAAACAAACCTAAGGGGGCAACGGACTATTGCTATAACTGTCCTTTTGAAAAGGATTGCGATTCGAGTGCGATGAACTTAAACTACCGTCACGATACAATGCCGTTTTTAGTGTGGGATTCCTTAAATAAGCCGTATAATGAGATTACGGCGGAGGAAAGATTGGAATTCTTAAAGAAGGATATTTACGGAAAATGCGCGTATGATTGCGGCGGGGATATCGTGGATAGACAAAACGTGATCGTTGATTTTGAAGACGGGCGTGTGGTGGCGTTTACTCTTTCTTGTGCCTCTTGTCGTCCCGATCGATATATTCATATCGTCGGTACGAAGGGAGAGATTGAGGGGAAATTGGAAGAACACCGCTTTATTTACCGTACCTATGACAAAGAAAACGTTTCTTACAAAGAAGAAATTATCGACGTATCGAAAAAGGTTGTCAACCGTGCAAAATACGGCGGACATTGTGGCGGCGACTATGGGATTATGCACGATTTAGTGCGCTACTTAAACGGCGAGGAAACCTCTTCGTCCATCACCTTCTTGCACGATTCCATGGCAAGCCATTTCCTTGTTTACGGTGCGGAAGAAAGCCGCAAAACGGGGAGTATTGTAGAGCTTAAATAAAAGATAAAGCCTGCGACTTTTCAAAAAGCGCAGGCTTTTTTATTGACATTCTTGTTGGAAAAGTTGTATAATTTTCTAAAATGCAGGGGGCAGGTATGCGATGAAACGAATAAAATATCCGATTCACGACGATTTTAAGAAATGGGCGAATACCCATCCGCCCTTAAATAAGCCGATTTTGCGGCTTATCCAAACGTTTGTGGGCGGGCTTTATAAAAAACAAAAATCCACCCCTGCTTGTAAGGTGGAAAAACGATTTATTCCCATATCGGACGGAGCAAAAATTCCTGCGCTATTATATACCCCCAACGGCGTGGAAAAGTCAGCGCCTTGTTTGATTTTCTATCCTGGCGGCGGGTTTGTGTTGCCGCCCGCGCCCTATCATTTTGATTTGGCGAGAGAATACGCCCAAAGGGTTGGCTGTAAGGTCTTATTTGTCTTGTATCGGCTTGCACCCAAGTATCGTTTCCCTACGGCGCATAACGATGCCTTCGACGCTTATAAATGGGTGCTTGAAAATGCGGAAAAATTGCAAATTGACGGGGACAGGGTTGCGTTGAGTGGCGAAAGTGCTGGCGGAAACTTGGCGATTTCGGTTTGCTTAAAGGCAGAGGAGTTAGGGCTGAGAATGCCTTGCGCGCAAATGCTTACTTATCCCGTGACGGGTGAAAATTTAGAAACGGAATCCATGCAACGGTTTGTGGATACGCCCATGTGCAGTACAAAGGATATGGAAAAATATCAAAAGCTGTACGCCCCGCTTCTTCCAGACGAAAAACGGAAATATTTGTTGCCGATAGAGGCGGAAAGCTTGTCTTTTTTGCCCTGCACGTATATTGAAACGGCGGAATTTGACTGTTTGCGCGACGGGGGAATTTTGTTTGCGGAAAGACTGAAAAAGGAAGGGGTAGACGTGCAATTAAACGAAACGCGCGGCACAATGCACGCCTTTGATATCGCGCAAAAAAGCGCTATTACGCGCGCTTGTATTGAAAAGCGCATAGCGTTTTTGAAGAAGTGTTTTTTTGTCGAAAAATCATAAAAAGCGCGTGACTTTTTAATATAGGTATGCTATAATCGTTTGCGTGCATAGGATAGAATACAAAAGAAATTCACGAGGAAGAACATCTAATGGTTGTTTTGAAGATTTTGGAGATTGTGGGTACGATTGCCTTTGCGGTTTCGGGCGCGTTTGTCGCCATCAAAGCCAGGCTTGACCTTTTTGGCGTACTCTTTATCGGGTGTATTACCGCCGTAGGGGGTGGAATTGTGCGCGATTTGCTCATCGGCGCGACGCCGCCTGCGATTTTTAGCCGTGCGTACATTTTATTCGTTGCGCTCGGCGCGTCGGCGCTCGTATTTTTGCTTGCGTATATCCATAGAAAGGATTTTGACAAAATCCAAAAAAAGGTAGAATACGTAAACACCTTTTTCGACGCTGTGGGTTTGGCGGCATTTACGGTGATGGGGACGGAAGTGGCGTTCGTAAACGGGATTCACGAAAACGCATTTTTATCCATTGCGCTTGGTATGCTTACGGGCGTTGGCGGCGGTATTTTCCGCGACGTTTTGACGGATACGACGCCGTATATTTTCAAAAAACACGTCTATGCGCTTGCTTCTATCGGCGGTGCGGTGGTGTATTATTTCATTCGTTACAACGTGGAAAAAGCATGGATTCCGTCTCTTATTGCAGGCGTTTTGATTGTGACAATCCGCATGCTTGCGGCACATTTTAGATGGAGCCTTCCCAAAGTACATTTGGACGAGGACGATAAACAATAAAAATTGACAAAGATGTTTTTGGGGCGCGCATTCTTTACGAATGCGCGTTTTTTTGACGCTGTTTTTACATTCAACGCGTACATGGTATACTCATTTTATAAAAAAAATAAAGCGTGCGCAACAATAAAAACCTAAAAAGTGAGAGAAAAAATGTCAATGGGTTTACAAAAAAACTTACAAAAAAATTCATTTTAGGCGTGTTTTGCATTGACTTTATCGATGGAAAATGATAAAATAAGGCATATATTTTTATTATTATATAATAAGGCAGTAAAAAACGAGTGTTTTTTCGTAGATATTGCGAAGAAATCCGAGTGGAGTTTTATGGAAAATTTTAGAAAGCTTCGAAGAAAATTTCATATTGAAGCATTGCTGAAGAGCATCGCGCTTGGCGTATCCGTCGGGTTGATTACGATGGCGGTGACGTGGGCGTTGCAAAAACGCGCGGCGGCGGAATGGAACGTGCTTCTTTATTTGTTGCTTTTCGCGGGCGTTTCCCTCGTGGCAAGCGCGTTGGCGTTTCTGATTTTGCGCCCGAGCGACAAGCGGATTGCAAAGAAGATAGATAAGCGCGCGGACTTGCAGGAAAGAACGCAAACTATGCACGAATTCGCCAATGAGAGCGACGAGATGGTCCTTTTGCAACGGCAAGACACCGAAAAGCGTATTGCGGCGACGCAAAAATCGGCGTTTAAGCCTAAACGTTTGTGGGTGTACGGCGTGATCGGCGCGTTGGCGTGCGCTTCTATCGTAGCGGCGGCGCTTATTCCTGGGAAGACGGTGAAGCCTGCGGCACAGCCACCGGAGCAGGAGTACGAAGAAGAGGAACGCGAATTCGACTTAACCATGCTTGAAGAATTGATTCGTGAGGTCAAGGATTCGGATATGCAAGACGCGGCGAAGCAGCCCGTTGTAGCGGAGCTTGAAGCGTTGCTTGCGGATTTGAAACTCACGGATAAAGCCGCTTTGATGCGTGACTTGGTCGTGCAAACGATTAAGGATATCGACGACGCGGTGGAAGAAGTCAATACCTATCGCGAGCTGGCGGAAAGCATCAATAAGAGCTTGATTCCCACGGCGCAAAGTTTTTCAATCGGGCTTGTCACGTGCGATCCGATGGATCTTTCCAAATACATGACAAAGATTCGTACGGCGCTTGAGAAATCGGAATATTTCGTCACGGACGTGAAGAATTTGAGTCAAGGCATTCGCGACACGATGGTCAATAGCGGCGTGGCGGATACCGAGGAGTTGTATCAAAGAATTTACGCATTTACGACGGCGCTTGAGGATTATGCGGCGAAATGCGATCAATGGGACGACGAAAAGAAATTAGCGGAGCTAGAAACGTTGTTTACGGAAAGCAACCAAATAATCGGGCTTTCCCTTGAAGAACAAAAGATTAACTCGGACATGCGCTATTACGTCATCGACCGTTTGAAAACAATTTTCGGAATCACGGACGCGGAAATCGGGCAGTTGAATAGTTCTTCGCCGGCAAAGCTGGAAAATATTCCCCCTGACGAAGAAGATAAGGAAAACAATGAAGGCGGCGACGGCGGTATGGGTACGGGCGATACCATGTACGGGAGCAACGAACAAATTTACGACCCGACCTATGAAAAAGACGGCGTAATTGGTAATCACGTAGTATACGGCGACGTATTGGATAAGTACAGCGCAATCATCGCGGCGAACAAAGGGGAGCTTTCCCAAGAGCTTATCGATTTGATCGACGCTTATCTCAACGAGTTGAACAAGGTAAACAGTTGAGCGACAAAATAAAAAATAATTAAGAAGGAATCTTTAATCATATGGAAAACGTAGAAAAAGTACAAAAGTTCAGTGAAGCGATTGCGAGAATCAAGCAAGAAATTCGTAAGGACGTTGTTGGTCAGCAAGAAGTCATCGACAACGTAATCATCGCGATTGTTGCAGGCGGTAACGTGTTGCTCGAAGGTGTACCCGGCGTTGGTAAGACCCGTTTGGTACGTACGCTTGGGCAAACTCTTTCCTTGCCTTTCTCGCGTATTCAGTTTACGCCCGACTTGATGCCCTCGGACGTTACGGGTACGAACATCGTTGAAAAGGACGATAACGGCAAGCTCAACACCGTGTTCCGCAAGGGTCCGATTTTCGCAAACCTCGTGCTTGCGGACGAAATCAACCGTGCGACGCCGAAAACGCAGTCTGCAATGCTCGAAGTAATGCAGGAGCATAAAGTAACGGTGGCGAACAGCACGTATAAGCTCGAAGAACCCTTCTTCGTGCTCGCAACGGAAAACCCTATCGAACAAGACGGTACGTATCCCTTGCCCGAAGCGCAAATGGACCGTTTCATGTTCAAGCTTATCATGGAATTCCCCAAACTCGACGAGCTTGCGGACATCGTCACGATGACGCAAAAGACGATGGCGGAAACGGCGGAAGCGGTAGTAGACGGCGAGACCATTCTCGAAATGCGCGCGCTCGCGTCGACCGTACCCGTTATGGACGAAATTTTGCAATATGCGATGAAACTTGTCACGAACACGCACCCCGAGCTTGACGGCGCTTGTTCTACGGCGAAGAAATACGTAAAATACGGCGCGTCTCCCCGTGCGGCGCAGGCGCTCATTACTTGCGCGAAGGTTCGCGCGCTCATCAACGGGAACTACAACGTTTCGTACGAAGATATCGACGCGCTTGCAAAACCCGTTTTAAGACATAGAATTAAAATCAACTATAACGCAGTTAACGACCGCTTGACGGTAGACGACGTAATTGCGTTGCTTATAAAGGAAACGAAGTAAGGCGCGATTATGGCGAAATGGGCAATTAACGAAGAGTTTTTGCAGCAGATAGAAGCGTTGCAGATGCTGATAAAAAATAACGTAGCCGGACTTTTCGGGGGGAACCACCAAAGCAAGACTTTCGGTTCGTCCTGCGAATTTTCCGACTATCGTGATTATATTCCAGGCGACGATATCACCAAGCTCGACTGGAACGCATACGCACGCTTTGATAAGCTGTACTTAAAGCTCTATTTAGACGAACGACAAATGCATACTCGAATCTACATAGACGCAAGTCGTTCGATGGATTACGGGAAAGGGAGAAAGGCGGATCAAGCGCTCAAGCTTGCCGCTGCTTTAGCATACCTTTCCGTGCACGAGATGGACAAGGTGTCTATCTACGCAATCCGCGATAAGAAAGTCCACGAAGTCATTACGGGTATGGTTGGCAAGGAAGCTTTTATCAATTCCATCGGCAAACTCAATGAAATTGAGTTCTCGGGCGATAGCTATATCAGCGAAGCGATTTTACCCACGAACGTGGGGCACGGCGACGGCATGTCCGTGATCATTTCCGATTTCTTGACGGAAAACAATTTCGAGGACGCAATCGATCATTTGGCGAGCAAAAAACGCCATTTGTTCTGTTTGCAGGTGTTGGATAGAGAGGAGCTGAATCCGCAGTTCCGCGGAAAAATGCACTTATTCGATTCGGAAGACTTGGGTAAGGATTACCGTAAGAATATCGACAAGGAGATCGTGAAAGCGTATAGAGCGGCGCTCGATTATGCGACGAGCCGTATCCGCAACTACTGCAATTCGCGCGGCGGGGATTATTTGCTCGCTTCGTCGGATGAGCCGGTAGGGGATATCCTGTTCGGTAAATTGGTGGAAATGGGGGTATTGAAATGAGATTTTTATATCCCTTAGGGTTGCTTGGTTTGATTGGCATTCCCATTCTTATCATCATCTACATCATCAAAAACAAACACACCGAGCAAACGATTTCGTCCACCTATTTGTGGCGACTTTCCGAAAAGTTTTTGAAACGCAAAAACCCGATCAGCAAAATCAAGGGTTTAATCTCTTTGATTTTACAATGCTTGACGGTGCTTTTGATTTCCTTTGCAATCGCGCACCCCGTACTCGTTTTGAAGGGGCAGGCGCATGAATATTGCTTTATCTTGGACGGATCGGGCAGTATGCAAATGGCGCGCGAGGACGGCACTACCCGTTTCGACGTGGCAAAGGATAAGATTAAGGACATCATTTCCGACGCGAAAGACGGAAGTATGTATTCCATCTATTACGCAGGCGATACGACGATGGCGGCGGTTGTGCAAACGGACGATAAGTCGGACGCGTATGCGGAATTGAAGAAGTTGACTTGCGCGTATACGCCCGACAGCGTTGCAAACGTTATGGACCAAGTGCAGGAGCTTTTCAATGAAAACGCGGGCTTGAAGACCTATCTTTTCACCGATAAGACGTATGATAAACACGACAACGTGGAAATTGTCAACGTGGCGGCGGACGAAGTAAACTATTCCGTGACGGAGCTTTCCTTCTCGTATGCAGAAGGGAAGATATCCGTAAAAGGGAAGGTGCTTTCGCACGTGACGGACGAGATCTTGACGGTGGAAGTTTACGCGGGCGAAACGCTGATTGCGGAAACGGAAGTGCAAGCCAAATCGGGCGAAGAAGCCGAGTTTGCCGTGCAGGAGTTGACGGAAAGCGTGGCTTACGTTCGTGCGAGAATCCGTAACGCGGATGCGAGCGCAATCGATAACGAGCGCGTGGAATACAATATGTCCAGCGAAGAGGCGTATAAGGTACTCTTAGTTAGCGAAGAACCCTTCTTCTTGATGAAGGCGATTTCGACGCTTGGCTACACCGATATTAAGGTAATGAGTCCTTCAAAATACGACGATCCGAACGGGTATGGGCTGTATATTTTCGATGGCTTTAACCCCGGTCGCGTACCGACCGACGGTGCGGTATGGTTCTTGAACTTGCCTTCAAATTTGGAAGGCGCAGGCTTTACCGTACAAGGTGCGGTGGAATTGAAAGAGGACGGCGTACTCGAATACACCGATTCGACGGCGTCGACGGTAGAAAAGCTGTTGGCGGACGTGACAAGACAGGATATTACGATTAAGAGCTTCCAAAAATACAGCGTTAGAAACGTGACGACGTTGCTCTCGTATAAGGGCAATCCCTTGCTCTTTACTACGACGACGGAAAAGGGTGCAAGACAGGTTGTTTTCGCCTTTGATATTCACGATTCGAACTTGCCTTTGCAGCTCGATTTTATTCCGCTTATGAGAAACTTATTGGAATACTCTTTCCCTCCGATGACGGAAACGGTTTCTTACGTTTGCGGTGACAATTTGTCGGTAAACGTTTTGCCGGGGTGCACGAGTATCAAAGTGGAAAGCCCGTCGCAAAACGTGGTATATCTCAATACAAATACGGTCGCTGCCGAAATGCGCCTTGATGAAGTGGGCGTGTACAAGGTGACGATGACGATTGCAGGCAGCGAAAAGGTCTTCCACGCCTACTCGGCACTTGCGAAAGAAGAAAGTGTGCCGATAGTGGCGTCAACAGACGAGTATAGCTTGAACGGGGAAGCTAGCTCGAAGGGAATGGACGGTAAATACGATAACTTGTTCTTGGTATTTATCGGACTTGGAATTATATTCTTGGCAGATTGGGCGGTATATTGCTATGATAAATATCAGCTTCGCTAATTCCTATTATTTACTCATTGCAATCCCGTTGCTTGCGCTCGTGATTATCCCGTTTTGTATCGCGATTCGCAAGGACAACCGCAGCGTGTCCGTTATTACGTCGTTGGTTTTGCACCTCGTAATGGTCGGGCTTATCGCGCTTTCGGCGGCTGGCACAACGTTGACTGCCGTTATCACAAAAACACAGGTATACGTCGTAGCCGACGTTTCTTATTCGACGGATAGAGAGCTTGACACCGTGGACGATTACATCCGCGAAGTGAAAGATTCTATGCCTCGAAATTCGAAAATGGGCGTCGTTTGTTTCGGCGCGGACTACGAGCTGCACACCAAGCTCGGTAAAAAATTTAAGACGGTTTCTAGCTCGGACGTAGACCGTAGCGCAACGAACATCAAGGGCGCATTGGATTACACGGCCAGCTTATTCTCGGACAACGCGATCAAGAAAATCGTGCTCATCACCGACGGTAAACAAACGGAAGAGAGGGGTATGAGCGATTTAATCGCTGCGGTAGAAAGTTTGCACGCGCAAAACATTGAAATCGACGCGATGTATATCGATAGCAATATCGACGAGGACGCAAACGAAGTCCAAATCACGAGTGTAGATTATACGAAGTCGACCTATTTAGCAAAGCAAACGACGGCGGACGTTTTGATTGAATCGAATCAAGAATCGGAAGTGTACGTTTCGTTGAAGCAGGGCGACGTGGAAATTGAAAGAAAAGCCGCGGTTTTGTCCAAGGGCTTGAACGTGATCAATTTCAATTTGCCTACGGAAACAGAAGGGGAGTTTGCATATAAGCTGTCCCTTTCCACGCGTGACGGAAAGGACGAAAACAAGCATAACAACGATTTTACGTTTACGCAAAAGGTTTTGAGTAAGGCGAACATCTTGCTCCTTTCCAACAAAGCGAGCGATAAAGCGGCTTTGGAAGCGATTTACGGCGCGAACTCCAAGATTGAATGGGTGCAACCGCCCATCGTACCGTATACGGTAGAAAGCCTTTGCAAGTACGATGAAATCGTGCTTTCGGACGTGGATTTGTCAACGTTTGAAAATAGCTTGGCGTTTATCAGCTCGGTAAACACGGTCGTTTCGAATCTTGGTAAGAGCTTTGTCGTTATGGGCGACACTCAGCTTCAAAACAAAGTTGGGACGGAAGACGCGGAGGAAGAGGAAACTCCCGATCCCGCACTTGAGCTTATGCGCGGCTTATTGCCTACGCATATCGGCAACGTCAACCAAAACAAAAAACTCGTGACGATCGTTTTGGATACGTCGCGCAGTATGGAAAACGCGAGCTTCTTCCTTATGGCACAACAAATCGCGATAGGGATTTTGGAATCGCTCGACGAAAAAGACAACTTTGCAATCATTACCTTCTGGGGCGAAAACAACGTTTTACAGCAACCCGTCCAAGCGACGAAGGAAAACGTAGAAAGAGCCGTTGAAGCGGTGAAAAAAGCGCAATGTAGACAGGGTACGCTTATTGGCGAAGCGATGGAAAAAGCGTTTAGCGTAATCCGTGGAATGACTTCCTTTGGCGATAAACAAGTGATGCTCATCACCGACGGTTCGGGTTGGGGACAAGCGGAAAAGAATCCGCCGAAGGTCATTGCGGATATGTATACGAACCGCATCGTCACTTCCGTTGTAAACGTGTGCGGTAACGTTGCTGCACCTCCGAACTTTGCAAAGATTGAAGAAATGGGTCAAGCGGGCGGCGGTAAGACGCACTATATCGATCCTAATTCTTCTACGGACGTCACACTTGCGGGTATTCTCGACGATATCGCGGAAAAGATTATCGAAACGCCGACGAAATTGAACGTAGAATTCTACAACGACGACGTATTGAAGGACGTACCGATGGACGTACTTGAAAAGGACGATTCACTTGTCGGCTTGAACGAAACGACGGTCAACGCGTTCGTAAATAACGTACAAAAAGAAGACGCTGTGACGGTGCTCACCGCGGACTATTTGCCGCAGGGTGCGGACAAGGCGATTAAAGTGCCGATTTATTCCTACGTGAAGGTGAATAAGGGTAGAGTTTCCTATTTTGCAAGTAGTTTCGATTGGACGAAGCATTGGACGAGCGATTCGGCAGGCGTAGCATTCTATCGTAACCTGTTCAACACGAACACGCCCGAAGAAAAGGTGGATTATCCTTTCGAAATTCACATTTCTAACGACGGCTTGAAGGGTTACGTAGACATTTTGCCGTTGCGCTTGAATGCGGACATGGACGTGGAAATTGAAGTAATTGCGCCGGATGGAAGCAAGCAAACGGAAATTCTTCGTTTCAAGACAAACGGATATTTCTATACGTTTGAAGCGAAGCAAACGGGCAAGTATACTATCAATATGAAATATGTTCGTGCGAATGCACGCGCGAGCGAGGAAGACGAGCCGGACGCAAGCGTATTCTTTGATTTGGCGTACTCGCCTGAATACAATTCTTTCCTTGCGTTTGATCCTGCGGATATTCATCAGTTTATTCGCCATAGAGGGCAAGTGACGACGGACGGCAGCGTCGATCTTTCGAACGCCGACGATCAAGTGGCGACGTATACGATTGATTTCACAATTCCGTTTGCGGTGACGGTGGTAATTCTCTTTGTAGCCGATATTATCATTCGTAAACTCAAATGGAGCGACATTAAAGGTTTGTTCAAAAAGACGAACCCGAACGTCAAGAAGGGAGGTTAAGCTATGGTCAAAAAAATCTTTTTGAATATACTCCTGTTCTTGATGACCTTTATGATATTTGCGCTTGGCGGTTGCGGGGAGTACAAGGGTATTTCCAACGACCAAAGCGGCATAAGCTCGGAAAGCTCGAGCGGCGGCGGTGAAACGAGCGAAGGTGGCGAAACCATTCAAAGAACCTTCTCCGTCACGTTGATGTTCAACGGAAAACCGCTCACGACCGCGGAAAAGTACGGCGTAGTGGCGCAATGGACGCGCACGGACGGGATTGCAGAAGTGCATAGAGCGCCGTTTGATGAAAGCGGCTATGCGAGCGTGACGGGCTTGGACGGGAACTATCAGGTTTCCTTGGAAGTACCCAAAGAAAACGTTTCGAAATTTAACTACGTTTATAACACCAACAAGACAAAAACGACGAACGGAAACCGTGACATTGAAATTACCCTTTTCCGTATAGGCCGATTCACGGGCGGCGAAGGTAAGGACGCTTGGTCGCCTCGCGAAGTCTCGCAGGCAGGCGTTTACGAAGTGGAAATTGAGAATAAGAACGATAAGGTTTACTGCTTATACGCGCCAAATAAACCGGGTACTTACACGATTGAATCGTGGGTAGACGTCAATACGGACAAAGTAAATCCTAAAATGGAAATGTTCGAAAGCTACGTTTTGCGTAAAGAGTTTTTCACGGTCAACGACGGCGGCGCAAGCGGTACGTTCACCAAGAACTTCTCTTACGCAATTAACATGGACGAAAGCAACTTCGCGGAAGACGGAAATGGGCAGGTAGTATTTGTTTTTGCGATCCGCGCGGAAGAAATCGACGGGAATTATCCCGTGAAGGTGCGTTTCCAAATCAGCTACAAAGCGCCCTTCTCGTACGATACCTATCCTACGGAATTGATTGCAGCGACCGAGCTGAACGAAATGCTGCTTAAAGAAATTAGCGAGCTGCGTTCCATGCCGATGGACACGTTTACGTCGGTGACGGGCTTGTCGAGTATGGATTGGACGACTTTGCAAGATCTTACGGACGGTCAGCTGAAAGATTTGCATACGCCGTATAGAATGTTTAGCGGTTCGGCTATTTTGCGTTATATTTTAGGGCAGTACACGCCGAGCGGTACGATGCATTATCCCGAAGTGACCAACAGCAAGGGCGTTACTTATTTCGACGGCTCGATGTTTAAGTATTACGATCCCGATAAATACGCAAATGGCGACGGATTCTATCATCTTTACGACGAGATTAAGTATGCGACGACGGACGGCTTCGGCCCGATCTTGTATGCGACGATTACGATGAATAATCGTTTCATTCCCGAATATCAAGGTCCGGGGAATTGGCCCCTTACCCTGATTGAATCGGCAGGGAATAAGGCGTTGTCCGTTGCGGTAAAAGACGAGAACGGCAATATCAAGCTCCGCAACCACAAGCTTTTCTTGGAAGGGTATAGGAGCGTTCTGAACGGTGCGTCAGGGTTCTCGTATTTCTGCTCGGATAGCTGTACTTGTGAACATGCGCAAGTAGGGGCGCCTTTTGGATCGGCGGCGAATCCCGGTCAAACTATACAAAGCGGCGTATGTATTGCAGACTGCGCGACTTGTACGAAGGACTGCTTGAACTGTCCCGAAGAATTATTCCAAACGTTCGGTTATGCGGACGTAGCAATGGGGGACGGTGTATTCCCCGTGACCAAGGAGCTGCAGATTTTCTTGCAGCAGTTTGCGATTTCGCAACGGTATTTTATGGACGGCAACGGTTGGGCGGAAACCTATCTTTCTCCCACGATTGATTGTGCGGAAGCCGATCAATGGCTGTTTGGCTGTTTGTATTATTTGTAAGTGAATTGTTTCTGACGAAAACGTGAATTGTTCTGCGAACGTGAATTGCCGACGAAGTCGGCGTGAATTGCGCCTAACGGCGCGTGAATTGAATTGCTTTTCCCAAAAGCAATTCGTTGCGGAAAAATATATAAATAATTCCATAACGCAAGGCATAGCCTTGCAATTCACGAACGCGAAGCGTTCAATTCACGGCGATAGCCAATTCACGCATTGCACAGAAATGCAATTCACGAAAAGCAAAGCTTTTCAATGTATCCTACCAAAGACAATCCCGAAAGGGTTTATCTTAATAAAAAAACATTAAATTAAGCAAAAGGAGGCTTATTTATGAAGAAAGGTATCTATTTAGCATTGTCTATGATGCTTGTTCTTGGCGCGTTCACGGCTTGTGGCGGCGGCAAGGATAAGGACAACGACAACAACACCTCCGATCCTATCACGAGCGAAACGCCCGCAGGAAGCGAAGGAGAAGGCAGCGAAGGTGGCGAAGGCGGCGAAGTAATCGAGCCCGTGGAAATCCCCGAAGATCTCGACGTAGCAGGTGCAATTGCATTCGGTAAAGATTATGCAAGCAGAGTAACGCACGGCGCAGGTGCTCTCATTTCCACTTATGCGGATCCGGAAATGTCGATGTATGATAGCACGACGAGTGTTATTTATGCGTTGAATGACAAATTTGTTTACACGAATGAAGTGACCGGTGAAGACGAATACGCGGAAGAAAAAGAATGCTGGTTCTCGTTGGATGCAAACGGTGACATTTTTGCAGTAAAGAATGGAGCTCCTTATGATGAAGAACCGAGCGAAGACATGATGAATGGTTACGGTTTCAACGTATCTGATATTACGGGTAATTATGCGAGCTATTACGGGGTTGACGCGCTTGTTTCCAATCTTTACAACATAGCAAGCGAACAATATGCTTACTATCAGCAATGTCTTGAAGATGCACAAACTGCAAATGACGCAACGTTGATTGCAAACGTTGAATACGTTATTGAAAACTGCGGCTTCCAAGAAATGGCTATGGAAGTTGAAGGTCAAAAAATGTATATGTTCTCGCTCAGAATGTCCGAATATTACGTTTATGAAACGAACGTAGTATTCACGTTGTCTGAATACGGTTATATTGAAATGCTTAGCGTTAGCACGGAAAAGTATTCCCCTGACTTCTATACGGTAGAAACGAAAGAAGTAACGCTTGCGGATGAAGAAAACGGCGTTCCCGCGGCTACGGCAGACGTTTTGGTGAAAAATGAAGAAGCAACGTTTAACAACACCTACACGGTAGCTATCCAACAAAACGTTGAACTTGACGGCGTTGAATTGCCTACGGAAAATGCGTATTCGGCGGAATCTGTATATGCGACCGATTTCACGATGAGCAAAGACGGCGCAGCGGTTGAAAGCGGTGCAGTTCTTGAATTGCGCGCAGGCGACAGCGTAAACTTTGAAGTTGCATTATCCGAAGGTGCGGTTTCTTCCTTCAACGAACCCGTATTCTCGATTAACGGCGAAGTCGTTGAATGGGCATCTTTTGATAGCAGAATCGCTTTGTCGGCTACGAACAATTACGACGACAACGATGTTGCTACGTTAAACGGTATTGCTATGACGGCGAAACAAGTAGGCGAATTCACCGTAGGCGTTAAGATCGGCGCAGCGGAAAAGACGCTTACCGTAAAAATTGCGGCGAAAGATCCTACGTACATCAACGCGTATGCTTATAACAGCAATATGAATCAAGTAAACGAAATTACGGTATATGCAGGCGTACAAGTAGACATCTACGCAACGACCGACGATTATACGGATAATAGCCATACGATGACGGTAGATAGCGAAGACGCTACGCTTACGGCAGGCGAATACTTTACGTCTTTCGTTTCCAACGTTGTTGGCACGTACACCGTTACGGTTACTTCGACGGTTGTAGAAGGGCTTACCGATACGTTTGTTATTACGGTAGAAGCAGCTCCTTCCGTTGCGGATATCCTTAGCGGCTACTATGAAGTTTACGATTGGAATGGATCCAAGGTTGCTTCGCTTGCGTTCACGCCTGCTTCTGAAGGCGCGATGAGCGGTACGGTAGCAGTTGACAAAGCAGAATACAGCTGGAGCACGCAAACCACTGTAAACAAGTCTGCAGTATTCAGCTATGAATATACGGAAGCAACGGGTCTTTCCTGGACCTACGTATCTGGCGACGAAATGAACATCTATCTTGCTATCACGGCAAACTACGGTTTACAGCTTGACATGCAAGACTGCGTAAAAGTAGACGCTCCTACGGTAGAACCCGAAGTAGATTTTGCAAGTGAGCTCTACTATGATGAAAATGCTGGCTTGTACCTTATTGTAAATAAGGCAGAAAAACTTGCTTTCATCAGCAGCTCGACGGATCCTTACGCATTAGATAATCAATATTCGATGTTGATTTCCTATACGATTTCTTCGAATGGTGCAATAACGGTTGAAATGGTTAGATCCATAACGGCAGACTTCTTCAATCTTACGGGCACGGGTAACTACTATGCGGGTATGAACGCAGCGGAAATTGGCTATGTTCATCCTATGTCGAGTATGAATATGAACTTCTGGTTCGCTGTAGTTGAAAGCAGTGAAGGCGGTGAAGAAGGTGGTGAAGAAGGCGGCGAAAGCTTGGGTATTGAAGGTACGATCAACGTAACCACGACGGATAACAATTGTTGGGTTGACAAATACACTTTCACGGCAGAAAAAGCTGGCACGTATACCTTCACCGTTCCTGCAGGGGTTGGCGTTTGGGAAGCTGAAGCTTATGAAACTGATTGGAACAGCAATCCTTTCATTGACTATTACGCAAACGAAAATGGCGATACGTTCTCCGTTACGCTTGCAGAAGGAGAAGAATTTTCTTTCTACGTAGCTGCTACGACCAAGGACAATTGGGTTATTTCCTACGTTGCATAATGCTTAAAAAGCATAATCGCTAAATAAAACTGCATAAGTTTTAAGAAAAAAGGGGCTGTCGCCGAAAGGCGACAGCCCTGATTTTTGTATTTTTCATAACGTTTATCCCCATAATAAGGCGGTGGGGGGTACGTATGGAAAAAGCAAAAAAACAAGGCAAAGGCGCATTCTTGAAGGGCGCGGCGTGGATTGCGGTCGGCGGCTTTATCGCCAAAATTTTGGGCGCGATATATCGCATTCCTTTAACAAACGTAATCGGTAGTCACGGGATCGGTCTATATCAAATGGTTTATCCCGTCTATTGCTTGCTCTTGACCGTTTCCGCAACGGGGATTCCTGCGTCCATTTCTAAGCTAACCGCGGAAAAGCTCGGAAAAGGAGAGTCGGATAGACCGCTTTTCAAAACGGCGATGAAGCTTTTTCTAATTATCGGGCTTTGCGGCACGGTGTTGATGTGTATAATTGCGCCCTTTTTAGCGCGCGCGCAGGGCGCAAGGGAAATCACGGCAGGATATTTCACGCTCGCGCCGTCCGTTTTGCTCGTTTCGGCAATTTCCGTTTTTCGCGGTTGGTTTCAAGGCAGGAATAAAATGCACCCCACCGCCCTTTCCGAAATCACCGAACAAGCGGTAAAGGTGGGCGTAGGGCTTTTGTTTGCCTATCTCTTTCGTGATAACGTAGCAAGGGCGGTCGCTTTTTTGCTGCTCGCCGTATCCATTTCCGAGCTTGTCGCACTCTTTTTAATGCTCGCCTTTTATAAAAGGGCAAAAAAAGGGATAAAAAAGACAAACGACGGGGGCAGGGTCGCGATGAAATCCATTTTACGATTGAGTATACCCGTCACGTTTAGCTCGATTTTAATCCCCCTTTCGGGGCTTTTGGATAGTGTGCTCGTGCCGCGGTTTTTGGGTGCGTATGCAAGCGACCCCGTTGCGCTGTTCGGGCTGTTTTCAGGCGGCGCGGTGACGGTAATCAATTTGCCCGTTTCCATTTGCTATGGGATTGCGGCGGCGAGTGTGCCTGCCGTTGCGACGGTGAGCGCGAAAGCGGTGGGGAAACGGGGCGGAAGGAGTATTCGAAAACGAATTTATTTCTCGCTGTTGGTGACGATAGCGGTCGCGCTTCCTTCGGCGCTTGGGCTTTATTTTTTCGCCGAGCCTGCTGCGAAAATCATTTTTCGGTCGTTGAAGGGGGATGAGCTTGTCACCCTTGTCAAGCTTATTCAAATTTTTTCGGTGAGCGCGCTGTTGCTCTCGTTGGTGCAAACCCTTTCGGCGTGCTTGACGGCGCAGGGAAAACCGCAATTTGCCGCTCTTTCTATGCTTATAGCCGTCACGGTCAAAACGGCGCTGTATTCCTGGTGGCTGCGCGATCCCAATACGTCCGTTTATGGAATGGCGTATGCGACAAACGTGTGTTATTTGATTGCTTTTTTGCTCGATTTATTATATAATTTAATCGTAAGTAAGAGAAAAAAGGAGTAAAGAAGCATGATTACGGTAATCGGTCTCGGTGTGGAAAAGGGAGATTTGACAAAACGCGGCGAACAAGCAATTTTGGACGCGGCGAAAGAAAACCGCAAAATCGTGGTACGGACGGCGCATACCCGCTCGTATGAAACGGTGTTGGATCTGGGCGTTCCGCACGTGACACTCGATACCGTGTACGAGACGAGCACAAATTTTGGCGCGCTTGCAAAGAAGCTCGCGACAGCGGTGACGGAGCAAGGGGCAGACGCGGTGTATCTTGTGGACGGCGCGGCGACGGAAGATACGTCGGTGAAAGTGCTTTTGAAACGTTTGCGCGGAAAAGTGGAAATTATCGACGGCGTATCCAAGACAACGGCGCTTGTGCGCGCGGCTGGGTTTAAGAGCTGTTCGTATACCGCTATTTCCGCTTATGAATTGACGCAAAAAACGGCGAGTGGCGACGTTGCGCTGCCCTTGATCGTGTATGATTTGGACGATAGAGGGCTTGCTTCGGATAGTAAGCTCGCGCTTGGCAATCGGTTTGGCGAGGACTTGAAGGTTTATTATCTTTGCGGCGGTAAGCGCAAGAAAATCAGTCTTTGGGAGCTCGATAGACAAAAGGAATACGATTATACGTCGGCGGTTGCGATTGAAGAAATGGAACTGCTCGAAAAAACCCGTTTTGGGATAGAGGATTTGAAAGAAATTATTATGCGTTTGCGTGCGCCGAACGGTTGTCCTTGGGATCGCGTACAAACGAACGAGAGCATTAAAATGTCGGCGGTGGAAGAATCGTACGAGCTTGTGGACGCAATCGATTGCGACGACGATGAGAAGATTCTCGAAGAGGCTGGGGATATCTTGATGCAAGCGGTGTTCCACGCGGTTTTGAAAGAGGAACAGGGTGCGTTCGATCTCAACGACGTAGTCAGCGGCATTTGCACGAAGCTCATCACTCGCCATACCCACGTTTTCGGTGCGGATAAGGCGACGGACGGGGAAAGCGCGCTTTCCGTTTGGGAAAAGAACAAGATGACCGAAAAACATCAAATTACGTATGGGGACTCGGTAAACGACGTGCCCAAGTGCTTCCCTGCGGCGATGCGTGCGCAAAAGATTGGCAAACGCGCGTCGAAAGCAGGAATGGACTTTGCAAGCGTGGAAGCCGCGGCAAATCGTATTCAAGAGGAGCTGAACGAATTTTTTGCGGCGTATAAAGCAGGAAAAAATATCGAAGCGGAAAAGGAGCTTGGCGACGTGTTGTTTGCGGTGGTCAACGTGGGTAGAAAGGCGGGCTGCGATTGCGAAAAAGCGCTTAAAGAAAGCGCGGAGCGGTTCGCAAAACGCTTCACGGCGGCGGAAAAACTCGCGCTTGACGATGGGAAGGTTGTCACTGCGCTTTCTGAGAAAGAATGGGACGAATATTACGTCCGTGCAAAAGCGCAGTTAAAGTAAAACGAAGGGGGCAGGTATGCGTTTAACGCCAATTCGCGTAGGGGAAATACAACTTAATAACAACGTATTTCTTGCGCCGTTGGCGGGGTATACCAACTATCCGTTCCGTAGACTTTGCAAGGGTTACGGCGCAGGGTTGTGCTATACGGAAATGGTAAGCGCAAAGGGCTTGAAATACGGTAGTGAAAACACCAAAGAGCTTTTATATACTGACGAGCGCGAAGGGGGTTGTGCGGCGCAAATTTTTGGAAGTGAGCCTGAAATTATGCGTATGGCTTGCGAAAATGAAGCGCTTGCGCCCTTTCCGATCATAGATATCAATATGGGCTGTCCAGTACCGAAAATTTATAAAAACGGGGAAGGCAGCGCCCTTTTAGAAAATCCTAAGCTTGCGGAGAAAATCGTTAAGGAATGCGTGAAAAGCGGCAAAACAATCACCGTAAAATTTCGCATAGGGATTAACGAAGATTCACTTGTCACGGAAGAATTTGCCAAGCGTATGGAAGGCGCAGGGGCGAGCCTTATTACCATTCACGGACGCACGAAGGATAAAATTTACGCAGGTGACGTGAACTTTGCTGAAATTGCAAAAGCGAAAAATGCGGTTAAAATTCCTGTGATGGCCAACGGCGGCGTGTTCTCTAACGAAGACGCTGAAAGGTTAATGAAGGAAACGGGTGCGGACGGCGTAATGGTCGCGCGCGCGGCGCTATTTGATCCGCAAATTTTTTGCGCGTTGACGGGTACGCCTACGGAAAGTCGCAAAGAAATGTTTGAAAAACAAATGAAATGGACGAGGCAGGTATGCGATGAACGCTTTACGACGGTGTTTATGCGCAAGATGGCGGCGTTTTACGTGAAAGGTACGCGCGGCGCGGCGGCGTTTAAGGATAGACTTTTTCAAGCGCAAACTCCCGACGAGATTTTATCCATCACTCGTGAAATTTGGGAATAAATCGGCAACAAAAAAGGACTTGCAATGTGCAAGTCCTTTTCTTTACTTATTAGGTGTCCACGCGCCGTCGGTGCGCTCGATAACGCCACCGCCAAGGCAGTTGATTCCGTCGTACAATACAGCGTACTGTCCTTCGGTGACCGCGCGTTGCTTTTCCGCAAACTCGATATGCAAGCCGCCGTCGTTTTTTACGCTAACGAATACTTTTTGGTCGGGCTGACGGTAACGGAATTTCGCCATACATTCGAATTCTTTTTTCGCGGGCTTTTGCGGAATCCAATTAAAGCCCGTCACTTCGCAAGAGGTGGAATAAAGGGGGTCTTCGTCGCCGTGAGAAACGTAGAGGATATTGTTGATTAAATCCTTCTTCACAACGAACCACCTGCCGCCTTCTGCCTCGCCTTTCACGCCGCCAAGGTACAGACCCTTGCGTTGACCGAGCGTGTAGTACATCAAGCCCTCATGCATACCTACTTCCTTACCCGAAAGATCGAGAATTTTGCCGTTTTGGGCGGGCAGGTACGAGCTTAAAAACTTTCTAAAATTCCGTTCCCCGATAAAACAAATCCCCGTGCTGTCCTTTTTCTTGGCGGTTGCCAAGCCGTTTTTCAGGGCAATTTCTCGGATTTCGGGTTTTTCCATATCTTGTAAGGGGAAAAGAACGTCGGCGAGTTGTGTTTGGGAAAGTTGATTCAAAAAGTACGTTTGGTCCTTGTTTTGGTCCTTCGCCTTTTGCAAAAGATGTACGCCGTTTTCGTGAGAAATTTTGCAATAATGCCCCGTTGCGATGTAGTCTGCGCCGAGCTTTTTCGCTTCTTCTAAGAAAGGGCCGAATTTGATTTCCCGATTACACAAAACGTCGGGATTGGGCGTTCTGCCTGCTTTATATTCCGTAAGGAAATAGGAAAAAACGCGGTCCATGTATTCCTTGGCGAAATTGACGGTGTAGTAGGGAATGTCGAGCACGCCGCAAACACGGCGCACGTCCGCGTAATCGTCTTCGGCGGTACAACAGCCGTTTTCGTCCGTCTCTTCCCAATTGAGCATAAAAAGACCGATAACGTTGTAGCCCTGCTCTTTCAAAAGCAACGCCGCGACGGAACTATCCACACCGCCGCTCATACCGATCACGACCGTTTTCGACATAACAAACTCCTTTTCCTTGGAAAAAAATCCTACAATTTAGAAATAGTATACCATAAATGCTTGCAAAAAGAAAGCAAAAAATAGTAAAATGTTAATGACAATTAAAGAAAAACGTACTCGTAGTGTAATTGGATAACATTACGGCCTCCGACGCCGTCGAGTCTGGGTTCGAACCCCAGCGGGTACACCAAAAAAGCCGTCCGTGAAGGGCGGTTTTTTGTGTGTATACGGGGTTCGAACTATTGTGAGAGGGGGTAAGCCGTCGAGGTTGGGACGAGCTACCCGTAAAAAAGCGTTGATAACGCTTTTTAGGGGCGAGATGAGCGAGTGCCGATAGGAAGGCAACGAGCGTGACCGAGCGCAAAGAACAGCTTTGCGAGAGAAAAACCCCAGCGGGTACACCAAAAAAGCCGTCCGTGAAGGGCGGTTTTTTGTGTGTATACGGGGTTCGAACTATTGTGAGAGGGGGTAAGCCGTCGAGGTTGGGACGAGCTACCCGTAAAAAAGCGTTGATAACGCTTTTTAGGGGCGAGACGAGCGAGTGCCGATAGGTAGGCAACGAGCGTGACCGAGCGCAAAGAACAGCTTTGCGAGAGAAGAACCCCAACGGGTACACCAAAAAACAGCAAGTTTCTCATTGAAACTTGCTGTTTTTTATCCAAGACGAAAGGCTTGGTATGTAATCACGGCTTGCCGTGTATGGAATTGCTGTTAAGCGTATGTTATATTTTAGCTTGAGGCTATCTTAGCCGATGGTGCTCCTTTCTTAAGTATTGAACAAAAAGGCGTAAGAAATGACATTGATTTTCGCGGCTTTTTATGTTATAATGAAAAAAAACCGATGGTAAGGAGCGGAAAAATGAAAAAGAAAAAAATCCAAATTATATCGTGTTTGCTCGCAGGCGCGATTCCGTTGGTAGGAGGGGTTGTGGCAAAAAATGTAGAAGATAAATCCATTTCAGCTGAAACTACGACGCGCCAAACTCCGTATGAGCCGACGATTAAAGCGGAAATAGACCGCGAAGAAGTCGCGCTGTTGGACGGGAATATGTTGCT
The DNA here is from genome assembly GCA_015071005.1 of Clostridiales bacterium. Lineage (GTDB taxonomy): Bacteria > Bacillota > Clostridia > Christensenellales > Borkfalkiaceae > Scatosoma. Next base: position 192,391 of record SVIG01000001.1, on the reverse strand, counting down.
CGTTGCTAGCAATTACGAAAAATACATGACGGAAAAATATTACGGAAGCATCGATCAGTTTGCGCCCAAGCCCGTCACGCTTACTTGGACGGCGGAAGCGGGCGCGCTGTATTATAACGTGTCCATTTCTAAATCGAAAGATATGTCGAAGCCCGATACGTATATGACGTTCACGAACTCGTTGACGGTGGAAGATCTTTTCAGCGGGACGAACTACTATTACCAAATCACGGCGAAATATCCCGAAAAATTGGTGAAGTCTTGCATTTTCAGCTTCCGCACGAAAGCGCTTGTTCGCACGATTTCGATCGAGGGTATGACGAACACGCGTGACATTGGCGGCTACTACGTAGAAAATGGGACGAAGTGCATCAAGCAAGGGATGGTTTACCGCGGTGCGAAAATTGAGGACGCAACGGAAGCCGGTAAGCAAAAAATGCTTTACGAATACGGCATTAAAACGGACCTTGATATGCGTGCCGAAGTGGCGAAATCTCCCTTGGGCGACAGCGTAAACTTCGTCAACGTCAGCGGACCGTATTACATCGGCGGCGACGGGATTGACTCGATGAATACGAGCACTAAACCGTATTGGACGAAGACTTATCGCGAGGCGTTGCTTCAAGAAATTCGCACCTTTGCGAACCCTGAGAATTATCCGATTTACGTGCATTGCTCGCTCGGTCGTGATAGAACGGGTACGATTTGTTTCTTAATCAACGCGCTTTGCGGTGTTAGTGAAATGGATTTATACATGGACTACGAGCTTTCCTTTATGTCGAAGATGGGAAACCTTGACGGTCAAAACCCGACGAATATGGTAGGCAACGCTTTTACGAATTTGTATAATTACATCAAAAACTACGGAAAGGGTACGCTGGCGGAAAACACTGAGAAATTTATGCTGGATATCGGCATTACGCAAGCGGAAATTGATGCCATTCGTGCAATTATGATCGAGGAGGTGGACGCGTAATGAAAAAGCGTAATCTTCGAGTGATTTTTGTGTCGAGCGCATTGGCGCTTTGTAGCGCGGCAGTTTTCGGTTTTTCGGGAATGAACTCGTACACGGGTAGTGCGAATACGAACGTAAGCAATGATTTTCCCTGTGCGTACTCCGCTGCGCCAACGGATACGGAATATATGTGCTACGGCTCGTCGGAAGTAATAAAATTTACGGCGGAAGAAGCGGCGGCAAGCATTCCCGAAGGGTATGAAAACGAGGTGTTGAAGGTTGTCCCCTTGTCAGGACAAAACAGCGCTGGTGTGCTTTTGGATTTCACGGAAAAAGAAATTCCCGTTTGTTTGGTGGACAATTTAATTTTCCGTATGTACATAGAAAGCCATGCGTCAAATACGGGCAACCGCCCGCAAGCGCGAATCGCGCAACCGTTCGACGTTAACAATGCTTGGATTTATCAACCGGGAAGCACGCCGACGCCCACTGACAAATGGACGGAAGTCGTTGTAGAAAACACGGACGGTCTATTCAACAAGATTGCCGTTGATGGGAATTTGGCGAAATTCGAATTTAGCGTACGAAGCAACGTTGCGCTTCCTTTCTATCTCGATAGTATTAGCTACACAATGAAAGCAAACGACGGTGTTGCGCCGGTCATTTCTTATAGCGGTGAAGATACGGTTTACACCAACGAAGGTGCGAAGTTTGAATTAACAGCAACGGCGCACGACGCGCAGGAAAATCGTGACGTGAAAGTGGAATACGTTTGGGCGGATCCCACCGTCGTACAAGCGGACGGTTCGTTGAGCAAGGGTACGCACGCGCTTACTCTTCGCGCGAAGGACTATTACGGCAACACGACGGAAAAAACGTTGACGATTGTCGTTGCGGAAGTGGACAACGAATTTCCCGTAATTAATATAAAAGCCGATACCGTGTATGCGATGATTGGTACAAAGCCTGTTATTGAATTCACGGCAACGGATGATTCGGGTAAAGTGGAAACGGGGCTTACTTGGTCGGCAGGCGCGCTCGATAATCGCGGTAGATTAGTGGAAGGCACGCATACGCTCACGTTGTACGCGATTGACCCTTCGAACAACCGCGCGGAAAAGACAATCACCTTCTACGTCAATGAAACGGGCGATCCCGAGGATAACGTAGTGGACGAGGAAAATATGACGGCGAAATACACCGTAACGTTTGACGGCGAGAATGCGTCGGAATATATTGTCGGCTCGAAAATCAATCGTCCGCAAGACCCTACTAAGGAAGATGAAAACGGATATTCTTACACCTTTATCGGTTGGTATAACGGGGACAACGCATGGGACTTCGAAAAGGATACGATTACGGAAAATTTAGAGCTTGTTTCCATGTACGAAAAATCTTTGATTGAATACAGAGTCACTTTCCGTGCAAGCGGTAGAAGAATCGCTGAGGTGACCTATACGGTGGAAGATAGGGAAATTGAAGAACCCGAAGTTCCCGAAAAGTCCGGCTACGTAGGCAGGTGGGAAGAATACACGTTGACAACGGGGAATATTACGGTAGAAGCCGTTTATACGAAGATTGAAGATCTTCCCCCTCAAACGAGCGAAAAGCCTGAAGATAGTGAAGCTCCTGAAACGAGCGAAAAGCCCGAAGTAAGCGAAGCTCCCGAAGATAGCGAAGCTTCGGAAGGAACAAGTGAAGAAGAACTTCCCGAAGCGAGCGAATCCACGACCGAACCTAAAAAAGACAGCAAGAGCAAGGGCGGCTGCGGCGGTATTGCTACGGCAGGCGCGATTGCAATGATGACAGCAGTTGGCACGGCATTGCTTTTGAAGAAAAAAGAAGACTGATTGTAAATAAAAAAAACACCCCCGAGCAAATGCTTGCTCGGGGGTGTTTTATGTGTTTTTTTAAGTTTAATACTTGCTTTCGCCGTCCAAGGAAACGTTAACGGTGATGGTAAAATCACGCTTATAGGGAGTGTTTACCATAACGCCGTCTTCGTTTGGCGCAGCAACGGAAAGCTCGGGGTGCGTTTTGATATTCAGCTCGTATTCGCCTACAGGCAAGAGATCATATAAAACATCTACGTCCGTCCACACTTCTCCGTCCTTCGAGATGATAAGCACTTTGCTTAAATCAAGCGCATATTTATTAAGCTCCTTAAAATAGATGCTCGAATGCTCGTTGCCAAAGATAAAATCTTTGACAAAGCAGGGGGCAAAAGAATCCGTTTCTTCAATGACTACTGTTTCCGCCGTATAATCGATTGGTTGCGAACTGGAATTATCCGATTTGTCTTTGTCTTTACCGCAACCGATAGCGAAAAGGGCGGTCACCGCGAGCAAAATAGTGCAAATAGAACGCAAAAATTTCTTCATAATAAGCTCCTTATTTTCAAAAATGATGGGGGCGTGTTCGCGTTGAACACAAAAAATTAGTTTTTGGCGTTGGGCGCGTCGGTAAGACCGACAACGCTATCCACGGGCACGGAAAAGGCGATGCCTTGCCCTGCCGTATCCAAACCGACGTCTTGATAAAGGGCGTGCAAAACGTCGTCCTTGATCTTTTTAGGGACGAGAATCATCACGATTTCCTTTTCGGGGGAGATGGTGATATGGAAGAAGGTTTCCGCTTCTTTGCTCGCCGTACCGCGCGCGTTAATGACCGTACCGCCGCACGCACCGAGCTTTTTCGCCGCGTCCATGACAGCTTCGCTATAACCGCTGTTTACAATACAAAAAATAGCTTCGTGCGAATATTGCATAGTATTACTCCTTTGTTTTCGGGGATTGTGTGGAGGTGTGGTTGCTCAAAAAGCGGTAGATTGCCACGCCGATTACGCTGGAAATGGGAATGGTAAAGGCAATCCCTTTCCCTTTTCGAATGGTGTTGAATTTGTCTTCCAAGCCCTGCAAAATTTCCTGCGCGCGGTCTTCGCGGATAACGCTGAAAATTACGCTTTTATCCGAGTCTTCCAAGCCGAGCATATACAGCATTTCGCTGCGTGCTGTGCCTTGCGCAAAAACGGCGGTTTGGAAATTCACTTCAAAGCCCGAAAGGAAATCCATAAAAAATTCCGCTTTGTTGCGGTTGACTACCGTGACGAGGACTTTGAGTTTTCTTACCGACTCCGCGGGATTGGGAGCGGCTTTTTTTCGTTTTGTTTTCGTTAAATCCATACCTGCCCCCCTTGTTTTACATAAATTTGATGATTTGCTCGTCATCCGCGTCAAGAATACGTTTCATCGCGATTTTTTCCTTGACGTGCTTGGTGACAACGGCTTTGAAACCGAGCGTTTGAATGGTAATAAGCGGCGTCATTGCAACCATTGCCACAAGACCAAAAGCGTCGGTAAGTACGCTTGCAGGACCGCTCATTGCCGCGCATACGCCCACAATGAAAGGTAAGATAAACGTCGAGGTGAGCGGACCGCTTGCTACGCCGCCTGAGTCGAACGCGATTGCCGTGTAAATCTTGGGTACAAAGAAGGAAAGCCCCAAGGAAAGGATGTAGCCGGGGATGAGATAGTAAAGCACGCTAAACCCGTAGAAGACGCGGATTACGGAAAGCCCGATAGACAATCCTACGCCCACGGAAAGTGCAATGAGCATCGAGCGCTTAGAAATTGCGCCGCCCGTGACTGTTTCCACTTGTTTTTTAAGTACGTGAATGGCAGGCTCGGCAAGTACGACGGTGAAACCGAGTACAAACGCGATTGCGACCATCGCCCAACGATTGATGGTGGAAAGCTGCGCGCCCATCTTAAAGCCGATGGGCATAAAGCCGATTTCTACGGCGGAAAGGAAAATCACCAAACCGAAGAAGGTATAGAAAATACCGACGACGATTTGCTTTACCTTACGTCTTGACGAGCGCATAAAAATCGCCTGCAAAATAAAGAAGAAAACGACGATAGGGCCGAGCGCAATCGCCACGCTTTTCAAGGTGTGCAAAAGAGTAGAAGGAACGTGCCCCAAGTCCATGCCGTAATCGGGCAGGGTATAATCGACCGTACCTTTCGAGAAAACGCCAAGCAGCATAACCGCAAGGATTGGACCGATCGAGCAAAGGGCGATGAAACCAAAGCTGCTCTCTCTATCCCGTTTATCCCCAAGCGTCGCGCTTACACCCACGCCGAGCGCCATGATAAAGGGTACGGTGATAGGGCCGGTGGTCACGCCGCCCGAGTCGAACGCGAGGGGAAGAAAGCTTTCAAAGCTTTCAGGGGAAACGGTCAAGCCCAAGCCTACGAGCGCAAACAAGATTAAATAAAAAAAGGTCAACATTTGCGCCAAGGTGATACGGAATACGATTTTTAAGATGGACAGCACAAGGAAAATCCCCACGCCCATACCGATTGCTATGGTGAGCGCCTTGCTGGGGATAACGCCTTTTACTTGCAAAGCAAGTACGGATAAGTCGGGCTCGGCAATCGTGATAAACACGCCCATTACAAAGCAAATCAAAAGCAGCGTTTTGAATTTGCCTGATTTTGAGAGCCCCGAGCCGATTTGTTCGCCCATCGGCGTCATAGCGATGTCCGCGCCTAGATTGAAAAGCGCCATACCGAAAATAAGGAGCGCCGCGCTGCACACAAAAACCGCCGTTTCGGTGCCCGTAAACGAAACGGACGCGAACGGCATAAAATTCAAAAGAAGGACGATCGCCGTTACCGGTAAGACGGAAACGGTCGCTTCTGATAATTTTTTGAGGAGCGCTTTTAACATGGTTTACCTTATTATCAATGTTCGATACAATCATTATAACACGCGCGCGAGAAAAAAGCCAATGAAAACGTGGGAAAAGTGTGAAATTCTATAAAAATTTCCTTGACAAAGGGAAAGAGAGTGTGGTATTCTTGTACACAAGCAAACGCTATAAGAAGATTGCAGAAGATGAGCGCGTGGCGTTCAACCGAAGGAGTGAATCTCTCAGGTGGTCGAAAGATCGGGAACTGTAATCGGATAGCACTCCGGAGAAACTCATTCAATTGAGTGCCGAAGGGGCAAGCAAGAAAATTCTTGTCAATCTCTCAGGCAAAAGGACAGAGTCGCGCTTTTCAAAAACGGTATTTTTGCGTTCAACGCATACCTGCTACCGCCATTTTGAAGGACAACTGACTGTTTACGGAGTGATTTTAGACAAAATCACTCCGTTTTTTTCTCCCTAAAATCCGTTAATATTTTTGTCCGATAAGGACGATGGAGGTTTTTTACTATGTGGGATAAGATTGTGGCATGGATCGAGAAAGCCAATTCCAAGCTCAACGAAATCGTTTGGGGCTGGCCGATGATTATTCTCATCCTTGGCGTAGGGCTCTTGATTACGATCCGTACGCGTGTGATGCAAGTGCGGAAATTCGGTACGTCGTGGAAGGAAACGATTATCCCGACGGTCAAGAGTATCGGTAAGAAGAAAAAGGGCTTGTCGAAAAAGGAAAATTCCGTTTCGCAGTTCGAAGCGTTCGCAACGGCGATTTCGGGTACGGTCGGTACGGGCAACATTGTCGGCGTAACGTCCGCGATTATGACGGGCGGCCCCGGCGCTGTATTTTGGATGTGGATTTCCGCATTCTTTGGTATGATTACCAACTATGCCGAAAACGTACTCGGTTTGTATTTCCGTAAAAAAGAGAAAAACGGAGAATTCTCGGGTGGTCCTGCCTATTATCTTTCAGAAGGCTTGGGCAGAGATCAAAAAGGGAAGACGGGCACGTTTTTGAAAACGTTTGGAAAAATTCTCGGCGTTATGGCGGCGGTATTTTGTACTTTTGCCGCAATCGGTATGAGCGGCGTGCAAACGAATAAAATTTCGTCCACTTTCCAAGAAGTTATGCCTGGGAATAACGATACAATCGGCTTGGTTGTCGGTATTGTGGTGGCGGTAGTGCTTGCGCTTATCATACTTGGCGGCATTAAGAGTATCGGTAGGGTGACGTCCATTCTCGTGCCTTTTATGTCTCTGATTTTCATCGTAATGGCGCTCATTATCATCTTTGCAAACGTGACGATGATCGGTACGGCTTTCGCTATGATTTTCGGCAATATTTTCGAATTCGAATCGGTTGTGGGCGGCGTTGGCGGTTACGCGTTTGCGCAAATCATTCAAAAGGGGCTTGCGCGCGGTGTATTCTCGAATGAAGCAGGGCTTGGCTCTTCCGTTATCGCGCACAGCGCGTCCGTTACTCGTGAGCCTGTAAAACAAGGGCTTTGGGGGATTTTCGAAGTGTTCTTCGATACCTTTATCATTTGTACCTTGACGGCGCTCGTGATTCTTGTTACCTTTGGGAATGATAAGCTTGTGCTTTTTGCAAAAAATCCCGCGGCGGACACCGCGGTCTCCATGGGTGCGTTTGGTGAGATGTTTGGTAAGTTTGGCGAGACCGTGTACTCAATCATTCTTCCGCTTTTTGCGTTTACTACGATTTTGGCATGGTCCTATTACGGCGAAAAATCGGTCGAGTTCCTCTTCCGCAAGACGGGTGAAAAGGGCAGAAAAATTGCAAGAACGGTATTCAAAGTCTTGTACGTGTTGCTCGTGGTGGCGTCGGCGCGTATCGACGGCGAGCTCGCTTGGGCGATTTCCGATACATTTAACGGCTTAATGGCGTTGCCCAACTTGATTGGTTTGGTATTTATGAGCGGACTCGTTTGGCGCATTTCCAAAAACTACTTCGATAGAAAGAAGGGTAAAAACGTGAAACCGATGCTTTCCGTATACGACGATCAAAATGAAGAATTTATTTCCGAGCTTGCTGAAATGGACGAGGAAAAAGTGACGCATACGGCAGAATCCGAAGAGGCTGCAGCGAGCGAACAAGCACCTGCGGAAAACGAATAAAATCCTTAAAAGACAAAAAAAGAGCTCCTTGCGAATCAGCAGGGAGTTTTTTTTCTCTTTCAAGAGGTATTTTTTATAAAAAATACGCGTTTAATAGGAAAAAAACGTTGACTTAATTTTTTCGGTGTGCTATGATATTATCATTATATAAATAAATGAAAGGACATTCTTTCATTCGAAAAACGAATTGCAAAAGGGGGAATGATTATGAAAATCAGTATCACGAAAACGACGACTCCCTCCACGATGCCGCCGGAAGATAAATTAGGGTTTGGGAAGGTATTTACCGACCACATGTTGATTGTGGATTGGACAGAAAGCGAAGGCTGGAAGGACGCGCGAATCGTGCCGTTTGGCAGAATCTCGCTGCACCCTGCCTCGACCGTACTTCACTATGGCGCGGAAATTTTTGAAGGCTTGAAAGCGTACCGTCGCGCAGACGGCGGCGTACAGCTTTTCCGCCCGATGGAAAATATTAAGAGAATGAACCGCTCGGCAGAGCGCATGAGCTTGCCTGAAATGGACGAGCAGGATATGCTCAAGCTTTTGACGACATTTGTAAAGCTCGAAGAAAAATGGGTGCCCAAGTCGTTTGGGACGTCCTTGTATCTTCGTCCTTTTATGTTCGGCGACGACGAGGCGCTTGGCGTACACGCCGTAAAGCGCGCGACGTTTATGATTATCGCATCCCCCTCGGGCAGCTACTATAAAGAGGGTATCAATCCCGTTAGCATTATGATTGAAGGGGAAGACGTAAGAACGGTCCGCGGCGGTACGGGCTATGCCAAGTGCGGCGGCAACTATGCGGCGAGCACGAGAGCGGGCGAACGCGCGGCGAAAAAGGGCTATTCGCAAGTTTTATGGCTGGACGGCGTAGAGAGAAAGTATATTGAAGAAGTGGGCGCGATGAACGTCATGTTCAAGATCAACGGCGAGATTGTCACCCCCGAGCTCACCGGCTCGATTTTGCCCGGTATTACGAGAAAGAGCTGTATCGAAGTGCTCAAATCTCTTGGGTATAAGGTAAGCGAAAGACTCCTTTCCGTAGACGAACTCGTAGACGCGATGAAGAGCGGCGCACTCGAAGAAGCGTGGGGCTGCGGTACGGCGGCGGTTGTATCTCCCATCGGCAAGCTTGCTTACGGCGACAACGAATACGTAATCGGCGGCGGCAAGATCGGCGAAGTCACGCAAAAGCTTTACGATATCTTGACGGGTATTCAATGGGGTAAAGTGGAAGATACCTTTAATTGGGTGTATAAATTATAAGTGAATTGTTTTCTAACGAAAACGTGAATTGCCGACAAGGTCGGCGTGAATTGAGAGCCGCAGGCTCTCGTGAATTGAATTGCTTTCAGCGAAAGCAATTCGTTGCGATAAAATATATAAATAATTCCTTAACGCAAGGCGTAGCCTTGCAATTCACGAACGCGAAGCGTTCAATTCACTGAGCGAAGCGAAAATTCACGCATTACGCAGTAATGCAATTCACTAACTAAATATTTCCTTTATTTATAAAGGAATAGTAGGTTAAAACCGTTGACAAAGCGGTTATAAATGTAGTAGAATAAATGCAATAGCATAAAAATGGCTACGACGGGAAAAAAATCCGTAAGGTTTGCTTGACAGAGAGTCGGCGGTAGGTGCGAGTCGACACAGCTTTTCGGAATATAGCTCCTCCCCGAGCCGCCGAGAGAACGGCGCAGTCGCGCTTATTAGATTCGGACGGGTTCTCCCGTTATAGAGAAAAACGAGCGGATGAACAATCATCAATGAGAGTGGTACCGCGGAGAAGTATCTTCGTCTCTTTTCTAAAAGGCGCAATCAGTGCGCTTTTTCGGAGAGAGACTTTTTTATTAGCCCGAAAAGGACAGGATTATGAAAAACAGTAAAAAGTATGTAAAACAGTATTTTGAACCGCAAGGCGTGACGATGGACTGGGTGAAAAAATCCGCCATTGACAAACCGCCCGTGTGGTGCAGCGTCGATTTGCGCGACGGCAATCAGGCGCTCATTATTCCCATGAGCTTGGAGGAAAAATTGGAGTTTTTCAAACTCCTTTGCTACGTCGGCTTTAAGGAAATCGAAATCGGTTTCCCTGCGGCGAGTGAAACGGAATATGAATTCTGCCGCAAGCTCATCGAGGAAAACCTTATCCCCGACGACGTGACGATCCAAGTGCTTACGCAATCGCGCGAACATATCATCGCCAAGACCTTCGAGGCTTTGAAGGGTGCGAAAAACGCGATCGTGCATTTGTATAACTCCACGTCCGTAGCGCAACGCCAACAGGTATTTAGACGGGAAAAGAAAGAAATCATCGATATCGCCGTGTTCGGCGCGAAGCTTTGCAAAGAGTATCGCGAAAAGGCGGAAGGGAAGATCACCTTTGAATATTCCCCCGAAAGCTTTACGGGTACGGAACCCGAATTCGCAGCGGAAATTTGCAACGCGGTGCTGGATATTTGGCAGCCGACGGAAAACGATAAGGCAATCATTAACTTGCCCGTCACCGTTTCCCACTCGATGCCGCACGTATACGCAAACCAAGTCGAATACATGTGCAAGAACTTGAAAAACCGTGAAAACGTGATCATTTCCTTGCATCCGCATAACGACCGTGGTTGCGCGGTAGCGGATAGTGAAATGGGCTTGCTTGCAGGGGGCGACAGAATCGAAGGTACGTTATTTGGCAACGGCGAAAGAACGGGCAACGTCGACATTATCACCCTTGCCTTGAACATGTTCTCGCAAGGCGTCGATCCGCAGTTGGATTTCTCCGATTTGCCCGCGATCACGAAGGTGTACGAACGAGTGACGAGAATGAAGGTCAGCGAACGTCAACCGTATAGCGGTTCGCTCGTATTCGCGGCATTTAGCGGTTCTCACCAAGACGCGATAGCAAAGGGTATGAAATACCGCGTCGAAAAGAACTCGAATACGTGGACGGTTCCCTATCTCCCCATCGACCCTGCCGACGTTGGCAGAGTGTACGAAGCGGACGTTATCCGCATCAATTCCCAATCGGGGAAGGGGGGTATCGGGTACATACTCGAAACGCAGTTCAATTTGGTGCTCCCGCCCAAGATGCGCGAGGTGTTCGGCTATCACGTAAAGAGCATTTCCGACCACGCGCACAAGGAACTCTCGCCGCAGGAAGTCTATGAAATCTTCATGAACGATTTCGTGAACCTGCGCGACAAGCTCCGTATCGTCAACGCGACCTACGAGGACGTGGACGCGGACACGGTACGTGGTAAGATTATCGTCGAATACCAAGGCAAGAACGTGCAAACGGACGTTGTCGGCAACGGTCGACTCGACTGCGTATCAAGCGCTATCAAGCAGGTAATCGGCAAGGATTTCGTTTTGGAAACGTACGTACAGCACGCATTGGAAGGAAAATCCACCGCATCCGCCGCTTCCTATATCAGTATCGTAGCGGACGGCAAAACCTATTGGGGTACGGGTATCCACAGCGATATTATGACGTCGTCGGTGAGGGCGTTGGTCTCGGCAGTCAACCGTATGTTATAAAAAGTGAATTGCAAATAAATTTGCGTGAATTGTTTTCTAACGAAAACGTGAATTGCAAGCAAAACTTGCGCGAATTGAATTGCTTTTTCCAAAAAGCAATTCGTTATTGAAAAATATATAAATAATTCCACAACGCATTACGAAGTAATGCAATTCACGAACGCATAGAGTTCAATTCACGGCAAAGCCAATTCACGCGTTGCAAAGCAACGCAATTCACGACGGCGTAGCCGTCAATTGCATATCATCAACAATAAGGAGTAAAAACATATATGAAATTAAACGGTGCACAAATTTTAATTCGTACCTTGATTGAACAAGGGGTTACCGACGTTTTCGGTTATCCCGGCGGTCAAGTTATCAATATCTACGACGCGCTTTACGAATATAAAGACGAAATCAATCATATTCTTACGGCGCACGAGCAGGGTGCTTCCCACGCGGCGGACGGTTATTCGCGCGCGACGGGGAAGGTCGGCGTTTGTATCGCAACGAGCGGCCCGGGCGCGACCAACCTTGTCACGGGTATCGCAACGGCTATGCTCGATAGCATTCCCATGGTTGCCATCACCGGCAACGTGCCTTGCTCGCTCATCGGTAAGGACAGCTTCCAAGAAATCGATATCACGGGCGTGACCTTGCCCATCACCAAGCACAATTTCTTCGTCAGCAAGATTGAAGACTTGGCGGACACCATTCGCAAGGCGTTCTCGATTGCAAAGTCGGGCAGACCTGGACCCGTCCTTGTCGATATTCCTAAGGACGTACAAGTAGGCAAATACGAGTACGAACCCCAACCCGTCGTAGAAAAAATTCCCTTGCCCAAGGTAAAGGAAAGCTTGATCGATAAAGCGGTGGAATTGATCGCGGAAGCGAAACGCCCGTATATTTACGTGGGCGGCGGCGCGGCAGGGCTTGGTATGGGCGACGACATCGTCAAGTTCGCGGAAAAGATCGGCGCGGTGATCGGCTGTTCGTTCATGGGGCTTTCTTCCGTACCGCAGGATAACGAACGTTTCCTTGGTATGCAAGGTATGCACGGACATTACGCGTCGTCCATGTCCCAAAACGAAGCGGACTTAATTTTGGCGGTCGGCGTTCGTTTCTCGGATAGAGCGACGGGGAACGTTTCCAAGTTCGCGAAGACGAGCAAGATTATTCAGCTCGATCCCGACAGCGCGGAAGTCAATAAAAACGTACGCGTAGACCTTGGCTTGGTCGGCGACGTAGAAGACTCCTTCAAGCGCATCGCGGCAAAGTGCGAAGCGAGCGAAAAACCCGCTTGGCTTGCGAGAGTGAACGAGCTTAAAAATCAAGAAAAACAATTCGAAGAAGAAATCGCGGCGGCGGCAAAAGCGCCCCTTACCCCTAAGCAGGTATTTGAAACGATCAATGCGTTGAAGCCTGCAAGAACGGTGATCGCGACGGACGTTGGTCAGCACCAAATGTGGGCTGCGCAGTACGCGCATTTCGACGGCCCGAGAAGAATCGTAAGTAGCGGCGGCTTGGGTACGATGGGCTTTGGTCTTGGTGCGGCGATGGGTGCGTACGTAGCGACGAAAGACCCCGTAGTCTTGATTACGGGTGACGGCAGCTTCGGTATGAACTTGAACGAACTCGCTACGGCAGTCACCTACAAAATCCCCGTTGTAATCGTACTCTTGAATAACGGCGTTTTGGGTATGGTAAGACAATGGCAAACCTTGTTCTTCGGCAAGAGATATTCCAATACGATTTTGACGAGAAAGACCGATTTCGTTGCACTCGCAAAAGCGTTTGGCGCGGACGGCTATAAAGCGGAAACGCAAGTGGAATTCAAGAAAGCCTTTGAAGCGGCGCTCGCGTCGGGCAAGGTAAGCGTAATCGACGTTACTATCGACAAGGACGAAATGGTATTGCCCATGCTTCCCCCTGGCGGCGCGATTGCGGACATCATCACGAAGGTATGATAAAGGAGTAGATTATGGATAAAAGATTTATCATAGCAGTTTACGTAGATAACCAATCGGGTGTATTGACGAGAGTATCGGCGATGTTCACCCGTCGTGGCTTTAACATCGACACATTGACCGTAGGCGAAACGGAAAGAAAGGAATATTCCCGTATTACGATTAGTATGCACGGCGACGACAACGTGAAAGAACAGCTTGTCAATCAGCTCAAAAAGCTGTACGTTGTCAAGAAAGTGGACGTACTCGAAGTCGAACCTATCAAGCGCGAGCTTATGCTCTTGAAGGTGGAAAACAAATCGGAAAACCGCAACGATATTATGACGGCGGTGGACGTATTTAGAGCAAGCGTAATCGACTATTCCCCCGAAGGAATGTGTATTGAAGTGACGGGTACGCCGTCGAAGATTGACGCGTTCGTAAAGCTGATGCAGCCTTACGGGATTTTGGAAATGTGCCGTACGGGTGTGGTTGCGCTCGACCGCGGCAATAAGACGCTCTTCACGGAAGAGGATTAAACAAAAAAATAAAAATTTTAACATAGAAAGGAAGGAAAACACTCATGGCAAACAGAATTTTTTATCAACAAGATTGTGATTTGAACAAGCTTAACGGCAAGACGGTAGCAATCATCGGCTACGGTTCGCAAGGTCACGCACACGCGCTCAACTTGAAGGATTCGGGCGTGGACGTAATCGTTGGTCTTTACAAGGGCAGCAAGAGCTGGGCAAAAGCGGAAGCGCAAGGCGTGAAAGTTATGACCGCTGCGGAAGCTGCTGCAAAAGCGGACCTCATCATGATCCTTATCAACGACGAAAAGCAAGCGAAGCTTTACAAAGAAAGCATTGAACCCAACCTTACCGAAGGTAAGACGCTTGCATTTGCGCACGGCTTCAATATCCATTTCGGCTGCATTAAGCCCCCGAAGAACGTAAACGTTATCATGGTAGCACCCAAGGGCCCTGGTCATACGGTACGCAGCGAATATCAAGTAGGCAAAGGCGTTCCTTGCTTGATCGCAGTAGAACAAGACGCTACGGGCGACGCGCTTGAAATCGGTCTTGCTTACGCGGCTGGTATCGGCGGCGCGAGAGCGGGCGTTCTCGAAACCAACTTCCGTACGGAAACGGAAACCGACCTTTTCGGTGAACAAGCTGTTCTTTGCGGTGGCGTTTGCGCGCTTATGCAAGCAGGCTTTGAAACGCTTGTAGAAGCTGGCTACGATCCCAGAAACGCATACTTTGAATGTATCCACGAAATGAAGCTCATCGTTGACCTTATTTATCAAAGCGGCTTCGAAGGTATGAGATATTCGGTATCCAACACGGCTGAATACGGCGACTATGTGACCGGCCCGAAGATCATCACCGAAGAAACGAAGAAGGCGATGAAGAAGGTTTTGAAGGATATTCAAGACGGTACGTTTGCAAAAGAATTCTTGCTTGATATGTCCGACGCAGGCTCGCAAGTACACTTCAACGCAATGAGAAAGATCGCCGCAGAGCATCCTTCCGAAGTCGTTGGTAGAGATATTCGTAAGCTGTATAGCTGGGCTGACGAAGAAAAGTTCATCAATAATTAATGCGTATATGCGTCGCACTTCATCGTTGCCGCTCGGTCACGTACTACTCGGTACGCTCCCTCGCGGTGCCTTGAATTGCTCGCATCTCCACATTAATTTACGTGCAATGCGTCGCACCTCATTGTTGCCGCTTGGTCACGTACTACTCGGTACGCTCCCTTACGGCGCCTTGAATCGCTCGCATTTCCATCTCTCAATAAACGTGCGTAATTCCGCATTTATTAGAGTGTAAATACAATCAAATCTATGCGTATTTTGCGACGAACCGTCGCAAAATACGCCTTAAAACTTTTTAGAAACAAGGTAAAAGAATATGATTAAAGATACCATTGTAGACGGTTTCCATAACGCGCCGCATAGATCACTCTATCACGCGTTGGGGCTTACCGATGAAGAACAGGCAAGACCTCTTATCGGGGTCGTTTGCTCGCATAACGAAATCGTACCCGGTCACACCAACCTTGACAAGATTGCCCAAGCGGTAAAGCTTGGGGTTGCGATGGCAGGCGGTACGCCGATTATGTTCCCTGCAATCACCGTTTGCGACGGGATTGCGATGGGGCATACGGGTATGAAATATTCCCTTGTCACGCGTGACTTGATCGCCGATTCCACCGAAGCGATGGTAATGGCGCACGGCTTTGACGGGCTCGTTATGATTCCCAACTGCGATAAGAACGTACCTGGGCTTTTGATGGCGGCGGCGAGATTGAATATCCCCACCGTATTCGTAAGCGGCGGTCCGATGCTCGCAGGCAGAGTAAATGGCAAAAAGCGTTCGCTTTCGAGTATGTTTGAAGCGGTCGGCGCGTACAACGCAGGCAAGCTCAATGAAGAACAGCTCACCGAGTTTGAAAGAAAGGTATGTCCTACCTGTGGCTCGTGCTCGGGTATGTACACGGCAAACTCAATGAACTGCTTGACCGAAGTGCTTGGTATGGGCTTGCGCGGCAACGGCACGATTCCTGCGGTTTACTCCGCGCGTATCGAGCTTGCAAAACACGCAGGTATGCAAGTAATGGAGCTGGTGAAAAAGAATATTCGTCCCCGTGACATTATGACGGCGGCGGCGATTAAAAACGCAATCACCGCGGACATGGCGCTCGGTTGCTCGACGAACAGTATGCTTCACCTTCCTGCGATTGCAAACGAGCTTGGCGTGAAGTTTGACTTGGACGAAGTAAACGAAATCAGCGAAAAGACTCCCAACTTGTGTCACCTTGCGCCGGCAGGTCCTACGTATATGGAAGACTTGAACGAAGCAGGCGGCGTACACGCCGTATTGAAGGAATTGGAAGCGCTGAACTTGCTCGATACGTCTGTTATGACTTGCACGGGCAAGACGATGAAGGAAAACCTTGTCGGCGTAGTCAACTTGGACGAAGAAGTGATTAGAAAACCCGAAAACGCGTTCGGTAAAACGGGCGGCATCGCGGTATTGAAGGGCAATCTTGCGCCCGACGGTTGCGTAGTAAAACGCGCGGCGGTAGCGCCTGAAATGCTTGTACACGAAGGCCCTGCAAAGGTATATGAAAGCGAAGAAGAATGTATCGCGGCAATTTACGGCGGTAAGATCGAAAAGGGCGACGTAGTGGTGATTCGCTATGAAGGTCCTGCGGGTGGTCCCGGTATGCGTGAGATGCTTTCGCCCACGTCGGCGATTGCAGGTATGGGCTTGGATAAGGACGTTGCGCTCATCACGGACGGACGTTTCTCGGGTGCAACGCGCGGTGCGTCGATCGGGCACGTTTCCCCCGAAGCGGTTTCGGGCGGACCGATTGCATACGTGCAAAACGGGGATATCATTTCTATCGACATTCCCAACTATTCGATTAAGCTCAACGTGTCCGACGAAGAACTTGCAAAGCGCAAGGCAAATACCGTCTTGAAAAAGAAAGAAGTAAGCGGATACTTGAAGAGATACGCGGCGCAGGTTAGCTCGGCAGACAAGGGCGCAATTATTAACAAGTGAATTGCGTTGCTATGCAACGCGTGAATTGGCTAAAGCCGTGAATTGAACGCTTCGCGTTCGTGAATTGCAAGGCTATGCCTTGCGTTAAGGAACATTTTATATATTCTTCCGCAACGAATTGCTTTCGGCGAAAGCAATTCAATTCACGAGAGCCATAGGCTCTCAATTCACGTTTTCATCAGAAAACAATTCACGACGGCGAAAGCCGTCAATTCATACTATTAAAAGAAGGAACTATCATTATGTCAATGACAATGACGCAAAAAATACTCGCGGCGCACGCGGGCTTGGAAAAGGTAGAAGCAGGGCAGCTTATTTTGGTCGATTTAGACCGTGTGCTCGGCAACGATATCACTTCTCCCGTAGCGATTAAGGAGTTTGAAAAAATCGGCGCGACCGAAGTCTACGATAAAGACAAAGTGACGATGGTTATGGACCATTTCGCGCCTAACAAAGACATTAAAGCGGCGGCGCAATGCAAAATGTGCCGTGACTTTTGCGATAAGCACGAAGTTACCCATTTCTACGACGTAGGCAGAATGGGAATTGAGCACGCGTTGCTTCCCGAAAAGGGACTCGTTGTGCCTGGGGACGTTGTAATTGGCGCGGACTCCCACACCTGCACTTACGGCGCGCTCGGCGCGTTCTCGACGGGCGTTGGCTCGACGGATATGGCGTGCGGTATGGCGACGGGGAAGGCGTGGTTCAAAGTGCCTTCCGCAATCAAGTTCGTGCTCAAAGGTAAGCTGAACAAATATGTTTCGGGCAAGGACGTAATTTTGCACATTATCGGCAAAATTGGCGTGGACGGCGCGCTCTATAAGTCGATGGAATTTGTCGGCGAAGGGGTGCAGTCGCTCACCATTTACGATCGCTTGACCATTTCGAATATGGCGATCGAAGCAGGCGCGAAGAACGGTATTTTCGAAGTGGATGAACAAACGGAAGCGTACGTTAAAGAACGCTCGGACCGCGAGTTCAAGGCATACAAAGCGGACGAAGACGCGGTGTACGACGAAACGTACGAAATCGATTTAAGCACTATCAAACCGACGGTTGCTTTCCCGCATTTGCCTGAAAACACCAAGACCTTTGATGAAATCGGCGAGATTCCCATTGACCAAGTGGTGATTGGTTCTTGTACGAACGGTCAGTATAAGGACATTGCGGAGGCGGCGGAAATTTTGAAAGGCAAAAAGATTGCCAAGCGTGTGCGCGCAATCATTATTCCTGCAACTCAAGACGTCTATATGAAAGCGGTAGAAAACGGGCTGGTGAAGATTTTCATTGAAGCAGGCTGCGTAGTTTCCACGCCCACCTGCGGACCTTGCCTTGGCGGCTATATGGGTATTTTGGCGGCAGGCGAAAGAGCGGTCGCGACGACGAATAGAAATTTTGTCGGTAGAATGGGGCACGTAGAATCGGAAGTATACTTGGCGTCCCCTGCGGTGGCGGCGGCGTCGGCGATTATGGGCAGAATAGCCGAACCTAAGGAGGTAATGGAATGATTTTTAACGGAAAAGCGATCAAATACGGCGACAACGTAGACACCGACGTTATCATTCCTGCGAGATACTTGAATACGAGCGATCATAAAGAGCTCGCGTCCCATTGTATGGAAGATATCGACAAGGATTTCGTCAACAAAGTGGAAAACGGCGACATTATGATTGCTGGCTTCAACTTCGGCTGCGGTTCTTCGCGCGAACACGCGCCCATCGCCATTAAGGCGAGCGGCATTTCCCTTGTAATCGCAAGAAGCTTCGCAAGAATTTTCTATCGCAACTCGATCAACATCGGTCTTGCAATTTTGGAATGCGATGAAGCGGTGGACGGGATTTCGGACGGCGATAAGGTGGAAGCGGATTTGGATAACGGCGTTATCTATAACCGCACGACGGGCAAGAGCTTCAAAACGCAGCCCTTTCCTGAGTTTATCCAAAAAATTATCACGAACGGCGGACTTGTTAAGTCTATCCAAAAAGGCGACGTAAAATAAAAAAGCAAGGGGCAGGTACGCGTTGAAATGCGTTCAGCCCCTATAATCCCTAATCAATTAGGGAAAAACCTATACGAAGGTGAGATTATGAAAGAATACAAAATCGGTTTATTGAAAGGGGACGGTATCGGACCTGAAATCGTAGAGAGCGCGGTACGCGTTTTGGAAGCGGTAGGCAAAAAGAGAAATATCGGCTTTACCTTCACGCCCTATCTTATTGGCGGCGCGGCGATTGACGAATGCGGCAAGCCTTTACCCGAAGAAACGGTGGAAGGTTGTTTGAACTCCGATTCCGTATTGCTTGGCGCGGTCGGCGGCCCGAAATGGGATACGCTCCCTGGACATTTGCGCCCCGAAAAGGCACTCCTTGGAATTCGTGCGGCGATGGGGCTTTTCACCAATCTTCGTCCTGCGAAATTATACCCTGCGCTCAAAGGCGCTTGCCCGTTGCGTGAAGATATCGCGCAAAACGGCTTCGATATTATGATTGTTCGCGAGCTTACGGGCGGTATCTATTTTGGGGAACGCGGTTATCGCGAGGGGAAGTACGGCGAAGAAGCGTACGACACCGAAAGTTATAGCCGTATGGAAATTGAACGCATCGTGCGCGTAGCGTTTGAAACGGCGAGAAAACGCCGTAAGAAACTCACGAGTATCGACAAGGCGAATGTTTTGGAAACTTCCCGTCTTTGGAGAAAAATCGTGCACGAGATTGCGGCGGAATATCCCGACGTCGAGGTTGCCGATATGCTCGTAGACAACGCGGCGATGCAGCTTGTTCGCAACCCGTCGCAGTTTGACGTTATCGTCACGAGCAATATGTTTGGCGACATTCTTTCCGACGAAGCTTCGCAAATCACCGGCTCGATCGGTATGTTGCCGTCGGCGTCGCTCGATAGCGGTAAGCGCGGTTTGTACGAGCCGATTCACGGTTCCGCCCCCGATATTGCTCGTCAAAATAAGGCAAATCCGATTGCCACCGTACTTTCGGCGGCGATGATGCTCCTTTATGCGTTCGACGAAAAGGAAGCGAGCGAGGATATCGTTTCGGCGGTGGATAAGGTGCTTGAAGCGGGCTACCGCACGGCGGATCTTGGCGAAAGCAAATATCCCTTGCTCGGCACGAAAGAAATGACGGATAAGATTATCGAGAATCTTTAATAGGAATTATGAGAAGTGAATTAAGAACAATTTACGGCAAGCTTTGTCTTTGCTCGGTCTTTCGCGGCGTCATGGAAAAACCCCTTTTTCAGGCGTTTGAAAAATACGTTTTAGCGGAAACTGACGAAGAAAAACGCAAGGCGTACGCGGCGTTTGTCGCGGAAATTTACGAGCAGGGCGGTTCGTTGACCGCGCTTGTAGAAAGATTGATTTCCGAAGACGAAAACGTGTACGTAAAAAGCGTAGCCGAAGGCAAAAGGGGTTGGGCGCAGCTGCAAAATTCCGTGGATAGAGAATTAAAAAACTTTTCTTGTTTCGCAGCGCTTACCAGCGCGGACTTTGCGTCGGATATGGGTGTTTCCCTTTCTGAAATCCCCGAATTTACGTCCGTGAACGCGGACATGGGTGCGTCTTATGCCCGTCGCTTGGCGAGCTTGCATAAATACGGATATGGGATATTCTCGTCGAATAGAATGTTCCGTCTTTCCGATGAAAAGAAGATTGAAGCGATTGTCAGCGCGGATAGAACGGGTATTTCCCAATTTATCGGCTATGAACAGGAACGTCAAAAAGTGGTGGAAAATACGCGCGCGTTTATCGAAGGTAGACCGGCGGCAAACGTACTTTTGTGCGGTGACGCGGGTACGGGTAAATCCTCGACGGTGAAAGCGATTGCGAACGATTTTTATGACGAGGGGGTGCGCCTTATCGAGCTTCGCAAGGATCAGCTCCGCCATCTTCCTTACGTTATGGGAAAAATTAGCGGTAATCCCTTGAAATTTATTATCTTCATCGACGATTTGTCCTTCAATCAAAACAACGACGATTTCAGCATGCTCAAAGCCGCGCTCGAAGGCTCGGCAAGCGCGACGGCGGACAACGCCGTAATTTACGCAACGAGCAACCGTCGCCATATTGTAAAGGAAAGCTTTGGGGATCGTGACGGCGACGACGTGCATATCAACGATACCTTGCAAGAAACCTTGTCCCTTTCCGAACGCTTCGGGCTTACGGTGCTTTTCTCAAAGCCGAACAAGGCGTTGTATCTTCGTATCGTGAAAGAGCTTGCAAACCGCTACAATATCACAATGGAAGAAAAGGAACTCGAACGCCAAGCGGAAGAATTTGCCATTCGCAAAGGCAGCCGTTCGGCACGCGGCGCGGAACAGTTTATCAACAGTTTGCGCTAAAACGGGTATACCGTGTATGGAATGAAACCTTAAAAGAAGGAAAGAAAATATATGCTTACTATCGACAACGTATATAGAGCGAGCCACGCGTTAAAGGGTGTGGCGAGAAAAACGGACGTTTTGTACGCACCCAAGCTTTGCTCGGGCGCAGAGCTCTACTTGAAAACGGAAAATTTGCAAATCACGGGTTCGTTCAAGGTGCGCGGCGCGTACTATAAAATGACTCGACTTTCCGCCGAAGAAAAGGCGAAGGGCGTTATTGCTTGCTCGGCAGGCAACCACGCGCAGGGGGTTGCGCTTGCGGCGCAAAAGAACGGGATAAAAGCGGTGATTTGCTTGCCTGACGGCGCGCCGATTTCCAAAGTGGAAGCGACGAAGAGTTATGGGGCGGAAGTTTGTCTTGTAGAAGGCGTGTACGACGACGCTTATCAAAAAGCGTTGCAGCTCGCAAAAGAGAAGGGGTATACGTTCGTGCATCCATTCAACGATGAAGACGTCATTGCAGGACAAGGCACGATCGCGTTGGAGCTTGCTGACCAAATCCCCGATATGGACGCGGTGATCGTACCTGTCGGCGGTGGTGGACTTATTTCCGGCATCGCGTACACGATTAAAACGCTTAATCCGCGTGTGAAGGTGTACGGCGTGGAAGCAAAGGGCGCACCGTCTATGAAAAACTCGATTGAGCATGGGGAAATGGAAGAACTTTCTTCCGTTTCGACGATTGCGGACGGTATCGCGGTGAAAAAGCCTGGGGATCTTACCTACGAGCTTTGCAGTAAGTACGTGGACGAAATCGTTACCGTATCCGACGACGAAATTTCCGCGGCAATCTTGGCGCTCATGGAACAGCACAAGCTTGTCACCGAAGGCGCAGGCGCAGTCGCAGTCGCTGCGGCAATGTTTGGGAAGATCGATTTGAAGGGTAAAAAGGCAGTATGCTTGCTTTCGGGCGGCAATATCGACGTGACGATTTTATCGCGCGTGATCAAACGCGGCTTGATTATGTCGGGTAGGAACTGTCAACTCATGATCGAGCTTATGGACAAACCCGGTCAGCTCAAAAACGTATCGAGAATTATTGCGGACCTGGGCGGCAACGTCACGTCCGTACACCACGAAAGAGCAAACGAAGGCTCGGACGTCAACGGTTGCTATCTTCGTATCGTTTTGGAAACGAGAAACTTCGAGCATATTCAGCAAATCCGTCAAGCATTGACCGATTTTGGCTTCAAATTATTGTAAAAGGAGTAAAAAAGATGGAACTTAAAAAGGTATCGACGGAAAAGGCACCTGCGGCAATCGGCCCGTATTCGCAAGCGATTATTTGCGGTGAAATGGTGTTCACTTCGGGACAAATCCCCATCAATCCCGCAAGCGGAAGTGTAGAAGCGGAAGGGATTACGGCGCAAGCGGAGCAAGTGATGAAGAACTTGGGCGAAGTGTTAAGCGCGGCTGGAAGCTCCTTTGAAAAAGCGGTAAAAACGACCTGCTTTTTAGCGGATATGAACGATTTTGCGGCGTTTAACGAAGTGTACGGCAAGTATTTCACGACGAAGCCTGCAAGAAGCTGCGTAGCGGTAAAGACTTTACCGAAAAACGTGCTCGTAGAAGTGGAAGTTATCGCGACGTTATAAGTAAATAAGGAATAAGAAAGAACCGCTCGGCATAGAAATGCCGAGCGGTTCTTCGGTTTTATAAAAGCTTCCAAAATCTGGGAAAGAGTCAAATATATAATCTTTCTACGGTAAATTCGCCGTTTACGTTGAGCGTAATTAAGTTTCCGCCCTGTAAGCGATCGCTGTGATAAGAATTTTTGCCCGTTTTTAAGCCGTAAAAAAGCTGTATGCCGCGGTAGTGCAAAAAAGCGTTGTTCAGGTGGTCGTGACCGTAGAAAATCCCTTTCGTCGAGCCCGTTTCAACGACTTTATCAAAGAAAGGTACGCCCGTCGTTTGATGATCGGGGTTTTCCTTGATAACGCCGTCGCCCTCGATTTCATCGGCTTTATACGCGTCCGTCGCGTACGCCGTTTCCACCGTCGGAATGTGGTAGAAAAGGAAGTTTGGCAAAAGCTTACCCTGATGCTTTAAGCCGCGCGCCGTCTTTTCATACCAAGAAACGTGCTTGCTTTCAAACCCGTCCGTTTTAGAATCCATAAAGATGAGAGAGAAAACGGGGGAGTTTTGATAGGTGATAGTGTAAGAATAATTCCCGTAGGAATTCTCGATAGTGCCTTCTTCAAAAAGGCAGTATTCGCTTGCCTCGTACGCCTTACATTGCTCTTTTAAGGGCACGTCGGAGCGGTAATCGTGATTGCCCATTACAAGCGCCCAAGGGGCGTTATGGGC
Source organism: Clostridiales bacterium (assembly GCA_015071005.1). Classification (GTDB taxonomy): domain Bacteria; phylum Bacillota; class Clostridia; order Christensenellales; family Borkfalkiaceae; genus Scatosoma. The sequence goes on along the minus strand of SVIG01000001.1, from coordinate 168,853 downwards.
ATCCATGTACGAGATGAAAGATTGTAAATGCGTTTTCTTGCTGTCGTTATCTAAATTGTCGCCGGTGAAAACAATGAGATCGGGATCGGCTTTTTCGACCGTCTTTTGAATCGCCTTTAATGCAATCGTTTCTTCCAAATAATTGGAAAATTGCACGTCGGTAATTTGTAAAATTTTGATCTCGCGTTCGTTAGCGATTAAGGTGTGGTTTTGTTTATCGATTGTAAGGCAGGAATCCAGCTTTATGGGCGTAGGAGCCCAAACGCTTCCCATAAAAGTGGAGCATGCGGCGATAGAGGAAGCAAGAACGCGGCTTAAGAAAGAAAATCCTAACATAATGCCTCCCAAAAATATAAAATTTTAAGGTAAAAACAGTATTTACGAAAAATATCGTTTTTACAATCGCCGAAAAGAAAATGTTATCACTATTTATGCGAAGGATCTTTATCTTCTTCGTGCGAGGGATATTTATCCTCGCCGTGAGAAGGCTCTTTGTCCGTATCGAGAGAAGGAATTATCGTTTCGAGCAAGTCCTTCAAGTATTTCATAGATTGATCGCGCAATTCTTCTTCGGTGAGATTCGGAAAATATTTCAAAATTTCCGAAATGAGCTTGTATTTGCCGGGGGATAAATTTTTATCCATAGCCTCGTGTTGCTCTTCTTTCGTACATTTGGAAAGGTTGATCGAGCAAGGGAGATCTATGCAAAGTTTATCCGCATGTTTTCCAAGCTTTTCAAGCAGTTTATCCGTTTTCTTGTTCTTGGCGACAGCGCTGATGAAAAGATCTGCTTCCGCTTCGAAATAACCGGCTTTTTCATAGGCGCTGATGATTTTTTCAAGTGCATTTTCCGCCTTTTTACCCTTGAGCTTTATGCCCTTGAGCGCGGTCTTTGCGTCCTCGTTCAAATAATCCACGTCATTGACCTGACCAAAGCGGTTGATTTCCAAAGCAACGGATGGATTCACGTCTACGTACACCGTTTGATAGTTCTCGTGATAAAATCCGAAAAAGGTACCAAACAAGATCGCAATCGCCGCAAAACAGGAAACAAGCGGCGCCCAAATTCTGCGTCTTCTATGAACCTTTTTTTTCGATTCATTGCGGACATGGTTGGTGGAAAGTTCTTGTTTTGCTTGTGCAAGGATATCGTTTTTTAACCCATCGCGAGGGGTAAGCTCGGCGCTTTCTTGATATAAGCGTTCGAATGATTTATTTCTCATTGCTTTTCCCTCCTTTGATATGCGTTTTTGACTTTTTTGATTGCGTTGTTATATTGCCAGCGGACGGTGCTTTCTTTTCCGTCGACAAGCGCGGCAATTTCTTTGAATTTTAGTTGGTTGATTGCGTGCAGTAGAACGATTTGAAATTCCTTTTCATCCAAAATTGATTTGGAAAGGGCGATAATGCCGCTTTCGTCGGGAAGATCGGGGTCGGGGGAAGAAAGACCTAAAACGTTGGTCGTTTCTTCGTCGGCAAAGTCCACGAAAACGTTCTGTTTTTTCTTTCGGAGCAGATTCAAGCAAATGTTTTTAGCGATAGTATAAAGCCAATTAAAGCCGTGTTTGCCCCGAAATTTATCAATGTATCGAACGGCGGAAAGGTAGGTTTCGGACAACGCGTCCTCGCTATCCTGCCGCGTTCGGGTGAAGGTATAGCAAAAAGCATAGAGAGGTTTCGCTGTAAGAGAGTATAGGGAGTCTAAGGCAGCGCCTTCGCCCTGCCTTAAACGAATCAAATATTCATCTACCTTTTTACTGTCGATGAATCGCGACATATCTTACTCCCTCGCGATTGCCGATATCCTTTTTGCAATCTTTCAAAAATTATTTATGATGTTTATCGCCGAATTCCTTTTGACGGTTTTCGCCTTCCGTACGGTAGTCTTTCCGCGCGTCTTTAGACGCTTCTTTGAACTGCGCGCGAATTGCCGCCACCGCGTCATGGAACGCTTTTTCGAGCGGTTTCAGCGTTTCTTCGAGAAGAGAAAGCTGTGCTTTGATGAGTTCCTTTTCTTCTTCGGTGAACACGTTTTTCAGCGAATCAATCAATTCTTTGACTTGCGTGCGCAAAGCGAAAAGCTCTTCATGCTCCGCTTTAAGCGCGTCCATCGCCGCACGGTATTCTTCTTGTAAGCTAACGGCAATTTTGTCCGCGTGTTTATCCGTTTTGAGAAGTTCCAGCCATTCCTTTACGGTCATATTCAACACGTCTTCTTCCGTAAGTTCGGGGAATGCGTCCAAAACGCGCATAGCGATTTTGGTATGACCTTTGGAAAGCGCCCACTCCATCGCTTTATCCGCATATTTATCAAGTGTTTCACGGGAAACTTTCCCGTTAATGCCCTTGTTATCGAAGTAATCGCGGATGTTTTTATTGATTTTTTCTTCCAATTCTTCGTCACCTTCCACGCCGATATAAACGGTGTCCGTTTCCCCGTTTTCGTCGAAATAGCCGAGCTCGGAAGCGGTTTCCGTGAATTCGACGCTTGCTTCTTCAATGCTCATACCTTCCAAGGTGACCATCGAAAGGAGCACTTCGCCGTCGTCGTTTGCCGCGCTTGCGGAAAGGACTTCGCCGCTTTCGTCCGCAATCAAATCGATTTCGGGATTGATGCGAAGAGTAACGTAGCTATAATCGTCTTGTGCGGTGGCGGTATCGTCTTTTTTAGAGCAAGACGCGATCGTCGCACAGCCGAGCGTTGCGGCAAGCAACGTAGAAATAATTCTCGATATTTTTTTCATATTTTCCTCCGTATTGAGCAAATTTTTATGCAAGAAATCGTAAGCGCTATTCGATGCCTTGCATAATATATACAAACGAAGAAAGCGTTTCGTTGGAAAAATTTGAAAAAAGATGAAAATATTTTTTAACGGCGAGAGAAATTATAACACAAATTCCGCAAAAATTCAATAGGAAATAGAAAAAATAGGGAAAAACGCGCCCGTGAGCATTTGCTCACGGGCGCGTTTCTTCTGGTTTTGCGTGGATTAGTCTTCTTTCGTTTCAACGGTTTCTTCTGCCGTTTCTTCCGTAGCGGCAACTTCCGCTTCTGGAGCTTCTTCTTTAGCGTCTTCGTCAAGAATAACCAATTCGTCTTCTACGTCCTTGTTTGCGTTTTCGTCGATGTGCAAGGTCTTTTTAACGCCTTTCTTCAATTTACGCCACAAGATAATGAAGGTAGCGCCGCAAGCCACGGCAATAGCCGTGATCGAGGAGAGCAATGCCGTCGTAGCGGCAGGGTCAATGTACAATAATTTCAATAACATATTTTTTTACCTCTTCTGAGTTTTTTTATTCGCAAGGGAGCGCAGGATGTAGTCCGCGCCGACTTTTGCCGCCGAGCCGTGGTTGAAAATCATATTTTGATGGGTATCTTCAATGACTTTCTTGTAATGCTCGGCATTGTCCGAAAGATTTTGCAAAATTTCGGGAAGCTTGTGAACTTCGTCTTTTTCAATCGCAACGCCGATTTCGTTTCTAAGGGAAATTTCCACAGGCGTGAGATCGATCTTCGTGTAGTTGGGGTTCGGGCATTTCATCTTGGTGTTTACGAACACCGCAGGACGCTTGGTCGCAAAGCAGAATTCCGTTGCAACGCCCGACCAATCGGTGATGAGTACGTCCGAAGAATAGATGGATTTATTCGCCGAGAAGTTCAGCTCGAAGGTGAGCTTGCTTTCGTCGTAATCCTTATAGCGTTGAATCAAATCGTCGAGCGCCGAGCCGAAACGCTTTGCGTATTCGGGATGGGGACGAACGGTGATGTGGTTGCCGTCGGCGTACAACGCTTCGATAATTCCGTCGATACAGGAATCCAGCAGGTTGTCCTCTTGCCAAGAGGGTGCAATCAAGATTTCCTTTACGCCCGTATCTTGTTTTTCGGCATTCGCTTTTGTCCCTTCCGTTTCTAACATATCCGCAAGGGGATAACCGAATTGAACGAGCGTTTTTTCCTTTAATTCGTACACCTTTTCCGTCGCGCGGACTTCTCTTTCTACGTGAGGACCGGTGCAGAAAATCGTATCGAACGCATCGAGCGCGCCTTCGCGGAAGCTCATGTGTACGCTCATCATATCGTGGGGGACATACACGTATTCAATGTCCGATTTAATAAAGGAACGTTTAAGGTAATACTTATTCAAATCGGGGGTCGTCATTACGAACATATCCGTTTCGATAAGCATCATCAGCGTTGCCGTCTTTTTCAAGGAAACGTAATAGGGCTTGATACGCGGTTCGTCTTTTGCCACTTCAAAAATAACGTCTTTGGGATCGTTTGTAATGTAGTGAACGGACAAGTTCGAGCGGCGCAACAGCTCGGCAATCAAGTCTTTGTAATACTTATAGAACCCGCTCTTTTCCGAATAGAAAACTACGTGTTTATTGACGATATGCTTAAAGCGTTTCAAATCCGCTTTTTCGCGTTGTCTATTCGCCTTGTATTCTTCGCTCTTCTTATCTTCCGCGCCGAACGCTTTCATTTTTTCAAGCGCTTCGCGGCTCTTTTCGAGCGCTTCGTAGTCAACGTACTTCTTCGGGTTAATCGCAAGGTTCAAAAGATACATTTGCGCGATGGAAAGAAGGTTGCTTGCAATCCAGTAAATCGCAATCCCAACGGGTACGCCTAAGCCCAAATAGAGGGAAAGGGCAACGGAAAGAATCATAATACCGTACTTATTCGCTGCGCCTTGTTCGTGCTGAAGCACGTTGGAAAGGTTTTGCGTATGGCACATAATCCAAGAGGACGCGCCTGCAAGAATGGGGATAAGCGTGTACCAGCCCCACGTGGTCGTGGGTACGACGGAAAGGTTCATGCCCAAGAACTTCAAGTCGAACGCGCCGACCTTCGAAGAAAGTCTTGCCATCGTCGCGGCGGAAACGCCGTCAACGGCTGTTCCTGCGTTCAGCGTACCGTCTTGGAAAGCTTCTACAATTTTAAGCTGAAAGGAATTGTTCGCCGTGCTGATATCCAAATGCGCTGCCAAAGCTTCAATCGTACCTTCCGACGCACCAAAAAGGAAAGTGAGGGGATGGTAGATGATATGCACAACGCCAAGCAGGAGCAGAATTTGCAAAACCAAGGGAATAATCGAAAGCATGGGATGATAATGTTCCCGCTTAAAGAGCTTCATCTGCTCTTCTGCGATTAAGTCCGATTGGCCTTGGTATTTTACCTTCAAATTGTTGATTTCCGGTTGGAGCTTGACCATTTGAATGGAGTTCTTTTGAATCCAAATCGAAACGGGTAAAAGCACGATTTTCGTCGCTAACGTGAAGAGCAGGATTGCGAGCCCGTAGTCTTTTACGAGCATCCAACAGCCCTTCATAAGCATACCAAGCGGTAGACAAACGTAATAAGTGATAGTATCCATTATGTCAATCCTTAAGTGAAAATTTATACAAAATTTAGTGTGCGAACAAGGGGTGGTCTACGTGTACGGTAGATGCAATACTCCAATTTGCAAAGTCGCGAGCCTTACCCGTGATTTCATAGGTGATGGAGTCGTATTCCGTGAGAGACTTGTTGCGTCTTGTCCAAACAAACTCGCGGACGGGGTACACGCCTGTCGCCTTATGCGCCGCTTCGATTTCGAAGAAGGAATCGCCAAGCGTCGCTCTATCATATACCAAACCTTCCGATTGGAAGATGGTCGCCCAAATGTTGGATACGGACACGGGTGCGTCGGAGATTACCAAATCGGAGTCTGCAACGCCTGCGGGCTTTACAAAGCAAGCCGAAAGCATGGGCTTGGAAAGCTTTTCGTGGCGAGCGTCGACTACGCCGTGGTCCGCCATAATTACAATCGTCGAATTGCGATAGATATCAGGGGATACTTGCTTTATATTATCCAAGTAATCAACGACAAGCTCCATGCTCTTTTTCGCGTCGCTGACCTTAATCGATTGGTCGGTTTTCTCGAATGCGTTGTTGCCTTCCTTTGCGTGACAGCCGCTAAAATGGATAAACGAGAAGTTCTTTTCGCCCTTTGTCGTGAAGTTTCCATCGCTCTTCAAGATTTCTTTATGGACGGTGCTCGTATCGTAATGATAATTCTTTTCGCCCTGCAAATCTTCGCTTTCGTAATAGATGAAGCCGTTAAAGGTTTCCGAATCGATATTGCCTACAAGATCCTTCATAAGGAAGGGAAGACTGCGGTAAAGCGCCGTTTGCGCCAAGGTGATACCAAATCTCCAAGGACGGCGAACCTTCGTTACAACCGTATCTTTATCCGTTTCCATTGCGTTGCCAACGTAAGCAGGGAGCTCGTTTGCGTTGTAATAATCGTAATAGGATTCGCTGTAAAGATGCACGTTATAGCCGTAATCATCGTGCAGCGTATTGATCGTTTGATTTTCGTTATATACGCGCTTGAAGAATTCTCTTTGCGAACCGTTGTCATATTTCATACCCGACATCATGTATGCAACGGAAGGGAAGGTGTAGCCGTACATAGAAACGAAATCCGAATAGTAGGTGAAGCCGTCGAGTTTTGCGAAAAGCTCATCATATTCTTTCATCGCCGGCTCTGCATAAAGCAACGCGTCCATTCTATCGACGCAGAAGAAGATGACGTTGTTGCCGGTTGCGACCGTGTCGATATCCTTATAGGTAAGGAAACGGGGTCTATCTTCGTATTCGCCGTAGATTCTATCGATTGCCGATTTGAAGGGCCCCTCCTTCGTATTTAAGGTGGTAATTGTGAAGTTCATAATTTGCGTTGCGGAAATCGCAATCGTAAGAATGAGGGAAACAAGCTTGACGATATTGCGAAGCTTTACAAATTGGAACAATACGATGAAGGCGATAATGACAATCAACCAAAGCGAGGTATTCCAAACGTAGGTGAACGTGGGGATTTTAGAATCCATACCGTCGCCGGCAAGGGAGTTCATGTCGCCGTTGAGGTAGTTGGTTTGCAAGAAAAGCATAAGCAATATCCCGAAGATGAGGGGATACACAAAGCGGTATACCATATCGGGGATAAAGTAGAGCAAGCAAAAGAGCAGAATAGAAACAAGCAAAGAGAAGCTACCTAAAATCCCGAAAAATTCATTCGCCGAGAAGGAAAGCTCGCCGATGTTATTGCAATAGATTTCGTAAGGCGCTACGACAAAAACCATCGCAGGCAACATAATCGAAAGCAAAATAATCGCAAGCAAGCGGGAATTCTTCGCCTTGAAATAACGCTTTACCTTGCCGACCTTCTTTTTCTTGGTGGCGGTTGCCTTTTTAACGGGCGCTTTTACGGTCGTCTTTTCCTTCGGCGTTTCCGCGTTTGCCTCAACCTTCGTTTCCTCGGACTTTACTTCCATAGAGGGGGCTTCTGCGGTGGTTTCCACGGCGACGTTTACTTCCGTTTCCGCTTGGTTTTCCACGCTTACTTCCGCATCCGCGTTGAGTTTGTTTTCTTCGTTTTCTTTTCTCGTTTCAGACATAAAAAATCTTCTCTTTTTCTTCTATTATGCCGTTTAGCCCTTAAGGGCTATCCTACACTCGTCTTGCATTATAACACTTTTTATATGCTTTGTCAACGAGAAAGCATTGTTATGAAAAATATAAATTATGGAAATGAAACTTTTTTTATGGACAAAAACTGCCGAAAAACCACAAAAAAAGCCCCTTGAAAACAAGAGGCTTTTACTATGTAAAAGAAAATTATTTATGTACGTAGACGATTTTGCCGCCGGCGATACGGGATTCTTCCGCGCAAATCCCCATCAAATGGCTTTCTACCGACGCTTCGAGCGAGGTTTCAAGACCACCCTTGCCGCAAAGGATATCGTAAAGAGTTCTGATGATGAAAATGTCGCCGCCGCCGTGGCCGTAGCCTGCTTCCGCCAACTGGTTGATATCGTATGTTTGCACGCCGTTTGTGTAGTGGTTTACTTCAAGGGTATTGGGGATTTCGTCCAAAACCATTTCGCCTTCCGTACCGTGGAATACGATTCTACGGCCGCCTATCGCGGTGAAACCAGTCATTGCTAAGCTTGCTTTCACACCGTTTTCAAAGGTCATCTGCGTAAGCTGATGATCCACGACGTCGTTATCGCATTGGAATACGCATCTGCCGTAAGGGCCTTCTTCGATCGCTTTCCAAAGCTTTTCTTCCGTCAAGGGAGCTTGGACAAGTACGTTGAAGGGCCAAATGTCTACGGGGCAACCGCGTTCCTTCCAGCGATTAATGTAAATGTGTTTTGCGCTGAAAGCGCAGGTATCGATTCTAGGGCAGGTCGCACAACGGTCGGTCGCGTCGGCAGGGGCGTTTTCCTTTTTGAAATAGCTCAAATCGCCCACGGAAGAAACGCTTTCGCATTTCGAGCCTGCATAGTATTGCAACAAGTCCAAATCGTGGCAGCATTTTGCCAAAATCATGGGCGCGGAGCAGTCTAAATTGCGCCAGTTACCACGCACGTAGGAGTGCGCTTGATGCCAATAGCCGACTCTTTCCAAAGCTTCGATTTGAACGAGCTTCCCGATTGCGCCTTGATTGAGGAATTCCTTTGCTTTGGTGAAGGCAGGTGCGTAACGAAGTACGTGACAAACGAGCGCCTTGCATCCGTATTTCTTTTGCGCGGCGAGCAAAGCTTCGCATTCTTCACGGTTGTCGGAAAGGGGTTTTTCCACCATAATATCATAGCCGCACTCAAAAGCCTTCAACGCGTGTCTTACGTGGCATTTATCGGGCGTAGTAATCACCAAAACGTCTGCGCGTTTTTCCTTGAAAAATTCATCTTCGTCCAAAAAACAGTTTTCCTCACTGACGCCGAATTTTTTTCCGTAAACGTCCAAACGTTCTTGCAAAGGATCGCAAAGGGCAACAATGTCAAACTTGTCTTTCGCGTCGTTAAATTGCCAACCGTACGCATTCGAACCGCGTGCGCCAACACCAATGATTGCAACTGTAAAAATCTTCTTTTCCATATTTTTTTAACTCCTTATCTATGGGATCGTCAACATTATACCGCATAAAAAAGCCCTCGTCTTTTCAAAGAACGGCAAAAGTATGTCAAAAATTGATATTTTGAGCAAGATTAGGGGCGCGGTTTTTGATGAAATTCTTTTTTATAGGCACGGTAAAAGGTATTGGGGGAATCAAAACCGCTTTCGTAAAGGATTTCCAGCACCGAGCGTTCGGGGAATTTTTTCAAAAGGCTATGGGCGTATCTTGCGCGCATACGGTTGATATAGGAGTTCCAATTTTCGGGCAAATATTTATGTAAAATACGGGAAAGATGCTCGTGCGAATACCCAAAAACGTCCGAGATTGCGCGTAGAGAAAGGTCCTCTTTTAGATGCTCTTCCACATAATTCAAAAGCTCGCTCATAAACGCGCCTTGCTTGTCTGTTTTCTTTTCGACGAAGGGCACGTTTTCCGCAATTTCCGAAAGCAAAATTTTGACAGCGCCGCCGAAAGTCTCGTACCTGCCCCCGTCATTTTGCCAATTTTTCGAGCAAAGCTCGTGTAAAGTAGCCAAAAGCTCGAAATTATCAAAACGGAAAAAGGTAGGGGGACGCTTGTCGCCAAAGCTCGCGAAAACGTCCTTAAAATACTCCTTGTCTCCAAGCAAAACGTAGGCGGTGGAGTGGGAAACCCCTTTATAAGCATGGGGAATGAAGCTGTCGCAAAAACAAGCCTCCCCTGGCTGCAAAATTCGCTTGATCCCATTGACGGTGACTTCCTGCGGATCTTTTTCGGCAAATAGAAACTCTACCGCACCGTGAAAGTGCAGCAGGGTGTCCTTGACGATTCTATGTTGGAAATGGAAATAGCGGTTTTTTTCCGCTCGCAATTCATAAAAGCTCATACGCCACCTTTTTATCAGTATAGCATGAAAAGTTTGCATTGTCAATATTTGATATTAAAAAACTTTTCCAGCGTTCTCCAAAAACTAAATTTTATGGAAAAACACGGAATAGGGCGCAGAAAGGGCGGGAAAGAAAAAGCCGTATGATTACACGGCGGGCGGTCAAATTCCCCAATGAAAGGGAAATAATGGGCAAAAATCGCATATTTTTGTGGATAATCTAAAAAAAATTTGTAAAAACGCTTTCTTTTTTCTTTATAATATGTTATAATGTAAACAAAGATTTTCCCTTTTTGCATAGCAAAAAAGGGAAAGGATAGAAGAATCAGGAGGCAGTTTCAACTATGGCGGAAAGAATTGAAGCCGAATACGGCGCCGAGCAAATACAGGTACTCGACGGTTTGGAGCATATCCGTAAACGTCCGGGTATGTACATTTCTTCCACGGACGCAAAGGGTTTGCATCACCTTGTCCACGAAGTCGTGGATAACTCGATCGACGAGGCGTTGGCGGGATATTGTACGCATATCGAGGTATCGATCAACGCGGACGGCAGCTGTACGGTACAGGACAACGGGCGCGGTATTCCTACGGACATTCACCCCAAAGAAGGGATTTCCACGTTGGAAGTCGTATTTACGAAGGTCAACGCAGGCGGTAAGTTCGGCGGCGACTCGGGCTACAAGGTTTCGAGCGGCTTGCACGGCGTCGGCGTAAAGGCGGTAAACGCGCTTTCCGAATGGTTGGAAGCGGAAGTTTATCAAAACGGTCACGTCTATAAGCAGGTGTACAACCGCGGCGTGCCCCAACGCAGCGTACAAATCGTAGGGGATACGGATATTACGGGTACGAAGGTCACCTTCCTTCCCGACGCCGATATTTTCGAAACGACGCTTTTCGTTTACGATACGCTCAAAGGTAGACTTCGCGAGCTTGCCTATTTGAATAAAGGACTTCGCATCTCGCTTGAAGATAAGCGCGAAGGGCAAGAGCAAAGCGACTCGTTCTGCTACGAGGGGGGTATTTGTTCTTTCGTAGAAGAGCTTAATAAGAGCCGCGACGAATTGCTTTTCCCCGCTCCGGTGTACTTTGAAGAACAGGAAGAGGATACCGTTTGCGAAGTGGCGATTCAGTACAACGAATCGTATAACGAAGTGATTTACAGCTACGCAAACAACGTCAATACCCGTGACGGCGGTACGCACGTAGAAGGCTTGAAGCTTGCGCTTACGAAGGTCATCAACGACGCAGGGCATAAGCTCAACGTTTTGAAGGACAGCGAAAAGCTCTCGGGCGAAGACGTACGTGAAGGGATCACGGCAGTTGTTTCCGTAAAGCTTATCAACGCGCAGTTCGAATCGCAAACGAAGGACAAGCTCAACAACTCGCATATCCGCGTATTCGTGAATAAATGCGTGACCGAGCATATGTCGACCTTCTTGGAAGAGAATCCTTCCGTTGCAAAGGAACTCGTGCTTCGTTGTATTACGGCGCAAAAAGCGCGTGACGCGGCGAGAAACGCAAGAGAACTTACCCGTCGTAAGGGCGTGCTTGGTTCGACGACGTTGCCGGGTAAATTGGCGGACTGCTCGGATAGAAGAAGCGAGCTTTGCGAAATTTACATCGTAGAGGGCGACTCGGCAGGCGGTACGGCAAAGCAAGGCCGTGATAGACGTTTCCAAGCGATTCTTCCCCTTCGCGGTAAGATTTTGAACGTAGAAAAGGTGCGCTTGAACCGCGTACTTGAAAATGAAGAAATCAAAGCCATGATCACGGCGTTTGGCTGCGGTATTTTGGACGATTTCGATGAAAGCAAGCTCAGATACGATAGAATCATCTCCATGACCGACGCCGACGTAGACGGCGCACATATCCGTATTTTGCTGTACACCTTCTTGTTCCGTTATATGCGTCCGCTTATCGAACACGGACACGTGTACGCGGCGAAACCGCCCCTTTACAAGGCGAGCTTCAAAGGTCACGACGATTACTTGTATTCGGAAGAAGAAAAGATTGAGTACGCAAACAACAACGCAGGAAACAAGATCGAATACCAACGTTATAAAGGTCTTGGCGAAATGAGCAAAGAACAGCTTTGGGATACGACGATGAACCCTGCAACGCGTACGCTTATCCGCGTGACAATGCAAGACGCAGCGGAAGCGGATCAAATGTTCTCCATGCTTATGGGTGAAAACCCCGAGCTTCGTAGAAAGTTTATTGAAGAAAATGCGTCCTTGGTAACAGACTTGGATATCTAAGAAGAATAAAATTGCAAGGCAAAGCCTTGCTTTGCAAGTGAATTGTTTTCTAACGAAAACGTGAATTGCGCCGCAGGCGCGTGAATTGCAAGGCAAAGCCTTGCGTGAATTGAATTGCTTTCGCTGAAAGCAATTCGTTAAGGAAAAATATATCAATAAATCCACAACGCATTACATAGTAATGCAATTCACGAAAAGCAGGGCTTTTCAATTCACGGCGAAGCCAATTCACGCGTTGCAAAGCAACGCAATTCACGAAGAAATATTTTTATGCACGCTTTCAGCACTCGAAAAAGGAGAAAATCATGGCGAAAAAAGAAGTTAGCCCTGAATTAACAGAGGAATTCAAAAGTACACTCGCGATGACGAAAATGCTCGACGTGGAAGTAGACGACGAGTTAAAACGTTCCTTCATCGCTTACGCAATGGCGGTAAACAAATCCCGTGCGATTCCGGACGTTCGCGACGGTTTGAAGCCCGTGCACAGACGTATCTTGTTCTCGATGCACGAAATGGGGCTTTACAACGATAAGGCGACGAGAAAGTGCGCCCGTATCGTCGGGGACTGTATGGGTAAATATCATCCCCACGGCGACAGCTCGGTTTACGACGCGCTCGTTCGTTTGGCGCAGGAATTTACCATCAATTTCCCGCTTGTATTCGGTCACGGGAACTTCGGTTCGATCGACGGCGACTCTGCCGCAGCTATGCGTTATACCGAAGCGAAGCTCACTAAGCTTGCCTCGGAAATGCTCCGCGACCTTGACAAGGAAACGGTCGATTTCATTCCCAACTTCGACGCGACGGAAGAAGAACCCACCGTACTTCCTGCAAGATATCCCAACTTGCTTGTAAACGGTGCGGACGGTATTGCAGTCGGTATGGCGACGAACATTCCGCCCCATAACCTTGCCGAAGTTATCGACGGTACGATCGCGATGATCGACAACCCCGAAATTACCGTGGACGAGCTCATGGAAATTATCCCTGCACCCGATTTCCCGACGGGCGGCATTATCATGGGCAGAAGCGGCATTAAAAAGGCGTACAGAACGGGTCAAGGTAACATCGTAATCCGCTCCAAGTGCGAAATCGAAGAGTACGGCTCGGGCGGCAACACCCGTTCCCGTATCGTTGTTACGGAAATTCCTTATCAAGTCAACAAAGCGCAGCTCGTTAAGACGATTGCGGACATGGTAAACGATAAGAGAATCGAAGGGATCTCGGATATTCGCGACGAATCGGGTAGAGACGGTATGCGTATCGTTATCGAAGTAAAGAGAGACGCGAACGCACAGGTCGTTTTGAACACGCTCTATAAAAAGACGAAGCTGCAAACGTCGGACGGTATCATCTTGCTCGCGCTCGTGGAAAACGGTACCGAACCCAAGACGCTCAACCTTCGCGAAATCCTTTATCATTATTTGAACCATCAAAAGGAAGTCATTACGAGAAGAACGCGTTTCGACTTGAATAAAACGGAAGAACGCGCGCACATTATCGCAGGCTTGGTGCTTGCGCTCGCGAACGTAGACGAGGTCATTCGTATTATCAAGGCTTCGGCGGATAAGAACGTAGCGATCAAGGGCTTGACGGAAGCGTTCGAGCTCGATGAAAAACAAGCGAACGCGATTTTGGAAATGCGCTTGCAAAGACTCACGTCTTTGGAAGTGGAAAAGCTCAACGACGAGCTTGCCGCGCTTCGCGCAACGATCGAAGACTTGAAGGATATTCTCGCAAACGAAAGTCGCGTACTCGAAATTATCCGTGGCGATTTGACGGAAATCAAGTCGAAATATCCTTCGCCGAGAAAATCGGAAATTTCCGTAGACTACGGCAATATCGACGACGAAGACCTTATCGATAGAGAAGACGTCGTAATCACGATCACGCACGGCGGCTACATTAAGCGCTTGCCCGTAGAAGAATACAAGGCGCAAGGCCGTGGCGGTAAGGGGATTACGGCGCATAGACCGAAAGACGAAGACTACGTAGAAAAGATGTTCGTTTGCTGTACGCACGATCCCATCTTGCTCTTCTCGTCGAAAGGGAAGGTATATTCGATTAAGGGTTATGAAATCCCCGAAGCGAACCGCACGGCACGCGGCAGAGCGATTGTCAACGTGGTGCAGCTTGACCAAGGCGAGAAGATTGAAGCGGTACTTCCCGTACTCGAAGACGGCACGGGATACCTCGTAATGGCGACCGAAAAGGGCTTGATTAAGAAGACGCATACCGACGAATTCAAACGTATTGCGAAGAACGGTAAGATTGCAATCAAGATCCAAGAAGACGATCGATTGATTGCCGTTCGCTTCACGACGGGCGAAGACGAAATCTTGGTGGCGTCGCGCGGCGGTAAGTGTATTCGTTTCAGCGAAAAGGACGTACGTCCTACGGGCCGCGGTACGCAAGGCGTTAAGGCGATCACGCTTGGTAAGGAAGACATCGTTGTCGATATGCTTATTATCGATCCGAACTTCGATTTGTTCACGCTTACGTCGCTTGGCTACGGTAAACGCTCGAAGATTGAGGATTATAGACTCCAAAGCCGTGGCGGTAAGGGTATCAAGGCAGGCGTATTCAATGAAAAGACGGGTTATCTTGTCAACTTGAAAGCGGTAAACGACGATAACGATATTATGATTATCACGACGGGCGGCACGATTATTCGTATGCACGCGGATACGATCAGTTGTATCGGTAGAAGCACGCGCGGCGTACGGGTTATGAACGTAAAGGGCAGCGAAGTGGCGACGGTAGACGTCACCGAACGCGACGACGAAGCGGAAGTGGAAGCGCCCGAAGAAACGGCGGCGGATTTAAGCCCCGAAGAACTCGCGGAAGGCGCTGACGAAACGGAAGAAATCGAAGAAGAAGTAGTCCTTGACGACGAAACGGACGAAGCGCCCGCAGACGAAGAATAATCGCTTAAAAAGGCAAATGGAAAGGGCAGGTATGCGTTGAACGCATACCTGCCCCTATTTTTTCTGAAACATCGTAAAGAATGAAACATAAAAAGAAATTTTTTCTATTGAAAGTCTTGAAATAATATGTTATAATACGAAGGAAGAAAAATGGTAAGGAGTTTTCTATGAAGAAAATCTTAAAAAAGAGCCTGATAGCTCTTCTTTGCATAAGTGCGGTCTCTTTGACGGCGTGCGGGGGTAGAAAGAAAGATGCAGGCGTAGATCCTTCCGAGCTTGTCGATTTTACAGTGGAAGTTCCAGAAGGTAGAGATATCCGCGTTTTGCAAATCACCGATCCGCAGTTAATCGACTGCACGCAAACGAGGGAAGGGGATAGCGTTTCGGATATATATCAACCGGAAAAAACGGAAGAATACTGCTATCGTTATATCCGTCAAGCGGTTGAGCGCTACGATCCCGATTTGATGATTGTGACGGGGGATATCGTTTACGGAAAGTTTGACGATAACGGCAGTATGCTCCAAGAATACGTGGCGTTTATGGAAACGCTCGATACTCCTTGGGCGCCCGTTTTCGGCAATCACGATAACGAGAGCCGTATGGGGGTGGATTGGCAATGCCAACAGTTTGTCGAGGCGGAAAATTGTCTTTTCAAGCAACGGGAATTGACAGGTAACGGCAATTATTCCGTTGGGCTTGTGCAAGGCGACGAATTAAAGCGCGTTTTCTTTATGCTTGATTCCAACGGCTGTGGAGAAATGAGTGCGCAATCTTCGGCAAACGGACATAGCCAAAAGGACTTCGGTTTTGGCGTCGATCAAATTTCTTGGTACGTAGACAGCGTGAAAGAAATTAAAAAGGAGTCCCCGAGCACGAAGCTCTCGTTTGCCTTCCATATTCAAATCGCGGCGTTTGAACAGGCGCTTCGTATGTATACGGATTATACCGCTTTATCACAAGGCGTAGAGTCCGCAATGGTAAATCTCGACGATCTACCGGAAGCGGTTGAAGCAGGGGATTTCGGCTTTATCGGTTCGCCTACGAAATCCGTGTGGGATCGTTCGTATTCGGTCTTTGATGAACTTGTGGAATTGGGCGTAGACTCCATTTTTGTGGGGCATGAGCATCAAAACAGCGCAAGCATCGAGATGTCAGGCGTTCGTTTGCAGTATGGCCAAAAGAGCTCGCAATACGATCGTTTTAATAAAGTTATAGACGGCGGCAAGATAGAAAATAATAAGGTAGTCGGCGGCAAGATTTTGAAAGGCTATTCGCACGAAGGAATCCCCATTATGGGCGGCACGAAGATTACCATTTCGGAAAAAGACGGCTCTATCGGTGGTGATTCGGGCTTGCTTTTGTGGGAAGAAAATTGGGGTAAATGATTCTTAAAAAATGGACGAAAGGAAAGGGCAGGTATGCGTTGAATCGCATACCTGCCCTTATTTCTATCTTAAAAACTTAAAAATCTTTTCTGCCGACAAGCTCGTCTAACGTAATTCCGTAAAAGTCGGCTAAAAGAATACAGTCGTCAATCGACGGAGTGTGTTTTCCGCTCTCATAATAACTGATTTTTTGTTGAGATATTCCCGTTTCTTTTGCCAAACTAGATTGCGATAAATTTGCCGCTTCCCTTTGGTATTTTAATGCTTCGCCGATTTTGCTCATAGTGTTTTACTCCTTTCTATACTATATTTTACAAAAATGTTTGTAAAAATACTTGACATACAAACAAGTTTGTAATACAATATTAAAAAGGTGACATATGACATACGAAAGTTTTTTGAAAAAGTTAAAAGAAATAAGAATTAGAAAAGATGTTTCAGCGGAAGAATTATCAAGCCATTTGGGGAAAACGAGACAGCAATATTATATGATAGAAAGTGGGCGTTGCCCTTTAAGGATGAGAGATTATTTTTTATTATGTGAAAAGCTAGGGGTTTCATTGACGGAACTTTTATACAGCGAAGAGGAAAATACAAGTTTTGCGTTATTGAATGAAGCAATGGCGCGCTTATCAGTAAGAGATGCACAAATTATAAAGTCTCTAATTATCTTAATGGAATAAAACAAAGCAGGTATGCGTTGAATCGCATACCTGCCCTTATTTTTACACCAATATATCAAAGAGAGCCTGCAATTTATGCAAGCTCTCTTAAAAACATACGGTAGCAATTAAAATTGCCTGCGGTTGCCAACCGCTCAAGGATTATCCCTAAAAAACGCCGTTTAACACACGTTTCTCATAGCAGAAACGAAACGCTCTTAAAAAACGTACGGTAAGACGCTAATACTAGGTCAAGGATTATCCTTGTCGACGGGGTTAATCATATCAAAGAAGCGTATCAAAACGCCCGAAATCGGGAAACACGCCTGCACGATAATCACGACAAGCAACACCTGCGCCATCGACAATTCAATGAATTCCCAGCCCTCGAAGACGATTTCGCCGAGTACTGGAATCCCTACGACTACGAAACACGCCGCCGCCGAAAGGATGAAGAGTACCGCTCTCGTCACGTTAAACGGCTGACAAATACGATACAGCATTACAAGCCCGGCAAACGTAAGGGTAAGCATCATAAGCGCTTGATATTCCGCCGTATTATTCCCCATAGCGTCTATGAGTCCGAAGTTATCGGCAAGGTCCGTTCTATGGATAACGTACAGCGAGAGAATACCGATGGCTAGGGTTAGCGCGCCCGGTATCGCGCGGCTTAATACATAGGGGATAAATTTCCCTTTCACGCGGTTGGTATTCGGTTGCAAGGACAGCACGAACGACGGGATTGCGCTGATGAAGAATTCAAAGAGCATCATATTATTCGTCGTGAAGAAATATTGGCTCTTGAGCGCGATACAAACGGTCGCCAAAATCAAGGTGAGCAGCGTCTTCATAATGTACAGCGCGGACGAATTCTTGATATTATTGATAACTCGTCTACCCTCGTTTACAATCTTGGGCATCGAGCCGAAATTGTTGTCTTGTAATACAAGGTTAGAAACGTTTCTCGCCGCTTCACTACCCGAAGCTACCGACACGGCGCAATCCGCCTCTTTCATAGCGAGAATATCGTTTACGCCGTCGCCCGTCATGGCAACGGTGTTGCCCGCTTTCTTAATCGAGCGGATAAGAATCGCCTTTTGTTCGGGGGTAACACGGCCGAATACCGTGTACTGATTCGCCGCGTTTTCCACTTCGATCTCGGACAAGCCTTCCAAGGAAATGAATTGCGCCGCATTTTTGATCCCTGCGCGACGCGCCACTTCGGACACGGTAACAGGGTTGTCACCTGAAATGACCTTGACGGCAACGTCGTTTTCTCTAAACCATTTGATTGTATCAATCGCGTCGGGACGGATATTATCCGAAAGGGTAATGATCGCCATCGCGCGAAGTCCAGCGGGGATTTTGTCCCCTTGTAAGCTACCTGTCGAGTGCCCGATTACGAGTACGCGTAAACCCATTTGCGCATACTGCTTGACGATTTTGTCAATGCGCGCAGGCATAGGTTTTAAGACAAATTCGGGCGCACCCATAACGAACGTACCGACGTCCTCGAAAGTGACGGCGGAGAGTTTTCTCGCCGACGAGAAGGGTAGGGTTGCGATGGGAGTGAGCGCAGTCGAATGCCCGAAGCGTTCATAAAGGGCTATGGACGTTTGGTTGTTATCGTTCAAGGAAGCGAGCATAGAGCCGAGAATATCGTCAATGCCGTATTCCGTCGTCGCATTGAGCAAGATGCAATCGCTTACGCGCATACGTCCGTCGGTGATCGTGCCCGTCTTATCCAAGCAAAGCACGTTGACGCGCGCGAGCATTTCAAGGGAGTACATATCTTGTACGAGAGTGTTATATTTCGCCAAACGGATCATACCGACCGAGAGTGCGACGGTGGTCAATAAGAGCAGCCCCGACGGAATCATACCGATGACCACCGAGCAGGTCTTTTGAATCGTCTCGTTCAAGACTTCGTTGCCCTTGAAAAGGTTGGACCAAAAACCGCCTGACGCCGCTAACTCTGCCCAGCTTGTAGTGCTGCCGCGCAGGTTGGTGAAGAACATCAAAATCGCAACGGGTACGATTGCCAAACCGATCACTCGAATGAACAAATTGATCGAGTTCATAATTTCCGAGTTCGGGCGTTTATATTTCTTCGCTTTGGAAGTGAGTTTGCTAATATACGTGTCTTCGCCGATCTTATCCACACGCGCCGCCACTTGACCGCTTGCGATGAAGGAGCCGGCAAAAAGCTCGTCGCCGTCGTTCTTTTTTACGGGTACCGATTCACCCGTGAGCAGGGATTCGTTGAGCTCCGCATTGCCTTCGAGGGCGATACAGTCGGCGGGAACTTGTTGCCCTGCATTCATGATGAGTACGTCGTCCACAACGATTTCTTCGACGGGAATTTCTATTTTCTCGCCGTTTCGTATGACTTTCGCCGTCGGGGACGATAGGATAGATAGTTTGTCGATTTTCCGTTTTGCGCGAATTTCTTGGAAGATACTCACGAAGATGTTGCAAAGGAAAATCAGCACGAACGAGAATTGCGATATGGGCGCGCGCGCCAAAAGCAACGCAAGGGCGGCAATCAAACACAGTAGGTTGAAGAAGGTGCAAATATTCCCGATGAAGATACTTTTGTACGTTTTGGAATATTTTTTGACCGTCTTATTCACCAAACCCTGTGAGATTCGTTCGTCTACCTGCGCGGTGGACAGACCTTCGCTAGCGAGCGCGTGGAAGCGAGTCACGTGTACGTGCGCGGTCGGCTGTTTTTCTTTCTTTTTGAAAAGCTTGGCAAAAATACTTTTCTTTTCGCCTTGCTCCGCTTTGGGTTGTTTTTCTTTTTTCATAACGGGTTCTCTCCGTAAAAATCAAGGATATGGTATAATTATACCATAGGGTTTTACAAAATTCAAGTTTTTTGAGAAAATTTCACAAGAATTTGACATGGGATAAGGGCATTTAATTGATTTTGCGTTGCAAAAGTTGTATAATAGAGAAAAATTAAGGTGATTTTCGGCGAAAACGCCAAAAAATCTGAATCATAGAGAAAAAAAGTTCTTCTCAAAAGGAGCAATCATGATTGATATCAATTTGATTCGTACGAATCCCGAGCTTGTAAGAGCGAACATTCAAAGAAAATTCCAAGACCATAAGCTTCCCCTCGTAGACGAAGCGCTTGCACTCGACGCAAAGCGTCGCGCGCTCATTGCAGAGGGGGACGCTCTTCGTGCGGCAAGAAATACCCTTTCCAAACAAGTGGGTATGCTTATGAAGGAAGGCAAACGCGAAGAAGCGGAATCGGTAAAAGCGCAAGTAAAGGCGGACGCGGATAGACTTGTCGCTATCGAAAAAGAAGGGGAAGAAGTAGAAGCCGCGCTCAAAAAAGCGATGATGGCGATTCCCAATATCGTAGCGGACGACGTACCCGTCGGCAAAGACGATTCCGAAAACGTAGAATTGCAACGTTTCGGGGAAGCGAAAGTACCCGACTTCGACGTGCCTTACCACCTCGATATTCTTGAAAATCTCGACGGTATCGACGTAGATTCCGCGCGCCGTACTTCCGGTCAAGGCTTCTATTATTTGACGGGCGACATCGCGAGATTACACTCCGCGGTGCTCACGTATGCGCGCGATTTCATGATCGACAAGGGTTTCACCTACGTAATTCCGCCCTACATGATCCACGGCGACGTGGTTTCGGGCGTTATGAGCTTCGATGAAATGGAAAATATGATGTATAAGATCGAAGGGGAAGACTTGTACTTGATCGGTACGAGCGAACACTCTATGATCGGCCGTTTCATGGGTCAAATCATCGATGGGAAGAAGCTTCCCTTGACCCTCACGAGCTACTCGCCTTGTTTCAGAAAGGAAAAGGGTGCGCACGGTATTGAAGAACGCGGTATTTACCGTATTCACCAATTCGAAAAGCAAGAGATGATCGTGGTATGTAAGCCCGAAGAAAGCGACGCTTGGTACGAAAAGCTTTGGAGCTATACGGTAGAGCTTTTCCGTTCCTTGGATATTCCCGTAAGACAGCTCGGCTGCTGCACGGGTGACTTGGCGGACTTGAAATACAAGAGCTGCGACGTAGAAGCTTGGAGTCCCCGTCAAAAGAAATATTTCGAAGTGGGTTCTTGCTCGAACCTTACGGACGCGCAAGCAAGACGTCTTTCCATTCGTTATAAGGACGACGACGGCAAGACCAAGCTCGCACACACTTTGAACAACACGGTAGTCGCCCCCCCGCGTATGCTGATCGCATTCATCGAAAACCACTTACAAGCGGACGGCAGCGTAGTGATTCCTGAAGCGTTGCAGCCGTATATGGGTGGCAAAAAAGTCATTCTTCCTAAAAATTAAGATTCTGCGGCGCGACACTTCGTTGTGGATCAGTCACATACTATTCGGTATGCCCCTTCACAGCGCCTCGTCTTGCTTGCAGCCTGCTTAATTTTACACTTGCGGACGGCGGCGCGACACTTTGTCGGGCTATTCGCAGATAGTTTTCTTTTATTTATTCTTTGGCGAGTCGCGAAAAACACTCGCCATTTTCAATCCAAAAAGCCAAAGAAAAAACGAGTTTTTAATCTATGAAGTATTTATTTTTTGATATTGAATGTTCGGTGGTGAATAAGCAATTCGCAAAGATTTGCGCATTCGGATACTGCCTGACGGATGAAAACTTTTCCATTTTGGAAAAGGAAGATATTTTGATCAATCCGCAGGGGGGATTCCACCTTACCGATAGAAAAGGCACGCAAGGGTTGGTGTTGCCTTACGAATATTCCGATTTCAAAAAATATCCCACTTTTACGGAAAAAGCAGAAAAAATTTATTCCCTTTTGCAAGACAAAGATACGTTGGTCGTCGGTCACGCGACCATCAACGACGTGAAATATTTGAATTTGGAAAGCAAACGTTTTTCCTTGCCTTCGTTTGAGTTTTCCTTTGCGGATACGCAGTTCTTATATATGAACGCGGTGAAGGAGTTTTCACGTCAATTCGGGCTTGGCGCAATCGCGCAGGAGCTTGGTGTGGAATTTACCGCTCATCGCGCGGTAGATGACGCGTACGCGACGATGAAGGTCGCCGAAGCGATGTGCAAAGCGGAAAATTGTACGCTCGTTCAGTTGCTTGAAAAATACGAAATACAGCTTGGCAAAATTTCCAATTACGAAATCGAGCCGATACGTTCGCGTGCGCAAGCAAAGCATAGGAAAGAACAGGAAAAACGCCGTGAAGAACGGGAAAAAATCAAAGCGGAATTTCACGTTTTTGCCGATAGAGAAAAACGCAAGCGCGCAAAAGAGGGTAAATTAAAAAGCAAAGTCGTTTGTTTTTCCCATCCCTTGGAATTACAGCTTCCGCTTGCAAAAAAACTTTTGAGCAAGGCTTTTTCCCAGGGCGCGTTTTTCACAACGCACGCGGAAACGTGCGACGTGTACGTTTGTTTTGAAACGGAAAACGGCGCGCGCTTAAAATCAGCACAAGCGAAAAAAGCACGCATTTTTACCCCCGAGGAATTTGAAACCTATTTAGATTGATTACGGTGACGATTATGGCGCAATTACCTGAAAAATTTATTGAAAATATGAAAAAGCAGCTTCCCGAAAACGAGTGGGAAGCTTTTTTCGCGTGCTATGAGAATTCGCCGTATAAAGGGGTGCGTTTGAATCCGTTGAAGGGGGGCGTGTCCGCGTTGAAAGGCTTTTTGCCCTTCTTGGACGAGCCGATTGCTTGGGAAGAAAACGGCTTTTACACGCATGCGGAAAAGGTGGGGGCGTCGCCTTACCATTTCGCAGGCGCGTTCTATTCGCAAGAGCCGTCGGCGATGTCCGCCGCGCCGCTTTTGGACGTACAAAGCGGGGAAAAAGTACTTGATCTTTGCTCCGCGCCTGGTGGGAAGGGTACGCAGCTCGCTTGTAAAATGCAAGGGGAAGGAGTGATCGTACTCAACGAGCCCATTTCTTCTCGCGCGAAAATTCTCTCGCAAAACGTAGAGCGAATGGGGATTAAAAACGCGGTGGTCACCAACGAATACCCCGCCGATTTAGCAAAAAAATTCCAAGGTTATTTTGATAAAATTCTCGTAGACGCGCCCTGCTCTGGAGAAGGTATGTTCCGCAAAAATGCGGAAGAGGCCTTATCCGAATGGAGCGAAGAAAACGTTGCGCTTTGTGCAAAGCGGCAGGCGGAAATTTTAGAATCGGCTACGCAAATGCTCAAAGATGGCGGTCGGCTCGTGTACTCCACTTGTACCTTTGCAACAGCCGAAGACGAGGGGCAGGTATGCGATTATTTGCAAAAGCACCCCGAAATGCGCCTTTTGAAGCAAGAAAAACTCTATCCCCATAAAGTCAAAGGGGAAGGGCATTTCGTTGCGCTTTTTGAAAAGGTAGGAAAGACGGCGGAATGGGATTCTCGCATCAAGGAAGCTAAGGCAAGCGTCACTTCGAGCGGAGAAAAAGCTTATCGAGAATTTGAAAAGACGTTTTTCCATGAAAAATTTGCAAGAAGATTATACGAAAACAACGGCGTTTTATACGAGCTGCCAAACGGCGTTTTCGATTGGAAGGGCTTGCAGGTATTACGCGTTGGCGTAAGGCTTGGGGAAGTGAAAAACGGGCGTTTCGAGCCCTGCCATTCCTTGGCAACTTGCGTTAAAAAGGAAGAATGCAAAAACCTTGTGGATTTCTCGGAAACGGATACTCGTTTACAAAAATATTTGCGTGGGGAAACGTTTGAAGACGAGAGCGTGAAAAACGGTTGGTGCGTCGTATGTATCAACGGGTTACCGCTTGGATTAGGGAAAGCGGTAAACGGCGTAGTGAAAAACCATTTACCCAAAGGGATAAGGGCAACGTAAAAAACGTTTTTAGTCTACAATATAATAAATAATAAAAGACCGCCACGGCAAACTGCCGTGGCGGTTTCTTTGTTTTAGTTTTGCGAAAGATTAGTCGTTATAAGGGCTATCTTCGTCGATTTCTTCGGTTTCTACCTTCTTCGAAGCTTTTGCCTTTTTCGCTTTCTTTACTTTCACTTTCTTGGGTTTTGCAACAACTGCCGCATTTCTACGACGCTTTTTGATTACCTTACGGATAATCAAGCTAACGATTGCAAGCAGGAGTACGCCTGCAAGGATGAGCGAGCTTGCAAGGAGCCAAGCGTTCGTTTCTTCGCCGCCGTCTTCGCTTTCCGTCGTATCATCGTCCGTATCCGTATCCGTCGAAGCCGTTACCTTTTCATCGTTGTACGAGAAGTCTACGAGTGTCGTGTATCTCAAGTCTTCGTCCTTTTCGATATACGCGATGCCGGAAGTCTTGGATTCTGCTTTGTAGCTGTCGTATACGTTGCCTACGCCGTTTTCATCCAAATCTGCGTTGTAACGAAGATAGGTGTTGGAATCGTAGTAGGAGAATACATTTTCAAACTTGTCAAGCGTATCGTCCTTTTCCCAAGCGGTCATAAGGTTATCGAAATGCGTTTGTGCCGAGCTAGCAAGACCAGGGTTTGCATCGAAGAGAACGTAGGAATTTTCAGCGCTTACTTCGCTGCCATCTCTTGCGCCGCTCCATACTTCCAAGCGGTAGCTCTTCGTTTGGCTGCCAGCGCGGATATAGAAGCTTACCGTCGCCCATTCGCCGTTCGTATTTTCAACCTTTTGGAAGAGTTGCTTTTCGTTGCTGCCTTCAATCGCTTCGTAGCGAGCATTGAGCCCGTTGAGCGCCGTGAAGGGGGTAACTTCCACCGTGCAAGCGCGGTCAGCATAGTAGCTTTCGCCACTCTTATAGAACGCAATGCCGTCTTCGCCTTCGTTGTTCCAATAATCGCTGTATGCGTGGCTTGCGCCGCCTTCCGCTACGACAAGGTTGCCTTCGCTGTCCGTACCGTAGTTTGCAAGGTTTGCAAATACTTTGCTATCCAAATCCGCTTTTTGTTCTGCGGTGAGGGACTTGTAGCCGCTCCACTTGGTATTGACTTTGTAAAGACCGTTCTTTTGCAAACGAAGTACGATTTCGCTCGTCGCTTCCGAAGGATCTTCCGAACGAACGTTGCCGTCGTTGTCGTACCAATAGGTCAAGTTTCTACCGATGGAAAGCACTTCGTTGTAGTTGTCGTCGCTCATATCCATAAGATATACGTACGCAACTGCGTCTGCGCTCACCTTTACACGGGTAGAGATAACAACGGTGTTGCCCGATGCGATCGTCGTAGTGTTGCCGATATAGCCGTAAGGCTTATTGCTATAAACGTAAGTGGGGTTATTATTGCTGTCGAGAACGGGTTTACCATCAGCGTCGAGCACTTGTTTATCCGCGCCGTTCCAAATAAGAATGGGTTGCGTGGATTCTTCGCCGATTACCGTATTCCAAGCTTCCACAGCCGTCGCACCGCTGCCAGCTACGCCTTTAATGCCGTCAATCCATGCGCCCGTTGCCGTTGCATAGTAGCCTTCTTCCGTATCGGTGAAATGCTTTTTGTTGATAAGACCAGCATTGAGGTGCTTATTGATCGTTGCGTCGTTACCACTCATCGTGATGTACGCGCTATCCGCATACACGCCTTTATAAGTGGAAGGATCTGCAATACCTTTTTCAATGGCATTCTTCGTAGCCGTAGGGGTATCGAAACCGCTGTTGCCAGAGCCCAAATCGGGTTGCTGACCGGTTACGTTGAAGAGTTTTGCATACGTGCTAGCGGAAACGCTGTCGTATTCCTGCAACGTCATGGGATAGCAGGAAATTTGCGAGAATGCCGCAAAACCGTAATGGTAGCTGCTAACCGTCGTGCCGTCGATTGCGGTAGGGCCGAAGGTGAAGGAAATATCGAATTTCGCATTTTCATCTTTAGACGTGTTTTCCACGAAGAAGAAGCATTGTTGCCAACCTTCGTAATAGTCTTCGTTATCGCCGATCTTTACAGGGGTGATATTCGTCGTATCGATTGCGGAGATGGACGCTTTGTTGTCCGTGTTCGCGCTATCGGTAAGCGTGATGCCCGCGCCCGTGAAACCGTACATATTCGACGTCTTAACGAATACGGAAATCGCCATATATTGAACGTCTTTCGAGAATTGGAAGCTGTACCCGCTTTCTGCCGTGTAAGCAACGCCGTTCGTGCTCAAAAGCATCAATACGGGATCGTTTTCACCAAACTTCGTATCAAGGAAATGTTCTTCATAGATTTCCCAAAGGTCGCTATTGTTTGTGTTGACAGGGTTACCGTCCGCGTCTACGTTATCGCCGTAGCCTGCTTCCGTTTTGATTGCGTTGAAGTTATCGAATACTTTCGTCACGTCGCCTTCATTGCTGAAACCGCCGTTATTAAGGTTCATATAAGGGTTGCCGCCCTTATCGGAAGCGAGGGAATCGTATTCTACGCCGTTGATTTCACTCTTCGTCGTACCAAAGGAAGCGTTGTCAAATACGTCGTCTGCCGCATCGAAGCCGCCGAAATAGTCGATTGCGAACGTGTTTCTACTTGCTTCTTGGTATGCGTCAACCGTCTTTTTGCCTTCTTTCGTATCCGTGAAACGAGCTATTTCGTCTTGTTCGGGATTCGTATCGTTTCTAACGATGCCCGCTGCCGAAAGACCAGCTTCCAAAACGTCGTTTTCAATGATTTCGCATTGAATATCGTCGAAGAATGCGTAACCGTTTACATATTCAAAGTTGTCCGAGCCGCCGCCTTGACCAAGACCAAGCACCACCGAGAAGGTCGTTTGCGTGTAGGACGAACCCTTGATATAGAAGGTGTATTTTGCCCATTCGTTGACAAGGCTTGCCTGATCCATGAGCTCGGTGTTGATGTTCTTAACCTCGTAACGATCCAACGTTCTGCCGCCGACCGAGTTGGTCACGCTAATATACGCGCCGACGCCAACTGCCGGTTGACCAACGTTTTGATCGAAAGGAGCTCTTAAATCTTCCGTGCGTACCCAAACGGAGAACTGCGCGGAAGCGCCTGCAGGAATCGTAACGGTAGAGGAAGAAGTAAACTTATATGCCGTACCTTTCCATTTTTCTTCGTTAGAATCCGCTTCTTTCGGGTTTTGGTTGTGGAGCATCAAGACGTTGTAATCGTCGAAATCTTTGCCGGTTTCTTCCGCAATAGCCGCCTTTTCAGCATCCGTGTGGTGCGTTTGGAACGCGTCTACCTTGGGGATATCCTTGCTTTCGATATTGAACGCTTCATAGAAAGAAAGATCTTTCGAAATCGTGCCGTCGGGATTATCCTTTTTCCATTTATCGTAGAAAGCGAGCTTTTGTTTAACGGTGAGCTTATCCCACGCCGCTTCCGCTTCTTCAACGGTGAGCGTTTCTACGTTATATTCGGGATTTTCGCCCGTGAGTTTATCCCAAGCTTTTTCTTCCAAGTTGATGATACCGCTTGCCGCCTGCGACGTGTCTGCCGTACCGGAGGACGAAGTGTTTTTCGTGAGGGTCCAGCCGCTAACGGACGTACCGATTGCGTTCAAGCCTTTGTTCGTGTTGAACGTTTCAAAACCGCCGTTTTTAATGAGCAAGTTGGGATCGCTCAACGTGGATTCCGTTTCCGTATCCGTCGTGGAATCGGAAGAATTGTCGACCGTAGTTTTCTTCGAGCAAGAAGCGAAGGCTGCTGCGGACGAAACCATCATTACCGATAAGCAAAATGCAAGAAATTTACTCTTGCTACGTTTGTGATTGTTTCTCATATAACCACCTTTTTGGTTTTTGTTTTTTCTTCTTGATTGGAATATTTTTTCGTTCGCTTATGCAAAGCATAAAATCCGAGCCTAAAAATACTCACTACATTATTTTAATATAAAATCGCGCGCTTGGCAAGCATTTACGCCGCCTAAAAAACGAAAAAGTTTGATAATTTTGAAAAAATTACGGATAATGTAGGTAAAAAGGGGAAAAAGATGGAAAAGGGAAAGGGAAAATACGGTCAGCGGATTTTATTCGGCTCGCTTGTCGGCGCGGCAAACAGTCTTTTTGGCGGTGGGGGCGGTATGATTGCCGTACCGCTACTTCAAAAGACGGGCTTGACGGAAAAGGTCGCGCACGCCACCGCGATTTTGCTGATTTTGCCGATATGTCTGCTCTCGTTTTTAATCTACGCCTACAACGGCTACGCCGTATCACAAGTGCTTATCCCCACCGCGATCGGGGTGAGCTTCGGCGGCTTTTTAGGGGCAAGACTCTTGGGCAAGCTGCCCGTCAAAGCGGTGAATTTGACGTTTGCGCTCTTGCAGCTTTTTGCAGGCGCGTTTTTGGTGTTTTCAAACTAAAAAGGGTGTACCGTGTACGCGTTGAATAGAAAAAAGAAGGTTGAAATGAGCTTTTATTTATATGTCTTGCTTGGTTTTTTAGGCGGTATTCCTGCCGGTATGGGAATGGGGGGAGGTACGGTGACGATTCCACTTTTGTTGTTGGTTGGGAACGTGCCGCAAAAGATAGCGCAATGCGCGAATCTATTTTCCTTTTTGCCCATGAGTCTTTTTGCGCTCAAAACGCACGCGGAAAACGGACTCTTGCAAACGCGCAGTATTCTATGGGTGGCGTTGCCTGCGCTTGCCTTTTCCGCGTTAGGCGCGTTTTTGGCGTCGACTGCGTCCGCTCTTTTACTTCGAAAGGGATTTGGAATCTTTTTAATCGGCTTGTCCTTATTTGGGTTTTACCGCGCAAAGAATGCTTGACAAACGTCTGGCTCTTGTGGTAAGATTTCCAAGGAAAAAAGGAGTAAGCTATGCGGAAATACAAGTATATTCTTTTTGATTTAGACGGGACGTTGATTTATTCGCACCCTGGGATTTTCGGGTGTATTCGGTATGCGTTAAAGGAGCTTGGTTTGCCTGCGCCCAAGCAGGAGCAGCTTGAAAAATGTATCGGTCCTTCGCTGATGTATTCCTTCCAAAATTATTTTGGTTTGGACGAAGAAACGGCGCGGGAAGCGACGAGAAAATACCGCGAGGAATACTCCAAAACGGGGGTGTACCAAAACGAGCCCATTGAAGGAGTGCTTGAAACGCTGAAAGTCTTGAAAGAAAAGGGTTACGTAATGGCGATGGCAACTTCAAAGCCCAAGATTTACGCGGATATTATCGCGGAAAGATGGGGGTTTGATCGCTATCTTTCCGCGCAGGTCGGGAGTGGGATAGACGGGAGTTTTCCCACGAAAGCGTCGGTGATTACCGAAGCGATGCGGCAGCTTGGTGCGACGAGGGAAGAGACGCTGATGGTCGGGGATCGATTCCACGATTTAGAGGGCGCGAGGGAGAACGGCGTAGACTGCGCTTTGCTCGCTGTCGGGTATGCGGAAGAAGGGGAAATCGAACGCGAAAAACCGGAATATGCCTTCGACGATTTTTGGGCGCTTGGGGAGTTTTTGGTGAAAAATATTTAACGGGTATGAAAGCATAAATATTAGGCTATAATTAGGGCGGCGAAAGCCGTCCTTTTTATTGCGTGAATGCGTTTTTAGACATTCTCGGCGTGGCATTTCTTTTTCAAAGAAAAACGACGTTGATGGTAAAACGAACGGCAAAGAACTAAGATTGCCTCAAAGCTCAGCCTAAAAACTTGTCCAAAGTGTTTACTCAAAGAGAGAACGGGCTTACTTAACACACGAACGGCAAAGAACTAAGATTGCCTCAAAGCTCAGCTTTGCAAAATGCACAAAAAATGTAGGCTTTTTTGTCCAAAATAAGAAAAATTGCAAAAATCAATAAAAAATTTCAAAAAGGGTATTTACAAAAACCGTTTTATGTGGTAAACTATGGGAAAATTTAGGATAGGGGACGAGGGCATTTTTTACGCAGTCCCTAAAAATATGAATATTCGGGAAAAATAGAGAAATATACAAGGGCGGACAAGCGGTCCGCTGAAAGAGTAAGAGGTAGTAAAAAGTGGAAAAAATCGGTATTATTGACTTGGGTTCGAATACGGCCAGACTCGTTATCGTGGATATGTTCACGGACGGGCATTTCATGGTCGTGGACGAATTAAAAGAAAGCGTTCGTCTTGGTCAAGACATGGAAAGAGACGGCTTTTTGAAGCCCCAAAGAATCGCGGAAACGATTAAGACGTTAAAAATGTTCAAACGTCTTTGTGACGCGAGCGGGGTAGACCGCATCATCGCCGTTGGTACGGCAGCGGTGCGTCGCGCAAAAAATCAGCGCTCCTTCTTGGATGAAATCCAAGTGAGCTGCAATATCACTATTCGCGTACTTTCCGAAGAGGAAGAAGCGTTGCTCGTATATCGCGGCGTTATCAACTCTATGGACATTCCCAAGGGCTTAATCTTGGAAATTGGCGGCGGTAGCGCGAAGATTATTTATTATAATAGAAGAAACGTGCTCGGCTATGCAAACCTGCCTTTTGGCGCGGTGACGCTCACCGACCTTTTCGCGGCGGACGAGTCGCCCGAGGTTGCGGCAAAGCACGTGGAAGAATTCTTTACCGAACAGCTCAAAGGTATCGAGTGGTTGAAGGACATCGATCCCGAAACGCAAATGATCGGTGTTGGCGGTTCGTTTAGAAATCTTTTCAAAATCAGTCGTTTGGTAAGAAAGTACCCGATGGAAACGGCGCACAATTACAAGCTTGCGGTGGAAGATTTCACGAGTATTTACGATATGCTTAAAGCGCTCGACGTGGACAAGCGTAAGAAGATCAAAGGTCTTTCCCCGGCGCGTGCGGACATTATGCCTGCGGCGATGGCGATTGTAAAATCCTTTGTGGATTATATGAATATCGAGAGCTTCACGATTGGCGCGTGCGGACTTCGCGAAGGCTTGATGATTAACCAAGCATTGCCCCTCACGCAGGAAAAACCTATCTCCGACGTGCTTACTTATTCGCTCGATAAGCTTGTCAAATATTACGGCTGCGACGTGAAACACGTAGAGCACGTGATTCAGCTTTCCGTACAGCTTTTCAAGCAGTTGCGCGTGTTGCACAAGTTCCCCCGTCAGTATTTGAAAGTGTTAAAAATTGCGGCGAGCTTGCACGATTGCGGTATGCGTGTGAAATATTACGGCCACGCAAAGCATAGCTGCTACACGATCTTGAATTCGTCCATTCACGGCGCAACGCATAGAGAAATCATTCTCGCGGCGTTTGTGGCAGGTTGTCACAACAACGAAGACGTGCCGATGATTGAATGGCAAAAATATAAGGGAATCGTTTTGGACGAAGACCTTGACGCTGTCAAGAAACTTGGCGTATTGCTTCGTATTGCGGAGAGCTTAGATAGAACGCATTGCGGTTTGGTGACCGGCTTGAATTGCGACGTACTCGGCGACTCGGTGATCATGAAAACGATGGTATCAGGTGACGCTGCGCTTGAAATTCGCGATGCGGAAGCGGCGAATCCCGAATTCAAGAGAGCGTTCAAAAAGAATCTCGAAATATTGTAAGGTGAAAAGAGCCGCTCGAACCGGGCGGCTTCTTTATTAGGATAAAAATGTCTTGGATTTTAGCAAGCGCGTCTCCGCGGCGCAAAGAACTTTTGGCGGAGCTTATCAAAGAGTTTGAGGTGATTCCTTCAAGCGCGAATGAAGAGGTAAAAGGCAAGCTTTCAGCAAAAGCTTTGGTGGAAACCTTGGCAAGCAGAAAAGCGGAAGAGGTAGCTTTTCGGGAAGAAAACGCAGGGAAATTCGTGCTCGGCTCGGACACGGTAGTCGTATTTGGCAAAGAAGTGCTCGGAAAACCGAAGGACGAAGAAGACGCATTCCGCATGCTGAAAATGCTTTCGGGCGAGAAACACGAGGTATGGACGGGCGTTTGCGTGGCAAGCGTCAAAAACGGGAAATACCGTGCAAAAGTGAAAGCGGAAAAAACGAGCGTGTATTTCAACGACCTTTCCGACGAATGGATTTGGAAGTATATCCATAGCGGCTCGCCGATGGACAAAGCCGGCGCGTATGGAATTCAGGACGGCGGCTTGGTGAAAAAGATTCACGGTAGTTATTCTAACGTGGTGGGCTTGCCGTTGGAGCTTTGCGAAACGCTTCTTGATTGGGCGGAAAGAAAACTGCAATAAAAACGCGTTCAACGCGTACCTGCTCCCCACGTTTTGTGGGGGAAGGAGTGGAAAATGATAAAACTTGCGATTGATTTAGGTACGTCAATGACCAAAATTTACCGCGCGGACACGAACAGCGGCATTGTGCTTGCTGAACCGTCCTGCGTGGCGGTTTCGGCTGACGGCGAAAAGATAAAAGCAATCGGCAAAACGGCGAAAAGTTTAATTGGTAAAACGGCGGAGTTTACAAATATCATTTCCCCCATTTACGAAGGGGAAGTGGTGAATATGTCGCTGGCGACGGTGATGCTCAAAACCTTTTTATCGCGCGTGGGATTAAAAAAAGGAAGTATTAGAAAGGCGCACGTTTTGATTTCCGTGCCCTGTGGAATTTCTCCGCGCGCTTTATCGGGGTATGCAACTCTTGCGGAAGAATGCGGCTTGAAAAAGGTATGGTTTGTAGAGCAGCCCTATTTGGCAGCGCTTGGCGCAGGGGCGGTGCTTTCCGCGACCGATCCCGTATTTTGCTTGGATATCGGCGGTGGGGTGACGAATATCGCGGTCATTTCCCTTGACGGCATTATCGGCGGTGTTTCCATGAACGTCGGCGGGAATAATATGGACGCGAACATCATTTCCAAAATTTCGGCAAAGAAACGGCTTTTAATTGGACCGCTTACAGCGGAAAAGGTGAAAAACGAAATCGGTTCTCTTTCCAACACGGCGCTTGGCACGATGGTAGCGGAAGGGAGCTCTACGGAAACCTTCCAACCGTCCGCAACGTCTGTAACGGCGGAAGAATTGACCGACTGCTTGCGTATTTATATAAATAAAGTAGTGGAATACGCGGAGCAGGTATTGTGTGCGTTGCCTGCGGAAGTGTCGGCAACGGTGCACCGCACGGGCGTTTATCTCTCGGGCGGAATTATGAAAATTCCCTACGCTCCGCAATATATCGGCGCAAAGCTTGGGATGCGATATCAAGTTTTTGAAGAACCGCAGTTTGCGACGGTACTCGGTGGCGGCGTACTTTTACGAGACAAAGAATTGCTCGAAAAATTCGCCTTAAAAATGGAATAAATAAAGAAAAGGATAAGGCAGCCAAACGGTCGTTTGGCTGCCTTTTAATTTGTAAAATTAAAAAATATTTTAATAAACGCGCTATTGACTTTTTTCATAGAAATTGTTATAATAGTTAACATAAAGGAAAAAGGGGTGTTTTTATGAGTGAAAATCAAAACGCGATGAAATATCGTAAACTCTTGCCGATTTTACGGCATTTGCCCATTCTTGCATTTGCGCTTTTTGCGTTGCTTCTCTATCCTTTGTACGGGCTTTCCGCAATGAAGGTGTTGGGTGAAGACGCTGGGAACGTCTACGATATAGCAAAAATGGACGAAGGCTTTGCGAACGGACTTTTAATTTCGGCGGCGCTTTGTTTGGCGTATGCAGCGGTCGCTTTATGGTGCTCGTTTTCGGCAAAAACGGCGGATAAGCGGTTTTCGCAGGTATGGATGCACGAGATCGTGTCGGTCGGCGCGGTAGTTTTGTACGTAATTGTAATGGCGCTTTCTATTAAAGGCAAATCTACGGTGGAAGATTTCTTGATGGACGCAGGGATTGGCTTGATTTTACCGATGGTGCTTTCTATCGTGTTTGCGCTCGCGACAGTTGCGTCGGTGATCGTATGGCGCGTGTTGCACGGTATTGAAATAGAACGCGCGTGTGCGCAAGAATATGTAGACGGCTTTGTCGCGCCCGAAAAACCGGAAACGGTGGAGAAACCCTTAAACCGTATGCCTGCTAAAATTCAAAAGCTAACCAAGCTGCACAAGAAAAAAGCGGTGAGCAACGTTTGGGTGTGGGGTTGGTTTGTTATGATGATTAGCGTAGCAATGACCTTTTTCTCGCTTATGGATAACGGAAAATCGCCGATGGAAATGTTGGGCTTGTGGGATAAAGATTTTCATTATACGTATGCCAATAAAATTACTTTGCTTGAAGAGTCGCGCTTTTTTTGGAGCTATTTTATCGCCATATACGTAGTATATTCTATTCTTATTATGTTGATCGTTTTGCTTGTAAACCGTATTGGCACGCATAGAAAGGAACGAGAATTTGAAAAGGCAAAGACGGGATTTTTAATTGGACAAATCTTTTTCGTCGGTGTGATTTTGGCGACGGCGGTGGTCATTTTCATCACTTGTCAAAAAACAATGGATAAGTATTATAAGATAATGCCTGACGGAAGAAAATATCCAACGCTCTTCTATCATCAAAGCACGATGGAAGTAAATACTTCGGGTATGTGGCTGTATATTGGCGTTGTTTTGTTCGTGTTTTTGATCGTAGAGTGGATTCATTTACATATTCAATCCAAAATTAAAGCGATTAAGAAAAAGGAAGGATTCCATGAGGACGTGACCTACTACGAAGAAAACTTTATTACTTTTAAGAACGAGTATAAGGCTTATAGAAAAGCATTGCGCGAATACAATAGCAAGACCTACCGTTATCGCCGTGCACAAGCAATTTTGGCGTAAAATTGGCAAGTTTGAACAAAAAAACGGCCGAATTATAAAAAAATTATGCGGCGGAATTCCTTTATTTATAAGGAGTTCCGCCCTTTTTCAAATTTTTTTCAAACTTTTTTCAAAAAACCTATTGACAAATAGAAAATTTTTGGTATAATAAAGGTACAAAAGAAAGAAACGAACAAAAAATGTTTGAAACTTTCATAAAATCGAAGGGGACATACCAATGGCATGATAAGGGGAGCCGAGAGGAGCTCGGCAAGCTGCCGTAGGGATACGGCGAAAGAGAAATAAAGAAAAGGAGGGTACAAAAAGCGATGACTCCTTACGAACGTGAGGCGGCGGCCTAAAATATACGCGTTATAAAAAAAGAGATTACAAAAAAATCGATATATCGAATTTTTTCCGAAAAGCTACGTGGAAAAACGTAGCGGATAAGATTTGACGAAATCTTGGCAATCAATTATATTCGGAAAGCGCAGCGCCCAGCGAGAGGGAGAAAGAAAAAAGGAAAAGGAGGAGTATTCAATGTGTAGATCGTCGTATAAGATCGAAGGGAACGGAGATACTCCAACGGGCTATTAAGAGCTGGGAAACCAGCATAAAATAGAAAAACGTTAAAGGAGGTAATGGACCTATGGTAATAGACCAAAAGTCGGCACGGTACTTTAACAAAAAAGGTGAAGCGAGGTAAACACCAATGAACGAAATAATCGGGAGCGTTAAAAAATAAAAAGTAACCTGAAAGAAATGCGGCGAATGAGCCGGCGCGCGACGTATGATCGCAACAACAGGTGAACGAAAAAAGAGAAAACGCTCACAACTGAATATGAGAATAATACCCCTGCTGAAAAATGCAGGGGTTTAATATCCTATCGGCTATAGGGCTGTGAAAACAGCTTTCGGGGCATATAGTTAATTGGGAAAAGACGGGGCAGGTATGCGTTGAACGCGTACCTGCCCTTGTCATTTGCTATAAAATTGCGTTTTTCAAAAATTAGAATTCAAGCTTTTCTTCGATATACTTGATTGCGTCTTCTACGCTTACACGGATTTGTTCCATTGTATCGCGGTCGCGTACCGTTACGGTGTTGTCTTCAAGAGTTTGGAAATCGATGGTTACGCAGAAGGGCGTACCGATTTCGTCTTGACGACGATAGCGTTTGCCGATCGAACCGGTTACGTCGTAGGTTGCAGGGAATTTCTTGCACATTTTTGCGTAGATTGCGTCCGCCGCTTCCGAAAGATTCTTTTGAAGGGGGAGTACCGCGCACTTATAAGGCGCAAGAGCAGGGTGCAAACGAAGCACCGTACGGATATCGTTCTTTTCCGCGTCAACTACTTCTTCGTCGTAAGCGTCCGTCAAGAAAGCGAGCACAACGCGGTCCGCACCAAGAGAAGGCTCTACAACGTAGGGAACGTAACGTTCGTTGGTGACGGGATCGAGATAATCAATGGGTTTTCCGCATTCCTTCGCGTGCTGGGAAAGGTCGTAATCCGTTCTATCCGCAATGCCCCAAAGCTCGCCCCAACCGAATGCGAATTTGTATTCGAAGTCCGTCGTTGCCTTGGAATAGAAGCAAAGCTCTTCGGGGGAGTGGTCGCGAAGGTGCAAGTTTTCTTCCTTCATGCCAAGCGAAAGAAGCCAGTTTTTGCAGAAATCTTTCCAGTATGCGAACCATTCCAAATCCGTGCCGGGTTTGCAGAAGAATTCAAGTTCCATTTGCTCAAATTCACGGGTACGGAAAGTGAAGTTACCGGGGGTGATTTCGTTACGGAAGGACTTACCGATTTGCCCGATACCGAAAGGTACGCGCATACGAGTGGAACGTTGTACGTTCGCAAAGTTTACGAAGATACCCTGCGCCGTTTCGGGACGAAGATATACCGTGTTCGCGCTGTCTTCCGTGACGCCTTGGAAGGTCTTGAACATCAAGTTGAACTTACGAATCGACGTAAAATCAGAATTGCCGCAGATGGGGCAAACGATTTTATGTTCGTTGATGAACGCTTCAAGTGCGTCGTTGTCCATGCTTTCTACTTTTACGTCCATACCTTTCTTGGCGACGTAGTTTTCCACAAGATTGTCCGCGCGGTGGCGAGCTTTACAGCTCTTGCAGTCCATAAGGGGGTCGGAGAAACCGCCGAGATGCCCCGAAGCCTGCCAAGTGCGCGTGTTCATCAAAATTGCGCAGTCAACGCCCGTATTATAGGGATTTTCTTGAATGAATTTCTTCCACCAAGCTTTCTTGACGTTATTTTTCAGCTCTACACCCAAAGGACCGTAATCCCACGTGTTCGCAAGACCGCCGTAAATTTCACTTCCGGGGAAGATAAAGCCCCTGTTTTTGCAAAGGGAAACGAGTTTTTCCATCGTAACCGCTCTCTTTTCTGCCATAACGTAAAACCTCTTTACATAAAATTTTATATACATGGCTATTATACGACATTTGACTATGTCAAGTCAAACGTTTTAAGGGGATTCTCGAAAGGAAAGATACAAAGAAATTTTTTATAAAATTTCCAAAAAAAATTGAAAAAATCGCGGCAGAACTATTCCCTTTTTCGAAAATATATGGTATAATGATAGAACTAATAGTATATATAGTGAGAGTTTATTGCCTTTTGGAGGGAGAGTATCTATGCTGTTGGATATCGAAATTGCAGAACGCGCCGAGCTGATTGACATTCGTGAGGTCGCACAAAAATTGGGCTTGACGGAAAACGAATTAGAGCTTTACGGCAAATACAAAGCGAAAATCGCACTTCCTACGACGGCGCAGCGGAACGCAAAGCTGATTTTGGTGACGGCGATTAACCCCACCGCCTCCGGTGAAGGGAAAACGACCGTATCCATCGGTCTTGCCGACGGGCTTTCCAAACTTGGCAAAAAGGCTTGCCTTGCTTTGCGCGAACCCTCGCTTGGACCCGTTTTCGGGATCAAGGGCGGCGCGGCAGGCGGCGGCTATGCACAGGTCGTACCCATGTCCGACATTAACTTGCATTTCACGGGCGACTTGCACGCGATTACGGCGGCGAATAATCTCTTGTGCGCGTTGATGGATAACCATATCTTCCGCGGCAACGAGCTTAAAATTGACTTGAACAATATCTATTTCCATCGTTGTATGGACATGAACGAGCGTCAGCTCATCAATATCCAAATCGGCGGTAAGGGCAGAGGGGTGGAAAGAGAGGACCACTTCGACATCACCGCGGCAAGCGAAATTATGGCGGTGCTTTGCTTGGCGACCGACATTGACGATTTGAAAAAACGCTTGGGCAACATCATCGTCGGCTTGAATACGGACGGCGACTACGTCCGCGCAAAGGATATCCCCGGTGCGGTCGGTTCGATGGCGGTACTCTTAAAAGAGGCGATGAAGCCGAACTTGGTGCAAACGCTTGAGCATACGCCTGCGATTATCCACGGCGGTCCGTTTGCGAATATCGCGCACGGCTGCAACAGCGTACAAGCAACGTATGCGGCGATGAGTCTTGCCGATTACGCGGTCACGGAAGCAGGCTTTGGCGCGGATCTTGGTGCGGAAAAGTTCTTGGATACGAAATGCCGTGCGGCGGGGATTGAACCCGATTGCGTGGTTATCGTAGCGACGGTCAAGGCGTTGAAATTGCATGGCGGCGCGGAAAAAGCAAACCTTTCCGAAGAGAATTTGGACGCGCTTGCAAAGGGTATGCCCAACCTTTTGAAACATATCGAAAACGTGAAAAACGTATACAAAAAACCCGTTGTCGTAGCGATGAACCGTTTCTTTACGGATACGCAAGCGGAAACCGATTTTGTTATTAAGACGGTGCAAGAAGCAGGCTCGGTAGCGGTGTTTACGGACGTCTTCTTAAAGGGCGGCGAAGGCGGCAAGGAGCTTGCGGAAGAAGTTGTAAAGGCTTGCGAAATTCCTTCCAAGCTTTGTCATCCCTACGAGCTTGACGAAGGGGTATGCGAAAAGATAGAGAACGTAGCGAAGAAGATTTACGGCGCGGACGGCGTAGACTTTTCCGAAGAAGCGCTCGCAAAGATTAAGACGATTGAAGAAAAGGGTTGTGGCAATTTGCCCGTGATTATTGCGAAAACGCAATACTCCCTTTCCGACAATGCCGAGTTGTTGGGTAGACCCGAAGGCTTCCGCGTGACGGTACGCGATATCGTGTTAAAGGGCGGCGCAGGGTTTATCGTTGCGATTGCAGGCAAGATTATGCTGATGCCCGGTCTTGGCGCGCATCCGGCGGCGGAAAAGATCGATTTGCTTTCCGACGGCACGATCGTGGGCTTGTCGTAAAGATTCCAACTGTTGGCAATTCACGCTTTTGAATAACAAAAAACGAGAGAGATTATGAAAACGATAGAAGCGACGAATTTTATTGAACAAATTATCAATGACGATATCGAAAACGGGAAGATTTCCGCGGTACAAACGCGTTTTCCGCCCGAGCCGAACGGCTATTTGCATATCGGACACGTAAAAAGTATGCTCGTCAACTTTGGTACGGCGAAAAAGTACGAAGGCAAGTGCAACCTTTTCTTCGATGACACCAACCCGTCCAAAGAAAAAACGGAGTTTGTCGACGCGATTCGCAAGGATATTGCTTGGATCGGCTACGATTGGGCAAAGGAAGTGTACGCGTCCGATTTCTTCGATACTATTTACGAGTATGCGGAAAAATTGATTATGGACGGCAAGGCGTTTGTTTGCGACCTTTCCCCCGAAGAGATCAGCGCGACGCGCGGTACGCTTACGGAAGCAGGCAAAGAAAGTCCGTATAGAAACCGCAGCGTAGAAGAAAATTTACAGCTCTTCCGTGAAATGAAAGCGGGTAAATACCCCGACGGTAGCAAGTGCCTTCGTGCGAAGATTGATATGTCCTCGCCGAATATGAACATGCGCGACCCCGTTATTTACCGAATTTTGCGCAGTACGCATCACCGTACGGGGGATAAGTGGTGTATCTATCCCATGTATGACTACGCACACCCGATTTGCGACTATTTGCAAGGGGTGACGCATTCCCTTTGTACCCTTGAATTCGAGGATCATAGACCTCTTTACGATTGGGTAGGGAT
This sequence comes from Clostridiales bacterium, assembly GCA_015071005.1. Classification (GTDB taxonomy): domain Bacteria; phylum Bacillota; class Clostridia; order Christensenellales; family Borkfalkiaceae; genus Scatosoma. The sequence goes on along the minus strand of SVIG01000001.1, from coordinate 129,206 downwards.
TCAGCTCGGTTTTGCGCCGAAGCCCCGTCAAATCGAGTTTGCAAGACTTGCCATTACGAACACGGTAATGTCGAAGCGCTACTTAAAGCGCTTGGTGGAAGAAAACCACGTGCACGGCTGGGACGATCCCCGTATGCCGACGGTGACCGGTCTTCGCAATCGCGGCGTACCCCCCGAAGCGCTCTTGGATTTCTGTACCAAGATCGGTATTGTAAAAGCAAATTCCGAATGTCAGCTTTCCTATTTGGAAGCGTGTATTCGCGACAATCTCAACGAAAATGCGGAGCGCGCGATGGCGGTGCTCGATCCCTTAAAGGTGACCATCACCAACTACGAAGGGGAAGAACTTCTTGACTCCGCAATTCATCCCTTGAAGCCGGAGCTTGGCACGAGAAAGGTGGCGTTCTCGAATACGGTGTATATCGATAGAGCGGATTTTGCCGTTGTGCCGCCCCCTAAATATCAACGCTTAAAGCCGGACGGCTACGTGCGTTTGAAGGGTGCGTACATTATCCATTGTGACGAAGTCATTACGGATAACGACGGTAGCGTGGTTGAGTTGAAATGCTCCTACGTCCCCGAAAGCCGTTCTTCGAACGATACGAGCGGTATCAAGGTGAAGGGCACGATTCAATGGGTGGACGGTAAGACGGGTTTGGACGTAGAAATTCGCAAGTACGCGCCCCTTTTGAAGGACGCGGAATATGCCGGTCAGGATTTCACCGAAAGAATGAATTTGGATAGCGAACACATTTTCCACGGCAAAGCGGAGCCCTACCTTGGCGAAAGCGAGGACGGGAAAGCCTTCCAGCTTATGCGCGTCGGGTATTATAAGAAATGTAAAGACGAAAAGGGCGGTTTGGTCCTTTCCGAAATCGTTTCCTTAAAGGATAACTTTAATAAATAATTTTAGCACTCTAAACCTCGAAAAGGGGTAAGGAATAGAACAAGGAGATAAGAATATGATTCCTTTCCATGCACTTTTAACGTTATCGGACGTTGTGGCGAAATTGCCTATGATCGTTGCAATCGCTTGTGGCGTGATTTTGCTTATTGCGTTTTTTGTGGGACTTAAAAAGGGTTTCCGCAGAGTAAGCTGGGGCGGTATGTTTTGGTTGATTGCCGGTGTTTTGTTCGCGGTAGTCGATTATAACTTTGCCGATAAATTGCCCTTGAAAGATTTCTATGCAGATATCTTTAAGGCAGAGTTCGTAGGCTTTGCGACCTCGATGACGATTGCGCTTGCGGCAATCATACTTACGCTTATCGTGCAGATTATATTCAACGCATGCTTGCGCCCGAGAATTAAATACGTCAAGAGAAAAACACGTATTTCCTACGACGGCTACGGTTTTGAATACGAAGAAGACGGCGACAACTTCGACGACGAATATTATTCGGACGATTATTTCGGCAAAAGACCGAAGAAGATCGGCTATGGGAAACCTCGCGTATTTACGCGTATTATGGGTGGTATCACGTGCATGATTAACACCGCAATGGTGCTTGCAGTTATCGTGGCAATCGGTCTTTTTGTGGTCAGCGCAACAAAGCTTTCGAATGGCGCATTTGGGGAAATTTTTGCCAAAGAATGGGTTGTAGAAGCACTCAAATATTCGAGAGCTTACGTGCTTGATTTCCTTACGATTGGGATTATTTTCGGCGTTGCGTTCTATGGCTATAAGAAAGGCTTTGCCTCTACAATGCGCGTTTTGATTATCCCCGTAGGCGGTACGCTTGCGTTTGTCGCTTGCTGCGTCTTGCCCTTCTTGGACGTTTCCGAAGGGGATTGGCACTTCTTGAGCAAATTCGTAGAAAGATGTATGCGCCTTTTCAAGGATACGGAATATAGCAAACTGCTTGGTAGAATCTTGGCGGCGGCGCTTATGGGCATTCTTTCGATCGTCGTATTCGTCTTGCTTGGTATTGGGTTTAGCAAGCTCGTTAAGGGCGTGAAGAGTGTGAAAACTTTGCGCGTTGTAGATAGTATTTTGGCTTGCATTTTATTCTTCGGAATCGGCGCGGCAATCTGCGTTGCGCTTTGGTCGGTACTGTATGCGCTTGAATATTGCGGACTCTTCTATGCGAGCGAAATCTTCAGCGAACGCGCTTCCCTTGCAAACGGCTTCTACGAAGTAGTGAAAGTGTTTATGGATGAAATTTGCGATAAATACTTATTGAAATTTGCCTAATCATTAGTGTAAAAAAGGCGGACTTTGTCTCCGCCTTTTTTTGTTGTAATTTTTCCTTAAAACGTATTCAACGCGTACCTGCCTTGTACCAATGCTCTATTTTTTGCCTTCTTTTAGTACCTTAAGAAGTGAAAAAAAGCATGAATTTAGAGAGGATTGAATGTGCGTTTTGTCCGTTTTTTATGGAATGATAAATTTTTATTTTTTTTGGTGAATATTATATAAAAATTTATAAAATCAAAAAAAAACAGCAGTTTGGATTAAAAAAACGGCAAAATGCGTATTGACAGTATAATTCCTTTTAATATATAATAATGTAGGAGTGTTTATAAAAAAGAGGCAGTTTTATGTGGATTACTATACATAAAAACGATAAAAAAATTGATAAAAATTCGATGGGTATGCCGTTGACGCGGTTTATCCGTCGTTTTTACTGCAATAAAAAGGTCGTAAAGGCAGAATTAAAGATTTCCGCGTTGGGAATTTTTCGCATAGAGATTAACGGCAAGGAAATTGACGAGTATTTTATGCCAGGGTACACCAATTATAACAAATACGTTATGCTTTGCACCTACGATCTTACGGAGTATATTGCAACGGAAAACCGCATTAGCGTGACGGTCGGAGACGGTTGGTTTGCCGGTAGACTCGGCTATATTGCAAAGCGCGAGATCTTCGGCACGGAAACTCGTTTGTATGCGGAGCTGCGCCTTGTTTACGAGGATGGCGCGGAAGAGGTCTTTGAAACGGACGAAACGTGGAAAGCGTACAATTCGGAAATCGAATACGCGGATTTCTTTGACGGGGAATACGTGGATGCGAATAAGAAAATCGACGGTTTCGCGCAGTACGATACGCTTCCCTCGGCGAAATGCGTTGTCGAGGAGCGTACTTTTAAGCCGTACGATATGGAGCCGGTTGTTTGTGTGGGGAAACTTTACCCGACGCAAACGAAAAAGAAAAATTCCATTTTTTTGGATTTTGGACAAAACTTCGCTGGCGTACTGAATTTTTCTGCAAAAGGGAAAAGGGGGTTAAAAGTAACCGTCCGCCATGCGGAAATGCTTTCTCTCGGTGGGGAGCTGTATATGGAAAATCTCCGCAGCGCGCATTGTACGGACGTATTGGTTTTGTCGGACGAGATTTGCCGTTTTGAGCCGAAGTTTACCTATCACGGTTTCCGTTATGCGGAAATTACGGTAGTAAACGGTAGTATAGACGAAGTAGAAATTACGGATATCGTTGGGTTGGTTCTTTCGCAAGATTTGAAAAGAACGGGCTATTTCGAGTGCTCGGACGAAATTGTGAATAAGGTGTACCAAAACGCCTATTGGGGGCAGCTTGGGAACTTTATTTCCGTGCCGACCGATTGTCCGCAACGTGACGAGCGTTTGGGCTGGACGGGGGATACACAGATTTTTTGCGACAGCGCGATGTACAACGCGAACTGCAAGCGCTTCTATCGCAACTATATGCAAGCCTTGCGTGCGGACTGTGAAGAAAACGGTGCTGTACCGTCTTTTGTGCCGATGTTCCATTGTGTAACCCAAGAAACGTGCGGTAGCCCTTGTTGGGGGGACGCGGTGACGGTGATTCCCTATATGCATTATCGTTTCTATGGCGATAAGAAAATGGTGGAAGAAAATTTACCCCAAGCGAAAAGGTGGATTGATTTTTACAAGGCGCATCTTAACGAGGAAAACGTAGTGGACGGATTGTTCACGTACGGCGACTGGCTTTCCGTAAAGGAAGAAACGGATAAGGCGGTTATGATACAATGCTTCTACGGCTATTCCTTGCTGTTGGTTGCAAAAATGTGCGAAATTATGGGCGAGGACGGAACGGAATATAGAGCGTTGCACAGCGCGGCAAAAGCGGCGTTCCGCAAACACTTGGTAGACGAAAAGGGACGTGTTACGAGCGATACGCAAACGGCGTATTTGGTGGCATACGTAGCAGGATTTATGTCAGGCGACGAAATTCATCAGCCGCTCGTGCGGGCGATTTCCCGTCAAGACGATACGCTCACGACGGGCTTTATCGGCGTAAGATTTCTTTTGCCTGTGCTTTGCGATATCGGAGAAGTAGAGCTTGCGTATAAACTTATGAAAAACACGCAGTATCCGTCTTGGGGGTATAGTGTTATCAACGGCGCGACGACCATTTGGGAGCGTTGGAACGGTTACACAACGGATAAGGGTTTCTTCAATCCGTCCATGAATTCCTTTAATCATTACTCGCTCGGCTCGTGCGTATATTGGCTGTACTCCTACGTTTTGGGGATTCAGCCGTGTGCAGGGAAAGGATTGCGCATTGCGCCCGTATTCTCGAAGCAGTTTGGTTATGCAAAGGGCAGCTACGCTTTTGAAAAGGGCGAAGTGAAGGTGGAATGGCGTTATGTGGATGAGAACGTTCGCTTAGAAGTAGAGCAAGCGGGGGATTTTGCGCTTGAATTTGCCTTTGCGAACAAAACGATCGTATCCCAAGAAAAACAAGGAAATAAACACATATTTCTTCTTGCATAATGAGTAGCCATTGGCATATTGGTATGGTGAACAAATGAATTAAATACGCAGGGATTTAATGGATAAAGTTAGGGCAGGTATGCGTTGAACGCATATCTGCCCTTGTGATTTTTCGATTGTATAATAATTTTCGTTCAATAATTGCACTAGGATATTTATCTTTTTTTTTAAGCGGAAACGGATTAATTGAATGTTAAACGGCTTAATCATAGTGAAATTGGTTAATAAATGACAAATAAAGCAAAAAATATAGCAACAAAAAATGTTTTTATTATGTTATAATGATATTGTAATCTATTAGTTGACAGGTTTGCGACTTGTAAATTGGCAAGCATAGGAGGAAAACCTAAATGAAGAAGTATGAAGAGTTAATCGTGGAGATTTTACTCATCAGCGAGGAAGTGGTGCGTTGCTCGAATACGTTTGAAGTCGGCGACGACACAAAAGAGGACATTTTTGGTTAAGGAGGGACAAAGAGAATGACAAGATTGACGAAAAAAGTATTAACTTGGTTGCTCAGCGCATTTGCTTTTATGGCGCTTGCGCTAGGTATTGCGTTTGGCCGTCCTCAAATCAAAAAAGCAAGCGCGGAAACGCTCTCTACGGAGAATTGGACGCTCGCCATTGAAGGGGACTATGCGTTCCGTATTCAAAACGGGAATACGTATTGGTCGACCTACACGAATGACGTAACGACGGAGAGCATGCTTGATTACACGGAAATTAACGGTAAGACCCTTTCCGAAATCAATGCGGAAACTCCGGGTGCGATTACGGTTACCTTGCAGCCTGCAGGGGGGACTATTGGTAGTTTCTATCGTGTAACCATCAATTCGGCAGTTTCCGACCTTACCCGTCACGATCTCGGTACGGTTAAGGTGAGAGCAGGTTGGTCGCACACCGATGCGAATGGTACTTATACGATTGATACCGACTTATATTTCGCGCACAAGCAAACTGCGGCAAGTCAAGGTGACACGTGGAAATATATTCCAGCAGCAAACGTTGTGGATATTTCCGATGACATTGTGCTTCAAGATCAAGGGGTTATAGCGACGAATACCCGTTCGATTTTGTTAAAAACGACAGGGACGGCGTATTGGTCGGGTTTCACCCCGAATGAACACGGCGGTGCGTTCCTGAATATGCTCTACGTAAACGGCACGAGCGTTAGGGATTGGAATAAGCAAGCGCACGCGGCGTTAGACGCGGGCGAGATTACGGATATCACGTACGGCTCCGGTCACGGCACGATTAGCGGAAACAAAGGTGTCTATGCGCCGATTTTCGTATGGAATGCCGCGTACGACGCAGGCGTTGGCGGCTGCTACGCGCAAACTTGGATTCCTACGGGCTACATTTCCAACGTAAGCTCCTACAAGGTTTCCAAGGGTATGGGTTGGTTGACGGACGACGGCACGTTTTACTACGTTGCGAAAGACGTAGAATACGTAAAATCGGGTTCGTCGTTTGAAAAAGTTGCTTCGGCGGTAGATATTTCGGACACGTTGACGTTCTATAACGGTGGTACTAGTGAGGCAACGGACACCTATTATATCTATACGAAAGGCGGGCAAAAATGGACAGCAGCCTATGGAAGCACTGGTTCAACGGCGCTTGGCGAATATGAATGGAAGGGGCAATCCGATACAAGCAAGCAAGGCGGTTCGGTGCAAATGTCCTTTATGTATATAAACGGACAATCCGTTTACGATATTAACGCAACGGATAACGAGGCGTACGGATCTACGCATGGCAATATTTCCAGCGGTACAGCAAAATTTGCGCCGATTATGGCTTGGGTAGTACCATATAACTCTACTTTGGGCGGTAGTGCGATAACCATACAAATTCCGTCTGCATATCCTGGAAATAAAACGACCATTACTATCAAAAAAGGCTTCTACGTTGTAGATACTTCCACGAATATCAAATACGAAGTGACGAAAGACGTTCAATGGGACTATGAAAACGGCGCTTGGGGCGAACACGTAGAAAAGATTGAAACGTCTGTCGATGACGCAAAGATATTCTTTAACGGTAGCAGTACGACGGACGCGTTTGCGGGTATTAGCCTTGCTGGCAGCGATTATGCGGTGGCGCCTAGCACGTATGCCGGTACGGTAAAGACGGCAAAATCCTATGCGCAAAGCGCGAATTTCCTTTCGCATATTTTGATTGACGACGCTGCCTTGAATAAACCTGGCGAAGCGTACTTGAACGTATGGGGGAAGATGGGCTATTTCACCTTCCGTCCAGGCAATGTTTCTGCAACGAAGATTACGATTTTGGCAGGCTGTCAATTCCCTACGTATAACGCGCTTTTGAACGGCGCGAAGGAAGTGTACGTGACAACGGAAGACGTTACGTTCATCAAAGATAGCAGCGGGAACTGGGTATTAGATGAAGGCGTAACGACCTACACGGTAACGGTAGACGGCGTAGCGCAAACCGTTGAAGAAGGCGGCTATGCAGTAGCGCCCACCGAAACGCCCACCAAGGCAGAGGACGAAAACTACACCTATACCTTTGATAATTGGTATATCGTAGACACGGACATCGTGTTCGATTTCGATACGGCAATCACGCAAGATTATAACGTAGAATCGAGATTTACGGCGAATCCCAAAGACACGACCGTTCAAGTAAGCTTTACGGCGGTGTTGGATAAGGACTCGAATGATACCTACGGTAAATCAATTCGTTTCAATACGGTAGGCGTACAGTGGACAACCAGCCATAGCTGGGTAGCTGCGGCGGACTGGGCAAGCATTGCGGACAATACGCTTATCAACGGCAAGTCGGTGACGGAAATCAACGCAGGGATTACGGAAGGGCAAAAGCTCACCCTTATGATGCAGCCTGCACAAGACTCGCAGGGGAACTACTCGTTTAGTTTCCTTCGTGTATATATTCCCGAAGCAGTAATGTCCGTAGATAACGTAATGACGATGGCGATTAAAGAAGGTTGGTCGTTTGATAACGGATCGAAAACTTACGTTGCTTCTGCTACGCAGGAGTTCTATAATAGCGCAGGTGCTATGGCTACGATAAGCGAGAAGCTGTCGTCGAGTGAAGTGACGATTTCCGACCTGCGCGTTGACGGCGTTGAAAATGAGCTTTATAAAGTAGATATTACTTCTACAAATTGGACGATAGGTGTCAACGAATTCGACTATAACTATTTTGGTGCACAGTACCAAAACGTTCGTAGAAATATCTACATTAACGGCGTATCTATTTACGATATCAATACGACCGTAGACGATAGTTCCTACACATACAGGACGTCGCCTATGACGAATACAAGTACGGATACTGGAACGGGCTACGATTTGTTTGCGAACCCCGTACTCATTCAATCGATCAAAGGGGGCAACACGTTAACCCTTTGGATTCATAAGGATTATATTGCTTCGCTCGGCACGGGCGATATTACCGTAACGCTTGACGTCGGTCTTGCGGTTGTTTATGATAGTGGAACTGTCCTGCTTGAAGAAAAATCTCAAGTAGTTGGCGGTAACTACGTCGTAAGAGTGGAAGACTATAACGGCACGGTGCTTGATACGCAGATTGTAGCAAAAGGCGGCTATGCAACGGCAGTTCCTAATCCTTCGAGACCGACCACGACGACGGGTATTTATACGTTCACGGGTTGGAAAGATAGCGATGGCAACGATTTCAGCTTTAATACGCCGATTACGGGCGATATTACGATTATCGCGCAGTATGACGAGCAAGCTATTTCGCTCGAAGAAACGGATATTGTATCCATTCAATTCCGATATAACGGTTCTACTGACAACTGGTTGATTTTTACGCTTTCTAACCATGACTATGCTTGTGCGACGGGCGGGACTGCTTATAGCGTTAGCTATGAAGAATTGCAGCGTATCGGATTCTTGGATAATGTTATTTTGAAAGGTACGATTGGTTCAGGCTCGACCACGAGTACGGTTTCGGAAGCGACGCTTGCGGAGATTTTTGCGCAAAACGGTCGAGGTGAAGGCAGATATATCAATACTTGGGGCGAAGGTACGTTTGGTATACGTATTATAAACACGCCTGCGTACGATTCCATTAAGGAAATCGTTGTGAAAGCGGGTACGCAGTTCCCTTCCTATGAATATGCGTGCAATGACGGCGAAACGGACACTCGTTTTATGGTTTACTCTGAAACAGTTTTCCAATCAGGAACCGCTACGCAAGGGGTAGATAGTGCGGGCAACAAAGTTGACTCTTGGACAACGCCGTTCGGCGCAACCGTTTCCGGCTATGATATTTATATGGCGGACGGCGCGGCAATCCGTATTACGAATCTTGATAATTACGACGGCTCGCAAAATTATATGGAAACGGAAGGCTACAAAAAGAGCGGTATTCGTTTCCAAACGTGGATTTCCAAGGAATCCCTTGCGCAAATGCAGTCTTACTTAGCAGACGGCATTTATACAAGCGTTTCCTTCGGTACGTTGATTGTACCTTCGGCAGACCTTGTTGGCGGTGAATTTACGCACGAATGGCTTGAAGCGAACAGTATCCAGTATATGGATATTGCGTCCAGCGCAGAGCTTACGCAGGGCGGTTGGGCGTTTGCGGCTGAAACGGACGATGAAGTTACCTTCTTCGGCTCGATTGTCAACTTGAAATCAACAAATCATAATAGATATTTCTCGGGCGTTGGCTATATTGCGATAGTCAAGGAAGGGGAAACGGAACCCACCTATTTCTACGCTTCTTATAATCAATCGTCCAGCCGTTCGGCGTCGTATATCGCGCAGGCGGCGGTTGCGGATCGTAGCGAAACGCAAGACGGCCCCTACAAGTATAAAATCGAGGAAAATAACAACTGGTCGCCTTATACGGAAGGGGAAATTGCTTTCTTGAAGCTGTATATGGGCACGTTAACGGAAACGGAAGCTACGGCTGAGAGCTTCACGTTAACTTCCGACGGTAAATTGTCTTCGGATGCAAGCAGCACCCGCAATACGGGCACGTTGACGGTAAATAAGAAATTGAGCGGCGCATACGTAACGCTGAATTATCAAACGAATATTGACGTTTGGGGCAAGTTCTATTATCGGAACGCCGCAGATACAAAATCGGCGGTGGAAGATTTCTATTTGCCGAAGGGCTCTTCGCAGCATAAGCAATATCTCGATTTGTTCCGTTATAACGGCGTAGGTACGCTTGCAGGCTTAACGGCAAACGATTTGTATTTGACGAAGATAGAGTTCCAAAACGCAACGGTAGATATGTCCAGCTCAGGTACGTTCAAATTCCTTGGCTTGTATTCTTCGAATAATACGCTCGACACCGCAAACCTTGAAGTATACGTCACGAAGTCGTTGACTGCGGGCGGTGAAATGACGGTCGGTGCGCATCTCGGTCTTGGCGGCGCACTCACCTATCTTGCAAAATCGGGGATATACGAAGGGGTTACGGGTCAAAGCGAAAATTCTTCTTTCTACCAGAACTATTTGGGCTATACAAAGTATAAATATAATACTGGTAGCATCGTATTAAGCAAGGATAGCTCCGTATTTGATGAGAACCGCGCAACGGGGAATAAAACAACGGAAGCTGGCTATTACGGTCACGCAGAGAGCAGTAAACCTGGCGACGGCGCAGTAAACCTTATCAACAACTATGATGCAGGCAGACAGATTCAGCAATCGTGGTATGCGAACGTCGGCGGTTCGTTGAGCGGCAACACGGGCGCGAACGGCTACACTCGTTTGGATTGTACCACGGGTGCAGGCGGCTACTGGCCGTACAACCCTGTACAAGCAGGCGACTGTAAGAGCAACCCCGGTCAGATCATTGACTATGAAGTAAACAAAGCAAAGGGCTATATTTACGTAAAGACCCGCGCGATGGACTGGGCTTACGGCGATACGTCCAAGGGCGGCTATGAATACGGCTCTACGACGAAATCGTATATGGAAAACTACTACCGCTTGAATGCGGACGGTACGGTTTACGTCAACAACAGCTTTGTGGACTGGAACGGCTTCACGGATATGGATAAGTGTGACTATCAGCTTGTAGAGCTTCCCGCGCTTTATCCCGTACAAACCTTGAATTATTTCTTCACCTATGACGGTGCTTCCCCTTGGACGGGTGGTAGCTTGACGAAGAGATCTGATTTGTCTTCGTGGACGGGCGGTACTTCTCATTATCAAAGCACGAACGACACCGCGGCAAACGGTAAAGTCGGCGAAGAATGGGTGGCTTGGGCAAACGATACGAACGGTTCCGTTGCGCTTGGTATGTATATTCCCAACGTCAACAGATTCACTTCTGGTAGATCGCAGAATGCCGTTACCACGGCAACAAGCGCGAACGTAAATGCTTCGAGTAATTATTTGAAATCGAAAGGCTTAATGTCGAATATGCCGGCGATTTCTTATAGCTATCAAAGCACGTACGTGCAAAATACGAGCTATACCGCGGCGGGCGTATCCTTTAGAATGGAAGCGTACGTACCTATCGAATACACCTACGTATTGGCTGTAAACGATATCAATACGATTCGCAGCCAGTTTAAGGCGATTTACGAAAGCGGTAAAGTTACGAATGCGAGCAGCCAGGCAGGCGTAAAGGCAGGGCTTGACGCATGGGCACGCTCGGATAAGATTTGGACGCAAGTCTAATCGAGCTCAAATAGCATAAAAGAAGGGGGCAGGTATGCGTTGAACGCATACCTGCCCTGATTATTTATTCGAATTGATTGGCTAAAATATCCGCCGTGAGACGGGCGAGATTGACCTCGTTTGCGTCAAGCTTTGCGCCGTCTTCTTTGGAGAGTACGGCAACTGCGCCAAGACAGTCCCCACCCGATACAATCGGCACGATTACTTGCGCCGTGACGCCTTCCTCGCGGGTGTTCGTCAGGGGAATTACGTCGCCGCCTTCCGCGGCATTTGCGATATAGCTGCGCCGTTCACGCAAAATGCGGTCCATTTCCTCGGAAAGGCTCTTCCCATCCAAATCCTTTTTCCCTTCCCCGTAGGCGTGTAAAACGCCGTCAGTATCGCAAATCACGGCAAGTTTTCCGCATAAATCGTTGAGGGATCGGGCGGTAGCCTTGCTAAATTTTTCAAGCGTTGCGATAGGGGAATATTTTTTAAGCATGAGCTCGTCGCGGTCTGTGAAAATTTCCAAGGGATCGCCTTCTTTGATACGAAGTGTGCGGCGAATTTCCTTTGGAATGACCACTCTGCCAAGCTCGTCTATTCTTCTTACAATACCAGTAGCTTTCATTTTATCCTCCATTTACCATTATTTTGTGTGAAAGAAAGGATAATATGCAAAGTGGTGATAGAAAGCGTGAAAAAAGTTGCAATTTTTTCAAAAAGTGGGATAAAATGAGTTGACAAAGGTAGCTAGTTAGGTTATAATAGATTTCGTTAATGCGGTCGTGGCGGAACTGGCAGACGCGCAAGACTAAGGATCTTGTGGGTAACTCCATGCAGGTTCAATTCCTGTCGACCGCACCACAAAAAAGGGAATTCCAATGAGGGGTTCCTTTTTTTGTGGTGTTGTAGATAGTCGCGCGAAGGGCATAATTAAATGCAGGTTCACGCGAGAAACGACTGCACGGATAATTTGAAAAATAGGGCGGTGCTTGTCGGCGTTTCGAAGCTCTGCCGAGAGGGCTCCGCTTGCGGAGTTTCGGCAGATTCCTGTCGAGTGCATATAAGTCTAACAATAGTGAACGAGCCGCTAAAGGCGCAATTCCCGCGTATGCTATAAAAGGGAATCCCAATGAGGGGTTCCCTTTTTTGTGGTGTTGTAGATAGTCGCGCGAACTGCATCATTCTATGCAGGTTCACGCGAGAAACGACCGCACGGATAATTTGAAAAATAGGGCGGTACTTGTCGGCGTTTCGAAGCTCTGCCGAGAGGGCTCCGCTTGCGGAGTTTCGGCAGATTCCTGTCGAGTGCATATAAGTCTAACAATAGTGAACGAGCCGCTAAAGGCGCAATTCCTGCGTATGCTATAAAAGGGAATCCCAATGAGGGGTTCCCTTTTTTGTGGTGTTGTAGATAGTCGCGCGAAGGGCATAATGAACGCGTTATTATTTCGTGTCGCTGTTCTTGGATTCGCGGGATTTTTGTTTGCGCTGTTTCAGCTTTAAGGTATGGGAAAGCTGGCGCTCTTGCACAATACATTTTATCAATGAATCGAGTTCGCTTCCTTCTTGGTAGTCGGCGGTGCAAATATAATTTACGCGGTTGTCCAAAAGCAAATTGGTTACTTTATTTTTCTTCCCCTTCGGATAAATCGCAATCGAGATACCGCCTTGTTTTTTCACGAAGGTCATACAAGGAATATCGGTGATTCCGTCGCCGAAATAAATCATATTATCGTAGGAAACGATGCGTTCGGTCATTTTTTCGTTGACCTTTCTATTTTCCGTTTCGTCGTAAATGCCCTTGGAAATACGGAAGATATACTGCGTTTTTTGCGTGTAGTTAATGGCGATCTTAGGCCAAACGGCTTCGCCTTCTTCGTTAAAATAATATTGGCAGGCAAAAATCTTTTTGAATTCGTCTTTGATCGCGCAGCCGTCGATAATGTCCTTGATACCGCTGGAAATAATGTAGTGCTCGATCTTGACGCCAATAGATTCCCCGTATTGATTGATTCGCTTAAACCAATTTTGCACGCCCTTATAAAAATTGATATTCTTTCCAAGCGAGCGTAAATATTCCTTGGTGAAAGGGATTCCTTTTTCATCGCATTTGAGCTTCATATAGTACATATACCCAAGGATTCCTTCCATATAATTCTTTTTACGGAAGGCTTCGGTTTCTCCCCAAAATTCTTCGCTGGTCATATCCAAATTTGGGATAAAGGAATAATCCTGCATGTCTTGATCGCATAAAGTTTTATCAAAATCGTACATAAACGCAATCGTGGGTTTCTTTTTCATAGCATACTCCTTATATAAGGCGTTTTGTTTATTATAACATACGAAACTGTATAAGTCAATAGGCAATTTTTTGCTTACAAACACGCAAAAAGCGTGAAAATTTCGTTTTTTTACAAATACTCTTGCAATTTTTATTAAGTCGTGATACAATATATTTGCTTTTGCGCACGGTGTTGTGAAAAGCAAGGAGTACTTATGAAAAAGAAATTGATTGCCATTTTAGCAACCCTTGCGTTGGCTTGCGCGATGGGTGGTTGTGCCGATTTTCAAGACGCGAGGGATTCCTCTTCGCAAAACGGTCAGACGGAAACATCGCAGGGCGGAGAGAGTGAAAATTCCGAAACAAGCGATACCCCTATAACCCCGCCTGAAAAAACACACGAATATATGGATTTTACCGACGCGGAAATGGCGCTTTTCGATCAATATATCGGCGGTCGGATTCCCTTTGTGCCGAATAACGAATACTACGTGGAAGGGTACTACGACCAAACGGGCTATGAGTACGGCATAAATTTCTATACGTATGGCAACACGCAAGAAGAATTTAACGATTACTTAAAAGCGTACGAAAAAATCGGCTATACCTTTATAGAAACTTACGAAGACGAAGTGTATGGCGATACGTGGTATTATTACACGAAAAACGATATTGAAGTCGACCTTGCTTACTATTTCGATGAAGGCGGATATTGGATTGACGTATACGTTTATTCTTCGATGAGTAAGGAATGGGAAGGCGGTGACGATATCGGCGGTGGTGACGACGGCGGTGACGATATCGGCGGCGACGTTGGCGGTGATGATATAGGTGGCGGCGATGTTGGCGGTGACGTTGGAAGCGACGTGGGCGGCGTATATAACGTCGACTTCACGAAAGCAAAAAATGTAAAAGACGTGACCGATCAAGGCTATTATCTCGACGGTTGTCCGACGAGCGGAAATATCAAGGTTTTGGTGATTCCCGTAGAGTTTAGCGACGTGACGGCGGCAGACAAGGGGTATAGAGTGTCCGCGATCAACACGGCGTTTAACGGTGCGGCAGACACGACGGACTACCATTCCGTAAGCGAGTATTATTCCATTTCGAGCTATGGGAAATTGGACTTGGATTTCACCGTTTTGGAGAGTTGGTTTAGACCGAAAAATACGAGTTCGTATTATGCAGAACAAACGGAGAATTATGAGGGTGAGGAACTTTTCATTGGCGATCAACTGATTTTGGACGAGGCGCTCGCGTACTTGGAGAGTCGTATGGATTTGTCGGCGTTTGACTCGGACGGCAACGGCGTTATTGACGCGGTCGTGATGATTAACACGATGAATATCGACGACGAGGTGGATTTCCAATGGGCGTATCGTTACTGGAATATGTACACGGATGACGATGGATATTATTACGAGTACGATAAAGTGTCCGCGAACGATTATTTGTGGGCGTCCTATCAATTTATGCTGGAATGTTACGACGCGGACGGCGACACGTACTATGACGATAACGAGATGAACACCTACACGTATATCCACGAATTCGGGCATATTTTGGGCGCGGACGATTACTACGATACGACTTACGAGGGCGCGCCGATGGACGGCTACGATATTATGGACTCTATGCTCGGCGATCATAACCCGTATACGAAGTTCAATTACGGTTGGCTGACGACTTCCCGCTTGGTGACGGCGGAAACGAGCGTAACGCTTACGTTAGAAGATTTTTCGAAGAATGGCGATACGATTCTCATCGCGAACAACTGGGACGAGACGCTTGGCGCATACCAAGAATATTACGTCTTAATGTATTACACGAATAACGGCTTAAATAGCGGCAAGAATGCAGGGTATTTCACGGATGAAGGGATTGTGGTATATCACGTAAACGCGAGCCTTTTTGAGCAAGAATACGGCGGCGAAACCTATTACGACGTTTACAACACGAATACGAGTGCTTCCGATCCGAATTACGGTACGGAAGATAACTTGATCGAGCTTGTAAAATCGCGCTCGTTTGAATACGTTTACGGCGTGGGCGATTCGCTTTCTTCGTCGATCAAGGACGATCAAGGGAACAAAATTGCGTATACCTTTACGGTGGATAGTTTATCGAACGGCAGCGCAACGCTCACCTTTACGAAGAACTAAATAGGCTGAAAAAAGCACGAAAAAAACCGCGGTGTGGAAACTTCCACACCGCGGTTTTTTATGCGTTTTACCGCCCTTTTTGTTCGTTTATTGCTTACTCACGCTTTTAATTGTCGCGTCAAAGAATTCGATGGTAGTTTTACTGTTATACTTATCGTAATAATTTTTAATTACGCTTTCTAAGGTGACGGTGTCGCCTACCTTCGGGACGTAGCTCATTGAGCCGAAGGGGTTTCCGTTTGTATCGTAAGCACGATAAACGTAGAGCTGATTGCCGCTCGTATCTTCAATATAGAAAATACCGCTTGATGAATTTTCAATTTTTACGATTTTGCCTGTGACGCGGTAACGCTCACTCGTTTGCGCCCCCGAAGCAAGCCCTTTGCCGATGGCGAGGATTTCGGGAATCGTTTTTTCTTCCGCTTGCACGCTCCAACCGCCGTTGTAGATATATTCCGCAAGCGCGTGACGGGGATAGTAAGAGTGGTCGCCGTCTTCGTAATATTCGACAATTTTTAAGAAACCAAGTCCGCTAAAATTATAGTTCGCACAATAGGTGTCCACAACCACGTAATAGGTTTCGTTATTGCTCACGTTGTTTTTGATCGCTTGACCGTCTTCGCCGTAGAAACAAACGTAGTTGCTGCTATTGATAAACTGCGACTTGAGGCGTGAACCGCTCACTTCGCACAAAACCAAAGGATTATCAAAGGGGAGCAGGGGGTAAATATCGCCGTAGGTGACTTCCTTTGCGGGCAAATAGTAAGGACTTCTCGCTTGCAAAAAACCGCCGCCAAGCACGATTTTTCCCTGATATTTAGAGTTATTGCCCCATTTTTCCGCGCCTTTTATGTACATTGCTTCGGCGGTCGCTTCCACGATTGCGTCGCTGTTGCGGTAGGAATCGTTTGTGCCGAGCGTAGTATTGATGGCGGTGAGTTTGTCCGAGTATTTTTCCAAGATTTCGTCGACGATAGGATCGTCTTGCATATTTTCATAAGTGGAATGCTTGACGATTTTCGTGGAAACGGTGTGTGCGTCCGAAAGGATATTCACTTCCACTTGCGCGTGGGAAAGCCCCGTGCCGTTGTCGCCGCCTGCCTGCAAGTGCCATACGCCGTAGCTGTCGGCTTTGCGTACCTCTTTGTGGGTGTGTCCTTCAAAGACCAAATCCACGTAGCCGTTCGAAAGGGAGCTATCGTAATTGCCGTCGCCGTCGTGTACGACGAAGACGATTAAATCCGCGCCGAGACCGCGAAGTCTGGTCGATTCGTTTTTCACGAGCGTCGTAAGCTCGCTGCCCACCTTAAAGTAAACGTCGTCCGCCATACCTGCCGCAATCGAGGAATAACAATCGCCAATCGCGCCGATAATCCCGATTTTTGCGCCGCTTCTTTCCACCATAACGGAGGGTTGGCAGTAATCTACGCGCTGATTTGTATTTCGTTCAAAAATATTGATACCAAGGAAAGGGAATTCCGCAAGCTCTGCATTCGTTTCAATGGGCGTTGAACCCCAATCGTATTCGTGATTGCCCATTGCCATCGCGACAAAGCCTAAATCGTTCATCCATTCTACGACGACGTTACCTTGCGTGAAATTCGATTCCGCGCTGCCTTGCCACATATCGCCCGCCGAAAGAATAATGGTGTTTTCACTCACCGTTTGGGCATTGCGCAAGTACGCGCTCATTTCGTCTACGCCGATATTGGCGTAGGTATCGTCGAACTTGCCGTGCATATCGTTAATCGAGTAAAAATCCAAGGTCACCGTCAAGGGAATATGACAAACGTCGCACTCGTCGTCGCTGTTTTTATCCTTGTGCGCGCAGTCTTCATCGCCCGTCGGGGGGGTAGGGCTTTCGCTCGTTTCAGGTGTTTCGCTCGTTTCAGGTTTTTCACTCGTTTCGGGGAATTCGCTGTTTTCGCTAAACGACCCTTCGGACGTTGTAGGGGGCTCGGAGTTTTCCGACGTAGAATTCTTCGAAAGAGAAGTGCAGCCCGTAAACAAAAAAGCGAGCAAAAGGGAGGGCATTAAAATCCATTTTTTCATAAGTTTTCTCCGTAAAGAGGGGGGGGCATGTACGCGTTGAAGGCTTAACCGATCCACTCCTTAAACTTTGTATTTTGCATTCTTTCTTCTTTTGCCAAAGCGTTGAATTGTGCACGCATCATAGGGACGTAGTCCACGGCGATTGCATAATTATAGTGCATTTTGTCATACGTTTTCATCGTCCACATATTGACGGGCGCAACGTAGCTTGTATTAAAGACGTAGCAGCTCGTATAATTCGATGCGGGGTAGGGTTTATTCGAGAGCAATTCGGGATCGGTCACCATCGGTGCGTCGAATGCGCCCTTATTTCTATCACTCGCGATATTCGACGTGGGATGCACTCTGCTAATGCTGTAATAATCAATCCCGGCAACGTAGACGCCTACGCCGAAATTGTCTTTGTTGACCCATGCGTACCAATCTTCGGGATGGGAATGAATCGACGGAGTGGTACCCGTGTTTTGAGAAGCGACATTGGAGAGGTATTTCAATTCTTTACCATCGTAATAAACAAACGTGCTCAAAGAGGAAGTGAAGAAACTCGCGGGAAGCTCGTTCGTGTGGACGGGTACGGTTTCCATATCCGTAAAGCCGTTCCAATCGATAAAGGTGTTTTCCACAACGACGAGGTTGTTTTCCTCGATGCGATACCAGTTTTCCATATACGATTTCGTGGTCACGCCGCCTTCTACGGTATTATGGTTAACAGGGTACATATGTTTCCATTTTTGGGCAAGGCCTTTGCCCCAGTCCATTGCGCGTGCTTTGACGTAGATATAGTCTTCCGTGATTTCAAAATCGACGACTTGGCCGGGGTTATCCGCACAGTCGCCCGCTTGAACGGGGTTGTACGGCCAATAGTAGCCGTCTACCGCGCCCGTAAAGCAATAGCCGCGCGTATAGCCGTTTTCACCCTTCGTTGCTTCCGTGCTACCGCCGACGTTCGCGTAATAGCTTTGCTGAACCTGTCTGCCCGCGTCGTGAATATTGATTAAATTGACGGACGAAGAACAAAATTCTCTGCAATTTTCTTTATAATTTTTGCCGTATACCACGTTGCCATCCGTGTCGACAACTTCGTCAAGCGTTTCGCCTTCGTGGTCCTTTCTTTCAAGGTAGGAAAGAGAACCGCCCGTAGCGAGGTCCGCGCCGATTTTCATGGAGTCTTTTTCCAAATAGACCATCATACCTTCCGTCGGGAAGGCTCTATCGGAAACGGAAACGTCCAAAAGGGTGCACGTACCGTCTACGCCGCTCTTATTCGTGAGGGAAATGCTTTGCAGGATTTTGTCGTATTTTCCGACTGCGTTCGGGCGGTACGTATCCAGGAATTGCTTGAATTCGATTTCCGCTTCGCCGTTTTTGGGTGCTTCGATAAAGAAGTCTTCCTTCCCCACTTCGCTAGGGTTGTCCGCGTTGGCGTAGGTGTACTGCCCCAAAAGCTGTACGTTCGTTTTCACCTTCAAGCGAATATAGTTTTTGCCCGAAATGTCTTCGTTTATGGTAAAGACTGCGCTTTCGTCGCTTTTAAGCGTTTTTTCTTCCTTGGAATCATATACGCTTTCAAAGTTGTATATGTTCGATTCGCTCTTATCTTTGCTGCCGCCGCATGCGCTAAACGCGCTGAATGTGCAAAGGAAGGCTAAAAATCCGGCAAGTTTCTTTTTCATAGAGTTGCTCCTAAAAGATATAATTTGTAATTATTATAGCACGAAAGACTTGTTTAGGGCTGTTAATACTTATTTTATTTATGTCAAAAATTATCTTCTCAAGATTTATATATTACATATATAATTGTAAGGCTTTAGGGGGGAATTGTCAAGTGCTTTTCATTAAAAACCGCCTATTTGTGTCGCTGGGAAAGAAGAAAGACAAAATGACCAAAAAGAAGGGCTTTTTTTGTGTAAAATATAGTAGCGAAAAGCAAAATTTTCCTATATAATAGGGGGGACGAAAGGAAGGATTTTAGCAATGGATAAGTGTTATTCGCGCGTGAAATACGCGTGCTATGCGAGCAATATTACGATGGCGGTGATTGGGAATTTACCGCCCGTGCTTTTTTTGACGTTTCGCAATTTATACGGGATTTCGTTTACCCTTTTAGGCACGCTCGTGCTGATCAATTTCTTGACGCAGCTTAGCGTGGATTTAATATTCTCTTTTTTCTCGCATAAATTCAATATTATTTTGACGGTAAAGCTCACGCCTGTAATTGCGGCGCTGGGGCTTGTACTCTTTTCTCTCGCGCCGACGCTTTTCCCGAATGCCGTCTACGCAGGGTTCGTGCTCGGCACGTTTATTTTTGCGGCGTCTAGCGGACTTGCAGAAGTGCTGTTAAGTTCCGTTGTGGGCGCAATTCCGAGTGAGAATCCCGATAAGGAAATGAGTAAGCTTCATTCCATTTACGCGTGGGGCGTCGTGGCGGTGATTATTATTGCGACTGTCTATTTGCTCCTTTTTGATAATAAGTATTGGCAGTGGCTTTCGTTGGGGCTTTCGCTTGTGCCGCTTATTTCCTTCGCGCTCTTTTTAGGCGCAAAATTCCCGAAGATGGAAACGCCCGAAAAAGCAACGGGCGCGCTTGCCTTGATGAAATCAAAAGCCCTTTGGCTGTGCGTTTTCGGTATTTTCTTGGGCGGTGCGAGCGAAGTGTCTATGGCGCAATGGAGCTCGGGGTATTTGGAGGAAGCGCTTAAAATTAAAAAGGTATGGGGGGACGTTTTCGGGGTTGCCGGATTCGGCTTAATGCTTGGATTGGGGCGTACCATGTACGCGAAGAAAGGGAAAAATATCGAAAAAGTGCTCTTTTTGAGTGCGCTTGGCGCGTTCGCGTGCTACGTGGTGGCAATTCTTTCTAATATCGCAATCATTGGCTTGATTGCCTGTGCGATGACGGGATTTTGTACGGCGATGCTTTGGCCGGGGAGCTTGATTGTTGCGGCGGAAAAAATGCCAACGGCAGGTGTGTTTATGTACGCAATGATGGCGGCAGGCGGCGATCTCGGCGCGTCGGCAGGACCGCAGCTTGTAGGCGCGGTGACGGACGCAGTTGCAAAAAGCGGTTGGGCGGTAGAGCTTGCGGATAGTTTACATTTGTCGATCGAGCAGTTGAGCATGAAGGCTGGTATGGCGGTGGGTGCGATTTTCCCGTTGCTTGCCATTTTCGTATTCCTTTGTATTTGGAAAACGAAGAAAAAACAAGACGGCTTGCCGTTGCAAACAAACGAATAAGGAAGAAAAGCGACGGCTTTTGCCGTCGCTTTTTGTATACAAGAGGGGTCACTTGCCACTCCTTTTCAAAGCTGACCAGCTATGCTGGTGGTAAATAGGTTTACTTTCTAGCCTACCATTTGCAGCATTAACGGTCTTTTTCGGCGTAAGGCTTGACAATTTATAACGGGTATAGTATAATAGTAATCGTGAAAATTTGTCCTTAAAAAGGGAAAAGGAAGGAAAAAATATGCGTTCGGAAGAATTTATTTCCACCATATCGGCATTGTCGCAGGGCGACGAAAAGTTTGAAGAAATTCGCTACGGATTACCGCTTGGTTTAGACGCGGCGAGCAATCTTGCGCTCGCGCAAAAAACGCGCAGACCGCTTACCGTCCGTAATACCTGTGTGACGGGGATTAACACGAGCAATTTCATTCGCCGTATGCTCATTTCCGTTTCCTGCCTTTTCGAACGGGACGAAGCGTGCTTTTTTATTCTTTCGCCCAAGACGGAATACGGCGAGCTTTTGCGCTTGAAATCCATCGACGCGACCGTGCCTTACGTCCGCTTGAAATCCGATTTGGATATCGCGGTAGACACGTTAAAAGAACTGCTCCTGATGCGTGAAAACGGAACGGGTTACCCCCATTTATTTATCGTGCTTGACGGTTTGGAAAACCTGCCCGATTGCAACAAGAGCGGCGATTTAGAAGAATACCGCGCGATTTTCGAGCTTATCCGCCGTCGCGAAGACGTGGACGTGATTTGCGGCGTGGATCTTACGCATAGTATTTTCGGCGGTTATCCGGGCGCGTTTGTGGGGATTGGGAACTGCCTTGTCAGTCTGCGTGAAGACGGGAAAGCGGACGTCACCTACGTTAAGGAAGACGCGTCTCTTTCGTTGCCCGTGCCTATTACGTATCCGTCCGCGCCGTCCGTTTTAGAAACGGTTATTTTCTTGAACTCCTTGCCTAAGGACGAGTGAAAAACGGCGCTTTATACATATGAAAGAAACAAGTTTTGATTTTCAACGCATACCTGCCCCCTTGATTAAGTGGTATCAAGAGGTCAAAAGAGATCTGCCTTGGCGGAATAATCCAACGCCGTATCAAGTGTGGATATCGGAAATTATGCTCCAACAAACCCGTGTAGAAGCGGTGAAGGAATATTACGTCCGCTTTATGAAAGAGCTTCCGACGGTGGAAGCGCTTGCCGCTTG
Source organism: Clostridiales bacterium (assembly GCA_015071005.1). Classification (GTDB taxonomy): domain Bacteria; phylum Bacillota; class Clostridia; order Christensenellales; family Borkfalkiaceae; genus Scatosoma. The sequence goes on along the minus strand of SVIG01000001.1, from coordinate 106,918 downwards.
CGAAGAAGAGCGGTTATTGAAATTATGGGAAGGCTTGGGGTATTATTCTCGCGCTAGAAATTTGCAAAAAGCCGCAAAGACGATTGTAAGCGTTTACGGCGGCGAGTTTCCAAAGTCGATAGAAGAATTGAAAGGGCTTTCGGGGATTGGCAGCTATACCGCAGGCGCGATTGCCTCTATTGCTTTTGGGAAGCGCGCGGCGGCGGTGGACGGAAACGTTTTCCGCGTTTGTTCGCGTTTGGAAGAAAATCCAAGCGTGATCTCCGATCCGAAGTATAGAAAATATTTAGAAGAAACCTTGTCGGCGGTTTATCCCAAAGAGGGTAGTCTTTGCGCTGATTTTACGCAAAGCATTTTCGAGCTAGGCGCACTCGTATGTAAACCGACTTCGCCTGTGTGCTTAGAATGTCCGTTAAAGGGGCTTTGCCGCGCATATCAAAATGGCACGCAGCACAAATACCCCGTGTTACCCCAAAAACGAGAAAAACGCCTCGAAAAGGTATACGTTTTCTTGATAGAAACGCCGCAGGGCTTTTGCATTCGCAGAAGGAAGCAGGGTGTTTTGCGCGGTATGAACGAGTTTCCCTCGCACGTGGTCGAGTTCGGCGAAAGTGCGGAAAATATCTTAAACGAGTGGGGCGTGTACGAGTTTAACGAGAGGAAAAGGGAAAAGTATACTCATATTTTTACGCATATCCGTTGGGATATTACGTGCGTATGGGTGCAAACGGACAGCGCGCCGTTCGATACGTTTGCGCTTGATGAAATAGAAGAGAGCATTTCTTTGCCGACGGCGTTTAAGCAATGCTTGAAAACACTCGATAACGAATAAAATGAATAGGAGATAATAAAATGAAGGTATTGCTTGTAAACGGAAGCTCGCACGAACAGGGCTGCACCTACACCGCGCTCGCGGAAGTGGCGAAAGCACTCAACGCAAACGGCGTGGAAACGGAAATTTATCAGCTTGGCAAACAGCAAATTAGCGGTTGCAAGGGCTGTTGGGCTTGCAAAAAAATCAAAAAATGCGTTATGGACGACGGCGTGAACGAGTTTGTGGCGAAAGCGGCGGAGTTTGACGGTTTCGTATTCGGTTCGCCCGTGTATTACGCATCGGCGTCAGGCGCGCTCGTGAGCTTTATGGATAGAGTTTTTTATAGTGGCGGCAAGAATTTGGCGTATAAACCTGCGGCGGCGGTAGTGAGCTGCAGACGTGCAGGCGCGTCGACGACGTTTGATGTGATCAATAAATATTTTACGATCAACAATATGCCCATCGTCGGCTCGAACTATTGGAACGAAATCCACGGCAACACCGCGGAAGAAGCGGCACAAGACGAAGAAGGCTTGCAAACGATGCGGATTTTAGGGAATAATATGGCTTGGCTTTTGAAGTGTATCGAAAAGGGCAAAGAAGCAGGTTTAGAGCCCGTAAGAGAACGCAAAATTATGACGAATTTCATTCGCTAATAAGCGAAAACCAAAAGCGTTTCCTATGGGGAAACGCTTCCTTTTTTTGAGTTTTACAAAACTTTAACATTTTCTTAACACTTCTCGAATGAAGAAGGGGTATAATAGGCAAAAAGAGTGGGGCAGGTATGCGGTTATGGTTAAAATTTTGGTGGTAGAAGACGATAAAGCGATCAACGGCTTGGTGTGCGCGTATCTTCGGGAAAAGGGGTACGAGCCGACCGCGTGCTACAATGGAGAAGAAGGCTTGACGGCGATGGAAAATGCGTCTTTTTCGATGATCATCAGCGATATTATGATGCCGAAAATGGACGGTTTTGAGTTTGCGGAAAACGTTCGCGCGAGCGATAAACAAATCCCTATTTTATTTATGACGGCGAAGGATGATAAGCCGTCCAAGCTTTTTGCTTATACACTCGGCGTGGACGATTACGTAGTCAAACCCTTTGATATGGACGTATTTATGCTCAAAGTTGCGGCGCTTTTACGCCGTGCGGGGATTGCTGAAAGCAAAAGCTTGACGGTGGGAAATTTGACGATGAATGCGGAAGAGCATACGGCGTATTTAGACGGCGAGGAATTGGCGCTGACCGTACGAGAATTCGATTTGCTTTTCAAGTTTTTATCCTACCCGAAGAAGACGTTTACGCGTTCGGCGCTCATGAACGAATTTTGGGATTACGATTCTTCCGCGACTTCGCGGACGGTGGACGTGTACATGGCAAAGCTTCGCGAAAAGACTTCCGCTTGCGACGGCTTTGAGATAGTGACGGTGCACGGACTTGGCTATAAGGCGGTGCTAAAATGAAAAAACGTGGGTTTAGAAAGCACGGCTTTTTGTGGGGTGCGGTATTCTTCTTTATCTTAATCGCGCTCGTGATTCAGATTGCCGTACTCTCTTATGATTTCATTATCCAAAAGACGGACAATAATTTTTTGATCGGCGTACTGCTACTTGTCGATATTTTAATTTTGTCTTTTGTGTGTACGACGGTGGACGTAATTCGTCGAAAATTTATGGTGGAAAAACCTGTTGAAAAAATCCTAAAAGTGACGGATGAAATTGCAAAAGGGGATTTTTCGGCACGTTTACAGCTCGACCACGAATATGGAAAATACACGGGCTACGATTTGATTATGGAAAATATCAACACCCTTGCGGCGGAGCTGGAAAAGACGGAAGTTTTGAAAACGGACTTTATTTCCAACGTTTCGCACGAATTAAAAACGCCGCTTACCGTGATTCAAAATTATTCGCAACTTTTGCAAAAGGAAGATTTAGACGAAGAATCTCGACAAAAATACGCGAAAATTCTTTCGCAGGCGGCGAAACGCTTTTCCGATTTGATTACGAACATTTTGAAGCTCAATAAGCTTGAAAATCAAAAGATTCAGCCTGAATATCAACGTTTCGATCTCACCGCGCTTGTAGCGGAGTGCGTCGTTGCCTACGAAGAGCTTTTGGAAAATAAGAGAATCGAGCTTGTTTGCGATTTGGACGAAGTTACGGCATATTCCGTGCCGTCTCTTTTAGAGCTGATTTGGAATAACCTGCTTTCCAATGCCGCGAAATTCACAAACGAGGGGGGCAGGGTCGAGATTACGCTCAAAAAACAAGGCAAAAACGCGGTGGTTTCGGTGTCTGATACGGGTTGCGGTATTTCCCCTGAAACGGGCGCGCGGATCTTTGAAAAATTCTATCAAGGGGACACTTCCCACGCGCAAGAAGGAAATGGGCTCGGACTTGCGCTCGTTAAAAAAGTCGTGGACGTTTTGGGCGGTGAAATTTCCGTGCATAGCGAGCTTGGGAAAGGGAGCTGCTTTGAAGTCACCTTAAAGGAAGTTTGCGATGTCTAATTCGTCGAGTTTTTGGGAAAAATTCAAAAGCCCGCCGAAATGGGCGGCAATATTGAACGGGTTGATTACCTTTTCAGCGTGCGTTGGGTCGCTGTGTATGTTGCTCACCGACTTTTCAAAAATGCCGATGGCAATTTTGGCATATACCCTTTTTGGCATAGCGGCTTGTAGCCTTGCGTATAGCGTATACCTTTTGATACGCTTTGCGCCAAAGGTAAAAAAGGGGATTATCAGCTGGGCGGAAAAATACGAATTCACCCGCTCCCTTTTACGCAACTACGGGTTTCGGACGATCGTGCTTACCATCGGTTCTTTTTCGTTGAGTATCGCGTTCGGGATTTACAACGGCGTTTTGGGGATTATGATGAAATCGATATGGTTTGGCGCGCTCGCGGCGTACTATATTTTCCTTGCACTGCTTCGCGGTAGCGTACTCACCTACCATCGAAAAAAGAACGCGAAAAAACGCGAGGATAGTTATTCAACGCGTACACGGGTGTACCGTAAATGCGGTTTTTGGCTGTTGATACTCAACGTCGCGCTCTCGGCGGCGATCGCGCAAATGATTTTTTCCAATCGGAAATTCGAGTATGCCGGTTGGACGATTTATGCTTTTGCGGCGTACGCGTTTTATAAGATTACGATGTCAATCATCAATCTTTTCAAGGCGAGAAAACAAATGGATTTGACGGTGCAAGCGATACGAAACGTGAACTTGGCGGATGCCGCGGTGTCCATTTTAGCCTTGCAAACGGCGCTTTTGGGCACGTTTGGTTCGGAAGGATTGAACGTTGCACTGTTCAACACCCTTACGGGGATTGCGGTCAGCTTGCTTTCGATTGGAATTGGGGTGCAAATGATTGCTTACGCGAATAAAAAGTTGAAAGAGATACGAGGAGAAAAACGAGATGGAAAATAAGGAATTTCATTACACCTATTCCGCACCGTCGGAACGGGAAAGAAAGGAAATAGAGAGCATTCGCGCACAGTACACGGAAAAAACGTGTGAGCCGGAAACGAAATTGGAAAAGCTCCGTAGGTTAAATCGTCAAGTGACGAGTACGGCGACGATTGTCGCGTTGATCTTGGGTGTAGTCGGCATTTTGATTTTTGGCGGCGGTATGTCGCTCGTATTGGTGAAAGGGATTTGGATTTGGGGCGTGTTGCTTGGCGCGGTTGGCGCGGTGGTGTTTGGCATTGCCTATCCCGTTTACAAATGGATTTTTAACCGTAACAAGAAAAAATACGGCGCGGAGATTTTGCAGCTTTCGGAAGAACTTTTGCGCGGCGAAGAATAAGAAAAATAGGAATAAAGAAGATATGAGAAAAACGCGGCGATGGGCAAGTCCCATCGCCGCGTTTACATTTCTTTTACAAGATCTTTTCAAAACCAATACAGAATTTTGTTTTTTTGGAAATAACCGTTGATTATAATATGGCTACAAAATCAATCAAGGAGATAAAAAAATGATGACGAATGCAGAAAAAAAACAAGTAGCAAAAATTAAAGGACAGTACGTAGCCAACGAAGGGGCGAAAACGAAAATGGAAGAATTGAAAGAGTTGCACAAAAAGGTAAAGCTTCCCGCTCGAATCTTTGGGTACGTATTTGGAACGATTGGCGCGCTCGTGCTTGGCACGGGTATGTGTCTTGCGATGGAAGTGATAGGGGATTTGATGGCGCTTGGTATCGTAGTGGGCGTTGTGGGGATTGGACTCGTTTCTTTGACCTATCCTATCTACAAAAAGATGCTTAAAAGTAGAAAGAACAAGTACGCAAAGCAAATCATTGGGTTGAGCGATAGCTTATTAAACGAATAATAAAAGGAGAGAATACCGATGGCAAACTTTTTCAAAAAAGCATTTCAAGATATGAAGGCAAGCGCGAAAGCGCAACATGAAGTAGACAAGGCGAACTTTCAAGCGGTGAAGGCGGAATCTAAGGCGACTTGGGAAGAAGCGAAGCTTTCGCCCTCGGCTCGTCAAGCGATGATGCAGGAAGAACACGAAAAACAAATCGCGGAAGCGAACGCGCGCAAAGCGGCGGCGCAAGCGCGTATCGACGCAGCAAAAGCAAGAAAGAAATAAGAAAAAATTAAACGCCCGACCGCAAGGTCGGGCGTTTCTCATTTCAAATTACAACGTACCGTGTACGCGTTGAATTATACGAAGGGGTGTTCTACGCGGATTACGCAGAAGCTGTTTGGTACGCGTTCTCGAATCTTTTCGGAAACGGCGTTTTCCGCTTCTTCCGCAGGCATTTTGCAGTCTACGGGTAATACCAAATCAAAAATCATATTTACGTTCGTTTCGCCTTTGGTGATACGGAAATCGTGTATGCTAAACGCAGGGTTAAGTTCTTTTGCCGCGGTTTCCGCAATAGCGTGCAGCTCGTTGACAACGGGATCGTCGGTTACGACGGGGTCTAAATGCACCGTCACAATACAGCCGAGCTTGGCGTGTAAATCCCGTTCTAATTGATCGATTTCTTCGTGTGCAATATTGATATCTTCATTTGCAGGCACTTCCGCGTGGAAGGAAACGATTTGTCTGCCGGGACCGTAGTCGTGCACCATAACGTCGTGAATACCGATCACGCGCGGATAGCCTTTGCTGAACTCGTAGATTTTTTCGATAAATTCGGGCTCGGGGGGAGAACCGAGCAAAAGATTGATGGTTTCTTTCGCCGCTTTGATTCCCGTGAACATAATGAATGCGGCAACGAGAATCCCCGCATAGCCGTCGATGCCGAAGCTGAAATGCTTGGAAAGAATCGCGGAGACGAGTACGAGTGTGGTCGCAACGCAGTCGGTCAAGCTATCGAACGAAGCCGCTTTAATCGCGGACGAGCGAATGGTGATAGCGACTTTGCGGTAGAAGAAAAACAGCCAAATTTTCACAAGTACCGCCACGCAAAGAAGAATAGTCGTTGCGATCCCGACGGTCGGGGTGGTGGGGTGAATAATTTTGTCGATAGAGCTTTTGAAAAGCTCGAAACCGACCAAGATGATCAGCATATCGACGATGAAGCCGGTCACGTATTCCGCTCTGCCGTGCCCCAAGGGGTGTTCTTTATCCACGGGCTTGCTTGCAAGGCGGAAACCGATCAAGGTGACGATTGCCGAGCCTGCGTCCGAGATATTATTGAACGCGTCCGCGATGATGGCGACCGAGCCTGCGATAATACCCAAGGTCAGCTTGCCCGCAAAGAGCAAAACGTTGAGCAAAATCCCCGTAAAACCTGCCATGGACGCGTACCTGCCCCGTACCTTTGGATCGTTCGGGTCTTTATTCTTGCCGATAAAAATACGAATAAGGAAGTTCGTCATAAGTCCCTTCTTTTATATGTGATATGGCTATTATAAAAAACATGAAAGATTTTGTCAATCAAAAAGGAGGTGGGCACTTGAAAAAACCTTGACAAAAAGAGTAACGATATGGTAAAATATGGGCATAATAAGGGAGTAGCCGACCGCGCAAAGTGCGGTGAAAAGCGTCTACAGCACGGAACGAAAGTTCAAGGCGTTTTTTATAAAGCGGCAAGACTTATGCGCGAAAGATTAAAGTCTTTTGCGTGTATTTTTTAGGAGAAAATATATGGATATGTTTATCGCAATCGTACTGCTTGTAATAGGGTTTGTATGCTTGGTGAAAGGCGCGGACTGGTTCGTGGACGGAGCGGCGGGAATTGCGGAAAAATTGCGCGTTCCTACGCTGATTATCGGGCTTACGATCGTAGCCTTTGGGACGAGCGCACCCGAGCTTGCCACGTCGATTATTTCGGCGGTGGACGGGGACGCGAGCCTTGCCGTGGGGAATATTCTCGGCAGTAATATAACGAACATTTTGTTGATTTTGGGCGTGGCGGCGATCATTTGTCCGTTGCTTGTACAAAAAGACACCCTGCGTATGGATTTTCCCGTTTTGCTCGGTGCGTCCGTGTTGTTTTTAGCGTTTGGCTTGGACGGCGAAATAGCGCGCTGGGAAGGGTTGGTACTCTTCGCAATTTCGATGATTTATACGGTGGTGCTTATTTGGATGGCGCTCCGTGCCCGTAAGAAGGAAACAATCCCTAATTTAGAAACGCACGCGCTCGAAGATCCTGCGCCCGAAACGGCGGCGAAAGGCTTTAAGGGTTGGTATGAGCGAATGAAAACGCGCGCTTGGTTTTTAAGCGTTTTGACCTTGGTCGGCTTGGGAATCGTGGTGCTTGGCGCGCAGCTTGCCGTGGAAGGCGCAACGACGATTGCCGTAGAAATTGGACTTTCGCAACGTATTATCGGCTTGACGGTGGTTGCCATCGGTACGTCCTTGCCCGAGCTTGTGACGGCGGTTGTTGCCGCGTCGAAAGGGGAAACGGATATCGCCGTGGGGGATATCGTCGGTAGCTGTATCTTTAATATTTTGCGAACGATTGGGATTACGAGTATGATTTTGCCGCTCGATTTCGAGTCGGCGTTTAGAATCGACGGAATCATCGCGATTGCGACGGCTGCACTTTTAGCGGCACTTGCGTATTTGCCCGGGCATAAAATCAAGCGTTGGGGCGGAATTGTGATGCTCGTTGGGTTTGCGAGCTATTACGTGTACCTGTTCGCGTTATAAAATATCGCAAAAATAGAATTTTTTTTCAAAAGGCATGCAAAAATGCTTGCTAAACGGAGAAAAATTATATATAATTACTGTTGACTTCGAGCGTTCCGCTGCCTTTTTATTGGGCGTGGTGAGGAATCACGCAGCAGGTAATGAACGTTTCGTAAATAACGGAGGTAAAGTCTAAAAATGAAAGGAATTATCGAAGCAATCAACGCTGAAAGCATGAAAGCAGAAGTTCCCGCATTCAACGTAGGCGACACGATTAAGGTTGGCTACAAGATCATCGAAGGCGGCAAGGAACGTGTACAGAACTTCGAAGGCGTCGTAATCGCAAAGCGTAACGGCGGCATTTCCGAAACTTTCACCGTACGCCACATTTCTTACGGCGTAGGCGTAGAAAAAACTTATCCCCTTCATTCCCCGAAAATCGCGTCCATCACGGTCGTTAGAAAGGGTAAAGTAAGAAGAGCTAAGTTGTACTATTTGCGCGGTCTTACCGGTAAAGCAGCTAAAGTTAAGGAAAAAATTTAACCTCGGATTTATCACCGAAAAGAGTAGGTTCGCCCAAAGTCAACGGCGGACTTATTTTTTTTGTCTCTATCACGACCGCGAGCGTGTAAGCGCGCAACAACCGTTTGTCGCGATAGAGCGATTTTTTTTGTCTAAAAGGGAAAAAATATTGAAAATTCAGTTTACTTTTTCAAAGTTTTCATATATAATGAAGGACAGGAATATATAAGGAAGGAGAGAGTTCTCTTTTTTACCTAAAATCCGCGCGAAAAAACGCGCGCGTGTATAAAGGGAAAACGGGGAAGTCTTAAAGGTGCAATATGAAAAAAATTACTGCGTACGTATGGGCGTTTTTAGCGTTACTCATCGTCTTTGTGACGACGGGTTTTGCGACGCTGGGCAGCGTAAAGACGACGGGGGATTCGTTGACGGTTCGATCGTCCGCGCCCGTGTATTATACGCTCCATTTGACCGATGGACAGAAATTAGACGAAGTGTACGTCAACGTCGGCGTGTCGAACGCAAAAGTGGGCGAAAAGATTGACGTGATCTTGGAAACGAGCACGTCGAGCACCGCGAATGCAAGCGGTACTTGGGTGAAACACGGCGATCCGATCACTTTTACAAACGTAGGCTCTACCTACGAATATGCAAAGCAGGGCGTTACCTATAACTGGATGAAGATCCACGACGCAACGGTCTTGAATGCGAAAAAGATTAAAGTAAGCTTTTCTGTAAGTACCGTTTTGAACGAACTCGTTTGCTTGGATCAAAATGGCGAAAGAATTAAAATATCCCCGATTTTGATTGCGGATAGCGGATATACGATGAACTTGCTTTCGAAGGCTTGCGATAAGCAATCGAGCTTTACCAAGAGTACGAGCGCATATTATAACCTCGGCCGTGAAGAGAGTATTTACATGGCGTCCGCGCAAAACATTCTTGGCGGCCGCGGCGTAGAAAATGAGACGGGCTACGTTTTAGACGATAACTATAACTATCTTTCGAGTTTAATTTTTGCTGGTTCGGTGGGGGTTTTCGGGAAGAGCGTATTTGCGCTTCGCGTGCCCGTATTGCTCGCGGCGACGGCGATTTTGGTATTCGCATACCTGCTTGTGCGCGAGATGACGAAGAGTGATAAATATTCCTTTATTTTTGCGTTGCTTTTCGCGCTTGGCGGCGTACTTATCCCCATGTCGCGCTTTGCCGCGCCCTATACGATTATCGCAAGCGCGCTTTTGGGTAGCTTGTACTTCGCGTACAAATTCTTTGCGAAGGGGATTTCTTCAAAGCACGTTGTAAAGGGCGGCTTGACCGTTCTTTATTCAGGGCTTTTTGCGGCGGTGGCGATGGCAATCGACGCGTCGGCGGTGTTCCCCGTAATCGGCATTTTGGTTTTGGGTATCTTCGGTTTACGTAGACAAAAAGCGGCGTACAAGGTCGCGCTTGCAAAAACGGAAGGTATGGAAGAAACGGTCGTTTTAGAAAGCGGCGAGAGCAAGACGGTGAACAAGGCTGCGGCGAGAGAAACGGCGAAATATCACGCGAAAAACCGCGTTTGCTGGTGCTTTGCGATTCTTTCCTTTGTGATGGCTACGCTCGCTTTGATTGTGCTTTCGTCGGTGCTTTGCTATTTCGCGTACGTGAAAGCTGGCGGCAGCGAAGCGACGGGATACGTGAAATTTGTTGCAAAGGGCGCTTTGAAATCGGTGAGAAGCGGTCACCTTTATTGGTTTGCTAATCAGAACGGAAGCAACGTTTGGAGCTGGTGGTTGCCCACACGCGCTGCAACGCTCTATGCAGGCGTGAACGGCGTAGGCGGGAACGAATACTTGGCTTGGAACGTAGCGCCGAATATAATTCTTTCCTTCCTTTGCTTGGCGTCGGTGCTTTTCATGACCGTGAAAGTAGCAATCGGGTTCGTGCAAAAGACAGAGGATAAAAAAGCGCTCAAACTGCGCAGAACCTATTTCATTTTGCTTGGCGGTATGGCGGCGACGATGCTTATGGTCGCGTTGAAAGTGAACGTGTCCGTGATTTTCTCGCTCGCATTCCAAGCGCTCTATCTCGCGTTCTTGCCCTTGACGGCAAAGACGATTTCCGACTGCGAATGCGGCGGAAAGGGAAAAAAGCTCGCGCTGGAAATTATTCTTTGGACGATCGTGGCGGCGGTTGCCGTACTCTTTATTTTGAGTTTGCCGAGCGTTTACGGTTTCAAAGTAAGCGCGGCGTGGGGCAAATGCTTTGGTTGGACGACGTTCGTTTCCAACGGGTATTTCAGATAATATATACGCATACACGCGTTATCCGTAGGTACACCTGCGGATAACGCTTTTTGAAGGAGAAAGGCTTATGATTGCAAAGGTGCAAAGCTACGCACTTTCCGGCTTGGAAGGGGTGAGCGTGACGGTAGAAGCGGACGTCTCGAAAGGGATTCCTTCCTACGATTTGGTAGGACTTCCCGATGCGGCGGTCAAAGAATCGAAGGAACGTGTAAGAAGCGCGATTAAAAACAGCGCTTTGGAATTTCCTATGCACAAAATTACCGTCAACCTTGCGCCTGCTTACGTAAAAAAAGAAGGCTCGGCGTTCGATTTGCCCGTTGCGGTGAGTATACTGCTCGCGTACGGCGTTTTAGAAGCGAACGTAGAAGGGATTATCTTCCTTGGCGAGCTTGCCTTGAACGGTGATTTACGCCCCGTAACGGGCGTGTTGCCGTCGATTATCTCCGCAAGAGATAAAGGTTTCAAAAAATTCGTTATCCCCAAGGATAACGAAAAGGAAGCGGGGTTTATTTGCGGCGTGGAAACGTACGCGGCAAAGAACTTAAAAGAAGTGGTCAACCACCTTTCCGGTCACGCACCGATTACTCCCGTGCCTGCGTCGAGCTTTCAAAGCGAGAGCGCGAATACGGGTAGAGCGTACGATTTGGCGTTCGTGAAAGGGCAGGAAATTGCAAAACGCGCTTTGGAAGTGGCGGTAGCCGGTGGGCATAACGTACTTTTCGTCGGCCCCCCGGGTAGCGGCAAAACGATGCTTGCAAGATCGATCCCGTCCGTGCTTCCCGATATGTCTTTCGACGAAGCGCTGGAAATTACGAAAATTCACTCCGTTGCAGGCACACTCGGTCAAGAGGGGATCGTGACGGAACGTCCGTTTAGGAGTCCGCACCACACGGCGACGACCGTGTCCCTTTGCGGCGGCGGCAATAAGAGTGTGCACCCTGGGGAAATTAGCTTGGCGCACGGGGGCGTATTGTTTTTGGACGAACTGCCCGAATATAAGCGTTCGGCGCTTGAAGCACTCCGTCAGCCGTTAGAGGACGGCGTAATCACCATTTCTCGCTCGGGCGGTACGGTCACGTATCCCGCGTCCTTTATGCTCTGCGCGAGTATGAACCCTTGCCCTTGCGGCAATTACGGCAGCAAAAAACGCCGTTGCAGCTGTACCCCCAACGATATCCGCCGTTATAAAGCGCGCGTATCGGGGCCGTTGCTCGATAGAATCGACATTCAAGTGGAAGTGGACGGTGTGGAATACGACGACTTGGTTTCCCAAGAAAAATCGGAAACGAGCGCGAGCGTGAAAGAGCGCGCCGACCGTGCAAGAACGATCCAAAGAGAGCGTTTTGCAGGGAGCATGGTCAAGACGAATGCGGAAATGGGCGAGAAAGAAACCCATGCCTACTGCCAATTAAGTGAAGAATGCGAAGGGGTGCTTCGCGAAGCGTTTGAAAGATTGCATTTATCCGCGCGCGCAAGATCGCGTATTTTGAAGGTCGCGCGTACGATTGCCGATTTAGAGCTTTCGGAAGATATACAGCCCGATCATTTGTACGAGGCGATTTCCTACCGTACCTACGGCGCGGAAGACGAGGAAATTCGCCCCCTTAACAAACTCTAAATACTCGGAATTCGGTTAAAAGGAGCGGTTTGTGTCCATACTCGAAGGGAAAGAAAACTTAAAAGCAAGCGTGGTGGAAATTTCCGATTGCTCGCCCGTTTATCCAAACGAGTGGAAGGGTTTGGCTTCACCTCCGAAAAAGCTGTACGCCTTGGGGGATTTGAGTCTTTTGGGCATGCGAAAGCTGACGGTAGTCGGTTCACGCAGAACCCCCGTCACCGCCTTAAAGCTCGGCACGGAAATTGTGCAAGAGCTTACCTCGTCGATAGCCATCGTCACGGGCGCGGCAGATGGCGGCGATAGCGCCGCGATCGAGGGCGCGCTGGAAAAAGGTCGGGTGATTTGCCTTTTAGCGGGTGGTTTTTCCGCATTGCCGCAGGGGAATCTTGCCCTGCTGGAACGGGTGGCAAAGCGCGGCTTGATTTTGTCGGAATGCGAGTTTGACGAGCCGATTAGAGTGTATTCCTACGAGCGAAGAAACGAGCTTTTGGCGGCGCTTGGCGAAGGGACTTTCGTACTTGGCGCAGGCGAGAAAAGCGGCGCGTTGATTACTGCGAAATACGCGCAAAAATTGGGTAAATTGATTTTTGCCCTGCCCTATCCCCCGAATTCGGCGGTGGGCGCGGGCTGCAATCGTTTGATAAAGGACGGCGGTAGGCTCGTGGAAAACGCGCAGGATATTGCGCTTGGCTTGGGCATTACGCTTACAAAGAGAGAGAAAAACGCGGAGTTATCCGCGGATGAAGAGAAGTTGTACGAAATTTTAAGAGAAGGGGAAGCGCATGCGACGGAGCTTTCGCAAAAGACGGGGATACCCGTATTCAAGCTTCGGGCGATTGTGTCTTCTTTGGAAATGAAAGGGCTTGCCGTGGCTCTTGGCGGAAACCGCTATACGGCGATTTAAGTTGTCAAAAAATATCACGTGAAGGAATATAGAATGGATTTAATTATTGTAGAGTCGCCTTCCAAGGCGAAAACCATCAACAAGTATCTCAAAGGCAAGTATCGCGTGGACGCGTCCGCTGGGCACATCCGCGATTTGCCCGTGCACACGCTCGGCGTTGACATTAAGAACAATTTTGAGCCGAAGTACGTCGATTCCGAAGGGAAAGAAGACGTCATCCGTCGTTTGAGAGAAGCGACGAAGCGCGCGGACCGCGTGTACCTCGCAACCGACCCTGATAGAGAAGGGGAAGCGATTGCGTGGCACTTGCAAACGGTGCTTGGTTTGGACGAACAGGGCTTAAACCGTATTGAGTTTAACGAAGTATCGCAAACGGCGATTGAGAAAGCTTTGACGATGCCTCGCCAAATCAATTATAGTTTGGTAGACGCGCAGCAAGCCCGCCGCGTTTTGGATAGATTGGTGGGCTATAAGCTTTCCACCCTCTTAAACCACAAAATCGAGGATAAAAAAGGGAACGGAAAACGCACTCTTTCGGGCGGTCGCGTACAGTCGGTTGCGTTGCGCTTGATCGTAGAGAGAGAACGGGAAATTCAAGCGTTTATTCCTAAGGAATATTGGAATTTGACGGCGGAGCTGCAAGATCAGCCCAAGGCGCAAGCGGCATTTAAGGCGATGCTTGAAAAGAAGGGAACGAAAGCATTTAAGCCTTCGTCCAAGGAAGAAACGGAAAAGGTGCTTGCAGCGATTTCGCAAGGGAAATTTATCGTTTCCAAGACCAAGAAAAATATTGTAAAATCGCACGCGCCCGCGCCTTTTACGACGAGCTCGTTGCAGCAGGACGCGGCTACGAAGCTTGGTTTTAGCGCACCTGAAACGATGAACCTTGCACAGCATTTGTATGAAGGTATCGCAACGGAAAACGGGGATCATATCGCGTTCATTACGTACATGCGTACCGACTCCGTTCGTGTTTCTGCCGACGCGCAAGCAAAGGCGCTCGCGCACATCCGTAAAGTATACGGCGACGAGTACGTACCTGCAAAGCCGAATTTCTATCAAACGAAAAAGGGGGCGCAGGACGCGCACGAAGCGATTCGTCCAAACGATATTTCCATGACGCCGCAAAAAGCGCAGGCGCTCTTGGATAAAAAACACTACGCGCTTTATAAGCTCGTTTACGAGCGTTTCCTTGCATCGCAAATGGCGGAAGCGACCTACAACAGTATGCAAATGGAAATCGATAACAGCGGCTATATTTTCAAGGCAAGCGGAAGAGTCTTGCTCTTTCCTGGCTTTACGGCAGTATACCAAGACGTTAGCGCAAAGAAGGACGAGGACGACGAGGCGTCGAGCGCGAAGCTTCTTCCCAACCTTTCCGAGGGAGACGAGCTTGACCTTGTCAATATGAAGAAAGAACAAAAATTTACCAAGCCTCCGCAACGTTATACGGACGCGAGCATCGTTAAAGCGATGGAAGAAAAGGGGATTGGCAGACCGTCCACGTATGCGACGATTATCTCTAAGCTCATGCAAAGATACGTGAAAAAGGACGGGAAATATATGGTTCCTGCGCCCATTTCCTACGACGTTGTGGATATGCTCGTGAGCTGTTTTACAAAGGTTATCGACGTCGGCTTTACGGCGGAGATGGAAACCCAACTCGACGAGATCGAAGAGGGCGGCGTAAATTGGCGTACGGTTATCGGTGATTTCTATCCTGGGTTTGAGAAAAACCTTCTCAAAGCGTCCACGTACGGCGACCAGCTCACCAAAGAGGTTTGCGGCAAGTGCGGACATTTCATGATTAGAAGAACGGGAAAATTCGGCAAGTATTTGGCTTGCTCCAACTATCCCGAATGCCAAAATATCATCAGCGAAAGCGAAGAAGAGGTTTCCTCGGTGCGTTGCCCGAAATGCGGCTTAAACATGGTGGCAAAGAGCGGTAAATTCGGTAAATTCTTGGCTTGTCCGAGCTATCCGAACTGTAAATCCACAATGTCTATGCCCACGGATGAAGAACCCAAGCTTAAAGGGATTTGTCCCGATTGCGGCAGTCCTACGTCGGTGAGAAAATCGAAGAAAGGTAAGGTGTATTATAGCTGTTTGAAATATCCCGAATGTAAGTTTATGAGCTGGGATCAGCCGACGGGTGAAAAGTGCACGGTTTGCGGTCAACCGATGGTCAAGGTGTTGCATGGCGGAATCAAGTGCAGCAATAAAGACTGCGTTGGTAGCGTCCAAGCGGAAAAAGGTAAAAAGGTTAAAAAAGCGGTGGTAATGGAAGACGATTTCTTGCCCCCGCCCTTGGAAGAAGAACCCAACTTTATACAGGGATATTTCTCGTCGGAGTTCATCGATGACAACGAATAAAGAAGTACTTGTCATCGGCGGCGGACTTGCAGGGAGCGAAGCGGCGTACTATTTGGCTTCGCACGGCATTAAGACGACCCTTGTCGAAATGAAGCCCAAGAAGTTCACGCCTGCGCACGAGAGCGAAAATTACGGGGAATTGGTTTGCTCCAACTCCCTTAAAAGCAACGATTTTTACGCCAACGCCTGCGGACTTTTGAAGGAAGAAATGCGTATTCTCGGTTCAATGATTATCGAGGCGGCGGACGCAACGAAAGTACCTGCCGGTGCGGCTTTGGCGGTGGATAGAGAAAAATTTTCGGCGTACATCACCGAGAAATTGCGCGCAGTTCCCAATCTTACGCTGATTAGCGAAGAAGTGGAAAAGCTCCCTGAATTACAAAAGGGTGGGGACAGGTACGCGATCATTGCGACCGGACCGCTCACGTCCGATCGTTTAAGTGCGGACATTTTAGAAAAGACGGGCGGCGGCTTGCATTTTTACGACGCGTCCGCGCCGATTGTTTCGGCGGAGAGCGTGGATATGACTTGCGCGTTCACGGGCGATCGCTACGGCAAGGGTACGGGAGATTATATCAACTGCCCGATGAACAAGGAAGAATATTATGCGTTCGTGGACGAGCTTTTGAAAGCGGAAAAGGCGGAGCTGCACGAATTTGAAAAACGGGAAATTTTTGAAGGCTGTATGCCTTTGGAAGTGATGGCTTCGCGCGGCGTAGACACCCTCCGCTACGGTACGCTTAAGCCCGTAGGGCTTTTTGACGAGGACGGAAAACGGCCGTATGCCGTTTTGCAGCTTCGGAAGGAAAACGCGGACGGCACTTGCTACAATCTCGTTGGGTTTCAAACGAATTTGAAATTTCCCGAGCAAAAACGGGTGTTTTCTATGATCCCTGCTTTGAAGAACGCGGAGTTCTTGCGTTACGGGGTTATGCATAGAAATACGTATATTCAGTCCCCCGATGTTTTGAATCGTGATTTTTCGGTTAAAAATAATCGAAGGCTGTTTTTTGCAGGGCAAATCACGGGCGTTGAAGGGTATGTGGAAAGCGCGGCGAGCGGACTTTTGGCGGCGATACATATCGCGGACGAAATTTTGGGAAGACCTGCCCACGTCTTTGACGAAGAGACGGTGTGCGGCGCTTTGGAAACGCATATTTCCACGGCGGTGAAGGATTTCCAACCGATGAACGCGAATTTTGGAATTCTCGCGCCGATGCCTATGCGGATTCGCGATAAAAAAGAGCGCTACCGCGCTTTGGCGGAACGCGCGCTTGCAAAAATGAAAGAAATAGCTCAAACTTTATAAAAAAGGACGGAAAGAGATATGGAATTTAGAGGAACGACGATTTGCGCAGTCAAAAAGAAGGGTGTGACGGCAATTGCCGGCGACGGTCAAGTGACGATGGGCGAATCGGTTATTTTCAAAAATACCGCGGTAAAGGTGCGCCGTATTTACGGTGGCAAGGTAATTTTGGGCTTTGCAGGCTCGGTGACGGACGCGTTTGCGCTTACCGAACGGTTTGAAGGCATGCTCAATAAATTCGGCGGGAACTTGATGCGCTCGGCGGTAGAGCTTGCGGAGCTTTGGAGAAGTGATAAAGTGGGCAGAAAACTCGACGCGATGATGATCACCGCGGACGAAAACACTTTGCTGATTCTTTCGGGTACGGGCGAAGTAATCGAGCCGGACGAAGGGGTTTGCGCAATCGGCAGCGGCGGCAATTACGCCTTGGCTGCGGCACGTGCGCTCTTCCAAGAAACCGATTACGACGCGGAAACAATCGCGAGAAAAGCGCTGAAAATCGCTTCGGAAATTTGCGTATTCACCAACGACAATATCCGTTGCGAAACGGTGGGCGAAAATGCGGTAAATACGGACACGCCCCCTGCAAAAACGAAAAAATGCACAAAAAAGGAGGACAAATAAATGGATTTATCCCCCAAGCAAATCGTATATAGATTAGACAAATATATCATCGGTCAAGACGAAGCGAAAAAGGCGGTGGCAATCGCGCTTCGCAATCGTTATCGCCGCGCGCAGCTCCCTGCGGAAATCCGTGAGGAAATCACGCCGAAGAATATCATCATGAAAGGCCCGACGGGGGTTGGTAAAACGGAGATTGCAAGACGTCTTGCAAAACTCGTTAAAGCGCCTTTTGTCAAGGTAGAAGCGACGAAATATACCGAAGTGGGTTACGTAGGCAAGGACGTAGAAGGCATGATCCGCGATTTGGCGGAATGTGCGTACCGCCTTGTCAAAGCGGAAAAGGAAGAAGAGGTCAAGGCTCGCGCAACGGCGTATGCGGAAAAACGTATTCTTCGCGCGCTTGTAGAAGCGAAGAAGGACGAAAAGGGCGACACGGCGAAAGAAGTATGGGAAGCCAACCTTTTGGAAGAATTCAGAAAGGGCTTCTACGATAATTTCACGATTGAAATGGAAGTCGTCGACGTGCCTTCTCAACCGATGGAATTGATGCCCGGCGGCGCGGCAATTTCACTTGGCAGTATTTTCGGCGATATGTTCCCCCAAAAGAAGAAAAAACGCCGTTTGACGGTGCGCGAAGCTTTCCAAATTGCACTTGAAGAAGAATCTTCCAAGCTCGTGGACGAGGACGCGATTAAGTCGGAAGCGATCTATCGCGCGGAAAACGACGGTATCGTCTTCATCGACGAAATCGATAAGATTGCAGGCAAGGGCAATCGCAATGGTGCGGACGTTTCCCGTGAAGGGGTACAGCGCGATATTCTTCCCATCGTGGAAGGCTCGACAGTTGTGACGAAATATGGGCCGATTAAGACGGATTTCATTCTCTTTATTGCGGCAGGTGCGTTCCACGTAGCCGCGATTGAGGATTTAATTCCCGAGCTTCAAGGCCGTTTCCCCGTTTCGGTGGAATTGCAGTCGCTCACCAAAGAAGATTTTGTCAAGATTTTGACGGAGACGGAGAATTCGCTTACTTTCCAATACGGAAAATTGCTTGAAGTGGATAACATTCGTTTGGTATTCGACCAAGGCGCAATCGAGCGTATCGCGGAAGTGGCGGTGGAATTGAACTTGACGAGCGAGGACATCGGCGCAAGACGTTTGCACACCGTTATGGAATACCTGCTCGAAGATATTTCCTTTAACGCAGGCGGCGATTATCCCACGTTTACGCTCGAAATCGACAAGAAGTACGTCGATGAGCATTTGAAAAAGCTCACGGGCGACAGAAACTTGAAGAAATACGTTTTGTAAACAAATCAAACGAATTTTTTAAGCAAGCATAATTTTAACGAACTCAAAAAGGAAAACATTTATGATTTATATTCCCAAGGGCACGAAAGACGTTTTGCCCCAAGACGCATATAAATGGCAATACGTGGAGGGCATGGCGCGCGACGTTGCCAAGCTTTTCAACTTAAAAGAAATCCGTACGCCGACCTTTGAACACACCGAGCTTTTCCAGCGCGGCGTGGGGGATACGACGGACATTGTCACGAAAGAAATGTACACCTTCAAGGACAAGGGCGACCGCTCGATTACCCTCAAACCCGAAGGCACGGCAGGCGCGGTACGCGCGTTCATTGAAAACGGACTCGCAGGCGGCGTACTTCCTGCGAAGATGTACTATATAACGCCGGCATTCCGTTATGAAAGACCGCAAGCAGGCAGACTGCGTGAATTCCACCAATTCGGCGTGGAAATTTTCGGCGCGGCAAGCGCGCAAACGGATGCGGAAGCGATTTTGATGGCGGATACGCTCTTGAAAAAGCTCGGCTTGAACGTTGCGCTTAAACTCAATTCTATCGGTTGTAAAACCTGTCGCGCGGCGTACAACAAGGCGTTGAAGGAGTTTTTTGCGCCCCATTTGGAAGGACTTTGCCACGATTGTAAAACGCGCTATGAAAAGAATCCGCTTCGACTTCTCGACTGTAAGGAAGAGGGTTGCAAAAAGATTAACGCGGACGCGCCCACGATTTTGGAATACCTTTGCGACGATTGCGCGGCACACTTCGAAGAGGTGAAAACGTGCTTGGATTTATCGGGGATTGCGTATGAAATCGATTCCCGTATCGTGCGCGGTTTGGACTATTATACCCGTACCGTGTTCGAGTTTGTTTCCACGTCCATCGGCGCGCAGGGTACCGTTTGCGCAGGCGGTAGATACGACGGACTCATTGAGGAGCTTGGCGGTAAGGCGATGCCTGCGGTCGGGTTTGCGGCAGGGATTGAACGTCTGTTGATCGTGATGGAGCAAACGGGCGTGGAAATTCCCGATGAAGCGAAACCCGTCGTGTACTTAGCGGGTATGGACAAGGACTGCCGTCAAAAGGCGTTTGAAATTGCGACCACTTTGAGAAAAGCGGGGATTTTCGCGGAAATCGACCACATGGAGCGTTCGATTAAAGCGCAGTTTAAGTACGCGGACAAGATTGGCGCGCAGTACGTAGCGGTCATTGGCGGTAACGAGCTTGCGGAAGGGAAAGCGAACGTGAAATGTATGGCGACAGGGGAAAGCGAAAGCGTAGCTTTTGCCGAGATGCTCGCATATTTTCAAAGCAAATAAACATACTAACAAAGGGGAAAGATTATGGTAAAATACATTACGGCGAAAGAATTGGACGAACTCTTGCAAAATACGGATAAGACGGTATTTTGTGATTTTTGGGCGAGCTGGTGCGGACCTTGCAGAATGCTCGCGCCCGTATTTGAAGACCTTTCGGACAAATACGACGGGAAAGCGGTGTTTGTAAAAATGGACATTGATGAAGAAGAAAACGAACCCGCCGCGATTCAATACGGGATTACGAGTATTCCGAATATCATTGCATTCAAGGATGGAAAACCCGTAGCAAACAGCTTAGGCTTTAAGCCCGAAGCGATGCTCGAAGGGTTTATTCAAGAAAATCTTTAATTCGTTTCACGAGAAACAAACCGCCGCGAGCAAGCGCTCGCGGCGGTTTACTATGAAAAATTTTTGAAAATATATTGACAATATTTGTTTTAAGTAGTATAATATTTTCAATATTACCCAGAGGGTAGAAAAGGAGAAAATATTATGAAGAAATGGGCGAAAGTATTGCTTGGTACGCTTTGTGCGGTATCCACGTTATCGATGGTGGCTTGCGGCGATAAAGGCGGCGATGGCGGGGAAAAAACTCCCGAAGGTTACACGAAAGTGGAAAATTTGAACGGTAAGACGGCGGAGCAAACTTACACCGACATTATGACGGTGATCAATGATTGCAAAGGCAATTTTACGTGTACGACGACGTATGACGCAACGTGCAACGTAATGGGTATGGATGTCGTTATGGACATCGAGGTCATTGATAAAATTGACGGCGCAAATCTTTACGAATATTCTTACGTAGACACGGGCGATTTGGGTGAAACGCGTAAATTGCAGGTATGGTACATCGAAGAAGAAGCGGAGGACGGCACAATTTCCGGAACGGCGTACGCGAAAGACAATAACGGACCTTTAATGTCTGCAAATATGACTTGGGCGGAAATTTGCGCAAACGCAGGTATGGATCCTGACAAGATTTTCAACCCGTTGTATGATTTCACCGACTATTCGTTTAGCGACGTTTCCTTCTTTGTAGATGAAAACATGGAAGACGAAGTGGACGTACCGTCCTATTTCAAGCTCGTTATCAAGGGCGACGCAGCGGAAGAATTTGCAAACAATACGATGAAGGTTTCTTTGGAAGGCGCGAAGACCAAATTCTCAAATATTGAATATAAGTTCGTTTTGACGGAAGAAGGTACTTTCGATCACGCAGAAATCTATTACACGGTAAAGATGACCTACCAGGGGCTTACCTATAACTATGTATTCGACGGCGACATCGTGTTCAGCGATATCGGCACGACGGTTGTAACCGCACCTGTAACGGCATAAACCTATTGATAAAAACAAAAAGCTCCCGAATATTCGGGAGCTTTTTTTGCCGTATTGCGACCGTGTGCGAAAAAAAGCGCCCCCGACCAAAGTCGGGGGCGCTTCCTATATTATCGGAGGTTTTTAATTAGTAGTTTTCAGCTCTTACTTGGAAATATGCTTGGGGATGCGCACAAATAGGGCAAACTTCGGGAGCTTGCTTACCAACTACGATATGACCGCAGTTCGAGCATTGCCATACAGCGTCGCCATCCTTCGAGAATACAAGGTTGCCCTTTACGTTCGCAAGGAGTTTTCTATATCTTTCTTCGTGTTCTTTTTCGATTGCTGCAACACCTTCGAAAAGCTTTGCGATATCTTCAAAGCCTTCTTCGTGAGCAACTTTCGCGAATTCGTCGTACATATCCGTCCATTCGTAGTTTTCGCCTTCCGCTGCAGCCAAAAGGTTTTCCGCGGTGGAGGAGATTTCGCCGCCGTTCAAAAGCTTGAACCAAATCTTTGCATGTTCTTGTTCGTTCTTCGCCGTTTCTTCAAAGATAGCCGCGATTTGTACGAAACCTTCTTTTCTTGCCTTGCTTGCAAAATAGGTGTACTTATTTCTCGCTTGCGATTCGCCCGCGAAAGCCGCTTGAAGGTTCGCTTCCGTTCTCGAACCTTTAAGGGTGGGAACTTCTACAAACTTACCGCTTTGCTTGCAAACGGGGCATACTTCGGGCGCTTCGCCTTCTGCTACGTAGTGACATACCTGACATTCAAATTTTTTCATAATTTTACCTCTGCTTTGTTTCCTTATTAGGATTTAGTTTTATTAACTGTTTATAGTATAATACAAAACAGCGCGTTTGTCAATAGTTTTTTATAAAAAAGTTGAAAAAAATTTTTTGAACTTGGGAAAGGGGGTATTTTTACAAAATTTTCACGAAACGGAAACGCAATTTTGATACGTATATAATATAATGAAAAAAAGTTTGACAAAACGGGCGGAAGCTGATACAATAAAATCATGGTGTTCGACCATACTAAAAACGGGTGAGAAATTGCGGAAAATTAGTGAGAAAAAGAAAAAACGAATAGAAAGAACGATCGCCAACGATAGAAGTTATAAAGTTTTTCTATACAATCGCTTTTTTATTTTCCTGATTTTGGTGCTTTTGCAAATTATCGGCTACGTTTGGCTTTTATACACGCTTGTGTATTCGTCCAAAATTGCAATGGCGGTGGAGGCGACGGTCGGCTTGCTTGCCTTGATCGCGGTGATTTATCTAATCAACCGCAACGATCGGCCGTCTATGAAGCTGAATTGGATTTTGTTGATGCTGATTGTACCGATTGTCGGCGTGCCGATGTATCTTTTGTACGGCGAGGGCAGACCTGCGCACAAAATCAAAAAACAGCTTGCCGCCTCGGGAAAAGAGAATGCCGCGGCTTTTGATAGCTCGTTCGGGGGCGTAAAACAAAAGAACGCGCAAACGCGCGCGGACACAATCAGTCGGTTTTTGCATCGATATGCAGGGTGTCCTGCTGCGTATGATGGGGACGTCGTTTATTACGATTGTGGCGAAAAGATGTTCGAAAGTATGAAAGCGGAGCTTAAAAAAGCCGAAAAGTTTATACTTTTGGAGTATTTTATTCTGTCGCATGGCAAGATGTGGAGCGAAATTTTGCAAATCCTGCTCGAAAAAGCGGAAGAAGGGGTACAAATCCGTATTATCTACGATGATTTTGGGTGTATGACTTCCCTGCCGCCAAAATACGATCGGTATTTAGAGAGCTTGCACGAGAACGTGAAAGCGATGCGCTTTAACAAGGTCGTACCTTTTTTTGCGGTGCGTATGAACAATCGCGATCATCGAAAAATGCTCGTTGTGGACGGAAAAACCGCGTTCACGGGCGGTATCAATATCGCGGATGAATATATCGGCGAAAAACAGCGTTTTGGGCATTGGAAGGATACGGGGATTATGGTATCGGGGAACGCGGTGGCGTCCTTTGTCCGTATGTTTTTCCATTTTTGGAACGCGTTTTATAAAGAAAAAGAGGACTTGGTTGCGTACCTGCCCCCCTTAAACGGCGGAGAGAGCGGTGCTGTGATTCAGCCCTACGATTCGTCGCCGCTTGATAATTTGAGCGTCGGGGAAAACGTGTACGTCGATATGATTGAACGGGCGAAATCGTACGTGTATATTTTCACGCCTTACTTGGTGTTAGGGGATAGCTTGCGTGCGGCGCTTTGCCGAGCAGCGCTTCGCGGCGTGGACGTAAGAATCGTCACACCGGGAGTTCCCGATAAAAAGACGGTGTATCGTTTGACGCGCGCTAACTATGGGATTTTGCTCAAAGCAGGCGTCAAAATTTACGAATATACGCGTGGGTTTATTCATGCGAAGAGCGTGCTTTGCGACGGGGAGAGCGCCGTAGTGGGAACGATAAACTTCGATTATCGGAGTTTTTATCACCACTTTGAAAACGCGGTGTATTTCTCGTCTTGTCAAGCGGTGAAGGATTTGGAAAGAGATTGCGAGGAAACCTTTGCAATCAGTACCCTTTGCACGAAAGAAAACACGAAACGGAGTATGGTAGGGCGGATTGTCGATTCGCTTTTACGGGTATTTGAAACTTTACTATAAAAGGAAAAAACGATGAGTAAAAAAACAAGACAGCAAAAAAGGGAAGAAGAAGCGCGTATTTTGGCGGAGATGGACAAGGCGTTAGAAGCGCAGGGCTTAGCGCCGATTTCAAAGCCTATTGATAAGATTGAAAAGGAAGAAAAGTATAAACGTGAGTACGACGATACAATGCCGCAAGAAATTCATTGTCGGCGTTGTAAAACGCTGATGGAAAACGGGAAATGTCCCGTTTGCGGACATACGATTTACGTGCCGATGAACAAACAAAAGCAACGCAAAATTAAGTGGATTGCGACGGGGATTATGCTTGTCGTATTCGCCGCGTTGTTCGCGATTTTGCAAATGTCGAAATAAAGAGTAAAAGCTTCCCGTAAAAACGGGGAGTTTTCTCATTTTGCGGCTACCGTGTACGCGTTTAACAAAAAAAAATAGACGAAAAATTTGCGCGCGCTCTTTACTTTTTCGCGCGCGCGTGCTATAATTAAGAAAAAAGAACGAAAGAGAGTGGATTATGCGGATTATACATACGGGGGATATACACCTCGGTTCGGCATTCAAAAACTTACCGCCCGATAGAGCTGCGGTACGGAGAAGCGAAATCCTGGACGGATTCCGCCGTCTTTGCACGTTTGCGAAAGAGCAGGGGGTTAGCGCGGTGCTGATTGCTGGGGATTTGTTCGACGAGAGAAAAGTGCCGCGCAGTTTGCAGCAAGAAGTGGCGAATATTTTTGAAAAGGCAAGCCCCGTGTGTTTTTTCTACGTCTCCGGCAATCACGACGGTACGTTTGCCATTGAAAATTTGCCTAAAAACGTTTGTACGTTTTCCAATAGTCAGGGTTGGAGAAGCTACGATTTGCCCGAAAATATCACGGTTACGGGCGCGGACAGCGCCTATTTTTCGCCTGGGCTTTTTCACGCGCTTACGCTGCGTGCCGAGCGGTATAATATCCTGCTTTTACACGGCGAAATCGCACGTATGGAAACGGGTAGTGCGGACTGCATACCCCTTGCGCGGTTGCAAAATAAGGGCGTGGATTATTTGGCGCTTGGGCATATCCATATCCCCAATCGTACGTTGGAGCGATTGGACGGGCGCGGCGTATACCGCTATTGCGGTTGCTTGGAAGGCAGGGGCTTCGACGAGTGCGGCGAGCGCGGATTTTTTCTTTTGGATATTCAAAACGGTCGGCTTGTCGGCGAACAGTTTTTCACGCTTGCAAAACGCAGAATTTTAGAATGCGGCGTGGACATTTCCACGTGTGAAACCTATTATAACGTGGAAAGTGCCGTTCGTTCTGCGCTTACGAACGTGCGCGCGGACGACATCGTGAAAGTGGTATTAGTTGGTCGGCACAAGCTTGGGCTGCGTAAGGATATATCCCTTCTCACCGCGCGGCTTTTGCAAAACTATTTTTACGCAAAAGTGGTGGACAATTCTCGTTTGGCGATGGATTTTAACGCCTTTTCGAACGATCTTTCCGAGCGCGGAGAGTTTGTGAAAGAGGTGGGCAGGTACGAGTTGAGCGACGAAGAACGCGCGGAAATTCTCGACGTGGGCTTGAAAGCGCTTGCAGGGGAGGAAATCGATTTATGAGAATACTTTCTTGCTATATCGCAGGCTTTGGCAAGCTTGTCAATAAAAGAATCGAATTGAAGGATCTAACCGTTATCAAGCAGGATAACGGCTGGGGAAAAACGACCTTTGCAGATTTTATCCGCTGTATGTTCTTCGGCTTGGACGGGGGCAGAAAAAAGGAAATTGCGGAGAATGATCGCGCCCATTATCGGCCTTGGTCGGGCGGTACGTTCGGCGGCGCGTTGACCTTCGAATACAACGAAAAAATTTACCGTGTAGAGCGTACATTTGGACAAACGCCTGCGCAGGATTTTGCGCGCGTTTTGGACGGAAATCAAATGCTTTGTTATGAATTTGGCGAGAAAGCGGAGCGCTTGGGCGAGATTCTTTTCGGCATGGACGGAGATAGCTATCGCCGTAGCGTGTACGTGCCTCAAGGGGAGATTGAAACGGGGGAATTGCCCGACGGAATCAAGGCAAAGCTTTTGAGCCTTTTGAGCGCGAACGGGGAAAACGGCGGTTCGCGCGCGCTGGAACGTTTGGACGCCGCGGACAAAGCACTTCGCGCGAAACGTAAGCCTGCGAAGGGGAAACTCGATGAAATCGACGAACGGCTCATGGAAATTTTGCGCTTAAAAGCGGAAAAGGAAGGCTACGCGCTGTCGGCAAAAGCCGCTTGGGAGGACGTAGAAAGGGCGAGCTTAGCCATTAGCGACGCGGAAGAGAATATTAAAAGACTCACAAAAGAAATTGAGCAGGAACAAAAACGAGAAACCTTGGAAACCAATCGCCGCGTTTACGAGGAATTGAAATCACAGTACGATTACGCGAACAAAGAGCTTGCGCGCTTGAAGCTCTTTTTTGGCGACAACAATCCCGCAAGCGTGAATACGGACGGTTTGCAAGCGGCGGTGGACGAATTTTACGCGTTGAAAACGCAGGTGGACGCGAGCGCGGAAGGGCTTGCGCGTGTACAAGCGCAAAAGGCGGAAAGAGAAATGCTTCTCGCCCAAATCACCGCTAAAGAACAAGTCGTCAAAACCTACGAGGAACTTTTGCAAAAAAGGGATACGCAGGGGGCAGGTACGCGTCGAAAGGAAAAAGGGAAGAAAATTTATCCACCCCATCGTAAGAGTACGAAATGGATTTTGCTCATAAGTTTAACGCTCGCTTTTCTCGGTGCGGCGTTTATCGCTACGAAATGGCAGCTCGGCGCGGCGCTTCTTGGTGTGGGCGGCTTAGGCTTGATTGCAATGTTTTTCCGTACGTTGCCGAAACGTGAGAAGGTTGTTTCGAACGAACCGACCGTTTCGCAAGCGGATTATGAGAAATATGAGCCCCTTTATAGGGATGCGCTTGGGGAATTGCAAGCCCTGCAAGAAAAACTCGCGGCATATCCGCAGGAAAGCGTGTTGGATGAAGGACAAACGCAAAAAGTGGCGCGTATGCAAGCTCTTGAAAAGGGGATACGAGAGTTTTTGAGCTATTTCCGTTTTGATGAAATTTACGATTACCGCGCGGCGCTTGAAAGCTTAAAACGCGGCGTAGAAGATTATAAAAAGCACTCGGAAACGGTGCAGGCGTATGCGGAAAAGGCGCAGGCGTTGTCCTTTGACGATAGGGATTTGCCTGCTTATGCACAGGATATAGAGGTTTTGAAAGCCAAATTGGAGGAAAAAACAGCTCAAAAGGAAGAAAATCTCGCTTTGCGCAGTCGCAAATTAACCGAAGCGGAAAATGCGGAAGAAAGGGCGGACGCGTCCGCCTTGCTTGGCGAAGAAGAACGCTTGACGGAAGAAAAAACGCGCTTGGAAAAACGGCATTTGGCGATTGTAAGAGCCAAGGAAATTTTACGCCGCGCGCAGGAAAATTTGGCTTCACGGTACTTAAACGGCGTGGAAAGCGGCTGTAAGCGATATTTGACGGAGTTGAACGTGGCAATGGCAACGCGGTTTGCCGCGGACGGCAGAGTACGCGTGGAAGAAAACGGCTTACAACGGGAACTGGAATATTACAGCGTCGGCTCGAAAGAGCTCGTGGATTTTTGCATGCGGATTGCGCTTGCGGATGCTTTGTTTGAAAAGGACAAACCGACCTTAATTTTGGACGATCCGTTCGTGAATTTCGACGACGAAAAAACGGAACGCGCCAAGGCGTTTGTGAAAAAACTTTCGCAAAAATATCAAATCGTGTACTTGACCTGCAAAACGGAACGCGCTTTTTGATTTTGGAATGAGAAAATTTTGTGAAAGCGTAAGATTCTTTCACTTAAACGGTTGACAATATTTTTTGAAAGGAATACAATAAATAGCGTATAAATACGCTATTGGATTTAAGGAAAAGAAAATATGGCAAAAACGAAAACGAAAACAAAGCCGTTGAGCACGATCAAACCGTTGCTCGGCAGCGTGAGGGAATATAAAAAGCCTTCGCTCATCACCCCCTTTTTTATGGCGGTGGAAGCTTTTTGCGAATGCCTAATTCCCTTCTTTGCAGGCTTATTGATTAGCAAAATCAACGTTACGGGGATTCAAGCGGACGCGGCAATGCGGCAAATTCTCAAATACGGCGGAATTTTGCTCGGTTTGGCAATTCTTTCACTCTTAAGCGGCGGTCTTGCGGGCAAGTTTGCCGCGACAGCGAGTTGCGGTTTTGCAAAAAATTTGCGCCACGACCTTTTTTATAAAGTGCAAAAATTCTCCTTTGCAAACGTGGACAAATTCTCTAGCTCTTCGCTCGTAACGAGATTGACGACGGACGTCACCAACGTACAGCAGTCCTATCAAATGTGCCTGCGTATCGTCATCCGCGTACCGCTGCAATTCTTGTTTGCCATTATTATGAGCTTTATCACCAACGCCAAGCTTGCGTGGATTTTCCTTGCAATTACGCCGATTTTGGGCGTGCTCTTGGTGCTGATTATGCTCTACGTAATGCCTTTCTTTAGAAAAATTTTCAAAAAATACGACGCTTTGAACAATTCCGTGCAGGAAAACGTCGGCGGTATTCGCGTAGTTAAATCCTACGTGCGTGAGGACTATGAAACGGTCAAATTCAAAAAAGCGGCAGGGGAGGTACGCGACGACTTCACAAAAGCAGAGAAAATTCTCGCCCTGAATAACCCCATTATGACCTTCTTTATCAACTTCGCCTGCGTCGTAATTTCCGTACTTGCGTCGTTTGCGATTGTCAAAGCGGATTTTTGGGCGGCGACTTCGAATTTTGAGGTAGGTCAGCTTTCTACGCTTATTTCCTACGGCATTCAAATGCTTTCGTGTTTGATGATGTTCTCGATGATTTTCGTTATGCTTTCAATGTCGCTTGAATCGGCAAGACGTATCAGCGAAGTTTTAACCACCGAATCCGATTTAACGAGCCCCGAAAATGGATTAAAGGAAGTCAAGGACGGCTCGATCCGTTTTGAAAACGTGAATTTCAAGTATGCCAAGACGGCGAATAAGTATGCTCTTTCCGATATCGATTTGGACGTCGCTTCGGGGGAAACGGTGGGCATTTTAGGGGGTACGGGCTCGTCAAAAACGACGTTGATTCAGCTCATTCCCCGTTTGTACGACGCGACGGATGGTGCTGTGTACGTCGGCGGCGTGAACGTAAAAGAGTACGATTTGGACGTACTTCGTCAAGAAGTGGCGGTCGTTTTACAAAAAAACGTGCTTTTCTCGGGTACGATTAAGGAGAATTTGCGTTGGGGGAATGCGGAAGCGAGCGACGAAGAGCTTGTCCGCGTGGCAAAGCTTGCTCAAGCGCATAGCTTTATTGAAAGCTTCCCCGACGGTTACGATACGTATATCGAAGCGGGCGGTACGAACGTTTCGGGCGGGCAAAAACAACGCCTTTGTATTGCAAGAGCCCTGCTTCGTAAACCGAAGGTGTTAATTTTGGATGACTCGACGTCTGCGGTAGACACCAAAACGGACGCATTGATTCGTCACGCGTTCAAGGAAGAAATTCCGAACACGACGAAAATCATTATCGCGCAGCGCGTATCGTCCGTAGAGCATGCGGATAAAATTCTCATTCTCGACGGCGGTAAAATCGTCGCTTGCGGCAATCACGAAACGCTCTTGAAAACGAGCGATATTTACCGTGAAATTTACGAAGCGCAGACCAAGAGCAAAGCGCCTGAAAAAGAAGAAGGGGGTGACGCATAATGGCTGAAGTTAAAACGCAAAAACGCCCCGTAATTCCCAAAGGTCCGATGCGCGGTCGCGGTATGCCCGTGCCCAAAGGAATGATTAAAAAAGGTACGCTCGGTCGGCTTTTGAAATTGATATTCAAGCATTATAAATGGCGCGTGATATTCGCCCTGCTTTGCTTGGCTTTTACGTCTATCGGCGGTTTGGTTTCCACAATTTATATGGAACAGTTGATTAGAAAAGTAATTATGCCTGCCCTTTCCATAGATTCTGCGACAGGAGCTATGGTAGGGTTGACGTCCGAGCTCCGTAAGGTGTTAATCGGGCTCGTCGTTATGATGGTTTCGGTGTATAGCTTGGTCGTACTCGCATCCTTTACCTACACGCGAATTATGGCAACGGTCACGCAGGGTACTCTCTATCATTTGCGTACGGAAATGTTTGAGAAAATGCAAACGTTGCCGATTAAGTATTTCGATACGCACGCGCACGGCGATATTATGAGTACCTACACCAACGACACCGACGCGACCCGTCAGCTCATCGGGCAAAGTTTGCCCACACTATTGAGTAGCTCGCTGACGTTGATTGCATCGATCGTGTTTATGCTCACGTACAGCTTTTGGTTGTTTTTAGTCGTGCTGGCAAGTACGCTCGTGATGACCACGACCTTGAAAAAAATCGGCGGGAACAGCGCTAAATACATGGTTGCACAGCAAACCTCGCTTGCCGTGGAAGAAGGCTTTGTCGAAGAAATGATGAAAGGGCAAAAGGTCGTCAAGGTCTTTACCCATGAAGAAAAATCGAAGGAAGACTTCGATAAACTCAACGAAAAACTCTTCAAAGACAGCGAAAGAGCGCATATTTTCGGGAATATTCTCGGCCCGATTCTCGGTAATATTGGGAATATTACCTACGTACTCATTGCTATTGTCGGCGGGATTTTGTTCGCAAAAGACGTGCCGAACGTAGGGTTTAGAAGTCTGTTTACGGGCGATAAGGTGTTTGGTATCAGCGTAATCGTAGCATTCTTAGGCGCGTCGAGAAACTTTACCCAAACCGTGAACCAAATGTCGCACCAAATTTCCATGGTCGCTATGGGTATGGCAGGGGCGAGCCGCGTATTCACGCTTATGGATGAAGAACCCGAGAAAGACGAAGGGTACGTTACGCTCGTGCACGCGAAAAGGGACGAGAACGGCGAATTGCGCGAAACGGACGAAAGAACGGGGCTTTGGGCGTGGAAACACTTCCACAAAGCGGACGGCACGACGACGTACACCGAGCTTCGCGGCGATATCGTGATGGATATGGTGGACTTTTGCTACGTGCCTGAAAAGCAAGTGCTTACCGACGTCACGCTGTACGCAAAGCCTGGGCAAAAGATTGCCTTCGTTGGCGCGACGGGCGCAGGGAAAACGACGATCACCAATCTTATCAACCGTTTCTACGATATTGCGGACGGTAAAATCCGTTACGACGGCATCAATATCAATAAGATTCGCAAGTCCGATTTGCGCCGCTCGCTCGGTATTGTCTTGCAGGACACGAACCTTTTCACGGGTACGGTAATGGATAACATTCGATACGGTAGATTAGACGCGACGGACGAAGAATGTATCGCGGCGGCAAAGCTTGCAAACGCGGACGATTTCATCACTCGTTTGCCCGACGGCTATAACACGATGCTGACGAACAACGGCGCAAACCTTTCGCAAGGGCAAAGACAGCTCTTGTCCATCGCACGCGCGGAAGTAGCGGACGCGCCCGTTATGATTTTGGATGAAGCGACGTCGTCGATCGATACGCGCACGGAAGCGCTCGTGCAAGACGGTATGGATAAACTCATGCACGGCAGAACGGTCTTCGTAATCGCGCATAGACTTTCAACGGTGCGCAATTCCAACGCAATCATGGTGCTTGACCACGGAAAAATTATCGAACGCGGCACGCACGAACAGCTCCTCGAGCAGAAGGGGACGTATTATCAGTTATATACTGGTGCTTTCGAGCTTGAATAAAAATAGAGAATACGCGGCGCAATACTTCGTTGCGCTGCGTTTTTCTTGCTCGCGTACGGCTAGTACGCTCCCGTCGAAAAGCCTCGCGCGCCTCGTCTTGCTTGCGTCTTGCTCTATTTTCGCGTTAAAAGCTCTGCGCGCTTTGCTCACGTACGTTTAAGTATGCTCCCGTCGAAAAGCCTCGCGCGCCTCGTCTTGCTTGCGTCTTGCTCTATTTTCGCGTTAAAAGCTCTGCGCGCTTTGCTCACGTACGGCTAGTACGCTCCCGTCGAAAAGCCTCGCACGCCTCGTCTTGCTTGCGTCTTGCTCTATTTTCGCGTTAAAAAAGCGTGGGACAGGCTTCCCTCTGCGCGCTTTGCTCACACCTTCGCATAATAGGGCAATGCGGTGCAATCTTAAAAGTGTAAAAAACAACGGCTGTTCAAGCCGTTGTTTTTTGTGTAATCCCCACTTGAAAAATATTCAAGTGGGATTTTTACGAAAAAGTATTCCTATTTTTTTATGGGCGTGTTATAATAAGTGTAAAGAAATCGAAGGGAGCAAACTATGAAAAATACGTTTGGCAAATTTTTGAAAGAAAAACGGTTAGAAAAAAATCTAACGCAAAAGGATTTGGCGGAGCGATTATTTGTGTCGGCGTCGGCGGTGAGTAAGTGGGAAAAGGACGTTGCGCATCCCGATATTACACTTTTGCCAAAGCTTTCGGAAATTTTGGGAGTGACGGAGCACGAGCTTATTACGGCAAGTGTGGATAAACAAGCGCGATTGGAAAAAACGCAGGCGAGAAAATGGCGAGTGGTTTCTTTTTCTTGGAGTTTGTTCTTTTATATTGCCTATGCGATTGCGTTAATACCTTGTTTTATTTGCAATTTGGCGATAGATAAAACGCTTTCGTGGTTTTGGATTGTGGTAGCTGCGTTGTCGCTCGCATTTACGTTTACGAACTTGCCGAAATTGATTAGAAAAAATCGCTTATTATGGGTTCCGCTTTCTATGCTTGCCGCATTGTATCTTTTGCTTGCCGTTTGCGCAATTTACAGCAAAGGGGATTGGTTTGTGATTGCTGTGTTATCCATTTTGCTTGG
Source organism: Clostridiales bacterium (assembly GCA_015071005.1). Lineage (GTDB taxonomy): Bacteria > Bacillota > Clostridia > Christensenellales > Borkfalkiaceae > Scatosoma. Next base: position 73,945 of record SVIG01000001.1, on the reverse strand, counting down.
TTTTACGATTATTTTCACGCCTACGTATATTGCGCATTATAAAGTCTTTGCCAAAGTGAGAAAATATAACGATTTCATCACCGTTGGCGTAGCGTTTATCCTGCTGAATATTTTGTTGATTACGTGCAATTTTTATAGCGTTTCCAACGGCTATGTAGAGAAACATTGGTATTTGAAAATCGGTCTACCCGTCACCGTCAGCATTTACGCAATCTTGAACGTATTTTTGAGCGTGCGTTTTCTTAAAATAAACCGTTTCTTGAAAACGAGCGCGGTGCTTTTCCTCATCAATCTACTTTATTGCATTGTACCCCTCGCCGTACAAACGAAGAACGTGCATCTGCAAGAGGACCTTGAAGATTTGAAATTTTATAAAGCGGATTTCTCGAAATGGAATGCGGAGTTATTCATTGACAGGAATATCCATTGTATTGTCTTTTTAACGATTGCCGCATTAGGAGTTATATTCTTAATCGTAGGCTTGATACGATGGCATTATAAGAAAAAAAGAGTATAAAAAAGAACGGCTGCAAAACAGCCGTTCTTTTTTATGTTTAGAAAAAGGGTTTTTCTATTAGTTTTAAGCCGAATTTATCGACGAGCTCGTGCGCTTTTTGCAAGGTAGTGGGATCGTTGACCGATTCGGGCTCGTGGGAATCCAAGCCGAAAACGATTTCATTTCCCACTTTTGCCGCGATTTTCAAAAGCGCGTCGTTAGGATAGCAGCGGTTTGTCCGAAGTCCCAAGAAATTGATTTCCAAGGGAATCCCCATTCTTTTTGCGCCCTCGCAAAGCCGCGTGTATTCCCGTTCCACCGCCTCAGGGGAATAATGCGCCCCCGCGATATCGGGATGGGCAAGATAGAGAAAATCGCCCGTGGCAAGCCCTGCAAGCACCTGCGTGACGTACGCCGACAAGTCTTCGTCCGTCTTCAAACGATTGTGGACGGGTTGATTGTTCAGCTCATTGCCGAGAAAGTGTTGGCCGAGAATTAAGTAGTCGGGTTTGACCGACTGCAAAAATTGCATTTCTTCCTTATGATAATCGGGATAATATTCCAGCTCGAAGCCGCACAAAATACGGATATCTTTTTCGTATTCTTTGGCAAGTGCGCGTACCGTGTCCGCGTACAATTCGATTTCGTCCTGTTTCATACGGAAGCAGGATTGATAATCTGTGCCTACGAAAAGGTAGGGGGCATGGTCGGAAAAACCGAACGTTTTCATCCCTGCCTCAATCGCTTTTTCCACGTATTCCCGTTCGGGGGCAAGCGACGCGTGATTGCAACGCGCCGTGTGCGTATGGTAATTATACAGCATTAAAGCACCTTCGATAAGAATTCTTTAAGACGTTCGTTCTTTGGATTGCCAAAAAATTCTGCAGGCGCGCTTTCTTCCTTGATAACCCCTTCGTCGATGAAGACAACGCGGTTAGCTACTTCTTTTGCAAAGCCCATTTCGTGCGTGACTACGACCATGGTCATACCCTCTTTCGCAAGCTCGCTCATAACGGCGAGTACTTCGCCGACCATTTCAGGGTCGAGCGCGGACGTGGGTTCGTCGAAAAGGAGTACGTCGGGTTCCATAGCAAGCGCGCGCACAATTGCGATACGTTGCTTTTGACCGCCCGAAAGGGTGGAAGGATACGCATCCGCCTTATCCGCAAGCCCGACTTTTTCCAAAAGGTTGAGCGCGAGCTTTTGCGCGTCTTCCTTGGGCATCTTTTTCAGCTTTATCGGCGCGAGCGTGATATTTTGCATTACGGTGAGGTGGGGGAACAGGTTAAACTGTTGGAACACCATACCGATTTTTTGGCGTTGCTTATCGATGTTTTTATTCGCCTTCTTTTCGATTTCCTTTTCTGCTTTACGAAGCGCGACGTATTCCGCCTCAATCGCATTATATTTTTCCTGCGTTTCTTCGTCGAAAAGCTTTTGTTTTTTCAAGGCGAGCAAGGCTTTCATCTCGCGTTTCAAGTATACGCGTTCGTTTTTATAAAGGTATTCGCCGTTCAAAATAATTTGACCGATGGTAGGGGTTTCGAGCATATTCAAGCAACGAAGGAAGGTAGACTTACCGCACCCCGAAGGCCCGATAATCGCGACCACGTCCCCCTTGTTGATATCGATCGTCACGCCTTGGAGCACTTTCAAATCCTTGAAGGACTTATGCAAATCTTTAACGGAAAGAATTTTATCGTTCATTTTTTGCTAACCTCTTTTCCATGATTTTAATCAGTCCAGTAATAATCAAGACGATAACGAGATACGTAAGCGCCAAGACGATATAGGGAATGAAGTATTCAAACGTGGAATCAGCAAGAGACTTTAACGCTTTAGTAACGTCCATCAACGCGATAAACGAGAGGACGGAAGTTTCTTTGATGAGCGTAATAAACTCATTGCCGAGCGTGGGTAAAATATTTTTAATGGCTTGTGGTAAGATGATGCGCGTCATAGACGGAACGAAACCAAAGCCCAAAGAGCGGCTTGCTTCCATTTGTCCTTTATCTACCGCGTTGATACCGCTTCGAAGAATTTCCGCCATATAAGCGGCGCTATTCAAACCGAAAATAAATACCGCTTCCGCGACGGGTTCAATATTTAATCCCATCATCGGGAAAAGCGCATAATGAAGGAGCAAAAGCTGCACCGTCATAGGCGTTCCGCGGAAAAGCGCTACGTATACGTCGAAAAATTTTTCGGCGATTTTAAGGGGCACGTTCTTACGGGGAATAATTTTCACGGTCGCAATAATCGCACCGAGAAGAAAGCCTATTACAAGACCAAACACCGCAATGATTGCGGTGTTTTTAAGCCCAGTAAAATACTCTTTATATCCCTTATACGTAATGAAATGCTCGTAAAAGATATCGAAATTAGTCATTATAGAGATTCCTTAAATCTTATTTGTTGATGCTTTCTGCAATAAGAAGGGAAGGTTGAAGGTCGAGAATTACAGCGTCGATCTTTTCGTTGGAAAGGTCTTTCATGGCAAGCGCACCGGACGAGTAGCCGTTCGTCGTCAAGTTTTTGAAACCGGGATAGCCGAAACCTTCGTCGCCCTTGGAATACATATAACCCGTCGTACCATTTTGCGTACCGATTTTATAGCTCTTACCTTTCGTTGCAAGGATAGCTTCTACTTCAGCAGCTGTCGTGCAGTTGTCGAAAGTCTTGTCGCTTTCAAGTACGGTGATAACTTGTGCGGAAGAATAGTAGGGGGTAGCGAAATTAACTTGTTGAAGTCTCGTTTCGTTTACCGTCATACCTGCCATACCGATATCGCTTTCGCCCGTTTTAACGCTGGAGATGATGGAGTCGAATTCCATATCATAAACGAAAAGGGTTTTGCCGAGTTCTTGTGCGATATTGTATGCGATTTCTACGTCAACGCCGCAAAAATATGCGCCTTTCTTGTATTCGAAAGGAGGGAACGCCGCGTTCGTTGCCATAATGAAATCGCCATCCTTGGGCGAGCTCGATTTGTTTTCATAGGTGAAATCAGCGTTGCCGTCGAAGTAGGAATTGATAAGGGTATCAAGGCTGCCGTCCTTCGTCCAATTATCGAGCATGGTGTTTACTTCTTCGAGCAAAGTGTTGTTTTCCTTTGCAATGGCAAACGCATAATCTTCAGCCGTAAGATAGATATCTTTCATAACTTTTACGTCTTCGCCCTTCGAGCTGCCGCAGCCTGCGAAGCCGAACGTTGCTACTGCCGCAATCGTTGCCATAACGGTTGCCAAAATTTTCTTGAGTTTCATAGTTTTATTCTCCTTTTTTTTACTTTGTGACAAAGTTTATTTATGAAGCTTATTTTATACCTTATTTAATAATAAGTCAATCGATTTTCACGCCCCAAAACACTTTTTTTACTTTTTTATTAAGACTTGTATGTATAAATGTATAAAAGAAATGAATATAACGCATAAAAGTATTTTTCATCCCAAAAACAAGCTTTTTAAGAGTGCGCGGAAAATCTTGATTTTTTAAGAAAACTATGCTATAATGAGTAGCGCAAAAAGTAGAAAAGGAGCAGGAAAAAATGAACAACGAGTTTTTTTCCTTTGAAGTGATTAAGACGGACGAAGAAACGGGGGCGCGCGCAGGGATTTTGCACACGCCGCACGGGGATATTGAAACGCCCGTCTATATGCCCGTCGGTACGCAGGCGACGGTAAAGGGGGTATTTCCCCGTGATTTGGAGGAGGCGGGGTCGCAAATCATCCTTTCCAACACCTATCATTTGTATATGCGCCCGGGCGATGAAATTGTAAAAAATGCAGGCGGTTTGCATAAATTTATGAACTGGAACAAGCCGATTTTGACGGATAGCGGCGGTTTTCAGGTATTTTCGCTTGGGAAATTGAATAAAATTACCGACGAAGGGGTAGAATTTTCTTCCAACATTGACGGAAGCAAGCATTTCTTTACGCCCGAAAAGGCAATCCAAGTGGAACAAAATCTCGGCGCGGACATTATCATGGCGTTCGACGAGTGTAGCGAATACGGCTACAACCACGCGCAAGCAGAAACGGCGATGAAGCGTACTTCGGCATGGCTCGAACGTTGTTATAAATTCCACAATAAGCCCGAGCAAGCCCTTTTCCCGATCGTGCAGGGGAATATGTATAAAGATTTGCGCGGCGAGAGTTTGCGCCGCACGTTGCCCTTTGTAAAGCACGGGATTGCCATCGGCGGACTTTCCGTCGGCGAGCCCAAGCCGATCATGTACGAAATGCTCGATTATTTGCAGCCGCTTTTGCCAAACGACGTACCCAGGTATTTGATGGGCGTCGGTTCGCCCGACTGTTTAATCGAAGGAACTTTGCGCGGAATTGATATGTTTGACTGCGTTTTGGCGACGAGAATTGCGAGAAACGGCACGGCGATGACCTCGCGCGGCAGGGTGGTCGTTAGAAACGGAAAATACAAGGCGGATTTCACGCCGCTTGACGAGGAATGCGATTGCTATTGTTGCAGAAATTACACGAAGGCATACTTGCGCCACTTGATCAACACGGGTGAAATGTACGGCGCAATGCTTTTGAGCTTGCATAATATTACTTTCTTGCATAAGCTTATGAAGGGGTTGAGAAACTCCATTCTCGGCGGCTACGTGAAGGAGTTTACGCAGGAATTTTACCGTAAGTACGGCGGCGAAGGGAAGTTTTAAGATTCGGCTTTACGACAACTAAGGAGTTATCTATGTTAAAAATCGAAAATTTGACAAAAACCTATGGAAACAAAAAAGCGGTGGACGGTTTGTCCTTGCACATTCAAAAAGGGGAGATTTACGGCTTTATTGGGCATAACGGCGCGGGGAAAACCACCACGCTGAAAGCCTGCTGCGGTATTTTGAGCTTTGAAGAAGGGGAAATTTTTGTCGACGGGGTTTCCATTAGGGAAAAACCGCTCGATTGCAAGGCAAAAATTGCCTATATACCCGATAATCCCGATTTGTATGCTTTTATGTCGGGGATACAATACTTGAATTTTGTGGCGGATATTTTCAAAATTCCGTCTAACGTGCGCAAAGAGCGTATTCGCAAGTACGGAGATATTTTTGATTTAACGAAAGATTTGGCGCAGTCCATTTCCGCGTACTCGCATGGGATGAAGCAAAAGCTCGCGATTATTTCCGCGCTCATTCACGAGCCGAAGCTGATTTTGCTTGACGAACCGTTCGTGGGGCTTGACCCTAAGGCGGCGCACTCGTTAAAAGAGATTATGCGTGAGTTTTGCGATAACGGCAGCGCGATTTTCTTCTCTACCCACGTACTCGAAGTCGCGGAAAAATTATGTGATAAAATCGCCATCATTAAGGATGGAAAATTGATAAAGCAAGGCACCGTGGACGAGGTGAAAGGGGATTCCGACCTCGAAAACGTGTTCTTGGAGCTTGTGGAGGCGAAATAGAAAAGGTATGGTAAAGGCGTTATTAAAAAAACAGCTTTTAGAGAGTGTTTCCTTTCTATTTGTGGATGCGAAAAAGCAAAAGAAACGAGCGGGGAGCGCAGGATTTTGGCTTGCGTTGATCCTTTTGGCAGCACTCTTTTCCGTGTGTACTCTTTTTTGGCACACGGGGGATATGCTTTGCAAACCGCTTGTGGAAAGCGGCTTGACGTGGGTATATTTTGCGATGATGGGCTTGATTGCCGTCACGTTTAGCATTATCGGCGGTATTTTTACGACCAAGGCAAAGCTGTACGAGGCAAAGGACAACGATTTCTTGCTTTCGATGCCTATTTCTCCCAAAGCGATTTTGTTTGTGAGAATGGTGAGCTTGTATCTTTTTTCGCTCTTCTTTTCCTCGGTGGTATTTTTACCTGCGATTGTACGGTATGCGACCTTTGCAAAACCGTCGGCTTTTGTGATTTTAGGGCAAATTGCAGTCAATTTTATTTTACCCTTCGGCTCGCTTGCGATTAGCTGTTTGCTTGGTTGGCTGATTGCTTGGGTGACCTCGAAAATCCCCTCTAAAAATTTGGTGTCGGTTTTCTTTTCGCTTGCGTTTTTGGTTGCGTATTTCGTGTTGTATAGCAAGACGAATAGTTATTTGCAATACGTGATGGAGCATGGGGATAGACTTGGCAAAAACATTAAGAGTTATCTCTATCCGTTTTATCAGCTCGCGCTCGCTTGCTTGGGAAAAGGGAGCGCATTCTTCCTTTTCGCGCTGCTATTTATCGGTATTTTCGCGGCAATTTATTTCTTGATTTCTTGCACCTATTTGCGTTTAATTATCGTGAATAAAGGTGCGCGAAAAGTGCAATATAAAGAAAGAACGCATAAGCAAAAATCCCTTGTTTCCACCCTCTTGAAAAAGGAGCTGAAAAGGTATTTTGGTAACCCCATGGTCGCGTTGAATTGCTTTATGGGGGTACTTTTGGCGGTGGCGCTTCCGATTTTTGCCGCTTGCAATATGAAGCTGGTGCGCGCTCTTTCTAAGCCCGCATGGGAGGGCGGAATCACCCTCGTACTTGGCGTGCTTTACGGTTTTATCGTCGGCTCGAATATTATCTCGGGCGTTTCCGTGTCCTTGGAAGGGGAAAACGTTTGGATTTTGCAAACGAGCCCCGTTCCCACGAAGAAAATTCTACTTGCAAAAGCCGTATTCCATTTCTTATGGACTGCGCCGATTGCCCTGCTTTCGGGGCTTGTGCTTTGCGTACTTTTTAAGCTTGGCGTCTTGTTTAGCGTATTGCTTTTGACGGCAATTCTCGCTTTTTCGGCGTTTTTTGCGGCGTTGGGGCTGTTTATCAATCTCAAAATGCCCAAGTTGCATTGGACGAGTGAAATGGCGTGCGTCAAACAAAGCTTTTCGGCGTTCTTGTCCCTTTTTTCGGGCTGGGCGACCTGCGGACTTTTGGTGGGCGGCTTTTTCTGGTTCGGCAAATATTTGCCGACGTGGGGATATTTGCTCGTGGGGATCGGTATTTTGCTCGTGTCGACGGCGGCGCTTGGCGTTTGGCTTGTCAAACGCGGCACGAAGATTTTTGAAAAGCTCGCTTAAAATGAAAAAACGGTGAAAAATAAAAAAAGTCTGTTTTTTGCCTGAAATTGCTTGCAAAAAAGGAAAAAAACGGATATCATATTAGTACGAAAATAATTTGGTTGCACAAATGCGTGCAGCGTTTAAGGAGAAAAATATGCTTTGGAATTTATTGACTAGCGCGGCGGAATCGGTTTCTGCTAGCGACAGCGAAGGTAAAACGTCCGGCTGCGGAGGCGGCTGGGGAATTTGGGTTATGGTCGGCATTTTTGCCTTGATCATGCTCGTGATGTCCTTTATGAGCAAGCGCTCGCAAAAGAAGAGACAGGAAGAAGTGATGAAAGAACATCAAGCGCTCCGTCCTGGTAATAAAGTAAAGACGATTGGCGGTATTTGCGGCGTCGTTGTAGAAATTTGCCCCGAAGACAACACGTTCGTTTTGGAAACGGGTACGGAAGCAAGCGGTAAGAGCTATCTTAAATTTGATATGCAAGCGATCTATATGTCCGACGCGCTTGCTACGCAAGAAGCACCCGTAGAAGAAGCTTCTGGTGAAGTGCCTGCTACGGAAGAACCCGTATTCGAAGAAGGCGACGCGCCCGTTGCAGAAGAAACGGAAGAAGCACCTGCAGAAGAAAAATCCGACGCAGAATAAGAAAAAATCATTCTAAAAAAAGACGCCTCCGCATAGCATAAAGCGGAGGTGTTTTTTATGGAAAATTCGCAAAAAAACTCGGTGTTTTCGGTGATCAAAAGCGCGGTGAGCGCGCTTGCGCTGTCGTTGGTATTCGCGATTATTTTCGCATTCGTACTCCGCGTAACGTCGTTGCCGTATAAGGCGGTGTATCCCATCAATCAAGTTTTGAAAGGAGTGGCGCTTTGCGTGGGGGTGCTTTTGTATATCCGCGGTGAAAAGGGTTGGCTTAAAGGTGGAATTTGCGGCATATTGTTTACGGCGCTTTCCTATCTTGCGTTCTCGTCGATCGGCGGGAATTTTGCCCTTTCGTGGCTGTTTTTCGTGGAGCTTTTGCTCACGGCGTTTATCGGCGCGGTAAGCGGTTCTTTGGCGGTAAACATGCGGCGCGCGTAAAAAAATAGGGAAAAGGGGAGTAAAACTCGAAAAAAGATAAAAAAAGCGCTTGCAATTTCGTGAAAAGTATATTATAATAAATACACAAAATCCTATAAACGAACTTTGGAGGACTTGATTATGATTAAAACGATTGCGAAACCCGCAGATAAGAAAGTAACCGCTTGCGGCGAATGCAGAAGTACCTGTCAATCCGCTTGCAAAACGAGCTGCACGGTAGGGAACCAATCCTGCGAAAGAATCACGCGTGAAGAAAAAATCGAACGCAGATAATTTATTTTAGTTAACTTAACGTAATCAAAACGGCGTATTGGATCAGTACGCCGTTTTTGACCGATTTACGGAGGATATTTATCCCTTGATACACGTATTTAATTACAGAGATAAAAACTACATTTACGACGTGGGCAGCGGCTCTTTGCACGAGTGCGACACGCCCACCGCCGACTATTTGAAAGCTAAGGAAGAAGGACAAGCCGTCGACATCACCTATTTGACCGACGCGCAAATTGCGGAAATTCTTTCCGACGTGGAAGGGCTCAAAGCGCAGGGTTTGCTTTTCAAGGACGAAGTGAAATCGTATCCCATGAAGAGCAACGAAGTGAAGGCGCTTTGCATTCATATTTGTCACGATTGCAACTTCCGTTGCCGCTACTGCTTTGCCGACGAGGGCGCATACCACTCTAAGCGGGAGAGTATGAGCTTGGAAACGGCGAAAAAAGCGGTCGATTTTCTTATTCAAAACAGCGGTAAGAGAAAGGTCTTGGAAATGGACTTTTTCGGCGGCGAACCCTTGATGAATTTCGACGTATTGAAAGCGACGGTCGCTTACGCGAAGGAAGAAGGGGAAAAGGCGGGCAAGAAATTCTTATTCACGACGACGACCAACGCCCTTTTGTTGACGGACGAAGTGATTGAATTCTTCAATGCGGAAATGGAAAACGTGGTGCTTTCGCTTGACGGTAGAAAGGAAATCCACGACGCAATCCGCAAAACCCCCAACGGCAAGGGTACGTTCGATCTCATCATCGGCAAGATCAAGAAATTCATTTCCTTGCGCGGCGATAAGAGCTATTACGTGCGCGGTACGTTTACGGCGAAAAATCTTGATTTTTCGAAGGACGTTTTGTTCATTGCCGATCAGGGCGTAGACTCCATTTCAATGGAGCCCGTTGTTACCGATATTGAGGACTTGCAAATCCGCGAGGAACACTTGGACGAAATCAGCAAGGAATACGAAAATCTTTGCGAGGCGTACTTGGAAAGACACGCCAAAGGCGAAGGCTTTAATTTCTTCCATTTCAATATCGATTTGGAGGGCGGTCCTTGTCTTTCGAAACGCGTTTCGGCGTGCGGTGCAGGCAACGAATATTTCTCGGTGACCCCGAACGGCGACTTGTATCCCTGCCATCAATTTGCAGGCAACGAGAAATTCCGCATGGGGAGCGTGTACGAGGGGATTACCCGTGAGGACACGAGAGAGCTTTTCAAAAATTCCTGCCTTTTCACGAGAAAGAAATGCGAAGATTGCTTTGCAAAATTCATTTGCTCGGGCGGTTGCAGCGCGAACAACTACAACTTCAACGGCGATATCAACGATCCCTACGAAGTGACCTGCGCGATGATGAAAAAGCGCGTGGAATGCGCAATGCATATCCTTGCGGAAAAGAAATTGCTTGCGGAAAACAAGTAAAACCAAAAATACAGGAAAAAATCGCTAAAAAAAGCGGTTTTTTTCTATGAAAAAAGAAAAAAATCGTATATCCAAGCATTTATGACTTGACTACACGGTTGAAAATAAGCTATAATAACAAGGTACATTGTTCACGGGGCTACGCCCCGAAACACAACAGGAGGCTATACATGGGCAAGAAAAAATCGGTGGTATTGACAGTATTGATTACCATCGTACTCGTTGTATTGTGCGGAATCATAGCTTTCCCCGTATTCACGATCCCCGGTTCGAACGGCGTGAAGAAGTGGAATCCTACGGTCTTGCAATATGACTTGAACTCGGATTTTGGCGGTGGGTACTACACCTACTACTATCCTAACGGCGTAATCACCGAAACGGACTACGAAGAAGATCTTCTTAGCGGTGACATCAAAGCAGAAGATTACGTTCGTTACGGGGATACCGATTTCTATCTCTCGACGGATGAAGACTTGAAGGTCGTTTCCGAAGTAGCAGGGGAAAACGGGGCGATTGAATACGTATTGAACGAAGATTTCCAAGCGGCGTTCAACGAAGCGGTTGCGCAGGTAAAAGCTCGTTTTGCAAAGAAGGGCTTTACGGAATACCGCGTTTCGGTCGTAGACGGCGTTGCGCTTCGCGTGGAAATTCCCGATTCCGAAAACATGGAAAACATCAATTCGGAAGAGAATGCAGCGCAAGTGCTTTCCCTTTTTGCGAGCGTTGGTAAGCTCACCTTCCAAAAGAACGGTGAAACGGTCAGCGAGCTGAAAGATGAAGACGCGGATATCAACGATATCATTAGCAGCGTTAGCTCGAAGATGAAGTACGATCAATCCTACTTGAAGATTAACTTCACGTCGAAAGGTAAGGATATGTTGAAGACGTTTAAGTCGGAAAGTTCTTCGGGTAGCAGCGCGACGACGCTTGATCTCGTTTTGGAAAATAGTGCGGGGACGGGCGTACACAAGCTTTTGTCGATTCAAACCGGACATATCAACAGCAATAACAACGTGGAAATTCTCCCCGGTAACACGGAAGATGGAGAAATCCGTTACGTGGAAACCCTTTCCCTTTTGCTGAACTCCCTTATGAACGATGGGGAAATCTTTATCGGGGAAAGCGACGTAATCTTTGCGTTCCAAAACGTGAGCAGTCAAACGGACGTTTATAAATTTGAATCCGTATATAGAAGCAACGCTTTGAATATGCTCTTTATCGCAGTCGGCGTTACCTTGATCGTATTGCTTGCTTTGGCAATCGTAAAGATGGGCGGCTTCGGCGTGGTAAATCTTTTCACGACGCTCACCTATTTCGTTATCACGACGTTCTGCTTCGCGTTCATCACGAAGGGCGTTTTGGTCGTAACGATGGGTACGGTGCTTATCTTCCTTTTGGGGCTTGTGCTCACCAACGTATTCCAAGCGCGTGTATATTCGGCAATCAAAGCGGAATTCGCGCTCGGTAAGACGATTGCTTCTTCGGTTAAGGGCGGCTACAAGAAGACCTTCTGGGGTATGCTTGACGTTTATGCGGTGCTCCTTATCGGTGCAGTAGCGGCGTTGATCGGCGTAGCAGGCTTGCACATGCTTGCAATCCAAGCGATTATCTGCGTACTCACGGGTGCGTTCTGTAATTTGCTTTGGGGTCGTGCGTTGAACGTGATTTTGAGCTCCACGAATAAGAACAAATATAAATTCTACCGCTTTGTAAGAGAGGAGGACGACGATGAGTAAGTTTTTGACGAAATCTGTAAAGAAAGTAACCCTGCTCTCCGTAATTCTCGCAATTATCCTTGCGGCGGCGATTGTGGTTGGTACCCTGTTCGGCTTCAATAAAGACGCTACGGTAAAGAGTAACCAAACGGTGACTATTTCCACGTATAAGCATAACGAAGCTTATCTCGACGATATCATGAGCGACTGCGAAGACATCTTCGAAGATAAGATTCTCTATGAAATCGACAGTACGGTATTGTATGAAGATATTATCGAGCACGTATACGTGTTCTCGGCGGATGCGGATTTGGAAGAAACCGTAGCTGAAATAAAGGCGCACTTCGAAGCAAGAAAGAACGATGCAAACGACGAATTGGCAATCAACGACGTAGTAGTCAATATTACTTGGCATCAAGAAAGCAACGTTAGCTATCTTGCAAAAAATTACGTATCTCGCGCAATCATCGCAAGCGTAATTTTCGCAATCCTTGCATTCGTTTACGTGACCCTTCGCTTTAGAAGATGGGATATGGGCTTGCTCGTCGTGCTCGCAATCGTGCTCGGCGTTGGCTTCACGACCGCGATCATCGCGCTCGTTCGTATTCCCGTTACGGCGTCCACCGTTTACGCGATTGCAGGCGCTGGCTTGCTCGCTACGATTACGGCAATCATGACGTTGCATAGAGTTCGTTTGGCTTCGAAAGAAGAAGACGCAAAGAATAAATCCGCTGCGGAAATCGTGACAAACGCGATTGCTTGGAAAGAAATCGTTTCCCTTTGCGCAATCCTTGCGGTTGCAACGCTTTTCACCGGCATCCTTGTTGGTAAAGCAGGTATTTGGTTCGCGCTCAGCGCGCTCGTAGGTATCGTTATGGCGGCGTTCATCGGTATCCTTTACGTGCCTGCAGTTTGCATTCCCTTGAAGGGCGTAGTTGACGCGAAGATCGCGAATAAGACCGTTCGTTATAAGGGTGCGGAAAAGACTTCCACCAAAACGAAGAAAGCGGCAAAGAAAGAAGTCGTAGAAGAACAAGAAGTAGCGGTAGAAGCTCCCGTAGAAGAAGCTGCTGAAGAGGTAGCGGAAGAAACGGAAGAAGAATCCGTAGAAGAAGATGTTGAAGAAGCACCCGTTGAAGAAACGGTAGCGGAAGAAACGGAAGAAGAAAACAACGACTAATTTTTATTAACGAAACGAAGGGCAGGACGGGGGAAAATACTCTTCCTGCCCGATTGTTTAGATAAGGAAATTTTATGAAAAAAATCGTCCCCGAATACTCTTTTTCGGAAGAACAATTGAATACGATTGCCCTTCTTGCGAAAGAAACGGGGTTGACGGAGCAAATCACGCGTATTTTGTACGCGCGTGGGATTGACGACGCGCAAAAGATTCGCCGTTTTATGCACCCGTCGGAAAAGAATTTCCTTTCCCCCTTCTTAATGCAAGGGATGCGCGAGGCGGTGGAGCTCATTACGCAAGCCCGCGACGAAGGCAGGACCGTCGTCGTGTTTGGCGATTACGACGCGGACGGTATTTGCGCGTCGGCGATTATGTATCACGCGTTGCGCGATTTTGGGATTGAAGCGCACGTTTACGTGCCTGAGCGCGTGGACGGCTACGGACTTTCCGAAGAAGCCATCGACCGCATTTTTGAGGACTGCAATCCCGAGCTTTTTATCACGGTAGACTGCGGTATTTCCTGCGCCAAAGAAGCGCAATATATTTACGAGCTCGGCTCGGACGTGATCGTCACCGACCATCACGAATTGCCCGAGGTTTTGCCCGATTGTATCATTGTCAATCCCAAGCTCCAAGACGATTATCCCTACGATAATCTTTGCGGCGCGGGGGTGGCGTTCAAGCTCGCTTGCGCGCTCATTGGCGAGAAGGCGTATCAATATCTTGACTTTGCGACGCTTGCGACGGTGGCGGACAGCGTGCCTCTTTTGGGGGAAAATCGTGACATTGTGACGGAAGGTCTCAAGCTTTTTAATCATAAGCTTCGTCCTTGCTTTGCCCAGCTTTTGGGGAAGGTGTACGACGGGATTACGGCGCAAAACTTGGCGTTCAATATCGCGCCGCGCGTGAATGCGGCAGGGAGAATGGGGGACGCGCAAGCGGCGTTCCAGCTCTTCATTTCCGAAAAGGAATCGGAAATTTACGAGCTTTCCACCAAGCTTTGTCTTTACAACACCGAGCGTCAAAAATGCTGCGACGAGCTGTACCTTTCCGCAAAGCAAAAGCTGAAAGAAAAGGGCGCGTATGGGAACGTAATTATGCTTTCCGACGAGAGCTGGAATACAGGTTTTGTCGGGATCGTAGCGGCGAGAATTGCCGAAGAATACAATCGTCCCACCTTGCTTTTCGTGCACCACGGAGATATGCTCAAAGGGAGCGCGAGAAGTATCGAGAGCGTAAATATTTTTACGGCGCTTAAAAATTGTTCGGAGTATATTGAAGAATTTGGCGGACACGCGCAAGCGGCGGGGATCAATATCCGCGTGGAGAACTTCCAAGCGTTAGAGTGCGCGTTAAACGAAGAAATCGGCAAGACGTACACCAAGGCGGACTTTGAACAAACGATTCCCGTTAGTGAAGAAATCGACGGTTTCGTGAGCGAAAAATTCGCCCGTGAGCTCAATCAAATGGAGCCTTACGGCGTAGGGCATAGAAGACCGCTTTTTGCCATTTCGGCGGGGGCATGTACGGCTCGACCGGTAAAAGCGATGTCGCCCCACCTCTCGGTGAGAAGCGATTATTTAGAGCTGATGTATTTTTCTGGCGCGAAGAATTTGAAGATTATCGAAAGCGACGTTAAAAAGCATTTCGTCTTTGAAATTATCCTTTCTAAATATAGAGGCAGGGAAACGATCAAAGGACACGTCCGCGATCTTTTGTATGACGGACGGACGGGTAAAAGCGCGGCGGAAAGTATTTTTGCAAACGCGATAGCGCGCGCCCATAACGAAGGGGTTGGCGTGTATCCCGAAGAGTTGTCCACGGCGGAAATTCTCTCGCTTATCAAAGAAAAACAAGCGGAATGCGCGTACGGTCTTTGCTTGATTGCGTCGGATAGAAGAACGCTTCGCGCATACGAAGGCTTGGAAGAATTCGGGTGCGATTTGTTTTATCCTTCATCGAGGAATCTTTCCAATACGCTCATCGTATCGCCTGCGCCGGACGCGGATTTATCGGGCTTTAAGGATATCGTGTTCTTGGATATGCCGTCCGATTTCAATATCCCCAGCATAGTGGACAAGAACGTGTACGTAAACCGCGATATTTGCGGTTATAAAATGTTTGAAGGCTTGGACGTACAGCGCGAAAGCCTGCTCGCGATTTTCTCGGCGTTGCGCCGTGAAGTGAACAACCTGCGCGGTCAAACCGCGGAAGAGCTTGCCTTTTCCTGCAATGCGCTCGGGTTTGATATGCGAGAATTTATCTTTGCAATCAACGTTTTCGAGGAGCTTGGGCTCTTGTCTTTTGCGGAAGGTAGATTGACTATCTACCGCGGTATTAGAGTGGAGTTGACCGATTCGAAAATTTATCAAAAAGTATGTTTTTTGAAGGAAAACTAATTCTTTCATTCACGGAGTAAACGGTATGGAAAGCACGTTGAAAAAAATTCAAGAATTGTATGGCGAAGAAGAGCGGTCGATGCTGCAAAAGGCATACGACTATGCTCAAGCTGCGCATGCAAACCAAAAACGCGCCTCCGGAGAACCGTATTTTATCCATCCTTGTGCCGTTGCGGAAATTTTGATGGACTTGGGCTTGGATAAAGCGACGATTGCCGCTGCGCTTTTGCACGACGTCATCGAGGACACCGATTCCACGGCGGAAGATATCCGCAAAGAGTTCGGCGAAGAAGTTCTCAATTTGGTGGGCGGCGTCACCAAGCTTGAAAAGATTGTGTTCAAGTCCAAAGAAGACGAAAATGCGGAGAATTTCCGTAAAATTTTCGTTGCAATGGCGAAGGACGTGCGCGTTATCATCATCAAGCTTGCCGATAGATTGCATAATATGCGGTCGTTAAATTTCCTTTCGCAAGAACGCCAGCAACGTATGGCGAACGAAACGCTCGATATCTACGCGCCCTTGGCTGGCCGACTCGGCGTCTCGCAAATTAAGTGCGAGCTGGAAGACTTGTGCTTGAAATATCTCGATCCTGAGTCCTACGAATACCTTTTATATAACGTGCGCGAACGTTTGTCCGAGCGTAAGGAGTTTGTCAACGGGTTTGTAGAAGAAATCCGTGAGCTTATGATTCGCGACAAGGTGGAAGGGGACGTTTTCGGTAGACCCAAGCACTTCTATTCCATCTATAAAAAGATGAAAAACAAGGGTAAGACCTTGGACCAAATCTACGATTTATCGGCTGTCCGCGTCATCGTAAAGGACATCAATCAATGCTACACGGTGCTTGGTCGTATCCACGAGAAGTGGAAACCGATCCCTGGGCGCATTAAGGACTACATCGCAACGCCGAAGCCGAATAAATATCAATCCTTGCATACGACGGTTATGACGATGTACGGTCAACCGGTAGAAATTCAAATCCGTACGGAAGAAATGCACCGCGTAGCGGAATTCGGTATCGCGGCGCATTGGAAATATAAGGAAGGAAAGACGGAAGAAGAAAATAGCAACTTTGAAAACCGTCTTGCTTGGCTTCGTGAAGTGATGGAATGGCAGGGGGACTTGAAGGACTCCAAGGAATTTATTTCCGCCTTAAAAACCGAGCTTTACAGCCACGAGCTTTTGGTATTCACGCCGCGTGGGAAGGTCATTTCCCTGCCCCCGGAAGCAACTCCCGTCGATTTCGCGTATGCGATTCACTCGGAAGTCGGTAATCATTGTACAGGCGCGCGTGTCAATTCTAAAATCGTACCGCTTACAACGACGCTCGAGGTGGGGGACGTGGTCGAGATTATCACCTCGCCAAACTCCAAAGGCCCTTCACGCGATTGGTTGAAATTCATTAAATCGTCGAGTGCGAAAGCGAAGATTCGAAACTTTTATAAGAACGAGTTAAAGGAAGAAAATATCCGCGTCGGGCAGTTAAAGCTCGAAGAAGAAGCGAAGAAAAAGGGGTATTCTCTTTCCACGATTTTGACGCCCGAAAGTTTCAAGCGCATTTGTGAAAGATTCTCTTTCAACGAGCAAGAAGAAATGTTCGCCGCGGTTGGTTACGGCTCGATTTCCGTCAACCAAATCCTGTTCAAACTCATCGATTTTTACCGAAAGGAAGTACCCATGGCTTCGTTCGACGTGCATACTGGCGGCGGAAGCCGTAGTACGGGCGGCGTACTTGTCAACGGTCAAGCAGGAATGCTTTTGCGTTTTGCAGGCTGCTGTTCGCCCGTTCCTGGGGATCAAATCGTGGGTTATACGTCGCGCGGCCGCGGCGTGGTGATTCATCGATGTGACTGCTCGAACGTCAAGGGGATGGAAAGTAACCGTTTACTTCCTGCCTCGTGGCAAATCGAAGCGGGCGGTAAGCAACGTTTCAACGCGAATATTTCCATTCGTGCGACCGACCAAGGCGCGGCGTTGTCCGTTCTTTCCTTTGTTGTTGCCGATTTGAAACTTTCGATTACGGCTGTCAACGGTAGAATCGATAAAAACCAAGACGCGATTTTGGAGGCGTCCATTTCCTTGTCGGACATTTCCGACGTCGACTTATTGATTAAGAAAATGCAGGCGGACAAGCGCATTTACGACGTCCACCGTATCACGACTCTTTCGTAAATTATGGAAATTATCACGATTTATCCGCGCGGTTTCGGCGCGAACACATACGCAGTTACCGTAGACGGTCAAACGGCGATCGTACTCGACCCGTCGCAACCGCGTGTAGAAAGCGAACTCATCAAACGTGGGTTAAAAGTGACGCACGTCCTTTTAACCCATTGTCATTTTGACCACGTCGGCGGCGTTTCCGTATTGCAGGAAAGCGGCGCGAAGGTATTATGCTCGGCGGAAGAAAAGGCGCTTATCGGCACGGGAGCGGACTTATTTTCTCTATTCGGTGCGCCGCGAAAGTCTTACACTGTCGATGAAACCTTTTATGACGGCGAAGAAAAAACGCTGGGTGATCTTACGGTAAAAATGCTGCTCACGCCCGGGCATACGAAGGGGAGCTGCTGCTATCTTTTTACGGCAAAGGACGGGAGCAGGGCATTGTTTACGGGGGATACGCTGTTTAACGGCAGTATCGGCAGAACGGATTTCCCGACGGGAAATATCGGGCAAATGCGAGAGAGCTTGCGCAAGCTTTGCACGCTTGACGGGCAGTTGACCGTCTACCCTGGACACAACGACGAAACGACGATAGAAAACGAAAAAAGAACGAATCCCTTTCTTTTGGATTTATAATAAGGCGGTTTTATGTTTACGACCGATTGCAAATTTTTAGAAAACGAGCTACTCGACGTCGTGCGTTTATTCAAGCGCAGACCCGAAAGCATTGCGCACTCTTTTGCTTTTGAAGGGGGCGTTTTTTCTAATACGTTTGTGATTGACGGTGCGGAATATTCCTATCAAGACAGGGGGCAGGTATGCGACGAACTCGAATTTAAGAGATTGGAACGCCGCTTTGCCAAGCTCCGTCTTTATGGGATTTTGAGTGATTTATACGGCGAAAATATGCCTTGGGGCGCGCTCACGGGTATCCGTCCGACCAAGCTTGCCTACGGCGAGATCGAAAAGGGTAAGGATTTTCGCGAGCTCTTCCGCTTAATGCGCGTCAAGGAGGAAAATATTCAACTCGTTGCGGAAATTTTGAAAACGCAAGAAGGGATTTATGAGAAAAAGGACGGTAACACCGATTTATTTGTATCCATACCCTTTTGCCCGACCAAATGCGCTTATTGCTCCTTTATCACCGCGCCGATTGACAAGACTCGTCATTTCTTGCCGAACTATCTTGATTGTTTAGACAAGGAATTGCAGGCGGCGAAAGAGAGCGTTGGAAATTTGCGCAGCGTGTATATTGGCGGTGGTACGCCGTTTGCCTTGGATGCCCCCGACTTAAAAAGGGTGTTGGAAGGGATAGCCCCCATTTTCAAGGGGCTTAATCCTGGCGCGGAATACACGGTGGAAGCAGGTAGACCCGACGTGTTTACAGACGAAAAACTCGCCCTTTTGAAGGACTACGGCGTGACGAGAATTTGTATCAATCCGCAAAGTTTTTCGGATGAAACCTTACAAAAAATTGGTAGAAAACACACGGAAAAGGACATTTATCGCGCGTTTGAAATGAGTGAGAAATACCATTTTGATATCAACGTGGATTTGATTGCAGGCTTGACGGACGAGCGCGTGGAAACCTTTATCAAGAGTGTGGAAAAAGCAGTCGAAACGGGTGCGGATAATATCACGGTGCATTGTCTTTCTTTGAAATCGGGCGCGAAGCTCAAAGAAGAAACGGACTATCTTGAAAACGATTTCATCTCGGACATGGTGGCCTCTTCAAGAGAAATTTTGAGCAATAACGGGTATGCACCCTATTATATGTACCGCCAAAAATACCAAGTGGGAAACAATGAAAACGTCGGCTGGACAAAAAAGGGAAAAGCGTGCGTTTACAATATCGACATTATGGAGGAAACGGCGGACAATCTTGCGGTCGGCGCGAACGCGGTGTCTAAGCGCGTGTTTAACGATAAGGGTTTGATTACGCGGTTTGCTTCGCAAAAGGATTTGCCCACGTATATCGCGCACGTGGATGACATTATTGTGAAAAAACGCGAATTTTTTGCGTAAAAGGTAAAGAAATCGTAAAATTTTGCGTGTTTTTGTTTTACATTCTTAAAAGAATGTGGTAGAATAATACTAACGGCTGTCTGGGCGGAGCGATTCTCCACGACTTGCTCGGCGGTACGAATAACAATTTCCATATAGGAGGATAAAGAAAATGGAAAAGAAAGAAATCATTGCGCAGTATGCAACCCACGAAGGCGACACCGGTTCGCCCGAAGTACAAATCGCTCTTTTGACGAAGAGAATCAACCACTTGAACGAACACCTCAAGGAACACAAGCAGGATAACCATTCCCGCCGCGGCCTTTTGAAGATGGTAGGTAAGCGTCGTGGTCTTCTCGACTATTTGAAAGCAAAAGATATCGAAAGATACAGAGCGATCATCGAAGCGTTGGGTCTTAGAAAGTAATGCAAGCACGAAAGGGCGGGTTGTTTTAACTCGCCCTTTTTTGCGAGTATGGCGCAAAGGGGAAGGCAATAATGCGGACAAGCTTTTGGCATGAAGCGAACTCCGCTCGTTAATCCGACTCGTTCAGCTGAACGAATCTCGGACAAGAACCAAAAAAGAATTTGAGACAAAAGGAGAAAAAACACTATGCCAGATTTAAGCAATTACAAAGTATTCAAAACAGACTACGCAGGCAAAGAGCTTATCGTTGAAATCGGTAAGTATGCGGAACAAGCAAACGGCGCATGTATGGTACGTTGTGGCGAAACCGCAGTACACGTTTCCGTATGTATGTCGGAAAGCGCAAGAGAAGGGATGGACTTCTTCCCCCTCTCCGTTGACTATGAAGAAAAGATGTTCGCCGTAGGTAAAATTCCCGGCGGTTTCAAAAAGCGTGAAGGTAGAGCGTCGGATAAAGCGATTTTGACAAGCCGTCTTATCGATAGGCCTATCCGTCCCTTGTTCCCGAAGGGAATCTTCAACGACGTTGTTGTGACGGCGACGGCGCTTTCGGTTGATCCCGATATTTCGCCCGAACCCCTTGCAATGATCGGTTCGTCCGTTGCGCTTTCGGTATCCGATATTCCTTGGGCTGGCCCTACCGGTTCGGTAGTCGTTGGTATGGTAGACGGTAAATATCTCATCAACCCCAACGTAGAAGAAAGAGCAAAAAGTGCGATTCACTTGAACCTCGCTGGTACGAAAGATGCAATCCTTATGATCGAAGCTGGCGCGAACGAAGTTACGGACGCGGAAATGGTTGGCGCGATCATGTACGGTCACGAAGAAATCAAGAAAATTTGCGCTTGGATTGAAGAAGAAATCGTTCCCGCAGCAGGCAAAGCAAAGAAGGAAATGGAATTCTACCATATTCCCGAAGACCTTGACGCAGCGGTAAAAGCATACGGCTACGACAAGCTCTATGCAGCGCTCGATACCTTCGATCGTCAAGAAAGACAAGCAAAACAAGCGGCAGCGGAAGCGGAAATTGTAGAACACTTCTCCGAAATCTATCCCGACCAAATCCGTGAAGTAAAGGACTCCATCTACTACATCGTTAAAGGCATCGTTCGCGCGAAGATCTTCGACGGCGTTCGTCCTGACGGTAGAAAACTCACCGAAGTTCGTCCTATCTGGTGCGAACACGGCATTCTTCCCAGAGTACACGGCTCGGCGGTATTCACCCGCGGTCAAACGCAGGCTTTGACGACCTGTACGCTTGGTATGCTCGGCGAAGCGCAAAGAATGGAAGGTCTTGACGAAGAGGAAGAAAAGAGATATATGCACCAATACAACTTCCCCGGCTACTGCACGGGCGAAGCAAAGGCTTTGAGAAGCCCCGGCCGTCGTGAAATCGGTCACGGTGCGCTTGCTGAACGTGCGCTCGTTCCCGTAATTCCCGATCCTTCCGTATTCCCTTACGCAATCCGCGTGGTATCGGATATCTATTCGTCCAACGGTTCGTCCTCGATGGCGTCCGTTTGCGGTTCGACGATGGCGCTCATGGACGCAGGTGTTCCCATCACCGCTCCCGTAGCAGGCTGCGCAATGGGTCTTGTTAAAGATGCAGAAACGGGCAAGTACGTTATCATGACCGACATTCAAGGTCTTGAAGACTTCCTCGGCGATATGGACTTCAAGGTAGCTGGTACGGACAAGGGTATCACGGCTATCCAAATGGATATCAAGATCAAAGGTATTTCCGAACAAATCATGCTCGACGCAATCGCGCAAGCACAAGAAGCAAGAAAGCACATTTTGGGCAAGATGCTTGAATGTATTCCTACGGTTAGCGAAGAACTTTCCGTTTATGCACCCAAGATCGTTACCTTCAAGATTAACCCTGAAAAGATTGGCGACGTTGTTGGTAAACAAGGTAAGGTTATCAACAAGATTATCGAACAAACGGGCACGAAGATTGACATCGAAGAAGACGGTACGGTATGTATCGCATGCTTCGGCGACGTTGCAAACGCAAAACGCGCGCAAGCAATCGTGGAATCGATCGCACACGATCCCGAAGTTGGCGATATGTTCGTAGGCGTTGTCGTTCGTATCCTTTCCGATAAATTTGCATTCGTAGAATTCGCACCCGGCAAGGACGGCGCAATCCACATTTCCAAGCTTTCCGATAAGAGAGTTTCGAAGATCGAAGACGTCGTAAACGTTGGCGATAAGGTAAAAGTAGAAATCATTAAGATTACCGAAAAAGGTATCGATTTGAAACTTCTTGAAAAAATGGACTAATTTAGTCGAATAGAAAGACTTCCGTAATTTTACGGGAGTCTTTTTTTGCGTAAGTGTGGATTTGATACTGTCACGAATGCGCCAAAAAAAGGAATTTCTATTGACAAAGCGCAAAACGCGTAGTATAATAAACGTATGGAAAAATTGACTTTGATTGTGCCTTGCTACAATGAAGAAGAGGCGCTGCCTTATTTCTATGAGGAAGTGTGCCGTGTGGTAGGCGAACTGAATTATGAAACGGAGCTTTTATTCGTCAACGACGGCTCGAAGGACAACACGCTTTCGGTGATTAAAGGCTTTGCTGAAAAGGACGAGCGGGTAAAATACCTGTCTTTTTCGAGGAATTTCGGGAAAGAGGGGGCGATGTACGCCGGTTTTTGCAATGCCAGCGGAGATCTTGTTGCGGTGATGGACGCGGATATGCAAGATCCGCCGTCGTTATTGCCGAAGATGCTCGAGCTGATTGAAAGCGGCGAGTACGACAGCGTTGCAACCCGCCGCGTAAACCGCAAGGGCGAGCCGAAAATTCGTTCTTTCTTCGCGCGTATGTTCTATAAACTGATGGGTAGAATTTCCGATGCGGACATCGTAGACGGCGCACGTGATTTTCGATTGATGAAGCGTAAAATGGTGGATGCGATCGTTTCGATGGGGGAAACTAACCGTTTTTCGAAAGGGATTTTCGGTTGGATTGGGTTTAAGACCTATTGGCTGGAATATGAAAACGTTGAACGAGTCGCAGGGGAAACGAAGTGGAGCTTTTGGAAGCTTTTCAAATACTCCTTGGAAGGGGTCACCAACTTTTCCGATACGCCGTTGAAAATCGCTTCTTGGAGCGGGATTTTCTTTACCTTTGCGTCGGTGATTGCCATGTTTTTCGTCTTTATCCGTGCACTTTTGTTCGGTGATAACGTAGCAGGCTGGCCCTCGACGATTTGTATTATTTTGTTTATCGGCGGGATACAATTATTCTGTTTGGGGATTATGGGGCAGTATATTTCCAAAATATTCCGAGAAACAAAGAAACGGCCGATTTATATTATATCCGAGAGCAATAAAGAGGACGCCAAATAGCAAAAACCCCGTACCGTGTACGGGTTGAAAATAAAAAAGCGACGGTTTTACCGTCGCTTTTTTTATTTATCCAAATTCAAATGATACATTTCCGAGACCAGTCGACCGCCGATTTTGAAACCGCATTCATAAGCGCAGTCGGTTTCAAAAGACCAACAAGCGCTGTATACGTCTACGTACGAATCAAAAAGCTTTTTTTGTTCAGGGGAAAGCGTTTTTAATAAGTTGTCTTCTAATTTTCCTAATACTTCGTATCGTTCTTTTTGTTCTGGGTCTTGTGTGCATTTTTGCTCAAACATTTTGTCATACAATAAAGTCAAAATGATAGATTCCATAGCTTTGCTCCTTTTATGAGTAAATTATATCAGCAATATCTTGCTAGGTCAAGTATTTTTAGTAATATTTTGCTAAAATATAGAATATAGGAGAAAAAATATGTATGGTGAACAAATAAAAAATTGGAGAAAGCAAAGAAACTTATCGCAAGATAAGTTGTCTAAAGCAACAGGAATACCGCAAAAAACAATTAGTTGGATTGAAAGCAACCAAGGGATAGAAAATATACAGCAATGTGTTATGCTTGCTGATTTTTATGGGATATCCCTTGATGAATTGATTGGGCGCGAGGTTAAGAACAATTGGTTATAATATAAAGAAACTATACAAGTGTGCTTGCGAGGATTCTTTGTATAGTTATTTTGTTGTACACGCTTTGCGTGTATAGACTGCGGGACGAGCTTGCGCAAGCGAAGCTTACTGGCTCGGGTGATAGTTTCACCATTTAGCAAGAACGGACATTGCTTTTTGATGATAAAGGAAGAAAACCGTCCAATTAGCAAATAGATTTCACATATTTGTGATATATTTATATAGAGGTATGGCTATGGAATATGGAAGTGCATTAAAACGACAACGTTTAGCGACTGGAAAATCGTTAGTGGAAGTGGCAAACGAAACGGGGATTTCTTATCAGAATCTTTCGCGTTGGGAAAGGAATGAGGTTTTGCCAAATATAGATTTTTGTGTGAAACTTGCGAAGTACTATGATATAACCATAGAGGAATTATTTGGTATTACCGATATGTAAAAAACGCGCCATCAATTGATGGCGCGTTTTTGTATAAAGAAATCCACCCAAATATTTGGGTGGATTTTATAGTTTGTACACGCTTTGCGTGTATAGACCTCGAGGGAGTGTGGCGCAAGCGAAGCTTGCTTTTGTTGGGTATGGTTTCGCCTATCAGCGACAACTGACGTTGGGGCTTTAAGGCGCTGCCTTAAAAATCCGCAAGAAACTGAGTTTCTTGACTTCCCATTATTAAAAATGTTTTTTCAATTAAGATTCTGTTTTGTGTGTGGACAGCCAAACCATAAGCACGGAAATATCCGCAGGGTTTACCCCTGAAATTCTTCCTGCTTGACCTAAATTGAATGGACGAATACGATCGAGCTTTTCACGCGCTTCCAAGCGTAAGCCTGCAATCGAGTGATAGTCAATGTCCGCAGGCAATACTTTTTCTTCCAAGCGTTTGGCGCGCTCAATAATTTCCAAGCCCTGTTTTAAGTAGCCTTCGTACTTGACGGTGATTTCCGCCGTTTCGAGTACGTTTTTCGGATATTCGTAGAAAACGTTAAAACGAGCCATAATATCTTTGAGCGGAATGGAGCGTTTGAGCATATCCGAATAGGAAACGCCGCCGTTCGGCGCGCCGTAGCCGTACTCGGCTAAAAACGCCGTTGCGTCCTTTTGGGGTACCCGTGTCTGCAACGAAGCCAATAATTCTTCGTATTTTGCCTTTCTTTCCAAATACCGCGCGTAGCGTTCTTCGCTTACCAAGCCGACCTCTTTTCCCTTTTCCGTCAAACGGAAATCGGCGTTGTCTTGGCGCAAACAAATACGGTGCTCGGCGCGAGAGGTCATCATTCTATACGGTTCGTCCGTGCCTTTTGTTACCAAATCGTCGATCAAAACGCCGATATACGCTTCGTCGCGGCGGAGTGTGAAAGGGGGGAGTCCGCGGAGCTTGAGCGAGGCGTTCAAGCCTGCCATAAGCCCTTGCGCCGCCGCCTCTTCGTAACCTGAAGTACCGTTGATTTGCCCTGCTGTGTAAATCCCTTCCACCTTCTTAAATTCAAGGGTGGGAAGTACGTCGAGCGTATCGATACAGTCGTATTCAATCGCATAGCCGTAGCGCATAATGTCCGCATTTTCAAGCCCTGCCACCGAGGCGTACATTTGTCTTTGTACGTCGTGGGGCATGGACGTGGACATACCTTGCACGTACACTTCGAGCGTGTCCGCGCCTTCCGGTTCTAAAAAGATTTGATGGCGGTCCTTGTCCTTAAAACGGACCACCTTCGTTTCAATGGACGGACAGTATCTCGGTCCGGTTGAGAGAATCGTTCCGTCGTATAAGGGGGAGCGATCGAGATTGTCCGTAATAATTTCGTGGGTTTTTAAGTTGGTATAGGTCAAATAGCAGGGGAGCTTGTTTTCGGGCGGCGTATCGTGCATAAAGGAAAAGGGATAAATATCCGTGTCCCCGTTTTGCACCTCGCACTTGGAATAATCGATCGTCCGACCGTCCACGCGTGCAGGCGTACCCGTTTTGAAACGGCGTACGTTAAAGCCGAGCTTGACAAGGCTTTCCGTCAAATAATTCGCAGACGCAAAACCGTTCGGACCCGCTTTTTGTACCACGTGACCGGTGATCGTTTCGCCGTTTAAGTACACGCCTGTACAAAGAATGACCGCCTTACAGGTGATAATGCCGCCGTAAGTGGTTTTGACCCCCGTACATTTTCCGTTTTCGGTCAAAATTTCCGAAGCTTCCGCCTGGATAATGCGCAAGTTTTTCGTATTTTCGAGCACGCGTTTCATTTCCGCGTGGTAGGCGTTTTTATCCGATTGCGCGCGCAGGGATTGTACTGCCGCACCTTTGCCGACGTTGAGCATGCGGATTTGCAGGGCGGTCTTGTCCGCCACAATCCCCATTTCGCCGCCGAGCGCGTCGATTTCGCGGACCAAATGCCCCTTCGCCGTCCCCCCGATAGAGGGGTTGCAGGGTAAAAAGGCGATGCTGTCGAGATTGAGTGTCAAAAGGGCGGTGTTGATGCCTGTGCGCGCTAACGCGAGCGCCGCTTCGCAACCTGCGTGCCCCGCGCCTACAACGACTGCTTCCGCTTCATATTCAATAAACGTGTGCTTGGTTTCTATCATAATGGTTTCTGTCAATAGATAACGCGGCAATTGCCGCGTTTATAAGCGTGTAGATAGAGTGAATTGCGTTGCTTTGCAACGCATGAATTTTCGCTTCGCTCAGTGAATTGAACGCTTTGCATTCGTGAATTGCATTGCTACGCAATGCGTTGTGGAATTATTTATATATCTTTCAATAACGAATTGTTTTCAGCGAAAGCAATTCAATTCACGCGCCGTCAGGCGCAATTCACGAAAGCCTTTGGTCTTCGATTCACGTTTTCGTTAGAAAACAATTCACTTTTAAGCCTTACTTCTTCAATACAATGTTCTTAATATCGTCGATTTCCTTGGCGATACGGTCGTTAAGCTTTGCGAGCTTTTCCATCTTATCGCGTGCGTACATAATTGTCGTATGGTCGCGGCCGCCGAGCATATTCCCAACGGCAACGAGGGGCATAGACAGCATGTCGCACATAAGATACGCACAAATTTGGCGCGCTTTTACAAGCTCCGCTTTCTTGCCTTTGCCGATCAAATCGTCCTTTCTATGCTTGAAATAGGAGCAAACCGCCGAAAGAATCTTTTCGGGCGTGACGTCTTCTTGCGATTCTTCTTCGCTGACCGATTCGTTGAGCGCCTTTCTTGCAAGCTCCAAAGTAATCGCTTCTTCGTGGAGTTTGCTGGCAAAGATGACTTTTGTAAGTCTGCCTTCGAGCATTCTTACGTCGTGACCAGAGTCGCGCGCCAAGAATTCCAACACTTCGTCGGAAACGGGGCACTTTCTATCGAGCGCTTTGCGTTTCAAGATCGCAATCTTCGTTTCGGTGTCGGGCGGTTGAATGTCGACGATCATACCCCCTTCAAAACGGGTACGAAGACGCTCTTCGAGGGTCGCGATTTCCTTCGGGGGACGGTCGGACGTCAAAACGATTTGCTTATTTTGCGAGGAAAGCTCGTTGAAAGTGTGGAAAAACTCTTCTTGGAGCTGCGTTCTACCTTTCAAGAACTGGATATCGTCGATCATCAAAACGTCCACGTTGCGGTAGTGGTAGCGGAATTTCGCGCCGTTCTTTTGTGCAATCGAGTCGATGAGATCGTTCAAAAAGTTCTCGCTTGTCGTGTAAAGCACCTTTTTATCGGGGTGGTTTTGCGAGATATAGTTCGCAATCGCGTGCATAAGATGGGTTTTCCCCAAACCCGATTCCCCATAGATAAACAGGGGGTTGAAGGTTTCGCCGGGGTTTTCCGCGACTGCTTTTGCCGCCGCGTAGCCAAACTTACTGCCCGAGCCTGCAACGAACGAATCGAAGGTGAACGTCTTATTGATCGGGGAAACGCGGAAAGTTTCCGCCGCGTCCTCTTCAAAATCGGGCGTGAAAACGTCGCTTCCGTCTACGACCAAACGGAAGTCGGAAAGACCGATGTCGCATTTTACGATGGCGTCCTTGAGTTTATCGGAAAACTTTTTCATAATGCTGTTCGCATTGATATCGGACGAGCATTTCAAGACGATTTTTCGTCCCATCAAATCGACGGGTTCAAGATCCTTGATCAAGTGATTAAAGGACACGGGATTGATAATTTTCTCCGCGCGTTCACTAATTTGCTTCCACAAGAATTGAAGTTGGGCGTTTTCAGCCATAAATTTACCCCCTTTAGGAAATTAATTTTCCTAACTACTTGTCTTTTGGTGAATTATTTGATATAATTATAATACAAATTTCGAGGAAAAGAAAGCAATTTCGGCGGGTTTTTTAAGGATTATGCAAATAAAAAAATTATTCCTTCAAAATTTTAGAAATTACGAAAACGAAGTTTTCGAATTTTCCGACGGGTTAAACGTCCTGTTTGGGAAGAATGCGCAGGGGAAAACCAACTGCGCCGAAGCCGTTTTCTATTTATGTACGGGCGCTTCGCTCCGTATCCGCCACGATAAGCAGCTCATCCGTATCGGTGCGGACCACGCCAAAATCACCGCCGAAGCGGTGAATCGCTACGGGAAAGTCACCATTGAAGCTTTGATTTTTGAAAATAAGCGGGAAATCCGTGTCAACGGCAGTAAAATCGCCAAGAATGCGGACTTGATGGGGCATATCAATAGCGTATTTTTCTCGCCGGGGGAATTGCGGCTCATTCAAGACGGACCGGACGAAAGACGTCGGTTTATGAATATTTCCATTTCGCAAACCTCGCCTGCGTATTATACCGCGCTTTTGCGCTATAATAAGATATTAGATCAGCGAAACACCCTTTTGAAAAACCACGATTCGTCCTTGATTTTGGATACGTTACCCGTGTGGGACGAGCAGCTTTGTAAGTACGCGGCGGTGATTGTGAAAAAACGCGCGGAGTTTTTGGAAAAGCTCGCGCCTTATGCCAAGGAATACCACGCATTTTTAACGGACGGCAGGGAAGAATTGCTCATCAAGCCGGACAAAAAGTACGAGGGGGACGAGACGGAAATCGCCAAGACCTTGCTTCGGCGCTTGGAAAATAACTATGAAAAGGATTTGCGCTTGGGCTTTACGACGGTTGGACCGCACCGCGACGATTTGGACGTGACAATCGGCGGCATTGACGCAAAAGCGTATGCTTCGCAGGGACAGACTCGGACGGCGGCACTTGCCTTGAAACTTGCGGAAGTACAAATTTTTAAGAGTCTTTCGGGGGAATACCCGATTTTGGTCTTAGACGACGTCATGAGCGAGCTGGACTTGAAGAGAAGAAAGAAGCTCGTGCAATGTATTGCGGAGTTGCAGACGATTTTGACGTGTACACACACGGAAAGAGTGCTGTATGGGGCGGAGTGTAAGAAAATCCGCATCGAAAACGGTAAGGCTAAGCAAGGCTGAGCCTTGCAAGTGAATTGTTTTCTAACGAAATATGAATTGCGCCGTAGGCGCGCGAATTGCAAGACAAAGCCTTGCGCGCATTGAATTGCTTTCGTTAAAAGCAATTCGTTATTGAAAAATATATAAATATTTCCACAATGCGTTGTAAAGCAACGCAATTCATGAACGCGGAGCGTTCAATTCACGGCGAAGCCAATTCACGCGTTGCAAAGCAACGCAATTCACTACATTTAGGGGTTTCTATGCTTGCTGATTTGCATATTCACAGCGTATATTCGGATGGGAGCTATTCTCCCGATGAAATTTGTCGCCGAGCCGCTTCTCGCGGTATCGGCTTGATTTCTATTACCGATCACGATACGCTTGCGGGTATGGAAGCAAAGCGCACTTGTGCGGAAAAATACGGCCTTTCCTATCTTTCGGGTTGGGAAGTTTCCGCGTACGAAGGAAGGGTGAAGGTGCACGTGCTTGGCTATGGCTGTAAAATGGGCGCTGCGTACGAAACCTTTGTTAAAGAACGTGCGGAAGCCTCTTTTTTGCGCGCGAAGGACAGCGTGGAGAAGTTCCAAAAAATCGGTGTGCCCGTCACGCTCGACGAAGTGCTTGCCGAGCGGTCAAGTCCCGATTTGCCCGTGCATACCATGCATATTGCGCGTGCTGCGAATCGGTATTTAGGAATCTTCCAAGGGGAAGTCTATGAGCGGTATCTTGCGCCTAGAAAGCCTGCGAATTCGAATATCGGCAGGCCTTCGCCCTATCAAGCGATCGATTGTATTCACGCGGCAGGTGGAATCGCCGTGATAGCGCATCCTGGGCGCATCACGCTTGATTTTGACGAGCGAGAACGCTTGCTCATCAGCCTTTTTAAGCATGGCGCGGACGGTATAGAATCCACCTATCCTACGCATACTGAAAAGGATGTAGCATATTTCCGCGCACTTGCGCAAAAGTATGCGATTTTGGAAACGGGCGGCTCGGACACTCACTATGAAGACGGAGTACGCGCAATTGGCTCACCGCAGTTTAGCCCATCGAGAGATTTGCTCGAAAAACTGAGCATTTTGTAAAAACAAGCACCCATGTCCGCGTTGAAAAGTGTTTTGGCGGCAAAATACATAGAGCGAAAGGACGGGGAAATAGTGAAAAAAGCAATACGAATGGCTTGGACGCTCCTTGTTGTGGGCGTCCTTTTTCTTTGTGGCGGAAAGAGGTTTGCAAACAAAAACGCGCAAGCGGAAACGGACAATCCATACGGCTGGGAATTGATTTCGGCATACACGACCTATTTCAATGAAAAGGACGTAGGAAGAAGTGAAAATATCGCGATTGCCGCGTCCCTGATTGACGGCGTGACCGTGCAAGCCTACGGGGAATTTTCCTTTAACGGCGTAGTGGGGAAACGCACGGAAGAGGCGGGGTTTCAGCAAGCGAAAATCATTGTCAACGGCGAGTACGTGCAAGGGGTGGGCGGCGGCGTTTGTCAAGTGAGCACAACCCTTTATAACGCCGCGCTCAAAGCAGGGCAAGAGATTTTAGAATACCATCCCCATTCCTTGCGCGTGGGGTATATTCCGCCGTCGCGCGACGCGATGGTGTCTTCGTCGAGTGATTTGCGCTTTTGGAATCGCCGAAACCACGCGATTTATCTTTCCGCAAAGACCTTTAAGGGCGGGATAAAAGTTTGCTTTTACGGCAAAAAGGACGGGTACAGGTACGAGATTACCGCAAATTTACTCGAAGAATTGCCGCCGCCCACGCCCATTGTGAAGTTGGGGGAAGAAGAGGGGATTTTACGGCAAGAGAAGAATGGCGCGAGAAGCGAGGCGTATTTGGAGCGGTATTTTGGGGAGAAACTCGTGGAAAGAAAACGCATTCGTGTGGACGAATATCGACCGATTCAGGGCATAATCGTCAAAAAAAATGCCGATACGACAAAGAAAATGCCTTCCAACGCTTGTCTTTTGCGGGAAAAAATGTTATAATACAATGGTATACCAAAGGTATAACCATTGAGGAAAAGAGTCGAAAGACGAAAATAGCGCTTTTCCATGGAGAGAATGAGGCTTACGATGGATAGAATCAAGCTTAAAGAACTGAATGAAAACACCGCCGTTTACGGCGGAAAGACGGTCACCGTAGCAGGCTGGGCGAGAACCATTCGCGATTCCAAAGCGTTTGGGTTTATCGAGCTTAACGACGGTAGCTGTTTCAAGAACACGCAAATCGTTTTCGAACGTGAAAATTTGGAAAATTACGACGTAATCGCAAAGGAAAACGTCGGCTGTGCGTTGATTGTCACGGGCGTGGTGGTGCTTACCCCCGAAAATAAACAACCCTATGAAATCAAGGCGACGAAAATTGACGTGGAAGGGGAATCGACTCCCGATTATCCCTTGCAAAAGAAACGCCACAGCGTAGAATTTTTGCGTGAAATCGCCTACCTTCGTCCGAGAACGAATCTTTTCGGCGCGGCGTTTAGAATCCGCTCCGAAGCGGCGATTGCGATTCATAAATTCTTCAACGACCGCGGTTTCGTCTACGTGCATACCCCCATTTTGACGGGTAGCGACTGCGAAGGCGCAGGTGCAATGTTCCAAGTAACTACGCTGGACTTGGACGAAGTGGCGAAGGGCAAGAAGGTCGATTATAAAGAAGACTTCTTCGGTCAAAAGGTATCCTTGACGGTGTCGGGGCAGTTGAGTGCGGAAACGTACGCAATGGCGTTCGGCAACGTATACACCTTTGGGCCCACTTTCCGTGCGGAGCATTCCAACACGGCACGTCACGCGGCAGAATTTTGGATGATCGAGCCGGAAATGGCGTTCTGCGATTTGGCAGGGGATATGGACGTACAAGAAGCGATGGTAAAATACATCATTAACTACGTTTCCGAAACCTGCAAAGACGAGCTGAACTTCTTGAATCAGTTTGTAGACAAGGGCTTGCTTGAACGTTTGAAGAACGTATCCGAAAACGCGTTCGTGCGCTTGACCTACACCGACGCAATCGAGATTTTGAAGCAAAACGCGGACAAATTCGACGATAAAAATATTTTTTGGGGCAAGGATTTACAAAGCGAACACGAACGTTTCTTGACGGAAACGGTATATCAAAAACCCGTATTCTTGACCGACTATCCGAAAGAAATTAAGGCGTTCTATATGAAGCAAAACGCGGATGGAAAGACGGTTGCTGCGGCAGACTTGCTCGTGCCCGGCATCGGGGAGCTTTGCGGCGGCTCGCAAAGAGAAGACGACTACGAAAAACTCGTCAACCGAATCAAGGAACTCGGCATGAACCCCGAAGATTATTCCTGGTATTTGGATTTGCGTCGCTACGGCGGTACGACCCACAGCGGTTTCGGAATGGGCTTTGAACGTATGATTATGTACCTTACGGGTATTTCGAATATTCGTGACGTGCTCCCGTATCCCCGCACGTTCGGCGATCTCAAATATTAAAACGCGTATATGCGTCGCATTTCTTCGTTGCCGCTCAGTCACGTACTACTCGGTACGCTCCCTCGCGGCGCCTTGAACTGCTCGTATCTCCATTTTTTGGCGGCGTGTGGCGCGACTTGGATGCAACGTCACGTTGCTACGCTCCGAGCTGCTCGGTGCTCCTTGTCTTGCTCGCATCTCCGCGTTTTACTTACGTGGGGTAAATATTCATAGTGTAACTCATTAGGCGTTAGCGCGCCTTAATCAAACATAAGGAAACAAACGACAATGACGAAAATTGTAATTGACGCGATGGGCGGCGATTTCGCGCCTAGACAGCAAGTATTAGGCTCGGTAGAAGCCTTGAAAAAAGACAAAGATTTGTACTTAATTCTTTGCGGCGATAAAACGCAAATCGAAGAAGTGCTTGCAGAATGCAAGTACGATAAATCCCGTTTGGAAATCCGTCACACGACGGAAGTAATCGGCATGGAAGAAGTGCCGACGAAAGCGGTAAAAACGAAAAAGGATTCGTCTACGGTTGTGGCGTTCCGCTTGCTCAAAGAAAACGAAGCGGACGGCTTAGTCACGTCCGGCTCGACGGGCGCAGTGCTCACCGCCGGCGTTTTGGTTTTGGGTAGATTGAAAGGGGTGGCGCGTCCTGCGCTTTGTCCGATTATCCCCAACCATCGCGGCACGGGTACGTTCCTTTGCGACTGCGGCGCGAACTTGGAATGTAAACCCACCTACTTACAGCACTTTGCGATCATGGCGTCCGCGTACGCGCAAACCGTTTACGGTTTGGAAAGCCCGAAGGTAGGGCTTTTGAATAACGGTACGGAAGACCATAAGGGCTTGCCCTTGCAGCAAGAAGCCAACGAGCTTTTGAAACAAACGGACGTAATTAACTACGTCGGCAACGTCGAAGGCAGAGATTTGATGTTCGGGGATATCGACGTCATGGTTTGCGACGGTTTCACGGGGAACATCGCCATGAAATCGGTGGAAGGCTGCGGCAAGACCATTTCCACGATCATGAAGAGAGAGTACAAGAAAAACCTTTGGCGTTTGATTTGTGCGATTATGTCGAAAGGGATCATCAAGAGCATTAAGGGCAGTATGGACTATGAAAAGATCGGCGGCGCGATGTTCTTGGGGCTCAACAAAGCGGTCGTAAAAGGCCATGGCAACTCGAAGGCGAGCGCGTTTGCGATTTGTATCGCACAGGCGGCGAAGGCGGCGCGCGGCGGTTTGGTCGACAAGATTAAAGTGATGATCGACGACGCCAACGCGAAGCTTGCGGCAAAAGCGGCGGAAGCGGAAGAAACAGCAGAAGCTTAAATTTAGATAGGGGGAAACTATGTCGTTCCCAATCCAAGAAATAGAAAACAAACTCGGCTACGAGTTTCAAAATAAAGACCTACTCAAAATCGCGTTTACTCATTCGTCCTACGCGAATACCTACGGTGGAAAAAACAACGAGCGTTTGGAGTATTTGGGGGACAGCGTATTGCAGCTTGTCGTGACCGAATGGCAGTTTTTGCGCAATCGCGAAGCGACCGAAGGCAGGCTGACTGCCGAGCGGCAAAAGCTCGTTTGCAAGGACGCGCTGGATTCAGCGGTGGACGCTTTGGATATTATGCAATATCTTCTCGCGGCGGGCGGGGAGTATAATATCGGCGAGAAAGCGAAATCGAGCTTATTTGAAGCAGTGACGGCGGCGATTTATTTGGACGGCGGCTACGAGCAAGCGAAAAAGTTTGTCTACGCGCACGGGAATCTTAACGTCGTGACGGCGGCGGAAAACTCCATCGGCGCGCTGAAAGAATACTTGGAAAGCTTGGGTAAAGCGGACGCGTCGTACGATTTTTGGCAAACGGGCAAGGATCACGCGCCGATTTTTAAGTGCGAAGCGCGCGCGCTCGGCGAAAGATCGCTTGGCGAGGGTAGGAGCAAAAAGGAAGCGAAGGCGATTGCTGCCGGTCGCTTGCTTGCGGAGCTGACGGGAAAACGTCAAGCCCGCAAAAAGAAATAAGGAAAATAATTAGAACGGATATAGAGAATATCGTTAAAGGAGTACATTTTGGATCTGAAAGAAATACAACTTGTCGGGTTTAAGTCCTTTGCCGACAAAACGGTGATTCGCTTTGATCAAGGGGTTACCTGTATCGTAGGCCCTAACGGATGCGGTAAGAGCAACATTGCCGACGCGGTGCGTTGGGTGCTTGGTGAAAAGTCCGCCAAGAACCTGCGCGGCTCGAACATGCAGGACGTCATTTTTGGCGGTACGGAAGCGAGAAAACAGCAGTCGTTTTGTGAAGTCACGCTCGTGTTCGATAATTCGCAGCGTATCTTTGATATGGACGACGCGGAAGTTTCCATGACGCGTAGACTTTACCGCACGGGGGAAAGTAAATACCTTATTAACAATCAGACGAGTCGATTAAAGGACATCGTCGCGCTTTTCCATACGATCGGTTTGGGGAAAGAAGGGTATTCGATTATCAGCCAAGGTCAAGTGGAAAAAATCATGAACGCGCGCCCCGAAGATAGACGTTTGATCTTCGAAGAAGCGCTTGGGCTTATGATTTATAAGAACCGCAAGGAAGACGTAGAAAGAAAGATTGCGGACTCCCTTTCGAATCTTTCCGTATACTCGCAGCGTATCGACGAAAGCGAACGCTTCTTGGGGCGTATGAAAGGGGAAGCGGAAAAAGCGAAGGAGTATAAAGAGCATTCCGAAGCTTTGAAAATCCAAGAAGCGAATATGTACATATACCGCAACGAAAACGCGGAAAATGAAAAGAGCAAGTTCTTAAAGGACATTGCTCGCATTTCGCAAGAAATTATTTCCTTGAATACGCAAATCGAGCTTGTCAATCGCAAGCTTGAAGAAAACCGCGGTAAAATCGCAAGAGCGGACGGCGAGCTTTCCGAGCTCAACGACCGCCGCGTAGAGCTTTCCGTCGGCAACGAAAGAAAGGACGGGGAATTGAAGCTCGCGCGCGAGCGAATCAATACCTACCGTTCGCAAATCGCGGCGGCTGCGGAATTTTTGGAAGGCAGCAAAGTCCGTATCGGCGAAATCGATAACGAGCTTGCGTTGATTGCCAATAAGAGCGAGGAAGACAACAAGCGCATTGTGGAAATTGAAACGCAAACGGACGTATTGCGCTCTGCGATTTCGGCGTTGGATAAGAAAATTGAAGTTTTTGAAAAGCTTTCCGACGAAACGCGTATGAACCAACTTTCGGACGCGGACAACCTTGCCGAAATGAAGAAAAATCTCGGTACGCTTGCGGCGCGTATGGAAGCGACGAAGGAAAAAATTGCCGAGCTTACCGACGCTCTGAAAAAGGAAGAAGATAGAAAAGAACGTATTTTGGACGAGCTGAAATCGGTTCGTAAGGACATGGCGGTACTCCGCGCCCAAACGTCCAACGAAATGCGCGAGTTTGAAGAAAGACAGGAAGAAGCGCGCGAAATGCAGCTCACGGTGAACGATTTTAACCAAGAGCTGTTCAACGCGAACGCACAGCTTGCGGCGCTCAAAGAGAACTTGGAAATGTTCGAGAGCATGAAAAACCGCTACGAAGGCTACCGTGATTCGGTACGCCGCTTGCTTTCCATTTCCAAGACCAATCCCGACGTTGCAAAGCATCATTACGGTACGGTAGCGGACGCGATCACGACCGAGCAAAGATATGAAACGGCGATTGAAACGGCGATCGGCACGGCAACGCAAAACATTCTCACGCCGACTGCGGACGACGCGAGATATTTGATCGAATACTTGAAACGCACGGGTGGCGGCGTTGCGACCTTCTTGCCCGTCAACGCGATGCGCCCCCGTCCCAACTCCCGTGAAATTCAACGCGCATTGGACGAACGCGGCGCGATGGGGCTTGCGACCGAGCTTGTCCGTTATAATTCCCGTTATGAAAACGTCGTCAGCTACTTGCTTGGCAACACGTTGATTTGCGACACGATTGCCAATGGTACGACGATTGCGAAAAAGTACGGCAACACCTTCAAAATCGTCACCCTCGACGGCGACACGATCGCAACGAGCGGCGCAATGACGGGCGGTAGCCGTAGCAAGGGCTCGGCGTCGCTCATGGCGAACGAACGTAAGATTCAAGAATGTAAGGACAATATTGTCAAGAAACAAAAATACATTGAAAAGTTAAAGACGGCGATTGCGGACAGCGAAAAAGCGCGCAAGGAAGCGGAAGAAGCGGTAGAAGAGCTCCGCGAAAAATACCAAGGCGCGAATAGTGAAATCGCGGCTTTGGCGCAACGCGAAACGGGGCTTTTGCAGCAAATCGAAGAAGCGGATATCAATATCGAAACGTATATCGCGGCGCGCGGTACGGTGCAAGCGAAGCTGAAAGATCTGGAAGAAGAGGAAGCAAATAGCTCCCTTTCCGAAGAACAGCTTGCGGCGCGTAGAAAGAACGCGGAAGCGGAGATGGAAAATCAACGCAACCAATGCGAAGTTTATAAAGAAGAACGCGCGGCAAAGAGCGCGAACTTGCAAAATTTGGAAGTAGAATACGCGGCGTTGACGGCGGACTTAAAGAAGGACGCGGAAACGGTAGAGCGTATCACGGCGGAAAAAGAAGAGCTTGTAAAGCGTATTTTTGACGTCGAGTT
The DNA here is from genome assembly GCA_015071005.1 of Clostridiales bacterium. Lineage (GTDB taxonomy): Bacteria > Bacillota > Clostridia > Christensenellales > Borkfalkiaceae > Scatosoma. Next base: position 36,270 of record SVIG01000001.1, on the reverse strand, counting down.
TGAAAAGACGGAAACGCAAACGAAGCTCAATGCGTTGGAATCGGAAGCGCAGGATAAGGAATTGACGGAAGAGGAACGTAAAGCCGTCGAAGAAATTATGGATAAGATTGCCGCGCTCACCAAGGAAAAGGAAGAAATCAACGCGGCGCAAATGCAGCTCGAAGAAGAAAAGACCGAGATGCAAGAAAAGCTCACCAAGAGCAGCGACAAGCGTTATAAGTGCGAAATTGAAGTCAGCAAAATCGACACCAACTTGGAGAACACCCGTCAACGTATGGAAGAAGCATACGAGCTCGACTATGAGGGTTGTTTGGTTTACCGTCAGGAAAATTACAACGCGGAAGAGGGCGCGACGTTGATTGCGACGCTCAAACGCAAAATCACGATGCTTGGCGCGGTCAACCCCAATGCGGTGGAAGAATACGAATACGAACGCAGCCGTTGCGACGAAATGGTCACGCAGCGTGAAGACTTGCAAAAAGCGCTCGACGATTTGCAGGCGGCGCTCGACGAAATCCGCGGCGAAATGCTCCGTATCTTCGACGCAGGGTTCGAAGAAATCAACGAAAACTTCAAAACCACCTTCAAAGAGCTCTTTGGCGGCGGTAAAGCAGAATTGCAGCTCGACTACGAAAACACGGAAGATCCGCTTGCGGCAGGCGTGGAAATTGTGGCTTGTCCCCCGGGCAAGAAGCTCACGAAGATTTCCCTTTTGTCGGGTGGCGAACGTGCTTTGACGGCGATTGCGATCTTGTTCGCAATCTTGAAATCCCGTCCGATGCCCTTCTGTATTCTCGACGAAATCGAAGCGGCGCTCGACGATGCAAACGTGGATAGATTTGCGTCGTACTTGAAGAAGTTTACCTTCGATACGCAGTTTATTGTCATCACGCACAGAAAGCCGACGATGAACCAAGCGGATACTCTTTTCGGCGTCACGATGCAAGAAAAGGGCGTATCTAAGATTGTTTCCGTTAAGCTTGCGGAAGTGGAAAGCAAGCTCGGCACGGACGTAGTGCAGTAAGTAGCGGGATATCGATTAAAGTGAATTGTTTTCTAACGAAAACGTGAATTACCGACGGAGTCGGCGTGAATTGCGCCTGACAGCGCGTGAATTGAATTGTTTTCGCGGAAAGCAATTCATTATTGAAATATATATAAAATATTCCGCAACGCATTACGTAGTAATGCAATTCACGAACGCGAAGCGAAAATTCACGCGTTGCATAGCAACGCAATTCACGACGGCAAAGCCGTCATAATTCACTCTTAAAGGAGTAATATTATGGGTTTATTCGGAAAACTTTTCGGGGCTTTGAAAAAGACGAAGGACAATCTTTCGTCCAAGCTCCGCGTGCTCTTTTCCAAAAATAAATTAGGCGACGAATTTTACGAAGAATTAGAGGAAATTCTCATTTCCGCGGACGTTTCTTATACGACGGCGCAGGAAGTGGTTGCGCGCGTGAAAAAACAAGCGATGGACGAACGGCTCAAAGACGAAGGGTACGTCACCGAGCTTTTGCGCGGCGTTTTGACGGACATTTTGGAAGAAAGCGAAGTCGAACCGCCCGAATATCCTTGCGTAATTATGCTCGTTGGCGTAAACGGCGTAGGCAAAACGACGACGGTTGGCAAGCTTGCAAAGTATTTCCTTTCGCAGGGTAAGACGGTCACCGTTGCGGCGGCGGACACCTTCCGCGCGGCGGCGAGCGAACAGCTTTCCGTGTGGGCGGATCGAGCGAAAGTCCGTATCGTCAAGCACGAAGAGGGGAGCGATCCTTCGGCGGTTATTTTCGACACGGTTTCATCCGCAAAAGCGAAGAATACGGACGTGGTCATCGTGGACACGGCTGGTCGTTTGCACGTAAAAGACAACTTAATGAACGAGCTTCGAAAGATGGACCGCGTGGTCACGCGCGAATACCCCGAAGCGGACTTTTTGAAGCTTTTGGTCTTGGATGCGACGACGGGGCAAAACGCCGTCAACCAAGCCCGTGTCTTTGACGAAGCGGTGGAATTGGACGGTATCGTGTTGACGAAGCTCGACGGTACGGCAAAGGGCGGCTTTGTATTCTCGCTTGCCGAGGAACTTTCCTTGCCCGTTATTTTTGCAGGGGTCGGCGAGAAGATCGACGATTTGGAAATGTTTGATAGTAAGAGCTTTGTAGAAGCTATTTTATAAAAAAAACGAAGAATCCACGGCGAAATACTGCGCCCATATCCGCGCTTCTTGGTCACGTGCGGCAAGTAAATTCTTGGTCTGCTTAACACATTTTTTCCAAAAGTTATATAGGTAATCGTTATGAGAATTGATATTTTAACGTTATTTCCCGAGATGTTCTCGGCGATGCAGGAAAGCATCATCGGTAGAGCGCAAAAAACGGGAAAAATACAAATCAATATCGTGAATATCCGCGATTATACGGAAGATAAGCACTTGAAGTGCGACGATTATCCGTTTGGCGGCGGCGCGGGAATGGTAATGATGGCGCCCCCGATCGGGAACGCGATTGAAGCGATTGATCCCGAGCATAAAGCGCGGCGCATTTATATGTCTCCTAAGGGTCAAGTATTCAAGCAACAAAAGGTATTCGAGCTTTTGGAATACGAGCATTTGATTTTGCTTTGCGGACATTACGAAGGGGTAGATCAGCGCGTTTTAGATTTATTTATCGACGAAGAAATCTCGATCGGCGATTACGTTTTAACAGGCGGCGAACTGCCTGCGATGGTGGTGACGGACTGTGTTTCTCGGTACGTAGACGGCGTTATAAACACGTCGTCGCTTGTAGACGAGAGCTTTTCCGAGAATCTTTTGGAATATCCGCAATACACTCGTCCGCAGGAATACAGGGGTTTAACAGTGCCGGACGTACTTCGCAGCGGCGACCATGCGAAGGTAGACGCATGGCGCAGGGAAAAAGCGTTAGAAATCACGAAAAAGAACCGTCCCGACCTACTGTAAGTCAGGAAGTCAAGAAACTCAGTTTCTTGCGGGTGTGGGCAGCGCCCACAAATAAAGCCAAACCCTAAGCAAGCTTTGCTTGCGCCATACCGCAACGCGGTATGTACACGTAAACCGTGTATACAACCCATAATAGGAAGTCAAGAAACTGAGTTTCTTGCGGATTTTTAAGGCAGCGCCTTAAAGGCCCAACGTCAGTTGTCGCCGAAGGGCGAAAAACAGCCCAACCCCAAGTAAGCTTTGCTTGCGCCACACCGCAACGCGGTCTATACACGCAAAACGTGTACAGAATCCATAATAGGAAGTCAAGAAACTCAGTTTCTTGCGGATTTTTAAGGCAGCGCCTTAAAGACCCAACGTCAGTTGTCGCCGAACGGCGAAACTAAGCCAAACTGTAAGCAAGCTTCGCTTGCGCCATACCGCAACGCGGTCTATACACGCAAAACGTGTATAGAATCCATAATAGGAAGTCAAGAAACTGAGTTTCTTGCGGATTTTTAAGGCAGCGCCTTAAAGACTCAACGTCAGTTGTCGCCGAACGGCGAAAAACAGCCCACCCCCAAGCAAGCTTTGCTTGCGCCACACCGCGCAGCGGTCTATACACGCTCCGCGTGTAAATACCAACTCTAATCTCTAAGCAAGTTCTGCTTGCGCCATACCGCAACGCGGTCTATACACGCAAACCGTGTACATATCTTTCTCCCAAAAAATCAAGCAAACTTTGTTTGCGACGTCACAACGCGGTCTATATACGCATAACGCGTTATTCACAAGGAAAAAATCATGAAAAATATACAATGGTTTCCCGGGCACATGACCCGCGCGATGCGTGATATGGAAGCCAAGCGCGATTTATGCGACGGCGTAATTTGCGTTTTGGACGCGCGCGCGCCGATTGCCACGGTGAATAAAAACTTAAAAAAGATTTTCGGTGAAAAGCCGATTTTATACGTGCTCAATAAAGCCGACCTTGCCGACAATGCTAAGGTAGATGCCTTCTTAAAATTCTTTGAAGGTAGGGGCAGGTACGCGGTGAAATGCGATTCGACGAATATTTCCACGAAACGTATTTTATTGCAAAAGCTTAACGCCATCACCGAAGAAAAGCGCGAAAGAGCGCTCGCAAAAGGCTTAAACCGTACTTTTCGGTTTATGGTCGCAGGGATTCCGAATACGGGCAAAAGCACGATCGTCAATCTTTTGAGCGGACAAAAACGCGCCAAGACGGGCGATAAGGCAGGGGTCACGCGCGACGTGCGTTGGCTTAAATGCGGCGGTTTTGATTTGCTCGATACCCCTGGCACGATGCCCCCGTCCTTTGACAATCAATACCACGCGCGGCATTTGGCGTATATCGGCAGTATCAACGACGATATTTTGGATATGGACGACGTGGCGCTCGAGCTTTTGAGTGAGCTTGCGGAAAACTATCCTGAATGCTTGACCGAGCGCTACGGTATCACCGATTTTTCCGAAAAACTCGGTATGTACGAGGCAGTTTGTAAGCGTAGGGGCTTTATGCTTCGCGGCGGCGATTTTGATTACGAGCGCGGCGCGAAAGCGATTATCGACGATTTTAGAAAGGGCAGAATCGGCAAAATTACGCTTGAAAAAGCGAGCGACTACACCGATTTTGAATTTTAATCATGGCAGCGAAAAAGGTTTGGAACAAAGAAGAAAAACTGCAATATGAAAAGGTGTTGCAAGCGAAGGGTTGTCGCTTTATTGCAGGCGTAGACGAAGTGGGGCGCGGACCTTTGGCTGGGCCCGTCGTGTGCGCGGCGGTAATTATGCCGCTTGATGACGAGAGTCTTGTCATCGGCGTGGACGATAGCAAAAAACTCTCCGCAAAAAAACGCGAACAGCTTGCCGAAGAAATCAAAAATAAGGCATTAGCCTATACCGTGGTCGAGGTGAGTGAAGAAGAGATCGATCGAATCAACATTCTCGAAGCGACGAAGTTAGGTATGAAAAAGGCGATTGAAGGTCTCGAAATTACGCCCGATATTGTGCTTACGGATGGGAATATGACGATTGATATTTCCCTGCCTCAGCATAGCGTTGTCCACGGCGACGCGCTTTCCTATTCCATCGGCGCGGCGAGCATTATCGCGAAGGTGTATCGGGATAACTTAATGGTTGAGTTTGCGAAAGAATATCCCCATTACGGGTTTGAAAAGAATATGGGCTACGGCACGGCGGCGCATATCCAAGGGATTAAGGAGCACGGGTTATGCAAAATTCACCGCAGGACCTTCACAAAAAAGTTTTAGGCAAAAAGGGCGAACAGCTCGTTGAAAAATACCTGAAAACGCAGGGCTGTAAGATTCTTGAAAAGAACTACAAAACGCCTTTCGGTGAAGCGGATTTAATCGTGTTAGACGGCGATGAAATTGCCTTTGTGGAAGTAAAGACGCGGACGGGGACTGCTTACGGAACGCCTGCGGAAGCGGTCGGCGCGGATAAACAGCGCCGCTATCGACAAATTGCACAAGCCTATTGGCTGAAAACGGGCAAAGAGCCCAACGCGCGCTTCGACGTGGCGGAAGTGTATGCGGACGGCACAATTGAATATATCAAATACGCCTTTTAAGGCACGGATTTCGACAAGAAAAACGGGGGTTTTACAAAACCCCCGTTTATTTTATGCCCGCTACTCTTTATAATGAAAGGGAAATGACGGTATATATCGAGTACGCGCTTGCGGAAAATTTTTTATACGACGGGATTTTTTTAAGCCTTGCTCTATACGCGGCGCGCGAGAAAATACGATGGGGAAAACTCCTTTTTTCGGCGGCGGTCGGGGCGGCGTTTGCGCTTGTATATCCACTTGTAATTCTACCGATTTTTTTAGGGATAGTATTAAAAATTGCCGTCGGCTTTTTGCTTTGTATGCTCGCCTTTGGACGGATAAAGACAAAAAAAGATTGGAGAAGATACCTATTGACAAGTCTTTTCTTCTTTCTATTTTCCTTTGGCTTCGGCGGTACGCTACTTGCGCTTGCAAGGGGCGCATTTGCGCGAAAAATTCCGTCTTGGATTGTTTTTTTGTGCGTTTGTGCGTTTTCTTTTCTCGCGATTTACTGCACGCGAAAATTATACGCACGGAAGGCGTTATATCAATATATCTACCCATGCGAAATACACGTAAACGGCAAAAGCGCGCGTGCGGACGGCTTTTTCGACAGCGGCAATCAAGCGACGAAAAACGGCGTGCCGATTTGCTTTCTTTCCCCCGACCTTATCTACGATTTATTTTTGAATAAAAAAGGAAAAGAAGGGGGGCAGGTGCGCGATGAAATGGAAATTCGGACAATGTCGGGCGTAAAGAAAATCCCTTTATATTTAGGGGAATTGTACGTCTTTGATAGACGGATAAAAATAAAAAAAACGGTATATTTTGCGTCGAGCGCGAATATGATACGCCGAGAGTATAAAATACTTCTTAATGCAAGAACGTTTGAAGGATAAGCTATGAGTTTTAAGGAAGTTTTGCGGATTTTTTTACAAAGGATTATTTCGGATAAAGACGTCGTGGATTACGTTTGCGGCAATGGGGAAGCTTTGCCCTTACCCTTGTCTGCGGAAGAGGAAAACGAAATGCTTTTATTGCTGAATGAGGAACGGGAAAAAGAACGCGCGCGGACGGCGCTTATACAGCACAACTTGCGATTGGTCGTCTATATCGCGCGAAAATTCGAAAACACGGGCGTGGACAACGACGATCTTGTTTCTATTGGCACGATCGGCTTGATTAAGGCAATCAATTCCTTCCGCGCGGACAAGAATATCAAGCTTGCCACTTATGCTTCGCGGTGTATCGAGAACGAGATTTTGATGTATCTTCGTCGCACTTCCCGCCTGAAAACGGAAATTTCTTTCGACGAACCGCTAAACACCGATTTTGAAGGGAACGAGCTTTTGCTCTCCGACGTACTCGGCACGTCCGCGGAAAGCGTTTATGGGGACGTGGAAGCGAATGCGGAGAGGGAACAGCTCAAAGAGGCGTTGAAGAAGCTTTCCGAGCGTGAACGAAAAATTATGTTTTTGCGGTTTGGATTAGAAAGCGGGGAAGAAATGACGCAAAAGGACGTTGCGGATTTGCTTGGTATTTCCCAAAGCTACATATCTCGATTGGAAAAGAAAATTATTCTTCGCTTGAAAAAGGAAATCGCGAAAATGGAATAAAAACTTCTTCTTTGGCGCATACTCAACTCATCGCGTAGCCATTCAACGCGACCCTGCCCCCTTGTTTTGCCTTATTACATAGACGGTTTGATGAACGTTCAACGCCGTCTAGAAGGGGGTAAACGTATGCAAAAAGTAGAAATTTGTGGCGTGGACACGTCCGGCTTACCCAAGCTGACGGCAAAGGAAAGCGAAGAGCTTATGCAGCGACTTAAAGCAGGGGATAAGCAAGCGCGTGATAAATTTATCGTGGGAAATATGCGCTTGGTACTTTCGCTCGTGAAACGGTTTCGCATCAAAAATCTTGGTGCGGACGACGTTTTTCAAGCCGGTTGCGTGGGACTTATCAAAGCGATTGACGGCTTCGATATTAGCGTGGGCGTGAAATTTTCCACCTATGCCGTGCCGATGATCGTTGGGGAAATCAAGCGCTATCTTCGAGATGGGAATTCCTTACGCGTTTCGCGCAGTATCCGCGATATGGCGTATAGGGTACTCAAAGCGCGTGAGGAAATCGAGGGGCGCGACGAAGAGGCGACGATTGAGAAAATCGCGCAGGAATTGCAGGTCGCACAAAGGGAAGTGGTGTACGCTTTGGACGCCATTTCCGATCCCGTATCCCTTTACGAGCCCGTATATAATAAGTCGGGCGATACTCTGCTTTTGATGGATCAGCTTGCCGATTCGAAAAATACGGACGAAATTTGGACGGAGCACGTCGCGCTTTCGGAAGCGATGGGGCGTTTGGGGGATAGAGAACGGAAAATTTTATTTTTGCGGTACTTTGAAGGAAAAACGCAAACGGAAATTTCCGAAGAAGTGGGCATTTCGCAGGCGCAGGTTTCCCGATTGGAAAAGAATGCTCTGCAAAATATTCGCTTGAATATTTCGTAATATTGAAAAACAGTCACCAAAAAATTTCTTGCGCATATAATATAATAGCAATATTCGCAAGGACGGACTTTTATGGAATTGAGTTTTTCGGAGCTTCGCGCAAAAGAAGTGGTAAACACGCAGGACGGTAAAAAATTGGGCAAGGTATGCGACGTTGCGCTTTGTTATCCTGAAAACAAGTGGTTGGGAATCGTCGTACCGAACGGACGCGGGTTTGCGTTCAAGAAAAACGAGCTTTTCATCGACCTAAAACACATCGTCAAGATTGGTGAGGACGTGATTTTGGTGAACATCGGTCTGCCGCGCAAGCAAAGCGCGTGCAAGAACGAGCGCGGGGGTGCGAATATACCGCCGCAGTGCCCGCCGCAAAACGTCGGCGGGGGCAGGAATTACGAGGAATTTGAATAAAAAAAGCGCGGCTCGGAAAATTTCCGAGCCGCGCTTTTTTGACGCAGGTCCATTGACTTTTAATTGCGGCTCAAAGGCGCGTTTCCAAAAGCGGATATTGACAAACGCGCGCGCCCGTGTTATAATAATGCCATGAAATAACCGAAAAAGACGGAGTTTATACCTATATTTGGAAAATTTCACCGATTTTTCACTCGGTTATGCCTTAAAATTGACAAAAATTGGGTATATATAAGGGTGGGACAAAGGAGTTTTTACAAGATATGAAGATTTTGATAGTAGATGATGAAGAAATGATCCGCGACGTACTCCGCGAATACGTGGAATTCGAAGGGAACGAAGCGTTTGAAGCGGTGGATGGAATGGAAGCGGTGAAGCTTTGCCGTGAAAACGAGTACGATTTGATTTTGATGGACGTGATGATGCCGCACTTGGACGGCTTTTCGGCGGTCAAGGAAATCAAAAAGACGAAGGATATCCCCGTGATTATGCTTTCCGCGCGTAGCGAAGAATACGATAAGCTTTTTGCTTTCGAGCTTGGCGTGGACGATTACGTGACCAAGCCCTTCTCGCCCAAGGAAGTGATGGCGCGCATCAACGCGGTCACCAAACGCCGCGCGAGCAAACCGAACGGGAACGAGATTTTGAAGTTCGAGGGCTTGGAGATCGATATGGCAGGCAGAAACGTGTACGTGGACGGCGCGAAAGCGGAGCTTACGCCCAAAGAATATGAGTTGTTGTTCTATTTGGTCCGCAACAAGGGCATCGCGCTCACGCGTGAAAAGCTTTTGTACGACGTTTGGGGCTTTGACTTTTACGGCGACGACCGCACGGTCGATACCCATATCAAAATGCTGCGCGGAAACTTGAAGGATTACCGTAAATTTATCGTGACCCTGCGCGGGCTTGGATACAAATTCGAGGAATAAAGCATGAAAAAGGGCGGTAGCACACAACGGAATACCCCCAAACAGCCACGCCGACCGCGTGGCTTTATTCGCAAGCGGAAAAGCGCGAGTATTTTCTTCTTGCTCTGGTCGATTTTCTCGATTTTTTCTCTTTTTATCGTGTTGGGGTTGGGGATTTCTCAACAAGTGATTATCCGTCAATCGTATAAGGATGAAGCGGCGCACGAAGTCACGCGCACGGGCAAGGAAGTCGAGCGGGCGATTTTGGAAGGGCCGTCCGATTCCTTCGGTGGCAATTATAGCGGCTTTTTGCATTTCCTTTCCGATACGCACGACGTACAAATTGCAATCATCAATGGGGAAGGGAAGGTGGAATTCCCCCAAGAACCGAATTTTGACGAGAACGCGCCTGAAATTGAGGAACATTACGATTTCTCGAAAAAATTGGCGCGCATGAAAAAGGAACTTGCCGACCACGACGGGAACGCGGTCGTGTACGAGGAAAAAAACACCTACGTCTATGGTGCGGAAATTGAGATCCAAGGCGGTGAGAACGTATATCTCTACGTCGGAAAATCTTTGAGTGTGCTTGGCTCGACGACGAATCTTTTGATGGTGCGAACGATTGTCACGGGCATATTCGTTTTGGTGGTGGCGTTTGCCGTTTCGAGCGCGCTTTCCGGTTGGCTGACTAAGCCGATTTCGGAAATGACGGACAAGGCGCGTAAGCTCGCGGAAGGGGATTTCAACGTAGACTTCCACGGCGCGAATTACGGGGAAGAAATGGTGGCGTTGGCGTCGACTTTGAATTTTGCGCGGGACGAGCTTTCCAAGACCGACCGCATGCAAAAGGAATTGATTGCAAACGTTTCACATGATTTCAAGACCCCTTTGACCATGATCAAGGCGTATGCTTCGATGATTATGGAAATCTCGGGCGCGAACCCCGAAAAGCGCAATAAGCACGCGCAGGTTATCGTGGACGAGGCGGACCGCTTGACTTCGTTGGTCAACGACGTGCTCGATTTATCGAAGATAAGCGCAGGCTTGGCGGAGCTGAAAATGACGCGTGTGGATATGAGCGGGTACGTCGACGAGGTTTTAAGCAGATTCCAGTACTTGACGGAAACGCAAGGCTACAAATTCCACGTGGACGTGGAAGAGGGGTTATACACTATGGCGGACGAAGGGAAAATCGGGCAGGTGCTCTATAACCTAATCGGCAACGCCGTCAACTATACGGGCGAGGATAAAAACGTCTATATCCGTATGAAAAAGGAAAGCGACGAGTATTTCCGTTTCGAAGTGCGTGATAGCGGCTCGGGCATACCCAGGGACGAGTTGAATGGAATTTGGGATCGGTATTACCGCTCCCAAGAAATGCACAAACGCCCTGTAAAGGGTACGGGACTCGGGCTCTCGATTGTGAAATCGATTTTGGAATGCCACCGCTTTGTTTTCGGTGTGGAAAGCGAAGTGGGGAAGGGAAGCGTTTTCTACGTCCTTTTCCCGTTAGTGGATAAAAACGCTTGACAGAATCACGGCGTTTGGATATAATAATAAAAAATGAATAAGTCTTTGGGGCAAGGTGTAATTCCTTACCGGCAGTACAGTCTGCGAAGAACGGTTTTCCGTTCCCGAATCGGCGTGATTCCGATACCGACGGTGAAGCAAACAGCGTTTGCAAAGTCCGGATGTGAAAAGACGGTTTTTCGGTGTTTTTGCGCGCAAAAGCGCGCACGAAACAATCTTAAAATGTGGATTTTGACAAAAAACGCTCCCAAGGACAAGGGAGCGTTTCTTTATGCAAGAAAACGAGAAAAATATAGAAAAGACGGGGGCAGGTACGAGTTTAGTGCCGAAAAAATCCCTTAAAGACCGATTAAAAAGACGGTTTACAGCGAAACGGATTGCGTTTATGGCGATTTTCGTCGCCCTTTCCTATGCGGTCAGCTTTTTAGAAATCCCTATGCCGATTTTCGGTGCGGAATTTTTGAAGCTCGATTTTGGTAACGTGTTTATCCTGCTCATTTCCTTTTTGTTAGGGCCTGTGGAAGGGGTGATCGTATGCTTTTTGAAAGAGAGCTTGCGCTGTATTAGTTCGTCTTCCCTTTGCGCGGGCGAGCTTGCGAATTTCTTGATTACGAGCTCGTTTTTGCTCTTGCCTGCGATTTTGTATCAGTACCGCAAGAATTTGAAGACGGTTATTTGTACGTTGTGTATCGCGTCGGTGATTGCGACGGGCGTGGCGCTGCTTGCAAACCGTTTCATTATTTTCCCGACGTATGCGCATCTTTTCGGCGGCTCGATTTTCGGTATGACGGTGCAGGAAGCGTTCGAGAAATTTTGGGGCGCGGTGCTGATTTTTAACGTAGTTAAAACGGTGGGAGTCGCCCTTTTGACGATATTACTCTACAAACGGCTCTCAAATTTCTTAAAAAAGTGGAAAATCTAAACAAATTTCCTAGAAAGGATTGCAAAATTTCCGATTTGGTATTATAATAAAACTATGGCAAAGATTATTACGAAAACACGCGAAGAAACGGAAAGCTTCGCGAGAGAATATGCTAAGACCTTGCAGGCAGGCGACGTTGTCCTGCTCGATGGGGATATGGGCGCTGGGAAGACCGTTTTTTCCAAGGGCGTAGCGAAAGGCTTGGGCATTGAAGAAGAAGTGACGAGCCCTACCTATGCGTACATGAACGATTATGACGGGCGGCTTTTCCATTATGACTGCTACCGCATCGAGAGCGTTGCACAAGCGGAAAATTTGGGACTTGCCGACTATTTCGAAATGGGCGGTATTTGCTTGATCGAATGGGCGCAGAACATTGCGCCGCTGTTGCCGCCGTATTGTAAGCGTGTGGTGATTCGTAAATTGAGTGAAAACGAACGGGAAATCGAGTATTAAAGGGTGTTTTATGAACTTTTTGGCAATAGATACGAGCGGAAATCATCTTGCGGTGGTCGTTTATAAAAACGGAGAGACCTTCTTCGGAAAAATTGAAAATTGCGCGATGAAGCACTCGACTTCTTTGATGGGCGTTATCGACGAAACCTTGAAAAGAGCGGAGTTGACCACGGCGGAGTGCGACTTTTTCGCGGCGGCGGTGGGCGCAGGCTCGTTTACGGGGATTCGTATTGCGATCTCGGTTGCGAAAGGGTTTGCCTTGGCGCACGGAAAAAAGACTTTGCCTATCACTTCTTTCGATACGATTGCATATAATACGATAGAGAAAAAACAGCTTTGTATTATCGACGCATTGCACGGCTCGTACTATGCCTGCGGCTATGAAAAGGGGCAAATCGTTGTTCCGCCCGCCTACTTGACGGAAGCGGAAGTTTTGGAATTGGCGGCGCAGGGCTTCGAGCTTGTTTCTTCCGCGACCGCGCCCATTGCGGAAAAAGCCTCGCTTACGATTGTGGACGCGGCGACGGGCATGAAAAACGCGGCGATAGAGAAAGCGAAGAAAGGGGAGTTTGGCGAGCTGACGGCTTTGTACGTCCGCAAAAGCTCGGCGGAGCTCAACCTCGAAGGGGGCGCGAAATGATTCGCGCTTGGGAAGAAAAGGACCTGCCGAAAATCGCGGAGCTTGAAAGGGAATGTTTTTCCGATCCGTGGAACGAGCAGGCGCTTTTTTCAAGCTTCACCTTGCCCTTTTCTCATTGTTTTTTAATCGAAGATAAGGGGCAGGTATGCGGTTATTGCATTTTATCCGTACTTTTTGAAGACGCGGAAGTTTTGAATATTGCAGTATCGAAAGAGTACCGCAAAAAAGACTACGGCGGACTTTTGATGGAAAATATGCTCGAAAGGGCGCGCGCTTTGGGTGCAACACAATGCTTTTTAGAGGTGCGCGAAAGCAACGCGGCGGCGATAGCATTGTACACAAAATATGGTTTTTTACAGTACGGAATACGAAAAAATTACTACGAAGACGGCGAAAACGCTTTGACGATGAAAAAGATCTTTTAGGAGAATATGACCGTTCAGCTTTCCGATATTTCGTTTTTACAAAAGGGGAAAGGGAAGGACTTACTATTTTTGCACGGCTATCTTTCTTCGAAGGAAGCCTTCGCGGCGCAAGTTGCGTATTTTTCAAAATTTTACCGCGTGACCGCCTTGGATTTTTTAGGGTTTGGGAAAAGTAAACCGCTAGAAAAACCCTTTTCCGTCGGCGACTATGCCGCTTGGACGAAGTCCGTTTTGCGGCTGTTGGGAGTGGAAAGACCGCACGTAATCGCTCATTCTTTCGGGTGCCGAGTGGCGGTGAAACTGGCGTCGGGCGACGAAAACGCGTTTGATAAAATCGTTTTGACCGGTCCTGCCGGCGTGATTATGAATCGCGGTTTTCGGTATAAATGGAAGGTGGGTGCGTACCGCTTTGTCAAACGTTTTGCGCCAAAGTATGCCGAGCGAAAATTCGGAAGCGCGGAATATCGTTCTCTTTCGCCGATTATGAAAGAGAGCTACAAAAAGATTGTCAACGAGGATTTGCGCGAATGCGCAAAACAAGTCGAAAACCCCGTATTTATTATCGAAGGGGAAGAAGATAAAACGACGCCTATGCGCGAAGCGCAGGCGTATGCGGAGTGTTTTCCGCAATGTCATTTACAAACGATATCGGGTGGGCATTTCGCGTTTGCGGAAAATCCCACGTTATTTAATCTCATGGTAGAGGAATTTTTCTATGTTTGAAATTATAGGAAGTTTAATTGCGGCTTGTTGCGGAATTGTCTTGAGCGTGGCGGCGAAAAGCAGCCTTGGCATCATGCAACAATGCGGCTATAAAAACGGCGGCTATTGGCGCTGGCTGCGTAGAAAAGACAATTTGTTTTTCAACCGTCTTTCCGTGCTCGCGTTGATGCTTGCGCTCGCAACGACCGTCGTTTCCCTTTGCTTTTCCTTTTTGAGCTATGCTTGGTCTATTGGACTTGCGGCGGCGACCTATCTTTTCCTTTGCCTGCTCTTTATTTTAGCGAGTAAAAAATACGCGTTGAAGGTGGGGCTGAAACGGTCGGGCAGAGTGATTCGGCTGTACGTACTGTTCGCTGTTTTGAATCAAGTTCTTGCGGTTGCGGCGTTTTGGGGTTTGAAAGCGCTTGCCGATTGGAACGGCTCTCAAATTTACGCTTTGATTGCCTATGCACCGCTTGCGTTATTGCCCATTTGTTTGCCGACTACGTTGATGCTCGCCAATGCGATTACAAGTATTTTCGAGAACGCGAGAAACCGTAAATTTGTAAAACGCGCGGGGCAGGTATTAAGCGAAACGGAAATTATCCGCGTGGGGATTGTCGGTAGTTACGGCAAAACTTCCGTGAAAAATATCTTAAAAACCATTCTTTCAGAGAAATATTCCGTGGTGGAAACGCCCGAATCCTACAATACTCCGATGGGGATTGCGAAAACGGTATTTTCGCCCGAGTTTGCGAAAAAGCAAGTATTTATTGCGGAGATGGGGGCGAGAAAGACAGGGGATATTTCCGAGCTTTGCGCGCTTGTAAAGCCCGATTATGCAATCTTTACGGGCGTATGCGAGCAACATATCGCGACTTTTGAAAGCTTGGACGCGGTTTGGCAGGAAAAGAGCGTTATTTTAAGCAACGTTGATAAAAAAGTTATCTGCGGTAAGAGCTTGAAATCTTTCATTGAAAACGGTGAATTTCATAAAGAAAATATCGCGTATGCGTTGGATGCGGAAAACGTTTCGCTCGGAGCAACGGAAACGGAATTCGTTTTGAAACTTGACAAGGAAGAAGTGCACGCCAAAACGAGGCTTTTGGGCAAAGCGGCGGTGGAAAATATCGCGCTTGCCGCGGCGCTTGCAAAAGAGCTTGGCTTAACGGCGGAAGAAATTCAACGCGGTATTTCCGCCTTGCAAAGCATTCCCCATAGGCTTGCGCTTATCGAGCAAAACGGCGTGTATATTTTGGACGACGGCTACAACTGCAATCCTGTCGGAGCGCAGGAAGCGCTTGCGGCGCTTTCCCGTTTCGAAGGGGGGAAATGTATCGTCACGCCAGGGATTGTCGAGTGCGGCGTTTTGGAAGAAAAAATCAACGAAACGCTTGGTCTGCAAATCGCCAAAGCAAACTTAGATAAAGTGATTTTGGTCGGCGATACGTTGGTCGGCGCGGTCAAGAGCGGCTACGCGATAGCAGGCGGCGAAGCGGAAAAACTGTCTGTTGTTAAAACGTTAGATTTGGCGCAAGTAGAGCTTTCCAAGTGGATTAAAGCGGGGGATTGCGTGCTTTTTATGAACGATTTACCCGATGTCTATATTCCCTAACTGATTAGGGATTGCAAACGAAAGAAACACCAAAGCAAAGAAAAACTTTGCGGAGGTGTTTTTTTATGCGGAAGGTGGCGGTGTTTTTCGGGGGAAAGTCCTGTGAAAACGAAATTTCCATATTGACGGGCATATTCGTGATGAATTTACTCGATAAAGAGAAATATTCCGTGTTGCCCGTCTATATTCACACGGACGGCGGCGCGTATACTTCGCCGAAGATGTTTAGCTTGGATACGTTCAAGGAAAAACGGTATGTTTCTTTCGAACGGATTTTCTTCGACGGAGGGAGCGTGTACGCGTTGAACGGCTTAAAGCGCAAGATAAAACGGCTTGGAAGGGTGGACGTTGCGCTCAACTGCTGTCATGGCGGACTTGGGGAAGGGGGCGGCGTTTCCGCGCTGATGGAATGGAATAATATCCCCTTGGCTTCCCCTGATTTAACGGCGTCGGGCGTATTTATGGATAAGTACACGACAAAGCTGATTATGCGCGCTTTGAACGTACCCACGGTCGATTACATACGAGTGAACGAAAAGGATTATGAAAAACGGGGCGCGTTTTTGCTCAAAAGCATTGAAAGCCGACTCAAATACCCCGTCGTGATAAAGCCGTCTCATTTAGGCTCGTCTATCGGAATTTCGGTGGCGAAGGACGAGGGGGAAGCGAGAGGGGCGATTGAAAGGGCGTTCACGCTCGACGATCGGGTGATTATCGAGAAATATTTGGAAGAAAAACAGGACGTAAACTGCGCCGCCTATTCCCTAAACGGCGAGATTTTCGTTTCCGAGGCGGAGCAGGCGTTTGGGGACGGGATTTATTCCTTTGAAGAAAAGTACGTCAAGCGAAAACGGGATGGCGAGAGTACTGTAAATCAGGAAAAAGGACAAAGCAGGTGCGCGTTGAGCGGTGAATTACGCGAAAAAATCCGCTCGTACACACGGACGGTGTATAAGCGGATGGATTTGCGAGGCGTGGTGCGGATGGATTTTTTAATCAGCGGCAAAAACGTCTATCTTTGCGAGGTGAACACCGTTCCCGGCTCGCTTGCATATTACCTGTTTTGCGAGCGGATTGTGGACGCGAAAAATTTCTTTTCCGATCTTTTGGAAGACGCCTTGCGGCGTGGGAATGTGAAAAGCAAACAGCTCGTCACAACGGGTATTTTGCGCTCGGTGCGTTGGCAAGGTAAATAAAAAAATCCCCCGAAAGCGACTGCTTTCGGGGGAATTGATTATTTTGTTTTAGTTTTCAATATCGTTAGAATCTCTTTCTTCGTCTATACTTTCGGAAATCGCCGCCTCGTCCAATGCCTCGTCGTCCGTTTCCGTTTCGAGAATGGGCTCGGCATCTAAAACCAAAGCAGTTTCTTTTTTCACGGGCACGAATACGAAATATTTGCCGCGTACGATTACGTAAATAAGCGTGTAGATAGCCGCGCCCGCCGTTTCCACCAAGACGTCTCTCATCGAGTCGATTAAGCCAAGGTCGACGTAATGATTAAAAGCTTCCCCGTTGACAACGATTTGTACGTCGTCGACGGGGATTAGTTCGCCGACTTTACCGTCTAAAAGATCGCTAATGACGTAGGAGGGGGGGAGTTCGTTAAGAATCGTATCCTTTTGCATATCGGTGTGGAATAAGGAGTCGCTCGTGAATTCCCAAAGCTCCCAAAGCCCTGAAATAGCAACGGAGAAGAAGAACGCGCAAAAAGCGCAAAGCGCGACGCTGCAACGTTTTTTCTTACTTAAAACGTAGGGAAGGTATGCGCCGAGCATGGCGAAAATTACCCCCGCAAAGCCGTGCAAAATGTCGTCCCACCAATGTACGAGATGATAAAAATTATACGCATAGCCGAGCAACGGACAAATGGTATAGATTAAAATAAAAACGTACAAAGAGTTTTGAATACGGAATTTGAAGAGTTTTTCTGCGATTGTCGGAATGAATACGTAGAGCACGGAAAGCAAGCTCATAAACGCGTTGTTGGTATTCCTTTTAATTAAGCCTAATACACCCGTGACCAAGCAAAAAGCAAGCGCACAGCAAAGGAGTACAAGCCGAAAAATGTCTCCCTTTTTCATCGATTTAAGTTCCATAGTGAAACTCCTTTATCCGTTCTGTTAATCAATACAATGCTAATTGTATCATTTTGCGATAGGAAAGTCAACCGAAAACGAAAGAAAGGGATAAGCTTAACGAAAATTTTACATATCACTCACATAATTTATTGATTTTTCTTTGTTTTTTTGCTATACTAAACAGGAATCAAGTAGGAGACATAAAACTATGGCTACGGGTGAATTTACCGATAAAGTGAAAATACTCATAAGAGCTGGGGACGGCGGCGACGGTATGAACTCTTTCAAGGCGTTCAAGGGTAAGCCTGCCTGCGGACCGGACGGCGGCGACGGTGGTAAGGGCGGCGACGTGTATTTCGTCGGCGATAAGGATATGAACGACTTATTCCCTTTCCGTTTTCAATCCCGCTATTTTGCGGAAAACGGCGAAGTCGGCGGGACGAACAAATGCTTTGGCAAGAGCGGGAAAAATTTATATATCAAAGTGCCTTTGGGTACGCTTGTCCGCGACGAGGAAACGGGCAGACTGATTTGCGACGTCTTTGAGGACGGGCAGGAAGTACTCGTTGCGCGCGGCGGCAACGGCGGCAAGGGGAACGTGCGTTTTACTACGGCAAGACGGCACGCGCCGAATTTCGCGCAAAAGGGCGAAAAGGTGAAGCAGCACACCGTTATTTTGGAAATGAAAGTAATAGCCGACGTCGGGCTTGTCGGGTTCCCGAACGTGGGGAAGAGTACCTTGCTTTCCAAGATTTCGGCGGCAAGACCGAAGATTGCTAACTACCATTTCACGACCCTTTCTCCCAACCTGGGCGTAGTGCGCTATTATGAAAAATCCTTCGTGGCGGCGGATATTCCCGGTCTTATCGAGGGTGCGGCGCAGGGCGCAGGCTTGGGGCACGATTTCTTGCGCCATATCGAGCGTACGCGTATGCTTTGCCACGTGATCGATATTTCCGGCTGTGAAGGCCGCGATCCGATTGAAGATTTCAAAAAAATCAACGCCGAGCTCAAAGAGTTTAGCGAAGAACTTGCTTCCCGTCCGCAAATCATTGTTTGCAACAAGTGCGACGTGTACGGCGCGGAAGAGAACTTAAAAGCGTTTAAGAAAAAGTACGGCAGAAAATACAAGATTTTCCCCATAACGGCGATTTCGGGCGAAGGCACGAGAGAGTTGATTGAAGGGATTTTTGCGGTGCTCAACGAGCTTCCGCCCGTAGAACCCGTGCCCGTCGAAGAGGAATTCGAGTACAAGGCGAACGACGATTTGGGCTTCGAAATTTTCAAGGACGAAGAGGGCGTGTACGTGGTTGTCGGCGGCTTGGTGGATATGCTTTGCCGTAACGTTGTTTTGAATAATCCCGATTCCATGATGTATTTCCAAAAAATACTCCGTCTTCGCGGCGTCATCAAGGAACTAACGAAGATGGGTTGTCAAGAAGGGGATACGGTTTCTATCGGCGACGTAGAATTCGATTTCATCCCTTAAGCCGAGGGCCTCGGCGGGCAAACTTTAGTGTCTTTCCATACGTTTTTCAAGATAGCCCGTCTTGCTTCGAGCATCGGATTTTAAGAAGGAGCTTTGGGAAGGCTTTATAAAAATTACATTCAATTATTTAAGGAACAGCAATTATGATTATTACCAACGAAAATATTACAAGCAAACAACGCAGCAAGCTCCGCTCGTTAGCGTCTACCCTTTCCCCGATTACCCAAATCGGCAAGGGCGGGATTACGGACAATCTTTTGAAGACGATTTCCGACGCTTTGGAGGCGAAAGAGCTTGTCAAGGTGACCGTTTTGGACAACGCGGAAGACACTCCCCGTGCGATTGCGGAAAACGTTGCCGAGCTTTTGGGTGCGGTTTGCGTGACCGTTATCGGTAGAAAAGCGATTTTTTACCGTTATTCCAGCCGCGAAAAGTTTGCACATTTGGAAGTTTGAGAAAAAAGTGTTTAAGAAACTTGGTTTTGCGTTATAAATAAAACGAAAACGCAGTGTGAGGTCGTAAAAATGGAAAACGAAGAAAAAGTAGAAAACGTTTGCGAAGAAACGCAAGAAACGAAAAAAGAAGAAAAAACCGCCAAGAAAAAGTGCAATAAAAAGCAGGAAGAGTTGGAAACCGCGCTTGCCGAAGCGGAAGAAAATAAGCGTAAATGGTACGCGGTGACAGCGGAATACGAAAACTACCGCCGCCGCACGCAAAATCAGTCCGCACAAAGATACCAAGAGGGTAGAAACGACGTAATCGCCTCCCTTTTCCCGATCGGGGACAACTTGGAACGCGCGATGGGCGCTTGCTCGGACGAGAACACCAAGCAAGGCTTGGATATGATTTTGAAATCCTATAAGAAGGTACTCGAAGGGGAAGGCGTGGAAGAAATCGATCCCATCGGTCAAGCTTTTGACGCGGATACGATGGAAGCGATTATGGCGATGCCTGCCGCGGACGGCGAAGAAAGCGGAATCGTCAAGCAGGTGTACGTAAAGGGCTATAAAAAAGGCGAAAAGGTTTTACGCTACGCGCAAGTTATCGTCACGCAATAAGGATAACAAAAAGACTCGAAAAAAATTTCGGGTCTTTTTTATTTTAACTCTTGACATACGCACGGAATATGCTATAATAATTAAAACGACAATGTTTATAAATGCGAAGGAGAAAAGAAAATGTTTTGTAGTAAATGTGGTAAGGAAATTTTTGATGAAGCGGTGATTTGTCCGCATTGTGGCGTACCTGTAAAAAATATGGAAGTACAACCCGCGGAAACGGCTGAGCAAAAAGAATTGAAGGCGAAAAAACGCGCGAAGCTTTTCGGGACGTTAAGCATATCCTTTATTTTTACCGTTTTGCTGTTTATGTTCTCGGGACTTTCAACCATCGGTGAAAGCGCGTATGAATTGTACGATGAAAGTCAATTTGGTGCGGCTTGGGTATTTTCTTGGGTGGCGCTTGCTTTTGGGATTACTTGCTTTGTACAGTCCAGCAAGCAAAAAGATCTTGTAGTGAAGTATATTTCTACGATTATCTTTATCGGTTCGATTTTTAGTTTCTTCTGTCCCGTATTTTTCCTTTAAGTTTTAACCGAAAAGGCTCGAAAAAAAATTTCGGGTCTTTTTTATTTTTTTGGGATTGAATCTTGACAAGTAAAGAATTTTTATATATAATATAGAAAAAAGGCGGAAAACCGCCAAAAATAGGAGTGAAAAATATGATTAGTTTGAAAGATAAAGTGGTAATCATTACGGGCGGCGGCAGAGGTATTGGTTTTGGGCTTTCGACGGCGTTTGCAAAAGCGGGCGCGAAGCTCGTGATTACGGGTAGAACGGAATCGACGCTTTTGGCGGCGAAGGAAAAATTGGAAGCGGCGCACGGCTGTGAAGTGCTTTGCGTGGCGGCGGACGGCGCGGACGAAGCGGCAATCCAAAACGTAATCGACAAAACGGTGGAAAAATACGGCCGTATCGATGCGGTAGTAAATAACGCGCAGGCTTCCGCTTCGGGCAAAATGCTTATCGACCATACGAAGGAAGACCTTGACCTTGCGATTTATTCGGGTATTTACGCGACCTTCTTCTATATGCAAAAGGCGTATCCGTACTTGAAACAAACGAAGGGCTGCGTTGTCAATTTTGCAAGCGGCGCGGGTTTGTTTGGGCGCGTTGCGCAATCGTCCTATGCGGCGGCGAAGGAAGGCATTCGCGGACTTTCGCGTGTAGCGGCGACGGAATGGGGTCCTGACGGCGTGCGCGTAAACGTCATTTGTCCTTTGGCGATGACGGAAGGCTTGAAGAAATTCAAGGAAGAATATCCCGACCGCTACGAACAAACGATTAAAGCCGTACCGATGGGTAGATTTGCCGACCCTGAAGAAGATATCGGCGGCATGTGCGTATTCCTTTGCTCGGATTTGGCAAAATACGTGACGGGCGAAACCATCACCTTGCAAGGTGGCAGCGGTTTAAGACCGTAATCGTATCAAAAATTAAAAATCGGCTTGGCGAACTTCGCCAAGCCGATTTGTTTTATCAAATTTATTTTAACCCTAAAATGTCGTCAGCGGAAACGTCGAGAATTTCGCAAAGCTCTGCAAAAGTTTCCAAAGCAGGGAATACGTTTAAGCGCGTATACTTGCTTACGGTTGACGGACTAATGCCGAGTTTTTCTGCAATTTCCTTTTGCGAAAGAGAACTGTATCTGATTGCTTCGGATAAACGTTGATGGATTTCTTCTACTCTATTCATACTTAAATAATAGCATATTGTGCCTTTTTTGCTTGACAAAAGGCATACTGTGCCTTTATAATATTATTTATGAGTAATAAAAAAGCAAAAAAAGATAAAAATTATTTGGGAAAACGATTTTTATTAGAAGTGACGTTAATGATAAGTATATTTTTTATAGCCTTATCGTTTGTTTTTTTATTTCTAGGTTATACCAGATACATAATAGGGAACATAGAAATGGGGGAAATTGCATTTTCTCAATTTTGGGTATATGCAGGGATTGTTTTTGGTTTTTTTGCGGCGGTTGCATCTTTTGTGGCAAATCTTGTCAATAAACAAAAATTAGGGAATTGGGAAATGTGGATTTTTCTTTCTAGCGTGTGTTCATACGTTGTGTTGGGATTGAATATAATTACGTTGCTTATGATTATTTAATAACAAGCCAAGCTCTTCAAAAGCTTGGCTTGTTATATCATTTGGGTTTTCCTGTGGGCTGAAAAGCGCTTAAAGTCACATACAATATAAAGTTGAAAAAATTTTCAAAAAAGTTGTTTAAGGGGCGAAAAGATTGGTTAGATATAAGTGTAAATAAAAACAGCGCCGCAAAAAGTGCGGCAAAGGAGAAAAAAATTATGGCAGGTAAAGTAATTGGTATCGACCTTGGTACTACAAACTCTTGCGTAGCAGTTATGGAAGGCGGTGAACCCGTCGTTATCGCGAATGCAGAAGGTTCGAGAACGACTCCGTCCGTTGTATCTTTTCAAAAAGACGGTTCGCGCGTCGTAGGGCAAGCGGCAAAGCGTCAAGCGGTTGCTAACCCCGACAAAACGATTATTTCGATTAAGCGTCACATGGGTTCCGATTATAAAGTGAATATCGACGGCAAGGATTATTCCCCCCAAGAAATTTCCGCAATGACGCTTGCGAAATTGAAGGCGGACGCGGAAGCTTACCTTGGTCAAAAGGTGACCGAAGCGGTTATCACGTGCCCCGCATACTTCTCGGATAGCCAACGTCAAGCAACGAAAGACGCAGGTA
The DNA here is from genome assembly GCA_015071005.1 of Clostridiales bacterium. GTDB lineage: Bacteria > Bacillota > Clostridia > Christensenellales > Borkfalkiaceae > Scatosoma. The sequence goes on along the minus strand of SVIG01000001.1, from coordinate 13,271 downwards.
AGATTGCAGGCTTGAACGTGCTTCGTATCATCAACGAACCTACGGCGGCTGCGCTTGCTTACGGCTTGGATAAGGATAAGGGCGGTAAGGTCATGATTTACGACCTTGGCGGCGGTACGTTCGACGTTTCCATTTTGGAAATTTCCGACGGCGTATTCGAAGTTCTCGCGACGAACGGCGACACGAAGCTCGGCGGCGACGATTGGGACAACAAGATTATTTCCTATCTCGTAGACGAATTCAAGAAATCGCACGCAATCGACCTTTCCAAGGATAAAATGGCGATGCAACGTTTGAAGGAAGCGGCTGAAAAGGCGAAGATCGAGCTTTCGGGTATGACCTCGACGAACATCAATCTTCCTTTCATTTCCATGAGTGCGGAAGGTCCTCAACACCTCGACGTGAATCTCACGAAGCAAAAATTTGAAGCGATGACGGCTGATCTTCTTGAAAGAACGGTTGCGCCTATGAAAGCGGCTATGCGCGACGCAGGGCTTTCGTACAGCGATATCGATAAGGTAATCCTTGTCGGCGGTTCGACCCGTATGCCTGCGGTTGTTGCAAAGGTTAAGGAAATTACTGGCAAAGAACCCTTCAAGGGCATCAACCCCGACGAATGCGTAGCGATCGGCGCGGCAGTACAAGGCGGCGTTTTGACGGGCGAAGTGAAGGATGTACTCCTTCTCGACGTTACCCCGCTTTCCTTGGGTATTGAAACGCTTGGCGGCGTGTTCACGCGTATCATTGATAGAAATACGACGATTCCCGTAAAGAAGAGCCAAATCTTCTCGACGGCTGCGGATAACCAAACGAGCGTAGACATTCACGTGCTTCAAGGCGAACGCGAATTCTGCAGAGATAACAAGACGCTTGGTAATTTCATGCTCACGGGTATTGCTCCCGCTCCTCGCGGTATACCGCAAATCGAAGTAACGTTCGATATCGACGCAAACGGTATCGTACACGTAACGGCGCAAGATAAGGGCACGGGCAAGTCCACGGACATCACGATTACGTCGTCCACCAACCTTTCCGAAGAAGAAATTGATAAAGCGGTCAAGGAAGCGGAACAGTTTGCGGAAGAAGACAAGAAGCGCAAAGAAAAAGTGGAAAACAAGAACAAGCTCGACGGCATGATTTTCTCGATCGAACAAACGATGAGAGAAGCAGGCGACAAGCTTGACGAAAACGATAAGGCGAGCTTGCAAGCGGCGATCGACGCGGCGAAGGCGGAACTTGCTTCCGAAGACGACGATAGAATCAAGGCGGCTTACGATAAGCTTATGCAGGACGTACAGCCCGTATTTAGTAAGCTCTATCAGCAAGCAGGGGCGCAGGGGGCAAACCCTAACCCTTCGGACGATACGGAATTCCATCAGTAACGATGTTTCAACCCGTACACGGGTAGGGCAAATTAACAAAAAGACAACGTAGACGGGTTTGGGTAAAACCAAACCCTATTACGCTATTTAGGTGCGGTTATGGCAGATAAAAAGAACTATTACGACATTCTTGGCGTAGACAAAAAAGCGAGCGCGGACGAGATTAAAAAAGCGTATAGAAAGCTTGCAATGCAATATCATCCCGATAGAAATCAGGGGGATGAAGTGGCGGCAGAAAAGTTCAAGGAAGTGAACGAAGCGCACGAGACTCTTTCCGATCAGCAAAAACGCGCGGCGTACGATTACGAATTAGAGCACCCTGGCATGGGTGGCTTCGGCGGTTTCGGCGGCGGTGCAGGCGGCTTTGGCGGTTTTGAAGATATTTCGGATATTTTCAGCAGCTTTTTCGGCGGTGGCTTTGGCGGCGGCGCAAGAGCGCAGCAATCGGCGGTCGGCGAAGATATACAGCGAGAAATGACCCTTTCCTTTATGGATGCGGCGAAGGGCTGTAAAAAGACCTTTTCGTATACGCGCAACGAGCCTTGCGGGGCTTGTCGCGGTACGGGTGCAAAGGACGGTACGGCATACAGCACTTGTTCTAAGTGTCAAGGCAAGGGGATTATTCAACAGGTACAAAACACCATGTTTGGGCGCACGATTCGTCAAATGCCTTGTCCTGATTGCGGCGGCAGCGGTAGAACGATTAAGGAAAAATGTCCCGATTGTAAAGGTCGCGGCGCACAACGCAAGGAAACGACGGTCACGCTCGATATTCCCGCTGGCGTGGACAACAATAGCTATATGAAAAAACGTGGCATGGGGCAAGCGGCGCCGAACGGCGGTCAGCCGGGCGATTTGATCGTGGTATTCCGCGTAGAGCCGCATAAGATTTTGAAGCGCGACCGCTTCAACCTTATGTTGGAATTGCCCATTTCCTTTAAGACGGCGGCGCTTGGCGGCGTCGTGAAAGTGCCGACTGTGGACGACGCGATTGATTTCACAATCCCCGAAGGTACGCAAAACGGCACGGTATTTACCATTCGCGGCAAGGGTATCCGCTCGGCAAGAGGGGAAGTGGGGAACTTGATTATCAAGGTCTTGGTGGAAATCCCCACGAAGCTTTCCAAGGAACAAAAGAAACATATCGAAAAGCTGGATAACGATTTCGAAATGAAACAATGCGACCGTATGAAACGGTACGCAGACAGCGTAGAAGCATTGTACGGCAAAAAACCTTATTAAAGAATAAAACCGCGGCTCTTGCGAGCCGCGGTTTTCTCTATTCAATAGGGACATGTACGCGTTGAAAGCTTAATATTCGTCTGTTAAGCCTAAAAGGTAGTCAGCGGAAACGTTAAAAAATATTGCGGTTTTTCTAATTGCACTTTCCGTTGGTTCATTTACTCCATTTTCCCAAAAACAAATCATAGATTGATTATAGCCTAACTGCTGGGCTAACGCTTTTTGAGAGAGTCCTTTTTCTTTTCTTAATTCTTTTAATCTTACGCCAAAATTTTTCATACAATTATTATAACATAAATATTAAAAAACTAATTGACAAATTAGTATACTAATGTTATAATTAGTTTGCTAATTTTTTTAAGGAGTAAAATAAAACATGAAAAGAAAACAATTTACTATAAATGAACTTTTTTGCGGAGCGCCGAGGTTGAAAGATTATTTTCAAGAGATGGATAGGACAATCAAAACCTTTTCGCCGATAGAAGGGAAGAGCGTGGGCGTAGAAGAATTGAAGCAAAAACGAAAGGCACTATTACAAACGTTCGAAGAAATGAATCGAACGGACCTTCAGCTTTTATATTACGTGCATAATTTTGACAAAATTTATCCGCATACGCTTCTAAATGCGATTAAAAAGCTGTTTACGGCGCAAACGGAATTGCGGAATCTTTTAAGTGATAAAAAATCCGCCGATTTCTTTGAAGAATAGGCGGAAATAGGGGTTATCTTTTACGGTATTCCTTGGGGGAAACGCCTTTGAAGGTTTTGAAGGTTTTGATAAAATAGCTCAAATCGTTAAAGCCGCAATCGTAGGCGATTTTCGTTACGGATAAATCGGAACCGAGCAGTTTTCGCGCGGCGCGTTCAATGCGGTACGCCATGAGATAATTCACGGGCGTTGCACCCGTCATATCCTTAAAGAACTTGCAAAAATATTTGCAGGAAAGTCCTGCCACCGCCGACATATCGTCGAGTGTGATGTCGGTCGCGAAGTTTTCGCGAATGTATTTTAAGACCGTTTTCAGCTTGACCACTTTTTTCTCGTCGTGCATGGACGAGGGGGGCAGGTGCGAGTTGAAAAAATTTTTTGCCTGCATTTCACCGAGTAGCTTGTGGAAAAGTCCGATCACCTTAAAAGGGGTGCCCGTTGCCGTGTCACGAATTTGTATAAAGAGTTTTTCGATAAGGGCGAGTACGTCTTGATCGCTCGGAAATTCCGTTAAATAGGACGTGTGGGACAAAAGGTCGTCGATAAAACGATCGCAAAGCGCGTTGCCCGTTTTTAGGAAGGCGAGATTGAAAACGATACATTCGTATTCGCAGTCTTTCGGGGTTGCGCCGTGTACGATTTCGCTATTGATAAACGCGACATCGCCTGCTTGCAAGGCGTGAGTATGATTGTCGAGCGTAAGGGAAAGCGAGCCTTTTAATACGCGGATCAGCTCTAGAGAGCTGTGCCAATGGAATGCCATTTCATACTTGGGATGCAGAGCGTTTACGCGGTATAATTCGAAGGGGAAATCTTCCGTCCCGTGCTGTTTGAGTTCGTTATAGATCATTTTACCACCAAAAAGTGAAAATAATTATACTTTTTTCCTATTATATCACTTGTAATAGAGAAAAATCAAGTATATAATTATGCTATCAATAAAAATATTCGGAGGAAAATATTTTATGGCAGAATCGAGATTGATCGGGAGCTATCCCGTAATCGGTATTAGACCCACCATCGACGGCAGAAGAGGACCTTTGAAGGTTCGCGAGTCCCTCGAAGTGCAAACGATGAATATGGCGAAAAACGCGGCGGAGCTGATTTCCAAAAACGTTTTCTATTCCAACGGCGAGCCCGTAAAGGTCGTTATCGCGGATACCACCATCGGCCGTGTTGCCGAAGCGGCGGCTTGCGCGGATAAGTTCAAAAAGGAAGGCGTGGATATTACGCTCACCGTCACCCCTTGCTGGTGCTACGGTAGCGAAACGATGGATATGGATCCTATGACCATCAAAGCGGTGTGGGGCTTTAACGGTACGGAACGCCCCGGCGCGGTATATTTGGCGGCGGTGCTTGCAGGTCACGCGCAAAAAGGCTTGCCTGCATTCGGTATTTACGGTCACGACGTACAGGACCTTGACGATACGTCGATCCCTGCGGACGTTTCCGAGAAGATTTTGCGCTTTGCAAGAGCGGCAGTTGCGGTAGCGACGATGCGCGGTAAATCGTATTTGCAAATCGGTTCGATTTGTATGGGGATTGCAGGCTCGATCGTGAACGTGGAAATGTTCGAAGAGTATCTTGGTATGCGCGTGGAATCGGTGGACGAAGTGGAAATTATCCGCCGAATGACGGAAGGTATTTACGACGAAAAGGAATATCAAAAGGCGCTTGCGTGGGTAAAGGCGAAGTGCAATGCGGACTTTGACAAGAATCCCCCCGAACTGCAAAGAACGGCGGAAGAAAAAGAAAAGGATTGGGAATTCACGGCGAAGATGGCGTGTATCATCAAAGACCTTTTCAACGGCAACAAAAACTTGCCTAAAGGTGCGGAAGAAGAAGCGGTTGGGCATAACGCGATTGCGGGCGGTTTCCAAGGTCAAAGACAATGGACGGATTTCTATCCGAACTGCGATTTCCCCGAATCCATTCTCAACTCGACGTTTGACTGGAACGGTGCGAGAGAACCGTATATTCTCGCAACGGAAAACGATACGCTCAACGGCGTATGTATGCTCTTTGGGAAGCTTTTGACTGGGCGCGCACAAATCTTCGCGGACGTAAGAACGTACTGGTCGGGCGACGCGATCAAGCGCGTGACGGGTTATGATATCGAAGGCAAAGCAAAGGAATCGGACGGTTTCATTCATTTGATTAACTCGGGTGCGGCGTGTGTAGACGCTTGCGGCGAAGTGAAGGACGAAAACGGCAACGCAATCATGAAGAAATGGTGGGATATGACGGATAAGGACATCGACGCTTGTATGGCGGCGACCACTTGGCCGTATGCCGACCTCGGTTACTTCCGTGGCGGCGGTTATTCTTCCCGTTTCGTTACGCGTGCGGAAATGCCTGTCACAATGATGAGATTGAATATGGTCAAAGGGCTTGGTCCCGTAATGCAAATTGCGGAAGGCTGGACGGTGCAAATCCCCGATGAAGTGACGCATAAGCTTTGGAAGAGAACGGACTACACGTGGCCCTGCACTTGGTTTGCTCCGAGAGTGACGGGTAAGGGCGCGTTCAAGACCGCTTACGACGTTATGAATAACTGGGGCGCGAACCACGGCGCGATTTCTTACGGACATATCGGCGCGGACCTTATTACGATGTGTTCGATGCTTCGTATTCCCGTATGTATGCACAACGTAGACGAGGACAAGATTTATCGCCCTGCGGCTTGGAATGCGTTTGGTATGGACAAGGAAGGGCAAGACTACCGTGCTTGTCAGACGTACGGACCTATGTATAAGAACATTAAATAATTCTTGACGGATTTTACGCCGCGCGAGTATTACTCGCGCGGCGTTTTTCTATGGAAACACTTGCAAAAGCGGCGGCGGTGTGTTATAATGTTGTTTGAGAGGTGCTGATTATGAAATACATTGAATTGACGATTCATACCACGACGGAAGCGAGTGAAATTATTTCCGATATTATGTGGCAATATACCGATTACGGCGTGACGATTTGCGATCGCGCGGATATCATCGCCTTGCAAACGGCAAAGGAATCCACCTTTTGGGATTATATGGACGATGAATTAGAAGAAGGCTTGCTCTCGGAAAAGCCTTCCGACGTACTTGTAAAATGCTACGTGGCGGAAGACGTTGCCAAGGAAGTCCTGCCTGCGATTTTGAATGACGTTGCGGACGCGAAGGAGCGTAGCGAAGGCTTTATCCCGTTCGGTACGTTGGAAGACACCAAGCGTACGGTGGACGGCGACGACTGGATTGACGTGTGGAAAAAACATTTCCGTCCCATTCATCTCGGCTCGATTGTGGTCGTACCCGAATGGATTGAATACGCACCTGCCCCCCACGAACACGTGGTTTTGCTTGATTCCAATATGGCTTTTGGGACGGGAGAACACGAAACGACGTCCATGTGCGTGGAATTGATGCAAGAATATATCACCCCGGAATCGGTGTGTATTGACGTTGGCTGCGGCAGCGGTATTTTAGGGATTTCCGCTATCAAGCTCGGCGCGGCAAAAGCTTATTTGACGGACATTGACCCCATCGCGGTGGAAAGCTCGTTGCACAATAGCGAGCTCAACGGCGTTGCGGAAAAAACGGTGGTGGCGCACTCTAATCTTTTGGAAAACACCGACGTGCAAGGGGATATTATGATGGCGAACATCACGGGCGAGGTCTTGAAAATGCTCGCGCCTTCTATCCCGAAGAACTTGAAAAAGGACGGCGTACTCATTTTAAGCGGTATTATTGAGAGTCGTTTGGAAATGGTTAAGGCGGCGTACGAAGCGGTCGGTATGCAGGTCGTATTCGAAAAAAGAAAGGGCGAGTGGTTCGCACTCGTTTTGAAACATCAATAAAAGGAACTACCATGTCTGCGTTGAAACGTTTTTTTGTGGAACAAGTACATCAAGAAACCGAGCTTATCGGGGAAGAATTTGAGCACGCGAAGAACGTGCTCCGTCTTGCCGTGGGCGACGAAGTGATTCTGCTCGATAACAGCGGCAAGGAATACACCGCCGTGATTGCGGCGGTGGAAAAGAAGCGTATGCTTTTGAACGTCGTGCGTGAAGAAGTCGGTGGGCGGGAAGCGAAAGCGGACGTTTGCTTGCTGTTCGGGTACTTAAAAAATGCGGATAAAAACGAGTTTATCGTGCAAAAAGCGGTGGAGCTCGGCGTGAAGAAAATCGGCGTATTCTCGTCTGAATATTCGTCGGCGTACATGAACGCGAATAAGCTCGAACGCTTGAATAAGATTTCCAAGGAATCGGCAAAGCAATGCTTGCGCGCGGTCGCGCCCAAGGTGGAATACTTCGATTCGTTGGGAAAGGCACTCGTTTGGGCGCAGGAGTATGAAAACAAGCTCTTTGCGTGTGAGTTTTCCACGGAAAGTAAGTGTGATATTGAAAAATTACAGGGCAGCACCGCAATCGTGATCGGTAGCGAAGGTGGTTTTTCTCGCGCGGAAGAAGAACGCGCGAGCGCGCTTGGCTATTCGTCCGTCACGCTCGGGAAACGGATTTTGCGTGCGGAAACGGCGGCGGTCGCTTTGACGAGCGTGGTCATGTTCCATTTGGACGAATTGAAATAAGTTGCTTGAAAAATACCCGTCGAAAGGACGGAAAGGGGGAAACATAAAAATGAAAGCTGTCGTATATACGCTTGGCTGTAAGGTCAACGACGTGGAAAGCGGTTCGATCATCCGTGGTTTGGAAGATATGGGCTATTGTGTTTCCCGTGAAATGGAAAAGGCGAATTTGTATATCATTAACACCTGCGCGGTGACGGCGGAAGCGGAAAGAAAAAGCCGCCAAACCATTGGCAAGGCGATCAAGTGCAATCCCGAAGCAAAAATTATTGTTTGCGGTTGTGCGTCGGAGAAAAGCCCGCAGGCTTTTATGGAAAAAGGGACTACCGTGTACGCGGTGGCGGGCGCACAAAGAAAAAATTCCGTGCTGGAAATCGTCAAGGATGGATTGGAAAAATCGCCGCGAGGAATTTGTATTGAGCAGGAAAAAGCTTACGAAGAAATGCCCTTGCCCGAGTGTTTGAAAACACGGAATTTCGTGAAGATTCAAGACGGTTGCAATCGGTTTTGTTCCTATTGCGTGATTCCCTATTTGCGCGGAAGAAGCCGTTCTCGTTCGGTAGAGAGTGCGGCAAAAGAAATTTTGGCAAGCACGGCGCTCGAAACGGTGATTACGGGGATTGATATTTCCGATTATAAAGACGAGCAGGGCAGGGATTTGGCGGATTTAATTTACGCAATTCGGTATGCGGACACCCGTATCCGTTTGGGCTCGCTCGAAGTGAGCGTAATCACGCCGCGACTCATCGAGAATTTGTATTTATTGAAAAACTTTGCGCCGCAGTTCCACTTGTCCCTACAAAGCGGTTCGAATAAGGTGTTGAAAAGTATGAATCGACATTACACGCGCGAGGAGTACTTGGAAAAGTGTAAGCTTTTATACGATAGTTTTCCTAATGCCGCGATTACGACGGATATTATCGTCGGTTTTCCGACGGAAACGGAAGAGGATTTTCTCGATTCTCTGCGGATTGTCAAGGAAGCGGGTTTCTCGCAAATCCATGCTTTTCCCTACTCGCCGCGTGAGGGTACGAACGCCTATAAACGGTACAAAGAGCTCCCGTTTGCGGTAAAAAAAGAGCGCGTGGAGCGGATTTTGGAAGAAGGGGAGCACATGAAAGCGCGCTACTTGAATCGGTTTTTGGGACGCGGGCTCATCGTTATTCCCGAGAGCTATTACCACGGTATGACCGTCGGGTATTCCGAAAACTATATCCGCGTGTATATCGATGGGGAGTACGATAAGAAAGAGCCTATTCGCGTATGCGTGCAGGGAAATTTCTTGGACGGCGTGTTGGCAACGAAAACGAATAAAAAATTTTAAGATGTAGGAGTATAGAGATGGAAAACTGTATTTTTTGTAAAATTGTAGCAGGCGTGATTCCTTCGCCGAGACTGTACGAGGACGATAAAATGATCGTGATTCGAGATATTGAGCCGAAAGCAAAATTGCATTATTTGTGCATTCCAAAAACGCACTTTGCCTTGCTTTCCGAAATGGACGAAGCGCGCGCGGAACTTGTAAAGCACGTATTTCAAACGATTCCCACGCTTGAAAAAACGCTTGGCTTGGAAGAGGGCTATCGCGTGATTATTAACCAAGGAGAAAACGGCGGTCAAACGGTGCATCACTTGCATATTCATTTGCTCGGCGGCGAAAAACTTTCCGATTTCTAACGGTATAAAATTAAAAAATTCGGCAATAATCCTTCCGTGGACTTTCACGGAGGGATTTTTTATGCGTTTTTTCAAAAAACTATTCGCCGAGCTTTTTTCCCTTGGCTTGGTTTTGGGGATACTCTTGCTCGCGTGGAGCGTGAAAGTGGTCAAGCTCTCCGATATCGAGGGGGAGAGAGTTTTTTATTTGGAGTCGGCATCCTCGCAGGGCTTGCGAAAGACGACGCTTTCCGTGCGCGACTATGCGAAGGTCAAGGGGGAAAGCGTGACGTTTGCCTTAGACGGTAAAGATGGCGAAACGGCGCTGCAAGAGATTTTGAAGATTTATCACGCGCGCGTTTTATTCACGGAAGAGGCGTGCGACACGCGTTCCTATTATTGCCATACAAACGAGTGGGACAACGAAATTGGGGTAGGGGGGTATGCGGTGAATTTGCATATCGCCCTTTCTAACGAGCGGTGCACCGTTGGTACGCCGATTATTTTCGATGGGTTTTAACGCGCGGATATATTAGGAAAGTTTTTTAAGCTCGAGGGTATAAAAAACTCGTGGCGAGGGAAATATTTACATAGAAAAGAACTTTCGGAGGATCTAATATGAAAGAACAAAACGAAAACGAAAAGAAGAAACCGCGTATGAACCGCGAGAAGAAGTTTTATTTGTTTACAGCGATTGCTTGCGCGGCGGCATTGATTGCGATTATCGTCGTTGCAATCGCCGTGACGGGGGAAAGAAGAACGGAAAACGAAGCTTTGCGTCCGCCCGTGACGAGTGAAGACGCAGGCACGAGTGAGCCTGAAGGGAACAAGCCCGAGGATGAAAAACCGGTTGGCGGTTTGCCCGACGGAATGATTTCTCCTGTCGGTGCGGCAAACGTATCGAACGATTTTGGTTTCTATCACAATCAAACGCTGAATAGCTATTATGCGCATAGCGGTATGGACTTTGCAGCAACGGCAGGCGCGGACGTGTTCGCGGTAGAGGACGGCGTGGTAGAAAGCATCTATAAAGATGATTTACTTTCGGGTACGGAAATCACCGTAAGCCATGCGGACGGCTTAAAATCCGTTTACCGCTTTGTCACGGAAGCCGAGGGATTGAAGGTCGGCTCGCAGGTGAAGAAGGGGGACGTGATTGCGACGGTCGCGGAAGCGACGGGGAACGAGTATAAGGATGGCGCGCACTTGCATTTTGAAATTTTGAAGGACGGCAAGAGCGTGGATCCTGCATTGCACTTAACCCTTGATGAAAAGTAAGAATAAAAGCCGACGGCTATAGCCGTCGGCTTTTTTCTATAATTCAAAATCGGCATATTGTTTTATGAACGGGCATAGAATATATAGCGATTTTAGCACGGGGGATAGTTATGAAAAAATTCGTCGCGCGGCTTTGTTTGATTTGTCTTACGATCATGGGTATTTTTCCGCTTGTTGGTTGTAAAAAAGAACCAAAAGCCTATACCAGGTACGAGATTACGGCGGAATATGCACCTGAGAATTGCACGCTCGCCGGTACGGCGAAGGTGGTTTTTCAAAATGGCACGGAAAATGCGATTTCTACGTTAAAATTTCAGCTTTACGCGAACGCGTACCGCGAAAATGCACTTTATTCTCCGATTTCTTCATCCGTTCGCGACGTTGCATACTACGCAGGCGAAAGCTATGGAGAAACGTCCATTTCGTCCGTCAACGGCTCGAAAAATTGGGAAATCGTCGGCGAGGATGAGAATATTTTGCAGGTGGACTTGCTCGAAACTCTTTACCCTGGGGATAAGACGGTGATAGATATTAGTTTTTTAACCAAACTCGCCAAGGTCGCACACCGTACAGGCGTTACGCAAAAAACGGTCAATTTAGGAAATTTCTTTCCGATTTTGTGTGGTTATGGAAGCGGTGGCTTTTACGAAACGAATTATTTTTCCATCGGCGATCCCTTTTATAGCGACGTTGCGGACTATAAAGTGCGGTTGACCTTGCCCAAGGACTACACGGTCGCCGCGACGGGCGCAGCGCAGGAAGAGCGGGTGCTGGAAAGTAAAAAGGTCTGCACCATGTCCGCGTTGAATGTGCGCGACTTTGCGATCGTGCTCTCGAAAAGCTTTCGCGTTTTGCACGCCGTTTTAGGTGGTGTGGAGCTGTATTATTACTACTATGCGGATAAAGAGCCGAATCGAACGTTTGACGCGGTCAAAGAAACTTTTGCGTACTACGAAAAGACGTTCGGCGGTTATCCGTATGATAGTTATACGGTGGTAGAAACGGGGCTTTGCTACGACGGGGCGAGTTATCCCTGCTTGACGATGCTTTCGGATAACGTGCAGGATAAGACGAGAATCCGTGCGGTTGCGCACGAAACGGCGCATCAATGGTGGGGAAACGCCGTGGGAAATAACCCGATTGAAAATGCTTGGCAGGACGAGGGTTTGGCGGAGTATTCGGCGATTTGTTTCTTTGAAAATCACGAAAAGTACGAGATAAAGCGCGAGGACGAGGTTACGGCGGCGTTGAAGGAGTACCGCTCCTATTACGACGTATATGGAAGCGTCCTTGGTCGGACGGACACGCGAATGGTGCGGCATTTGTCCGAGTACGTCAATGAGTATGAGTATCGGTGTTTGAGCTATGATAAGGCGGTGCTGTTATTTGATACGGCACGAAAAAGCGTCGGGAATAAAAAGTTTTTTGCGGCGTTGCGAAAATATTATAAAACAAACCGTTTCAAAACGGTGAACTCGGGGCATTTGATCGGTGCGTTTGAAAAATCGGGCGCGGACGTGCACGGTCTATTCGACGGATTTTTAAGCGGAAAGGGGATATTGTAGTGTAGGATTTTGCTTGAAAACGCTTGCAAATTTTTCGCGCTGAAGGTATAATTATAGAAGAAAACAATAAGGACGAGAGAGAAATGCCTTTTTTACAGTACAAGTGTAAGGCTTGCGGAAAGAAATTCGACGAGCTTGTAAAAGTATATACGGATAAAGTGGTTTGCCCCGACTGCGGCGGCGAGACGGAGCGCGACTATACGGGCGCGATGTACTCTTCCACGGGCGCGCAAAGCAAAAAATGCTCGGGAAACTGCAAAACCTGCAGCGGTTGCAAGTGAGAAAAAACGTAGAAAATACGGACGGGGAAAGCCCCGTCCTTTTTCTTTCTACGCGTACACGCGCGACATATATTATATATTTATAAGAGAATTTGGAATAGAAATCTCAATTTTATGAAAAATAAAAAAAGTTAAAAAAAATTGAAAAAATTTCAAAAAATTAAAAAAAACGCTTGACAATATCCTTTGTAAATGGTATTATGTTTAAGCTGTCAATTGACGAGCGCGTTATTTTGGTGGCAAACTTCATCTGTAGATGGAGAAAGCGAAGATTAACAACTGCATAGCAAATAGTAAAAGTATTTATTGTGGAAACAATAAAGACGAGTACGAAAGGCAAAAAGAAATTTTCATATTAGTTATAAAAAAGCTAATGGTTAATGAAGCATAAGACGTTAAAAGCAATTTTAAGGCTCTTGAGCTGCAATAATGATTAGCCGAGTAAGAAATATAGAATTTTCTTGTAAAAAGAATGTAAAGACGAGTAGATGAAGAGAAGATCAAGCTACAAAGGGCTTACGGAGAATGCCTTGGTACGTGGCGCCGAAGAAGGACGTGACAAGCTGCGAAAAGCTGCGGGGAGGAGCAAATA
>SVIG01000004.1 GCA_015071005.1 Clostridiales bacterium | reverse complement strand
GACAAGGCGTTGGTAAGGATTACACAACGCAAAACAAATTAGGACAACTTATCCCGGTGTTAGAATCAAATGGATATACCGAAATATCACAACGCATTAATGTTAACATCAGGAATGCCATAAATCATGGCAAAGTCCTTATGAGAAAAAATCCAAGCGACCAAATTTGTTTTTATTATGTTGAAAATCGAATTCAAAAATGCCAAGAGATGCCGATATACGAATTCGATAATATGATTGATAACAGCCTTGATGTTGTAAGTGCTGTTCTTCTGGCAACAGGAATGTTGATGGAGATAACCTTTCCACAGTACGATGTGCGCTTCATTGCCGTAAACGATGGCGTGGACAGCATCAACGGTGTCAGCGATTTTTCAGGAATCAAGAATTACTTCAACGATTTCTATGCCCGTGACACAAGCCGAAAGATACGAGCCGTACAAAAAGCTAAAGGCGAGCGTGGCGAAAGGGTCGGAACGACTATACCATACGGATACTTAAAAAATCCCGAATACAAGGGTAATCAAAAGGAACACCCGTTACTCATAGTCGATCCCGAAACCGCACCCGTCGTAAAACGGATATTCGATATGTACGCAAGCGGAATAGGCATCGTAAAAATCTGTGATATCCTCTCAAAAGAGAAAATCATATCACCAAGCGTTTATATCTTTCAACGGACAGGCGGTAGAATCGGTAAACCCGACCTCACAAGACCGTATCATTGGGCACAGAACAGCGTTCGCAAGATGTTATCCAATCAAGAGTATGTTGGCGATACAGTCAATTTCAAGACTTATACCAAGTCTAACAAGCTCAAGAAAAGGCTGAAAAACTCACCCGAAAATATCCTTGTTTTCAGAGATACGCATGAAGCGATTATTGACAGAAAAACATTTGAAATAGTCCAACGGCACTTCGCAGGACGGAAACGCCCCGACAAGCAAGGCGAGATGGACAAATACGCAGGTTATCTTTTCTGCGGTGAATGCGGAAAGCGATTATATCTCCATAGATCAAAGTCGTTTGACGAATCCAAGAATAACTTTATGTGTGGTGGATACCAAAGCAGAACTACCGATTGCACATCGCACTATATCCGAGAAAGCGTACTCGATGAAATCGTACTGCGGAATCTTCGTCAGGTAACTGAATTCGCAAGAGAACGTACCGAGGAATTCTACGCAATGGCAACCGCTAACGGCGAAGCTGAAGCAGAGAGATTTTACAAGGCAGCAGAAAAAGAAAAACAACAGCTTGAAAAGCGTATCACGGAGCTTGACAATATCATCCGATGCTTATACGAGGATAGAGTCTGCGGAAGAATCACTCCCGAACGCTACGATACGATGGCAAGTGGATACGAGCAAGAGCAAACAGCACTAAAAGAAAAGCTGATAGCCGTGAATGACGGTATCAGCAAGATGGATATGCGAGATAGTTGCATTAGGGAATTCATTGCAAAAGCGAAGCAGTATATTGAGATGCCAACGCTAACCCCCGAACTGCTTCGAGTCTTCATCCGAAAGATTGAAGTATTCGAAAAATTGGAGAAATACTCCCGTACCGCAGGCAACCTTATCAATATCCACTACGCATTTCAACTTCCCGAACAAGACGGAATGCCTGTGCTTGAGATTCTACTTCCAAGCAATATGCGAGAAACTGCCTAAAAAAGCAGTACACGGAAGGCAAATTGCCTTCCGTGTACATACCGCCCCGAATTCTCCGTTAAGAACACAACGGATTGCCGCTCCGCGTTTTTTTTATTTCCGTTTATTGAGTAAGCGTTATTACTTCAATATCGCATTGTTATCGCTAATATTGACGCTGCCGTCGCCGCCGAAATCTACGTTGTTATCACCTTCGCTTACGCCTTCAAAGGGGGGAAGCTCAATATTGGTTGCGTTGCCGTATTCAAGCGACAAAATGCCTTCAATGAGTCCATTCGATTCCATTCGAATAATTCTTCCATTTTCTACGCGGAAACGGATAACCATATTCACTCCCATGGCATTCATATCAAAAATAATTTCTCCGATTTCTTTATTATACGTTACTTTGGACACTTCGTACATTGCGTCATAACTATTGAAGAAATACGAACCGTCCATTGCCGTAATAGGATCGTCATAGACGATCGCGTAAGGTTCGCACGTCCACGTTTCCTC
This sequence comes from Clostridiales bacterium, assembly GCA_015071005.1. Taxonomy (GTDB): domain Bacteria; phylum Bacillota; class Clostridia; order Christensenellales; family Borkfalkiaceae; genus Scatosoma. Next base: position 193,332 of record SVIG01000004.1, on the reverse strand, counting down.
ATCTTCCGATCTCCATACGTACCATTCTCCGTCCACGTTCCCAATATATTCGTGCAAAGTAACGTTTTGGCTTTCACTGCAGGAATAAAATTTATTATCCAAAATATTAATGCGTTCAACCGTTTCAACGCCGTCTTCATTATCTACTGCAAGAGCCGTTAAATTCCTTGCATTACAGCTAAGCTGAACAATTTCACTCCATTCTTCTTGCGTGAGCGTAGCCATACCGCCGCCGATTTCTTCGTTGCCGTTGCCACCGCCGATTTCTTCGCCGCCGACCGTACCGCCGCCAACGTCGCCGCCTTCTTCGGGTTTTTCGTTTTCAAAGCCTTCTTCGTAAGGAAGCTTGCCGATTTTTGCATCGCCGTAGGAAATAACGTAGCTTTGGCTGATCGTTGACGTATAGCCTTCTTCCTCTACTGCCGTCATCGTGATATCGAAGGAATACAATTTGCCGTCTACAAACTTAAATTGATACTTTTCGAAATCGTCTTCATCCGCAAACGACAACGTATACACGCCGTCTTCATAAACCGCCAATGCTTCCCACGCTAAATAATCATAGCGGTCCATTTCCACTTCGAAATTGGATTCCACCAAACCGAACGCCGTGCCGAACGTATCCGCATCGTAATGCGCGATTTCTTGATCCCATTCTTTCGTTTCTTCGTCATAGAACCAATCGTACAAAACGCCGTCCTGCATACCGGTATAGCATTTTGTTACACCGCTATACTCTCCCTTGTCCTGTCCTTGACCCGTATAATCATATTCTTGCGAATACGTGCCTTCCGAATACACTTTTCCGTCCGCAAGCTCAATCGTACCTTCGGAGTCCATTGTGCTCCAAATATTTTCTTTCGCGTAGAAGGAATAGGAATACGAGCCTTCTATCGTTACGTTCGTCGCGGTCAAAGTTGCTTCCCAAGCCGCCGCCCAAGCGCCTTCGCCTTGAAGCTGTTCCCCAGCAGGTTCTTTATCGCCTTTGCCGCCGCCACCGCAAGCCGCAAAGCCAGCCGTCATACCAAGCGCCATTACGAGCGCCAACGTCTTTTTCCAAATTTTCATAATTTTCTCCTTTCCCCCATGCACGTGGGGTTTTATTATAGCATTATTATATAACAGCTTTTCCGTTTTGTCAATAGGCAAACAAAAAACTTCCCTCAAAACAGAGAGAAGTTTTTTTCAAGGTTATTCCTTTGTTATGGGCAACTCGCCAACGCTCGTATTTCCGTATTCGAAAACGTATTTAAGATGATCTGTAGAGCCGCCGCCATCATAGGAAATACTCGACAGAATCTCTATCGAATAAATTTTGCCGTCCACGAACTTGACCTTATAATCGCGCATAATGCCGCCACTCGAAATTTCCATAGTATAAACGCCGCCGTCATACGTAGCAGTCGATTCCCAAGCAACGTAATCATACCGCCCTATTTCAGGTCCAAGCACGTCCGAAATCACACCGTAGCCCGTAGCGTAAGTTTCTACGTCTTTCGAGCTCGAAAATTCTTGCCATTCGTCCCCTTGCTTATAATAGTGCCATTGATAAAGCTGACCATCCTTCAAGCCGAGATAGTATTCAAGCGTACTACTGCCTTTCCCTTGCTCGTCTTCGCCAAAATCCCATTCGGATTCCATCTCGCCATATACATACACTTTACCATCCGCCAATTTGACCGTACCTTCCTGTACCGTAAATCCCGAGCCCCCCATATTGGATTCTTCGCTACGGATTTTTATGTCCACGGTCATATTCGTAGCTGAAAAAGTAGCTTCCCAAGCCGCCGCCCAAGCGCCTTCACCTTCAAGCTTTTCGCCCGCGGGTTCTTTTTTGTCGCCGCAAGCCGCAAAGCCAGCCGTCATACCAAGTGCCAATAGAAACGACAACGCCTTTTTCCAAATCTTCATAAGCAAATCACTCCTTTTTCTCTATTTCGATATTATTATACCGCAGCATTCGCTATATGTCAATAGCCAAACAAAAAACTTCCCCCTAAATCGAGAGAAGTTTTGTGTATTTTTCTATTACTTCGTTTCTTTTACAAGCTTTACGCCGCTTTGTGAACCCGTAGGATTCAAAATACTATAACCAACGTTGACAAGGTGGTCGGCAACGCGTTCCAATCTCGTGACCGTGGACGAGAAATACGGGCTCAATTCGATGTTGCATTTCCCTTCCGCCAAACGCGCATAGTGGCTTGCCGTCAACACCTTCTTCATACCGTCTACTTCGTTTTCCAAGACAGCCAATTCCGCAAGCCCTGCAACGTCGCCGTCGTCAAACGCTTCCGTTGCAAGCTCGAACATACGCAAAACCTTTTCTTTCATTGCTTGCAATTCCGCAGTCGCTTCCGCCGAGAACGCAAGTCCTTTCTCCTGCATTTCCATCGCGATTTCTTCAAAGTTTTCCGCGTGGTCACCGATACGCTCCAAGTCGTTCAAAACGTGGAAATATGCACCGATCGACTTTTCGTTAGAGCCGTCTACGAGCGGCGAAAGCTTGATTAAGAAACGGGTAAGCGCTTTATTCGTAAAGTTGATAAGGCTTTCTCTTTCTTCGACTTCTTTTGCGTAATCGCTGGCACTACCGTTCATCGCCAAAAAGGCTTTTTCCAAGTTCTCTCTTGCGAGCGCGGACATATATTCTACTTCTTTTTTGACCTGCATAATTGCAATCGGGGGCGTTTTAAGCAAGAGCTCATCCACGTATTTAAGCTGTCTATTATCCTTTTCTTCGGGCTTATTGGGGATAATTTTTTCCGCCATTTGTACAAGCTGCTTGATAAAGGGCAAAAGCACGAGCGTTGTCGTTACGTTGAAGATTACGTGGAACCAAGCAAGCTGCATTTCCCCCGACGACGTAAACGATTGCAGCAAGTCTACCGCTTGCGATTTGAAAATCCAAATGATCACCGTGAAAATAATCGAACCGATGACGTTAAAGGACAAGTGGATAAGCGCCGTGCGCTTTGCGTTTTCCGACGTACCGATCGAAGCGATTACCGCCGTGATACAAGTACCGATGTTCGAGCCGAGCACAAGGAACAACGCGTTTTCAAGCCCCAGCGCGCCCACGCCGACCATCGTAATGAAGATACCCGTTGCCGCAGACGAGCTTTGAATAATCGCCGTAAATATCGCGCCGAGCACGACGAGCAATAACGGGAAATCTACTTTTTGGAATAACTTTTGGAAAAACTCCGTAATTTCGGGATAGTTATCAAATGCACCGCCCATAACGTCCAAACCGACGAAAATTAAACCAAAACCGCACAAAATACCGCCGATTTGCTTTACCTTTTCCGTTTTAAGAAAGGTCATCATAACACCGACAAACGCCAACGCCGCAACGGCAAGCTTTACAATTTTCAAATACGAGAACGCCACGATAACGCCCGTGATCGTCGTACCGATGTTCGCACCCATAATGATCGCCGTCGCTTGGAACAGCGTCATAATCCCCGCGTTTACGAAACCGATAGCCATGACCGAAGTCGCAGACGAGCTTTGGATAATCGCCGTCACCCCAGCACCGACGCCAACGCCGGCAAAGCGGTTTCCGCTGATTTTCCCAAGTAACTTTTTCAATCCTCCGCCGGCGCTTTTTTCAAGTCCGTCTCCGAGCATGTTCATACCGGCAATGAACACCCCGACCCCCGCGAGCAGTACCAATACTGCTTTGAAAATTTCCATAAATTTTCTCCTTTGTCTTTTATTTTCATTCTAAACCATTAACATTATACAATTTTTCACCACTTTTTGTAAAGTTTGTGTAGAAAATTTTCTAAAAATTATTTACTTCACAACGCTTGACTTTACCCCCGCGAACATATTATAATATATATTATAACTATACTGCCACCGGGTAGAGTGTTCCCCGTATCGTTAGGTCTTGGAAGATACGGCTTGGGAATACTCCTTTTTTTTAGCATTTAGATATGAATTATGAGATTTAGAAGACTTTTGAAATTTTTATCCCCCTTTGAATGGGTGCTTTGGATATGCTCGATGCTCGTCATCACCGTTTCCTTCTTTTTGGGCGCAGACCGCTATCTATTGACGCTCGTCGCCTCTTTGCTGGGCGTCTCCGCCCTGATTTTTATCGCAAAGGGCAACGTTATAGGACAATTTTTAATCATTATATTTAGTATTTTATATGGAATTATCTCTTGGAACTTCCGTTACTATGGGGAAATGATTACCTACGTCTTTATGTCCCTGCCGAGCGCAATCGTCGCGTGCGTGAGTTGGCTTCGCCACCCCTCTAAAGCAGGGAAATCGGAAGTGGAAATCTCCCCGATGACCGCAAAAAAGTGGACGCTCCTTTCCCTTTCCGCAGGTGCGGTGACGGCGGCGTTCTATTTCATTTTGAAGTACTTTGACACCGCAAACCTGCCCTTGAGTACCCTTTCCGTTACCACAAGCTTTTTTGCGGCGATGCTCTTGATTTTGCGCAGTCCCTACTACGCAATCGGCTACGCCTTCAACGACGTCGTGCTTATCGGGCTTTGGATACTCGCTTCCATGAAAAGCATTTCCTATCTTCCGATGGTATTTTGCTTTTTGACCTTCCTCGTCAACGATTCCTACGGCTTTATCAACTGGAAACGTATGCAAAAACGACAGAAAAACACCCATTAAACGCGTACCTGCCCCATCCATTCGCATAAAATCAATCATTTTCGCCGTCTTTTTCCAACCAAAAAAACGGCGAAATTTTTTGTCGAAAAATACGAACAAATGTTTGACATTTGTATATACATACGTTATAATAAAGTTATGATCTCGCAAGAAAAGCTGACAATTTTAACGGAGAGCGCGAAGTACGACGTATCCTGTTCCTCCTCGGGCAGTAGTCGGAAAAACACGGGCGGCATGGGCAACGGCTACGTTGCGGGGTGCTGCCATTCCTTCACGCCCGACGGAAGATGCGTGTCGCTTTTGAAAATTTTACTTAGCAACGATTGCATTTATAATTGCAAGTACTGCCCCAACCGTTTGGACGCGGACGTACCGCGCGCAACGGCGACGCCCGACGAGATTTGCGAGCTGACAATCGATTTTTACAAGCGTAATTATATCGAAGGGTTATTCCTTTCCTCGGCGGTGGTCAAAAACCCCGATTATACGATGGAGCGGTTACTTTCCGTCGTCAAAAAATTGCGCACGGAGTACCGTTTCAACGGATATATTCACTTAAAGGGTATTCCCAAAGCCGACCCAAAGCTCATGGAAGAGGCGGCGCTCTACGCCGATAGAATGAGCTACAACGTCGAGCTGCCGTCCGAAAGCAGCCTAAAGCTTCTCGCGCCGCAAAAAAGCAAGGAAAGCTTACTCTCCCCTATGAAAACGCTCGCGATGCAAACACAGCAATACCGCGAAGACAAGAAAAAAGGGCTTTTCAAGGGGCATTTTTTACCCGCAGGGCAAACCACGCAAATGATCGTAGGCGCATCCCCCGAATCGGACGGACAAATTCTTCGGCTTACCCAAGCGCTCTATCGCAAGAACGATTTACGGCGGGTCTATTATTCCTCTTACGTACCCGTCGTGCAGGATCGTTTACTCCCCGAAGTGGGCGCAGGTCAACTGCGCGAACACCGCTTATATCAAGCGGATTGGCTGCTCCGATTTTACGGTTTTTCGGTGGAAGAAATCGTCGAAGAGGGAGAAAATCTTTCTATGGAGTTTGACCCGAAATGCGCGTGGGCTTTGCGGAATATGCACCTTTTCCCCGTGGAAATCAACCGCGCACCTCTTGAAATGCTTTTGCGCGTACCGGGAATCGGTGCGAAAAACGCGCATAAAATTTTGCAAGCGCGAAAATACGCCAAGCTGACCTTTGAAGACCTACTTAAAATGCGTATCGCACTCAAGCGGGCAAAGCATTTTATCACTTGCGGCGGTAAGTATCTCGGCGCGGCGCACGAAAGCCAAGTGCGCGGACTTTTGACGGCAATCGAAACGCAAGAAAGCGAAGAACAGCTGGATATTTTCAGTATGCTTTCCACGCCGCAAAACGCCTTAATCGCATTGCACGGACAGCTGTGATTTTTTGAAAACCCCACTACCATGTATTAGGTGAAAGTATGATTTACGTATACGACGGCACGAAAAACGGATTTTTGAGCGCCTTTTTGCAAGCGTTCAAAGACCCACGCGCCCTCGTCACGTCCAAACAAACGCAGCTACGTTTAGACGAGCCGCTTATCCAAGTGCAAACGGACGTTCAAAAGGCGGAAAAAGCGGAAAATCGCCTACTCTCGTTCGATCGGGATTGTATGCGCGATTTAGATCGCTTGCTCCGCTCAGGCGAAGAGGATAACGAGCAAGTCGCCTTTGAATACCTGCGCTTTTTAGCGCAGATGAAAGCCCCCGTCGGTAGACGGCTAACCGAGCCGTGCGTTTTCAAAGCGATTGCATACATAAAGAAAGTCGGGTTTGAAATTCACCGTTTTCACGGCTTTATTCGGTTTATGGAAACGGCGAGCGGCGCGTTGTACGCCCCCTTTTCTCCCGACAACGATATTTGCGATTTGCTCGCGCCCCATTTTAGAAAGCGCTTGCCCGAATTCCCGTTCGTCCTGCACGACGTCAAGCGAAAAAAGGCGACCGTGTATGATGGAAAAAACACTTTCAACGCATACCTGCCCCAGGCAAACGTCTTAATTTCCGCCGACGAAACGGAATGGCAAAGTCTTTGGAAGGGGTACTATCAAGCGGTAAATATTCCATGCCGAGAACGGCTCAAACAAATGAAGGGATATATGCCCGTTCGTTACTGGGAATTCTTGCCCGAACGGCAGGAAAAGCCTAAAGGCTTTGAGGAAGTATAATATAAGGCAGTCGCATGTGCGACTGCCTTATTTTGTATGTAACATAGAAAAATATAAAGGCTCTCGAAACTCTCGAGAACCTTTAATTGACTTATAATGAAAGCATTTTCATTATTTTTTTGAAATTCTTTTTTTTGGTACTTCCAATAATTGAACACCAATCGATAATGGTTAAAACCCCGCATAAACCGAACGTTAAGAGTTTTAATACCCCTAATCCCACATCTCCAATCATAAAACGGTCAACCCCAAAGCATCCCGCCAAAAGCGATCCAACAAATACCGTCGTCGGATTTTTCAAATCCACGACCGATAACATCCCATATTTACTGTCGTCTACCTCCAAGAGCTTCTCACGAATCAGGATTGCATCCCTTTCCTTGAAATACCCCATAAGAGACGCCATATACATATTGACCTTTTGCTCCTCCATAAAACAACCTCCATTTTGTTCTTTTATCTTTGGTGTAAGCCGTTTTTACAATATGCGGACGATATACTGCAAAAAAATAATGCCGCCTAACACACAAAAAGACACATTTTTCTTCCACGTTTTTTTGAATAAGTACTCTTCAAAAACAAACGCTACCGCTACAAGCGCAATCAACACAAAGAGTGAATTGTAGGCAAACGCCCCTTTTATATCCCCACGAAAAAGGCAAAGCCACGCTCTCGTGACACCGCAACAAGGACATGGTATCTTAAAAATTTTATATATTGGACACCCAACTGCAATCCCAACGATTAACACGCCGATTAGCAATAGTCCGCGTTTGCATATTTCTTTATAGTTCATTTCCCTTTCTTCTATGTGCAAGTATTCATATTATATCAGGTCTTTTGACCTATGTCAAGACTTTTGACCTAAAAATGCATATAATTTAAGTATGCCTTATATTGAAGTTATCAAACAACTTATGCTTGAACATAATTTAAGCCAACAAAAATTAGCGGATATTTTGGGAGTAAATCAGACTACGGTAAGTCAATGGCTTTTAGGAAAGAAAAAGCCTGGATATGACAGTATTTTGCTTTTGTATCAAAAATTCGATATAAGTCCCAATTCACTTTTTGGATTGGAGTTTTGAATGATTCAAACGCCTAAATCTGGGAGCTTATGTCTTCAACCCTTCTTTTCTTAAAAAATTCCTTTCAAAACGTTGACAAAAAGCGTAGAAATAATGTATAATATCCACAACGGCAAAGGCGCCATAGAGTTTGCCTTTGCCGTTTTTCGTTTTTTTACAAGGAGTTAAGATAGATGAAACTCGTTTCCGATTACTTCGGCTCGATGGTTTTTGACGATAAAGTCATGAAATCCATGCTCTCCGAAGAAGATTACAACACCTTAAAACGCACGGTTAAAGACGGCAGAAGCCTGAATTTATCCGTTGCAAACGCGGTTGCCTCGGCTATGAAAGACTGGGCAATCTCTCTCGGCGCGACCCATTTTACCCATTGGTTCCAACCGATGACGGGTATCACCGCTGAAAAACACGATAGTTTCATCTCCCCCGATAAAGACGGCAGAGCGATTATGGAATTTTCGGGCAAGGAGCTCATCAAGGGCGAAACGGACGCTTCGTCCTTCCCTTCGGGCGGTTTGCGCGCGACCTTTGAAGCACGCGGCTACACCGCTTGGGACGCCACTTCCTATGCCTTTATCAAGGACGGCGTTTTGTGTATTCCCACGGCGTTTTGCTCGTACGGCGGCGACGCGCTCGACCAAAAAACTCCCCTTCTTCGTTCTATGGAAGCGATCAACCGTCAAGCACTTCGAATTTTGAAGCTCTTTGGCAATGAGGACGTGACGTCCGTGAAAACGACGGTCGGCCCTGAACAGGAATACTTCTTGGTGGATAAAGAAATTTTCAAGCGCCGCAAGGATCTCGTTTATACGGGACGTACACTTTTTGGCGCGGAAGCCCCCAAGGGTCAAGAGCTTGAAGGGCATTATTACGGCGTTATCAAGCCGCGCGTGCAGGCGTATATGAACGACTTAAACGAGGAGCTTTGGAAACTCGGCGTTTTCGCAAAGACCGAGCACAACGAAGCCGCGCCCTCGCAGCATGAGCTTGCTCCCATCTTCACTACGGCAAACATCGCCGCCGACCACAACCAGCTCACGATGGAAATCATGCAAAAGGTTGCCAAAAAACACGGTTTAGTATGTATTTTGCACGAAAAGCCTTTCAAGGGAGTAAGCGGTAGCGGCAAGCATAACAACTGGTCGATTTCGACGAATACGGGCGTAAACCTGCTTGAACCGGGCGACACGCCGGGCGAAAACGCGCAGTTTTTGCTCTTCCTTTGCGCAGTTCTCAAAGCGGTGGACGAGTATCAGGATCTTTTGCGCATTTCGGTGGCTTCGGCAGGCAACGACCACCGCTTGGGCGCAACCGAAGCGCCTCCTGCGGTTGTTTCCGTATTCCTTGGCAACGAGCTGACGGAAATTTTAGAAAGCATTGAAAAGGATCAGCCTCATCATGAAGCAAAGGAAAAGGAGCTTTTGCGCGTCGGCGTGCATACGCTCCCCAAATTCCCCAAGGATACTACGGATAGAAACCGTACTTCCCCCTTCGCGTTCACGGGCAACAAGTTCGAATTCCGTATGCTCGGCGCGAGTGCGTCCGTTTCGGGCGCGAATACGGCGCTTAACACTGCGGTAGCGGATAGCTTAAAGCAGTTTGCCGACGAATTGGAAGGCGTGGAAAACTTCGAAGCGGCGCTGCACGATTTGATTAAGCGCGTGATTGCGGCGCATAAACGCATTATCTTTAACGGCAACGGCTACGACGATAAATGGATTTTGGAAGCGGAAAAACGCGGCTTGTCCCATTACAGAACAACCCCCGACGCTCTCCCCCATTTCACCGACGAAAAGAACGTAGCCCTTTTCACGGCGCATAAGGTATACACCGAGCGTGAAATGCGTTCGCGTCTTGAAATTCAGCTCAACAACTACTGCAATCTCGTCAACATCGAAGCAAAAACAATGGTCGATATGGCAAAGAAGGAAATCTTGCCTGCGGTGAGTGAGTATAGCCAAGTCCTTTCGAATACGATTTTGGCAAAGACTGCCGTTTGCAAAACGTTGGATTGCACCTATGAAACGGAAATTTTGACGGACATTTCCGCTTTGACGGCAAGCGCGTATAATATGCTCAAATATTTGGAAAACTCTATTCAAGCCGCCGAAAAAGAAAAGGACGCGGAAAAGCGCTCGATTGCGTACAAGACGAACGTTTTGCCTGCGATGACCTTGCTTCGCAAGGACGTAGACGCACTTGAAAATCTCGTTTCCGCCGACTATTGGCCGATTCCGACCTACGGCGATTTGCTCTTTGAGGTGTAAATATGTTCAACGTAGAAAAAACAACGAACGAGGCAGTTCAATGGATCCAAGATTGGTTTGAAAAGAACGGAAAGGGCTGCAACGCGGTCATCGGGATTTCGGGCGGTAAGGATTCTTCCATCGTCGCGGCGCTGTGCGTAAAAGCACTCGGCAAAGAACGGGTGATCGGCGTTTTGATGCCCAACGGTGAGCAGGCAGATATTGACTGCTCCAAACAACTCGTCGCGCACCTGGGTATCCCCTATTACGTTTGCAATATCAAAAAAGCGGTGGATGGCGTGCTTGAATCGTTAAAAACGTCGGGTGTGGAAATCAGCCGACAAACAATTATCAATCTCCCCCCGCGCATTCGTATGTCCACCCTTTACGCCCTCTCGCAATCGATGAACGGGCGGGTGGCGAATACCTGCAATCTTTCAGAGGATTGGGTAGGGTATTCCACGCGCTACGGCGACGCCGCTGGCGATTTTTCGCCGCTTGGCAAGCTGACCGTGCAAGAAGTAAAAGCGATTGGGAAATATTTAGAGCTGCCTGAAAATCTCGTAGATAAGGTGCCGTCGGACGGACTCACCGACCGCACGGACGAAGATAATCTCGGCTTCACCTACGCAATGCTCGATCAATATATTCGCACGGGCGTATGCGAGGACGAGGAAAAGAAAGCAAAAATCGACCGCTTGCACGTCTTGAACGAATTTAAGCTCAAACCGATCCCTTGCTACGAATACAGTCCCGAATAAAACAAAAGCCTAAAAGCCGCCCCTATAAGGGGCGGCTTTTCTTTTTCAAAACGTTACTTTTCCTTAGAATTTTCACAAAATTTTATTAACGAATACACAAAAAGGTCTTGTAATCCTCTCTTTCATGTGTTATAATACCTATACCTAGCAATGATACGGAGGTGTTTTATGAAAAAAATCCTTTCTCTTTTATTGGCGGTATGTGCTTGTTTTTCTATTAGCGCAACCCTCGCAAGTTGCGACAGGGAAACGCCTACTGAACGAGAACACGAATATGACGTTGCATGGTCGAAAAACGATACCCATCATTGGCACGCATGCACGGATGAAGGTTGCGATAAAACCACTGACAAAGCAAAGCACAGTTGGGATGACGGTGTTATCACCGAATATCCTACCTCACAAGCGCCTGGCGTTAGAACGTTCACCTGCGAGGTGTGCAAACACAAGAAAACCGAGCCTATTCCGTACGTACCTAACCATCAAGTTTCACAACAAGGCTGGATCGCTTCCTTTGACCCTGCCCTCTTAAACAACGTGACGCTGAACGGTCGTATTGTAGATCCGCAAAATCTGGCAATCCCTATGAAAATCATGGTGGAAAACGACAAGAGCTACGAATACATGGAGTTTTCCGAAACGAACAGCCTCGAATCGTATTACGAAGATATAGGCGATTGCTATACGGCGTATAGAAAACGCTCCACGTGGGCAAATTGGAAAAAAGAAGAAAACTACGATTTTGGCTATAACGGACAAGTATTTTTGGCGCTGATGCCCTTGACGGATAAATATACGGAGTTTGCCTTCAACGAGGAAACACAATGCTATGAAGCAAGCGAAATGCACTGCGAGAGCGCGGCATTCGGTACTTTGCACTACGAAAGCGTTGTTATGAAATTCCAAGACGGAAAAGTGATCTCGATCTCTGCCAAAATGCTTTTTAGCTTCCAAACCTCTATCGACGGAACGCCTATTATGGAATATGCGTTTGATTTTAGTGACTACGGCACGACGACAGTCGATATCGAGAGCATAAAAACACTTGTATAAGCTCAAAAAAATACGGCTAAATCATAAATATGGCGCACCTTATCACGATAAAGTGCGCCCTTCTTTTTGTCTTTCATCTCGTACCTGCCCCTTTGTTTTTGCAAAAATCGGTACGCGTTTTAGATTATACGTTCAGCTTCTTTCCGTCGGAAAAGGCATTACCGACCTTCTCGCCCAATTTGTAGTACCCATGTCCGCTACAATCGTAGCAAATGGGATCAAACCGTGTCAAATCCACCTTCCCCTTTTCGTCCAAGATTTTTTCGTCCACGCTTACGTTTACTACCTCGCCAATACAAATTTCCGTATCGGTATCGTAGCTGACGAGCTTACATTCTAACACAAGCGGCAGCTCTTGAATAATCGGCGCGTTGACGAATTCGCTTTTTTGAAGGTGCCAACCCGTTTTTTCAAGCTTATCGGGCATAGTATTCGCCGAAACCACACCGACAAAATCAGCGGCAACAACGTTGCTTGCATCGGCAACCCCGACCGTAAACGCCTGCGTTTTCAAAAGGTTTTTCACCGTTTTATGGCTTGCGCTTAACACGAGTGCAACTTGCGCCGTATCACAAATCGTACCCCACGCAGCATTCATCGCATCTGGTACACCATTTTCGTCGTACGTGCCGACAATAAGCACAGGCAACGGATACATATACGCTTTCGCTTTCAAATTTTTTCTCATAATTTCTGCTCCTTTTTTTGATTATAACATATTTTTTAGTATTGTCAATAGAAAACTATGCAAAAAATCGCGGACGAAATTTTCGTCCGCGATTTGCTCTTCCATAAAGCTTATCTTTGTACTCGGCCGCTTGCGTCGCCGCCTGCCAAGTTTTGCACTTCCGCAACGGAAACCATATTGTAGTCCCCTTCAATCGAATGCTTCAAGCAGCTCGCCGCTACGGCAAACTCAATCGCACCCTGCGCGCTGTACCCGTTCAAAAGGGAATAAATCAAGCCGCCGCCAAAGGAATCGCCGCCACCCACGCGGTCTACGATGTGCATAGAATATTTCTTCGAGAAATGCGCTTCGCCGTCCGTGTAGAGCATGCCCGACCAATCGTTGTCGTTTGCGCTCTTGCTCTCACGAAGCGTAATCGCTACGCCCTTGAACCCGAATTTTTCCGTCAATTTCTTCGCAACGGAAATGTAGCCTTCTCTATCCAGCTTACCGCCGTAGATATCCGTGTTGTCCGCCTCAATACCGAATACGTCCTTCGCGTCTTCTTCGTTTGCGATGCAGTAATCAACGTACTTGCAAAGCTCGCCCATGACTTGCCCTGCCTTTTCCTTCGACCAAAGCTTTTTACGGAAATTAAGATCGCAAGAAACGGTGATACCGCGCTTTTTCGCTTCCTTCAACGCTTCCACGCAAATTTCCGCAACGTTGTCGCCCAAAGCCGGCGTAATGCCCGTGAAATGGAACCATTCCACTCCTTCTAAAATACTCGACCAATCAAAGTCTTCCTTTTTCGCCATCGCGATCGAGCTATACGCGCGGTCGTAAATGACCTTGCTCGGACGTTGACTCGCACCCTTTTCGCAATAGTAAATGCCCACTCTTTCGCCGCCACGAACGATTTTCGACGTGTCTACGCCAAACTTTCTCAGCGAGTTGACAGCCGATTGCCCGATTTCATGAGTCGGGAGCTTGGACACGAACGCCGCGTCCACACCATAGTTCGCAAGCGACACCGCTACGTTCGCTTCCGCACCGCCAAACGTCGCTTGATACTTATCGCTCTGCACGAAACGCAAATACCCTTCGGGGGCAAGTCTTAACATCAATTCGCCAAAAGTTACTACCTTTTTCATGATAATTTTACTCCTTATTCAATCTTTTTGATTTTCAGTAGAAGGCGACTTGGCGCAGGCAATTTCCTTCGCTGTATCGCTCTCGATTACAGTTTTTTGTTTTTTGGTGATCACCGCATCCACGTCCGCTTGCAAGGATTGAAACCCTTTTCCGCGTACTTCAAAGGACTCGTTAATAATCATAAACGCCGTAGGATCGACGCTATTTACCAATTGTTTGAGCTGGGTAAGCTGACGGTTTTTTACACACGTAAGCAAGACATCGTGCCCTTTATTCGTGTACATGCCTTGCCCTTGCAGCATCGTCACGCCGCGCGGACTCTTATGTACGAGCAAATCGGATATCTCGCAGCCCTTGTCCGTAATGATGAAGCAAAGCTTGGATTTTTCCAAACCCGTAAGCACCACTTCCGAAACCTTTGTACTCGCGAAAATGACAATCAGCGCATAAAGCATATTATCGGGCGACTCTGTCACGATCGCGCCCAAAACCACGATTATCGCATCCAAAATCCCCACGCATACGGGGATTTTTAATACGGGAGTCATTCGAGCAACCACCCTGCCCAAGAGCTCCGTACCGCCGCTTGAAAACTCGTATTTTACAAACAACCCTATTCCTATACCTTGGCACACGCCGCCGTACAAGCTCGCCAAAAGCGGATTATCGGTGATCGGCTTGATATATGCAAACAAATCGGTGACAACGCCAAGTGCGACAATCGTGACCAAACACCGAAAAATAAATTTCCAGCCTTGCAAGCGCAATCCAAGCAACAAAATCGGAATATTCAAAAGAATGACCATCATACCGATTTTCAGTTTTCCGTTCAAGATATTGAGCATAACGGAAAGACCGCTGATACCGCCTGCAACAATGGAATTCGGCGCTAAAAACAAACTAGTACTGCATGCATACGCACAGCACGCGACAAGCATAAAAAAGTAGCCGCGCACTTCTCGCCATATAATTTTACGCTCCATATTTTTCCAAAGCTTCTTTTACAAAGAACGAACCGCCAATCGCGGCAATTTTATCCCACGCCAAAAACTCATCGATATTGTTTCTATCCACGCCGCCCGTCGGGATAAACTTCACTTGGGGGAAGGGCGCGGAAAGGGCTTTCATCGCCTTCAAGCCGCCGTAAACGTTTGCGGGGAAGAACTTGACCGTCGTAATCCCGAGCTCCAACGCCGCCATAATTTCCGTGGGCGTCACACAGCCGGGATAATACGGCACGCCGCGTTCGTTACAAATCTTCGCAACGGCGACAGAGAGCCCGGGCGATACGATAAACTGCGCGCCTGCTTTGAGCGCCGCTTCGCATTGCTCTGCGTTGATAACCGTACCTGCGCCAATGCTCATATCGGGATAGTTTTTGCAGGCGTATGCAATCGCTTCCGCCGCACATGCCGTACGGAAGGTGATTTCCGCCGTGTTGATTCCATGCTTTTTCAATGCCGTCAAGATCTTGTCCGTTTCAGAAAGCTCTTTAATGACGACTACGGGGATACATTTTTCCATAATATTTACTCCTTTTTCTCATTCAACTCGTACACGGTAGGCTTATTTCATATTCAAATAAGCAATCGCGTTGCGGTAGCAAACGTCTTTAATCACTTCGCCGACCAGCTTTTCATCTTGGGTCATTTCCCCTCTTTCCATCATACCGCCGAAATAATTGCAAAGAATACGACGGAAATAATGATGACGAGGATAGGACAAAAGCGAACGGCTGTCCGTCAGCATACCCACGAACGCGCCGATGTGCCCCGTCGCCGTCAAGTCTTCCAAGTGCTTTTCCATACCCACCTTGTTATCCAAGAACCACCAAGCCGGACCGTACTGAATCTTGCCTCTTGCTTCGCTCGATTGGAAACAACCGATAAGGGTCATAATTTCCGCGTTCATCTTGGGATTCAAGTTAAAGACGATCGTCTTGGGCAACGAATTTTCTTCGTTAAGTCTATCAAACAAGCGGGACATATACTTGATGGAATTGTCTTCCGCGATGCTGTCGTATCCCGTGTCCAAGCCGAGCTTATTCAGCATTGCCGTATTGTTATTGCGCATTGCGCCGATATGCAATTCCGTCGCGATATTGTATTTGGCGTAGAGCTTGAAAAGGAAATAGGTGAGATAGCCTTTGAAAATTTCGCTCTCCCCTTCGCTCACGTTTTCGCCTGTTCTGCGTTTTGCAAACACCTTCGCCGCGTCCGCTTTTTCCGCCACGGGATATACGCTTTGGAGCGCAACGTCCGCCGCCGTCGTGCCGACTTTGATAAATTCCTGCAAGCGCGCCTCGATCTTTGCTTCCAAAACGTCCAAATCGGCTACATCGCCGAGCTTTGCGATAAAATCGTTGTACTGCGCCGCTTCAATATTCATAATTTTATCCGCGCGGAAAGCAGGGATTACCTTGAATTTGTACCCCTTCTTTTCGATTGCAGGGAAGGTGGACAAATCGTCGAAAATTTCGTTCGTCGTGAAAAGATGGGTAACGTTCGATTGCTCGATCAAGCTTTGGGGAGTGATTCCGTTAAGCTTGATATAATCGTTGCACCAATTCCAAATCAATTCCGCATTTTCTTCGTTGATTTCAATTTCGCAGTTAAAGAACTCTTTCAATTCCACCTGCGACCAATGATAGAGAGGGTTTCCAAACGCCGTACCGAGCGTTTTGCAGTAAGCGAAGAATTTTTCCTTATTCGACTTACTTCCCGTGATATACTCTTCATCCACGCCGAAATTACGCATCAAACGCCACTTGTAGTGGTCGCCCGCGAGCCAAATTTGGAATACGTCGTCAAAAGGCTTGTTTTCCAAAATTTGCTTTTCAGGCAAATGACAATGGTAATCGAAAATGGGCATATCCTTTGCGTACCCAAAATACAGTTTTTCCGCCGTCTTATTCGTCAATAAAAAGTTTTCTTTGATATAACTCATAACGTAACTCCCGTTTTATAAAATGCAATTTCTCTAATATCTTCACTTTTGCAAGCGTATTCGCCGTTGACCGTTTTCACAATCAAATCAAACAGTCCGTTTTCATCCATTCCAAACGCGTTGAAATCAATCCAATTATTCTTATAGGCCGAAATACGGTCGTTCGAGCCGATTTTCATCGTGGGAACAAACGTACTAAACGGCGTCCCTCTGCCCGTCGTGAAAAGGACAAGCTGACACCCACTTGCCGCAAGCGCCGTCGCGGCAATCAAATCGTTACCAGGGGCATTCAACGCGGACACGCCCTTCTCTTTTACCTGTTCGCCGTACGAAAGCACATCCACGATTTCCGTCGATCCTGCCTTTTCGATACAGCCAAGCGACTTTTCTTCCAAGGTCGTAATGCCGCCCTTTTTGTTCCCAGGACTCGGATTTTCGTACACGGGAAACCCTTGCGTTGTGTAATACGCTTTGAAATCTTCAATCATCTTTTTATAGCGCTCGAAAACGTCTTGATTTTTGCACTTGTTCATCAAGAGCTGCTCCGCGCCGAACATTTCGGGCACTTCGGTCAAAATTGCGCTACCGCCAAAGCCGACCACTTTATCGGAAATTTTCCCCACGAGCGGATTTGCCGTCAAGCCGGAATATCCGTCCGATCCGCCGCATTTCAAGCCGATACAAAGCTCGGAAAAATCCACTTCTTCGCGCTTAAAAGCTTTGGCTTTTTGCGCAAAGCTTTGTAAAATTTCCATGCCGTACGCATGCTCGTCTTCTACGTCCTGACAATTATAATAGGCGATATTATCCCGCTTATAGGGCGCGAGATATTCTTTTATACCGTCCAAACCGTTATTTTCACAGCCCAAGCCTACGAACAAGACAAAGCTTGCGTTAGGGTTAAGCGCAATCGCGCAAAGGAGCTTTTTAATATTCTCGTTATCCTCGCCAAGTTGCGAGCAACCGAATTGATGGGTAAGCGCAAAAATCCCGTCGATACTCCCTTCCACAAGCTTTTGTGCGTCCTTCGCCAAACGCATACAAACGTTATTTACACAGCCAACCGTCGGGATAATATAGATTTCGTTGCGAATCCCTGCTCTACCGTATTCGCGCTTATAGCCAAGGAAGGTCGCCTTGTCCTTTACCGCATTTTGAGCGTTAAACTCGTACCTGTATGCCACGTTTTCGTCCAAATGGGATTTTACGTTGTGGGTATGTACCCATTCGCCGCAAGCAATATCCTGCGTGGCTCTACCGATAATTTCGCCGTATTTGATAACGTATTCGCCCTTTGCAATCTCTTTCAAGGCAAATTTATGCCCTGCGGGGATATCCCCTTTCCCGTGCAAAGTGACGGCAACGTTATCCTTTTTGTTGATGATTACGTCGCTCATAATAAGTCCGCACCGCCTAAAATTTTCGCTACGTTTTCTTCTACTGCGCTTGCAAAACCGTCAAACGCCGTCAAATCACAGCCCCAAATTTCCTTCTTCGACATAAACGCCGAAACGGAGTTCTTCGCCGCGAAATAGTCCAAATATTCCTGCGTATCCAAAAGCTGAATTACGCGGTTTCCAACGTTCACTTCATACTTATCGCCATTTTTTACCACCTTTGCGTACAAAGCCATAAGGTAGGAAAAACCGACTACGAGATAAGCAGGGAGTTTTGCATATCTTTCGTAATAATCTCTAAAGCTCGGCAGTACGCGCGCCGCCCATTTGGAAATGGAGTTGAGCGCGATACTCGTAAGCTGATGATTTAAGAACGGATTCTCAAAACGTTCTTTCACGCTATCCGCAAACGCCGTCGTCGCCGCGATATCGTCCGAAACGAAGGGAATGATTTCTTCCTTCAACGCATTTTCCATGAACGCGCGGAGTTTTTCGTCCTTCATACAATCGTCTACGGTCACCGCGCCGTGCAATAAACCTGCAGGAACAAGGTTCGTATGGCTGCCGTTGAGCACGCGAACCTTGCGTTTTTTGTAGTACCCAATATTTTCCGTTAAAACAACTTCGATATTATGCACCCCTTCCTTAATATATTGCGCGATATTTCCTTTCTTTTCTACCGCCCAAAGTCCAAACGGTTCGCCAATGGACATAAGCTCGTCCGCTTCCCCGATAAGCTCTATCAAGTGCGCTTTCGTTTCTTCATCGCGAGGATACCCCGAAACAATTCTATCTACAAGGGTATTGCAATAGAAGTTTTGCTCGTCGTTCCATTTCTTGAACGCTTGCGGCAAATTCCAAAGCTCGATATATTTATCCACGCACTTTTTAAGCTCGTCTGCGTTGTTATCGATCAGTTCTACGGGTAAAAGATATACCCCGTCAAGCCCTGCGTTAAAACGTTCGAACAAGAACTTCGTGAGCTTTGCAGGATAAGTGATTTTTTCAAAACCGTCCAATTCGTCCGCGCCGTTATAACAAATCCCTGCTTCCGTCGTATTGGAAACGATGATTTTCAAATCCGCGTCCTTCGCCAAAGCATAATAATTCTCCGCATCCGCAAACGGATCGATTACCTGCGCGAGAGAATCGATTTTATAAACGTTTTCCACTTGCGCGCCGTTTTCCATACCGCGCAAGACAATATGATATTTATTCCCTTGTTTTTCAAAACGTTCAAGCGTACCGAACGTAATCGGTTTTACGATGTTCACCGCATACGCGCCTTGCCTTTCTTTGTTCAAGGCGTCAAAATACGCATCCACAAAAGTACGCAAAAAGTTTCCTTCGCCATATTGCAAAATTTTTACCATTTTTCTTTTCCAATCCTTTTTTGATTTTGCCATTTTATAATACCATAATTATGCTTGACTTTCAATATAAAAAATGATAATATTTTAGTGAATTACATATATATTATAAAATAGGAGTCAAAAATGCCCTTTTTAGAAATTGACAAATCCGTACGCGATGAAGACTGGTCGATGCACGAATTTCACTCGCACGCGCATTACGAAATTTATTTTCTTGCCAAAGGCAGCCGTTCCTTTTTTCTTTCGAACGCTTTATATAAGCTCGATGCGCCTGCGCTCGTGGTCATTCCGCCGCGCGTGGTACATAAGACGGAAGGCGGCTCTTTCGAGCGGCATAACGTCAACGTTTCCCCTGCCTATCTCGACCCCTTTCAAAAGGAAACGTTAGATAAAAAAGCCTTGCAAATTTTGAAGCTTTCCTCGCAGGAAGAAAAGGCGCTTTTGCGTTTGATCCACGAAGCCTACTCGGTAGACAAAACGAGCAAGCGCGCGGAATACGAGCTTCGCGCGCTCTTTTCCTATGGGATTTATCTTTTGCACAAATCAGCCGATCAAAGACAAGCCCCCCAAGCGATTTCGGAAAACGCCATCCCCCCTCTTGTACTGAAAACGTTGGACTATCTCAACGTGCATTATCATGAAAACGTAAATTTAGACGAGCTTGCCGAGCGGCTTTTCGTTTCCAAGCCCACCCTGCTTTATAACTTTAAGAAATATACCCACCGCTCTCCAATCGACTTTTTGCTGACGGTGCGCTTAACAAAAGCCAAGCAGCAGCTTGTATCCACAAAAAAGAGCATCAACGAAATCTCGGAAGCGTGCGGCTTTTCATCCGCCAATTATTTCGGCTTGATTTTTAAGAAAAAAGAAGGGGTTTCCCCCTTGACATATCGCAAAAATCAGCTTGCGAAATTCTAATTCAACGCGTACACGCCCCCATCGAACAGATAAAAACGGCTCGCCGAATGGCGAGCCGTTTTTTTATATTCTCTTCAAACCCTTTACGTTGTCAAACACAAAATCTTCGCGCACGTCGGAGCGATAAACCTTGATCGTTACGTTGTCAAGAGTCAAGCCTTCAATGTGTCTAAAATAGATACCCTTTGCCGGCAACGTTCTGCCGTACGTATTCACTTCGGGATAGGGCTTGGGGATTTCCGGTACAATGGGATTAAAGCTTTGCACGCCGCCATCCAATTCCAAATGTACGTTCCGCAATACGATATTTTGCAAAGGTCTATCCTTTAAGCCGCAAATATTGCTGGTGATTTGCCAAGGATCGTCTTTGGTTAAGTTGCTATCGGTATACGAAAAGTTCACCTTCCAAGGCTCTTGATACACATCATTTGCGATAAAACTCGCATAATTCCATGCGATAATTTCATAAGGCTCGTAAGGACCGACCGCCGTGATATTTTCAAGGGTCACGTTGCGTATCCAACCAAGCTCACGCCCTTCAGGGCCACGCATACGCATACCTACGTGCACAAACAAAGGCGCGCCCACGTTTTGCATACGCACGTTGCGGATCGTAATTCCGTCGAGCACCGCGCCGTCCACGCTTTCAATGGCAATCCCCGTAATACGCGTATCGCGAATCTCGATATCTTCTATGCAAATATCTTCAAAACCGCCGTTCGTTTCCGTACCGAATTTAATCGCGCTGCAACGGCTCTTAATCTTACAGTTCCAAACGCGGATATTTTTACAAATATCAATGCGGTTTAAGGTGTACGAGCTCTTAAACACGATCCCATCGTCGCCTGCTTCAATATCGCAATCGTGAATTTTTACGTTTTTCGAATTGTCGGGGCTAACGCCGTCGATATACACCTTCAAAAACAAATCCGCAACTTCTACGTTTTCACAACCTGCGAAATAGACCGCCAAATCGGTCACGTGGCGAATATCCCAATCGCGAATCTCTACGTTTTTGCAATTTTTGAGCGCGATACACTTCGCGCCGCGGTGTACGATATTCCGCACGTTGTCTTCATCCCAAACGGAGCGCATATCCACCTTGCCTTTCCCAACAAAGCGAATGTTCTCCACGCCAAGCCCGACGAACATCGAGCATTCAAAAAAGCTGTGCGACGCGTCTTGATACAAGGGATAATCGAGTTTTTCGTCGGGGCGATAATCGTAGAAATCCAAGCTTCCCAAAATTACCGCGCCTTCGTCCAATTCAATCGTCACGTTGCTCTTGAGAAACACCGTCGAAAGCACGTATTCCCCTTTCGGGAAAAAGACCTTTCCGCCCACCTTCGAGCATTCGTCGATGGCTTTTTGTACCGCTTCGCTATTCAAGGTAATGCCGTCTGCTACCGCGCCAAATTCTTGTACGTTAAACGTTTGCATATTCATTAACTCCTTTTTTAATACCAAGTGTCTTTTTCTTTGAAGTTTGCCCCGTCAAAGATGAAGGTCTTTACTTCATACTTGCCAAATTTTACGCTATACTTCTTCCCTTGTAAGGAAATTTCCACAGTTTCTTCCCCTGCGTTGTTGTTGATAAAACGCAAAACGTACGCGCCTTTTTCCTGATAGAACGCCACGAGCGAAACTGCTTTATTATCCAACGAAATCACGTTCGTCGCATCCCCGCCCTTGCCATGCGGGAAGAAACAGAGTGCAAACGGTACGTTTACAAATTCCTGCGCAGCATTTTCCATACCCTTCTTTTCTTCGTAAGAAAGGCGGAAACGAAGGGTGTGCTTACCCTGCTCTATGAAAGGTACGAACATGTCCTTTTTTAAGAGTGGACGCTTGCCGATCGGGTGCGCGCAATAGGCTACGCCGCGGAGCAAGGTCGCGTATAGGCTATCCCCGTCGTGCGAAAAACCGAACGCGCCGTCGTTGCAAACGACCATACCCATCTCGCCGTCGCCGACCCCGAAAAATCTTTGCACAGGATTTTCCTTGCCGTCCTTTTCATACGTTTCCGTGCCGAACGGAAGCTGACCGAAAAACTCGCCCTTTAACGCGGTGGGAATTTTAATCTTCAACGCCTTTTCGCGTTCATTGTAGAAGACGTCGAGCGTAATATCCGTGTACGGTAAATGCTTGTAAATTTTATAATCCACACGCACGTAGCTACCGCCGCCTTCGAAAAAGCTTTCTACGTGCATAAGCACGTTCCCGTCTTCAATTACGCGGACGTTATGGAAGTTGCGGAAGACCCCTTTCGTGCAGTCGGAAAGCTGCATCGGCACGGGATTATCGCCAATGTGATCCAAATCCCAACCCCAAGGATCAGCGTTATCGTCAAACAGCACCGGCGCAAACGCAGGTCCGCTAACAAGCTCCTTACCGTCTACAATATAGCTTTCGATCAAACCGCTCTTTCTACCGATACGGACTTGCTTCATTTCGTCCTTATACACGATATCCCCGTCCGGTTGCGTGGGAGCAGGCTCTTTCGCCGTCTTTTCAAAGGTCACGTCCAAACGCACGATATCCATCGCCGGTGCGTTGAACCGCACCGCCAAGCGCTTTCTTCTATCGTAATTGATATTCGAAAGCTCTTTAATACATTGCGAGGGCACAATTTCACCGTTTACACGCACCGTTTCCGTGTATTGAAAATCATCGTTATCAATCCACGTCGGAATTAAAATTTCCATTTCCGCGATCATGTCGCGCACGTACGGTTGCTGATTAAATACGAACACGGGGAAGGTGTTTTCCGCCGCCTTTACGTCTTGACTCGCAATCGCAAAGAACGCCTTGTCAAATTCCACCTGCAAACCTTCCGCAGCAGCGTCCGCGCGGCGAAGAGTGCTCGCTTCCCCATCGGCAGCGCAAGTACCTGAACCAACGTCGTGGAATTCCATCCCTGCAAGCGCCTTTTCCGCAACAGCGAACGGCGTGGGGTCTTTCTTATAAAGACCTCGCATTTCCGCAAGCGAACAGAGTTTTTCCGTCGTGAAAAGCTTATGCTCCAACTCCACGTGTTTGCGTTTAATGCGGCTCATGGACGTATAGCTACCGATCAAGCAGGGCAATGATTTATCCCATACCGCCGTCGGATGCACGTCCGCGAAATATTTTTCAGGGGTACTGTGCAAAACTGCCACCCCTTCTTTAGCTTGTTCTTCCATGTACGAAGCGACGTCCGCAAGGTCTTTACGGGAAGGGTTACCGCCGTGGTTACCTACCCCCCAAAGGGCGACTTTGATATCCGAAACGCCGCACTTTTCCGCCTTGCGCTTGATGTCGGCAAGCGCCGTACCAAAGCCGCTGCAATAGATTGTGTCGTCCTCGATTCGGGAAGCCTTTACTTCGCTTCCGTCCTTGCCGCGCCAAATAAATTCACGGTCGGGCAAGGTGAGCATATTAGGCATCGGTCGACAAAACATATAGCTATCGTAGCCGCATTTTTTCAAGATTTGGACAAGTCCTACGCTATGCCCGAAGGAATCGAAATTGATTGCCGTCGTCGGGCGTTTGCCGAACTTTTCTTCGAAATATTCTCTACCCAATTTAATTTGACGCACGAACGCTTCTCCCGAAGGGAGCTGACAATCGGGCTGCAAATACCAGCCGCCCATAATATGCCATTTCCCCGCTTCCACCTGACGGGAAATTTCTTCAAAGAGGGCAGGATCATACTTTTCTACGTACTCATACAGGAGCGCCTCGTTATGGCAAAATACGTAATCGTACTCCTTGCAAAACTCCGCCGCCTGCCAAAAGGTAGAAATCGCCTCTCCCATACCTTCTTCCCAATCCCACATCCACACGGGATCAATATGCGAATTGCAAATCAAATGAAACTTTTTCATCACTACACCTATCGTTTGATAACGTTTTTCCTTGCAGGAAAAACCCTTTTTATTGTATCACGCGCACCCTGTTTTGTCAATAGTCTTATGCAAAATAATCACAAAAAAACACACCTAATAGGTGTGTTTCTCATCCAAGCCCCCATTTCGTTAAAGACTTTCCACAAAAGCGAGCAAATCTACAAAACTACCGTGCGGATAAGCGGATAAATCCTTATTTTCGCGGTTAATCAAGCAATCGGTGAGAAGAAAAACCTTCATCCCCAATTTTTCCACAATCATATCTTCCCCTACGTCATTGCCTACCATCAAGCAATCTTCCGCCTTGACGTCAAGCGCCGTCAAAATATCTTCGTAATACTTCAAATTCGGCTTACAATAACGGGAATTTTCGTAGGTGGTGTACAGTTCGAAATCGGACTTATCAAGCCCTGCCCAACGCATACGCTTTTCCGTTGCAATCGACGGGAAAATCGGGTTGGTCGCAAGCGCTAAGCGATACCCCGCCTCTTTCAAAGCGCGGACGGTTTTCGCCGCCTCTACGTTAAAGCCGCAGGAAGCTTGTACGTCGTCGAAGTTTTGTACGTAGAATTCATCGAAATAAACGATTTCATCGCGTACCTGCTCCCCATAAATGCCTGCAAACGTATCCCAAAAAGCCTGCTCGTTTTTCTTCGAACCGTCATTTTTAATCATCGCCTTCGTACCAATCCAAATAGACTGCACGAGCTTTTGCGGCTCATAGCCGCGGGGGGCGAGTTTTTTAGCAATCGCACCGAAATACGCCTTTACAAACACGTCTTGATCCATCGGCAAAAGAGTACCGTCTAAATCAAATAATATCATTTTCGGTTTCATAATTTACTCCTTATTTCAAGAACTTTCGAATGAGTTTTTCTTTGGATTTTTTATACGGCTGATAGCGCATGGGTAAATCGATTTTCGTGCCCTTTTTCACGATACTCTTATAATGGGAAAAGGCGTCGAAGCCCGTCTTACCGTGATACGCGCCCATACCGCTTTCTCCAACGCCGCCAAAACCCATTTCGCTTGTAGCAAGATGGATAATCGTATCGTTGATACACCCGCCGCCAAATCTACATTTTTCAAAAGCTGCACGTGCGCGGCGTTTATTTTCCGTAAAAAGATAGAACGCGAGCGGCTTTTGCTTATCTTGCAGGAGCGTATAAATCTCATCGAATTCTTCAAAGGTCAAAATCGGCAAAATCGGGCCAAAAATCTCTTCTTGCATCACGGGATCGTCCCAAGTGACGTTCGCCATCACGGTAGGCTCGATTTTTTGCTTCAACGCGTACACGCCCCCACCGTAGACTACTTTTTCACGATCCATTATCCCCACCAAACGCTCGAAATGTTTTTCGTTCACTATCTTTCCATAGCTTTGATTTTCAAGCGGTTTTTCGCCAAATTGCAGCTTGATTTGCTTTTTGATTTCCGCAAGTAACTCGTCTTTTACCGCACTATGGCATAAGACGTAATCGGGCGCGACGCAGGTTTGACCGCAGTTTAGGAATTTCCCAAAGACAATCCGTTTCGCCGCAAGCGGAAGCTTCGCCGTTTCGTCCACGATACACGGGCTTTTGCCGCCCAATTCCAGCACCGCAGGCGTTAAATGCTCAGCGCATTTACGCAGCACCTCTTTCCCCACCGCTTGACTGCCCGTAAAGAATACAATATCAAACTTCTCGTCCAAAAGCGCCGCGTTTTCCTGTCTTCCGCCCGTTACAACGGCGATATACTCCTTCGGAAAAGTCTTGGAAAGCAGTTTTTCTATCGTCGCGCTTGTTTGGGGTGCGTAAGCACTTGGCTTTACAATAGCGGTGTTTCCTGCCGCGATTGCATTAGCAATCGGATCGACCGTCAATAAAAAGGGATAATTCCAAGGGCTCATAATGAGTGCATTCCCATACGGCGACGGCTTTTGATAGCTTTTTGCCGCAAATTGCGCGATGGGCGTATGCACCTTCTTCCCCTTCGACCATTTTTTCACGTGCTTGCACATATAGCGAATCTCCGAAAGCGCCATACCCACTTCGCACATATAGCTTTCCGTTTCGCTCTTCCCCAAATCCGCTTGCAAAGCGTCTAAAATCTCTTTTTCGGACTCCTGCACAGCCTTATAAAGTTTCTTTAACGCTTCAATACGGAAATCGATAGACAAGGTCCTTCCGCTTTGAAAAAACGCACGCTGCGCGTTGATAAGTTCTTTTACGTTCGTTTGCATAGTTCTGCTCCTATACGACTATTATACCACAAAAATACTATCAAGCCAAGAAAATAACGCCCGATTTTTTGGGCGTTATAAACTGTTCTTTACCATAAAGAGCTTGTAATACGCTTACGTACCAATTGATACGCTGAAACAAGCGTATTCTATTAACCGAGCAGCACGTCCATGACGAGCATCAGGCAAAACCCAACGAGCAAGGCGTACGTCGCGCCCCGTTGTGCTCCGTGCGCGTGCGTTTCGGGTATCATTTCATCGCTGACTACGTACAGCATCGTACCGCCCGCAAACGCCAATGCAAACGGCAAAATCACCTGCGAAATGCTCACCGCGAAGTAGCCGATCAACGTCCCAATAACTTCCACAAGCCCCGTCGCGAGTGCGCAGAAAAAGGTCTTTTTCTTAGAAACGCCTGCCGCAAGCATCGGCCCGATAATGACCATCCCCTCGGGAATATTTTGAAGGGCAATACCGCCTGCAATAATAAGCGCTTGCGCATCGTTCCCTGCGCCAAAGCCCACGCCCGCCGCAAGCCCTTCGGGAAGATTGTGAATGGCGATTGCAAGCACGAACAAAAGTACTTTATTCAAATTCGCATTGTGATGATTCTCTTGCTCTACGCCCATAAGCTTATGCAAGTGCGGCACGAGCTTATCCACGAGATTTAAGCACAGCGCGCCCGAAAAAATCCCGATTACCGTAATAAGCAATCCCCATTTCCCGCCGTAATCAATGGCAGGCAAAATCAAACCCAACACCGCCGCCGCAAGCATAACGCCTGCCGCAAACGAAAGCACAATATCGGAAAATTTATGGGATATATTTTTGCATAAAAAACCAATCACCGCGCCAATCACGGTCGCGCCGCCAACACCAAGCGCCGTCAATAATACCATCGTCATTGTGTTTTTCGCCCCCTTATATCTTCATACTCATTATAGCCAATTTTTACGAAAAAGTCAATAAGAAAGTAAAGAAAACGCCCCTAAAAGGGGCGTTCTTCTCTATAACGTTAAATTTCACGCAGTTTTGCAAGCTCGGGGAATACCACCGTCTTGTCAAAATAGTGCGGTTTGTCTGGAAATATCACGAGCTTACAACGCTCCGCCGCGTTTTCTTGCTCGTAAATTTTCTCGATCACCGAGTACACCTTTTTCGAGCCGTGCAACGGGAAAATCCAGTCCGTTTCGCCAACGGAAACGAGCAATTTTCGAGGCGCAATCAACGCCGCAAGCTCGCCCATATCAAAATATCTCGCCATGGACGGAACGTAATTGCAGCTACAATGCCAAATATCCCCGATACTGTCCTTATACGTACAAATCGAACAGGTGGGTGCCGCAATCTTGATTCGCTCGTCGTAGCAAGCGGAATAATAGGTCGCCGTACCGCCGCCCGATTGCCCCAACAGCGTGATATCGTCCAAATCCAACTCATCCGCAAAATACTGCAAGCTATCGATACTCTTAGAAACGTCCCAAACGCGTTCGCCAAGCAGCGTTCTACCGTGCAAAAGCGCGGTCATTGCCGTGATATAGCAACCGCAAGTCAGCGCAGGACCGCGGCGTTGATGGGGAGTCGTACGCTCGCCCATACCGCGCTGCTCGATACATAGCGCCGCGTAGCCGTTTTTCACCGCGTCCAAAGCAAACGTGTCCGTTTGCAAAGATTTTTGGTCTTCTTCGTGCTTCGCTTCGCCAATGGAAATATGAAAACCCGTCGTATGCCCCTGCAAACAAATGCACACGGGGAATTTCCCCTTCTTTTCGTTAGGGATAAGCAGATAGCAGGGCACGAAACAATCGTGTTCGCTTTCAAACACGTAGCGATAACGGGTGTAGCCGTCCTTTTCTACCCTTTCTTCGATTTCGATTTTGATTTCGCATGCGTTTTCCTTAATGCGGTCGATACCCAAAAGCTCTACGTATTTTTGGCGGACTTCTTCCTTCCAAGCCTTATAATCGCGGCTCTCGTCATACGCCAAAAGAGGTTTTTTATCAAAAAGTTTATCGTGGATGATATCGTTATTAATTTCTCTCATTTCTCTAGCCTCAAAAAAATATACACCTAAAAAAGTACGTTCAATTAAGTTTGCTGTTCTTCCATATTTTTGGACAATTGCGTTTGCTCTTGCGTGAACTCTTCGGCGGACACTTTATCTTTTTTGCTCACCTTGAAAGTCTTTTCCGTTGGATAATTGATAACCACCTGCGGATATGCAATGTCAATACCGTTTTCAACGAGCAATCTACGGTATTCTCGATTGAGATCTCTTTCCACTTGGAAACGGTCCTCTTCCAAACATTTCGCAACGATCTTGATGGTCACGTTGGAATCCTTGAACATACAAACGCCTTTATAATACGGCCCTTCCTTAATCGCAGGAATATTTTTCGCAATGTCTTCAAAGTTATTTTTTAAGATATTTTCGACAATCTCCACAGGTACGTCGTACGGGAAATCGCAATCCACAATCGCCAAGGAAAGCTCGCGCGACAAGTTGATAACGTCGCCGATTGCGCTATTATTGATAATTTTGATATTCCCCGCCGCGTCCAAAAGCTTAGTGGAGCGGATACCAATCTCTACAACGCTACCGCGGAAATCGTTGATCGTGACAATTTCCCCGACTTGATACTCGTTTTCAAAGATGATAAAGATCCCTGCAATAATATCCGAGATCAAGGGTTGTGCACCAAGACCGACGATAAGAGTCAGCACGCCGATAGACGCAACCAACGCCGCCGTGTTTACGCCGCACGCCTTTAATATAAGAATGATAATCGCAATGGCGCAGGCGTATTTAACAAACCCGTCCAAAAGGGAGAAAACGGTTTTTGCGCGATAGCTCTTTTTCATCTTCGCGCTGAAAAATACCCTTAAAAGTCGGCATACCGCATAGACGATAAAGATATAAATTAAGCTTCGAATCAGCGTGGGAACGTGCGCTTTCAAGCCGTTATAGGACTTTTTCACATCCCAAACGTTTTCACGTATCCAGTTTGCAAAATCCAAATCGGGAAACGCGAGCTGTACAATAAAGCAACCGATTACAGCGAGCAAAAATACCGTAAGCAGAATCACTTCCACAAGGAGAAACGTTTTTTTTCTTCTTTCTTTTTTATCCATTGTATATACCTCTTTTTTTATCCGTTATTGTAAATTGTCGTTTGCATTTCTATTGATAAGCTGCCTGCGTAATCCTCTATCCCCGCCATGTTTTGCACGAACGGAGAACACTTTGCGTAGATCGTTATAAATTCAAAAGCAGTTGCAAATTCCGTTTCATACGTATAGATATCGTATTCTTCGTTGTAAACAAGCTCGGACTCACTCACTTGAATTTCTTCACCCGTGGAGCTGACAAGCCGAATACTGTTTCTATCAATGTCGTCTAACAAATAGCTGTTAATGCTTATGAAAACGTATTGATTTTCCACGCTAGACGAGAATACGCTGTCGTAATAAAACTCGTTGACGCTGCCCGATACCGCCGTGCTAGAAAGGACGTACCGAATTCCGTTCTTGTCATAGCAAACCTCGTAAATTAAGGGATAAGTTTCGTTTGGAAGATTTTCTACGGCGAGAATCGGATCACGGGTTTGGAAAACCTTATCCCCCAACGTGACTTGATAATACAAGTTTTCGTCCTCGCACGCAAAATCCGTCTTGATATAAACGTTGATTGTGCCGTCTTCGTTATACGTGATACCGACGTCCGCAGGGTTTTTATAGTTAAACGTGTAGGATTCCGGTCTTTGTATCGCCGTATCAACCACCGTATTTACCGATCTTGAACTCGTTTCCCCAGCGCTGTCGGTTAAAAATACCGTATACTGTGCAACCACCGCCTCGCCAACGTTATAAGGAATTTGTACGTAATTGTTGTATAATTCCTCTTGCAAAACCGTTTCCGAAGTTTCCGTATCGACTACGTTTACGTGCGTTGCGTTGCCCGTGATGCCTTTAAGATAGAGGACGATATTCCCATTGTAGCTATCCACTTTCACGTCAACGTCCAACGCGCTGTCAAAGGCGTGTTCGTATGGCGTGAACTCTGCCGATTGTTCCTCTGCTCCATACCTGACAATGGGCTTTACGGAAAGAAACGTCGTTGTTTCCGAAACGGGAACGGTCACGAAGCCCCGCGACAAATCAAATTTTGTAATCGGCAATCTCTCTTGCGGTTCGCCGTTGCCATAATCGAGCAACAATTCCGCTGTGCATGTATCGTCTAAAGCGGTATGCCAAAAATCAATGCGGACTTCGTTTAGGCTCGACGCGCTGACGTTGGATATACCCATCTCATAATCGAGCGCGGCTGTCGTTTGGAACTTCTCTTCAAAATACGTCGTCTTGCCCAAATATTCGTTGTACCCAACAAAAGCGAGGGAATACTCGCACGCAGGGGTTAACCCTTCTACCCTATTTTGATAGACGCCGTTTTCTTCCACCTCGAACGTGCGATCGCTTTCCTTCGGGGTGCTGATGATGATAAAATAATCTAAATTATCTTGTAATTCGTCAATCGAGATTTGATATTCGACGTACGTACCCCCAACCGCGAATTCCTGCAAAGCCACTTTAGGCTGTGTGGAAGCGGGGATCACGCCCAACGCCGCAACGGCAACCACCGCAGAAGTCGCAGCAACGCCTTTAACGGAGTTCATAAACTTATTCACCGTGCTATTGTCAACGGTTTTTCTCGTTCGTTTTTTCCTATCGCTTGTTTGGAGCGTGGTGACTTCCGCGCCCGTATCGGCAATTTCTTTGCCGACGTCCGTCACTTCCTTGGTAAACGTATATACTTCCGCAGGGAAATGCTTATATTCCGAAATTACGTTATATTCGTTTGCGTAATAAAATTCGTCTTTTATAATGCACACCCCCTTTGCGATTTTTGCCGCATTGTTATGCAAACTCTATTTGCTTTATTTTAGCATAAAAATTTTTCGATTGCAATAGGGAAAGAAAAAAAATATTGTCTACGGTATATTTTTTTGCCGCGACAAAGGAAAGAAAAGGGCTTTGCTGCGCGCGAACTCACGACAATTTGTTTACCTTCTCCATTTACCATCTCCACCAACGAAAAAAGACGCCCCAAAGGCGTCATTTCGTTGGTGGAGATGGTGAGAGTTGAACTCACGTCTTACTCGGCTGCCAAAAAACTTTCTACATACTTATTTCATCTATTATTTCTTAATTACACAACGCGGGTGAACACGCTTTGCGCAACGCAGAAGGCTAAATACTCTCGCGCAAACACCTTCCGATTCAAACGAGAGTGTTCCGTCTAATTGACGCCGCGACCCTAACCGACGGATAAATCAGGCGCGACGATCGTTTTTATAAAAACGAGTTACGCTGCAAGAGCGTAGTTTGCATTTCTGTCTGCATTTAAATTTAGGTGGAACGTTTTATCGTAGCCGCTCCGTCTACGGTATGCTTATTTCTTCGCTCACCGGCAATCGAATCCGGTGCATCCCCATATTCGGTTATCTTATTATACACACATTATAGGAAAATGTAAACAATTTTTTGTCCGCTTTTTGGACTTTTTTCTTAAAATTTACGCGCGGAATTCATCATTCCGCGCGTATTTGATGCTACCGTGTACGAGTTTAACGCATTTTTTAGCTCAATGCAAGGTCTTTCAAATAAATCGTATTCCCTGCCGCAATAATAAACGAAAATTCCGTGCAAGGCGTTGCCGCACTCGTGATATCCGTAATGTCTACGGTGAAGGTTTGCCACGTATTCGTTTGCAATCTCACTTCGTCCGCACTCGCGTTTCCGCCCTCTTCAAAGTTAATGTACTGCTTATTTTGACTATCCGTCACACCGCCAGGGATATTATCTACGCGGTGATCGTCCGGCTTGACTCGAATGGAAAAAGGACCGCAACCCGCCAAGCAGTTGTATCCGCTTGCAACGTATACGCTAAACGTGAAGCTCGTTTTCCCCGTCAACAACGCCGTGTTGATATACAATTTCCCTTGCGAGTTTGCCGTGACAGCATACGCATTCGTCGTTTCGTCAAAAGCTACCGCTTTGATCGTCACCACGCTGTCGCCATATAAATCCGCACCCTTTTTCAATCCGTTTACTTCGGGCTCGGGCGCAGGCTTTTGGTTGCGCTTATCCGCTTCGTCGCCGCAAAGATAAATGTACGGCTCGGTGATCGTACCGTCTTCGGAAAGGGGGATAACCGTACCGCCGATCATGGAAACCGCCCCTTCGGGACGCGTCCAAGCTTCTATAACCGTGCCGTCTTCCGCGATACTATTAAAACGATCGTACTCACTCGATTTTTGACCGTATTGGAAACGGATTCCTTCATATACGACGCTCGCGCTATTGCAATGCTCGTGCCCGACGAAAATCGAATCCACGCCAAGCGCTTTCATCCCTTTATAAACCGACCGATCGTAATCCCAAGGGCCTTTCATTTGTTTGCCGATATAGCCAAAATCCCCTTCCGCTTTATCATCCAACCAATCGACATTGATATCTTGTTTTGGATTCGATTGCTTGAACCCATATTTTGCATAAGCGTCCTCGAAAACATACTGCTGAATATGGTATGCAAAGGAAATCTTCGTATTCGGACAAGAAAGCTTTAATTCTTGAATTTGCGCCGTGTACCAATCGATTTGGTCTTGCTTAAACCCAACAAAGGTTGCATAGGTATGCCCGTTTGCAAGACTTTCCTCGCTTGCGTGACCGCAACCGTTGGTATCCATAAGATAGAACGCGCGCGTGATCACACCGCCCTGCGCGATACCAACGGAATAGTTCCCATTGCCGCTGAGCGTCTTTTGCTCGAAGAAGCAATATTCTGCCGCTTCAAGCTGCTGACATTGCCAATCCACACCCATTTTACTTTCGTTATCGTGGTTGCCAAATACCGGCGACCAAGGAATTTGGAAGGATTCCATAAACGCGATAAAGTCCGTCCAAACGCTGCCGTTATCGTCGAACTCGCCGTAAATTACGTCCCCCGTAATGATAATAAAATCGGGCTTCGTCGCATTAATCGTTTCTCTAACGTACTTATAACAACGCTCTTCGGTTTTGCCAGTCGCCCACCAATCGTAAAGCACACCGTCGCGTCCAGGACGGGTTTGCCCTGCGTCGATAATTTGCGTATCCGAAAGCTGCAAGACAACGGGCGTTTTATCTTCGGGTACTTCTACGATAAAATCGGTGATGTCATAGGGCGCGGCAAGCACGGTTTCCGTAGAATCGATTTCCGTATCTGCGTTTTCATCCGCATAATACCCCTCGCAAGCGTCACAATACCAATGCTCTAAGCGGCCCTGCTCATAACCCTTGCCATATACCATAGGCACGTGCGTCAAATTGTGCGGCAAGGCGGGCAAAAATACGTCCGTTTTCTCCAAAAGTACCGTACACGCTTCGTCCTCGAAATATTTTTCACACATCGAACAGGTATAATACTCGTGATTCCCTTCTTTGCCGCAGGACGCCGCCAACGCTTCCACAAAAATACTATCGTGCGAACGCTGTGGAAGTTTAATTTCCTCACGCGTGGTTGCTTGCGTACCTTCTTCATCTAAAAAGTACGTCTTGCAATCGTTGCAAACCCAACACTCAAGGTTACCCGAATAAGCGCAAGTCGGCTCAATCGCGTTAATTTTCCTCATCCCTTTATGTACGCACGAAGTATCCGTATTCCCGCTCGATTCGCTATTTCCAACGTCTTCGCTGCTTTCTATGCTCGTGCTATCGCCTTCGCCTTGCGAACCTTTATCGCTCGATTTTCCGCAAGCAACGAGTGCTAACGCCGCAACGCTTGCCAAAGCTAAAAGCCACCATTTTTTCTTCATAAATACCTCCAAATCATCTTATGACAATATAGTATAGGCTAAAATGAAAAATGTCAATAGCATTTTTTAACATATTACGCACAATTTTTACTATTATGCCGTAGCATGTACGCGTTGAACGATTTTATTCCTTATCTTACGCGCCTTTTTTCCAAGTCTTGGGTGCGAACAAAACAAGCATCGGGAAGACTTCCAAACGCCCGACGAGCATATCGAAAATGAATACGATTTTCGACCAACCTGAAAAGTCCGCAAACGAGCCTGCCGGGCTAACTCTACCAAGCCCCGGCCCAATATTGTTAATCGTCGCCGCAACGGCCGTAAAGTTCGTCGTCGTGTCCATTCCGTCCAAGGAAATCAACAAGAGTGAAACGACGAAAATGAGCACGTACGCCATAAAGAAAGCGGTGACCGAGCGCACGACTTCGTGGCTCACCACTTGCTTATCCATCGTAATTTTTTTCACGAGCTTGGGATGAAGCATTCTGCCAACTTCGTGGTACGCCCCTTTCCCCATAATCACTACGCGCGAAACTTTTATGCCGCCGCCCGTACTGCCTGCACACGCGCCGATAAACATAATCACAACAAGCACCGTTTGCGCAAAGGCAGGCCACTCTGCAAAGTCTACCGTCGCAAAGCCTGTCGTAGAAATCACGGACGCGACCGAGAATGCCGAGTGTTTCAACGCCGCGCCGCCCGAAAGGACTTGACTTTGGGTGAAATGCAAATTCAAGGTGACAAGCGTAATCGCCGCCAACACAATCCAAAGAAAAGCGCGTATCTCCGCGTTAAACGCGTCCTTAAATTTACCCTTGCCAATCAAATAGTAAGACGTAAAATTCATCGAGAAGAGCAGCATAAATACGGTGACAACAATTTGCAAGTAGGACGAATAACCCAAAAACCCGTCCGCTTTCACAGAAAATCCACCCGTACCTGCCGTTGCAAAGGAAGCGTTAATAGCCTCAAAAATAGACATACCTCCGCACAAAAGCATAACAAATTCCACTACCGTCATACCCGTATAAATGACGTACAAAATCAACGCCGTTTTACGAACTCTCGGCACAAGCTTGCTCACCTCTGGGCCCGGAGATTCCGCTTTCATGATATACAAATTCCGCGCGCCACTCAAAGGCAAGAACGCCATAATAAAGACGAGTACACCCATGCCGCCTACCCAATGGGAAAAACTTCGCCACATTAAAATACACTTCGGCAATGCCGCCACCTGCGCGCCCGTAGGCACGATGGTTGCGCCCGTCGTGGTAAAGCCTGACACGATTTCAAACAGCGCGTCTACGTAATTGCTATATGCGTCCACGCCTGAAAAAAAGAGGGGCAACGCACCAAAAAGACTCATCACAATCCAAGAAAGCGCAACGATTACGCAGCCTTCCTTGGCATAAATATTCGTATTTTTCGGTTTCCCTATCAAACAAAATCCACCAAATACGCCGCACACGAGCATGGTAATCATAAAGGCGAAGAATTCTTCTTCCCAATAGATCGCCGCCGTAATCATCGGCACAAGGAAGAATACCGCTTCAAATAGGAGTATCCAACCGAGCGTTCTTTTAATAATCGAAAAATTCATAATCCGTCACCTTAAAATTTCCGCAACGTCGGTGATACCAAGTTTTTTGGAAATGATAACGACCGCGTCCCCCGCTTCAATTACGTCGTTGCCGCGCGGAACGATCACCTGCTTATTGCGGTAAATCGCGCCGACGAGTACGTTTTCCTTAAACTTCAATTCCCACAAGGGTTTGCCGATAATCGGAGAGTTTTCCTTGATGATAAATTCCGTCGCTTCCACTTGCCCAGGGATAATATTATAAAGCGTTTCAATGTTGCTACCGCTCGTGCTTTGCGTGGAGCGCGCATAACGCAAAATTTGATCGGACGTAATGTTGACGGGACAAATCGTCGTATCCAAATCTAAACGACTAATTACGCTATCGTAATCGGTGCGATTGATTTTTGTAATCAATTTTCCGCTCGCAACGTCCTGCGCAAAAAGAGAAAGGAGCACGTTTTCTTCGTCTTGCTGTGCAAGCGCAACAAACGCGCCCGTCCGCGCAAGACCTTCTTCCGTCAAAAGCTCTTTATCCGTGGGTTTGCCGTGAATGATATTGAATTTGGGGAACAAGCCTGCCAATTCGTCGCAAACTTCTCTATCCTTTTCAATAATTTTTAATGCCAAGCTCGATTTTTCCAAAATCTCGCAAAGATAATGGGTAATTACGCCGCCGCCTACCACAAGCGCGTCTTTGATTGAATGCCCTTTGCAACGAATCGTCGAGAAAAAGTCGTGCGCGTTTTTCGGCGACGCAACAATGGAAACAACGTCCTTATCCGCAAAGACGAAGTCGCCGTTCGCGATATACGCTTCTTCGCCGCGTTCGATTGTCGCAAAGAGTACGTCCGCATGATATTTCATCATCACTTCCTTAATGGAAAGCCCTACAATCGGACTATCCGCGGCAAGCTTAAACTTAATCAACTCGACCCTGCCCCCTGCAAACGGCTCAATTTTAATTGCCGCAGGGAAACGGAGCACGCGCGCGATTTCTTGCGCCGCTTCGTACTCGGGATTGATGACCATCGCAAGCCCAAGCTCTTCTTTAAGGTATGCGGACTCGGTGCTGTATTCGGGGTTTTTAACACGCGCAATCGTTTGGCATTCCCCTTCCTTTTTCGCAATCATACAGCAAAGCAAGTTCAACTCGTCCGAATTCGTAACGGCGATGAAAAGGTCGGTATTTTTTATCCCAGCCTCACGCAAAGTATTCGGCGTAGCGCCGTTTCCAATGATGCCCATAACGTCGAATCTACCCGTAATTTCGCGCACCTTCGACGCTTGCATATCAATGACCGTCACTTCGTTGCCGTCATTATTCAATTTCTCGGCGAGGTTATTGCCAACCCTACCACAACCAACAATAATTACTTTCATATCCTTTACCTATATGGATTTTATTTTACCTTCTTTTTTGCCAATTTTTTAACGGAAGTATGATGTTCTTCGCCCGAGAATAAGCGCGCAATATTTTGATGATGCGCCGCCCACGTGAGTACGTTAATCGCCAAAATCAGCATGTACAACCATACCAAGTACGCGTTGAATACGTTTCCGTACCGTTTGAAGAAAATTACGAGCTGGATAATACTCAATCCCGAAACGCCCAAAAGCGAGCCGAGCGAGCCCCATTCGGTATACGCGATAAAGAACACTACGCCGACCAAAAGTGCAAAGCAAATGAGCGCCCACCAGCCCCATTCACAAGGCAGGCAAAACCAAAAAAGCCCGAGCGTGGAAGCGATACCCTTCCCGCCCTTAAACTTCATCGTCACAGGGAAAATATGCCCAATGATTACGCACAGTCCGCAAAAATATCTCGTAACGTCCGACACGCGCACAAACGAGTCTTCGAAATAATAATCGCGGTAGATAAAATAGCTAATCAAGGCAAGCGAACCGCCCTTCACCGCATCGCAAAGGAAGGTAATCAAGCCCACTTTCAAGCCAAATTCTCGGCTCATATTCATCGTACCGGGATTTCCGCTGCCGATTTTGGTAATATCGCGTTTTTTGATTTTGGAAATCAAGCGCGCGAAATTGAAACAACCGACGAAATAGCATACGACTGCAATGACGATAAATTGCCACCAATTTTGTGAAAAATCAAATGCTTTCATAATCTTTTTCCTTATTTTCCAAGCAATACAACGCGATTTTCACCGCCAAAAAATCAATCCTCGTCCTTCTTTTCTCTCACGACGATTTTGATAGGCGTGCCCGTGAAATCGTACGCGCGGCGAATTTGGTTTTCCAAGTACCTCGCATAAGAGAAATGGAGCAATCGCTCGTCGTTGACGTGCAAGACGAAAAGCGGCGGACAAACGCCCACTTGCGAAGAGAAGAATACGCGCATTCTTCTACCCAAATAGGAAGGCGGTTCTTGCAATCTTACCGCGTCGCTAATCAAATCGTTCAGCTCGCCCGTAGGCACTCTAAACGACGCGTTTGCGTACACTTCGTCCACAGCCGCAAGCATCTTTTCTACGCGCTGACCCGTCTTTGCCGAAATGTAGATGGACTTAAAGTAATCCATGAATTTCAAATCTTCTTTGAGCTGTTCTTCAAAGCGATTGACCGTGTGGGTATCCTTTTCCACCAAATCCCACTTATTCATAACGATGACGGACGGTTTGCCCTGCTCGTGTACGTAACCGATGATCTTTACGTCCTGCTCGGTCAAGCCTTCCGCGCTATCCACCACGAGCAAGCACACGTCGCTGCGGCGTACCGCGTCAAAAGCACGCATATTGCTATAATATTCCACGTCGTCGTCCACGTTTTTCTTCTTGCGGATACCTGCCGTATCGATGATCGTATACGCCTTGTCGCCGCGATAGAAAAGGGTATCGATCGCGTCTCGCGTCGTACCTGCCATGGGGGTGACGATGCTTCTTTCGTGACCAAGGATCTTATTTACCAAGCTCGATTTCCCTGCGTTCGGTTTGCCGACTACGGCAATTTTCAAGGACGGCACGGGCTCTTGCGTGGTATCGGGGAAATGCAAAATCGCCTCGTCGAGTACGTCGCCAATCCCCTTGGAATGCTCCGCGGAAATCGCGTACGGCTCGCCAAGCCCCAACGAATAGAACTCAAACACCTTATCGGGCGAATAATCGTCGATTTTATTCACGACGAGAATGACCGGTTTTTTGCTGCGACGAAGGATATCTGCCACGTCGTAATCGGACGGGTGCAACCCTTCCTTTCCGTCCGTAAAGAACAAAATTACGTCCGCCGTTTCAATCGCCACGTCCGCTTGCTTGGCAATTTCTTTCCACATGATATCTTCCGATTTCAACTCGATACCGCCCGTATCGACCATTGTGAAATGCTTATCCCGCCATACTGCGTCCGTATATAATCTATCACGCGTTACCCCAGGTCTATCTTCCGTAATGGAAATTTTTCTGCCTGCCACTTTGTTAAAAAAGGTACTTTTCCCCACGTTGGGTCTACCTACCAACGCAATCAATGGATTCGCCATTATCTATCACCTCCGTCACTTGCTAATATTTCTATCAAACCATAACCCCCGTCACGGTTGATGCGGATATTCTCAAAAGCTAATTTTTTCTTCAATTCTCTCAACGTCATTCCACAAAGGAACACGTCCTCAAACTCCTTCAAAACGTTGCCAGCCAACACCACTTCGTCAAACTCGCCGCCCCTTTCGCGGTACTTTTCAAGCGCGCGTAAAATATCCACGCCCGTCAAAAGTCCCGTACACGTAACGGTATGCCCAAAGTAATCGTTTTCTACCGCAAGCACGTCCGCGTGCAGGCTTTCTATACTGCCGTTGCAACGCGCTATAAGCTCTCTATTCAGCCCTTCCGCGCTCGTGCCGCACACGATTAAGGACTTTTTCGGCGTTTTCAACGCATACCTGCCCCCACCGTTTCCGATAAGCTCGGCAAGCGCCGTGTTCGCTTCGGCAAGGAATTTTGCCGTCATACCGATCCCATTTTCGATTTGTTCAAAGTCGCCGTAAAAGCTCGCGTCCTTGAACTTCCGCCCCGACTTAACGAAATACTCGTCGGCAGGGAGCAAGAAGTTTACCCCGAATTCTTCGTTTAATTCATCTACGAGATCAAGGAGTTTAGCGCTGTACTCTCCGTCCACGTCCGCAATCGGGTACAAGCCCTCGCGGTACTTGGTAAGCCCCGTTGGCACGCACGCGATATCTTCGACGTAAGGGTAGTACTTGAAAAGCTCGCGCGCCGTATAAGCAAGCTCCTCGCCATCGTTTTCATTCGGCACTAACACCGCTTGACAATGCAAATGTATCCCGCCTTCCACAAGCCGTTTTATTTGCTCGACAATCTTGCCAGCAAAACGGTTTCGCAACAATTTTACGCGCAGCTCGGGGTTCAACGTATGCACCGATACGTACAACGGGGAAAGCTTCAAGCGAATAATCCGCTCTAAACCCTCGTCCGAAAGGTTGGTAAGGGTGACGAAATTTCCGCACGAAAAGCTCATGCCGTAATCGTCGTCCTTGACGTACAAGCTCTCGCGCATACCCTTAGGCAT
Source organism: Clostridiales bacterium (assembly GCA_015071005.1). GTDB lineage: Bacteria > Bacillota > Clostridia > Christensenellales > Borkfalkiaceae > Scatosoma. The sequence goes on along the minus strand of SVIG01000004.1, from coordinate 152,807 downwards.
TTGATCGACAAAGCAAAAGACGCAACGATTATGACAGGTGCGAATGGCGGTGTTTTTCTCAAACTCCAAGCCCAAATCTTCCCCTTCGTCCTTTTCAATTTCGACCGTCACTTCCCCTTCGCCGCGCTTATCGCGTACCGTCATGGAAAAACCGTCCGTTTCGCAATAGTACAAATAATCGAGCTCGTCCTCGCAAGGATGTCCGTCGAACGCGACGATACAATCCCCGACCTCTAAGCCGAGTTCTTTGCCAATGCTATTCCGTTTTACCTTCGTAATTTTCAGCATAACGTCGCGTAATTTCCACTCCCGTTTCTTATTCCAAAATATCGTCAAAAGCGGCTTGATCCACCGCATATTGCTTGCAAAGTTTTCTTAAAATTTCCGCAAAAGCCGTGGACAGGGGCGCGTTGAAGGACATTTTCTCCCCCGTACTCGGGTGCGTCAGCTCCAAACGCTGTGCATGTAAAAGTTGCCCGTCCCCTTTCAGTTTTTGCTTTTTATACCCGTACACGGGATCGCAGGCAATCGGATGCCCTAAGTGCTTCGCGTGTACGCGAATTTGGTGGGTGCGCCCCGTTTGCAAATCAAATTTACAAAGGGTAAAGTCCGCGCCAAAACGAGCGATTACTTCGTAATCGGTGATCGCAATCTTGCCCTGTCCGTCGGGTAAAACCGCCATTTTCAAACGGTCGGTCGGGTGTCTGCCAATATCCGTCACCACACGGCCGCTGTCCGTTTTTAAGTTCCCTTCCAAAAGAGCGTAATAGGTGCGCTTGCACGTCTTTTGTGCAATTTGGCTCGCGAGCGAAACGTGCGCCTTGTCGTTTTTTGCAACGACCAAAAGCCCCGTCGTGTCCTTGTCGATACGGTGCACGATCCCAGGGCGCAACACGCCCCCGATACCGCTCAAACTTTCGAGCGCGTACAAAAGCGCGTTGACGAGCGTACCGCTCTCATTTCCGTTGCCGACGTGTACGGTCATGCCGCAGGGCTTATTCACCACCGCGAAATCGCTATCCTCGTAGACGATATCAATGGGAATATTTTCGGGCTGTACCGAATACTCCACCGCATCGGGTACGTCTAACACAACTTCGTCGCCGATTTTGATATCCGCGCCCGCTTTCGTCGTCACCTTTCCGCGCACGGAAACGTGTCCGTCCTCGATGAGCTTTTTCAAGCGCGAACGGGTAAACTCGTCCGTTTGCTCGCTCAAAAACAAGTCCAAACGTTTGTAATTGTCTTCCGCAACGAAGAGCCGTTTATCCATTCTTTATTTCTTCCATTTTCGCCAATTTTTCCGCTTTGGCTTTTTCCGTTTCTTCTTCGTGCGCCTTTGCCATCGCTCTATATTTCCCTAAGGGGAACACCGCGTCGCGGTCAAAAAATAAGAGCGCCAAAATCAGCACCGCCGCACCGAAGGTAATCCAAAAATCCGCCAAGTTGCACACCGCCGAAAAACCGATGAACGAGAAAGTCAAATCTACCATATCGCGCACACCGTCTCTAAAACCGCCTTGATAGCTTGCAGGATCCCATACTTGATAGTAAAGTCTATCGATCAAATTCCCAATACCGCCTGCAATAACCAACACAAGCGCGACTCGCAAAAATTTCCGTTTGCTGTCCAGGCGGAAAAACACGATCGAGAAAATGAGCATCAAAACGCCCGTACCGATGAGCACGGAAAGCTTCACCGCCATCGACGCGCCCGAGCCCACCCCAAACGAGATACCGCGGTTATATGCCATGCGCAACACCGCTACGTTCGGAATAATCGTGATTTCTTGGCTCGCATTGGGTTGCGCAAAGTACACGTCCGCAATCAATTTGGACACCAAGTCGATAAGAATCAACACGGCAAACCAGAATACGCCCCACGCATTCGCCGCGTTTTTCTGTTTTTTCGCTAACAATGCTTCACTCATTTCTCGCTTTCCTTTTTCGCTTTTTTACGAATACCGTCTATCATACCGAATTTCAAATCGTGCAGTTTTTTCGACAAGTCGACCTTGTACACCTGCGGCAAATCCAAACGCAAATATTCTTCCCAGAACTTCGCAAGCTCCGCTTTGGAATACGCTTGCACTTCCATAAGCTTGGGGAACTCGTAGACGAGTTTTCCATTCTTTACGATCGTTTCCTGCAAAGGTACGGCGTAGAAATTTTCTACTTCGTGTTCTCTCCAAGTTTCAATCGGGTGGAAAAGAGTCAACGGCTTACTTTCGTCCACCGTTTCGTCTTTGAGCGTAATCAAATCGGCAATCGCCATACCGTTTTCCTTGTCGTACAAGCGGTACAAGCTCTTGAAAGCAGGGTTCGTGATTTTTGCTGTGTTATCCGAAAGCTTGATCTTCGGCGTGACCGTGCCGTCCTTCTCAATAACCGCCGCCAATTTATACACGCCGCCGAGTGCAGGCAGATCTTCCGACGTGATTAAACGCGTACCTACCCCCCACGAACCGATTTTTGCGCCCTGTTGGATAAGGGAACTAATCGAGCGTTCGTCCAAGTCCCCCGAAACGCAAACGATCGCGTTTTCAAAGCCTGCGTCGTCGAGCATTTTTCTCGCTTTTTTGGAAAGATACGCCAAGTCGCCGCTGTCCAAGCGTACACCCTTGGGTTCGTGCCCCGCCGCGCGGAGTTCCTTAAAGACCTTAATCGCATTGGGCATACCGCTGCGAAGCGTATCGTACGTATCCACCAAAAGCATACAGCTATCGGGGTACGCATTCGCATACGCGCGGAAAGCTTCGTACTCGGTGGGATAATCCATTACCCAGCTATGCGCCATCGTGCCCGCTACGGGAATATCGAACATTTGCCCTGCAATCACGTTCGAGGTAGACGCGCAACCGCCAATCACCGCCGCGCGCGCGCCATAAATACCTGCGTCAGGCGCTTGCGCTCTGCGCAAGCCAAACTCCATCACAACCCCTTGCCCTGCCGTCGCGCGGCAAATCTTCGACGATTTCGTCGCAATCAAGGTTTGGTGGTTGATGATATTCAAAAGCGCGGTTTCCGCGAATTGCGCTTGAATCAAAGGCGCTTTAATCGTCAAAATCGGCTCGCCAGGGAAGACGGGCGTACCCTCTTTCACCGCGTACACGTCCCCCGTAAACTTCATATTTTTTAAGTATGCCAAGAAGTCCTCGTCAAAGAGCTTGAGTGAGCGCAAATAGGCGATGTCTTCATCGTCAAAACGCCAATTCAAAAGATAATCCATCGCTTGCTCTAACCCTGCCGCAAGGGAGTAGGTGATCAGCGAGTTTTTACGGAAGAACAAGTCGAACACGACTTCCTCTTCGTGCTTGTCGTGACGGTAAAAACCGTAGCCCATTGTGAGTTGATATAAATCGGTTAAAAGGGTGAGATTTCTCATTTTTCTTCCTCCGTTTTCTTCGTTTCTACACTTTCAAGATTTTCCGCCGCTTCCAGCTCCGCCTTCCGCTTTTTCATCAAATATTCGGTCAAGAAATATACGCCAACGCCCGCAAAAATCATAACGATCGCCCAAAACTGCGACGGGGGCAAGCCCAAAAACTCACCGCGCGGATCGTCGCGCATAAACTCGATGATGAAACGGAAAAGTCCGTAGCCCGTCAAATAGATACTCAAATTATGCTTAAAATCCTTTTTCATCGTCAAAATAAAGCAAATTGCAAACAATGCGAAAAGGAAAATCGCTTCAAAGAGCTGCACAGGCACGACTTTTGCTCTGCCGTATTCTATTGTATTCATTGTAATCCCATACCAAGCGTTCGTCGGTTCGCCGTGGCAGCAGCCTGCAAAAAGACAGCCCACACGTCCAAACGCATGCCCGATAATAATACAAGCAGGAAGCGCCGAAACGACATCGATCAAACGGGTCTTGTAACGTTTTCTGAAAATAAAATATACCGCCAAGAAGCATACGATACCGCCGATCAAACCGCCGATAAAGGTAATCCCTTCGCCCACCTTAAAGCCCGCGGCGGGGTTCTCGATATAGTTATAAAAGGCTTGGAAAAGCGCCGCCGCACCAAAGCCCACGGCAATCGATACAATGCCGTTATAAAAGACAAAATCAATAAATTTTTCGTCGAATTTTTTCTTTTTCGCGGTGTAAAATAACACGGCAAACGCTGCCAAAAGCCCCACGCCGATCATCAATCCGTATAAGTGAAAAAAACCGAGTATCTCTTTATCATACATAGCGTTTTTGCTCCTTTTTGTACGCGGAAAAGTCCAACGCACTTTTATTATTATAGCATAATAATAAAAAATCGTCAAGTAGAACTCGACGATTTTTATATTTTGTATTTTACGTTAATTTAAGCGGATTTTCAAGGGTTTTACCCTTGCCAAAACGGGTACTCCAACAAACAAAAGCGCGTAATTGAATAGGCTATTCCAAATCTGCCCTTGCACGAAAAGCCTTGTCACCAAATAGGTTTTGTAGCTCACCTTCGAATAGAGCAGCCAAAATGCCGTCGTGTTGATCGCCACCGTACAAACCCCGAACGTCAGCAGGGAAATCAACGCCAACTTTACGTATATAAACCAAGTTTTTTCACTCTTAATACCGCCAATAATCAAGCCTGCGAAAAAAGCGGTCAAGCCCATCGACAAACCAATCCACGGCATATACGCAAACCCGCCCGAATTGTATAAAAAACCAGCCAAGTCCCCTAAAAAACAGGCTGCAAAGCCAAACAGCGGACCAATAATCACGCCGCATACCGCGGAAACGAACAACGTCAGCGAAAACTGCGTATCGGCGAGCTTGAACTCAAAAAACATATTCGCGACGACAATCAGCGCCGTCATCACCGAAACGTACGCAATCTTATGACTCTTGTTTTTGCCTACGAGCGTTGGGGATAAGAGCAACTCTTTCCAACGCAAAGCAGTGCTTTTTTGCATAATAAAAACCTCCTTAAAAAGAAGGTCCGCAAAGCTTGTGAGCGTTCGTGTATTTATCGTTCAACGCGTACACGGTCGCCCCATTTTGTAGCGGACGCGCCTTGACACCGCAGAAAATTTCTTCTTTCGTCCACCGACAACGTCCCGTTCGGCAGCACTTAACGCGTCAAAGCTACTCTTACTTTTTAATTATTATACCGCATACGCGCGCAAAAGGCAAGTGTTTGGGGAATATTTCCCGAATTTTTCCACAAAATATCCGTATGGGATTGATTTTTGTACGCACCACTATTATTTTTATCACGCTTTTTATCGTTATGCGTTTAATGGGAAAACGGCAAATCGGGGAGATGCAGCCCTATGAGCTCGTCATCACGCTCATCATTTCCGAGCTCGCTTGTATCCCCATGAGCGACAACTCCCTGCCCCTTTTATACGGTGTGATCGCCATTCTCACCGTCTATCTTTTGCATCAAATCGTATGCCTTATCGACTTGAAGTGGAAGGGCGCAAAAACAATTTTAAGCGGCACGCCGAGTATCGTACTCAATAAAAAGGGCATTGACGATACCCAACTTAAAAAGAACAATTTAGACGTTTCGGACTTGATTGCAAGCTTGCGAATCGAGGGGTATTTCGCGCTCGATGGAATTGAATACGCGCTTTACGAATCGGAAGGCACCTTTTCCGCCCTGCCCAAGCAAGACTATGAAAAACTGCAAACCTCCCTTCCCATCGTCATTGTCACGGACGGCAAATTCGACAAGAAAAACCTGAAAATCACGGGCAAAGACGCAGGATATTTTTGGACAGCCTTACAAGGACAGGGTTGCGATGAATTGAAAAAAGTACTTGTTGCAACCGTAGACGGCGACGGAAAAGTCTACTTCCAACAAAAGGGAGATTCGTATAAAATCTTTCACTTGGATTGGAAAGAACGGTTATGGTAAAGGAGAGAAAATGATACGTACGCTCATTAGTATTTTAATCACCCTACTCATCATCATCGGTGCGACGGTCGCGGAGCTTTGGTACGTGAACAAGGTGTTCGACGAATTTTCCGCACGTTTGCAAGTCTTAATGGATAAATCGTTTGCAAAGACTGCGACGGCGGACGACGGCGACGCCGTTCGGGAGTTTTGGGAAAACAAGAAAAACACCCTTTACGTTTGGTTGCCGCACACCATTTTGCACGAAATTGATTTTCAATTAAGCGAGGCGATCGGCAATTTATACGTGAAAGACTACGACAGCGCAATTTCCAAAATTGAAGTGGTGCTGTGTTTAAGCGAAGATATCCCCCAATCCTACGCCTTTGGCTTGGAAAACATCTTCTAAATAGAAAAAACGGAGCGCTCATCTCGTACATGGTCGCCCCGTTTTAATTTTTTATTCGATTTTTACGCCAATCCGTAATCGCGGATAATGCGGACGTTTGCCTCAAAAATATTCCGCAAGAAATGCTTGACGGTCACGTTCGTCGCCATATCAGGCGTATCGCTCTCATTGCTTTTGAGCATCGCAACCATCGCGTCAAAGTTCTTGTAAATAATTTGCGCGTCTTCATCGATTGCGGTATATTCTTCCGCATCCGAACCGTTTTGAATCGAGTACATTTCTTCAATCACGTCGTTCAACGTCGCAAGATAACGGGTGTTCCCCGTTTTTAGCATTTCCGCCGACGCGTGGTTCAAGTTTGCCAAAAGTTGAATGAAACGCTGGAGTTTTTCGTTCCCTACAAGCTCGACAGCCATTAGAGTTCCACTCCGTTCAATTTCAAAAGCTCTCTTGCCGATTCTACGCTGTCTACACCCGTCTTATTCTTAATGGGGGCAAATTCCTTTTCTCTAACGACTTCGTAAGGGAGTACGCTGCCCATAAGCTTGATCAAATCCACCGCGAGCGTTTCAAACTTTTTGCCGTTTTCCTTTTCAGGTTTTCTCGTCACGCCGTCTTCGCAAAGACATTCAATCTTCTTTTCAACGATATGTACGGGGATTTTCTTATCTACGATTTCTTCAAGCTTCGCAAGACTGAAAAGGTAGTTCATGATTACGCCGTAGCTGTATACAAGGTCGCCGTTTTCGTCGCGTTCGTTCGCCATTTCATCCGTAAGCTCGTAGTATTCGATAATATCGGGCTGATTACCGTCCTTACACAAAACACCTACCTTTTCGTAAGGATTGGTTTTGAAAATCGCCTTCGCGCCGCAATTTACCTTGCTTTCAATCGTCGCACCCACGAATACGGGATCGGCAATCCGTTGCAATACGTTGTCCACCGCGTAAATATTCAACCATTCCACGCCGCGTTTATGCAAGTCTTCGCAAAGCCCTGCTCTTTGTAAGGAAGCGAACCAACCGCCGTTACCGTTGGGCGAAAGCGCAGGCATATCCTTTCTTTCAAGGATAATTTTGCCGTCGTAGTCCACAGCAGGCGCCATGTCTTGCTTAAAGAACTTAACTTCCGTTTCGGGATACCCGAAATAATTATGTTCTTTCCAAAAGCTCGTCGTTTGCGCGTGGTTTTTGTCGCTCGTCATAATGTACAAAGGCACGATCGCGCCGCACTTTTCGTTGACTTCCTGCAAGTTGCGCATTTGTTGCTCGAAAATATAAAGCGGCTTCGTCAAACCGATATCATACGCGCCTTTCGGGCCGTCTACGCCAAGACGAGTACCCATACCGCCCGCAAGCAAAACTGCCGCTACCTTGCCGTCCTTGATCGCCTGCACACCGATTTCTTCAAACTCTGCCTTTCTTGCTTCGATTGCGGAAAGACGAAGCCCCGAAATGGGGGAAATGTCACGGTTCTTACCGCTCATATCCACGGGGTTTGCAAGATCCTCCTCAAAGCTCCAATTGATATTTTCAATCGCGTCGAGAAGGTTTTTCTTTTCTTCCGCGTTTAATTCGTCGTAATATTTCAAAAGTTGCATTTGTCCTTTTTGCGCAAGAAGCGCTTTTGCCTGTTCAAAAGTCATAACAATACTCCTTATTCTTTACTGTGTCTATTGTAGCAAATTTTCAGATGATTTGCAATACTTTTTTCAAAAAATCCAACCGCAATTCTTTCTTATTTTTATGTAATTCTTTCGCAAGCATTTCTTAGTGAAATATTCCCACGCGCAGTTGTACACTTGCGCATATCTATATTCAAACAAAAAAAGAGCTCAACGCAAGCCCCTTTTTGTCAACCGAAACGCCTTTATCAACGGTAAAAACAAAAATCCAACCGTCACCCCCGTACAACCGATTTGCGGAAACATCACGGGCAAGGAAAGCAAAAAATATTTCTTCGCTTCTTTCCAACCGTACCCCAGCCAAAAAGGCGTAATTAGATTATCGAGGATAGAAAAGAGCGCGGTACACGCGCAAGCAACTGCGACGAGCCACCAAAGGTTTAACGACGGGCGTTTCACTGCCCTGCCTAACACACCGAAAAGCAACGTCAATAGATTGAAATAAAGCAAATACAACGCTAAAACAGACGGCACAAACCCAAAAACGAGCTGCCGAAGCAGCGAAAACGACGTCGCAGCGAGCATTCCCCTACAAATCCCAAACGCAAAGGCATAGGAAACGAATAGCACGGTGACAATTTCAAGCCCTGGAATCATCGCAAACACAAGCTGCGCAGCAATCACGAGCGCGACAAAAACCGCGACGTACGCAACTTCCTTGCTCGTGCGCGCCGCCCTTTGTTTGACGGTTTTTTCCCGTGTTTGTGTTTGCTTATTTTCGCTATTCAACGCGTACATGCCCCCTTCTTTTGATTAAAATTCTTGATACACCCAAACGTACACTTCACCCGATTTTACAATCAAGCTATCCGCGCCGACGCTCGCGCTACCGAGCGTTTCGCCGCCGTACTCATATTCCCCCCACGCCGTATTCGAGTTTTCTTGGTCGGACGTATAGAGCATCCAGCAAGGATTGTAATCCAAATCGTTTTCCGTGCCGTTAATCTCTACAATCATACCATCCTTTACTTTATAGGAAAACTCTCCGTTTTCTTCCATTTCCGACATCACTTCCAGCAACGTCTTCCCTGCCGCATTCTCGTCCGCGACAATCACCAACGGCTCCACCCCGTCCGCGCTCTTGCCGCACGCAAAAAACAAAACGGACGAAAGGACAGCCGTCAAAGCGAGCAACAAACCTACCAACACTTTACGAAAAACTTTCATTTCTTCGCCACTCCTTAAAAAATTCCCCGAAAGCAACCTCTTGCTTTCGGGGAATGGTATGCGAAAATCTCCGCTCGGCTTTCAAGCGGTAAATAACGCCTTTCCGCCCGTCCGCAGAAAATCGTTTTCTAAAACGCGCGGCAGGTCTCCCGGCTTACAACGCCCTTGTACGCATTCAACGCGTACCTGCCCCCTTCCTTCCCACGTTTTACGCAGTGAAAGCGGACGGACGTTCTTACGGTTGTGGCGGCAGCGGAGCAATTCGGAAAACACCGATTTCCCTCTTCCCTATTAAACCTTGTCCTTAGACAAAGTACCGTTCGTTCGTATTCGGTTGTATAAATAGTATACCACCGCAAAAGAAAAAAGTCAAGAAAAAAGAAACGGTGCAAACACCGTTTCTTGTATACCTTATTTCAACAAATCGAAAAGCTCCGATCTCGTTTTCGTCGATACCCAACCGCAAGCGACGCCGCCAGGGCCAACGTGCGAGCCGATGACAGGACCCATAATCGTAATTTGCGGTTTCACACCCGTTCTCGCTTCCACCAAAGCCGCCAATTCCTGCGCGCCCTTTTCATTATTCGTATGCACAACGACCGCAATCCCCGTTTCATCTACGGGCGCAAGCGCCATGTGATCGATAACGCGCGCAAAGGCTTTCTTCATACCCTTGCATTTTTCTTGCACTTTAAGCTTACCTTCCGCGTCGAATGCAAGCATGGGTTTAATATTCAACATCGAGCCAAACACCGCAGCCGCCGCCGAAACTCTACCGCCTTTTTTCAGATAAAATAAGTCGTTAGGGAAAACACAATGCTGGATACGATTACGTACTTCCATCAAATAGTCGTACGTTTCTTTCGCGGTCATACCCTTATCACGGCAGTCCGCCGCCAAGGAAACCAAAATCCCTTGTCCGATAGTCGCCGTCAAAGGATCGACTGCGTACACGTTAAAATCGGGGTACTTTTCCTTCATATCGCGAGCGGCTTGCTCGGTAATGGTGATCGTATTCGCAAGCCCCGAAGAAATCATAAAATGCACGACATCTTTCACACCTGCTTCCGCCATCTTCGTGAAGTGCTCCATGTGCGCTTCATAATTGAGCTTCGCCGTGCGAGGGAAGTACCCTGCCGCAACCTTTTCGTAAAACGCTACGTATTCTTCTTCTTTTTCAAAGTTATCGAAGTATTCTTCGATTTGTCCGCCCTTTTCCATCGTGAACGTCAAGGGTACAAACCAAATATTTCTCTCTTCCACGTACGCCTTTTTCAAATCGCAGGTCGAATCCGTCGATACGTCAAACAACGCCATTTTTTCTTTCTCCTTTTTTTCCTTTTGTACCGATTTATTATATCATAGCGCAAATATATTGTCAACAATTTCACTATCCCTTGTCACGATTTTTTATGACAACCGCACAAAAAACTCTTTCCAATAAAAATAAGAAAATAATTCACAGTTTTTTTTGTCAAAGACTTGAAAAAACAAAGAGAAATATGTATAATAGAAATAGACGGTCTTTGAAAAAAACCGCGCGAATACGCGAGAAAATATTTAGATTTAGGAGAATCGTATGGACGTACAGAAAACCACCATCAACGCGATAAGAATTTTATCCGCGGAAGCGATTGACAAAGCGAAATCCGGTCACCCCGGTTTGCCTATGGGCTGCGCGCCGATTGCATACACTTTGTTCCAAAACTTTTTGAAGTTTAACCCTAACGATATGCAATGGGACAACCGCGACCGCTTCATTCTCTCCGCAGGGCACGGCTCAATGCTCGATTATACCCTTTTCCACTTGTACGGTATGGGGCTCACTAAGGAAGACTTGATGAGTTTCCGTCAGTTTAACTCCAAAACCCCCGGTCATCCCGAATACGGACACACCGCAGGTGTGGAAACGACGACGGGACCGCTCGGTCAAGGGATTGCAAACGCCGTTGGTATGGCAGTGGCCGAAGCACACCTTGCGGCGAAGTTCAATACACCGGAATTCAAAATCGTAGACCACTACACCTACGCGCTTTGCGGCGACGGATGCTTGGAAGAAGGTATTTCCTACGAAGCTTGCTCGTTTGCAGGCACGCATAAGCTCGGCAAGCTCATTCTTTTCTACGACGATAACGAAATCACCATTGAAGGGGACACGGACGTCACGTTTAAGGAATACGTAGGCGCGCGTTTTGCGGCGCAGCATTGGCAAGTACAGCACGTAGACCTTACGCAATCGGACGACGTAGCGGCGCTCTCTGCGGCAATCGAAAAAGCGAAAGCGCGCACGGACAAACCGTCCGTCATTATTTGCCATACCCGCATCGGTAAAGGCTCGCCCTTGGAAGGCTCGGCAAAGGCACACGGCGCACCCCTTGGCGCGGAAAACCTTGCGAAAGCCAAGGAAAAGCTCGGCTGGGAATCCGCTCCTTTCGAATGTCCTCAAGAGGTTTTCGAGCATTGCGCAAAAGCGGCAATCGCAGGCGCAAAAGCACAGGAAGCATGGACGGAAACCTTCAAAGCTTACGAAGAAGCATACCCCGAGCTTGCGGCGGAATATAAAAAGGCGATGGCAGGCGAAATGCCCAACTTCGACGAAATTGCAGGTCTTTACGATTTCGAAAAACCGATGGCAACCCGTCAAACGTCTGCGAAAGTGCTCAACACGCTCGCACCGCACGTACCCCAACTTATGGGCGGCTCGGCAGACCTCGCCCCTTCCAACCTTTCGGATATGAAGGACACGGCGGAAATGCAATACGGCGTATTCTCACCCGAGAATTTCGCAGGCAGAAATATGCATTTCGGTATCCGCGAACACGCGATGGCAGCGATTGCGAACGGTATGCAGCTCCACGGCGGCGTACAAGCGTACTGCGCGACCTTCTTCGTATTCTCCGACTACTGCAAGCCCGCTATGCGACTTTCGGCGCTCATGAAAACACCCGTCACCTATATTATGACGCACGATTCTATCGGCGTTGGAGAAGACGGCCCTACCCATCAGCCCGTAGAACAGCTCATTATGCTTCGTTCGGTGCCTGGGTTAAAGGTCTACCGTCCTGCGGATGGTAAAGAAACGGCGGCGGCTTGGGTTTCGGCGTTGAGCGGGAAAGAACCCACCGCACTCGTGCTTACCCGTCAAAACTTGCCTCAATACGAAAACAGCGGCAAACTCGCTTTGAAGGGCGGCTATATTTTGGAAGACTGCGACGGTACGCCCGACGTACTTTTGATGGCTTCGGGTTCGGAAGTCGAGCTTTGCGTGAAAGCGAAAGCGGCACTTAATGAACAAGGCGTAAAGGCAAGAGTTATCTCCCTGCCCTGCTTCGAAGAATACGAAAAGCAAAGCGCGGAATACAAGGAAAGCGTTATGCCCAAGAGCATAAAAGCAAGAGTAGCCGTGGAAGCGGCTTGTCCGTACAGCTGGTATAAATACGCAGGAGACAACGGCGAACTCGTTTGCATGACTTCGTTCGGTGCGTCCGCGCCTGCAGGTCAGCTTTTCAACTACTACGGTTTCACGGTAGAAAACGTTGTAGCGAAAGCGCTTGCGTCCATCGAAAAATCCAAAAACTAATCCTATCGGATAAAAGCAGCCGCGTTTTTTGAACGCGGCTGCTTTATTTTTCAAAAAACTATCACATTTTCACAACGCAATTTCCTTAATCGTTTGGTATACTACGTTTGACAATCAAGCTTATCCGTTTCCAATCAAGCTTTCAAGCTTGAGTAAGAACACCTCCATAACAACGCAAAAACGCACGCTCTTCCCGCGTGCGTTTTTGTTTGCATTTTTATATTCAACGCATACCTGTACCGCTCGTTAGGGGTATAACTGCGCGATTGCAGCGTTGATTTCCAAATCCTTGCCGTACGCTTCTTGCACCGTTTTCGCACCGTCTTCAGGCAAGATCCCCCTGCCGTGAATACTCGTTTTTGAGACGGGCCAACGGATTTCCGCCGTCGTGAGTTTTAACGCGTCCTTTTCAAACCAATCCAAATAATAGGTCGTTTGCATAATCCCTTTGCCGTACGTTTTCGCCACGCCGCCGCGCTCGGATAAGCAAATGTTTTCATACGAAAGTGCGCCGTAATCGAGCATAAATCCAATCAAACACTCCGACGCCGAAGCCGTGTCGATATCCGCAAGTACGCAAATGCGGCTTTCGGGCTTGAAATACTCGTCGTAAACGTTCCCGCGCGCGTCGTAAGCCACCATTTTATCCCCGTAATCCGCAAGCACCGCTACGGGCGAATCTCCCTTTGCATTCTTCCCGAAATACGCGGCGATTTCCTGCATCAGGTCCAAATAACCGCCCGTGTTGCCTCGAAGATCCAAAATTAAATCGGTTTTACCGTCTTGACGGAACTGTTTCATCGCCCTTGCAAAACCCTTCGACACGCTCCCACCAAACTGTATCAAACGAATATACGCCGTTTGATCGGGCAACGCTGCAAGGTGGTCGCTCCTTGCCGTCCATTCGTTCTTATCTCCTGAAAAAGCGTAGGACGAATTGTTCGTGCGGTAAAAGACATAATTTTCCACGTAAATTTCTTTTGCGAGCGAAAGGTTTTTTTTTACGCCGCCCGAAAGCACTTTCACGTAAAAGCTTTCGTTAACGTCCAAAGCTCCTAAAAAATCCGAAAAGGCTTGGAAATCTTGGCTTTCCGTCATCGCGTCTTCCGACAAACCAAACCCGATGATTTTGTCACCTTCCGTTAAGCCCGCTCTTTCCGCAGGCGAGTTACCGCTCACGCGCGTGATTAAAATTTGTTCGTTATCCTCTGCGTCCTTGGTCAAAAGCATCGTACCGATGCCCCCCTTTTTCCCCGCCAACGTCTGTTCGCTCGCTTTATATTCGTCCGCCGTCATATAGTAGGAATAGGGATCGAGCAAATCGTTATTGATCGCGTCGTAAATAGTCGAATAAAATTCGTCGTCGGAAATATCTTGATAATATTCCTCGTCGATTTTATCCTTAATCCAAATCAACTTCCGCATCCCCTTATCCAGCGAGAGCCAAAAGGTCAAAGCGCCCGACGCAAAAATCGCCACGGCAAGGAAAATGCACCCGACGATTTTCCATACCTTTTTCGCTGTTTTGCCTTTTTTGTCGGGGGCAGGTACGCGTTGAAACTCCTTTTTCGGAAGTTCCGTGAAAAATCCATCGTCCGTTTCAGGAAGATTGTTTTTATCGAATTTTTCGTTGTTTTCTTGGTTATCCATACTCTTCACTCCAAGTTTATATCCTTTTTAGGATAAAAATATAATCCGTCCGCATAAAATACCCGTGGACGGATTCATTTCGTTTATTTTTTCAAGAGCTTGTAAAGCACCGTCAGCACGCGGAAGGAAACCGCGCCCGAGAAAAGACGGATATTCAAGCCCGTCGCCTTTTCAATTTTGTCCAAACGGTACAAAAGGGTGTTTCTATGCAAATACAACTGACGGGAAGTTTCGCTCACGTTCAAGCTACACTGTAAAAATACTTCCGCCGTCGCAAGCATTTCCTCGTCTTCAAAGACTTCCTTAAAACGCTCGTCGCTGATTTCCGAAAGGTACTCGCGCAAACGGCTTTCAGGTACGTCTTCAAGCATTTTCATCAAAATAAAGTCGCGATAGAAATGTACGTTGCCTTGGATTTGAAAAACGTCGGCATAACGAAGCGCGTTTTCCGCGCTTGCGTACGATACGGCAATATCCTTCAATTCGCGCACGGTAGGACCAACCCCTGCTTGCGCGTCCACGCCCAGTTCTTCTTTCAAAGACTGCGTTAAAAATTCCGCATACTCTACAGCCGAATTGGATTCTTCCGCCGTTTCTTCTTCAAAACGCACCAAAACGCAAATATCATCGCTGATTTGCACGACGGTATCCAAGCTGTTGCCGCCGTACTGCTCCAAAGCCGAAATCGCTTCACCCATAAGCTTAGGCACGCGCAATACAATCGCAAAGCAAGGTGTGTTTTTCACGGAATATTTGGTCACGTACTTATAAATCCCCATCGAGGAATATTCCCCCATGAGAATGCGTTTGAGTTGTTCCGTTTTCGGTAACTCGGAAACTTTTTCCGCAAAGCCCTCGATATAGGAAGGCAAAAGCAGCGCGTAGTTTTTCTCCGTCTCCCCGCAACCGTCCAAAATGCCGATATACCCGACGTTTCTATATAAAAAGCGGAAAAACGTATGGCTACCGTCGTCCGTTACTTTATCAAACTGCCAATCGCAAACGGGTAAATCCGCCGCAGGGGAGTTTTCCGCATAGTAGGACAAACGAATATTAAATTTTTCCATAAGCTCTTTGACGATTTTTTCAATTTCCGTCATATAGGCTCTCCTTGGCGAGCACTTCTCTCGCGCCGCCTTAATTTTTTATCCAAACCTATTATAACGCAAACGGAAAATTTTTTCAAGGGGTTTTTTGTATCTTTGACTTTTTTCCTTGATGAAAAAGCAAAAATACTTAATTTTTTTAACTTTTTTTTGCGGAAAGACTTAAAAAAATACTTTTTAAGTATTGACATCTTTCGCCGAAAGTGTTATAATACTATAAATTGTAAAAGTTTACCCCGTGTAGTGAGAGCGAAACGGGAACTCTAAAAATAACTTTCAGGAGATTTGTTATGGCTAACAAGGCTAAAAAGAACGTAAGCTATCGCTTACTTGCTGTGCTTTTGGTTGCGGCGTGTGTTGTACTTGCTGTTTTGCCGATCAAAGTATTGGCTGGCATTCAAGGTTACTTCTTCGTTGGCGAACTCGCTTTGTACGAAGTGGCACAGGACATTTTTGATACCGGTATGAAACTTTGGGGCGTACTCCCTTCCTTCTGCGATGACGGTACGTATTTGGGCGTTGCTGCAACGCTTGCTCTTTACGTATTCGCGGCAACGATCGTTGTTGCATTCGTTTGCGCGTTCATCGCTATCTTTACGAGAAAGAAAGCTCCCGCGCTCGTTCGTTTCGCAACGTTCGTAATCACTTGGGGCGCAGCGGCTTACGCGCTTTCCGTTCTTTGCATCACGTCGTACAGCTCCGTTGTCGAATTGACCTTCGATTGGCTCACGACCGGTATTGCACTCGGCGCGGCATTCTTCTATTTCGTGCTTCAAATCGCACACACGGGTAAGGCGGCTTGGTTCAACGCGATCCACTTCATCCTTTCCCTTGCTTACACCGCTGGTTTGATGCTTGCATTCACGTATGAAGGCGGCAAAGTAAGCGCAGCTTTGGGCGCATCCAAGAATATTTGGAAGATTTTGGTACTCGTTGTAGTCGGTCTTTCCCTCCTCAACCTTGGTATCGCGAGCTGCCGTGCAAACTCCAGAAAGGGCCTTGCAGGCGATCCTATTCGCTACATTTTCCAAGTAATCGTTGCGCTTGGCGCGATCTATATCTATCACGCAATCAAGCTTGAAAGCAAGCCTTTCCTCTTCTTCACGATTTGCGCAATCGGCGTTTCCCTTCTTCAAATCGTTATCACGCTCAGCCAACTCGGCGTTCGTCGCAAGAGCGCTGTGAAAGCTGCGAAGAAAGACGCTATGAACGAATTCGAATTGGAAGAAACGATTGAAGCGATCCCCTACGAAGGCGGCCCTGTTGCTGGCGTGGAAGTAGCTGAATTGGTAAATGCTGACGAAGCTGACGCTACCGCAGAAGAAACGGAAGAAGATTACTCCGGTAAGTTCGACGCGTTCATCGGTACCCTTTCCAAGGCTGAAAGAGAAGAATTCATCGACGTTTACGTGCTTCGTACGAACGGCGATATGCCCGAAATTCCCGAATACGTTGTAGGCGGAAACAACAAGGCATTCTTCAACAAGGTATTTATTTACCTTGGTCAATACAGAGAAAAAGTTTCCAGCGAACTTCTTGGCAAGATCTACGATTTCTCGCAAAAGCTTTCCTAATCTCTAGAAAATAATTACGAGCCGACTTTTCAGTCGGCTCGTTTTTTTATACTTATTTATATAAATAATAAAACGGGCGAACGATACGTTCGCCCGTTTTTCTTTTCTTATCTTTTGATACGGATTAGCAATACGCCGTCTTCCGTGATAAATCTTTCCGCCAAGCGGTCGACTAAAAATAATCCCCTGCCGCTTTCCGCATACACGTCCGAGCAGGTTTCCTTTTTCACAGGAAAGAAAACTTCCGCCGTGGCAATCTTTAACTCCACGAACTCGGGCGTCAAACCAAAATCTAATTTTGCGTTCCCGTCCGCGTGCTTTAATACGTTGCTTAATAACTCGTACGCTACAAGCCTGCTGTCAAATACGCGCTCGGGCGCAATCTCTTGCGCAAAAAGAAAGTCGCAAAGTCCGTCCACGGCAAGCCGCAACGTTTCGTAATCGATGATTTCATACTTCATACTTCGCTCCCCCCTTTTGTTTTTTAACTAAATACGTCTTTTAATCTATCCTTTAATTTTTCGAGCAATTTTCTTTCCATGCGCGATACGTACATTTGCGATTTACCGCCAAGCTTTAACGCCGTGTCGCTTTGCGAAAGTCCGTCCACAAACCGATATTTGACAAGCGCTTTTTCCTCGTCGCTAAAATCCTGCATCGCCGAAGACAAGGTTTCCTTCGTTTCAAAACGTTCGTAACGATCTTCGCTGCTTGCGAGTACGCCGTACAACGATTTCTCATTTTCTTCGTCGTTTGCCGTCATACCGTCCAAAGACACCGTACCGCCCACTTCGAGCGCTTTTACAATTTCTTCTTCGTCGACCTTCAAGGACTGCGCAATCGTCTTAATTTTCGGTTTTTCACCCTTTTCTTTTTCGTATTCAAGCGAGAATTTCCGAACGGCGAGATTTAGCTCGCTCAACCTTCTCGGTACTTTCACCATACGCGAGCTATCACGGAAATAGTTCTTAATTTCCCCCGTAATCGTCGGCGTGATAAAGGTGGAAAACTGTACGCCCTGCTCTACGTCGAATCGATCGATTCCACGGACAAGCGCCATCGCGGCGATTTGCTGCAAATCGTCGTACTCCACACCTCGCCCTACGAATTTCTTGGCTAGGATTTCGGTTATGTAGAGATAATGCTCGGCGATTTGATTACGAATCGTAATATCACCGCTCTCTTTGTACCGCTTGAATAGCTCGTTAATGCGTTCTTCCGTCATTTGTTTAGCCTTCAAATACGATTTTTACCACTCTATCCGATTCCTTTACGAAATCCACCGTCCCCAAAAGCGCAAGCAAAAGCGCCCTGGAAATCCCATCTTCCAAGCTATCGCCCATTTCACCGACTTCGCCCACGCCGCTCACCGCACAGCCAAGCGCGTCGCCTACGGTAAATTCAATGCTTGCCGTCGAAAAACCGTTGCGTTTCAAAATCAACAAGCTCTCCGTCACGCAAACCTTATAATCTTCCGCAGTATCCACGTCAAAGCCTGCAAGCGCACAAAGTCCGCCCGTCGTCAAACGTACCGTCGTTAAATATTCACCCGTCAAGGGCAACGTCACCGTAAATTTTTCCATCGTTATGCAAGCTCCATAATACTATCCAACGAGCAAATCACAAATAATTTCTTGATTTTCGGCTGTAAATTCGTAAGACGAAGAGTAAAACCGTCCGATTTTACCATCTTCAAAATTTTCACGAACGTACCAAGCGTCGTGCTGTCGATAAAGTTCAGCTCCGTGCAATCAAAGCAAATGCTAGCGTGCGACTGTTCGTACGCCGCCGCAATTTCCTGATAAAACGCCTCCGCGTTTCCCAAATCAATATCCCCCGAAAGCGCCGCGTTCAACACGCCGTTTTCAAGACCGAGAATTTTTACTTCTTGCATAGTCTTTCCTCCGAAAAGTCTTCCTTATATAATATATACCACAAAATTTTCGTGCTTAAACAAGAATGGGCGCGACCAAGTTAAAAAGCAAACCCACGCTCACGGAAACGAGATAGCAAACGAGAATCATAATTAAATTCCGTTTCCATTTCCGAGCGTTGCGAAGCAACACGACAAACCCCATACCCGCATTCGCGCAAAGCCCCGCCAAGCATGAGCCGAACGTAATCGCGCCGCTTAAAAAGCTTTCCGTAATTACCACGGACGAGGCGCAGTTTGGAATCAAACCGACCGCACAGGATACAACGGGTTGCAAAAAACGGTTGCGCTTCATAAAGCTTTCAAACACTTTTTCGCCGCCGACGCCGTGTATAATAAACTCTAACGCAAAATTCACAAGCAAGATAAACAAGCCGACTTTGAGCGTGTGCAAAAGCGGATACAATAGATAATTCTTCCACGCGCTCTCGCCGTCGTGCTTTCTACCGCAAGAACAGTTCGTTTCCACGTCCCGCTCTTCCAAATACGCCTGCATAAAGATTTCGTGCGTGGTTTCGGGGAGTCCGTTCACCGTTTTAGGCATTTGAACGCATACCTGCCTACGCCCAAACAGTTTCATCACCCCATCCGCCGCATAGCCGACCGCAACGCCGATAATGATTTTAGAAAGGAGCAAGGGCAGTACCCAAGCCGCCCCTTCCCCCGAAGAAAGCATAATGATAAACGCTTCGTCGCTCGTTGCCATAAAGATGGCGAATAGCGTGCCAACGGTGATATATTTTTGCTCGAAAAGTTTCGCCGCCATTACGGAAAAACCGCATTGCGGCACAAGCCCCGTCGCCGAACCGACAAGCGGACCTAATCTACCGCCGAGCCGTGTCACCTTTTGCATATCCGCCTTCGTTTCAATCAGTTCAATAATCGCATAGATTAAAAAAACGAAGGGCAAAAGGGGCAACGTATGCTCCAACGAATGTCCTAAATGATGCCCTGCTTCCTGCAAGAAATGCTCTATCCTTTCCCACATAGCCTACACCTTTCTTTCTTCCGCTCTACGGCTTTGCACCGTTTCCAAGGTCGCCGCCAAGGGAATGGACGCCTTTGCCGTCAAATCCATTTCCGCAAAATTACCCAAGCGGTACTGCACCAAGCCTTCCGATGCAATCATCGCCGCGTTGTCGGTACAATAGCGTTTTTCGGGCAACACCAACGTCAAACCGTTTTGTTCACACGCCGCCTGTAAAGAGCTTCTTAAATAGGTATTCGCCGCGACGCCGCCGCCTGCCGTCACCGTATTCACGCCCTTTTCCTTTGCCGCGGACACCGTTTTCTCCACGAGTACGTCCACCGCCGCTTTTTGAAAGGAACAAGCCACGTCCGCTTTCGAAAATTCCTCTTTCTTTTGCTCTTTCGTATGACAGTAGTTGATGACCGCCGTTTTCAAACCGCTGTAAGAAAAGTTATACCCACCGCCGCCTTTGAGCATTTTCGGCATCGGCACGTTCGCCTTTCCATCAAGCGCACACTTCTCAATATTCGGTCCACCGGGGTACTTCAAACCCAAAACGCGCGCCACCTTGTCAAACGCTTCGCCCGCCGCGTCATCCAACGTTGCGCCAAGAATTTCAAACTCCGCTTCTGACTTTGCATACAAAATCGCCGTATGCCCGCCGCTTGCGAGTAACGTAACGAACGGGGGCTTTAATTCGGGCGCGGAAAGATAGGACGCCGCAAGGTGTCCGCGAATATGATTGACCGCAATCAAGGGTTTATTAAGCGCATACGCAAACGCCTTGGCAAAGGACACGCCTACAAGGAGCGCACCCAAAAGCCCTGCGCCGTAGGTGACCGCCACCGCGTCGATATCCGCATACGAAATCCCTGCGTTTTTCACCGCTCGCTCCACCACTTCCGCTACCGCGTCCGTATGCGCACGAGAAGCGATTTCAGGCACGACGCCGCCAAACTGCGCTTGTACGCTCGCGGACGAAGCGATTTCATCGGATAGAATTTTTCTACCCCGAATCACCGCTGCCGCCGTTTCATCACAGGACGATTCAATACCCAAAATAATCGGATCTTTCTTATTGATATCCAAATTTTTCAAAGGATCGTACATAGTTCTTTCCATTCCCTAAAAGACGGAGTTCCGTCCACTAATTTATGCAAAAGGGCAAGTATAAACCCATACCTGCCCCCTACCTTTATTAAAATTTCTTCAAATAGTCGATTACGAAACCGTGAATTTCACCGTCCATAACCGCCTGCACGTCGCCCTTTTCATAACCCGTACGGGTGTCCTTAACAAGCGTGTAAGGGCAGAACACGTAGGAGCGGATTTGCGAACCCCACTCGATCTTTTTTACGTCCCCTTTCATCGCTTGCGCTTCCGCTTGACGTTGCTGAATCTTGATTTCCAAGAGCTTGGAACGAAGCATCGTAAAGCACATCGCTTTATTTTGAAGCTGCGAACGCTCGTTTTGGCATTGTACCACAATGCCCGTCGGGAAGTGGGTGATACGCACCGCCGAAGCAACCTTATTGACGTTCTGACCGCCTGCGCCGCCCGAATGGTAGATATCGATACGGATATCGTCGTCGTTGATTTCCACTTCGTCGTCTTCTTCTACTTCCGGCATAACTTCCAGCGAGCAAAAGGACGTTTGACGGCGTTTGTTCGCGTCGAAAGGCGAGATACGCACCAAACGGTGTACCCCCATTTCCGCTTTCAAATAGCCGTAAGCGTTTTCCCCTTCCACGCGGAATTCCACGCTCTTATAGCCTGCGCCGTCCCCTGCTTCACGGTCGAGCTCGTATACCTTGAACCCCATCTTTTCGCAATAACGGCAGTACATACGGTAAAGCATTTGACACCAGTCGCAAGCTTCCGTACCGCCAGCGCCAGCATGCAGGGAAAGCAGAGCGTTATGGTTGTCGTACGGACCTTTCAAGATCGCGCGAATACGCATATCTTCAATATCCTTTTCCGCCGTAGCGAGCATATCGTCCAGCTCGGGAATCAAGCTTTCGTCTTCCGTTTCTTCAATCAAATCGACTACGTCCAAAGCGTCGGAAAGCGCCGTTGCGCCTGCTTCGTAGGATTTGATTTTATTGCGAATTGCAGAAGCTTCCTTGCCGATTTTGGTGGATCTTTCCAAATCCTGCCAAACCTCGGGGTTTTCCTGCTCCTTTTCAAGCTCCGCAAGACGGGGGCGCAAATGCTCGATATCCAAAGCGTACTCCGCTTCTTTGAGCACTTCGCGCATACCTTGAATTTTTAATCTATAATCGTCAGCTTTGAACATACAATTTCCTTATTCTTTCTTATCTTCGGGTTTTTCAGCCGGCTTGAACGAGGACATGCTCGACAAGGGCGAAGGCATCAAACGACGGAAGGTGCGCGGTGCGCCTGCTTGGGGCTGCGTAGGTTGCGCAGGCTGCGTAGGTTGAGTGGGACGGATGACCTGCGGCGCAGGACGCGTCTCAATTTTCACCTTCAAAAGCACGCTGATAATCGAGCGTTGTACACGCGCGATCATTTCTTCGAACATATCGAAGCCTTCCTTCTTATAGGAAATAACGGGATCTACTTGACCGTACGCACGAAGGGAAATCCCCTTACGGAGCTGATCCATCGCGTCGATATGGTCGATCCAGTTTCTATCTACCGTCATCAAAAGAACACGTCTTTCTACGGCGCTGAAATCTACGCCCTGTTCTTTCAAATCTTCGATCTTCTTTTCGTATTCCTTGATTACCTTCTTCGTAATCTTTTTGAGCGCGATTTCGTAATCCCACTTCATCAAGCGTTCGCGCGTGATATAGTTCGTACCTTCGGGAAGAACCTTCGCTTCCAAAGCCGCGTTGAGTTCTTCTTCGTTCCAAAGCTCGGGCATCGCGTCTACGTTGACCGCCGCCGAAACCGTTTCCGCAACGTAATCGGGGATATATTTGAGCACTTGCTCGTGCACGTCCGCGCCACGGAGTACGTTCATACGTTCTCCATACATAACCAAACGCTGCTTGTTCATAACGTCGTCGTATTGAAGGACGTTCTTACGGATACCGAAGTTTCTGCCTTCGATGTTCTTTTGCGCGTTTTCAATACCGTGCGAAAGCATCTTAGACTGCAAAGGCGTATCCTCGTCAATCTTGAAGAAGCGATAGAGCGCCTTCATTCTTTCGCCGCCGAAGCGCATAATCAAATCGTCTTCAAGGGAAAGGAAGAACACCGACATACCGATATCCCCTTGACGACCCGCACGGCCGCGGAGCTGATTGTCGATACGGCGGGATTCATGGCGTTCCGTACCCAAAATGCAAAGACCGCCAACCGCGATAACCTGTTCTTTTTCCGCGTCGGTTTGCGCTTTATAATATTCGTAAACCTTTTTATATCTTTCACGAAGCGCCATGATTTCATCGCTAACTTCGGTGATATACAAGCTCATAGCAAGCTCGATATCTTCGTGGTTTGCGCCTTCTTCACGCAAGCGCTTTTTCGCAAGGTACTCGGGGTTGCCGCCGAGCAAAATGTCGGTACCACGACCAGCCATATTGGTGGAAATGGTAACGGCATTGAGTCTACCTGCCTGCGCAACGATTTCCGCTTCGCGTTCGTGGTTTTTCGCGTTCAAAATGTTATGTTTAACGCCGTTTCTCTTAAGCAAACGGGAAATTTCTTCCGACTTATCAACGGACGACGTACCGACCAAAATCGGCTGACCGCTTTCGTGGCGTTTCATAATTTCGTCCACGAGCGCGCGCTTTTTACCTTCCGCCGTCGAGTACACCATATCAGGCAAATCCACACGCTTGATGGGACGGTTGGTGGGAATTTCGACAACGTCGAGCGAGTAAATCGTTCTAAATTCCGCTTCTTCCGTCTTTGCCGTACCCGTCATACCCGAAAGCTTGGCATACAAACGGAAATAGTTTTGGAAGGTGACCGTCGCATACGTCTTGTTTTCGCTGCGGACTTCCACCCCTTCCTTTGCTTCGATTGCTTGGTGCAAACCGTCGGAATATCTTCTGCCGTCCATCAAACGGCCGGTGAATTCGTCAACGATAACGACTTCCATGCCCTTATCCGTTTCTTTCACGATATAGTCTTCGTCGAGCTTGAAAAGCTTGTGCGCTTTAAGAGCTTGTTGGATATGGTGGTTAAGCTCTGCGTGTTCCAATTCCGCGATGTTGTCAATGCGGAAGAATCTTTCCGCCTTTCTTGCACCGCTGTCGGTCAGCTCGACCGTCTTATCCTTTCTATTGACGATATAATCCCAATCCTTCGCCGCCGCCAAGGATCTCTTCCCCTCGGGCGCCGCCGCAAGCGCCGCGGCTTTCTTTTCCGCCATACGCGCTTCGTAATTCGCCTGTTCTTCCAAGGAAAGCTTGGTATAGTCTACGTATTCTTCCTCGTCCTCTTCCGATTCTTCTACGTATTTCTTCTTTTTGTTTTTCTTGTTCGCGCGCATTGCCGCATACGCTTCGTTTTCCGCGTCCTTGAGCTCGTCGTCAAAACCACCCGAAATCGTGCGCACGAATTTGTCCACTTGTACGTACAAGTCGGACGATTTTTCGCCCTTACCCGAAATGATAAGCGGCGTTCTCGCTTCGTCGATTAAGATGGAGTCGACTTCGTCGACGATCGCAAACGTCAAATCGCGCTGTACCATCTTGTTGACGTCCGTTTTCAGGTTGTCACGCAAGTAGTCGAAGCCGAATTCGTTGTTCGTACCGTACGTAATATCGCAATTGTACGCAATGCGCTTTTGTTCGTCGTCCATACCAGGTACGACAACGCCGACGGTAAGACCCATATATTTATGGAGTTTACCCATCCATTCCGCGTCACGTTTTGCAAGGTAATCGTTGACCGTAACGATATGCACGCTCTTACCCGAAAGTGCGTTCAAGTATGCAGGCAAGGTAGAAACGAGCGTCTTACCTTCACCCGTACGCATTTCCGCGATACGGCCCTGATGCAAACAGATACCGCCGATAATCTGTACGCGGAAGTGGCGCATATTGAGTACGCGTTTTGCCGCTTCGCGGAGTGCCGCGAATGCGTCGTACAAAATGTCGTCAAGGGTTTCGCCAGCGGCGAGTCTATCCTTCAAGACCTGCGTTTGGCTGCGAAGGGTTTGCTCGTCCATCGCTTGATACTTCGGCTCTAACGCTTCTACCTGATCCGCCATTTTGTTGAGTTTTTTAAGCGCGCGTCTACCGTCGCCGCTCATAAGATATTTAATCAATCCCATCTTCATAACTCCGATGTTTTTATTTTCCGAAAAACTCGCCGTAAAAATGGGCATAGCCCATACTACGGCATTATATCGTCATTTTCTATTGTACAATATTTTTATACAAAATGAAAGCGTTTTTACGCGCTTTTCCCAAAAAACCTTTCCTTATAGGAAAGAAATTCCCATTTTCACTTTCTTTTCCAAGTGCGTATTGATTATTTATACCCATTTTTCACGCCGTTTAGACGGAAAAACGAATTTAACTCCCCTTTTCTTTTTGGCATGAAAAAAAGGGTGGCGGAAACATTCCGCCACCCTTTAATTTCGCATAGGAGGTGACCCGCGGTGCCATTCGGGAGCCAATCTTATTTATGCTTGATATTATCCCAAGAAAATATCATCAGAGCCTTAAGCAAGGCTTTCATAAACATCACCTCCAATCACAAACCGAAACAATCGGCACCTGTGTTTTGGTAACTATTTAATTATTAAAGACACTTTCCATTTTTAATGTCGGCATTTTATCCGTATGGAAATCCCAAACCGAATTATCCCAGAATAATTGTTCAGTATAGAATGTTGCCGAATAATCTTCGGTCGTTTCGGTTCCTTGAAGTTGACTTACGCTACTTGTGCTACAATTATAATAGCAATCAGTAATCGTACACGTATAACTTGGCAATGTGAAACTAAAAATTGCAGAAAGATTATCACTTGTAATTTTTCCACTATTAAAACATTGCCGTATTGTAATACCAATATTAAGACCTGCTATACCACCAATATACCAATTTCCATCAATATTACCACAATTATAAGAGTTTTGAATAGTAGTTTTATTGTTTGCACTCGCACCAACAATACCACCGGCATTATAATGCCCCATAATATTGCCCGTATTATAAGAATTTGTTATTTGAACCGCAAGTTCAATATATGTAGAAGATATAATAGCACCAATAATACCACCTGCGCCTTCATACAAATAATTGGTATCTGATATAGTTGTGATATTTCCTATATTTAAACAACTTTCGACAACCGAAAGAAGATCGCTTCTTCCAATAATACCACCCGCATAATTCTTCCCTATAATACCCCCTTTGTTTTCACATTCAAAGGCAAAACAAAGCACACCGTCTCCAATTAAGCCACCTGCAATATTGGCACTAATATTCCCGCTGTTTTTATTTCCAACAAAATGGTTTATTTCTGCTGTTGCCTTTTTATAACCAATTAAGCCACCTGCGACACTCTTTGCTGTAATATTTGCAGAATTTATGCAAGATTTTACGTCATCTGTGCTACTATAACCTATTAAACCGCCAGCATAACTTTCATAAGACGAACTATGATTTGCTATTGAAATACTACCCGAAACAGTAATATTTTCAAGCATTGCGTTTTCGTTTTTAGCAATTACACCGCCAACATATATCGTGTTTGAAATTGCAGGTAAGTTTATATTAACGTTAGTTAATCCAAGATTGAAAATTTTACCGCTTTGAGCATAACCAATTAAACCGTAATATTTTTGATTTTCTTGCAACTGCGTTATTTTTAAGCCGTTAATTATGAAATTACCGCCGTCAATTTGACCTGTAAAAGGTCTTGTTTCTGTCCCAATAGGTTCCCACTCTATTAAGGAAATATCTAAACTATTTGTTAATTCAAAATGCCCGTTAGGGTAGTTATATAATTGTTGCAAATCTTCAACTGACGAAAGCTCAATAGTCCAAGACGTGGTTACTTCAATATCAGTTGTATACGTCCAATTAGATAAAGAATTGCCATTACTATCCGTTATTTGTTCGCCATTATAAAACCAGCCAATAAATGCGCCGTAAGAATTTGTAGCAACTGGTAAAGTAAATGGCTTACCATATTCTATTTTTTTGCTTGCAACGGACACGTTGCCACCGTTTGCATTTAAGGATACAGTGTATTTATTTACCGTCCATTTAGCCGTTAAGGTGCAATCTTCGTCAATATCCCATTTATCCGCAGTTACAAGTTTACCGTTATAAAGCCAGCCGTCAAAAGTATAACCAGTTTGTTCTAATTCGGGTAAAGTATATTCACTATCGTATGTCACGGTAATAGGACTTTCAGTACCATCAATACCCGTAACAAAAGAAACAATATATTCATTAGCCGACCACTCCACCGTTAAAGTCATGTCATTTTTTACGACATCGGAATTAAAACGCCATTCTTCGCCGTTGCAGTACCAACCATTTAACGTGTAGCCCGCTCTTTCAATTTTAGGGCGTTCAACTTTATAGCCGTCTTTAATGGTTTGTTTTGATACTTTTTCGTTGTAACCTGTTTCAAACGTTACGTCAAATACTTCAACGGCAACAATATCCGTTTTTATTCCGTTCAAAACATAAAATCCATCATCGGAAATGGAAATCTTATCAATTGTATTGATTGAATCACTGCCGAATTTTCCTAAATTTTCGGTGGTTGTGTCCGTATACCTAACAATCAAATTGCCATCCGTATCGATGGAATAAGATTGGGGACATTTGGCTTTAATGTCCGTAACAATATTATTGATAACGTAGTATCCGTCAGCATTGATTTCAATATTTTCTACGCCGTTGGCGATAGTATCGGTAAGCCTTCCTAGACTTTCCGTTTCCCCATCGTCATATTGTACAACTAGAATCCCATTGGGATCTAAATAATATTTTTCAATCTTGGAAGCGTCATCACACGAAAAAAAACATAATGTGGCAAACATTGAAAATAAAAGTAGCAAAAACTTTTTCATAACAACACTCCTTATATTTTAATTTATATCAATCGTCATCCACGTCCACACCCTTATGTACGCGCAAAAGCGTAGGCACGAACGAAAACGGCGATATACATATCGCAATAAATATCATGAAAAGCGACGTGATTGCAAAAATAATAAGTCTCAAAATTGCAAAACCTATTTTTACCGCCGCCAAGAAAATCAAGCCGTCCAAATCCAGAGAGAAAATAACGCCAGGCGTACCGATAATCGCGCCGCCGCATGCCGCGCATTTACGGACGATACCGCCCCATACGAACTGCGTGCAGAATAAAAATCCCAAACCGCCAAAAACTACGCCATACGCCAATTTAACCCAAAAATTCGTGCTTCCAATCAGAAAAAGGACAAACAGGGCTACGCCTACGATACCGCCTATCCAATAGCCTTTCTTTTTCTTATACTCCATCCAGTCACGCTGCAGCGCTTCTTCGTATTCGCGCTTCTTTTTCATATCGTCCGCTTCTTTCTTAAGTTTTTGTTCTACTCTTTCATGGCAAACCTTGCATTGAATAAACGGGGTTTTACGCCACTCTTCGCCCGTGCGAATCAATTTTCCACAGCTCTTGCAAACGCCTAAAATATCATTATCCGCATTCGCAACCACAGCGGGTTTCTCTGCCACCGCCGTTTCCGCTTCACCGCCCTCTTCAAAATAAGTGATCGGCACGTTGAAAAACTGTGCAATTCGCGACATGGTGATAAAGTCGGGGAAGGATTCTCCACGTTCCCACTTCGAAACGGCTTGATACGATATATTCAAGTACGCGCCTAAGTCCGCCTGCGTGCAACCCTTCTTTTTTCTTAATGCTACAATCTTTGCTCCTATGGATGTTGTCTCCATCATAACGCCTCCAAAAATTTCTTGTGCCTTTATTATACAACAAACTTTGAAAACCGAAAAGCTTTTTCGCTCAACTGTTCGTTGAAATCTCTTTACTTTTCATTGAAAAGCAACGATTTTCGCCCCTTTTTTCTATTATAACACACATTTTCCGCCTTTCGCAACTGATTGTGTGTATTTTTACACATATTTTCTCAACCGTTAGATGATATAATATTTTTAAGGGGGGGAATTATGACGATAACGACGGCTGTTTCTAAACGAATAGATGAATATTTGCATAAGCGCAGCATTACGCTGTATAAATTGGCGAAAGACTCCTTTCTGCCCGTTGCTACTTTGCAAAATTTATATCGCGGAATGACGAAAAGCCCCACTTTAACGGTGATATGTAAAATTTGCGCTGGATTGAATATCACCGTTGCGGAATTTATGGATAGCCCGTTATTCCAATCCACCGATTTAGAGCTTGATTAAAACCCAACACCGTGAAAGGCGTTGGGTTTTCTTTTTCCTTTGAAAATATCGTTGACAAATTTAATTGCAATGTGTTATACTATCCAAAATACCTACGAGGAGCAAAGCGTTATGAGCAAAGTAATCATTCCCAAAGATTATAAAACGGCTTTGAATTTATACGATACCCAAACGGCGATCGGGCTTTTGAAACGGACTTTCGAAGAAAGACTCTGCTTGGCGCTCAATTTGAAACGTGTTTCCGCTCCTTTGTTCGTCGATCCCACTACGGGCTTGAACGACGATTTAAGCGGTGTGGAACGCGCGGTGAAGTTTGACTTGAAAGAAACGGGCAAGGACGCCGTGGTCGTGCACTCGCTCGCAAAGTGGAAACGTATGGCGCTTGCCGTCTACGGTTTTTCCGCAGGCGAAGGCTTGTATACGGACATGAACGCAATCCGCCGCGACGAAGAAATGGATAATCTCCACTCCGTCTATACCGATCAATGGGATTGGGAAAAAATCATCACGCGCGACACGCGCAATCTCGACTATTTGAAAAAGGTCGTGCAAGGGATTGTGGGCGCGATTTGCGACACGCTCGATTTCTTGAAATGCCGCTATCCCCAAATCGACGTAGAGCTTTGCCGCACGGTAAGCTTTATCACAGCGCAAGAATTAGAAGATCTCTACCCCACCCTCTCGTCCAAAGAACGGGAAAACGCCTACTTGAAAGAACACAAAACGGCGTTTATTATGCAAATCGGCGACAAGCTCCGTTCGGGCAAACCGCACGATTCCCGTGCTCCCGACTACGACGATTGGTCGCTCAACGGCGATATCCTTTTCTGGGACGACGTTTTAGGCTGCGCGATGGAAATCTCGTCTATGGGTATCCGCGTCGACGAAAAATCTTTGGACGAACAGCTCACGAAAGCGAACGCAAACGAGCGCCGCGAGCTCCCCTTCCACAAATCCCTCTTAAACGGCGAGCTTCCCTTGACAATGGGCGGCGGTATCGGTCAATCCCGACTTTCCATGCTCCTTTTGGGCAAAGCGCATATCGGGGAAGTACAGGTTTCCCTTTGGGACGACGAAACCAAACGCGTCTGCAAGGAAAACGGCATTATTTTACTCTAAAACGCATATTTTCGCATAGAAAAGCGGCGAAGCAAGAAGTTGCTTCGCCGCTTATTTTTTATTTCAACGCGTACCTGCCTACTGCATTTTGTAGTTTTACGAATTTTTTACAATCAAACTCGTGATTTGTCCATCCGAACGTACCGCCAACGCAAGAGAGGCGTTTTCACTTGCGATTTCCGCCGCTATTCTATCAAAATTATAAGAAATCGTTTGCTTTGCACCCAACGCGTCCACTACCGTCAACGTTGCACGCGCCGTCGCACCGTCAATAATCTCCACGCTATAATATACCGTCGCTCCTGTTTGGAACACGGAAATATCCATCATAATCTCTGCGCGAGGGGAAAGTTCGGTGAACGTTTCCCCATTCACAGTCGTCCACATTCGCGCGCTACCTGCTCTTAAATGTATTGCATAGCTCCCGATCGCTATCCACCAACCGCCGTTTGCACCAGACGGAACGTCCGTTTTAATTTGCATTTTAACTGTTTTTCCATACCCAACCGGCGTATCTCCCACCACGTTAGCATTTGACGCTGTCAACGTTAATTCGCCATTTGCAAGGGGAAGGTATGCGTTCACGTTCAAAATTTCCACGTTATTACAAACAAAGGAAAAGATTTTCTCGCGACCGTCCTGCAAAATAATTTTACCGCTTATTTCGCCGTTTGGAAGCGTTTTCAATAATTCCGAAGAAATGGAAACAACATTTTCCTGCACCGAAAACGCAGGCTTGTAGTCCTCACCAAATAGAATTTCTTTTACCGCCACGTCTTTCTCTAAATTGGATAGCGTGAGCACCAAATCCCCGTTCTCATAAGCATTGTAGGTATCCGAAACCGCTACGTTAAATCGAGTTTCTTCCCCTAACATAATTGCACGAATATTATAAATTTCCGTTTCCGTCACGCCGATAGAAAGCATATAATTTTCCGTTTTTTCGGCAAGCGTGTCCCCGTCAAAGCTCTTCAATCTCGTGATAAAATCTTGGAAATATCCCGAATATTCCCCTTGTTGGGTATTGCGCTGCCCGTAAATCGAGAAGGTAGTAAATTCATAATCGTGAATCAAATCCACTTCGCTCACACCGAGCAAAGCATTCACCAAAAACGCCACCGTACCCGTTCTATCCGCACCGCCCGTGCAATGGAAATACATAGGATAATTGCTCTTATCCGCCATCAAAGAAAAGACCTTACGAAAATTCTCTTTCAAATCAAACGCGCCGCCATAACCGCCCGTCATAATATAAACAAGCTCTGCATTCGGAATCGGGCTCTCTTGTAAATTCCCCGATTCTTCACCATAACCGCGCAAATCCAAGTCCGTTTTAATCCCCAACGTTTCCGACATATAAATTTTGCCTTCTTCCGTCAGCTCGGACGGGTAAATCACCCTACCATTCGAAATATAAGGCGTAAGCGCACCGCCCCGATAGAGCAAGCCTTGCTTGGTAATCTTGCCCGAAGACGTTTGATAACCACCCAAATCGCGCGTATTATAAATTCCGTCGATATCCATTACGCGCGGACCGAGCGACGTCGTCGTAAAGCTCTCGCTCGCGGAAATTTTCTTTCCGCTCGACAAATTCGCCGTCACCGTCCATTCGTATTCCGTGCCTTTATAAAGATTGTATAATTTATACCGTCTGGATTTACCGACGTTGATTTCCGTTTTTTCCAATTCAGGCGCACCTTTTACGCCGTAGCGCAGGGTATAGCTCTCCACGTTCTCCGCATCACAAGTCCAAGCAAGCAAAATTGCTTGCGCTTGATTGTCATTGGAAATTGCATAATCAGCAACGTTTACACCTGCTCCAGCTTGCAAATATTCTTTCGCTTTATCGATATATGGGAATACTTCCCCTTTTCCGCTTGTAATCGTAAGCGAACCCAATTCTTCCGTTCCCTCTTCGCTAACAGCGCCGCTATTAGACACGTCCGTATTTGACTTTCCGCCGCACGCCGCCGCACAACTAAACGTCAACAGCAAACAACACAACGCGAGCAATTTCTTTTTCATAATTTAGCCCCTATATTAACTCGAACCATTTTTCGATTCTTGATTAGATTATATCATACATACCTATCAATTGCAATAGCAAAATTCCATAAATCTATTGCATTTTCCGTTTTTTAAGGGCGAGCCGCAAAAACGGCTCGCCCTTTCATTTTATAAATATTTTTTGAGTGCTTCCACTTTGTCCGTTTGTTCCCAAGAGAACCCTTTATAACCGAAGTGTCCGTACGCCGCCGTCTTTTTGAAAACGGGGTTGCGGAGCTTCAATTCACGGATAATCGCATAGGGACGAAGGTCAAATTCCTTCTTCACGATTTCCACGAGCGTTTCATCGTCCACCTTGCCCGTACCGTGAGAATTTACGAATACAGAAACGGGTTTTGCTACGCCGATTGCATAAGCGACTTGGATTTCCACTTCATCCGCCAAGCCTGCCGCGACCAAGTTTTTCGCGATATAACGGCTGTAATACGCCGCGCTTCTATCCACTTTCGTAGGGTCTTTACCCGAGAATGCGCCGCCGCCGTGTGCGCATCTACCGCCGTACGTATCGACGATAATCTTTCTGCCCGTCAAACCGCTGTCCCCTTCCGGACCGCCGATTTCAAATCTACCCGTCGGATTGACGTAAATCTTCGTATTTTCGTCCATAAGCTCCGCAGGTACGATTTCGTCAATGACGTATTTCTTCATATCCGCGCGGATCTGTTCTTGGGAAACCACCGCGTCGTGTTGAGTGGAAACAACCACCGTATCCACGCGTTTCGCCACGCCGTCCACGTATTCCACGGTCACCTGCGTTTTACCGTCGGGACGAAGATAGGGCAAAAGTCCGCTCTTTCTCACGTCCGTCAAACGCTTTGCCAAGCGGTGGGATAAAGAAAGGGTGAGCGGCATCAATTCTTTCGTTTCTCTGCACGCATAGCCGAACATCATACCTTGGTCGCCTGCGCCGAGCTGATCGGCTTCGTCGCCGCCCGACGTTTTCTTTTCCAAGGACGCGTTTACGCCCATCGCGATATCGGGCGACTGCTGATGAATCGCCGTAATAATCTTGCATTTATCGTAAGAGAACGTACCTTCGACGTAGCCGATTTCTTTGATAATTTCTCTTGCTTTTGCTTCATAGTCCACTTCTGCCGTCGTCGTGACTTCGCCCATAATCAAGAGCGTATCGAACGCCGCGGCACACTCGATCGCCGCACGAGCCATCGGGTCTTGCGCTAAAATCGCGTCAAGGATACCGTCGGAAATGTTATCACACACCTTATCGGGATGCCCTTCCGTGACGCTTTCGCTTGTAAAAAACTTTTTCATGTAAAAAAATCCTCTTTTAAGGAATACTTGTTTTGGGGAAGTGAAAATCGCAAAATTTCCACTTCCCCCATTGGCGCAGGAAGAGGGATTCGAACCCCCGTGGGCTTTCACCCAAACGGTTTTCAAGAAATTGACAGCATTTCCCGTTTCGTCCCTAACACTCACTAATCGTGTGGGTTTTTACCCCAAAAATCGCCCTTTTTTGCACGTTTTTTGCATTTTTGCGAGAAAAATGCGAGAAAAATGCGAGAAAAAGGAGCCTTTCCTCTATCCTTATTTACTCCTCATTATTTTTTTTTCATTATATCACATAGCCTATTTACTTGTCAAGAAATAAGAAAGAAAAAACCACTTTTAAAAAACAATAAATTTTCTCAATTCTTCCGTATCGTCATCGGCAAATTTTGAATAAGGAAGATAAAAAAATGACCAAAGAAGAAAAGATTCAAGAGCTTGAACGCATGTTCAAAAACTGCCCCGAAATTTTAACTCCCATAAAAGCAAGCCGTTTCGCTCCCATCGGTAAAAACGGCATCTACGAGCTTATCAAGAAACAAGAACTTCGTGCGTTCAACTACCGCGGTTCGTACCTGATTGCCAAGGCTGACCTTATCGAATATCTTGCCGACCACAGCGACGACGAAAGCCCCAAACATTTCTCCATCGGGAAAGGCAGGCAATCAAAATGACAACGCAAGAAAAGAAAGCCCTGCGAGCGCAATATTCCAAAAAGCTCACCCTTGACAACGTCCGTTGCATTCTGCATATCAGCAAACGAAAAGCGTCTTGGCTACTCGCAAACGGCTATATCAAGTGCAAAAATAACGGGAAGAAAACTCGGCAGTATTCCATCGACATCAAAGATTTATTTGAATACATAGAAACGGCAGAAACCTTATGTCTGCCCTGCGGTATCTTTTCAAGCCGACATGCTGTTGAGCCTGCATTTCACTTGCCACCACCTGCAGATTTTGTGCAATGGTTGGCAAACGAATGGCATTCCGTGAACGACCTACTACGCTTAGACGAAGTCGCCGTGATAACGGGCTACGCCTTATCCGCCGTTCAAAAATGGACTTACAAAAAGAAGCTACAATGTCTATGGGCGCAAGCAAAGGTTCTCAGCACCAAAGAATGGCTCATCAAATTTTTTGTCAGTCACGGACATCGTATTATCCGTAAATCCGACGTCCATCTACGCCTGCTGCAAAAATATTATTCTAAATAATAAAGCAAAGCATCTGCAAAGCTCTCGCTTCGCAGATGCTTTTTATTAAAATCCCTATACCATGTACGTGATGAACGGCTATATATAGCACGATTCTATAATAATTTTTAGCCTTTACGTTTGTTCTTTTTGGTTATTAAAAACAACTACAAGCGTATAATTTTTAACATTAACAACAGTTTCTGTTTTACACCACGGACAAAACAAAGGGAAATTTTCCATTTTTGTCTGTTCATATACTTTTACTCTTGTCTTTTTATTGCACTTAGGACAATACAGCCATTTCCCTTCATCCATATTTATTCAACATTACTCCATAGGTGTTTCTTTTATTCACTTCGTTGCATTCCCATCAGCCGATGATTGCTGCTTTTTACAAGCAGCTCTACGCGGTCTTTCTTCCACCGCAATTTTTAATATCTCCTTTTCTCCTTTATTTATTGCTAAATATAGAAATGGTCTTTTTAACGTCTTCTTTCATCGCTTGCATCGCTGCGTATTCTACGTCGTGCAAGTAGCTCGTCTTGCCGCTCTCAATTGCAGATTTTGCCGCCATATAGCCTGCTTTCGACATATACGAATAGTAGTTAATCTTACGGATACCATTTACGATTGCCTTTTTGAACCCTTCTTCGCTTACACCGCTACCGCCGTGCATTACAAGGGGCAAACCCGTCGCTTTCGCACAATTCTTTACAACGTCGAAGTCAAGCTTCGGTTGAGCTGAATAAAAACCGTGTGCCGTACCGAATGCAATCGCCAAAGCATCAATTCCCGTAGCCTTGCAGAATGCTTCCGCTTCGTCAGGACGAGTGTAGAAATCTTCCGCTTTCGCACCAACCATTTCTTCACCGCTTCCAGCCTCGCCCGTTACAAGTCTGCCAAGCTCTGCTTCCACACTCACGTTCATGGAATGCGCAGCCTCTGTAATCATCTTCGTCAAACGTAAATTCTCCTCATAAGGGAGAGCCGAAGCATCCATCATAACAGACGTAAAACCAAGGCGCAAAGCCTTGTAAACCATATCAAGGGATGTACCATGGTCGAGATGAACGCATACGGGCACTTTCGCATTTTGCGCTACCGCCACCATCGCAGGACCTACCATCGAGATGTCATTATACACGTTATGTACTTCTGCATGTGCAATAATTACGGGTTTATTGAGTTCTTCTGCCGCAGCGATTACCGCCTGTAAACTGTCAAACCCCGTGGCGTTGAACATACCGATAGCACTCTTATCTTCTTCCGCAATCTTCAAAATCTCTTTCAAATTTACTAACATATCTTATTTCCTTTTGAAATCTTTACAAATTTCTTTCAATTTCTCATAGGGTTTCAACCCACTTGTTGCGTCAGCAGTACTCAATGCGCCCGTTGCCGCAACCGTTGCCATATTCAAAATATCCACATCGGATAACTCTTCGTGAATACCTAAAAGCGCGCCAGCACAAAAGGCATCGCCCGCCCCCGTTGTACCTTTAATATAGCCGTCGGGAAGCTTGTACGAATGTACCATACTCATACCGTTCTCGCCACAGCAAAGCCCTAAATCGGGGGTATGAATGATAACACGTTCACTTACACCCATATATTTCAATGTTTTTGCGATTTCAGGTAGATTTTGCAAACGCGGTTCAATTCCACAAATTTTCCCAGCTTCTACTTCGTTAATAATTAAATTATCTACGTATTTCAAGCAAGGCACAACCAACGAATATCTATCCGAGTTTTCGCTAACAAGGTCGATGGAAGTTTTCACTCCTTCTTCCTGAGCCTTTTTAAGGAGTTTTTTTCCATCACTGCTGTCGATTTTATCAAGCAATAAGAAATAGCCCAAATGGAGCATTTTTATATTCAATGAGGATATATCTACATCTTTTTCACCGAAATCCGCACTTGCACCTGCATATGTAAAGAAAGTACGCTGACCGCCTGTAACACTCATTACTTGGGTAAAACTCGTCTTGTCTACGCCGACCGCAATATTGTCAATGTCTACACCATTCTTAGAAAGTACTTCCTTGACATATTCGCCATTTTCGTCCGTGCCGACTTTTCCTACCGCTTTTACAATCAAATTAGAGCAAAGTCGCTTGAGGTCAATCGCTACGTTCGGCACACAACCGCCTACTGATTTTTGTATGCTCTTAATTTTCGTCAACTCCCCTGCATTGGGGTATGCGGAAATTTCGTTGATTTCGTCAACGAGTATCGTTCCAGCTACTGCAATACCACTCTTCATATTAGTTACATTCCGCAACAAGTGGACCTGCAAGCTCTTTCAAGAAGAACAATCTACCTGCAAGGGTAGGAATGTAGGACGAAGTAATCCAAGGCGTTTTGCCATAGCGCAAAGTCATCCACAAAGACATACCTTGCCATTGCATACCGCGCCCAAGCGTACCGTCTGCACCGCCGATGGCATAATCTGCCTGCAAGAATAAGCCAGGTCCTATCGTGTTTGCTCTACAAGGCACAAGCGTCGTTCTTGATTTAAAGCTCGTCAATGCGTTTTGTTCCACCGTCAAGGGATGAATTTTCGCCGCAATTCTATAAGGAGCTTTTTCCCATTCTTCTGCCGTAGCATAATCCGCCGCAAACGTGGGTTCCCAAAATGCGATATGACACATTCTGCCGATACCGTAAACAAGCACAAGCTTTGCGCCTTCCGCCTTTAAAGCGGCAATCTTTTCGGGATAAGTAGGCAGGTTTTCTTTAGTTGCAAAATTTCGTTGCGTTTTAGGTACAGTCAATTCGCCAAGGGGGGTGAAAAGCGCTTGTTCCATTGCGTATTGGAACGCGCCCGAATTATCGGGAGCAAGCGTGTTCCCCTCACTGTCCGCCCATTCGTCCATATTAAATGTATAAACGTGTTCACAGGAAACTTTCCATTCTTTAAGGAAATATACCACCCATTTATACATACCCATAGGACCTACGGGAAGAATA
The DNA here is from genome assembly GCA_015071005.1 of Clostridiales bacterium. GTDB lineage: Bacteria > Bacillota > Clostridia > Christensenellales > Borkfalkiaceae > Scatosoma. The sequence goes on along the minus strand of SVIG01000004.1, from coordinate 114,896 downwards.
AACGCAATCTTTTCCTTTCTGTCTTTTGCAAGCTTGATTTGCATGGCAATTTCATGTCCCATGTACGTTTCAAATTCGCCAAGACTTTCACATTGCACGGGCGTGAAACCTGCATTCCAATGCGCTTGGCTTTCCGTAATTTTTTCAGGCGCGTCAACACACGCGTCAATTTTATCGAAATCCCAACCTGCGGGATAAAAACCTTCTAATGCACTGCCTTTTACCGTCGAATTAAAATTCATTTTTCTTTCTCCTTTATGGTAATAATCTTTTTGTTGTGCCTTTTAAATAGACTTGGCATTGTCTAAAGCCTTCGGCGTATTCCGCGCCGCATTGATAACCTCTATATCTTGAACAGGTTTTCACCATATCGGGGAAATCAATTCCATCATGATCTCGCATCCATACCACTTGGCTTTCGTGGCATTCCAACATTTGTAATTTCAAATCAATTTCGTCGGAAATGTCTACGTATTCCGTAGGGTTAAAGTTCACGCCTGCAAGCGTGTCCATATAGTAAATCGGAACAAGCTTTGCAGGTTCTTTGTACTTGCTTTCATAGTTGGGTAAGGTCGCCGTAAAGCTCGCATCAAACACCAAACGCGCCACCGCCGTATGGTCGGGCATATAATCGTCGGGGTTGTGCGTGATGATAAAATCGGGATTCGCATACTTGATAATATCCACGAGTTTATCCCTCGCATCTTTGTTATTATCATAGATTTCCAAATCGTCAAAGCCTGCGCAAATAACTTCTATCCCTGCCATTGCGCCCGCCTTTTTCGCTTCATTTGCGCGAATCACGCGAAGTTCATCAGGTGGAATGACTACGTGTCCCAAATTACCACTCGAAACATGGCACACAATTACTGTGTCCCCGCGTTTTACGCATTTTGCGAGTGTTCCGCTGCACGCAATTTCAATATCATCGGGATGCGCGCCGATTGCTAATACTCTCATATGTTTTTCCTCGTCTGTTTATTTTTGAATAACCTCATCAAAGACACAATCTTCTCTTACATCACCGCGGCATGTTTGTACCGTTACATTATCAAGAGTCAATCCATTAATATGTCTAAAATATATTCGCATGCAATATTCGTCCATACACAAAAACTTCAGGATAGTCCTGTGCCTCTTCAGGCACTTCACGTTTATATTCCCTTACGCCGCCGTCAAGCTTTAAATGCACATTTCTAAGCGTGATATTTCCCAAAAGACTTTCCGTCAAACCGCAATTATTGCTGCTTTTTACAAGCAGCTCTACGCGGTCTTTCTTCCACCGCAAATATATTTTTCTCCTTATCAACAAGTATTGCTTTTGTTTCTTAAATATTAAACGCCTCTATACGCCGAGAATCCGCCGTCAATGGGAAGCACCACGCCCGTAACAAAGCCAGCCGCTTCGTTGTTGATAAGGAACAACAAACCGCCTTCGAGTTCTTCCGTTTCGCCGAATCTACCCATGGGAGTAGCCGCCAAGATTTTGCCCGTTCTTGCCGTAGGCGTACCATCGTCATTCCACAACAATTTAGCGTTCTGCTGAGTTGAGAAGAACCCAGGAGCAATGGCATTTACACGAATACCCACCTTCGAGAAATGCACTGCAAGCCATTGCGTAAAGTTGGAAATTGCCGCCTTTGCCCCGCTGTATGCAGGGATTTTTGTAAGGGGCGTGTACGCGTTCATTGAGGAAATATTCAAAATATTACACCCTTTTCTTCCCACCATTTGGCGTGCAAACGCTTGTGTAGGAATGAGTGTGCCGAGGAAGTTCAAATTGAATACAAAGCCCACGCCGTTCGCATCCAAATCAAAGAAGGATTTCGTATCCGCGTCGATGTCACCGATTTCAAAATATTCTTTATCCGTCGTAGCCCTAGGATTATTGCCGCCTGCGCCGTTGATGAGAATATCGCAAGGACCAAAATCTGCCGCAACCGCGTCTGCAACTGCGTAGCAGGTTTCCTTTTCTAAAACGTTGCACTTATACGCTTTTGCAACGCCGCCTTCCACCACGATTTCTTCTGCGTACTTTTGCGCCGCTTCTTCGTTTAAGTCGAGCAACGCCACCTTTGCGCCTGCACGCGCAACCACCTTTGCAAAATAACTGCAAAGCACACCGCCTGCGCCCGTAACAACCACTACTTTCCCGCTCAAATCGGTATTCAATACGTTTTGTTCCATTTATTTCACTCCTTACTTTTCCGCTTTTAATTTATCCAGCATATCCCATACACCAAGCATATACATTATACCCAAAGCACGGTCGTAAAGCCCGTATCCAGGACGCACTTTCCCAGGGCCTTCATCCCATAAGTGCCTACCATGGTCGGGACGAATGTATCCCTCAAACCCACAATCGTGGTATGCCTTGAGTATATCAAGAATCCCCGTATCCCCATCACAGTCGCGATGGCTTACTTCGGAAAAATCTCCGTTAGGGAAATGCTTTACGTTACGAATATGCGCAAACGCTATTCTATCACAATGCTTTCTTACGATTTCCGCCACGTTATTGTTAGGGTTAGCATTCAAGCTCCCTGAACAAAGCGTCAAACAATTATATTCATCGTCTACCATTTTTAAGAATCTATCAATACTCGGCTCATCCACGAGAAGTCGGGGCAAACCGAAAATATCCCAAGGCGGATCGTCCATGTGGATTGCCATTTTGATATCGCACTCTCTACAAGTAGGCATAATCGCTTCTAAGAAATATTTGAGATTTTCCCAAAGCTTTTCTTTTGTCACGGGCGCGTATGCCTTGAACAATTCGTCCAGCTTCGCCATGCGTTCAGGTTCCCACCCAGGGAACGTCATATTATACTTTTCCGTGAAATCCAAGATATACTTCGCCATGGCGTTATAATCGTCTTGAATCATATTCTTTTCATAGAAAAGCGCCGTTGAACCGTCCCCTACTTCGTGGAAAAGATTGCTTCTTGTCCAGTCGAAAATGGGCATGAAATTATAACAAATCACCTTTACGCCATACTTGGATAAATTGCGAATGGTTTGCTTATAATTTTCGATATATTTATCTCTTGTAGGCAAACCGATTTTGATATCGTCATGCACGTTCACCGATTCTACCACGTCGATATTAAAGCCGTATTCGTCGCACTGTCTTTTTACTTCCGCGATTTCGCTTTCTGCCCAGATTTCGCCAGGCATTTTATCATGCAAAGCCCAAACGATGCCCTTTACACCTGGAATTTGCTTAATGTCGGACAATTTGATACGGTCGTTTCCCTCGCCGTACCATCTAAACGTCATTTGCATATTTTTACTCCTTGCTAAGCCTGCGTCTTTTCAGTCACATCCGCATTGCATGTTTTTACCCCACTGGCCAACCTCAAATCCACCGTTTGTTTTCGCAACGAGTTTAACTGCGTTACAACGGTTTTTACTTTGCAATTCCATACATGAATATCCTTACAAATACCATTAAAGTATGCATGTTCGCTACCACATCTATTCTTCTTGGGCATTCCTACTCAAACATTTTTTCAATAATTTTTATTGCGATATAATAATGAAATTCTCTAATTGGATGATTATATCTATTAGACAAAAGCTCCGTCGTATCGACTCCGTTTTCGTGCATTCTTTTCCATACTGCATACATATCCACAAAAGCAACGCCGCTATCTTGGGTTACTCCTTTAGCCTTTTCGCAAAAAAACTCCACGTCGCCTCGATTTTGTATTTCCGCAAATGTTCTCCCCAAATCTTGCTCACGTATATCGTGCAAATGACAACTTACCTTTGTATTCAACATATTTTGAAAAACAAAAATACATTCTGCGTTTAACGCCTTTACTTTTTCAAATATCGATTTTAAGGATTGCGTATATTTAGAAATGTTTTCTCGGCCACCGCAAGAATCGTTTAACCCAAAACTAACCACGACTAAATCTGGGTTAAACGGCGTGATATCTCGTTCAAAGCGCAAATTTCCATTAACTGCATTATCGCCGCTAATACCGCTATTAACAATATTGATTTGTGCTGATGGGTAAAGCAGATTAAGGATTTCTTTTACTCTCGTAGGATAACTACTTTTCACATCAAAAACCGTTTGTACGGCTTTTTCGTCAAAATAACACTCAAAACAGCCTTGCGTAACGCTATCCCCAATAAAAGCGATTGTTACAGGCTTCGCTCCATAAATATCCCACGACTTTTCTTTTATTTTTTTAATAATTTTCATTATCAGCTCCTATTTTTACTGGGATAGTCTCAATACTTTGTACATTTTTTCAACGATTTGCAAATGTTTCCCCATAAAAGCGACGGGCCAATTTCGCAAATGCAAACCGATAAAAATAGACACCTTGTTTTCTGGATCCATCATAACGTACGAGCCAGCTGCACCATCCCAACCAAATTCGCCTCTATTTAAGCCCCAATCGGTTGGCTTTTGTCTTATGCGAACACCCAAACCATAACCGTAATCTCCGCCTTGTACGCAAGCAAAATTATTGCTAATGGAAATATCTTTTAACTGCTCGGATGTAAGTTGTTGCAGCATTTCTTTACTTAAGACTTGATAGCCGTTTGCGGCAATACCGCCACACGCCAAAGCATCGGCAAAACGAATATAATCTTCCACCGTAGAAGCCAATCCTGCCCCGCCGCTTTCATAGGCGGGCGTAAGAATTAAAAATTTATCTTCCACAATACGACGTACACCGCCATTTTCATCCGCCCAATAAACATCTGCCATATTTTCTTCCCCATTATCAAAACGGGAGAATTTCATTCGCAAGGGGTCAAAAATCTCCTCCTTAACATACTCGGAGAATTTCTTTCCCGTAACCACTTCAATAACAGCCGCCAAAATGTCATGGTTGATACCATACATATATTTTTCACCTGGCGCAAACGCAAGAGGCGTTTCTATAAATTTCGGGATAAAATCCCGAAGGGTTGCCTTACCTTGACTCTCTTTTATAAGTTGCAAAACGGGCGGTTTATAAATATCATGGGTAAACCCTGCCGTCATAGTAAAAAGATGACGTACCGTCATTGTTTCCCCGACATACTCTTTTTCGCCATTGTTGTTAATAATAAATGCGTTTTTTATCTCTGGGAGATAGAAACAAACTTTGTCTTCCAGTGATAATTTCCCAATTTCCACCAATCTTAATGCAGAAGCGACTGTAATAGGCTTTCCGCAAGAATACATATACAGTTGTTCTTTCCCTGTGGTGCTTTCCCCCGAGAGATAACGGAATATCTCTTTATGTTCCTTATAACACACCACATCAAGATAAGGAACGCCTACTTCCTTTCTAATATTTTCAATATGCTCTTCGAGTGCCGAATAATTCATAATTATTTTCCTTCTTCACAAATACTAACATTTGTCGCAAGTATAGATTCTCGTTTTCCGTTGGGACATATTATCTCCATATCAATTGGCTGACTTGCTTGCACATCAAGATAGAAAGTTCCATTCTCTTTGCGCCAAGAAACATCAATATATCCAAACGGTGTGGGAACACGCCCTTTGGCATATGTAAGGCTTAACGGAACAGGACGGATTTGAACCTTTTTAAAACCATTTTCTAAAGGATTAACCCCAAGCACCATCGCCGACATTTCATAAGCGGGCGCGCTAGACCAGCCGTGACACTCGCTCCTTTCAAAAGAAATCGACTCACACCAAGTCGTGCAATGCTTATTCATCATAACTTCCCATTGTGCGAGTATATTTTCTGCATACTCTTCATAACAGCCAACCATATCGAGAACACGCAACAAATCGTAATTTTTAGAGAAGCTGCATTTTGCCACAATATTGGAAGTCATTGTTCTTTCCACCAAAGCACGTGCTTCATCACCTATAACTGCGCCCGCAAAGATTGCCCATATCGTAGAGTGCTCACAATACTCTTTAACATTCGGTGCATCCATATACAATCCAACCGATTCATCATAACAATATTGATTGATTGCCTCTATCATTCTCACAGCGCGCTCATTATAATCCGCAGCAAGCCCTTTTCGCCCACACGCCTCACACAATTCTGCAGCGTCCTTTAAAGCCTTAGCATACATAAGGTTCATCACGGTCATTGGCGTATTCTCATCTACATTGGGAACGCCCCAACTCCAAGATTCCACCCAGTCGATAAATCGACAACCGCCTATGGGATTGGTAAGCCCTTGCTCGTTGATATTATCATGGAAAAATTCCAACATTCTATCAACTACCCCCGTCATTGTACGAACAAAGTGCGTATCCCCCGTAAAACGAAGATATTCCCGCAGCAACGGCACAAACATAAGGGAAGTATGGTGAAGAATCTGAATGGTAATATTGGGATAGTTTCCCGCAAACTGCCCGTCTGCTTGTTGCGAGTGTGCCGTATCGACAAGCATTTTCTTTGTAAGCGCGCTATCGTTGGAATATCTCCACGCGAATATAGCCTCAAACCTTCCGTCACCTATGTATTGCTGTTGCTCGTAAAAAGCGCAGTCAATAAACATTTCGTGCGCCGTACACTCCATTGTATTTTGACTGATTTCCCACATATGGTTGTATTTTTCATTGGAACATTCAAAACTACCTGCCCCGCCGTTCACTGCATTACCAAGGAAATCATAAACGTATCTCGCGGCAAATGCTTGAAATATTTTCGGTTTTTTAGAACATTCCACACGGATAAATCGGAACGCGCGATAAAAAAACGGCTCAAAATGTTGCGCCGTTCCCGCCGCAATTAGTAAATCGTATACCGTAGAATCAATAACACCGTCCAAATTATCCCGTATCCCTTTATAAAGCTCCCCATTTTTATTATAGGTCATCGCACACTCGGTATATATAATTTTGATCTCCGTACCTTCATCCGCACAATAGTTATACGCAAGCATGGCTGTGGTAAACCTGCCGGCGTCAAAAATTATATTATATTTTCCGTCTTCGCCCATATATTCTTTTACTAATACAAGCGGTTGCTTTTCTTTCGCTTTAAGCATGGGAATCGGGCGTTTTTCAAGCATATATTTTTCTTTTACGCCCCAAAAACTATGATAATGGTTCTTCTCTTCGGGGATATAGAGCTCGCTACATTCTAACTTCTCCCACGATATTTCCCCGTATACTTCTTCGAAGGGCGGCACGGAATTTATAATGACATCGCGACGTTGGAACGCAATATTTTTTACTTGATAGACTTCAAAACTTTCATCCGAGCCAATTTGCGTTTGTCCGCTTGACGTAGAAAGGACACCATAGAAATATAATGCTGGCTTATTTCCGCGAAAAACCGTCAAATACTGTTCGTCATCAATAATATGGAAGACTTTTACAAAAATTTCATTTTCCCCTTGTCTTAATGCCTCGCCACACTCCACTTCTTCATAATATTTGACAAAGCTGCTACCTTGGCAAGGTCCGTGCGAACACTCGCGCCCATTGATAAAAAGTTGGTAGCGCGTATCTGCGCTCACTCGAACGAGAAAACTCAAAATAGGTTTGTCAATTAAAATTTTCTTTTTAAAAACATACAGAGTTCCCGACTCCGAATTTGGCTTTTTAGATATCGTTATCCATTTTGCTCCCATCTCATTACTCCCTTTATCCAACGGAAATTTCTTTTAATCATTTACAGTCAAAATTCTTCTTACTTGCGGAAATATACGGGGCATTGTTTGCCAATTTCCTTTTGCAAAATATCCTTCAAATAAAGCATTGTTTCATTTTTTTGTGGTTCAAAACCAAAGCTATAATATTCTTTCCCTATACTACTGTATTTAGAGGACGCCAAAGGATTGTATTTCAACAATTCAATGCCTTTTATTCCGTTTGAAAAACCACGGATAATTTCCCCGAATGCACGCATATCCTCCGAGCTATCATTTACTCCAGGGATCAAGGGAATACGAATTACAATCGGTTTTCCCATTTGAGATAAACGACGGATATTATCCAATATCAAGCCGTTCCCTTGCCCCGTATATTTTTGATGTTTTAGCGTATTTGCCACCTTTAAATCCACATAGAAAAAGTCTACATAGGGAATAACCTTCTCCACCTTGGAATAGTCAACGAATAATGCGCTCTCTATCGCGGTATGTATTCCAGCATCTTTACATTTTTTCAACAGTTCCGTGCAAAAATCTGCTTGTAATAAACATTCGCCTCCCGAAAGAGTTACCCCACCATTACTTGATTGATAATAATGCATATCCTTTAGAATCGTTTGAAACACTTCTTCGACTGTTTTTTCTTCTCCACAAAGCGTAATTGCTCCCGTTGGACAAAACTCCGCGCACTGTCCGCACCCTGTACACCTTTCTCTCACAATGCGCATTTGACCATTTTCAATAATATGACAACTAGGATAAGCATCCGTACATTTTCCGCAATAAATGCATTTCACGGGAGAATAAACGATTTCGCGTTTTTTTTCAAATGTTTCGGGATTATGACACCACTGACAGCGCAAGCCGCAACCTTTAAAATAAACCACAGTTCGCACCCCTACGCCATCATGTAAAGAGCCTCTAGCAATATTGGAAATCACCGCAGTTAAAGACATGTGTGTTTCGTCCTTCCTATAATATGTTCTTGCAATGCAGGGTCTAACAGATTGAACTTCTGGCTAAAACCAGACACTCTTACGGCAAGATTATTATATTTTTCGGGGTGCTTTTTTGCCGCTAACAACGTCTGAGCGTCAATCGTATTAAATTGAACATTGCTAAGCCCTTGACTGCTCGCTGCGATTAAAATATCCGTTAATCTATCGATATTTTCATCCGTAAAAAGTTTGGGATCAACCTCTACAATTGCGGATGTCGTGCCTGGCGTTCTCTTCGTAGGAAATTTTGCAATGGAATTAAGGACTGCCGTCAACCCGTTAAAATCTCTACCTTGCATGGGAGAAACGCTGTAGGCTATCGGTTCACCTTGACGGCGTCCGTCAGGAGAGGCCGCGCTCGTTCTTCCGTGTTCAATCATCCATAAGAAAGTAAACGGTTGTGCGTGGAAAGAACGATCATACTTCGGTTCCAATTTTTCCAAAACATCGCACGCATAATTTACGATATCCACTGCAATGCAATCCACTTCGTCAACGTCATTGCCAAACTTAGGTGCTTTATTGATAAATGCCCTACGAACACTTTCATCAGGATAATCTTTTAGTAATATATTCTTCAGTTCTTCCAGCGTATATTTCTTTTGTTCATAAACAAATTTCTTTATGACCATCAACGAATCCGCTAAATTAGGAACGCCGCAAAACATAATTTGATAATAATCGTAAATCGCACCACGCTCGTTAAAATCGCGCATACTCGATAAACAGCCTTCCGTCAGCAAAGATTTGTATGCCTTGGGCGAAATACAGTTATCGCACGCCTTTTTCACGCTAGAACAAGTCACATCAAGGATATGACCTATCTGCGCAAGTACAGCGGCATAAAATTTTTCGTAAGTATCTAACGTTTTCAATTCCCCAGTTTTTATCCCAGGATTATAACTGGGACACCATAAACTGTTTCCATTACCCAACGTATATTCAATCGCTTTTAAAAAATTCGCTTCACCTGTCACCGCGTGAGGATTGCTTTTCCCAGGGATTAACGTTTCCACGCAACCGAGCTGCGTATAGTTGTAGGCGTCTTCTTTCTCGATTCCCCTGGATAATAGCGAAGGAATCATCACGTCGTCGTTAAAGAAGAAAGGCACTCCCTTTTGCACGCGTCCAACAACTTCAAGCGCACGTTTTAAAAATTCTTTTTCCGTCACGGATGAATATCTTACAGACAAACAGCGGATAAAATTTAATTGTTCCGTCGCATCCAACATCATATAAGAAAGATCGTTGACCGCGCTACTGCCATCGGAGTTCGTTCCACCTACACAAGATTGTTGTACGTCATAATCGCGGTATAACTTCACCCAAAGCAAACAAATCAACTCAAAAGCTTCCTCTTTTGTAATTCTACCGCTTTCGATATCTGCCTTATAATACGGATACAATATTTGGTCGAGACGCCCTAAAGAATTTGCATTGATAATATCTTCCCATGTATTGATAAGATGTGCAAACCAAAGGGATTGCACCGCTTCCATAAATGTTCGCGCAGGGTATCTCGGCACTTGTCTGCAAGTCTGCACAATTTTTTTTAAGTCCTCATTGTTATACGACAAATCGGACATAAGCCTTTCCGCTTCATTTGCATATTTTTCACCTATATACAACGCTGCTTTACAAAGGCTTTTTACTCCTTCATATAAGGGGTTCTCCCCATTCTTCTTTTCATATTCTTCTGTCTCTTTTAATAATCCCTCAAAGCCTAATCTTAATACCTTTTCGTATCCGATAACAGAGTGATTGCTGCAAATACACCGACCAATCGCAGCCCATTCGCGGCGCATCTGCCTTTCCTCTTGCGTAAAAGGTATTTCTGTGTCCGCAAGAAGATTAAGGCCAAAGCGAAAAGCTTCGCTCTTATAATTTGCATCCGCATCAAAATATCTTTTTATGTTTTCTTCTGATATACCGTTTTCAATCATTTTTATACGATCTTCTTGGGTATCCATAGGAAGCGCATGCTCGTAAACGCCGTCGCCAAAATTAAAACCTACGATCAATTCTTGCGGTTGAATATACGGCGTAAACTCGTTTAATACATTTGCCGTAGCGTCAGCAAAAATTTCATACGGGGAAAGACTCTTCTTTGCGGCTTCATCGCCTCCGATCGCAAAATATACCGAGCGTTGCAAATAATATTTTTGCATGCCGTCCGTATGCGAAACTTTTGTTTCTCTCAAAAACTTACAACGATCTGTTAATTGATACATAAAGCTTTGCCTCCTTTTTATAATTCAAGTACTTCTTGCTTTCAACTCACAAGTATTTATTCAGGTTTTTTATCAAAATCCAAAGTCAAATCATAATCGCCAAGCTTGTTTACCTTAAAGCCGTTTTTCTTATATTTCTCATAATTAAACGCTTCCAACTCATCAATGGCAAGCTTGTGGAATTCGTAGAAGTTATGCCACCATTCCCAGCCCGAACCAAGCTCGTTGGAAAGGTATGCGTCTGCGATGTCACAAGCCGTTTGTGGTGCTACGTAGAATGCGCCCATCGCCAAAACATTTACGCCGTTGCCAGTAATTGCTCTCGTTGCTGCAGGCAGGCTTTCCACAACGCCGGCGTGAACGTGCGGACACTTGCTCGCCGCGATATGAATACCCATACCCGTACCGCAGAACAACAATGCTCTTTCGTAATTTCCCTCGGAAATTTCCGCGCCAACGCGTAAGCCTACGCGGTGGAACATCAAATCGGTATCATTCGGATCACTATCTTTTTTAACACCTAAATCAAAGATTTTCCAACCCTTCTTTTCGAGGTGTTCTACCACCACTTCTTTCAATGGGAAACCTGCAAAGTCTGCACCTACCACCAAATACTTGTCTTTTACCGTTTTCATAATTTATTTACCCCTTTTTGATTTTGTGTTATCGTTTTGCAATCAAGAAAAAATTATTTCTCCGCCGTTTAATATTTCTTGGATAGATAGTTTATAATTATCTATCCGCTTTTCGTTAAACACAACTTCTTTAACGTGTTTTTCAACAAGATTAGAAATAATCGTCAATATTTTTCCATTTGACAGATGTAATACCGCTTTTTTTGCTTTGGGAACCCCCAAAAACATAATATCCTGTCCACTTATGGGGAAAAGCCCCAAGAAATTCCACATATAACAAGCAGATAAACCGCCGCTGTCGTTATTCCCTGGCAAGCCGTCCCTGCCCGCTCTAAAACAATTTTTCGTGCATTCTTGCATAATTTCCGCAAGTCTATCGTATCTATCGACATAATGATAAAAATAGGGTGTTCCCATATCCGTTTCGTTGTTAAATCCTTCAAAACGGTTGCATCGCTCCGTTCCGTCACTAAATGCAAAAAAAGCGTCCAACTGCTTAATTAAATTTTCTTTACCACCGCTCAATTCAATACGTTTTTCAACGTCATTGACAAAGCGAAAAGAATAATTCCAATGGTTACCCTCATAGTACGGATAATCCGTTTTTAATAAACCGTCTTTTCCAAAGGCGCATATCCAATACTTTGCAATATCCGACAAATATTCGTAATCCTGCATCCTATTCAATTCTTTCGCTACCCCTGCAAACGATTCCGCGATGAGTGTACAATCTAACAACTTCGTTGTTTTTTCATACGAACCGTCTTTGATCGACTGAGCATATTGCTCAATTTCAGACTTGACAACCGCAAACATATCATCAACGTCTTGCTCTTCTACCAAGCCGCGAATATAAGCGTCGTACAATACGTAGCAACCCAAACAACAAGCCTGTGTGGATTCGATATTCATATTTGCGGAAAGCATTAAAGCGTTAAAAAGCTTTCCTTTCGTTTTTCCATAACGCAATAGAGTTTTTACAATACCTTTGCCAATATCAGCGTGTAATGTAAATATAAGCGGAATTTGCGTTTTATACACGTCCCACAATGTCGCAAAATCTAAATAAAACGTTTCCTTTTCATCCCACAAGAAACTTTCATTCTTCCAGCCACAAGGTTTAATTAGGGTATGATAGTAGTTGGAATAGAAAATCTCTCTATCCTCATCGGAAACCCCTTCTAATTCAATAGTGGACAAGCGTTTAAACCAGGCATTTTCCGCTTGCTCTCTCACGATGTCAAAATCAAAAACAGACGATACTGCAGCCCTCGCCTTTTCCACACTGACAAGTGAATAGCCAACCTTCACAATCGCGCAATCACTATCCGTTTCAAACAAACAGCCGAATGCCTTTTCCGTTTTTGCTATATGTATTTCCCGCTCGCTAATGACTTTTTTATCGAACCACAGAGCACTTGAACTCGTACCTGCTATGCAGTAATATAATTTTATGCCTTGCACTACGATATAACCGACAACTTGGTTTTCCTCTATTCTCACTTCACTTTCCTGTGCATAAGAAAACACCTTTTCATCATACGACTGCTTTAATCCATCATTAGATATATCTATGCCAATTTTGAAAGGCTTTCCGTCCAAAGAAGTGTATCGATGTATTGCCACTTTGTCCGCAACGGTCATCTCAGCTTTTATATTATCTTTCATCAAGCGGCAGCTATAATATCCTACGCTTGCCTTTTCGCTATCCACCTCTTTTAAGTTATGGATATCAACAAGTTCGCCCTTAAATGGCACGGTTACCAGATAATTATAATAGAAGCCAAATGCGCCGCTTCCACTATGCGTAAAATGGGAAAAGCCGATCAGTTTATTTCCCTCGAAAAAACTTTCAGGTATCTCCCCACCGTTTCTCATAAAATTGCCATACCCAGAAGAATAGCCACCGCTATACGGCGAGCATGCCACGCTCCCAAACGGCAAACAAGCAGCAGGCGAAGTATTCCCTGCCTTCCCTTTTAACAAGTTCCATTGAGAATACAACGATCCTTCTTTGGGAATTGTACTGCCGCGCGTTCCTTGAAAAATGTTGATACAGTCTATACTTCTCTTTTTCATAAAAATACCACTTTTTAGCTTGCTTTATTTCTATTACACCTTCTCTTCCGCATACATACGAAAGAAATCAGCGCAGTCCTTTATCCAACTCGCCACCTTGGGTATATCTTCCGCAAACGGCCAAATTTCCACGCTTGACGTCGAAAGCCCGTGAGGTCCCTTTGGATAAATATGCGACTCATACTGCACGCCCGCCTTCATCAACGCCAGCGTATGACGGATGGTGTTTTCAGGAGGAACAATGATATCCTCCGCCGTACACCAAATAAACGTAGGCGGCGTATCTGCCGTTACCAACGTGTCCAAATTAACCTGCGGCAACAACTCTTTTCTCTCTTCTTCGGAATACCCTTGCAATAAATTATTAAAAGAATCCGTATGCCCGTAATTATACGCAATCACGGGATAGGAAAGCCCTACCGCCGTAGGTTTACAATCTAAAGAAACTCCTGCTAATTTCGACGCCAAATCGTACGAAACGGAAAGATTCGCCGCCAAATGACCGCCGGCGGAAAACCCAACAACAAAAATTTCTTTCCCGTTGACGTTGTATTCCTCGGCGTGTTTTCTAATATAATCCGCAGCCGCGGCAATCTCCAACAGTTGTTCGGGATAGTGGACACCCTCGGGCGCGCAAAGATATTTTAATACAAAGGTATGAAATCCTAGCGCTATAAAAGCAGACGCAATCGGGTCGCCCTCGCTCGGGCTGACATGCCAGTATCCTCCGCCTGGAACGACGATGACTGCTGGCCGTTTCCATTCTCTTTCCACATGAAACGGACGGTCCATAAAAAGACACTCTAATTTACCACCTTGCAAGAAGGGGTAATTTTCTTTCAAATCTATCGCACAAACTTTCATTTTTTCTTTCCTTTATTTTCCCTCGTACACATAGCGATTGCCCCGAGACGTATTCTTTTCTTTGCTCAAGCGGTAGTCATCTACATCCGTATGTAAAACGACTGCATAAGCGGTTTTTACATCCAACACGTACCTACCCCTTTTCTTTTGCCAAGATAGCTTGATTTTCTCCCCAGCATAATCTAAGAATGCAGATATATTATTTATCCCTTTTAAGAAATGTGGCGCTATTTCGATACGCTTTTTTTGTCCGTCTATCATGCGAAGGCCAACAACATATTTTATAACACTTGCCAAAATGTGCCCATACCAATGGTGGTTAAGTCCTAACATTTTACCCCCATCTTTTCTTACGAAGGAATCCGTTTCATAATCCAAAAAACTTTCGGGCATTGACGTCATTCCTTTGTTGACATAGTAATAATATCCCGAATAATTTTCCGTCAAAAGTAGACGAGAAGCAAGCTCCGTTTCCCCTCTTTCCGCCAAAACCTCAAACAGCTTTCGATACCCCAAAACCCCCATTTTCACAACGCCGTCTTTTTTCAAAAGCGCCACAAAATTTTGGAATGCACGCTCTTGTTTTTCACCCTCGAAAATCTCAGCGGAAACAAGTAAGCATTGTCCCGTTTGTGTGAAAGGCATTACTCTTTGTGCATCGTCAACCAAATGCTCTTTAACCGCAATTATCAATCGTTCCTTTAAGGTTTTTGCTAATGCAACTATTTCCGTATCAGCAATTTCGTTTGCCATTTCTTCCGTTTGTTGGCAAAGCCCAATGGCAGTTAAAGTGTCCGTAACCACATTAGGTGTCTTATGAGCACTGCTCTCGTTTGTAAAAGTTTCTTCACGATCGCCCAAACCGAAAGCCAGTAAACCTTTTTCGTCGCACCTTGTTGTTAAATAGGTTAAATATTTCTTTATTGCGGGCAAGTTTTCCTTTAGAATTTCCTTATCGTTATGCTTTTTATAAAGCCGATAGGCAATTTCAACCAACGCGCCATCCCAACAAGGCCCACTGTGTCCACCTGCATATCCCCACTCACAGGTTGGAATAATACGAGGTAAATCGCCATTTTCCCGTTGTGCTTTGCGCATACAAAACAGCCATTCTTTTAAATATTCTCCGTAATCTGCCGACAATAGCATTTGCTCCGCAGAAAGCCTTGCATCACCCGTCCATCCATTTTTTTCGCGGTGTGGACAATCGGTAGGATAATAGAAAAAGTTAGATTGATTGGAATTAACAACCATCGCAAACAGCTGTTCCAAACGTTTATCCGAGCAGGAAAACTGTAAGGTAGGTTTTGTGGCAGCCGTCATTACCAACATTGTCAATGCAGATTTTTTAGCTTGCTTTTTCGTCAACCCTTCCACGTAAACGTAACGAAAGCCGTGATAGGTAAAGGACGGCTCGTAGACGTTTTTCCCATCTTTTGCAGTATATTCGTCCATTTGCCAGTACCCATCTCTCGTCCGCTTTCCAAAGGAAATATTGTCCTTGCAAATTTCTCCATTGTCAAAAATTTCAAAATGGTAGAGAGAAACTTTTTGTCCCGCCTTTCCGTTAAAACGCAAACGACATACCCCTGCCGTATTCAACCCAAAGTCGTAGATATACCCATTTTGATAAGGAAAAATCGTCTTTGGCGAAAGCTCTTTTTTCACTCTCACCTGATAGGCGGACGCGTCTCTCCTTTCCCCTTTTGGAGTTTCCGTTAAAAGGGGGCGTTGCCACTTACTTTCCCCTTCTAATCTTGCGTCGTAATGTTCACCCGCCCATAAATCGTCAAACGTAATAGGCGAAGGACACCATTCAAAAGTTTCATCCGTTTCGAATATCAACTTTTCGCGCAATGAAAATGCCACAGCAAGCTTCGGGGAAGAAGTCCACGGCTCTTTATCAAAACCCCAAAGCTCACCGCCAATACCATTTTGCAAGCCATTGCCCAATAATATGGTAAGGGTATTTTTGCCTTTTTTTACAAACTTATCCACCTGATAAACGTCATAATACACCTCTTCACCCGTGTTAGAAATATAGGGAGCAAGACGTCCTTTTGTAATTTCTTTATCGTTTAAGAAGGCTCGGTAAAAGCCCAAGCCACAAACAAGCAATTTGGCATTCTTTTTTTCGCTTAAAGTGAATATTTTCCTAAAATACGGCGCGCAAATATGGTTTTCATACCTATTCTTTTCTTCCGACGCGCAAATAAATTTTTTTGGAAATTGCATATCAACACTTCCCTTTGGAACAAAACGGGTGCGAGATCACCCCGTTTCCCTTAAATTGCTATTTACATACAAGGAATATCCTGCGATAAATCCCAGTACTTATTAAAATTGGAAAAATCCGTTTTATCCTTGCTGACTGCCATCAAAAATTCCACTTGCGTTGCATACGCAACCCCTGCAGTTCTATTTAACACGGCATAATTACTATTTTCTTTGGCATGATTACCACAAAGAAGTCCCGTCCCTAATACATAGCTGTTCTTCACCGTTACTTGCGAGTTATTTCTACCTGCAATCAATCCGTTGGAACCAGTAGCTGGAGTATTTACAATTAAAATAGAATTTGAATAAGACACCGTCCCGCGCCAAGCGTAACCGAATGCACCGCCCGATTGGAAAGACGTGCTTGCAAATTGAATCTCCACGTAAGTGTTATCAATAACCGTTTCGCCGCCTGCCGTTTGATAAAAGAACGCGCCGCTTGATCCTGCGCAAAGCGTTGCTCCCACGATAGAAATATTTTTAATCGTTGCGGCATTAACCCTATAAAACAATCCCCAGCTCGTTTGGTTATCTTTGTTTTTCGTATATTTGTAGGTTATGTTGGAAATGGTATGTCCAAGTCCGTTGAAAGTTCCCGTAAAGGTTTTCATGCTTCCACCGCTTACATACTCCACATCTGAAATGTCATTTGCGAGCACGATATACCCTGAAGAATAGGTAGGCAACGTCAACAAATCTTCCTTGCTGTAGATAACGAAATCTGCTGCAACAACGTTGACTTGCACGCCTAAGCTTTGCTCCTTATTGTAAAATATGCAAGTATGCTCGCCCGCCTTAAAGGAAGCGGTTTCCATTTGATTATTGTTGATAGTATACGTTTTATTCGCAGAAGCACTGAACATAAAACCTATCGTATCTTCGCCCAAAATTGCTTGCGCGTCCAACATTTGGATTTCTTTTGCTTTATCTACAATAACGTCATCGCGGGTAATTAACACGGGAATTTCCACCTTAACGGGGAGCGGCAACGTTTTTAATTCTTCGTTGTTTGCATCCGTATACGTGCCGACAAGATAGGTCTCCCCCACTTGCACGGCTTGCAAATGGCCGTCCGCGTCAACGCTTGCAATACTTTCATCGCCAACCGTCCAAACAATTTCCGCATCGGTTACGATTTCTCCCTTATCATATACAAAGGCTGACAAGCTTGTAGAAGTGTCAAAGCTTACCCCTTTTACGTTATTGGAAACGTACAAAAGATAAGAGGTTTTTACAGGGTGAATCCCTTTATTTTCGTTTACTTTACAGGAAAAGGTAGCTTCCGCGACTTGTTTCCCGTCAACGCTTGCGCTGACCGCAATATTCGCAATACCAGCCTTTTCCGCCTTTAATTTTTCGCCCGAAACGGAAACAACTTCTGTGTTGAAACTACGGTAGGCAAAGGTTGCATTCTCTACCGTTTCCCCATTCGCTTTTACAGAACAATCGGGCTTGTATTCCGCCCCGATAAGCAGAGAAATGTCATCTGCCGAAATGGTATATACAATCTCGCTCTGATTAGTAGAATCGGAGGAATTTTCATTATCGTTTGTACCACAAGCGCCAAACAGCCCGCAAACCGCGAACAAGACAGCAAAAAATACCGATAATAACGTTTTTCTTTTCATTATAAACTCCTTACATGCCCCAGCTCTTTAAGAGCTCATCAATCGAGTCATTGCTCGCGCTTCCCGTGTCGGTAACGCCTAAACGAGCGCAATCTTCCTTAAAGGCAAGCTTCATTTTTTGAACAAACGATTCGCTGTAGGAATCCTTATGCAATTCAATCATCATATAATACAACGAGATACGTTCCAACGTAATACGGTCGTAATAACGTTGATAAGCATTTTGATCGACACGTTTTAACACCTCAATTTGCGAAAGTGCCGTTTCTACGTAGCCGTTCCATTGATCTAAAACATTTTTCGGCCAATATCTTACGTCCAACAAAGGCATATATATGGATATACCTGCGTTGTATACGTGATTAACGGTGTATTCTGCATGTACGCGATAACTTTCATAAAAGCTTCTCATTGTATCTGCGCTTACACCAAAGTAACCCTTGAAGAAATTTTCAATGAGTTGATTAAGGTCATAATTTACGTTCCAAGATATTTTGGAAAGGATGTACGTCCTTAAAATGTGCCAACCAGTAACTGCGTTCGCCTGCGACGACTGCCCGTCGTCAAGAACGTAATATCCCCCCGCCTTCGCACCAAGCTGATACATACCTTGAATCGGATCAAAAAACGCCGCTGGAATAAGAAACTTCTTGAAATTGGTTGAGTAGAAATAACAACTCATATCATCAGAAAGAGCACACCAACCATAATAGTAGTTTAAAAATTCCTTATTAACATCTTCAAAAATAGTGTAGTTATAATCCACTTCCAACGGAGCAAACCAAGGCATTACTCTCTCGTGGCAAATCACGTCGGGAGAAGTAGGCTTCCACTCCTTCTTGTTTTCATCATACACTGCAGGGGGGCGAAGAGTAGAGCTCGTGCCATACGCCAAAACGCTAATTTTATAATCTCTCGCATACGGCTTTCCCTCTTCGGTTGCAAGCCAAGCATCCATTTTTTCCGCAAGCTTGTTGGCAAAAATGATAACGGAAGCCGAATCTGCACCATATTTTTCTTTACCATCCAAACAAGCTTTGCAATTGCACCAAGATACGCTGTCCGCATGTCCAAGACGGAAAAAATAACCATCGTCCGTCTTAAAATACTCCTTCATGATCTCAAACATTTTGTTGATCATAGCTTCATATTCTTGTGCATCTCCGCGAGCATAATAGCAAAGCTGGGTATTGTCCAAAGAATACCACTTATCATGTTCCGTTTGATATTTATCTTTGGGAAGATAAATAAAACTAGTATGCGCGGAATTGTTGCCGATTGCATACGATTCGCCATAATCAAATCCCATACGGTATTGCGTAGGATGATTGCTGTGAATATGGGAATATCTCACCTGCCTAAACATATAATCGGGCACATCTATTACCGAAAAATCCTTTAAGCTAACATCCTTTACGCCTGTATTCAAATAATAAGCCGTATTGCTGTAACAATCGTAATTAAACTCGATAGCCAAATAGCGGTACACCCCGAAAAGTGCACCTTCTGCAAAATCCCCGAAGATGAAAATCCCATTGCCGACCGTTTCAATCATAAAGCCGTCGTGTTCAAGATTTTTTCCGTCGGTGGAAAGATTATCGTTCAAAGAATATGCCGTACGATAATACTCATTTTTTCCCAAGCAAATCACTTTGCTGTCTTGACTGTATGTAATCGAACCATCGGAAACGATGGGAAGAGTTACCCCCGTTGCTTCTTCAAAGAAAAGAACAAGCTCGTCCGCCGCTAATTTTTCCAAGGACGAAGGATTTGCGGAAAGAACGATTTTATAATCGCTCTGCCCGTTTTTCACTACGTATTTATCCGTTTCAGTATAATCGTAAACGTGTACGCCGTCCGTATAAATAGGGTCTTTCAACGTGACAGTGCTATTGCCGCTGTTCGAGCTTGTGTTATCGTCGTTTGAGCCGCTAGAACCGCCGCAAGCCACCGCCGAACAAAGGACGGTAAAACAAAGCAATGCCGAACAAATTTTATTGATCATTTTTTTCATCTTTCCCCTCCTTATTTTACCGTAAATTGATAGCTTTCCATAGCAATATTCCCATCACCATCGGTAACATAATACCAAACGGTGTACGTGCCATACTGGTCTGGCTTGTACGCCTTACCGTTTTCCGCCATAACCGTCGTCCAATCCGGGCAAATCAACACAACAAAAACTTTCATTTCCCCTGTGGGAGTACGGTTATCCGAAACCGCAGCCGTAGCTAAGGTAATGCTAGAGCCTGCCTTAACCTCTGTTTTTACACCCGACAACGTAATAGCGGGCGCTTGCGTATCGATAACGTTGATAGAATAAGCATAAATTTCGCCATTTCCAACGCTGTCCTCTATTTCCATATACACAACATATTTGCCATTTTCCGTTGCTAAGAATGAGTAACTCTTGGTGTAGTCGGTGTCTCTATTCAACAGCTCCCCGTCTGTGCTAACAACGTATTTTCCACTGGGTGCAAACACATAGTAATTTACAGTGCAATTCGGGTCAAGGATATCCGCGACGTAAATACGCTCAATCTCAATTAAATCCCCGACCTCTTTTTCCCCTCCTGCATAAGCAGAGAAAATAATATGCGGACGCATGCCGTCCCCTTTTTCGTCGGAGAATGTTTGATTATCTATAGAATACACGAAAAAAGTCGAATAGCCCGTAACGCCGCTAAACACGTATTTCACTGTGATAAATTCACCGAAACCATCAAACGCTTCGCCTGAAAGAGTCTTTTTCACGGCAATTTTATCCGAACCCGCCATCGAAACCGTGCGCGTAGCGTTGGAATATTCAAACATAAACGTGGAAGCTTCGTCAAATGCAACGTTTCCGTAAGCATAATCATCGTCGTTCACGACCACCTTTGCGTCCGTGCCCGTCTTTTGGAAAGAGATCTTTACCTCTTTCGACTTATCCTGCACGTCAGTTAAGTAAATATCCAAACTATTGAACGCATTTTTGTCTGCGTCAATGCCTAAGGTCATCGTAAGCGTTCTGGAAAGCACGGAATTGATAAACGACGCCGACGCTCCATCCGTAAGCGTACTGATTTCTACGCCGTAAGACTGTGCATTCAAACCAATGTCCTCGCCATAAAAATAATTTTGCATAGTCATAGCGCCGTTGAAATTGACGTCTACAACTGTTGCTGAATACTCTCTCCTTTCCACCTTGCCAAGTGCGTTTGCTTCGTACACGATTTTTACCTCACCAGCAATTTGGGGCGTAAATTCTCCGTTGGTAATTGCTAATGTGTAATTTTTATCAAGATAACGCACGGAAATGGACGGAGAAATCGAATAAATCCCGTTTCCGCTATAGGCCATACATTCTGCTTGAGGCAAGCTGTAGCTTGCGCCGAGAATAAAATATTCGGGCAAAGTAACTTCCGAAGTGAATACGGGCGTTTCGTTTTCCTGAACGTTAATCGTATAGCTCACTTTATTCGTTTCATTATAATCGGAATACACGTATTCAATCGTGTATTCTCCCGCATATTCTGGGAAGAAAACGCCGTTTTCTACGGCATAGGAAGCGTAAGCGCAAGAAGCTATAATTTGTACTTCCACTTCCCCAATTTGGTTTTCTACCGATATATTTGCAACCTTTACTTCCCGTCCCACAAAATATTCTTCACTTACCTCTTCAACTATTGCTGTTAAGGGTTGCTTTTCTTCGCAGGTAATATCAAACGTTTGCATAGCAGCATTACCAAAATCGTCGGTCGCTGTGTAGCAAATGGTATATATTCCGTAAAAAGCAGGAAGAAAGGCATTATTTTCAATTTGAATTAACGAACGGGTTTCCGAATAATAATGTGCGTACACAGCCGTGTGCACCATCAATTCATCGCCGTAAACGTCGATTGCCGTTGCGGACGGAATTGCATAACTTTTGTCTAAAGCTGCATTTGGAAGCTCGTTATCAAAACCATTAGGAAAATCCACCATAATTTCCGGTGCGATTTCATAATTTATTTTTGTTTTCTCCGTTTCCTTGCTTGCAGCGTTTGCAAACACGCCAACCGCCCCAAAAGCAAGCGAAGAAATTGCCGCTATCATAGCCGCAACAATAATTTTCTTTTTCTTTTTCATAATTTTTCCTTAAAAAGAGATTCAAAAGAGTGCTTTCCGCGCCCTATATCGCAAGGGCGCAGAAACTCTTTTTTTTGTTAGATTATGCTTTCGCCAAAGCCTGTTTTATTATGCGTTAGCGTTAGCGTTCAAATAGGTTGTAACACAACTCGTCAAGAACTCCGTCAAGGTCGGATTTGCCGAATTGAAAGCAGACAAATCTGTATGGAAAGTATACGTTGAACCGCTTGCAATCACGGGCGATGCATTTGCAACGGAAGCCGTCTTATTAGCAAGCCCAATACAATGTACGTTCGTCAATTTCGACGATCCTTTGAGTGAATAACCATAAATGGCTTCATTCGCATTTGTACCAGGCATAGAAATTACAACGTTCGTCAAGTTCAACGCAACTGCATTATTCGATCTTTCACAAATTGCACCCAAACGACCGCCAGAGCCCGTCCAGATTACTTCAATAAACGTATTTTCCATTACTAAAGCACCCGTAGGACGATAAGTAATAACACCACTGTTAGAAGGCAATGTTACATCTACAAACGCTACGTTTCTAATCGTTGCGCCATTGATATCCTTAAAGAAACCGTTGCCTGCTACCGTCGTTAAATTCTTGATTGCGTGATTATTACCGTCGAATACACCGCTAAACGATGTGGTCGAATTCCACTCAATACCCGCAAGGTCAACGTCTTCCGTCAAGATTACCATTGCGTTACCCTTTAAGCTTAACAATTTGTTTGCGTTCGATTGCGAAATCTTCACAATGTTCAAATATTCCTCTACACATTCATTAAGGAAAGGCGTCAAGCTCGTATTTGCCGTTGCAAAAGCAGACAAATCTGTATGGAAAGTATACGTTGAACCGCTTGCAATCACGGGCGATGCATTTGCAACGGAAGCCGTCTTATTAGCAAGCCCAATACAATGTACATTCGTCAATTTCGACGATCCTTTGAGTGAATAACCATAAATGGCTTCATTCGCATTTGTACCAGGCATAGAAATTACAACGTTCGTCAAGTTCAACGCAACTGCATTATTCGATCTTTCACAAATTGCACCCAAACGACCGCCAGAGCCCGTCCAGATTACTTCAATAAACGTATTTTCCATTACTAAAGCACCCGTAGGACGATAAGTAATAACACCACTGTTAGAAGGCAATGTTACATCTACAAACGCTACGTTTCTAATCGTTGCGCCATTGATATCCTTAAAGAAACCGTTGCCTGCTACCGTCGTTAAATTCTTGATTGCGTGATTATTACCGTCGAATACACCGCTAAACGATGCGGTCGAATTCCACTCAATACCCGCAAGGTCAACGTCTTCCGTCAAAATTACCGTTTCGTTGCCTTTAAGGGTGAGCAAGTCAGCAGCGTTTGCTTGCGAAATCTTCACGATATTCAAATAATCCTCTACACATTCATTAAGGAAAGGCGTCAACGTCATTTCTGCCGTTGCAAAAGCAGACAAATCGGTATGGAAAGAAACGGTAGAACCTGCTTTTACATACACTTTCGATGCATCGTTCATACGTGCGTATACACCGCTACCGCTGATTACGTGTACGTTTGTAAGCGTACTTGTGCCTTTCAAAATATAACCAAATAAGTTATAATTGGTTTGCGCAGCAGGGAAATTAACCACTACGTTCGTCATATTTGCCGCAAATTCTGCAGAAGCAGACGTGTATAAAGTTGCGCCACTCCAACCGCCCCGACCACTAAGGTCGATAAATACGTTTTCAAGGGAAAGCGTGCCCGTAGGTTTATTTGCAATTACCGCGGAATTTCCGCCCGTGTATGCGTCTACAAACGCTACGTTTTTAATCGTGCCTTGCACGTTTGCAAAGAAACCGTTGTCTGTGACGGTCGTTAAATTCTTGATTGCGTGGTTGCCACCGTCAAATACACCGCTAAACGATGCGGTCGAATTCCACTCAATACCCGCAAGGTCAATATCTTCCGCAAGGTAAATCGTTTCATTCGCTACCGAAAGCAAATCAGTCACATTTGCTTGCGTGATTTTCTTTGCTTTGCTAATCTTGGAGCTATATACTTTACCGCCTGTGAATACGGATATATATGCGCTCGTTTGCCCAGCTTCAAGCTCTACGCCGTTAAAAGAAATCGTACCGTTTTCGTAGGTCGCCTCTACTTTTTGCGCGCCGTAATATACTCCCATATCCGTTGCGTCCGTCAAATCGGGCAAGTTTGCCATTGTGATAAAGCCGCCGTTATCGTCAAACACATAGCCCTCTTGGAGTTCCGAACGGTTGCCTACCGCAAAATAATTGAGCAAGTCTTCATCCTCTTCACCCGCAAGCACAGCCGCGTTTGCAACCGCTTTCATAGAACGCACACCCGTTTCGCCGTAAGCCGCAAGGGTCGTAGGCGTTTCCTCTCCTACCTTCGTTATATCAACGTAGGTTTGTGCGGACAGCTCAAGCTCGCACGATTCCTCCAAAAGCCCTGCTTCTTTCAATTCCGCCGTGTCGTAAACGATGGTGGAATAAAAGGTATACTCGTCGGTATCGGTAAAATCGGGAGTGAGCGTACCGTAATCTTTAGTAACGGGCATCACGCCGTCCGTTACTACGGAATAGAACTTATACGTTGCGTCTACGCCGTACGTCGTTTGCAAATCTTCCCAATACGCTTTCGTAATAGTGGCACTAAAACGAATCCCGAGCTTATCGGTGTCCGTTCTTACCGCCGCACCCTCTTCCATATAAAAAACAGATTCGGGAGCCGTGATCGTTTCCGCGCTTGCCTGCATATTATCCATAGCAACCAAGCCTACGGGAACTGCCGCAATCGCAATCATCGCAAACATAGAAATTAAAGTTTTCTTTACTGTCGTTTTCATGAGACAAAACCTCCACCCGTCCAATTGTTCGATTGTGTATCGCCCAACCACGTGCCTACGTCAAATTCCACGTCGTTGGACGCTGTAATGACGTCTTGTGCGTCTAATAATACAAAACGCAGTTCTGGAGTTACGTAATCTTTCATCATCTATACTCCTTTTCATTTATTTCGCAATTTTTAATCGGATTGCAAACCGTCATTCTTTTTTATTCTTTTACGCCGCCCATTGTTACGTTCTTCATAAGCTTATTTCGGAACACAATGAAAAGCGTTATTACGGGGAGTGCCACCAAGTAAGCCCCTGCAATTTTCATCGTCGGGTGGTACATAAGGTTTGAATAATCCCCTGACGTCTGAAGTTGCTTAAACACACCATAAGAGAGTGTGGGATAAGAGCGCAAGTAAATCAAAATATAGCCGTAACTATTCCAATTCTCAATAAAGACGATCAAAAAAATGGTAGCAATCGTGGGCCAGACCAACGGAAGCATAATTTTTATCATAACCGTCCATTCGCTTGCTCCGTCAAGATATGCCGCTTCCGCATAATCCTTAGGGAGTGCTTGCAATACGGCGTGTACCACCAAGAAGTACATGCCGAGGAAACTGAACGCTACCAAGGCAACACCCGTCATCTTTTCATACAACCCCAACGCCTTTATAATAACGATTTGTGAAGGCGTACTGCCAATGATAGGAATAACCATTGCCACGATAACGAAAGTGTAAATCAATTTACTAAACACATACGCATATCTTGAAGTCGCGTACGCCACAAGATATATAGCCGCGCATTTCGCAAAAGCCGCAAGTCCCGCAAAGAGAATAGAGTTAAACGTCATGGCAAAAAAATCGGCTTGAATCGTTGTTTGATTGGAAAGTGTTTCGGTAACGCTAAAAGACTTGAAAACATTTACATAGTTCTTAAATCCCCACTTCCATTCCTTGGCACCTGGAAAGTAAATCTTTTCATCATAAACAGGAATCGTGTTAACGGACGTAAATAACCCAAACAATAAATAGGAACACAACAAAATCACGTAGAGGCTAAGCACAATGAGAATTATCCAATTGACAAGCCCCATCTTAAAAAATTTCTTTTTCTTTGTTTTAGTCATTGCTTTCCCCTCCTTATTCCGTTTTGGGCCCGTACTTAGTCAATAAATGTCTTACTAAAAGAGCAAGTGGTACTGCAATCGCCGTCATAATAAGACCAAGAGCAGACAAGAGCGGATAGCTTTCCATACCACCATTTATTGTTTTATTTTGAAGGAAATACCCGATGGTTTGAATTTGCGAGTTAAAGTTTGCCGCCTTAAACGCATAACCGTTCATATCGCTTGTAAATATACTCACCAACGATGCTACTACCATTGTTACAAACGTGCCCCATATCATAGGAAGAACAATGAAAATAAATTCTTTTAGAGGGGTTATTCCGTCCAGTTGCCCCGATTCAATAATCGAATCGGATATACCAGACATTGAACCTGTATACACAAGTACCGACGTACCAAAGCCTAACATCCAACCGCAGAATATGTAATAAAATCTTTCCCATTCTACCGTTGAAATCCAAAAACCACCGCTTGTAATGAGACCCAGGTTTACTGGAATGGTATCCATATAAAACTTGTATAACGTAATGAATACAAGGTGCGGAATGATATGCGGTAAATACAGCATGATCTTGAATAAACCGCTCCCTATATGATTCTTATAGATATAATAAGAAAACAGCAACGAGGGGAAAAAAGATATCAATAAACCTATCAGCCATACTAGCAGCGAATTCTTCATTACAAGTTTGAAATCGAAGTTTCTAAAAATGGTGTGCTCCAATTTGAAAACTTTTTTGAAAGTATCCAACCCTGCAAATTTATAACCCATTCCATCAAATTCTTGAAATGCAAGCGAAAAGGTATTTATGTTTACATAAAAATAGAAAACCAGGACTTGTAAAATGGGCAAAGCTAAAATCCCAATATAAAACATTAGTTGTTTGCGTTTTTTTGTGCTAAAAGCGCTTTTATTTTTTAACATCATATTTAATCCTTTTCTTAATTAAAATTCTTATCCCAATATGATTTCGTAATCCACATACCCTTAAAGTAGTCTTTCGCGGAACATTTGCCTTGATATACAGCCATCCATAAATGCTTATAACCGCTGCCGCAGTTAGGAGAACTCAACCATTCGTATGCCGTATCCAATGTCAAAGCCCCCCTATTACTAATGTAAATGGGATTTTGAGAAGATTCTTTCACAAACGTGTTGCCTTCTTTTGACGCCGCGCGCATTTCAAGAACGCTCTTACCAAAGCCCGACAATTCGCTGATTACGGGCGTGTAATCGTAATTCAACCCTCTAATGGTTCCGCTCGTATTTCTCGTAAATTCAACAAGTTCTTCATCCGTATAGCAGAACGCCAAGAATTTTTCCGCTAAATCCACCTTTTCAGATTTTATCGCTGCATTGATGACCGCATACGAGGAGGCGCTGTCAACCAATACGGGCGTACCACCATTTCCTTCTGTTACCGTTCCCTCATACTGTTGAGGAAGGGGCATAAAACGAGGATCTTTTTGCGTCTCAAACAACGGGTAATTATCCGCTACGCGGTCAACAATGCCATAGCTTATCGCTTCATTGTACCAATAGCTACCTTCAATCAACATTGCAATTTTCTTACCACCAGAGAGACCGCTCTTTAAGAATGTTTCTTGCGCCGCAATATAAGAGAAGGAGCCACTCGATGAATCAGGATAATAGTTGCTAGAACTCCCAAATATTTTTTCGCCAACTTCTAATCCGTAATATATCCCTGCCATATTATATACAAGGTATTGATTTTCATTTTCTTCGCTGATGACTTCTTTCGTGATATTTGGCGTATCCCCCGTAAAGCTCTTAATTACTTCCACTTCCTTGCCATTACTATTCAAATTCAAGTTCACATTTAACCCATCTACCCCAACGTAATTTGCATAAAACGCCGTAGGCAGCATTTGCGAATAGTGAGTCTGTTCGCCCGAGAATATCATTACATACCCTGCTTTTTTCGCTTTGTCAATCATTTTATAAAATTCTTGATAGCTGGAAGGCAAGCCGTCATCATAGTCTCCGTATTCACCGTTAGGACCGCAAGATTTTTTCGTGTTTTTGTTGATGATAAACTTTCTTGTCCCGTCCGTATCAATATCGTCTGCAAAATACAATTTTTCGCTCTCAAACATATATGCGTCGTACGTCAGACCGTTATATACTTCGTAGTGCGGAATCCCATAATATTTCCCATTAACGGCAAGATTTTCCTTGTCCACATCGTAATATTTCCCAACAATTGTTTTATTGCCGTCATCGGGATTGGGCGTGCTTACAAGAGTAGTAATATCGCGAATAAGCTTTTGCGAAACAAACTCATTATAGTTGATTTGCGGCACGAAGAATACTTCGTTAGGGCTCGCGCTAATCGTATTCCCTAAGCTTTTACCCGTATAATTCTTAGTAGAATCCTTTATAATTTGCACACCCGTTTTATTGTTGAGCTGATAATCTGCATATTCTGCTTCAAATCTTGTAATGACTTCGTCCAGCCATTTATCGCCCACACCGCCGTTATAGTTCCCTACATAAAGCTGTGTTTTGTTTTTATCAATTTTGGGCCCCTTGTTGATAGTTGAACAGCCCGCAAAAGAAACGCTTGCAGCAATAACGGCTAATAATAAAGATAAAGTTTTTTTCATATTGGTATATCTCCTTTTATATTTTACTTATTTAAATATTCTGCAACACAACCCGTCAAGAAATCCGTCAAAGTCTTTTCCGCCGAATTGAAGGAATTCAAATCGATGTGCAAAGTATACGTAGAATCGCTTGCAATATTTTGATTTGTATTCGCAACGGACGTGATTGCATTGGCAAGACCTATACAGTGCACGTTAGTCAACTTTGACGTTCCCTTTATTGCATAACCGTAAATCGCTTCATTTGCATTTGTTTTCGGCATTACGATTACCACGTTCGTCAAGTTCAACGCAACTTGATTGTTAGATCTTTCGCAAATTGCACCAACGCGAGCACCGCCCGTAGCTATTACTTGAATAAACGTGTTTTCTACAAGCATACCGCCCGTGGGTTGATAAGTGATTGCACCCGAACCGCCCGCTAGCGTTACGTTTGTAAACGCTACATTTTTAATGGTTGCGCCATTTACGTTCTTAAAGAAACCATTGCCTTGCAAGGTTGTCAAATTCTTGATAGTATGATTAACGCCGTCAAAGCTTCCCGTAAAGGTGACTTCGCTGTTCCATTCGATATCTTTAAGATCAATATCACTAATTAATATTACTTCTTCGTCCCCTTTCAGCGTAAGTAAGCTTTCTACGTTTTCTTGGGAAATCATTACCAAATCCACATATAAATACGTATCGACGCAATCCTTCAAGAAGGTCGTCAATTCTTTTTCTGCCGAAGCAAACATCCCTAATGTGGGGGAAAGAGTATACGTACCTTTGAACATCGTACCAGCATTTTGAATGGAAGCTGCTTCATTAGGAAGACCGATACAATGCACGTTCGTCAAAGACGACATACCCTTCAACGTATAACCGTAAATAGCTTCGTTGGTTGCCGTACCAGGCATTTTGATAACTACGTTTGTCAAATTCATCGCCGCGACATTATTTTGTCTTTCGCAAATTACCCCAAAACGATTTGAACCGCTCGAATTCGTTTTAGCTACTTGAATAAATACATTTTCCACCGTAGAAGTGGTTGTTCCACCTTGGTAGCAAAGGACAGCCGTACCTGCTACAAGCGTTACGTTTGTAAACGCTACGTTCTTCACGGTTCCCCCCAAATATTTGAAGAAACCCGAACCGCTAACCGTCGTCAAATTCTTGATTGCATGATTATTGCCTTCCAATGTACCCGTAAAGGTTACATCGCTGTTCCACTCTATCCCTGCAAGGTCAACGTCTTCTGTAAGGTACACATACTCATCACCGTTCAACGTCAACATATCGGAAATATTGGATTGCCCTACTTTTACAATTTGTAACTTATAATATTTTTCTACGCATTGTTGGTTAAATTCGCTTAATGAGATTTCCGTATTTTCTTCGCTTAATTCGAGGTTAAAAGAAATTTTGTCCGTATGGAAAACGGTTGAAGATTTATCTAGAGCAACATAGTTCGATCCCGTTTCCGAATATGCGCCTTCATTTAAGCCGATGCAATGCACATTTGTTAACGTACTAATACCACGCACTTGATAGCCGTAAATATACTCCTTCGGATTGGTTTTCGGCATCACGATTATCACGTCCGTCAAATTAATTACTACGCCTTCAATTCTCGATCTTTCAACCGTTGCACTCGCGCGACCGCCACTCGTTTTCGCAACTTGAATAAATACATTATTCAAGTTAAGGTGTGCCGTCGCTCTACCTGCAAGTACCCCCGAATTATTGCCAAGCGTTACGTTGATAAACGCGATATTTTTTACTTCGCCAGCAATATTTAAGAATAAACCGTAGTTATTGCTATCATTGCCCGAAGTGACAAGGTTTTTAAGTGCATAACCGTTACCGTCCAATACACCCGAAAAACTTGCTGACGTCGTCCAAACCTCGCCGCCCAAGTCGATGTCTTCTTCTAAAAGAATAAAGCCGCCCTGCGCATACTTTAATAATTCTTTGTTTGCATTGGTCAAGTTCAACTCGCCGTATTCTACACTAATCGCGTAATATGCAATCGTGTTGTCTTCCTTTTCGAATATAACTTCCAAAGAATTGCCCACGAAATTTTGTAATAAAGTTTCGGGGATAGTTAAACTGCTACCGCTATACTCCACTTCCGACATTGCATTTGCAAACAACGTTGATTTTTTAACGTTTTTCTCGGATAAGCTAATCGTTTGCCCACCCTCTAAAATATCATAAATGTCCAACGTTCTTTGATAATACGTGGGCTTTACAGCAGGCAATTGATTGATTGCATCCGCAGAAAAATTCGAAACGCCTCCGTAAGTACCGTCGCCGCAAAGGTTAATGCTTGCATAAATTACAGGAATTGCATCATTCGGCATAACGATTGAGCTATCCGCACACCCTACCAACGCGCCACCCTTCATTGCCGTATTTGCCGCGTAAATATGAAGTGTACCGTTTTTGATGGTCACGTTCGCATTTTTTTCAATTCGACCAAGCAAGCCGCCGCAAACGTTACCGTTATGGATAATCGTTCCCGAAATATTATCTAACGTAACGAATGCACCCTCCGCCACGCTCGCCGCAATACAGCCCACCGCCGTATTCACCGAAGCGAGAACTGCGTTCTCTAATTTCAAATTTTGTACTTTTGCACCGTTGCCCAGCTCATAGAATAAGCCGCCGTTAATAGGCGCAAAATTTGTTAGCGTATGATTACCACCGTCAAACACCCCTTTGAATGTGATAGGATTTTCGCCTTCTTCCAATGCAGCGTATTGCCACGCAACGTCTGTTAAATCCAAATCTGTATCTAAACGATAGTGTCCATCCGTAGCCGTGCGAAGCGCCTCCAAGCCTTCTACGCTAGAAATTCCATCCGTCCAAAGATAGATAGGTATATTGATTAAAACATTGCCTGCCTCTAAAACCAATCTCGTTTCCCCTACAAGCGCAATCCCTGAGAAATCTAATCCGCCTGCTACATTTGGTACGGTAACCTTTAATGTTCCATCCGTAACGTAAGCCGTCGCATTTTCCGTCTGCACTCCGTCCACGGTGAACACTCTCGTTTTTATGACGTCTGACATCGTTTGCACGGTATGCTGAACAGGCACAACGTTAATAAACGAAGTTTCTTCTACCGTATAACCATCTTCGCCTATGTAGGTTGCCGTAATAATTGCGCTACCTACGGAAAGCGCTACCACCTTACCGTTTTCAACGGTTGCAACATCGTTATTCGATGAAGTCCAAACGATTTCCACGTCATGTTTCTGTACGCCTTTTTCCGTTACCGTTGCTTGAATTTGTGTTTCGTTTTTATAAGTATTGCCTTCATATTCAGGCAAAGCATACAACTCTGCCTGTGCCGTATTTAAGGCGATTGCCCCACTCGGGCCGACCGTTACATTGACCATACAACCCACCGTACTGCCTAATGCATTGCCCGTTATGATAATGCTTGCGTTGCCCACGGATTTTGCCGTCAATACACCCGATTCTGAAACTGTTACGACAGACGAATCCGAACTTTCATAAGAAAACGTTACGTCGGACAAGAGCTTTGTATCGTAAACTACCGTCGGCACTATTGCGCAGGTCTCCTCGGCATATAAAGATATTTGCGAGTTATCAACGGAAATTTTTAAAAGCTCCGATTTTATGCCGTTTACCTTAACGGTGCAAATGTCG
The DNA here is from genome assembly GCA_015071005.1 of Clostridiales bacterium. GTDB lineage: Bacteria > Bacillota > Clostridia > Christensenellales > Borkfalkiaceae > Scatosoma. The sequence goes on along the minus strand of SVIG01000004.1, from coordinate 82,193 downwards.
CTCAATTTCCCTACCTGTACGGTGACGGTTGTTTCCCCTTCCTTTAATGCAACGAGCTTACCGTTCTCTACCGTTACGACGGAAGAATCCTCCACTCTCCAAGAAAGTGCTTTCTCTCCTGTATAGGTATACTGCAAATCGTATTCTTCAAACAACTCCAACTCTACGCTTTCAGACACAATATTCAACTCAATCGACGTTTGATCGCCGCCCGTTGAAGACCCGCTGCTTCCTTTACAGCCAGTTGCTACGCCCAATGCCATGCAAGCACATGCCAACGCAAGCAACCATTTGTTTCTACTTTTCATACAAAATCCTCCTCAATTCGTTATTTTACGATACCTTTTTATTTTACCAAGGCAAAAAATCTAAGCCTTTAAGTTTCAAAATTGCTTCTGTAAAGAAGAAATCCCCGTAAATAATCGGTTTATGATGTCCGCGTGCATACCGCTCGCTGCCCATTTGTAAAATGCTATCTTCCGTTTCCGTCCAATCACACCAATGTTTTTCCATAGCTTGTAAAATATTCAGTGCCGCGGAAAGATAATATTCTTGCTCGCTTTCTTCTGCGTTTCTTGCAATTTCAATCAAACCGCAAGCTGCAATCGCACCAGCCGTTGAATCGTATAAGACGGGTTGTTCGGGTGCTTTGAAGTCAAGCAACGGTAACCAGTCCGTTTTTTGCGTGTTTTCGATAAAGTGCTTTGCCACTTTCTTTGCTGTTTGCAAATATCTTTCGTGGCTCGTATGGATATAGGAAAGCGCAAAACCGTACAATGCCCAGGAAACACCACGCGACCAGCTTGAACCTTCGCCATAGCCTTGCCCACCAAGCGTCCCCAAAACGACATCCGGTTTTTCTGTATCGTGCACGACAATATGATTTACCGAACCGTCTTCACGCACGTGATCACGCATAGCCATATCCGCATAACGCACGGCAATTTTCTTAAATCGGTCGTCGCAAAGTTCCTTGCTTGCCCAATAAAGCTGCGGAATATTCATCATACAATCGATAATCGTCCAACCGGAATTATCAATTTTTTCCCAAGTAACGTTCCAAGAGCGAATATAATTCCCTTCGACATTGTAACGGCTCATCAAAGTCATTGCCGCCAATAAGTTTCTATTGCGAGAACGTTTATTGCCCGTCAAACGATAATTTGCGCCGCTTAAAATATGCCACATAAAACCGACATCGTGATGCAATTCGTCTACGTAATCGGTGAAACAAACGTCCATCAGTTCTTCCGAACGCTCCGCGGTTAACTTGTAGCAATCCTTCCCCGTGCCTGCATACATCAGCCACATCAAGCCGCCCCAAAAGCCGTTAGTCCAATTGGTGATTTTAATCCCTTCCGTGCAAGAATCATGCACGCCGTCTTTCGTGGAATAAGGAATTTTATCACGACTTTTTACGCTGGTATGAGAAAGCTTTTTATCAAGCCTTTCCCATACTTCGTCAATCCATTCTTTGTTTTTTAAGACAATATCTTGATATTTCATAATTCACCTGTTTACTCTTAAAACGAACACTTAAAACGGCACAACGTCCATTGAAATGCTATACGTTATATTACTTATTTTCCTTCTTCACGCTGCTTTGCGTGAACGCCATAGTTGAATATCCTGAATCCGATTTAAGGTCTTCTAAAAAGAGCCTCTTTTGTTCTTCATATACGTCTATACCGATGCTTAAATTGCCGCCCTTTCTACACGGCAAGACTTGTTCACCTGCCACCTTCGGATCGGTACAAGCAATGTCGTTACGCCAATTCTCACGCTCCGCTTTATCACGAAGATTAGGGATATTTACGCTTACCCCGCCGTTTAAAATTGAACGGAAGGCAAACAAACCAGGTAAAAACATATCTAACGCTTCATATACATCTATAATATCGGCCTCCTCATTACCCTGTAATTTGTTAATAAAATTATACATTGAATAGAAATCGGAGCCACCGTGTCCGAATTTACGAATGATCGGATCCGCATTTTCATCCACTAAATACGTGTCCAATTTTTCCGTATCGTAGCCGCTGGGATATTCGTCTGTGTTGACGTAAATACGGTGTATATCACCAGCTTCTGCATCCGCACGGGCGGATTCCATTCTGCCCTTCGTACCTTCCACACGGTACCAATTCCCGTCCTTATACGTGGCGCCGTGAATACTTTTTACAATTGCGCCGTTTTCCAATGTTACCATTTCAATGCCAAAATTTTTTGATCTACGGCCCGTGCGTAACGAATTCGCGTCACCGCCACCTTCAAAACCAACCACCGAAACTGGACGAAGCCCACAAATATGCAAAATAGGCCCTAATGAATGTGTGCAATAGAAGGTCGAATACATATTGTTTCGCCAATGATTGGGATCGCCATAAGCAATGCTAGGCCATATCGGATCACAGTTGTGTAAATATTCACATTCGGCATATTCCAACTCACCGATTTTATCCTGTTGATAAAGGCGTTTCATTTCCAACGGTGCGGGCATATAGCAATAATTTTCGCCATAGGCATACACCATACCCGTTTCTTCCACCGCTTCCACAAGTTCCACCGCTTCTTTCATCGTTTGGCAGGGCAAAACCTCGGAAAATACGTGTTTTCCCTCTTTCATACAACGAATCGCAAACGGAGCGTGTTCCGTCGCGAAATTTGCCAATACAACGGCATCCATATCATGCTTGATAAAATCGTCAAAGTTATCATAAAAGGTTATATTTAAGCCTTCGCATGCCCATTTTTGTCTTTCCAACGCTTCAGACCAATTATCGCAAATAGCAACGACTTCTGCGTTATCCGCAACTTTACAATAATTTATCATACTCGTTCCGCGGTACGCGCCCAAAACGCCAACTTTAATCTTTTTCATTTCCTAATCCTTTTTATTCTTCAAAAGAAAAAACAAACTCAATTTCCTCACTTGTTGCTTCTACTGCGTAATCAATCACATACACATTTGCCGTAGGCGTAGCTGCATTGCCGTGCGTTCTATATTCCCTTTCGGACAGCGTTGCCGTCAAGCCATTACTTGAAAGAATTTTCATATCTTCAATTACAACGCCATCGTCCGTAATTTTGGGCTTATATTCCGAAACAAAACGATAGCATACAGGTTGGTTTTGTAAATTGCGGTAGCATACGAAAACTTTGTTTTCTTCCGTCACGTATTTTACCAGCATACCCTGCCCATTTTCTTCATACGCGCCTGCAATATCCATTTCGATTTCTCTTTCGCTCTGCGAAAGCACTTTACCGCGATATGCTGCTCCGTAGTTTTGGCATTTTCCATTCATCAAGGGAACGCTATGCGATTTAGAGCCGCATACGAAAATTTCATCCCCATAACGTTCTTCAAGGTCAGAGAAATACCCTTTTGTATATTCACCTGCACCGATATCGACAATCAAGCGTTTGCCGTTTTTAACAATCTGGAAAACCCCTACGTCGTTATGATTGTGCATTTCATCATTGTGTCCGCATTTTGTCGTAAACGAGTAGTTTTTTTCACGTCGAAGGAACACTTCGTGATCTTTATAATAAACCGTACCTGCAACTGCTTCTTTTTCTTGATAGTCACCAAATTTATTGTTGCCGTGTAACGCACGGAATATCAAAGCCTTACCGTGATTTGAGCCTAAGCGCATCGGAATTAAATCAAATGCATCGCCAAATAAATTTTTAACAGAGTACGTTATTTCGGGAGAAGCTGCAAACTCCGTTCTTCCACCATCGGCATACGGCAAATATACGCCGTCTGACATATACGCACGGGCGGGATATTTCAAGGCGTTCAAAACCGTAGGGGAAGACAAAATGTCAGGTCTATCTCCCGTCAATTGTGTGTAAACGTCAAAGAAAATGGAAAAGAACCCGAAGCCGTATTCCCAATAGGAAATCCCTTCTTCGCAATAGCCTTCTTCACCAATTCCCTGCAAATAATGTTCCATACAGCTGAAAATTTTATCTTTAACAGCGGGGAACCTCTCGGGGAATAAATACAAATAAGAAAGCCCTACACCGCAAGAGCAAACCGCCGCCCAATTATTATGTATTTCTTCAAAAAAGTACGTACCCGTTTCAAAGATATCGACGATTTTCATTTTGACGGAAATTTTAATTTTGTTGCGAATATCCTTGCTTAATTTATCACCGAACACATAGACCGTCTCCGACAAATAAAACGCTGTTTCTGCGGAAAAAAGGTCGATATAGTGGTATTTTGCCACCACGTCGTCTTCAAAAGCGTGCGCGGGAATTATCCATATAAACTCATCGCAAATCGCCGACAAAATATTTTCAAAATCTTCTAAATAACTATCGTCGGTTAAAGCCAATGCCTGCAACAACACCAATCGACGTCTGCGCTCAAAATACTGTCTTTGAAACGCACCCCTATTTCCATCGATATAAAAACGTTTGAACAACGAATAATCCAACACATAGATAGGTTTGCCTTGATAATCTCTTTCGTATTCGGCTTTCAGTTGTTGTATATATTTTTGTCCTATTTCGCTACGCGCGATACGGCTTAAATCCTCATAATTGTATGTAAACATAAATTCTCCGCTGTTTTTCAAATAAGCTTTATCCGTTGCCCTTATTAACGCGCTGACCGCCTGCGTTAATCTTTTAAATTCAGGTGAGCGGAATTAATTGTTACGTAACTAAAATCTTTTAATAAAATCTTGTCTTCCTTCTTTTTTAGACAATATTTATGTTCATCCGCGACAATATCCGTATTTGTTATATTTGTAGCCAAAAGTGCATATACCTCTGCATTAGAATTCGTAAATCGGAAATTCTTGATTGCAAAATTTTCACACAAGGATTCTATCCGAATCGCATACGTAGGATTAGAAAGTGCCGCTACGTTTTTATTGGGTACATTTTCCAAAATAGGATGTACTACAACATTTTCCATAAGAATGTTAGAGATGCAACCAACGCCAACAGGATAATCTTTTTCGTGAAACAGCGGAGTTCGGCAATACCTTGCCCCATCCGCATTGATTACGTAATTACGATAACCTGCATATACGTTTTTAAATACGATATTCCTAATCGGCGCAGTAACACTAAGAACGCGAACAACCGTATAACAGCTTTCTGCGTAAATATTTTCAAAAGTAATATCTTCGATTGCCTCTCGTGAAAGATCAAAATTTTCCACCCTTTCAATACAATCATCGGCGTTAAGCGCAATCATATCATCATTCGTTTGCCCGCACGTAAGTGCACGGATATTTCTAACCACACCGCGCTTTACGTTTCCGCCGAAATGAATTCCGTCTTGGTTGTAAGCAAATTCGTCGCTTGAAAAGTCAACATTTTTAATGTAAAAATCTTGCACCCGAGAAATCCTGATGAAAAACGTGGTGGAATTTTTAACCGACACGTCAACGATTTTAAGGCCCTTTACCCCACAGAAATTAAGAACGGCACCCGAATAGCCATTTCGATCAAATAAATCGGGCTTATCGTTTTCAATATCCATACAGCAACCGTTCCAGATTCCACCAACGATCTCGATATTCTCATTGCCGTCAACGGTATTGTCGTTAGATAGTAAAAAGTCACCGCGCTGTTTGCGTTTATCGCCACGAAGCAAAAGATGCGCGCATCTATCGGCAACAACCTTAACGTTAGACGGTACGGTCAACGTATTAGAAATATTGTACGTGCCGATAGGAATATGCACTTCCCTAGCCCCCGAATGTAAAGCGGCCTGTATGGCATGGTAATCATCATGAAAGCCATCGCCATGCGCGCCAAAATCTATCACAGAAATAATTTCCGACATCATGCTTACCTTTTACTTTTTAAACGAGAAAACAAACTCGATATCTTCGTTCGTTACACCAACTTCGTAATCAACTAAATACGCTTTTACTAATTTTTTCGAAACGTTTTTATACTCTTTTTCCGATATCGTTACCGTCAAGCCGTTTTTGGAAAGGATTTTCATGTCTTCAATCACAACGCCTTCGTCCGTTATCTTCGGCATATAATCAGAAACAAAACGATAACGCACGGGTTGATTTTGCAGATTTCGATAGCATACGCGGACTTTATCTTCTTCCGTAATATATTTTACAAGCATACCTTGCGCATTTTCTTCATATGCGCCCGCTATATCCATTTCAATCTCTCTTTCGCTTTGCGAAAGCACTTGACCGCGATAAGGTTTCCATGGCTTTTGATATTGCCCGTTGATAATTGGAACGCTGTGCGACATAGAGCCGCAAACGAAGATCTGTTCACCAAAGCGGACTTCTCTATCGCGGAAATACTCCTTGGTGTATTCCCCTGCACCAAGATCGGCAATTAAACGCTTGCCATCCTTTACGATTTGAAATGCCCCAACATCGTTGTGATTGTGCATTTCATAATTCGTTCCGCATTTTACGGTGAACGCATAATTTTTTTCTTTGCGGATAAAAACTTCCCGTTCTCGATAATAAACCGTACCGCCGTTTGCCGTTTTTTCTTGATAGTCGCCAAATTTATCAAGTCCGTTTAACGTACGGAACATTAAAGCCCTTACGTGATTTAAATCAAAAGCCATCGAAATTAAATCAAACGCCTCGCCGAATAAATTTTTGAAGACGTAAACGTAATCGGGACAACACGAAAACTTGGAAGCGCCGCCGTCCGAAAAAGGTAAATATACTCCGCCTCCCATATTGGCGTTCGTGGGATATTTCAACAAATTAAGCACCTTGTCGCGACTTAAAATTTCGGGGCGTTCACCCGTCAACTGCGTATATACATCGAAGAAAAGAGCAAAGAATCCAAAGCCGTATTGCCAGTAATTCATGCCTTCTTCACAATAGCCGTCTTCACTGATACCCAAAAGGTAATGCTCCATGCATATAAAAATTCTTTCCTTGATATCGGGAAAGCGTTCGGGAAAAAGATACAAATAGGCAAGCCCGACGCCACAACCACAGACCGCCGCCCAGTTGCTATGCGTTTCTTCAAAATTGAAACGTCCGTTTTCAAAAACGTCTACAACCTTCAACTTGACGGACACAGAAATTCTATTGCGGATATCCTTACTTAATTTATCCCCAAATACATATACCGTTTCGCTTAAATAAAACGCTGTTTCCGCGGAAAACAAGTCAATTTGATCGTATTTCGCAACGACCTCATCTTCAAACGCATGCGCGGGTAAAACCCAAATAAATTCTTCACAAATGGCAGAAAGGATATTTTCCAAATCCACAAGATATTTCTCATCGGATAACGCCAAAACCTGCAAAAGCATTAAACGCTTTCTTCTATCAAAATATTGTGATTGAAATCCGCTTCTGTCCCCGTCAATATAAAAACGCTTGAATTGAGAATAGTCCAAAGCGAAAATAGGCTTATCCGCATAATTTTCTTTATACGCTTTTTCCACGTCTGTGACAAAGGCTTTGCCTCGCTCTGTTTCCACTATTCTTTTTAAGTTATCATAGCTATACGAAAACATTTTGTTGCCCCCCTATGATTTTTGTTGTTTCAAAACATTATCAACACCGCTCCCGATAATGCCAACAACAAGCTAAAAATTGTCTTTTGGGTGATCTTCTCACGGAAGAATAACCCCATAACCGCCGATAAAAAGATACATCCGCCCGTCACGATTGTCGATTGAACGCCCGCTTCTAAATGCGCCGCGGTATATGTAGTTAAGAGCTGTGCCGTTCCATTCACCATAGCATACCCAAGCATTACAACAATAGACAGTAACCAACTTATCAACAAGGTTTTTTTATCAACTGTTATCGTCGCAACGGCCGCTGGATCCGTTTTAGAACTTTTGTTATTAATGTATCTATAAATCGCGTAACCGCCGAGCATTATCGAGGAAACCGACAATCGAACCATCTCCGCCAACAACAAAAAGCCAGGAGCACTTACCGTATCAAATTGTGATTTTTGATGCACAAACGTCCAAACGCTAACCAACCCGTTTGTTAAGAAAATAACAAGATAGCCAATGATTACATAAACGGAAATTCGTTTTGCTTTTTTTTCTTTTTTTAACGTCAACGCAAGTGCAGCGATTACCAATAAAATTGCCCCTGCCTTTAACAGCGTTAGCTTTTCCCCCACAAACATGCCGTAAACGAGCGGAATTAACATTCCGCCAAGCATTAAAAACATAGAATATACGGATAAATTCGCTGCGGCCAGCACCTTTAAGCCTGCAAAGCTACACAAAATTCCACAAAGCGCAAAAGCGCTGCTTAATAGCAAAGAAAAACCCTTAAACTCCACCTTTCCGCCGTTGAGAAATAAGAAGAAAGGGATCGTCCCAATACAAACGATAATGTTGGATATCATCGCTACGGCAAAGCCGTTTCCCCTTTGCTTTTGATACAATTTCGTAAAAACAAATTGTACGGAAAATAAAACGACAGCAATAACTAATAAACCGTAATATTTCCACATAATAAACTAATGAACCTTTCCTGAATAATTTGGATTATTTAGGTTGCTTGCCGATATACGCCAAAATACCGCCATCCACGTATAAAACGTGTCCGTTTACAAAGTTGGATGCTTCGCTTGCAAGGAATACCGCAGGCCCAGCCAAATCTTCGGGGTTGCCCCATCTTGCCGCAGGCGTTTTTGCAATAATAAAGCTATCGAAGGGGTGACGGCTACCGTCTGCTTGTCTTTCACGCAAAGGTGCAGTTTGAGGGGTTGCAATATAGCCAGGTCCGATGCCGTTGCATTGGATATTGTATTCGCCATATTCGCTAGCGATATTTCTCGTAAGCATTTTAAGCCCGCCCTTTGCCGCCGCATAAGCGGAAACAGTTTCTCTGCCAAGCTCGCTCATCATAGAGCAAATGTTGATAATTTTTCCGCCGCCCTTTTTAATCATAGAAGGGATAACCGCTTTCGCGCAAATAAAAGGTGCGTTCAAATCGACATCGATAACTTGTCTAAACTCCGCGGCAGTCATTTCGTGCATAGGAATACGCTTGATAATGCCCGCGTTATTAACGAGAATATCAATTACACCAACTTCTTTTTCGACAGTAGCAACCAAAGCGTTTACAGCATCTTCATCAGTTACGTCGCAAACGTAGCCATGTGCTTTAATACCTTCCGCTTCGTAGGAAGCCAACCCCTTATCTACAAATTCCTGCTTAATATCGTTAAAAACGATGGTCGCGCCCGCTTGTGCAAACGCCTTTGCGATTGCAAAACCGATGCCGTAGCTTGCGCCCGTAATAAGTGCAACTTTTCCTTTTAAGTTAAACATATTTTCCATTTTTTGTTCCTCGTCTCTATTAAAATTTTTTTATATCGTTTTCAAATGGTATAAAGCGGATATCCGCTTTTAATTTTTTCTTAATCCCGTTAAACCGTAATCTATTACAACAAGTCCTTGGTTTCGATATGATCCATATCGGTAAATTCCTGATTTTCTCCGCACATTGCCCAAATGAAGGAATAATTCTTCGTACCTACGCCCGAATGGATAGACCACGACGGCGAAATCACCGCTTCTTCATTGTGCATAATAATATGGCGAGTTTGCGTGGGTTCGCCCATCATGTGGAATACCACGTCATTTTCGCCCATATCCAAATACATATACACTTCCATTCTTCTATCGTGCGTATGGCAAGGCATCGTATTCCAATTTGAACCGACTTCTAATTGCGTCAAGCCCATAGCAAGTTGACAGCTTTTGATAACTTCAGGGTGTATGTATTGATTGATAACGCGCTTATTACATTCTTCCACGCTACCGCAAGGCACTTTCTTCGCTTTCGTGATATCGATTTTTACAATAGGATAACTAGTGTGTGCAGGGCAGGAGCTCACGTAGAATTTTGCAGGCGCATTTTCGTCGCAGCTCTTAAATGTGATTTCCTTGTTGCCCATACCGATATAAATACCGTCGCGAGGGTTCATTTCATATTCCGCACCGTCAATGGTAATAATCCCTTTACCTCCGATATTGATACAGCCCATTTCTCTTCTTTGCAAGAAATAGTCCGCCGCAAGTTCTTTACCTGCTTCTAATTTTAATACTTGGCGAACGGGCATTAAGCCTGCTGTGATGATTCTATCTATATGACTATATACCATACGCACATTGTCTTTCGTGAAAAGATTTGCGATATGGAATTCTTCTCTCAATCTTTCTGTTGTGTAGTACTTTACGTCTTTTGCGTTGCTTGCTTGTCTTACTTCCATTTTACTAAAATCCTCCTTAATATATCGTCCGTAAACTTCGATTTGCGTCAACGCCGCGAAGCCGAGTTTTTCCGTGACCTGTTTGAAATTTAATAATTTTATCCTTTGTGTTTTTTTCGTTTTTTCTAAAACAATTTCTTGTCCTTTTTCGTTTTCAGTGTTTAGGTCTGTGTTGTCTAAAACAAACTCCCCTTTTACAATTTCCCCATCGTCGAATTGAACGTCGATATTTTTCCAATAACTATCGTGCGGAACACCGTTATAATCATGCTTAAAATCAGCGCGTAAATAAAACACTAATTTATCTACTTCCACATCCGATCCAAAATCAATCGTATATTCTAAATCATTTCTTGCACCTCCCGCCCACGAATGGTACGGGTACGGTCCGTGTCCTTGATTATTCTTTTCGCCGTCTATTGCGTTGCGTTCATAAAAGCAAGGCTCTTCTCTCGTTACGAAATTCGCCCTCGCGTGTGGGTAAGCGCTCGTCTTATATCTCAAATCGTGCGCATTAAGCGCAATATTTCTTGTGTTATAAAACTCTTCGTCTTCCACTTCGCGGACGAAAATTTTATGCCGATCGCCTTGAAACGCAGTCGGGGCATACCCCATTTGCAATTCTCGCGTCGTCGGGATTGTGAAGGTGAAACTTCTATTGGGGAGATACAAAAAACTTTCTTGCAAGCTTTCGTCTAACTGCACGGAAATTATATTCGTTCCGTCCGCAAAAACACAAATTTTATCACCTTCTACAAGCTCACCGAAATATTCCGTTTGGATAATCCGTCCTTGCTTTTGAAACTTTAATTGCTTGTTTTTATCTACGATTTTCAAAAAAAGCATATTTATTTTTTGACACCTTTACCATTTTACTTTTTTTATCGTATCATAATTATAGAATATTGTCTTTTTGTTTTCAATGCAAAAAATAGTGTTTTTTTTGGACTTTTTAGATAATGGCTAAAAAATAATTGCCAATTTTTCCATTTCTTGCTATACTTACAAAAAAAGCATATTTCAATAAAGGAGCATGCTATGGCAATTATCAACTACCTTGAAAAACACTTAAAAACCTTTACCGTAAAAGCGCACAAGCATAATTATTGGGAAGTCATTTATGTAACCGACGGCAACGGAACAATCGAAACGGAGGACAAACAAATTATTGAATATAAAAAAGGAGAAACGATTTGTATTCCGCCCCACCTTCAACATATCAACAACTCCTCCGTTGGTTTTAAGAATATTCATCTAACGATTGAAGATTGGACTCCGCCTACGCAAAAAGCCTTTTTGATTCCAGTATCCAATTCAAGCAAGGATTTTTGTTCCATTTTAAAATTAGCTTACCGATATTTTCACCAACTTCCCGCAAATCATCCAATCAACTTGGCTTATACGAATATGATTGAGGTTTTCTTAAATACGCTTTCCCAAAAAACAAATTCAGCAAACCTCACACAGATTATCATCGATGAGATTATCAACAACTACACGGATTCTACGTTTGATTTAGAGCATGCCTATAACTTGGTCCATTTCTCCAAAGAACATATACGCAAGTTGTTTATTAAAGAACACGGAATATCCCCGTCCAAATTTTTATTGCAAAAACGATTGACGCTCGCCAAACAGCTTTTATCAAGAAAAGAAGACGGTTTCCTTCGTATCAATGAAATTGCGGAAACCTGTGGTTTTGACGATCACGCCTACTTTTGTAGAGTATTTAAAAAAGAGACGGGCCTTACCCCGAATGAGTTCCAATTACAGCTATTAGACGACAATAAAATCTATCCCACCTCATATACAAATAAATAATTTTCAACCTTAAATGATAGGGTATCGCACGAATCACATCAGAGCCAATGTGTTCTATATACAACATCCTTTAAATTTTTAAGCACCTAAATTTATTTGTTTTATCTTTTTCGTGCCTGCATATTTTGAAGCCAAATGTGTTCCATTTCCTAATCTCTACCCCTTATAAAAAAGAGGCTAACTATTCCATTGACTTCAAAGATTTATTTGAATACATAGAAACGGCAGAAACCTTATGTCTGCCCTGCGGTATCTTTTCCAGCCGACAAGCCGTGGAGCCTGCATTTCACTTACCACGCCCGAAGATTTTGCGCAATGGTTGGAAAACGAATGGCTTTCTGTCAACAACTTACTACGCCTAGACGAAGTCGCCGTGATAACGGGCTACGCCTTATCGAGCGTACAAAAATGGACTTACAAAAAGAAGCTACAATGTCTATGGGCGCAAGCAAAGGTTCTCACCACCAAAGAATGGCTTATCAAGTTTTTCGTCAGCCACGGACACTGCATTATCCGCAAGTCCAACGTCCACCTGCGCCTACTGCAAAAGTTTTACAATCAACAATAAAACAAAAACACCTGCAAAGCCTTGCGCTTTACAGGTGTTTTTTGCTAAAATCCCTATACCATGTCCTTGATGAAAAATAGATTTTATTAAAACGTTACACTGCTCAACATCCGATAGAGCTCGGGAATACTATTAGCAACCGTATCATATACAATCGCTAAATCCACAGCTCCATAGTTGTGGACAATCATATTTCTCATACCACGAATTGCACGCCAAGGAATATGGCTATTCTTCTTTTGGAACTCTTCATCCAACTTCATGCTATTTTCTGCAATTTGGATTACACGAAACATGATGGAGTCTACCAATAAGTCATCGCCTTCGATTTGTTGTTGCGTTTTGCCCTGTGTATGGTCAATAACAAACTTTAAATCAGTAAGAATTTTATCAATATAATATTGATTGTTTTTCGTATTATCCATAAATCTTTATCCCATCCTTTAAGATTTCTTGTGTGAGTTCCAAGTTATTGTTGAGCTGCGTTTGGTGAAGCGCATCTATCTTTTTGCAAAGCTTTTCTCTTAAAGTTTCCACCAATTCAAAGAATTGCAATCCGTTTAAAGGCGTGGCAATCAATAAGTCTACATCACTAGTTTCCGTTGCCTTTCCTTTCGCATAAGAACCAAACAGATAGCAATATTCTACTTCATAGCGTTCAAAAACTTCCGCACAAATATTTTTAATAGATTCTACCGTTAATACGCCATGTTGCTCGTCTATATAGCCGTATGTTTCCAGCTCTTTAAGCATATACCGATATTTTAAAGTATTTGCTTTATTGTCATCTGATTCATAGCGGATATACGTGCGTAGAGAAACTCCTAAAAATTGCGCACACACAAGTTGCGTTAATCCTTTTTTAATTCTCAATTCTTTTAATGTCATACGCCACCTCTATTGCATTATAGCATATTGACAATCAATTTTCAAGCGTTTTATTGCCATTTTGCCATATTTATTTTTAATTATATATGCCATTTTGACATTAAAATATTAAAACGTAAAAACAACGGCAAGAAAACTCGGCAGTATTCCATCGACATCAAGGATTTATTTGAATACATAGACACGGTAGAAAATCTATTTTATACACTATTCTTTTCAAAATCGTCAGATTCGTAAAGACTATTATTTTCTTCCTCAGTTTTCATAATTACCTATTAAAATATACATACAAAAGTAGCCCGTAATAACTTTTTTACTACTTCTATGAACAAGTTTTCTCGAAAGAAAATCACATTCGTACGATAAAAAAAGGGCCTTCCCTTGTGAGTCATTTTTAAAAGGCTTCCCGCCCCCTCCTTTGCAGGCGGGGGCGGGACTTTATTTTGTTTTAAATTTAGAACACGCCCCAGTTTACAAACGGCGACGCGCTGATTTCGCAAATGCAGTTAGCACCTTTGAAAACCGTTTTTCCGTCATTCCTATAGAATTCTTGAACCCAACCAAGCGACAATTTTTCCGTCGTATTAAAGGTAGATTGTTCACTGGGGCGTATCATGCCGCCCGCTATCAATTCATTGTAGAATTCCGCTGCGCTTCTGCTAAGACCTGTATCTGCGGACAATGTCGAAGTCGCGCCCGTACACGTTGCAGAATAATTATAAGTAAAACCACTAAACGAATAGTCGCCTTTAACTAAATTGAAGTTTATCGTATACGTAGAGTGGAAGAGACGAAGAGCATATTCAGGGAACCAAGATTCTACCTGTATTCTCTTTGCGCAAACAGAATCTGCAACTACCATGCCTTTCGCCGTTACACAATATTGATACCACGTTTTGCTACGCACGTACTTGCTGTGGAATGGTTTACATATAGCCACAATTCTTTGCAATATCGATTTGTAAACAAGTCAGTTGCATTTTTAGCCCATCACTACGATAATCTGTAATTTTTCCCCTTGGGATCGCACAATGTTCCCGTAATGTTTCTCGCCATTTACGAAAATATCTTTAACCATATTTCCTTTTCTTGCTCGATTGTCTATTGTTATATCAAACACGCAATGGCGAAACAATCGTTTAATTTTTACCATTTCCCATTCGTCGGGAATACAAGGACTTATTTCCAATCCCTCCATCGTCGGTTTCAAACCGAAAATGTACTGCTGAACGGCAACCGTCATCCAAGCCGCAGTACCAGACAACCAAGAAACACCTGCTTGTCCTGCCGAAAGCGCCATCGGTGCACGAATATTAGATGCATAAACATACGGTTCTGCATTGTATAAATCCACACCAAATTTCTTTACGATATTATGCGGAATCATATCCTTATAAATTTTATAAGCTTCATTGTTGTTTCCAAGCATACATTGCGCAATAATTGCCCACGCATTGGCGTGACAAAATACGCCGCCGTTTTCGCCAATCCCAGGTTGAGCAAAGGTCAGTTCGTTCTCCTTGGATGGATAATTTCTTTGCAAGGGTGGATACAATTTCATTAAGCCATAACCACAATCCAAACGTTCCATTGCAGCATTCATCGCAGACATGCCCCTATCCTTTGTCGTACTTCCTGACAAAACGGCCCAGCTTTGGGAGTTAATCCAAAGCTCTGCACAAGCCTCGCCTTTTACCCCAAGTTTACGCCCTTCGTCCGTAACGGCACGTATAAACCATTCCCCGTCCCAACAAAGGTCATTCAATATTTTTTCTTGCTCGCATATCACTTTATCATAATCAAGCCCCCCTTTCCCTTTATCGTAATAAGCGCTCAATTCTTTCATTTGCTTGCAAGCCAATACTAGCATTTGCGAAACGAAAACACTCTCTCCCTTTCCTTTCTTGCATACATTGGAAAGCATATCGTTCCAATCCGAGCCAAGCATCAAAGGCAAGCCATTCCCCCCCAAATTCGCCAAAGTAAATTCAATGGAACGGTTTAAATGCCCCCAAATCGTCCCTTTACCGCCATCAAAATAGGGTACAATTTCATCTAAAAAGCCCGTATCCCCCTCTTCCATAACAATTTGATACGCCGTATAAATCATCCACAAATGATTATCACTGCGGTCGCTTAAAAGTGGCGGATTTTTTTCTTCAGGGTAAAAATAATGTACTGTTTTTCCGCAATTATATTGTTGCGATATAATCAATTTGAGTTTTTCTTTCGACTTCTTTAAATCATACAAGAGATTTCCCAAAATATCCTGCGAAGCGTCGCGGACCCCTACCCCGCGCACTGTACCCGTCGCATAAAACGAAATTTCTCTGCATACGTAAAAGTTCACCAATGCCTGCAAAGGATTCCACGTATTCATCATCCGCGCGCAATCCGCATCAGGTATGGAAACTTGATACCGAGAAAGACGCTTATCCCAATATTCTTTTAAGTCATTCAATGCTTTTTCAGAATAAGCAGTCGTTTTTAATCTCGTTAATGTTTCCGTTAAATCGTCCGTTTGTCCAATCGTACCGAGATAAACGTTCAAACTTTCCGCTTTTGTCGGTTGCAAATCCAAATCAAACGACAGTGAGAACATCGCTTCTCCGCCTTTTAATTCCTGATTTCCACACGAGCCATTTTCAACCGCAACAGGATTTTTCAAGTCACGGTAATAACCGATAAAATCTTGCCGACTGCCGCTATACGAACTTGATTTTTTATCTGCCGTAAAATATACAAACGGCGTTTCTTCGGGACGGGGCTGTCCGTCAGGGAAATATTCGTACACCAACGCATCGTTTTGTGCATTGTACAAAATATTGTTGCTGTTCTTCACGTAGCATTGCCATTGTACTTCACGCAAATATTGCATCAAACCCATTTCTTGACACGCAAAAATCTGCACTTTCCGCGCTGTCTGCGACAAGATATTTGCTTTATACACAAGGACGTTGTCTTTCCCGATAAAGCAGGTCAGGTCTACTTTTAGTCCACCCTTTTCCGCTTCAAAGCGCGTGTAACCAAGCCCGTGTGCCGAACGCCAAAAATCGAGCGTTTCGTTACAGGGAATAAACGTAGGATTCCAAACCTTGCCCGTCGACAAATCTTTGATATAAAGAAATAACCCGTTAATATCCACTGGCAAATTATAAAAATTATATTTACCAATACGCCAAATTTGCGGCGATTTATACCACGATAAATTGCCTCCTGCCTGCGAAATCATCGTAAACATTTCACCGTTCGTGAGATAATTCATCCAAGGCGATGGCATATCATGGCGTTTAAAGATTATCTCCCTGTTTTTATCTTCAAATTCGTAAAAACTATTATTTTTTCTCTCAGTTTTCATAATTACCCAGCAAAAATCCTCTTTATATACGCACAAAATTTCCCCACCACTGCAAAAAATTGCAGGGGTGGGATTTTGTTATGTTTTGAATTTAGAACACGCCCCAGTTTACAAACGGCGACGCGCTGATTTCGCAAACGCAGTTAGCGTTCCTGAAAGAAGTTGTTCCATCATTCCTATAGAAGGTTTGAACCCAACCAAGCGACAATTTTTCCGTCGTATTAAAGGTAGATTGTTCACTAGGCTTTATCATACCGCCCGCTATCAATTCGTTGTAGAATTCCGTTGCGCTTCTGCTAAGACCAGTATCTGCGGATAAGGTCGAAGTAACGCCCGTACACGTTGCGGAATAATTATAAGTACCACCAGTAAATGAATAGTCACCTTTTAACAAATTAAAGTTTATTGTATACGTAGAGTGGAAGAGACGAACAAATGGCGGTACACACTAGAAGAAAACAACGTCTTTTTCACGAGCGGACGGAGCAACGGAAAACGATACATCAAGACATGGTACCTTCCTTCTGCCGACGAAAGTGACGAAAGTGCCGTATAAGACGCAAAAAACCGTGCCCGCAAAATTTCCGTTTTTTCCGTCCCTTGCGTCCCTGCATAAGGGCGCAACCCCAAAGTTTTTCTGCTACCCATTTCACAGCTTTGCTGTGGCAAGCAGAGCGCGTGGCTATCCGCCAACGCACATCAAGCGGGAGTAACCCGCACCCCTACCGTCCACAGGGACGCAAGTTGGACAAAAAATATATTTTTAAGGAGAATTATTATTTGAGAAAAAGAAGCATTTCCATACCTATTCGGGTAACCGAAAAAGAACTAACGACAATCGATACCAAGGCAACAAAAGCAGGCATGAACCGCACCGATTTTCTCGTGGCGTGCGCCATAGGTAAACGCATCACGGTAATCGACGATTTGACGCCGTTGCTCGCCGAATTACGGCGAATTGGAAACAACCTAAACCAACTGACGAGGCTGGCGCATTTGGGCAAAATTGAGGCGATTTCGCTCGCGGAAACAAATGAGGTTTTACAACAGACCTATGAAGAGCTCCGACAGCTTGCTCGGAAAGGAGCAAAAGATTGGCAACGCTAACAAAAATCAAATACACAAACCAAGCCGACCAACTCCCTTCTCGAATGAAAGCTGTCATCAACTACTGTCTTAATCCTGAAAAGACAAAGCCCGAAGAAAACGCACACGCAGTCAGCGGACAAAACTGCACACCGAAATTTGCCTACCAAGAGTTCATGACGAACAAAGCCGTTTGGAATAAAGAAAAAGGTTTGTGCTTTCGGCATTACGTACAGTCCTTTCATCCCGATGAAAAGATAACGCCCGACCAAGCGAACGAAATCGGTTTAGAGTTTGCCAAACGCGCGTGGCCTGGCTACGGCGTACTCGTTGCAACGCACAGCGACAGAGATCACATTCACAATCACTTTGTCATCGACACGGTGCATACGGAAACGGGAAAGAAATTACACGAAGACCGACAAAACATAGAACGGCTGCGGAAGATAAACGACGAGGTCTGCACCGAGCATCGTCTCTCTGTGCTCACGCCTTACGAGAACGGACAAACGAAATCTATCTCGTCAAGGGAATACCGTTCGGGAGTAAAGCGAGAGAGTTGGAAATTCCGTTTACGTGCGTCCATTAAGTACGCGATGGAGCGTTGCGCTTCGCAAGAAGAATTTATTTTACGAATGAAGAATATGGGCTACGGCGTTCGCTGGGAGCGCGGTAGAAAAAATATAACCTACACTTGTTTCAAAGAACCTAAATACAAAAACGGAGCTTACCGCAAATGCAATGACGATAAGCTCTCGGGCGAAAAATATTTAAAGGAGGTAATGGAAGATGAGTTCAGACAAAGGCAAGAAATTCTCGCTGGACGAGATGACGGACATGTACAAACCAAACGAGGAAGAAACGCAAAACGAGATACCCCTGGTCTTGTTGACGGAAGAAGAATGGAACTCCCTGATAGCGACGCTGGGGCAAATGCAAGCGCTGACGGACGAGATGGAAATGCACAGTCGCAAGTTCTTTTCGAGGACGGAAACGGCGTTGAATCAGGTAGAGAAATCGGTCAGCGGACTCAACCTGGAGATGCGCGGACACATCAGGAATCTACAAGAACAGACGGACAAAGCCTTTCGGCAAACGCAAGCGGAATACGCAAAACAGGTTGGGAAGCTGAACGAGGAATATACTTCTCTGGTGCAGCGAACGGACAAACGAGAAAAGGTAATGTTTTGGACAAGCCTAATCTGCTCTCTGTTCCCTCTCGCGCTGGTATTCTTCTGGCTGGCTCTGCAGGGTTAATCTCGACCATGGGTATGGGTAATGATGGAAAAACACCCGAAGAACGAGAAGCGGAAGAACGGGCAAGAGAAGCAAGCGGAAACCTTGCAGCCGCACTTACTCTCACCGCCGTCGGTATATCACTCGCACTCAAAAAGGCACACACGGAAGAAGAAAATTTAGAAAATGAAAACGAAATCGAATCCGACAATGAACAAGAAATCAAATTATAAGGAGGAAAAAAATTGACGGAAAGAAAATGTTATAGTATGTTAAAAGATTATCCCGAGGTACTCACCGTTCCCGAAGCGGCAAAGGTGCTTCGCATTGGCAAGAACAAAGCTTACGAATTGGCAAAAACAGGCAAGCTGTCAACCATTCAATTGGCGGGGAAAATTCTCGTTCCCAAAACTCGTTTGGTCGCTTTCCTGATGGGTGAAAAACTTTATGAAAAAAATAACCGCAAATGTCCCAAATCGTCCCGAAAAAGTCTGGACTTTCAAACGAAAATGTGCTATCGTGT
This sequence comes from Clostridiales bacterium, assembly GCA_015071005.1. Taxonomy (GTDB): domain Bacteria; phylum Bacillota; class Clostridia; order Christensenellales; family Borkfalkiaceae; genus Scatosoma. Next base: position 62,492 of record SVIG01000004.1, on the reverse strand, counting down.
GATTGCCGATGGCGATACGACCAAATTAGAAAAAATAAATTAACAAGGAGGAAAAACAAATTATGAAAAGAATCACAGGTCGTTTGACCGAAAAAAATGGAAAATGGTACGCCGTCATCAATCTTTATGATATGAGCGGAAAGAGAAAGGAAAAGTGGCAAAACCTACATCTGGACGTAAAACGCGGCAACAAAACGGAAGCGAATCACCGTTTGATGGAAGTCGTTGCACAGTACAACAGCGAAGATATGTATCTATATGCGAATATGACGCACGCCGAACGGGAAAAGCGCAGACTCGCCGAATGCACCGTCGATAAGTACGTCGCCGAATGGCTGGACGGCTACAAAGGCAATTTATCCGTCCTAACCTATAACAACTATAAGTTAATGGCGGATACACGCATTGCAAAGTATTTCCAAAAACTGGGCATTCCCTTAAAAGAAATCACAGGCGACGAGCTTAACGATTTTTATGCCTATCTTCGCAACGACGGTTTGTCGGGCGCATCTGCACAAAGGTATCATTCCCTTCTACATATTGCATTTAAGCACGCCGTCAAGCGTGGTATCATCCTCGCAAATCCTTGCGACCGAGCGGACAGACCGAAAGCCACACAGTACATTGCAAGCTACTACAATCAAGAAGAAATTAAAAAACTGTTGGATTGCTTGGATAACGAGCCGATGCGGATAGCGGTTATACTCACCGCCTACTACGGTTTGCGCCGAAGCGAAGTGCTAGGAATCAAGTGGTCGGCAATCGACTGGACGGAGAACAAAATCACGATACGCCATAAGGTTATCGAAAACAAACTCGAAGGCGGTCGAATCGAAGGACACGACGTTATGAAAACCAAATCGTCCTATCGCTCACTCCCCTTGATTCCGCAAGTGAAAGAAATCTTATTGGAAGAGAAAGCGAAGCAAGAAAGTATGCGAAAGCTATTGCGGGGTGCGTACAACAAAAAATATCTCGACTACGTCTGCGTGGACGCTATCGGGGATATTCTTACGCCAAAGTATATCAGTTCCCATTTCAAAGTCATTCTTGCGAAAAACGGATTGAAGAAAATCCGCTTCCACGATTTGCGACATTCCTGCGCATCCTTGCTCCTCGCCAACAAAGTACCGATGAAAATGATTCAAGACTGGCTTGGACACTCGGATATGAGTACTACGGCAAACATTTACAGCCACGTTGACCATACGAGTAAGCTGGAAAGCGCGAAGGTAATCGGAAATTTACTCGGTGCATAAAGGCAAAAAAAAGCCTTGGAATTCGTTCAAAATTCCAAGGCTGTGGCGCAGGCGGAGGGATTCGAACCCCCGGGAGTTTGACCTCAGACAAGATTTCAAATCTAGCTCGTTATGACCGCTTCGATACACCTGCGTATGTAATTAAATTGTAAAATTGCGAGAAAACTGCGAGAAAGCTATTCGCACTTCTGCCACTCAAAATCGCGCAAACCCACGTAAATAAAGGGGTTTAGAAAAATTACAGCGATGAAACGGATTTTCTTTCAAGACCGCCTCGTTATGACCGCTTCGATATTCCTGCTTCTCTATTGCTCGTCTATTATACCCCAACAAAAAAGAAATGTCAATCAATTTCTTCCGTATAAAAAAGAAATTCCCCTACGCCTTGTATCGCGTAGGGGAATTTTTATATCAACGTTTCGTATTCTTCGTATAGCGCGTCCATCTTCGCCTTAATCTCTTCTAAGCGATTACACTTCTCCGTCAACAGCGCGTAATCCCCCGTCACCGCAGGGTCGGCAAGCGCGGCGTTGATTTCTTCACTCTCCGTTTCCAAAGCGAAAATCTCGTCTTCTATCTTTTTCACGCGCGCTTTGCGCTTCGCCTCTTGCGCGCGTTCTTCCTTGCTCCGATAATAACTTTTTTGCTCCGTTTCCTTCAAAAAGACGGGGGCAGGGTCGCGTTGAATACTTTCTTTCGACTTTTGCTTGAACGCCGTATACTCGTCATACGAGCCCTTAAACTCCGTCGCAACACCGTTTTCTAACTCCAAAATCTTGCCTGCAAGCGCGCGGATAAAATACCGATCGTGCGAAACAAACAAAATCGTGCCGTCAAATTCTTTGAGCGCTGTTTCCAAACTCTCCCTCGCCGCCAAATCCAAATGGTTGGTCGGTTCGTCTAAAATCAATACGTTACCGTTTTCGCACTCGAATACCGCCAAAGCGAGCTTCGCGCGTTCGCCGCCCGAAAGCATACGTACTTGTTTATCCATATCTTCGGCAGGTAAGCCTGCTTGCGCCAAAACACCGCGCACCTTCGTTTGATCCCACAAGGTATGCCTACCCCACAGCTCTCCGAGCACCGTTTCGCTTGGGTTCAAGTTTGCATTTTCTTGATCGTAGCACGCAATTTTTACAAATCGACCGAAACGAATCGCAGGATTCTTCGCATGAACAAGCTCCTTGATAAGCGTCGATTTTCCCGTGCCGTTATCCCCGATCACCGCGCATTTTTCACCACGCTTGAGCGAGAAACTCACCCTTTCCAGCAAAATTTTCTCCCCTGCGCAAAGCTTTAATCCGTCCACTTCTAATACGTTTTCATAAGGCTTTTCAGCGTATCCAAACTTAAAACGCGGCGGCGTGGGCGGCAACGCAGGTTTTTCAATCAGTTCCATTTTTTCAAGCGCTTTTTGGCGCGATTGCGCCATTTTCGTCGTACTCGCGCGAACAAGATTCCGATTCACGTAACCCTGCATATGCGCGCGCTCCTCCTGCTGCTTTTCGTACTCCTTCAAAAGATGCGCCGTTTTCTCCGCTTTTAAGACTTTATACTTCGTATAATTCCCCTTAAACACGGACAGCTTTTTATTTTCCAACTCATAAATTTGCGTGACGAGCTTATCCAAGAAATACCGATCGTGCGAAACGGTGAGAATCGCACCCTTGAAGGAAGAAAGGTATTCTTCCAGCCAAAAGAGCGTCTTCATATCCAAGTGGTTTGTCGGTTCGTCCAAAATTAAAAGCTCGGGCTCTTCCAAGAGCAAGCGACAAAGCTTCAAACGGGTCTTTTCCCCACCCGACATTGTGGAAATCGGCTGTTCGTAGACGTTTTCAAAACCCATACCGTTGAGCACGGTGCGGATTCGCACTTCATAGTTATAACTATCGCGCGCGGAAATTTGCTTATTCAAACTCTCGTATTTTGCGGACAACACGCGATACTCGTCCGACTTACCGTCAGTATGCGCAATTTTTTGCTCGATTTCACGCAAAGAAGCAATCGCGCGAATATCGGAAGAAAAAATCTCTCGCATTTCTTCAAAAACGGTGTTGGTAGAATCATAGCCGCCGTTTTGCGCAAGGTAGCCGATTCGAATCCCGTTCTTGCGAAAAAGCACGCCGCTTTCCACGTCCAGCTCGCCCAAAATCAAGCGAATAAGCGTGGTCTTCCCCTCTCCGTTTCCGCCAATCAACCCGACCCTGTCCCCCTCGTTTAAGGAAAAACAGACCTTTTCGAGCAGACTGCCGCCGTTGAAACCGAAGGATAAATTGTCCGCGGAAATCAGCATAAAAATACTCCTTGCATAGTCGTTTTTTCTTTCGCGCAAACTAACGATATGCCGAAAGAACTTTTGGAAAAAATCCGTGCTTGGGAAAAAGCGCTCGTAGCGGCGAATCCCAAGCAAGCCGCAAAATTAACAAAAAAAATCGTGAAATATAAAACCTTTTATGGGTTAAATTTCAATAATCCCACTCGGGAATGAATTTGCGATCGCTCGAGCCGCGCTCCTGTGCGAAAAGGTGGGTAATCCCCAGCTCAAACGCCGTTTCCACCGCCGTATTGTACTCGCGCGCCGTAAGGGGTCGGTTTAATTCGGGGAACTTTTCAATCTTCCCAAACGGGGTGTACTGACTCATCAAGCTCAAATAGGTATCCTTAGGCAAAGTATGCGCAAACCATTTTATTAAAGCCTTGGAATCGCTCGAACAGAGGGGCATTACCAAATGCCGCACAATACAGCCCGAGAGCATTTTCCCTTCTTCCGTCATTTTGAGGGGTTTGGAATTTGCCATAAATTCGATCGCTTGGCTTGCCACGTCGAAATAGTCTTCCTTACCCAAATACCGCTTGGAAAGGGCGGACGAATAGAACTTCATATCGGGCAAATAGATATCCACGTACGGATCGATGCGTTTTAACGCGTCGATTTTTTCATAGCTGCCCGTGTTGTAAACCACGGGAATTTTCGGTTGATAAATCTCAAAAGCACGTACCAGGTGCGCGTTGAAATGGGACGGCGTGACAAGGGAAACGTTTTCCGCGCCCATATTTTCAAGCTCTTTGAAAATATCCGCAAGCCCCTCAGGCGTAATTTCCTTGCCACGTTCCGCTCTCGAAACTTCATAATTTTGACAAAACGCACAACGAAGATTACAGCCCGAAAAAAAGATCGTACCGCTCCCCTTTTTGAAGGAAATACACGGCTCTTCGAAAGGATGCAAATAGTATTTCGCAATCCGAAGCCCTGACGCGCCGCAAGCGCCTACGCCGCGCAAACGATCCGCACCGCATTCCACGGGGCAAAGCATACAATTTTCAAGCGTTTTCGTCCAGTCCATAAAGCTATTATAGCACGAACGAAAAAAATTTGCAAGCGCGTATGCGCCGCTATAACAACTTGACAAGCCGCGAAAAAAGATATATACTGTAAAAGGAAAAGCGCTTGCAACTTTTCCTAAACCCACGTGATAAGGAGCTAACCATGCCCCATCAAGATTTCTTAAAACAAACGGCGAAAACACTCGGCGCGGACGTTATCGGTTTTTGCAAGCTTGATACTCCCCCCTTAAAGGACGCGCCCGAGCTTTGCTACGCCCTTTCCATCGGCGTAAAGCTTTCCGACGCCGTACTTAAAACGATTGACAGCGCGCCAAGCTTTGTCTATTTTCAACACTATCGCACGGCGAATACCCTACTCGATAGCATCGCTTTTCGGCTTTCGAGAGAGCTTGAAAAGCTCGGTTTTTCCGCCCTGCCGATCGCGGCGAGCCAAAGCTTGGGGAAAAACAACCCCTATCGCGGCGTACTGCCGCACAAGACAGCCGCCGTACTTTCAGGGCTTGGTTTCGTAGGCAAAAGCGGACTTTTTTTATCCACCGAATACGGAAGCAAGGTACGCCTTGCCACCGTGCTTACCGATATGCCCTTACAAAGTGAGTTGCCCATAATTGAAAACGGCTGTGGAAATTGTACCCTTTGCCAAACCGCTTGCCCCGCAGGCGCAATTTTCGGGGAATTGCCCACCACCAACGGCGAACGCAATTTCGATCCCGAAAAATGCTCTAAATATATGAAAGAGCATTTCCAAGACGTCGGTAGAGGCAGCGTTTGCGGCATTTGTATGCGCATTTGCCCGAAAAACAAGCTTTAATCTTATAATTCCAAACAAAAAGCGGAGAGTTTTCACTCTCCGCTTTTTCTTTTCATCGCGTACACGGTACGCCCGTTTCTTAAATTTCTATTTCAAAGAACGCCGCGCATTTGGTTTTCTCAAACCGTACGCACAAATCATTCCCTACTACTTGATAGGTCGCTTTCGAATCGCTCGGGTATGCAAGTTTCGCGCTCTTAATCCCTTCGGAAATCGTCACGGAAACCTTCGTATCCCCTTTCAAGCACCAAACGGCGAGATAAATTTTATCGTCTGTCTTAAAGCCCGCTACAACGTTGTCGTCGCCGAAATTTGCAAAGCCCTTCGGAAAATAGGGCATCGCCACTTTCTTCGCTTCCGTCAAGGTGTTGTAGTAGTTCACCCCTTCGGTGACGAGCGCAAGCTGTTCTTCATTCATCTCGTCGATATGGCTCGCCAAATGCATACGACCCAAGAAACTGTTGATCATATTCACCGCAATCCGCTCTTGCGAAACGTCGGGAGTCTTTATATCGCTGCCGACGGGGTACGCCCACACCGCCGCTTGCTCAGGCAACACTGCCGCAAGCACGTTCCCTGCAATATAGGGATAATCCAAATAATTGACTTGGTCGGACGTGGAAAGCAAGGAATAAACGCCAAGCGTTTTATAGTCCATACGCATCCCCCCCGAAGCACAGCCTTCAAAAATAACGTTGGGGTACTTTTCCACCATCTCTTGCATCCAATCAAGGAACGCCTGCGCCGCTTCCTGCAAGCCTTCCCCTGCCGTCAACGCGTTCAAATCGGTGCCGATACCGCAGTCTTGGTTATAGTCGGACTTGATATAATCCGCGCCATAGTCTTCCACCATACGGCGAATCGTTTCCGACATATAATTACGAACTTTTTCGTTACGGTAGTCCAAGAAATACCGACCGTGTACAGCAACCTTGCGCCCATTTCTTTGGAAGAAACAATCGTCGTCGTAATAATCGAGCATTTCTTTGCAGTTTACCCCTACGACTTCGGGCTCAATCCAAAGCCCCGCCTTCATGCCAAGCGAACGCAAATAATCGGTGATCGCGCGCACGCTCGAAGGGAAACGCACCGTACTCTCTTTCCATTGACCGACGAAGGGATACACTCCAACGCTTGGTTCTTCGTTATGCCAACCGCAGTCGATAACGTAATATTCCACCCCCGTTTTCGCGACTTGGGGAGCGTATTTTTTCGTCGTTTCTTCGGTCGGGAAATCCCACGATAAGTGCATATATTCGTTAAAGATGGCAGGCAGGGTCGAATCCGCGACGCTCTTACCCGAAATATAACGGCGATATTTGGTCATTTCCGCTACGACGCTATTGAGGCTATCGCCAAAGGCAAGCGCAACGGAAAGGGAGCGGTAGCTTTCCCCTTTTTGCAGGGCTTTGCTCCAACCGCCAAAGCTCGCGTTCGGACCGCCTAAATACAAATAGTATTGCTGCTGCGAAACGTCCCCGATTTCATAATACCAAGACGCGTTACTTTCAATTTGGAACATAATAAACGCGCCCGTTTTCTTATTTTCAATAATCGCTTGAGGGAGTTCTTCCTTTGTAGACCAGCTCCCCACGTTCGCAAACGCGATACGTTTTTGGCTTTGCGTGTTCGCACGGAAAAGTCCCCAATCGCGGAAGGAACGGCGACGGGGTTGACATTCCGCGTGATGGCTTTGCTGGAAACGCGTGAAATATAAATCTTCCGCCTCGTCGATAGAGCCAAGACCCAAGCCGATAAACGCGGAAACTTCTTCCAAAACAATTTCCTTTTCGGAAATATTCGTCGTTTCGGTATGTACGCGGATTGCATTCGTGCCTTCGTATGCGGTATACACCGTCTTTACGCGGACAAGCTCGCTGCGCTCTACGATTTCCAAAACGTTTTCCGTTTGCACGTGCGATTCGTACACCAAGCGGCAGCCTTCCGACGATTCCGCCATCTTAACGCCAAGATGAGTCGGCTTATTTTCGCCGCATACGTGTACTTCGGCAATCGAGTTACCATTGGGATAAGAAACGTTGCCCCATTGGGTCAAAAACAACTTCTCACCGCGAAGCTCAAACCGTAAATTCTTAAATTCAATTTGCATATTTTCTCCTTTCAACGCGTACCTGCCACCTTGTTTTTCCAAAAATTAAAACACGAGTGTTTCTTTTTATTCTATAAACGTGAATCTTTGATAGATTTTTCCTTCACGCTCCACTTTTTCATTCCACATGGAAAGGGGGCGTACCCACACTTCCCTTTCGCCGTATAAAGCGCGATAGACGACGAGCGGCTCGCACGTTTCCGAGTGTTTCGCCAAAAACAACACTTCATATTCGTTGCCTTTGAAATGTCTATATTTGCCGATTTTCACTTCTTCCATCTGCCCTTGCCGTCCCCTAAAAAATATCGGTTTTAGTTTACCATATTCTATCCTAAAATGCAATAGGATTTTGAAAAAAAATTATCTCAAATTTTATCCTAAATAGGATAAAAAGAGTAGCTTTTTTTATAAAATCGTATTATAATAGTTCTCGTTGTGAATTTTTACAAGGAGTCAAGCGAATGGCTACGATTGCGCATAAAGGTCATCACGCACATTTTCATCACGCAATAGACCTCGTTCTTTCTTTTATTAAGAAAAACGCGGTGCTTTGTATTGCGCTGCTCGCGGCGTTCGTGACGTCCATCATCGTTCCGCCCGACAAGGCGTATTTGGACTATTTCGATTTCAAAACGCTCACCTGCCTTTTTTGCGTTTTGGCGGTGGTGTGCGCGTTCAAGAATATTCGTTTCTTCTTCGCGTTGGCGCAAAAAATCGTGCGCGTATTTAAGACCACGCGTGTGAGTATTCTCGCCCTTTGCTACGTGACCTTCATCGGCTCGATGCTGATCGCCAACGATATGGCGCTTTTGACCTTCCTTCCCCTTGGCTATTTCGTTTTATCGTCCACGGGTAAGAACAAATATATGGCGTTCACCTTTATTATGCAAAACATCGCGGCGAACCTTGGCGGTATGCTCACCCCCTTCGGCAATCCGCAAAACTTGTATCTTTACACCAAGTTCCATATCCCTACGGGAGATTTCGTCTTGACCATGCTCCCCCCGTTTTTGATTTCGGTGACCCTTATTACCCTTTCGTGTTTTCTTTTCGTGAAAAAGGAAAACTTGGAAATCGGGGAAGAAAAAATCAGCCTTCCCAAAGCGCGGACGATTATCTACGGACTTTTATTCGCACTCTCGATTATTATTGTATTCCGTTGGATTCCCTATTGGACGGGGCTTATCATAATCCCCATTGCGCTCCTGATTATGGATAGAAAGGCACTCGCACAAGTGGACTACGGTCTGCTTTTCACCTTTGTCGCATTCTTTATTTTCTCGGGCAATATGGCGAGAATCTCCGCCATTCAAAACGCGTTCGAGTACTTAATGGAAAAGAACGCCTTGCTCGTTTCCACCGCATCCTGCCAAGTGATTAGCAACGTCCCCTCGGCAATCCTGCTTTCGCAATTTACGGGCGATTACCACGCGCTACTGCTCGGCGTAAACATCGGCGGCTGCGGTACGCTCATCTCGTCGCTTGCAAGCTTGATCACCTTCCGTGAATTTACCAAGCACGAGCCGAAAGGCGCGAAAAAATATCTGCTCCTTTTCTCGGCGTTTAATTTCGCCTTCCTGTTCATTTTGCTCGGCGCGTGCGCCTTGCTTCTTCTCTAAAAAGGTAAAAAATAACCCCCGTTCGCAAACTTGCGAACGGGGGTTTTATTATACTTTTTATTTACCGCCAAGGCATTTGACAAGCACCGCTTTTTGCGCGTGGAGTCTATTTTCCGCTTCGTCGAAAATCTCGTTTGCGTGCGCTTCAAATACTTCCGCCGTGATTTCTTCTTCACGGTGCGCAGGCAAGCAATGGAGCACCATCGCCTTGCCATTCGCGACCTTCATAACGTCCGCGTTGATTTGGTAGCCCTTGAAGATTTTCTTGCGTTCTTCCGCTTCCCCTTCTTGACCCATGGACGCCCAAACGTCGGTGTAGAGCACGTCCGCGCCCTTCGCCGCTTCTAAAACGCTGTCCGTACACGTAAACTTGCCGTTCTCTTTCGCCCAAGCCATAATTTCCGCGTCCGGCTCGTAGCCCTTCGGGCAAGCCACCGACACTTCCATTCCCATCTTGATGCCGCCGACAATGAGCGAGTTCGTCATATTATTCCCGTCACCGATATAGCAAAGCTTGTTGCCTGCGCAAGCGCCCTTGTATTCGCGAATTGTCATAAGATCGGCAAGCACTTGACAGGGATGACAATAGTCCGTCAAACCGTTGATAATGGGAATCGAACCGTAGGTCGCTAAATCTTCCACTTCCTTTTGCGCAAAGGTACGGATCATAATGCCGTCCAAGTATCTCGAAAGCACGCGCGCGGTGTCTTCCACCGGCTCTCCACGCCCAATTTGCAAATCGCGAGCACTTAAAAAGAGTGCGCTGCCGCCTAAATCGTACATCCCCACTTCAAAGGATACACGGGTACGCGTGGACGATTTCGAAAAAATCATACCGAGCGTTTTGCCCTTCAAGTGGTGGTGTTTAATGCCGTTCTTTTTCTCGAATTTGAGCTGATCGGCAAGATTCAAAATCTCCGTAATTTCTTTGGTGGATAAATCCATCAACTTTAATAAATGCTTCATTTTTCAATCTCCTCTCGTAATATCTGCACCGCTTTTTTCAATTCTTCCATCGGTATATTGAGTGCGGGAAGTAACCGCACTTTATTTTTCGCTTTGATGACGAGTACGCCGCGCGCCATACAGCCGCTAATCACTTCCGACGCGTCCTTTTCCGTTTCCACGCCGATCATCAAGCCCCTGCCCGAAACGCTCTTCACGCCCTTCGCTTTACCAAGCTCCGTGAAAATGTATTCGCTCTTTGCCTTGACTTCATCAAGCAGTTTTTCGTCGATTCGGCTCAAAATACTCATCGCGCCTGCGCAAGCGATCGGGTTGCCGCCGAACGTCGACCCGTTCAAGCCCGCCGTAAACAAATCCGCACGCGAATTAAGCATCGTCGCGCCGATGGGCAAACCGCCGCCCAAACCCTTCGCCGTCGTCACAACGTCGGGCTCGATATCATAGGCTTGGAAGGCATACAAACTGCCCGTGCGCCCATTCCCCGTTTGCACTTCGTCGATAATGAGCAACAAATCCTGCTCTCTTGCAAGCTTTTCTACGGCTTTTACGTAAGCCTTATCCAGCGCAGTCACGCCCCCTTCGCCCTGCACGAGCTCAAGCATAATCGCGCAGCATTTATGTTCAGCAACAAGCCGTTCCATATCCGCAAAATCGTTGGGAATTGCGTGCACGAACCCGTCCGTCATCGGCGTGAAATGGGCATGGAAAACGTCCTGCCCCGTCGCGGAAAGAGTCGTAATCGTTCTACCGTGAAAGCTGTTTTTCAGCGTAATAATCGTGGAATATTCTTTGCCTTTTTTGAGTTCGCCGTACTTTCTTCCCGCCTTGATCGCGCACTCGTTCGCTTCCGCGCCCGAGTTCGAGAAGAATACCTTTTTCATGCCCGTGCGCTCGCAAAGGGTTTGCGCAAGCAGGGCACAAGGCTCGCTATAATACAGGTTGGACGTGTGCTGTACCTTTCCAAGCTGCTCGATAACCGCCTTTTGCCATGCTTCGTCCGCAACGCCAAAGGTGTTTACGGCGATTCCCGTCGAAAGATCGATATACTCCTTGCCGTCGACGTCCGTCACGCGCGAGCCTTTTCCGCTCACGATTTGCACGGGAAAACGCGCATACGTGCTTGCGATATATTGTTTGTCAATTTCTATTACGTTCATAATTTACTGCCCGAGACGAACATAGTACCGATACCTTCGTCCGTCAAAATTTCAATTAAAATTGCGTGCGGTACACGCCCGTCGATGATAAAGACTTTATGCACGCCGCGGCGAATCGATTCGATACAGCAGTTGATTTTGGGAATCATACCGCCGCTGATAACGCCGTCGCGAATGAGCTTGGGCGCTTCCGAAACGTATACCTTGGAAATAAGCGTAGACGGATCGTCCTTATCGTAGCAAAGCCCTACCGTGTCCGTCATGGAAATCAAGCATTCCGCTTTGAGTTCCCCAGCGATACGCGCCGCCGCCGTGTCTGCATTGATATTGTAAACGTTGTTGTTTTCGTCGTAACCGACGGTGGAAATAACGGGAATATACCCCTTTTCCAAAACGTCCAAAATCGGCTCGACGTTCACGTCCGTGATATCGCCGACGTAGCCAAGCTCGACCTTTGCCTGCTTCGCCTTAATCATGTGTCCGTCGATACCGCAAAGCCCGATCGCCTTACCGCCCTTGCTTTGCATCAGGTTGACGAGATTTTTATTGACCTTGCCCGCCAAAACCATTTGCACGACGTCCACCGTTTCTTTATCGGTGACGCGAAGTCCGCCGACAAACTCCGATTTTTTGCCGATTTTGCCGAGCATTTCGTTGATTTCAGGGCCGCCGCCGTGCACGAGCACGACCTTGATACCGATCAAGGACAAAAGCACGATATCGCCCATGACTTTTTCTTTCAAGTCGTCGTTGATCATCGCGTTGCCGCCGTATTTGACTACGATGATTTTATTGTTGTATTTTTGGATATACGGGAGCGCTTGGGTGAGTATTTCCGCGCGCTGCGCCGTGGTAGGTTTTTGATTTTCCATAATTCTTTTCCTTATTTAGAGCGGAATAATTTATAATTTCCCCATAACGAATTGCTTTTAATGAAAGCAATTCAATTCACGCAAGGCTTTGCCTTGCAATTCACGCGCCGTTAAGCGCAATTCACGTTCATGGAACAATTCACTTAAAAACAAATACCTTGTTTTTAAGTTCTATAGTCGCCGTTGATCTTCACATAATCATACGTCAAATCACAGCCCCAAGCGGTCGCGGTTGCATTGCCGTCACCGAGCGTGATGAGGATTTCAATTTCCTTTTCAAGCAAAATCTCTTTTGCCTTTTCTTCGGAGAATTCCACGCCTGCGCCGCTATCGCAAACGGTGATTTCCCCTTTTTTCGAACGGAAGCTCACGCCGACTTTTTGTACGTCCACATCCGCGCCCGAATAACCGATCGCGCAAAGCACGCGCCCCCAGTTCGCGTCCGCGCCGAACATCGCCGCTTTGAAAAGGGAAGAACAAATCACCGATTTTGCCACCGTTTTCGCCGCCGATTCGTCCTTACCGCCGCAAACTTTACATTCCAAAAGCTTGGTCGCACCTTCGCCGTCCGCCGCAATTTGTCTGCAAAGATAGACGGTTACCGCGTTCAACGCCTTACAAAATTCATCAAAATCCACGCCTTCGCTATTGATTTCTTCGTTCCCTGCCATACCGTTTGCAAGCACCGAAACCATATCGTTCGTCGAGGTATCGCCGTCGATACTGATCATATTAAAGGAGTCCTTCACGTCCGCGCTCAATGCCTTTGCGAGCATATTAGAAGAAATCGCGCAGTCGGTCGTCACGAATACGAGCATCGTCGCCATATTCGGATGAATCATACCGCTTCCCTTAGCGATACCGCCGATATGGCAGGTCTTGCCGCCGACGGTAAATTCGAAAGCGATTTCTTTGGGGCGGGTGTCCGTCGTCATAATCCCTTCGCAAGCCAAATCGCTATGCGCGCCCAATCCCTTTACAAGTGCGGGAATCCCATTCGCAATCGGCGTAATGTCGAGCGGTTGACCGATAACGCCCGTGGACGCTACTACGACGTCGGTGGGATCGATACCAAGCTCTTTGGCGAGCAATTCGCACATTTTTTCCGCGATTTCGATACCGTTCGCGTTGCAGGTATTCGCATTGCCGCTATTGCAAATCACCGCGCTCGCTTTGCCGTTTGCGATATTGTTTTTCGTCACGGTAAGCGGCGCGCCCTTCACCAAGTTCTGCGTGTACACCGCCGCCGCGCTTGCCTGCGTTTCGCTGACGATGAGCGCCAAATCACGCTTGGTCTTATTTTTACGGATACCGCAATGTACGCCGTTTGCCGTAAAGCCTTTTGCGGCACAAACGCCGCCTTGAATCTCTTTTAACATATTTCTCTATTCTTTTCCTTTTTAGGTTATTTTCGTAAAATTATAAAACGAGCCCTTTCGTTTTTTCCGCGCCGAGCACCATATTCATGCACTCGATCGCCGCGCCGCTCGCGCCCTTGCCAAGATTGTCATAGCACGCAATCAGCAAAATCCGCTCCTCGTTCCCTGCGACGGTGATTTTCATCGAGTCCTTGCCCGAAAGCGCCGCGCCCGAAATAAAACCGCTCTCGTCCGCGCTTTCCACGTAAGCAACAAGCTCGCTCGCATATTTCGCTTTATACACCGCCTTAATCTCGTCCACGCTACCCTTGATTTGACTTCTAAACAACGGCACGGTGACCGTCATACCGCTATAAAAATCGGATACGATGGGCGAAAAACAAGGCGGATTTTCGATACCCGTGATCGCTTTCATTTCCTTCAAGTGCTTGTGCTGTTGGGTAAGCCCGTACTGACGGGGCGCACCGAGCAGCGCGGATCTGTCTTCACTTTCGTAGTCGGCAATCATTTTTTTGCCGCCGCCCGAATACCCCGTAATCGAGTGGCAGGAAAGCAGCGTTTCTTTGGGCAAAATGCCTGCTTCCACAAGCGGATACACAAGCGCGATAAAACCGCTCGCATGACAACCGGGTACAGCGATCCGTTTGGACGATAAAATCTTTTCTTCGTGCGTTTTGGAAAGCTCGGGGAAACCGTACGCCCAATCGGGCAACGTTCTATGCGCTGTGGACGCGTCGATAATGACCACGTCGCTGCCTTCCGCTAAGGCGACCGCTTCTCTTGCCGCGTCGTCGGGCAAACATAAAAACGCGATATCCGCTTGATAGAGCATTTCCTTTCTTGCGGACGGGTCTTTTCTTTTCTCGTCCGAAAGGGTCAAAATTTCCACGTCGTCGCGCGCGGATAAACGTTCGTAAATACGAAGCCCCGTCGTCCCTGCGCTACCGTCGATAAATACTTTTTTCATCTTTCTCAATCCTTCAAAAATTCGCGAATTTTAGCAATTTGCACACGCACTGAAGCAGGCGACGCGCCCCCTTCGCTCAAACGCTTGGATACACACGTTTCCAAGGAAATTTCGTTATACAAATCTTCCGCAAAAAGCGCGCTGTGCTTTTGGTATTCGGTCAAAGGGAAATTATCAAGTACGCAGTCCTTTTCAATACACTCCGCAACGATTGTGCCGACGATTTTATACGCCGAGCGGAAAGGCATACCTTTTTTCACGAGATAATCCGCAAGGTCGGTGGCGTTGATGAACCCCTTTTGCGCCGCACGATAGGTATTTTCGCCGTTGACTTTCATCGTCGCAAGCATGGGCGCAAGCACTTCCAAGCACATTTTCACCGTGTCGATGGAATCGAAAATCGCTTCCTTATCCTCTTGCATATCCTTGTTGTAGGCAAGGGGTAAACCTTTGAGCGTCGTCAAAAGCCCCATCAAATTCCCGTAAACGCGCCCCGTTTTACCGCGAATCAATTCCGCCATATCGGGGTTTTTCTTTTGCGGCATAATCGACGAGCCCGTCGTATAGGAATCGTCCAAATCAATGAACTTGAATTCCCAGCTCGACCACAAAATCAGCTCTTCCGAAAGACGGGATAAATGCATCATCAAAAGGGAGAATGCGGACATAAGCTCCAAGCAAAAATCACGATCGGAAACCCCGTCGATGCTGTTTGCCGACGCACCGCTAAAACCAAGCGCTTCCGCCGTCATTTGACGATCGATTGCATAGGTCGTACCCGCCAAAGCGCAGCTACCCAAGGGGCTTTCTTCGTTCATACGCGCCACGGCGTCTTGAATACGCCCGATATCCCGCTTCAACATCATCGCGTACGCCATAAGCTGATGCCCAAAGGAGATGGGCTGCGCGCGCTGCAAATGGGTATAGCCAGGGGCGATAATATCCACGCTTTCTTCCGCTTTGTCCACGATGGCTGCCATCGTTTCCTTGATAAGCGAGAGAATTTCCTCCGCTTCGTCGCGAAGGTATAAACGGATATCGACCGCCACTTGATCGTTACGGCTTCTCGACGTGTGCAAGCGCTTACCTGCATCGCCGATGCGTTTGGTCAACTCCCCTTCCACGAACATGTGGATATCTTCCGCATTGTTATCGAATACGAGTTTGCCGCTATCCAAATCGCTCTTAATCTCTTGCAGGTTTTTAATAATCAACTCCACGTCTTCGCTCGATAAAATCCCCACGCTGCCGAGCATTTTGGCATGCGCGATCGAGCCGCGAATATCCTGTGCGTACATTCTGCAATCGAACCGAATGGACGAATTGAAATCGTCCGCTTTTTTATCGAGCGCTTTTTGAAAGCGACCAGCCCACATTTTTTCCATAATTTCTACTCCAAAACGGCAATTTTTTCTGAAAAATATACCGCTAAAAAAACATTCTTTGCCCGCCGCATACGCGACAGGCAAAAATTCAATCTAATCTTTACTCGTTAAGTTATATCCGCGAAAAGCTTTGCCCATAGCAAGCACAAATCCGCCGTAAACAGCGCAGATGCGAGCAAGACGCGAAAGGCGAGGCTTTTCGATGGGCGCGTACTTGGTGTACGCAACCGAGAAAAACGCAGCCTGACAACATTGCGATAGCTCGTCGCCGTAAACAGCGCAGATACGAGCAAGACGCGAAAGGCGAGGCTTTTCGATGGGCGCGTACTTGGCGTACGCAACCGAGAAAAACGCAGCCTGACAAAGTATTGCGAAGTATATCCGCTGTTTACTTCTTTAATTTTTGCAAAACTTCCGCTTGTACCTTAATCGGCAAACCGAAAAGTTCAATAAAGCCCGTTGCGTCCGCTTGGTTATAAACGTGGTCTTCGCCAAAGGTCGCGATCTCTTCCGAATACAAGGAATAATCGCTCCAAGCGCCCGCTTTGATGATGTTTCCTTTATAAAGCTTCAAGCGCACCTTCCCCGTTACGTGTTCTTGCGTCTTATCCACGAACGCCGTCAACGCTTCGCGCAAAGGGGTGAACCATTGTCCGTTATAAACGAGCTCCGCAAAGCATACGGAAAGCTCTTGCTTTTTGTGCGAGGTGTACTTATCCAAGCAAAGGGCTTCCAAATAGCTGTGCGCCTTGTACAAAATCTCGCCGCCCGGGGTTTCGTACACGCCGCGGCACTTCATACCGACAAGACGGTTTTCCACGATATCCAAAAGCCCGATACCGTTCGCGCCGCCCACTTTATTAAGGGCAAGGATAATCTCTTTCGCGCTCATCTTTTTGCCGTCAAGCGCGACGGGTTTGCCCTTTTCAAATTCGATTTCCACGTACGTGGGTTTGTCGGGCGCTTGCAAGGGAGATACTCCCATTTCCAAGAACCCCTCCTTTTCGTACAAAGGCTCGTTGCCCGCGTCTTCCAAATCCAAGCCTTCGTGACTCAAATGCCAAAGGTTCTTATCCTTGGAATAGTTGGTTTCGCGGTTGATTTTCAAGGGTACGTTGTGCGCTTCCGCATAGTCGATTTCCTCTTCACGGGACTTAATCGACCATTCACGCCAAGGCGCGATGATTTTCATATCGGGCGCAAAAGCCTTAATCGTAAGCTCGAAACGAACTTGGTCGTTCCCCTTACCCGTACAGCCGTGACAAATCGCGTCCGCGCCTTCCTTTTTCGCAATCTCGACAATACGCTTTGCGATGACGGGACGAGCAAACGACGTACCGAGCAAATACTCTTCATACTTTGCGCCTGCCTGCATCGTGGGGATCACGTAATCGTCCACGAATTCATCCGTCAAGTCCTCAATGTAAAGCTTGGACGCGCCCGTCTTGATCGCTTTTTCTTCCAAACCGTCAAGCTCGCTTTCCTGGCCTACGTCCGCGCTCACCGCGATAACTTCACAATTATTGTAGTTCTCTTTGAGCCAAGGGATAATGATCGAAGTATCCAAACCGCCCGAATATGCAAGCACTACTTTTTTAACGTCTTTCTTTTCCATAATTCACTCCTTCACGGGAAACCCGTTTTGCATTTATATTCAATTTATGCACTAATTATACACCCATAAAAACCCTTTGTCAAACGTTTTTATCCCTTTATTTTTCAAGTTTTTTGAATATTTTGTGTATATTGTGCATATTTGCATAAATTATGTATAAACAACTAATTTTTGCATAAATCCGCGTACACCTTTTCCGCATAGCGCACCGCGCCCATGCCGTCCTTTGCGTACCCGTCCGCGCCAATTTTATCCGCGTACTCTTGCGTTAATACTGCGCCGCCGACCATAATTTTGACGTTGGGCAGTTCTTTTTTCACAAGCGCGATGGTTTCCGACATCGACGGCACGGTCGTCGTCATCAACGCGGAAAGCCCGATGATAGGCGCACCCGTTTCCTTCGCCGCCTCCAACACCTTTTCAGGCGGCACGTCACGGCCTAAATCGAGTACGTCAAAGCCGTAATTTTCAAGCAGGGTTGCGACGATATTTTTGCCGATATCGTGGATATCCCCTTTGACCGTCGCGAGCACGATTTTACATTTTTTCGTTTGCCGACCGCCCTGCGCCAAAATATGCGCTTTAATTTTTTCAAACGCGCTCTTCGCCGCTTCCGCGCTAATCAAAAGCTGGGGCAAAAACGCGCGCTTTTCTTCGTACGCCTGCCCGATACTATCGAGCGCGGGCACGATTTCTTCATTGACGATTGTAAGGGTGTCTTTTTGTCCCAAAAGAGCCTCGCACAGCCGCGCCGCTTCTTCCTTCAAACCCTTTATAATTGCCGCTTGTAAGGGGGAATCCGCCCCTTTATCGCTCGCTGCCGTAGCCGGTGCGCCAATCGTTACCGTCGGCAAAACTTCACTCGCAAAGCGGATATATTCCGCGCAATTTTCGTCCAAGCCCTGCAACGCGTTGTATGCGTAATAGGTTTTGAGCATTTCCACGGAGTTGGGATTCATAATCGCCGCCGAGAGCCCGTTTTGGAGCGCGAGCGCGAAAAACGCCGCGTTCACCGTGTCACGGCAAGGCAACCCAAAGGACACGTTAGAAACGCCGAGCGAAGTCTTAATACCGCGTTCACACAGGAGCTTCAAAGCCTGCAAAGTGACCTTTGCCGCGTTCTTATCCGCGCTAATGGTCATCGCAAGCGGATCGACGATAATATCCTTTTGAGAAACGCCGTATTTTGCGGCTTCCGCAATAATGCGCTCCGCGATTGCGACTCTTTCTTCCGCGCTTTCGGGAATCCCCTTTTCGTCGAGCGTCAAAGCTATCACCACGCCGCCGTACTTTTTAACAAGCGGAAAGATTTGCTCCATGCTTTCCCTTTTTCCATTCACCGAATTGACAAGCGGTTTGCCATTGTAAAGGCGCATCGCGCGTGCCATCGCGATCGGATCTGACGTATCGATTTGTAAGGGCAGGTTGATCACGGCTTGCAGCTCTTCGATATAACGGGGCAACTCCGTTTTTTCGTCTATATCGGGAACACCGACGTTGACGTCTAAAATATGCGCCCCCTTTTCCTGCTGCGCAATTCCTTCGCTTAAAATATACGCCGTATCCTTTTCTATCAACGCTTGCTTAAAGCGTTTCTTGCCCGTAGGATTGATGCGCTCGCCGATGAGAATGGGTTTGTCGAAATCTACCGCATGAGTATAGGAAGAAACGCAGGTATACGTCTTTTCTTGCACAGGCTTGGGCTTACTATTCGCAACCGCCTCTGCCACCTTTCGGATATATTCGGGCGTCGTACCGCAGCAACCGCCGACAAGTCGCGCCCCCTTTTCCACGAATTTCGCCGCGAGCTCGGAAAATTCCTTTTCATCGATATCGTAGACCGTTTGACCGTCCTTTACCGTCGGCAAGCCTGCGTTCGGCTTGACAAGCACGGGGACGGACGCTCTTTTCAAAAGCTCGTCCACCACCTCTTGCATTTGCTTCGGCCCGACCGAGCAATTCACGCCAACCGCGTCCACGCCCAAGCCTTCGAGCATTGCAACCATCGCGGCAGGACTCGCGCCCGTCATCAATTTTCCGTCCGCGCCGTACGCGCAGGAAACGAGCACGGGCAAGCAGGAATTTTCTCTCGCCGCCAAAACCGCCGCTTTCGTTTCATAGGAATCCCCCATCGTCTCGATGAGAATACAGTCCGCGCCGTGCTTTTCTCCCAAACGCACCGTTTTCGCAAACAGCTCAACCGCCTCTTCAAACGCCAAATCGCCGTAGGGCTTTAAGAGCTTACCGCAAGGACCGATATCGAGCGCGACGTATTTGAGCTGACCGCCCTTGGAAAGCGCCGCCCCCTTGCGCGCGTTGTCGATTGCCGCACGAATGATTGCTTCGAGCTCCGTTTCGGAAAATTTAAGCGCGTTTGCGCCAAAGGTGTTCGTGCAAACGAGATTGCTCCCGGCGTCGTAATACTCGCGGTGGATATTCGCCACCACGTCCGCGTGCGTGAGATTCCAGCGTTCGGGCAGTTCGCCAAGCGGCAGCCCCGCCTTTTGCAAAAGAGTACCCGTACCGCCGTCCAAAATCACGGTATTATGTTTTAGAAACCGTCTAAAATCCATAGAAAACTCCTAATATAGTGAATTAAACGCTTTGCGTTCGTGAATTGGCTTCGCCGTGAATTGACGGCTACCGCCGTCGTGAATTGCATTACTGCGTAATGTGTTGTGGATTTATTTATATATTTTTCCTTAACGAATTGCTTTCAGCGAAAGCAATTCAATTCACGCAAGGCTTTGCCTTGCAACTCACGCGCCTGCGGCGCAATTCACGTTTTCGCTAGAAAACAATTCACTTTATAGCTTGCCTATCGCCGTCACCGATTTCGTGGGCGTCATCAAAAGGGAATCGGTCAAGGAAAGCCCTATCCGCTTTTCACAGCCAAGCATAGAGAAAATTTCCCGTTGCGCGGTAAGCGCAAAATCCCCATACCCAGGGCTAAACCGTTTCTTCAAGCCAAACTCCTTGCAAAACCGTTCGCAAAGGGCTTCGATTCTCTCCGCGCCGATTGCTTGAAAAAACAATGCTTTCACGGGCGACACGCCCACGTAGCGATTGATCAAGCGATCGATTCCAAGCCCCACCGTCGCCGCAAACGCCACCGCTTGCTCCGCGCCGCTTAAAAACCGTGCGAGCGACTCGCTCTCTTTCGCCGCCGTAATTTTTTCCGTAAGCGCCGATTGGGAAAGTTCGCAGTAGCATACGCGATAGGAAAAAGCAGTCCTACTCTCTTGCAAACACTCGTCAAGTAAATCGAGCGTTTTCCCATCCGCTTCCCCTTTCACGCCCGCATAGCGCAAGATTTCCCGTCTATCGAAATCGGGTAAATCGGTATATGTTTTTTCATAAACGTTATACATGCTTGCCAAGTATGGACGAAAGATTGCTTTGAATGGTCGCTGCGACGTCCGGTTTATTCATTGAATAGACGTGCACGTTCGTCACGCCGTTCGCAAAAAGATCGATGATTTGCTCGGTCGCATACGCGATCCCTGCCTGCTTCATCGCCGCAGGCTCGTCGCCGAACTTGTCCACGAGCGTCTTAAAGCGTTGAGGCATAAACGAGCCCGAAAGATGAATCGCGCGCTCTACTTGCTTTGCGTTCGTAATCGGCATAATCCCTGCGATAACGGGTACTTCAATCCCAGCCTGACGAATTTTATAAAGGAAATTATACAAAAGATTGTTATCGAAAAACATCTGCGTCGTCAAAAAATCGCAGCCTGCGTCCACCTTTTCTTTCAAATAACGGATATCTTCGTTTTGGTTCGCGCTTTCGGGGTGTACTTCGGGATAGCACGCGCCACCAATGCAAAAATCCCCTTGCGCTTTCAGCTCGCGAACAAGCTCGACTGCGTGCCGATACGCCCAATTCGAACGGTCGGCGTCTTTCAAATCCGCAGGAATATCCCCACGGAGCGCCATGACGTTTTCAATCCCCGCCGCCTTGAAATCGGCGATTCTTGCTTGCACCGTTTCACGAGTAGACGAAACGCAGGTCAAGTGCGCCAAGCTTTCCACACCGCACTCGTCCTTGATATTTTTCGCAATCGCGAGCGTGTGCTTGCTCGTACCGCCGCCCGCGCCGTAGGTCACGCTCATGAACGCAGGCGAAAGACGAGCGATCTCTTCCGTCGCCGTTTTTACGCTGTCGAATAAGTCGTCCGTTTTCGGGGGAAACACCTCGAAAGAAAGGGAACAACGGTTTGTTTTGAAGATTTCCGTAAGTTTCATAATCCACCATAAACGCTTAAACCCAACAGGGTTTAAGAAAATATGTTTTTATTATAATATAATTAAACGCTAATGGCAACGATTTTTACGCGCGTTTGCGTATTTTTTCGAAAAATATCCGCTTGACAAACAACCGCAAAGCGTTTATAATAGCTTTACTATGGAAATCAAACCTATCGCTTATATAAAAACGGATTTCAAGGAAAAATTCGGCATACCCCGCCAAAGCGGACGAGCGCCGTCCTTGACTTCGGAAATCATCTTCGAGCCCGAATACCGCACAATCGACGCCTTACGCGCCATCGAGCAGTTTTCTCATCTTTGGCTGATTTTCGATTTCTCGAAAGCACATAAAGAGAGTTGGTCGGCAACGGTGCGCCCGCCAAGACTTGGCGGCAACGAACGAGTGGGCGTTTTTGCCAGCCGCTCCCCCTTCCGCCCCAATCCCATCGGACTTTCCTGCGTTAAATTAGAACGCATTGAACAGCGCGCGGACGTTGGCGCAGTACTGATTGTTTCGGGCGCGGATTTGCTCGACAACACTCCCATTTTCGATATCAAGCCCTACCTGCCCTATGCGGATTGCCATTTAGGCGCAGTCGGCGGCTATGCGGACGAGAAAAAGGATTACCGCTTGCAAGTGGAATTTCCTACCCATCTGTTAGAAAAAATCCCCAAGGATAAGCAGGACGGACTTTTGGAATGTCTTGCCGACGATCCCCGTCCTTCTTATCAAGACGATCCCACGCGCGAGTACGGTATGCGGTTTGCCGATTTTGAAATAAAATTCACCGTAAACGCGGACACGCTTACCGTCTTTGACGTTTTTGAAGTGGAATAATTAGAAGAACTCCCCCGATTTGCAAAGGCAAATCGGGGGAGTTCTTTATCCCATTTTTAGATTAAAAAGGTACTATCTTTTTCAAATAAGGGAAGCAGTACTTGCAAATCTTCTTTATTTTGATATGCGTACCACATTTTCGCCGCATGCAATCCCGTGTCCAAAAGCAACAAAATCACGGAAACGACAATCAAAAGGTTATCGTTTGCATAGAGATAATCCGCAAACATAATCGGGAACGCAAGCAACGCCACGCCCTTAAACGCCGTCCCTAAAACAAGACGGATAATATTCCAATTCGGCGAGGAATATGCCCTATGAAAATATTCTGCATACTCTATATTTACAATCAATTTATCCTTAACGCGGACGGTCTTTTCCGCCAACCTTTGCGCACGGTAAATACGGTAAATCCCCTTAATCATGTTTCCAATAAAGCTTACCGCCGCGGCAATGAAAAATAAGAATGTATACAATCGAAGCATCATTTTACCAAAGCTGACCGAATCCCCACCGATAAAGCTTCCAAGTAGTGTATTAACGAACTTTTCTTCTTCTTTTTTCGCGCCAAAGCCCTTAATAAAATCCTTCACACATTCAAACAAACTCGTTTCGCCACCCAAACCGCCTAACACCTTCAACGGCATAAAAAACAACGCCACAACCGCAAGCACCAAAGGAATCGCGCATTTTGCCCAGCAAAAAGAATAATATTTCTTAACGATTGCAATTTCTTCGTCTTCTTTCTGGTGTTTTTCTTGATAATACGCAAGCTTTTCCTTGTCCGAAAGCTCGCCCTTTGCGTCCGTTTCATTCGCATCCGCAATAATTTTCGCGTCTAATTTCTCTTTTATTTCCGTGCGAATTTTTTGAGTGAGCCCGTTAATAAAGTTACCAAAAATCATCGCAGCAATCATCACCGCAAAAGAAATCCCCTCGATGGTTATCACCTTGACGCTTTGTTTCTTCCCCGAACGCATAAGATCGCCAAAAAGAACGCACAAAAACACGGAAAGCCCACCTAAAAGCACTATAAGGTTTATCCACGTCAAAATATCCCGCTTTCGCGTCTGCTTTTTAATGCTCGGCTCTTCTTTGATTTCTTTGAGTAACTCACATTGCCTTCTATACGTTATCATTACAAAACTCCTCTTTCGTGCTTTTTACGGATACCCGTTTCCACTATTATAGTAAAGAAATTAACTTTTGTCAATAGCAAAACAAAAAATATCCCCCGATTTGCATCCGCAAATCGGGGGATTCCGTATTTCCCTATCTATGCTTATCTTTGTTTACCCTTGTTAAAGAGCGCTACCGTGCCTGCGCCCGAGTGCGTACCGATTACCGTACCGACGTAATGCACGTAAATTTCGACGTTCGGCAGTCTTTGAAGAATCAAGCCTTTTACGTATTCCACGTCCTCGATACAGTCGCCATGGCTGATAAAAATGGGATCCGTTTCATCCATATCCGCGCTTGCAAACAAGTTTTCCACGAGCGTCGCGAGCGATTTCTTTCTACCCATAACCTTGGAAAGCACCGTAAGCTTGCCTTCATTATCCACGTGCATAACGGGCTTAATTTTGAGCATCGAGCCGATAATCGCACTCGCCGTAGAAACGCGGCCGCCGCGCTTCAAGTGGAAAAGGTTGTCCACCGTAAAGTGGTGGCAAATCTTCAATTTCAATGTTTCCGCATATTCGTACGTTTCGTCGATCGAAGCCCCTTCATCCGCTTTCTTCACAACGTAATGCAAAAGCAAGCCTTGCCCCATGGACGCGCAAAGAGAATCGATTACGCGGATTTTTCTATCGGGATATTCTTCGGAAAGCTGACGAGCCGCTACGATAAAGCTGCCTGCCGTACCCGAAAGCCCGCCCGAGAACGCAACGACGAGTACGTCGCGGCCAACCTTTAAGGATTTTTCAATGTGCTGGCGTGCCATTTCCCCCGTCACTTGATAGGTGGTAGGCATACTGCCTGCACGGAGCTTTGCGTAGAATTCTTTCTCCGTGATATGTTCGCCGCCCTCGCCCTCATAATTGATATTGTTCATCGTGAAACCAAGCTTCGCGCAAGAAACGCCGTGCTGTTCCAAATATTCCGCAGGCATATCGCAGCCCGAGTCAGTCACAATGTCAAAATTTCTCTTTTCCATAGGTAAATACTCCTTTTTAGGTACTGTTTTTATAAAACCACGCAATTTTTCAAATTGCTCATTTTAACACTTGAAATTTTCGTATCCGCTCCGCTTCAAAGGAAAGGGTCACGCTATACGTACCGTTTTTGCAGGTCAACTCCATTCTCGGCAAACCGATTAAATCGAAATACTCGTTAAATTTCTCGGCAAAATCCTGCAAAACGAGCGCTTTACAGCTATCGCTCATCACCGATTTATCCGCCTGTAATACGTCGTTAATCCGCTTAAAACCGTCTATTCTTTCTTTCATGCTCCACCGCCTTAAAGCCTTTGCTTTAACACGCGGCGGATATTTCCGAAGAAGCCGCTGTATTTTTTCGTCACGTCGTAGAGCCTTCGTTTGCCCGTCAAAAGGTTGTTCGCAAGTATGCGAAAGGCAACGTGAGAAAGGGTCAAATCCCCTTCACAAATAGAATTTGTTTCGGGCAGTACGCCAAGAATCGGCGTTTTCAAAAGCTCTTGCACGTCCTTGGGAGAAAGACACTCGCCCGACAAAAGCAAGTCCCCACGCAGCATATTCACGACCACCGAAAGCCCGTTTAACTGATAACTTTTGAGCACCGTGAGCGCCTTATCCGCATCGCGAAGCGCAGAAATCCGCGGCGTCGTCACCACAATCGCCTCGTCAGCCGCCGCCACCGCTCTATGAAAGCCGTCGTCTATCCCTGCAGGACAGTCGATAATGATAAAATCAAATTGTGGCGCAAGGGTTTCTAAAACCACTTTCATCGCTTGCGACGATACGTACCGCTCGGGCGCGGAATGACTGCTCGCTAAAACGTATAAAGTGGGGATTTTCGGATGCTTGACAAGCGCCTGCTTTGCTCTGCACCGACCTTCAATGACGTCCACCAAATCGTACGTGACGAGATTTTCCACTCCTGCCGCGACGTCGATATTATTCAAACCCAAATCCCCGTCGCAAAGGATTACTCGGCAGCCCTTTTTTGCAAGCTGCGCGGCAAGTTGCGCCGCCACCGTCGTCTTGCCTACTCCGCCCTTTCCGCTCGTAATTACAATCTTTCTTGCCATACTCCGCTCCTATGGAAATATTCCTTGTTTTTCAGCAAAGAATATCTTATCATAGGGCAGTATATATATTTTGTCGTATTCGGGGAAATTTTGAGTATTTTTCGGGAATACGTATCCTTTTGCAAAACTGAATTGCAAGGTAGAATCCTTGCAAGCCACACCTATTATTTTACCCTATTTTTTCCCAAAAAACAAGTTTTTTGTGGAAATTCTTCCTCTACTAACCCCATTTTTTTACTCTACCGCCAAAAAAATCCACTCTACCCACAGTAGAATTGCACATTTAACCATAATGAAGAGGCGATTTGAAAGCATTTCAAGGAATTAGAAAGGCTCTTGAATAATCGTATTTATCACTTCCGCGCGAAATGCTTGCGCTCTTCAAAATATTAGAAAGCCGCTTGGCTATCCCCTTTTGGCGTTTCTGCATAGATATTAGAAAGCCGCCATGGCAATCCTCTTTTGCGTTTCCGCATAGATATTAGAAAGCCGCTTTGGCAAGATTACCAAAGCGGCTTTATTCGTCTATATCCAATTATCTATTACGCTTGCAAAGCTCCGCGCAAACCTCGGAAATCTTCACGTCTTCCGCGTTCAAGAGCACCATTACGTGGTAGAGAAGATCCGCCGCTTCGCACACAACGCCGTTCTTTTCGCCGTTCTTCGCCGCGATAACCAGCTCGACCGCTTCTTCACCGACCTTCTTGCCGATTCTATCCACGCCGCGCACGAAAAGGAAGCTCGTATAAGCGCCTTCTTCGGGGTTATTCTTCACGTCCGTAATGATGCGTTGAAGTCTACCGAACATTTCAGCGCCGATATCGTTGTATTCGCCAACAATCTGTTGAGAAAACGCGCTAAAAGAATTCTTTTCTACGTCCACTTTACCCTTCTGACGAACCTTCAAAAGAAGCTGCGTATTTTCCGCGTTCAAAAACGCCGCCTTCACTTTTTGCGTATTGCCAAGCGATTCTCCGTACTTGGTCACCGCCTTTTTGGAACGGCTATAGTAATGCGCGTAACCGGTAGCAAACGTCTTTTCCGCCGCTTCTGGATTCATATGCCCGAGCATCAGCACTTCGCCGCTCTCGTAATCTTGCACAACAACGGGAATCAATCCTTCTTTATTGAGCTTAATATTCTTGATGTTTACATTTACATCTTGTTTCGTTGCCATCAGTTACACCTCCGTATAGCATCCTTCGTGTCTATTATACTACATTTTTCTTTATCCGTCAATACCCACAAGAAAAAAAATTGCCTTTTTTGTCATTTTTTTGCGATTTTTTTTATTCCTCTTAATTGAGTACAACGTCTTTCAAACTTTCATATTTTTTAATCGCCGCCTCGCGAACTCGCTCGTCCGCAAGTCCCATCGCGAAAGCGTCGTCGCTCATCTTTTTCGCCGTGAAAATCACACTCGTCGGATAGCGCAAATTCTTAATATCCGTAAGCACTTTCCCCGATTGCCGCGTACCGAAGAAATCGCCGCTGCCGCGCATTTCTAAATCCTTCTCCGCAATCTTGAAACCATCCGTGTTATTTTTTAAGGTCAAGAGCCGTTCCTTCGCCGTATCGCTCTCCGCGCCTTGCAGCAAGAAGCAGTAGCTCTTTTCCGCGCCGCGCCCTACGCGGCCTCGGAGCTGGTGGAGCTGTGAAAGACCGAATCTTTCGGCGTTATAAATAATCATAATCGTCGCGTTAGGCACGTCTACGCCCACTTCAATAACCGTCGTCGATACCAAGCAATCGTATTCGCGGTTTTTGAACGCCGTCATCACTTCCGTCTTTTCCTTTTCCTTCATTTTGCCGTGAAGCAATCCAAAGCGGACGGTCGGCAGCCGACCTTTTAATTCCTCGTAAAGCTCGGTGACGCTCATAATCGAGCCTTCTTCATCATCTTCGATTTTCGCGCAAACCATATACGCTTGCTTGCCCGCCGCCGTTTCCTTTTGCACGTAGTCAAGCATATCGTCATACTTGCTTTCGGGGATAATACTCGTTGCAATTTCTTGACGTGCTTTGGGCTTGTCCGTAATCGTCGTGACGTCCAAATCCCCATAGAAAATCAAGGAAAGAGTGCGTGGAATAGGCGTCGCGCTCATGACGAGCATATCCGTCCCTTCCCCTTTTTCCGCAAGCGCGTTACGCTGCGCCACACCGAAACGGTGCTGTTCGTCGCATACGATAAAACTCAAATTCGGGATTTCCACGTCCCCTTGAATAATCGCATGCGTACCGCAAATGATGTCGATTTCACCATTTTTAAGCCGCGTCTTCATTTCCCGTTTCTCTTTCGCCGTCATACCGCCGGCAAGATACCCCACCCTATAATCGGGGAAATACCGCTCCAAAACGTGATAGTTTTGCTCGGCAAGTACTTCCGTCGGAGATAAATACGCCGCCTTAAAGCCGCTCTTTACCGCCATGTAAATACCGCATAGAGCGACCGCCGTTTTACCGCTGCCAACGTCCCCTTGAATGAGTCTATTCATCTTTGTGGGCTCGTTCAAGTTCACGAAAATTTCATTGACAGCGCGTTTTTGTCCGTCGGTGAACTCAAATCCAAAACGCTCGGAAAAGGCTTTTACGTCCTTCGCCGTCACCGTATAATTATGCAAGCGCACTTCTTCCTTTCCGCCCTTGATGATTTTGAACGCGGAAATAAGCGTGAAATATTCTTCGAGCGCAATACGCTCGGACGCGACGTCCTTTTTCTCGTGCGACGTCGGGTTATGCACTTCAAAATACGCCCTTTCCAAATCTGGCAAACCGAATTTTTTCACAATTTGCCAAGGAATAACCGTCGAAAGATCCACCCTTTGCAACGCTTCCTTTACCGCCGCGCGCACCACCTTTTGCGAGAGCGAACCCTTCAACGAATAGACGGGTACGATCCCCTTTAAGCGGTAGTTTTTATCGAGTGGCTCAAAGGTAGGATTCACAAGGGAAACTTGCCCGAATTTGTTTTGAACACGCCCGTAGAAAAGGTATTCCCCTGCTTTCAGCTTTTGCGCGACGTACGGCTGATTGAACCATACGACGGTGAACGGAAAGCCGTCCTGCGAACAATACGCCTTAACCACTTTCAGCCGACTCGCGTGGTTGACGGGCGCAAGACGGGTGACTTCGCAAGCGACGAGCACCATATCGTTGTTGTACGCGCCGCGCAAAGAAACCCTTTCCGTTAAATCCAGATAGGCGCGCGGATAAAAGCGGACGAGATCCTCCGCCGTAAATATCCCAAGCTTATTAAAATCCTTTTCGCGCTTTTCACCAATCGAGCGCAGCATGGAAAGCTTCATCTTTCACCTACCTGTTTTGTGCAAAAAAGGAATAGACGCCGTCCGCCTATCCCTTTCTTTTGTTTGTTTTCTCTACATTTTTGAATAATTATGCGGAAAAGTATGCATATTTTTGCATTATTCCAAAGACATAATATAGTAGTAAACGGATTGACCGCCGTTGTGGAAGTCCACGTCGCAATCGGGATATTTTTCCGCGATCGTTTCGCAAAGCGCTTCCGCTTCTTCTTCCTTCACGTCTTCGCCGTAGTAAAGGGTGATGACTTGATGGAAGTCTTCCTTCATTCTTGCGATGAGTTTAAGCACCGTTTCTTCGAGCGAGTGCGATTTCGCAAGAATCTTCTTATCGTCAAGACCGATAATGTCCCCTTCCTTAATCGAGAAACCGTTCAAGGACGTATTACGTACTGCATAGGTGACTTGCCCTACTTTTACGTTGTCGAGCGCGTGGACCATGTTGGTCTTATTTTCTTCCGCCGTAGCTTCGGGGTTGAATTCAAGCGCCGCCGCAAAGCCTTGCGGTACGTTTTTCGTGGGAATTACGTGGATTTTCTTATTTTCGACGAGGTTTTTCGCTTGCTCCGCAGCAAGAATAATGTTCTTGTTGTTGGGGAAAACGAAAATATGCTCTGCATTGATCTTTTGCGCCGCGTTTGCGATATCGCTTGCGGAAGGATTCATCGTTTGACCGCCTTCGATGATACGATCCACGAAAAGATCCTTGAAGATTTCGGAAAGACCTGCGCCCGTACAAATCGCGAGCATACCCATTTCCTTCCTTTCCGCTTCAAGCTTCGCTTTAAGCTGACGGTTTTGTTCGAGCATGTTTTCGATCTTGGGTCTTTCCAATTCACCAAGTTCGAGCGCGTAGGAAAGCGCTTTACCAGGCTGATTGGTGTGTACGTGCACTTTGACAAGCTCCAAGTCGCCAATACAAATAACGCTATCGCCGATTGCCATCAATTTTTCGCGTAATCTATCGATTGCGGCAAGCGTCGTGCTCTTTTTCATATTGATAATGAAGAACTCGGTGCAGTATGCAAATTCGATATCCGCAAGGTCCATGCCCATAATCGCGGAGTTATCGCCAAAATCGGAATCTCCAGCGGGCGCTGCGTCCATTTCCATTGCGCTATCCGCAATTTCTTCGCCCGTAAGCGCGGCAAGGAAACCCTTGATAATGACCATAAGACCAACGCCGCCCGAGTCTACTACGCCCGCCTTTTTAAGCACGGGGAGCATTTCAGGGGTAAGCGCAAGTGCTCTATCGCCTTCTTTAATAACGTCTTCTAAAAAATCTTCGATGTTTTTCTTTTTCGACGCCGTCTTTATTGCGTATTCGCTCATCATACGGATAACGGTGAGGATCGTACCTTCTTTCGGTACGGATACTGCGCCGTAAGCGACCTTCGAACCAGCCTCAAACGCTTTCGCAAAAGTCTTTACGTCGATTTCTTTTTCCGCTTTACGTAAAACGGTGCACATACCCTTCAAAATTTGGGAAGTGATAACGCCCGAGTTCCCGCGTGCGCCCTTCAAAGCGCCCTTGGAAAGACTATCGCATACGTCGGCAAAGGCACTCGATTGACAAGCCGTCAATTCTCTTACCGCCGATTGCATCGTTAAGGACATATTTGTACCCGTATCACCGTCGGGAACGGGGAATACGTTCAGCGCGTCTACTCTCGCGCGATTAACGTCAAGTTGTTTCGCGCCGACGAGAATCATTTTACGAAATTCGCTGCTATTTATCGTTTTATGCATTTGTTAATGCTCCTTTAATCTTTTTGTAAGTCCGCAAAGCGCGGAAAATCACGCGACTCTTTAAGGAATTAGGCAAAGCCTTGCATGGAAATAGGAAATTGAGTCACGCATAGAAAAACGCGCAAACGGAAATCCGGCTGCGCCGTTAGGATAGTTAAAGTTTGATACCGACTACGTTTACGTTAACGGTGCTAACGACCATATCGGTAAACGCTTCCACCTTATATTTCACTTCTTCCTTCAAGGATTCCGCGACAGCGCTGATGGAGACGCCGTATTTCATAACGACGTAGACGTCGATATAAATTCGATTGTTGAAAGTGGTCACGCGAATACCTTTTGCGCACTCGTCCTTCTTATAACGGTCGCGCGGAAGGCGCGCAGCCATTTCCACGATGCCGTAAGCGCCCATCGCGGTTTTAGACGCGACCTTTGCAATCGCAAGGTCGGTGATAGAAATTTTACCGTATGCGTTGTTAGTATTTACTGACATAATCTTTCTCCAAGTTCTTATCCATTGTACACCATTTCACTATATTTTGCAAGTACTTTTTCATTTTTTTCGGATTTTTTTTATTTTTTGCATTTTTCGTTGCGTTTTTGATTGCTTTTTCGAAAGAAAAATGCTATATTTAATATGCTTGTTTTAGACGACGCGTTTTTTTTGTGCGTAAAAACGAGTGAAACTATACTAATTTAGAAAAAAATAACCCAAAAATCGGAGGTGTTAATATGTCCAGAGTATGCAATATTTGCGGTAAAGGTCAAGCGTCGGGCAACAACGTAAGCCACTCCAACCGTAAAACGAGAAGAACGTTCAAGGTAAACGTACAAAAAATCGACTACGTTGAAGACGGAAAGGAAATGAACGGTTACGTTTGCGCTAGATGTATCAGAACCCTTAAAAAAGCGTAAGTTTTTAAGCGCTTTACATTCAGCAATTAAGCCGACTGCAAATGCAGTCGGCTTTTTTCTTTCCGCGCGCGCATACTGCGCGCGCTCACTCGTATTTATATATTAGGAAAAACGCACCGTTTTTAATCAAACGCGGCGAGAGCTTCTGCTCTCGCCGCGCACTTCTTATTCCTTTAACTTCGCAATGACCGCCGCCCTATCGCTCGCCTTAAACACCGCGCTTCCAGCTACGATCACGTTCGCGCCAGCCGCCTTGATTTCCCCGACGTTTTCTTCCGTTACGCCGCCGTCGATTTGTAAATCAATATCCTTGCCGCTCTCCTCGATAATCGCGCGAATTTCACGCAGTTTCTCCAACGCCGACGGAATAAATTTTTGTCCGCCAAAGCCAGGGAATACGCTCATAACGAGCACCATATCGCAAAGGGGAATGACGTCCTTGATTTTTGCAACGGGGGTATCGGGATTGATGACCGCGCCGCATTTTACGCCCGTCGATTTGATAAGCAAAAGCACTTCCTTTAAGTTGTCTTGACAAGCCTCATAATGCACCGTAATAACGTCAGCGCCTGCTTTTGCAAACCGCTCTACGTACTTTTCAGGGTGTACGATCATCAAATGACAATCGAGCGGAAGATCGGTATATTTGCGGATATCTTCCACCATTTTCAGCCCGAACGTGATGTTGTTGACAAACACCCCGTCCATCACGTCGCAATGCACCATATCCGCGCCGCAAGCCTTTAACGCACGCACCTCTTCGCCCATTTTCGCAAAGTCCGCCGAAAGAATCGACGGCGCAATTTTAATCCCTTGTTTTTTCATTCTTTTTCACACCTTTTCCCGTTCATTTTTCTTGGCTAATAAACGGTATTTAATAATCGCTACGATATTCGCGCACAGCTCGAAGGTATAGGAAATCCAAACGAACGGCGCCGCGCCGATAAGTACGTTATAAACGATAGAAATCCCCGTAGGCAGAAGCACGAGATATCGCACCAAGCACAAATTCCGCACGCGGAAGATAAAGGCGTACGCCGCCAACCCAATCAAATACAAAATATCGTACGGCTTCACGTCGCCAAGCACCCAAAGATTGATAACGCAATAGCACGCTACGCCCGCCAAAGTAAACCCGATCGGCCACCCAATCGGCGTGGAACGGTCGCTGCACTCATAGAGCAAGTACACCGCCGAGCGAACCAAGCCTATTCCCAAGCCCGCCATCGCAAAATATTGCCTTTCAAGCGTATATGCAACCATCAAAAAGAGTATGCCTGCCCCTTGCATGGAAAGATATACGCTTTTCTTTTTGAAAAAATAACTTGAACACATCACCAGCATTACGAGTAAGCTGACGAAAAATGCCCATTCCTCTCTTGTCATTCTTCCTTCCCTTCTTCCAAATAACTCGCGCGGAGTTGACCGCACGCACCGCCGATATCCACGCCGATTTGTCGGCGCAGCGTAGCCGAAAGTCCGCCCTTTTCCAGCATACCTAAAAAGCGGTACGCGTCCTTATCCCCAAGCGCTTTCAGCTCTCGCTCCTTCACCTCATTTAAGCGAATTAAATTCACGTGACAAGGCTTCCCCTTTAAGAGCTTGACGAGCGCCTTCGCGTGTTCCTCGTCGCAGTTTTCCCCTTCGATGAGGGTATACTCAAAATAATATCTTCTGCCCGTTTTTTTGAAATAATAATCGCAGGCTTTTAAGATTTCCGCAATCTTGTACGCCTTGGCTACGGGCATCGTTCTTACGCGCGTTTCATCGTCCGTCGCGTGCAGGGAAACAGTCAAGTTCAATGAAATTCCCTCGTCCGCCAAACGGTACATTTTCGGCACGATCCCACACGTCGAAAGGGAGATATTTCTCGCGCTGATACACACGCCCCCTTCCGCCGTCACGTTGCGTAAAAATTTCAATACTTCGTCGTAATTATCGAGCGGCTCGCCGCTACCCATCAGCACAACGTTGGTGACAGCGCGCGCTTCCTTTCCCTGCCCCGTCACTTCCCCTTTATGCAGGGCGTTGACAACGAGAATTTGCGACAAAATTTCCCCCGCCGTTAAGTTGCGGACAAGCCCGCCGAGCGTGGACGCGCAAAACTTGCACCCCATACGACAGCCCACCTGCGTGGAAACGCATTGGGTATAGCCGTACTTATACTTCATCAAAACCCCTTCCACAAGGTTTCCGTCGGCGTATTCAAATAGATATTTTTCCGTACCGTCGGAGGAAAGATAAGTCTCTTTAATTTTTATCGCGCGGTCTTCATAGGTTTCGCAAAGCTTTTCTTTGAAGGGCTTGGAAAGCGAAGAAATCTCGCTGATTGCCTTCCCCTGCATCAACCCTTCGTAAAGCTGTTTTGCGCGGAACTTTTTCTCGCCCAAGCCAAGCACGAGCGTCTCCAACTCCGCAAACGATAAATCCTGTAAAATCTTCTTCATTCTATTGCTCCGCGTTAGGATTTTTTGCGCAGCTTGCAAACGTAAAAACCTGCGCCGTACGCCGCGTCGGGCAAGAACTGCAAGCCGTATTTTTTCTTTTCGTGGGAAAGAGGACTTTCCAATTTTTCCACGCTAAAATCCGCGTGACTTTTTACGAATTTTTCCACCGTTTTATCGTTCTCGCACTCGAACAGCGAGCAGGTGGAATAATAGAGCGCGCCCCCCTTTTTCACGTACCGACAAACGGCGTCCAAAATCCTGCTTTGCGATTTTTCAAGCGCCGCGATATCTTCCTTTTTGCGGAAAATTTTAATGTCGGGATTTTCGCTGATCGTGCCGTAGCCCGAGCAGGGCGCGTCACACAAAACCGCGTCGAATTTTTCTTCGTATTCCGCGTCGAAAAGGCTGCTGTCCTTTTGCATTTCCGTCACGTTTTCCACGCCCATGCGCGCCTTGTACTGACGAATCAATTCTACTCTATGCGCGTGCAATTCAAAGGCTGTCACTTGCCCGCATTTTTTCGCAAGCAGCACCGATTTACCGCCAGGCGCTGCACAACAATCAAGCAAGCTTTCGCAAGGGGCTACGCAGTCGCAAATCGCGATACTCCCCACCGATTGAAAGGTGTACTCGCCTTTGTCAAACCCCTCGTCGCGAACGAAGTTTTCAAAGATATAATTGCCCGCAAACGGCGTTTTACTATGCGGTTTGTTTTCGTATTTTTCCGCATTTTTTTCAAAGCGGACGGATACCCCTTTGGAGCGCGCCGCCGCGATTGCTTTGGCGCGGCTACCGTATTCTTTTTGGAGCATTTCGTAAGCAAAAACGGGATAGGAAAGCGCGATCGCTTCGCCGTCCTTTTCCCCTTTCAGTTTCTCATCCACCGCATTTTTATCAAACCGACGCAAAAAGGCGTTTACAAAACCGCTCACGCCGCTCTTGCCGAGTTTTTTGCATAAATCCACCGCGCAATCGGTGACCATATACCGCTTTTTCTCCATTTCCAAAAGCATATACAGGGAAATTTTGAGAATCGTACGCACCGCGAGCTTGGGCGCTTTGGGCGCATAGTGACGGATGCAGTAATCGAAGTACAAATCGTTTTCGAGTACGCCGTACACGATTTTTACCGTACGCGAGCGGTACTGCTCTTCGATGTACGTATCGGCAATCGCTTGCTTGACGTGCGCACCGTCCGAATAGACTTTTGTCAAAATCAAAAAGGGATCGTAAACGGGATTCGTCAACATGAAAATACCTGTCCCTTTTGCGCTTTTCTACCGTTCAAGAAATCGCCGCCCGACATACGTTTTCCGCCTGCGCCTTGCACTTCCAAAAGCTTGACCGCACCATCCGCGCATTTGACAAGCAAACCGCGCTTGGGTCTATCGGACAAGACTTCCCCGATTTTCGCGCCGCTAAGCGCCGCGTTTTCTTCGTCGGTAAGCGCCGCCCTTTCCGCGCGGTAAACGTTGATTTTATTCCCGTCCAGCTCGGCGTAAGCTACGGGCGCAGGGTTCATTCCGCGCGCCAAATCCACGATTTCTTTCGCCGTTTTGTTAAAATCGATTTTCGCGTGTTCCTTGCCGATTTTTCGAACGGTATTCACCCCGTCCGCACCTTGCGGCGTAAGGGTATAGTCCCCCGATTGTAAAGCGTTCAAGCCGTCCACAATCAGCTTCGCCCCAAGAACGGAAAGTCGCGTAGAAAGCTCGCCGTAGGTTTCCGCCTCGTCAATGGGCGTTTTGCCCACGCAAAGAATATCGCCGCTGTCCAAGCCAAGCTCCGTTTTCATAATTGATACGCCCGTTTCTCTTTCGCCGTTTATAATGCAGCTTTGAATGGGCGACGCGCCGCGGTAGGCAGGCAACAAGCCCGCGTGAATATTCCAAACCCCCATCGGGAAAATATCGAGCACCGCTTGGGTCAAAATTTGCCCGTACGCGCAAGTGACCATAAGATCGGCTTGGAATGCCTTGACCGCGTCGAGCTCGTCACGGATTTTTTCGGGCTGTAAAATAGGCAAACCGAGCTTTTCCGCGAGCACCTTTACAGGCGGGGGCGTGAGTATCCCCTTTCTGCCTTGCGGTTTGTCCGTCTGCGTGATCACGCCAACGACTTCAAAGCCGCTATCGATTATGTTTTGTAAGGGCGCGAGTGCAAACTCGGGCGTACCTGCAAAAAGTATTTTCATATCCAGTTTCCTTTTAGGAATAATTTAATGCCCGTTTTCGTGGAGAAAACGGCGGAGTTGCGAGCAGTTCAAGGCGCCGCGAGGGAGCGTAGCAACGTGACGTTGCATCCAAGTCGTGCCGTGCGTCTGCGCAAAAACGGCGGAGTTGCGAGCAGTTCAAGGCGCCGCGAGGGAGCGTACCGAGTAGTACGTGACTGAGCGGCAACGCTGAAATGCGACGCAAATACGTCGTTTTTAATTTTTCTCGATGTGCGTTGCTTTATCTATATACAACACCCCGTCCAAATGATCGAGCTCGTGACAAATCGCACGCGCGAAAAAGCCTTTGGCTTTTAAGACGTACTTTTCGCCGTGTCTATCTTGGAAGGCAAGCGTGACTTTCATAGGACGAGAAACGATGCCGCTCTTTCCGCGCACGGAAAGACAGCCTTCCCAGCCCGACTGTTCCCCTTTTTGCTGCAAAAGTACGGGATTGATAAATTCAAAATACCCTTCTTCTACGTCTACGACGACCACGCGGCGAAGTACCCCCACTTGAGGCGCGGCAAGACCTGCGCCCTGCTCCTTTTTCACCGTGTCCTTCATATCGTCCAAAAGGGTGTGGAGCTTTTCGTCAAACTCCGTCACTTCGTTGCATCTTTGTCTTAACACGTCGTCACCGACTTGCACTACGTTGCGTATTGCCATTGTAAATACTCCTTATGTGTAGTAAAACTATGTGTTATGTGAATTGAACGCTATGCGTTCGTGAATTGCGTGTACAACACGCGTGAATTGGCTTCGCCATGAATTGAAAAGCCCTGCTTTTCGTGAATTGCATTACTGCGTAATGCGTTGCGGATTTATTTATATATTTTTCAATAACGAATTGCTTTTACGAAAGCAATTCAATTCACGCAAGGCTTTGCCTTGCAATTCACGCGCCTGCGGCGCAATTCACGTTTTCGGTAGAAAACAATTCACCTGCCAAGCAAGGCTCAGCCCTAAAAACTCGTTTCGCAGCCGCCGCTCAAAGCAGACGCGTGTCCACCTTAAAAAACGTACGGCAAGACGCTAAAACTTGCCCGTGGCGGCCCGCCACCTAGCTTAAATTCGCAGGGTTTTCTTCCACGCTCACCAGCACGTCGCGCGTTCTCGCATCCGCGCACGCCGCATAGATTTCAGGCAGCACCGACGTATCCGAAAGCCGCATCAGCACCTGATAGCGGTGTTTGTTTTGTATCCGTTTAATCGGCGAGCGCATTTTATTAAAGAACAGGAATTTATCCGTGTTTTCCGTGTAAATCTTTTCGAGCGCGAAATACACTTCTTTCAGCGCTTCGATGGTTTTTTTATCGTCCTCGCCCGTCACGAGCACGCGCACGATTTTCGAATAGGGCGGAAACGCCATCGCCGCGCGCAGAGAAATTTCATTCTCGTAAAAGCCTTGATAATCATACGTCGTCGCAAACCGCAAAACGTCGTTTTCAGGATCGAACGTTTGCAGCACCACCTTCCCTTTCTCTTCCGCGCGGCCGCTTCTTCCCGCGACCTGCGTCAAGAGCTGAAAGGTACGCTCACCGCTCCGATAATCAGAGAAATGCAAGCTCATATCCGCGTCCAAAATCCCCACGAGCGTGACCGCAGGGAAATCGTGTCCTTTCGCGATCATTTGCGTGCCGACAAGAATATCCGCCTTGTGCTCGGCAAAGGTTTTGAGTATCTTATAATGCCCTTCCTTACCGCTCGTCGTATCGTTATCCATGCGGATAATACGCGCGGTGGGATAAAGCTTTTGCAAGTCCGCTACAATCCTTTGCGTACCCGTACCTGCGTACGAGAGTTTTTTGCCGCCGCAATCGGGACAAGCGGAAAGCATATTATATTTCGTGCCACAATAGTGGCATTTTAAGCAGTCTTCCTCGCGGTGATAAGTCAAGGAAACGTCGCACGCTTCGCACTTTGCCACGTAGCCGCATTCCTTACAAATGACCGTCTGCGAATAGCCGCGCCGATTCAAGAACAAAATTGCTTGATTACCCGACGCAAGACATTTGGCAAGCTCCTCTTTAAGTACTCCCGAAAAGGCGGAGCTATTCCCCCTGCGCACTTCTCGGCGCATGTCCGCAATCATGATTTCAGGGAGCGGCTTTTGATTGATACGCTTGTCCAAACGAATGAGCGAAAACTCTCTTTCCACCGCACGTTTATAGGTGTCGACGGCAGGCGTTGCACTCCCCAAAACGAGTTTACAGCCGTTCCTTTTCGCGCGAAGCAGCGCGATATCGAAAGTATTATATCTTGGCGCGGACTCGCTCGAATAGCTCGAATCGTGCTCCTCGTCAATGATGATAACGCCGAGATTTTCAAGCGGAGAAAAGATCGCGCTTCTTGCGCCGATTGCAATTTTCGCCTCGCCCGTGCGCAACCGCCACCACTCGTCGAAACGCTCGCCTGCGGAAAGTCCGCTATGCAAAATCGCCGCTTGCTTGCCAAACCTCGCCCGAAGCTGGGAAAGCATTTGAGGCGTCAAGGAAATTTCAGGCACAAGGAAAATCGAGGATTTCCCTTCTCGCAAACATTTTGCTATGAGCGTAAGATAGATTTCCGTTTTGCCGCTACCTGTGACGCCGTGCAAAAGCTGCACCGTGCGAGAATCCGTCTCAATCGTCTTGACCGCTCTTTCTTGGTCGGGCGTGAGCGTGCGCTCTACGCTTTCGGACACAACTTCCTTGTACGGATCGCGCAAAATTTGCTCTTTCGTGATTTTCACGTACCCCTTTTTCTCTAACGCGGAAACGCCGCCAGGGAAAAGAGTATTCAAGTATGCGCAATCGCTCTTGCCGTTTTTCTCTAAATATTCCGCCGCCCCGATTTGGTTTTTCGAGCCTGCGCGGAATTTCATTTCCGAAAAGGGCATCGTCAGCTCCGCATAGTTTCGCGTAAGCTCGCGCACCTTACCCGTGCGCATTTCCGACGGCAAAAAGAGGCGCAAGGTAAGCGCCTTGGGTACGCGGTAGCGCGCGGTGATTTTGTCCGCCAAAGCAAGACACTCCGCATTGAGCGCAGGCAATTCGTCGGGCGTGGGATACACCCTTTTGAGCCTATGCTCGGGAACGTCAGACGTTTCCTTTAACCGCATGACAAACCCCGGCACAGTCTTACCGCCAAAAGGCGCGCGGACGCGGCTGCCGACGATGGTATTCTCGTCGCAGAGATAATCAAATATTCTATCCGTTTCACTCGCCGCTATATCGACGATGACTTCCGCTATCATACGCTCCCCTTGTTGCCCGTTATTTTTGCACGTGAGAAAAATTGTCCCGACAAACGTCAGGACAATTCGTTTAGTCTTTCGCTACGATGACTTTGCCGTCCGCAATATCCTTACAAGCGGACAAAAGCTCCTTGTCCTTGCCCGTGGAATCGTGCACGCCGAGATTCTTTTCCATCTCGATGATTTGGCGCGCGCGTTTTGCCGCGATCGTGCAAAGCGCATAACGGCTGATGGGTTCTTCTTCCGTTCCAAGTTTTCTGATCATTACGTCTACAGAAGGTTCGTTAATCATATTTTTTCACTCCTTTATTGTGTTATTTTTCTAAATTTATTCGCCGTCGATGATTTTCATCAAATCCGCGATAGCTTTTTCCAAATCGTCGTTGACGATGATATGGTCGTATTCATCCTTATGCGAAAGCTCATAGTCCATTCGCGCAAGTCTGCCTAAAATTTGTTCTTCCGTCTCCGAGCCCCTGCCCGACAAACGGCGTTTCAGCTCTTCCACCGACGGGGGTACTACCATTACGAGTACGCACTCGGGGAACGTCTTTTTTGCGTTCAGCGCCCCCACGACGTCAATTTCCATAATGACCGACTTCGTTTTCAAGGTCTCGCGGACAAACGATTTCGGCGTACCGTAGTAGTTCCCGAAATGCTCGTCATATTCCAAAAAGTCGTTTTCCGCAATACGGCGCTCAAATTCTTCCTTAGAAAGGAAGAAATAATGCTTGCCGTGCACTTCCCCTTCGCGCGGCGCGCGCGTAGTGCAAGACACCGATTCTACGACGTCTTCTCTGCGGCTTATCAACGTTTTTACCATTGTGCCCTTGCCAACCCCCGAAGGTCCGGACACCGCCAATAATACGTGTTTCATACGTTACTCCAAATTCTGCACTTGTTCACGAATTTTTTCGATTTCATTCTTGAGCGCAAGCCCTGCACGCGTGATAGTTACGTCGTTGCTCTTAGAGCAAGTCGTATTCGCCTCGCGGTTAAATTCCTGCACCAAGAAATCGAGCTTTCTACCCACGATCCCCTCTTCGGAAATCGAACGGAATTGCTCGATATGCGAGCGCAAACGAGTCAACTCCTCGTCAATATTGCTCTTGTCCGTAAACACGGCGACTTCCGTCAAAAGTCTGCCTTCATCCACTTGTACGCCGTCAAGATAATCCTTTACCTTTGCCGTGAGTTTTTCCCGATACTCTTGCGCGATCTTAGGTGCGCGAGCAGCAATTTCCGCAACGAGCGTTTCAATCGTTTCCACGCGCGAAAGCATATCCGCTTTCAGCTTTTCCCCTTCGACTGCGCGCATTTCGTTGAGTTTGTCGAGCGCAATATTAAGCGCGGTATCAAGCGCCTTGGTCATTTCTTCGTCCAAGCTTTGCGTATCTTCCTGCTTCA
The DNA here is from genome assembly GCA_015071005.1 of Clostridiales bacterium. Classification (GTDB taxonomy): domain Bacteria; phylum Bacillota; class Clostridia; order Christensenellales; family Borkfalkiaceae; genus Scatosoma. The sequence goes on along the minus strand of SVIG01000004.1, from coordinate 21,401 downwards.
TAACGTCGGGATAGCGCAAAACGGAAGAAAGGGTGATATCGTCCGTCAAATCGGGAAAGGCTTCCTTCATGGTTTTCGCCGCCGCCACGTACGAGCTTGCAAGCGCCATATCGAGCGCAAGCGCCGTCGGGCGTTCGCGTTTATCCTTCAAGGAAATAAACACGTCCGCGTGTCCGCGCGTAAGCTTTTTGCGCACCGTAGAACGAATCACGTCTTCCAAACACGCAAAAATTCTCGGCGCTTTAATCGACACGTCCAAATAACGGTTGTTCACCGTCTTAATTTCGCAGGTCAGCTCCAAGCCGTTTTCCGCGTATTCCCCTTTTCCGTAGCCCGTCATGCTTAACATAGACGTTTTTCTCCTTTGAAGCCCAAATTATCAGTTCTATCATTATAGCATAGATTTCCAATTTGTCAAGCCCATACTGCCAACTTTTTTTAGATTTTTATAATTCATTATAAACAAACGGAATTTTTTCGGCAAAAAGCACAAAAAAAGCGGAGCGCAACCGCTCCGCTTTTCTATCGTTTTGTTCTTTTACTCGTTTTCGAGCATACGCTTAAATTCCGCTTCGTCGATGATTCGAATGCCGAGCTTTTTCGCTTTGTCGAGCTTGCTGCCCGCCGCTTCGCCTGCCAAAACCAAGGTCGTTTTCGCCGTGACGGACGATTGACAAACGCCCCCTTTGCTTTCAATCAGCTTTTGCGCGTCGCTCCGCTTAAACTCCGTGAGCGTACCCGTCAACACCACCGATTCACCAGAAAAAATACCTTCCTTCTTTTCTTCCGACCAAGTGGGTTTTACGCCCATTTCTTCGAGCGCGGCAAGCTCTTCCCGATTGCTTTCGTCTTGGAAATACGCCACGATCGCGCTCGCCGTAATCTCGCCGATATTTTCCAAGCCCACAAGCTCGTCAAAGCTCGCGTTTTGGAGCGCGGACATACTCTTAAATTGCGCCGCAAGGTCTTTCGCCGCGACCCTGCCTACCCCTTCCACGCCGATTGCGTAGATAAACGCGTCGAGCGTCGGGGTCTTGCTCTTTTCGATTGCCGTGAGCAAATTGTTGATTTTCTTATCCTTAAAGCCTTCCAATTCCGCCAAATCTTGCTCGGTCAATTTATACAAATCGGAATATTTCGTCACGTTTTTTTTCGCAACGAGCTGCTCGGCGGTGCTCTCCGAAAAACCGTCGATATTCATCGCGTTTTTGCTCGCGTAATGATCGAGCGCAGCAACGATTCTCGGGGTACACAACTTATTCGGACAGAAAAGGTGCGCGCCGATCTCACTCACCGCCCTGCCGCAAGCAGGACAAACGGTCGGTTTTTCCACCGCCGTGCTATGCTCGTAATGCTCCGTCGCGCCCAAAATTTCGGGGATAACTTCGTTCGAGCGGCGAACGAGTACGCGCGAGCCAATTTTGACGTCCTTTCTCAAAATATCGCCGTAGTTATTCAAGGTCGCTCTCGATACGGTCGCGCCTCCTAAATCGACGGGGTCAAGCAAGGCAAGCGGCGTCAATTTTCCCGTTCTGCCCACCTGCCAAATTACGTCCTTTAATAGCGTGGTCACTTCTTCCGCTTCAAACTTATACGCGAGCGCCCAACGAGGGAATTTGTCGGTGAAACCAAGCTCGTCACGTTTTTCCGCGTCGTCCAATTTAATCACCGCGCCGTCCGTCAAAACGTCGAGCGTTTTTCTTTCCTTTTCAATCTCGTCAATCGCCGCAATTACCTCTTCTTCCGTATGACATACGCGGAAATACGGGAACACCTTAAACCCTTCGTCCATCAAGAACTGATGGGCTTTCGTTTGGGACATGGGTGCCCCGTCCGATAAATAATTGACGTCGTAGAAGTAAATATCAGGGCGGCGTTTTTCGGTGATTTTCGGATCGAGATTCCGAATCGCGCCTGCCGCCGCGTTGCGCGCGTTTTTGAGCGGTTCGTCCGCCGTTTGATTGTATTTTTCGAGTACGGAAAGACGGATCACCGCTTCCCCGCGCACTTCGAGCGTGCCTTGGTACTTGATTTTCAAGGGGAAAGATTTAATCGTCAAAACCTGCGCCGTCACGTCTTCCCCAACGACGCCGTTGCCGCGCGTCGTGGCACGGACAAACTGCCCTTTATCGTAGGTCAAGCAAACGGTCAAGCCATCGAATTTATATTCCACGGTGTAGTCCTTTTGCCCTGCGACGCCTTTATCCACACGCGTCAAAAAGGCGCGCAATTCGTCCGTGGAAACCGCCTTGTCAAGGCTGAAAAGTCTTGCGATGTGGGTATGCTTTTCAAAGCCCTTAATCGGCTCGCCGCCCACCCGTCTTGTCGGGCTGTCGGGATAGACTTCCCCACTCTCTTCTTCCAAACGACGAAGTTCGTCGTAAAGGGCGTCGTATTCCTTATCGGAAACGGTGGGATTATCCAGCACGTAATATTCGTGCGCCCATTTATTGAGTACGTCTACAAGCTCTCTTTTTCTATCCATAATATCCCCTTTACGCCGTTGGCGCTGACCGCTACGCGGTAAACTGCGCAAGCAAAGCTTGCTTTTATGGGCTGCTTATGGGCTCTGCCCACACCCGCAAGGGAAGTTTTCCCTTGAACCTATACTTGAATTTATACCACCGTCAACGGCGCTAAACTTGCCGATAACTGTTTAATGCCCAAGCCTTCAAACGCGACGTCCAAAATCATATTGCTGCCTGCGCCGCGCGCACCGACAATCATGCCTGCGCCAAACTTGGGATGGCTGACCCTCACGCCGATTTTGAATACGCTCAAATCTTTGCCGCCTGCCGTGGGTTTCGGCGCGTGTCCCACGCCGCCGTAGGCAAAACCGCTCGTTGGTTTCTTCTCTTTGCCGCCATACGCGCCGCCGAACGTTTTTCCATAGCTACTGCTCGACGAGCCGTAGGAATTCCCATAGGAATTTCCGTAAGACGAGCCGCCGCCATAAAAGGGACGATTCCCCGGCGAAGGCTTTCTATCTTCATACGAAGAACTGCTATATCCATAGCCGCCAAAGCTCGTTTTTCTGCCGCCGTAATCATCGTTCGACGCGTACCTGCCCCCTACGTATGCCGAATTTCCGTAGTTTTCGGGATCGTCGAAGTCGGTGTAGCCGTAGCTATATCTTCTCGGTTGTTCCCGAGGCAATTCCACTTCGGAAGAAAGCTCTTTTAAGAAGCGTGAGCGCATCGTCGGCTCGCGCTTACCGTAGAGATAGCGGCTCTTGGAACGAGTGAAATAAATCCGTTCTTTCGCACGCGTGATGGCTACGTACGCCAAACGTCGTTCTTCTTCCATATCGTCGTCGTTATCCACCGCACGCGACACGGGCAGGATATTTTCTTCCATACCGCAAAGAATTACGCAAGGGAATTCCAAGCCCTTGACGGCGTGTATCGTTGCAAGGGTAACGTAGTTTCCATCGTCCATTTCGTCCAAGTCGGTCGACAGCGTGACTTGGTTCAAATATTCCGTCAACGTCGCGCCTTGGTTGAGCTTACAATAATCCTCTACCGACGTGATAAATTCTTCGATATTCGCGCGTTTATTGATGCTTTCGTCCGAATCGTCGGCATAGGCTTCGCGCATTTTCGTATCTTCCACGATCCGTTTTACCAGCTCGTTGACAGGCATTTCTTGACTCTCGATAATCCAGCTTTTCACCAAATCCCTAAAGCCGACAAGCTTCTCTCTCGTACCGCTCGTAAAGCCCAATTCGTCGACGTCCAAAAGCGCGTCGTACACCGAAAGCTCATTCGAAAAGGCGTAATTTTGCAGCGTTTCCACCGTTTTTGCGCCGATTCCGCGCTTGGGGAAATTGATAATACGAAGCGCCGCTTCGCTGTCGAACGGGTTGTTGATAAGCCGCAAGTAGGCAAGCAAATCCTTGATTTCCTTGCGCTCGAAGAACTTAAAGCCGCCGAAGACTTTGAACGGTATTCCGTCCGCGGTAAACTCTTGTTCGAAAGAACGCGTGAGGGCGTTGAGCCGCATCAAAACGGCAAAATCGGAAAAACTATACCCTTGGCGCATAAGCCCTGCAATCGTTTGCGCGATATAGCGCGCCTCGCCACTCTCTTCTTCCGCTTCGTACACCTTCGCTTCCGCGCCTTCCTCGTTTTCCGTCCAAAGGGTTTTGTCCTTTCTGCCGTGGTTGTTTTTAATCACCGCATTGGCAAGCTTCAAAATCCGCTTGGTTGAACGGTAGTTTTGCTCCAACTTAAAAACTTTCGCGTTTTTGAAGGTCTTTTCGAAATCGAGAATATTCCCGATTTCCGCGCCCCGCCAACCGTAGATGGACTGATCGTCGTCGCCCACCACGAACAAATTGCCGTGTACGGACGCCAAATATTTGATAATCTCGAACTGTACCGAGTTCGTGTCCTGAAACTCGTCCACCAAAATATAGCGGAATCTACCGCCAAGATACTCCCTTGCTTCCTCGTTGCGACGGAGTAGGTTACGCGTTTCGTTGAGTAGATCGTCGAAATCGAGCGCGTTGTTCTCGTGTAAATGCTTTTGATAGCGCGCATACACCTTCACAATCGATTCGATATCCCGCTCGCCTGCGTTTTCCTCGCCGTATTGCTCGGGAGAAAGACCGAGCATTTTCGCGTTCGCGATATGGAATTTCACCGCTTTTAAGAGTTTTTCGTCCTCATAATCGCATTCCTGAAAGGATTTTTTGATGATGTTATTGCGCTCCGTTTCGCTGTAAATAGAAAAATTCGGGTTCACGCCGCAATCCTCGGCATACATACGGATAATCCGCACGCACATGCTATGAATCGTACTCACCCACATCCGCGAAACGTCCAAAATGGACGAAAGACGTTCCTTCATTTCGTTCGCCGCTTTGTTCGTGAAGGTGATAGCAAGAATCGCTTCCGCAGGCACTCTCTTTTCTTCCACAAGATAGGCAATACGCGACGTCAAAACGCGCGTTTTACCGCTCCCTGCGCCTGCTAAAACCAGCACGGGACCTTCCGTTTGCAAGACGGGCTGTAACTGCTCGTCGTTCAATTTTTCTAAAATTTCGTCTAACTGTGTCATAACGAGAATATTATAGCATAAATTCTACGATTTGGCAAGTACCTTTTCTTACGGAAATGAAAAACACGGGGTTGTTTTTTACAACCCCGTGCGATACGCGCATGCGTTATGCTTGTCCGCCGAAAATCTCGAACTCACACTCGGCGCGGAAACGCTCAAGCGCACGTAAATATTTTTCACTTAACGTCAAATTGTAGCGCTGTTTTTCTTCGTAGGAAAGCGTTTCGTAATATGCCTTATCCGTAAGCCGTCCGATGGCGTCGCTCACTTCACCGCACTCTAAAAGCATACTCTTCACTTTCAGGTAAAATTCGTCTTCCTTTTCGCCCGAAATCTTATTCGCGATTTGCGCGGCAAAAAAACGCTCCGCTTTGTTTTCATTAAGGCCCTGCTCCCGTGCTTTTTGCATTTTCTCTTCTTTTTCCGCTTCACATTCCGTCCAAAAACCGCCTTTAAGACGGCTCTTTGCCCTGCGCGCTTCTTCCCTCAGTGTTCGACTGCCCATACTCAACATAATTCTCTCTCCTTAACCTTTCTTCGACATTTTTCGCAAACAAAAAGAGCTCACGACTGTGAGCTCTTTTGTGTTTTAGTTTCTGCTTCTCTTACGCGCAGCTTCCGACTTCTTCTTTCTTCTTACGGAAGGCTTTTCATAAAATTCCTTCTTACGAAGATCGCCGATGATACCGTCACGAGAGCATTTTCTCTTGAAACGGCGCAATGCGCTTTCAACGTTTTCGTTTTCACCAACTCTAACCGTAGACATTCTTTTTTCACCATCCTTTGCCGATGCGTTAATTCTTACTCCGTAATTATAGCAAGTCAACGCTCGTATGTCAAGGATTTTTACGCTGTTTTCGCAACCTTTTTACAGTTTTTTCCGCAAGTTTTGTCGAATCAAGACGCACTTTGGTGAATTAGCCGATCAGCTCGAAATCTTCCGCAGGATGCTTGCAAATCGGACAAATATAATCGGGCGGTAATTCTTCCCCTTCGTACACGTATCCGCAAATTTTGCATACCCATTTCTTGCCCGCGCTCTCCTTTTTTGCTTCGGGCTTGGGTTTGATATGATTCAAATAATATTCGTAGGAAACGGATTTTTCGCTCGAAAGGGTCTTTGCTTCCGTCACTTCCGCAACGAACAAGGTATGGCTGCCGTAATCGTAGGAATCAACCACTTTCGCGCTCAAAACCGCGTTCGTATGCTCGGGCAAATAATAGAGTCCGTTTTCACTCGTCGCGTACCTGCCCCCTGCAAATTTGTCCGTATCCCTGCCCGACGAGAACCCAAACTGTTTGAAAATGTCAAACGGTGCGCTCTCCGTCAAAACGGAAACGTTGAATACGCCTGTCTTTTTCAAAAGCTCAGCGGAATAGTTTGCATTGTTCACAAATACCGTGATCCGTTTCGGGCTATCCGTAATCATCGAAACGGTGTTTACAATACAACCGTTTTGTTTTTCGCCGTCCGTCGTCGTGAGTACGAACAAGCCGTACGTGAGCTTATACATTGCTTCCTTTTCAATCATATCTATTTGCTCCTGCTGCTAATTTTTATTATTCGGCAAATGGGCTAAAGGCGTGAATTGCGTTGCTTTGCAACGCGTGAATTGGCTTCGCCGTGAATTGAACGCTTTGCGTTCGTGAATTGCATTGCTTTGCAATGCGTTAAGGAATATTTTATATATTCTTCCGCAACGAATTGCTTTTAGAAAAAGCAATTCAATTCACGCGCCGTCAGAAGCAATTCACGCCGACTTCGTCGGCAATTCACGTTCGCAGAACAATTCACTCATAAAACAAGGCTCAAGCTTGCCAAACACCGTGCAAATTGCAGTACGCATATACCGCAACCGCCTTATCCCCGTCCGCAAGCGTGAACGTGCATACAGGCTCGCTGCCTGCCGCCAAATACTTGATTTGATAGCCCTGCTCCGTTTCCACAGCCACCCATTCAATCAAATGCTCCGCCGTCATCGGATGCGCTACGCTGCCTACGTCCACCTTCACCGTCTTGCACTTCTTCGTCACAACGGGTACGTGCTTTTCCTTCGCCGCGTCCACGCTCCCTACTACAAGCTCCTTCCAGCCTTCAAGCGCCAAAGCTTCCTTGCTTACAACCGTCTTGCCACATTTTTCACATTGATATACTTTTAACATTTTTTCCTCCTTTTTATTAGGATTAAATCCTATTTATAATATAGCATATTTGAAACATACTTGTCAATAGTTTTTCCTAAAAAAGTGAAAATTATTTTTAACAGCCGTACTTATTAAGGATTTCTTTTACAAAATCGACTGATTTTTTGAGTTCAGCGTATTCTTTATAGTCCTTATTATATACTTCGACCAAAATTGCGCCGTCAAAACCGACCCCTTTCAAGCGTTTGATAAGTTCTTCAAAAGGGAACAAGCCCTGACCAGGCAAACACATTCTTCCGCGCTCGTCCACGTCGGAAATATGTACGTGGGAAAGCCGCGCGCCCATTTCTTCCAAGTAGGACTGCCAAGGTTGCTCGGAAATGCGCGCTTGCTTGATATCAAGCACGCCGCGAAGCTTAGGAATCTCGTCCGCTAAAATGCGGAATACGCCAAGTCGGTTATAGGTGGACCATTCCACGTTTTCAAGGCACAGCGACACGCCGCGGCTTTCGCAAAAATCGGAAAGCTCGGCAAAGCCCGCAATCATCGACGGAAAATCGTCGTGCTTGCCCGATCGAGAAGCGCGTTTCACTCTCGAAGTGCCGTGGAAGGTATAATATTTTGCGCCGAGCGCCGCCGCGCTTTCGAGTACCTTTTCCGCCCAACCGTACGCGTCCGCTTTTACGCGCGGATGTTTGCTAAATAGTTGCGGCTCAAACTCGGTGTTAAGCGCGTGCACGGAATAGACGTTCAAGTCCCCCTTCACGCTTTTGAGTGTGTCGGCAAAAGGATAGCCGTACTCGGAAAAGGACGTGAGAAAGACCTCGGCGCACTCTACGCCAAGGTCGCTTAAAAGGGGCAACGCCTCTTCATTATTCTTTCGCATAAACAGCGAAGCCGTTGATACGCCTACCTGCATTTACCGCCGCGTGACTTTACGCCATCATCTCGGAAATAACGTCGAGCACCTTATCGTGGCAACCGCCGCAACCCGTCGAGCAATGGGTAATCATTTGCACCTTTTCAAACGCTTTTTCTACGTCCGAGAAGTTGCCGCTTTCGTGCAACGCTTTTTCGATGTCCGCTTCGGATACTTGCATACAATTACAAATAATCTTGTTTTCCATAATAATCTCCCTGTATTGTTTTCTAAATTATAGCACTTTCTTTTTTCGCTGTCAATGGGAAAACTGCATTTTAATCGACGTAATACACCCAATTTTCCTTTCTCGGTCTTGTGACAGGGTATTCGCCGTCCAAATATCCGATCACGCAGTTGCCAATCCCTTCGTATTCGCCCGTAATTCCCAAACGCGCCAAAATCGCTTTGCCTTCGGGAAGCTCGAAGGTTTCTTTTGCCCTATGAATCCAGCACGAGCCCAAACCCAATGCGTGCGCGGCAAGCTGCAAGTTTTGCATTACCGACGAACCGTCGTAAACACGTGTGTTCCGTTCCTTTTCCGCCAACACAACGAGCACGACGGGCGCGTTGTAAAAGGGGTCCGTTCCTTCGGATGCGCCAAGCACTTTGGCATTGATTGCGGAAAGTTCATCGCGTACCTGCCTATTGCTAACCGCCAAAATAATCGGCGCTTGCGCGTTTCTACCCGTGGGGGCGTACGTACCAGCTTCCACAATCTTTTCGATGAGTTCTTTGGCTACGGGCGTATCCTTATATTTCTTTACGCTACGCCGCGTCAACATACATTCCAATGCTTCCATAATTTACTCCTTATATTGCAAATCTTTTTCCGTCCAATTTTCCAAAACCGCGTACATTTCGTCGCCGATTTTCTTCGCACCGACCAAATCGTGATCGAGATAGTTGCCGCATTCTTCCTTCTTGTTCCCAGGGATTTCCCCTTCGAAATCGCGAACGAACGCCATACTCTCTTTTACGAGCGAAATCGCTTGCGCGTGGGTGAGCGTGTCGCGCGTGAGCAGGTAAAAACCCGTCCGACAGCCCATTGGACCAACGTACACGATTTTGTCGCCGTATTGACTGTTTCGCGCATACGTCGCAAACAAATGCTCCAAAGTGTGCGCCGCGCTCATATGCAAATAATCGCCGCCGTTCGGCTTCTTCATACGTATATCGTACGTAACGACGTCGCCGTCTATGCGGGAAATATACATTCCCTTTTCCAGCGTGTCGTGATTGACCGTAAAACTTGCAATTTTCTTCATTTTTCTACTTCCTTAATCCTTGTCAAACTCCAAAAATTTGTCGAAAAGACGGGGGCAGGGTTGCGTTGATTGAAATAAGTTCTTTTGTGACGGGGTGAATAAACTCGATTTTAGACGCGTGCAAGCCCAGCCTTCCAAGCGGATTTTTTTCGTGACCGTATTTCTCGTCGCCCACAATCGAATGTCCTTTCGCCTTCATTTGCACGCGGATTTGGTTCTTTCTGCCCGTATCGATTTCCACGCGCAAAAGGGAATAGTTTTCGTTTTCTCGCACCACTTCGTAACGCGTGATCGCTTTCGGGCAGGACGGATCGTTCGTCACGTACACCATATTGTTTTGATTCTCTTTCAAATAATTGACAAGCGTACCCGATTTTTCCGCAAACACGCCTTCCACCACCGCGTAATATTCGCGTTTGGAAATTTGTTCATTCCAATGCATTTTAAGCATAGAATGCACCTTCACGTTCTTCGCAAATACCAGAACGCCCGACGTTTCCTTGTCGATACGGTGCAAAATAAACGGTCTGATTTTCTTATCCTGCTTTTGCAAATAGTCGAATGCGTACCCAAACGCGCACTCCGATTCCTTGTCGCTTTCCACCGACAAAAGCCCGACGGGTTTGTCGATTGCAAGGAAATCTTCGTCCTCGTAAATCACCTTAAATTCGTGATTTTTCGGCGCAGGCTTAACCACTCTCGACGCTTGCTTTGCCGTCGGCGCGTCCTTTACAGGGCGCTTGGAAAGCTTCACCTCGTCGTCCTTTGCAAGCACGAAATTGTACTGCGTGACCACGCTCCCATTCACCAAAACCTGCCGTCTTACAAGCAAAGATTTGACATTGTTTCTCGACGTATTTACCTTGCGCAGCAAGAACTCCAACAGCTCTTCGCTACGATTGACTTTATAAATCGCCGTGTACACGGGCGCACCGTTTACCCTTTCGACCTTTGCCCCCGTTTCGTTGCGTTTTACGCCGTGCGGCAACGGTGCACGGCGTTTTTCAATGCGTACCTGCCCGCCTTGTTTTTCATTTTTCGTAGTTTTTCTTTGCATACAATACTCTCTTTAATTTTACGAAACCACGTTTTTGGGAAACGTTATTTCAATTTAAGCGTAATAATTTCGAACGGCTTGATGGGGAATTCGAGTTTTCCGTTCTGCAACGTAAGCTCCGTTTCTTCCCTTTCGAGCATATCGCAAATATACGCTTTTTGGAACTTTTTATCCACCTGCAAGGCTACCGTCTTGGTTTCCTTAAACGCCTCGTACAAGCGGAGCACTACCCCCTCTTTATCGTCGGCGTTTTTCACCGTTTCTACGTATACGCCAGCCGTGCCGCATTGTACGAACGAATACTTATCGCAAAGCGTGCCGACCGTCTTTCCCAACTTCTTACCCAGCATACCGCGGTTGAGCACGTACGCCGCTTCAATCGTACCCCCTTGACGGAAGTCACCGCCGTGGGGATAAAGGGAATATACGCATTCAGGAATATCGTCGCTCGCCCCGTCGTACGGGAAACTGCCCGATTTCAAAAGGGTGATGCTCAAAGTGGATTCTTCTGCGCCGAAGCCGTACTTGCAATCATTCAATAAGGACACGCCGTAGTTGTTTTCCGAGAAGTCCACCCACTTTTGCGCCGCGACCTCGAACTTCGCCGCGTCCCAACTCGTATTCGCGCAGGTGTTTCTTTCGATACTGCCGAACTGAATGTCGTAGGTAGCCTTATTCACAAGCAAATTGAACGGGAAACGCGCCTTCAAAAGCTGACGTTTTTCCTTCCAATCAATGTTCGTGACGAAGTCGATACGGTCGATGCCGTCGCCGTACAAATACACCTCTTGGCAAATCGTCGAATCAAAGTATTTTTTCGTGATTTTGAAGCCTGCTCTATCCCCATCGACAATCGGCTCAAAGTTCGCCTTGCCGTCCAAAACCCATTCCTTTTGCTTGTAGTAAGGTGTCATTTCCCAGTTATCGTACTGATAGGGCATATCTTCATAAACGCGCAATTCATTGAGCTTTTCGCCCGATTTTGCGATTTCGCGGTTGTACCGCTTATCCCAAAGGGAAAGGATCGCGCCCGTTTCGTCGAACACGAGCTTATACGCGTTGTTTTCGAGCGTTTTTTCGCCTATTTTGACAATGTTTTGCGACTTTTCAAGCGTCACTACTTTATAGCCAAGCGCGGGAATATCTTTCACAATCCGCGTTTCGCCGTCCACCGTCAGCGTGCCGTTTGCGGTGAAGCCGTTGGGGTTGAACACGAACACGCCCCCGTCCGTTTGAACATTTTCCGCGATTTTGTCAAGCGCCGCGTTCGTGAGTGCGGACTGCGTTTTGAAAAGCGCTTTATACTGCTTGTCGCTTTCCAAGTACACCCCTTCAATCGACGAGCCGGGCAAAATATCGTGGAATTGATTCAAGAGCAAGGTCTTCCAGTCCTTGTCCATTTCCGCGTACGGATATTCGAGCTTGCACAAGCAATCGGCAAGCGTACGGCAAAGCTCAGTGTTTTGCAACGCAAATTCGCCCTTGCGGTTATTGTATTTAATTCTCGGCACGGAAGTGAGCGTACCGCGATGATATTCAAAGTAAATTTCGCCGCTCCATTTCGGATAACGCTTCAATTCCTTTGCGTTCGCGAAGAAGTTTGCTTCGATTTCGTCCAAACTCTCTTTCACCGTGGCAATACGCGTTTTAGGAAGCCCGGGCAAACCGTAAGAAAGACGTTTTTCCTGCTCGAGCATTTCACGCGTAGGACCGCCGCCACCGTCCCCCCAACCGTAGGTCATCATCGTCACGTTGTTAAATTCTTTGGGTTCGTAGCGGTTCCAAGTGCCGAGCGTGTGCGTCGCGTCCATAAACGCTACGTACGTCGTGTACGTTTCATCGTACTTTTCGATACGGGGATCGCACTTACACGTGGAAAGTAGGAATGAGAACACCTCACTCCCGTCAATCCCCTGCCAAACAAACGTATCGTACGGCATACGGTTGGTGTCGTTCCAGCCGATTTTTGCCGTGACAAAGCGGTCTACGCCGCTCTTTTTCATAATTTGCGGAAGCGCCGCCGAGTAGCCGAATACGTCGGGCTCCCATACCGTCCTGCACTCCACGCCGAATTCTTCAAGCACAAACTTCTTGCCGTGTACGATTTGACGGACAAGGCTTTCGCCGCTCGTCAAGTTGCAGTCCGCTTCCAGCCACATCGAGCCTTCCACTTCCCATCTGCCTTCCTTGATTTTTTCCTTCACCTTTTCGTACAGCTTGGGATTGCGCTCCTTCAAAAAGGCGTAAAGCTGGGGCTGCGACGACATAAATTTGTAGTCGGGATATTCGTCCATGAGCCGTAAAACGGTGGAAAAACTGCGTTCTACTTTATCTCGCGTGTGTTCGAGCGTCCAAAGCCAAGCCACGTCAATGTGGGTATGACCAATGCAGTTTACGATTTGTTCGCTGCCGCAAAGCTTGCCGTAGTAATTTTCGTATAAATACGCCTTTGCCTTTCCCAAGGACGCATAAAATTCGTCCGAGTATTCCTTTCTGAAATCCAACAAATTGACCGCTCTCTCTAACGCCGTCGACGCCGCAACGAACTCGTTGCTACGCTTTTTGACAAGTCTTAACGCGTCGCGGGGCAGCAAGAAATCATAGTACGCCGCGCGGATTTGCTCGTCTACGTATTTAATCGAGAAATGCAAAGGGAAGCTGCGCGGAAATTCGTGAGTATAAAAGAGCAAATACATTTCGTATTTGCCTGCTTTTACAAGCACGTCGGTGTGGTTAATGTCCACCCCTTGCGCCACTTCGCCGTTTAAGTACAGCAAACCCTGCGGACGGATCGTGCCTGCGTTTTCGCCGCCTGCAAGGTAGGTGTCGACGCAAAAATATGCCTTTTCGCCTGCGTGCTCTTCCACTTCAAAGCTCGCCTTGAACCAATAATATTTATCCTGCTCGAAAATCGTATACGGCGCGGCAAAGGGCTTCCAAGACTTACAAGCCGTCGGCAAAACCGTTTTCTCGCCGATTTCTTCCGTATACTCCGTCGCTACTGCGATTTGCGATTTGAGCGCAAACGCACCCAACTTCTCGACGGCGGTGCTTAATTTTTCTTCAATATCGTAGCGCAACATATTCTCTTCACTCCTTTTATGCTATTATTGATTTTACCATTGATTTTACCATTTGTCAATGGTAAAAAGCATGCTTTTTCGCGGATTTTGTGTGGAAAATTGACATCTTTTTTGCTACGCAAAAAAATAACCGCCCATTTGGACGGTTATTATCGTGTTAAGTTCAGCTTTTTTTGTCAGACAAACGAGCGTCTCTACGTGGGTCAAGACTCCAAAAATTCTCAAAATCGGGCAAAAACGGGGGTTGTAGTACCTTAAAGTCTCACTTTATACGTCAAAAACTACAAAATGATCTTCTTCTCCGGGATGTAAAAATCTCCACTCTTCGCATTTTCGTGCTGATGGCGTAAACGTCTCAAAATAAACGCCGTTTGTAAAATCAATGCGCAAATCTCCCAAAGGACTTATATCAAAACTTTTAACGGTTGCATTTTCAAAATGTTTTTTGAAATCATGCATAGCGACATCAAAGATACTTGAAGTTGCTGTGATTTCTTTTTGTGTGCTTTGCTCGTCGTAATCGTAGTACCCATTGTCTAATGCTTCATCTTGTGGCAAATAAATATCTCTAGATGCGAGTAATATCTCATTTCTTTTTACAAAACGCCAAGATGTTTGAACGTGAAAACTATATTCAGGATAAATATCTCCCTTTTTATCCTGTACATCGTTCCCCAAATTGAAGCAAAGCATATCAAGACATCTAAAAATACTGTTAAATTTTGATCCAATAATTCGTTTCATTATTTTCTCCTTTACTTTCTCGTCAGACAAAAAACACTTTCGACGTGTTTGGTTTGAGGAAAATATATCCCCTTTGCAAGGGAATGTATGTTCGTCTCCCGCCGACGGCGAACTCAAACACACAGCCCCCCTCGTTTCCGTTGTGCTACAACGCCTAAAAAGTAATCTCACCCCTGCGCTCGTGCAAACACGGCGCAGGGGTGCGGTTTCTTTTTTCTATGCCTTGCGAACAAGGCACACGAGCGTCTCTACGTGTATCGTTAATATTAAAGGAACATTTATCTTTTATAGTGTCTTCCTTTTTATCGGCTAACACCAATCCTCGCTCCCCTGTTTCCCTACTCGTCCTTACTATTCTGGGGGTTCTCCCACGATTTCCTATTAATTTATCCGAAAAACCCATTTTATATACGAATGTAATCATATAGGGATCTTTTTCTCCCCTATCATCATATCCGCCAATAATAACAGCCTTTACAATACTTTCAAATATGGTTCTATCGAAATTTTCTAAAATCGGATTCTTTTGTAAAACTTCCTTAAACTCAACAATTCGAGATTGTACTTCTTTCCGTGACGTCATCGCTTCTTCCAATTCCATCCCACGAGTCTGTTTTTTCTCTATGCACTCGTCAAGCTCGGATTTTTTTACTTCATATTCTTCTTTAGATAAAATCCCTTCCAATGCCATATCTAAAAGTTTCTTTTGTTTTGTTTGTAAAGCTATAATGTCTTTCTTCACTTGTTCTAATTCTTTTAGAACGCTATCACTCGCCAGCGTGTCATTAACTCTTTGCAAAAATTCATCCAAGACATCTTTATTCGTCTCGTATAACCTTTGATACGATTGAACAAAAGCTCTTTCAATTTCTGCTTCTTCAACGCCCCTACTCTCCGGACAAAATCTTCGTCCGCCTTTTGTTGCTGTAACACATTCCCAAACGGTCTTTTGA
Source organism: Clostridiales bacterium (assembly GCA_015071005.1). Taxonomy (GTDB): domain Bacteria; phylum Bacillota; class Clostridia; order Christensenellales; family Borkfalkiaceae; genus Scatosoma. Next base: position 6,171 of record SVIG01000004.1, on the reverse strand, counting down.
TGTTTCGTTCCACTATTCCAGCTTCTACGAGATAAGGCGCCGCCACAAAATCCACATTTAATCATACAACTGAATGCATATTTTCTGGAAAATGGTTCCCTTTTCCCGTTTAGATCTACTTTTCTCCAATGCCCACGCTTTTTTCTAATTTCTTGAGCCTTTTCCCAAATTTCTTCAGAAATTATAGGTTCATGATGTTCCGCCAAATAGAATTTGTCTTCTTCACCTAAATTAGATAATCGTCTCTTGGTGATGGGATTAACAGTAAAGGTTTTCCCCATTAATATATCACCTTTATATTTTTCATTTTTAATGATACCCATTACTGTTGACTCGGGCCAAGATTTAAATCCGCGTTTTGTTACCACGCCCATAGCGCGAAGCTCTTTTGCGATAATCAGACCGCCTGCACCAGCGATATATCTCTTAAAAATATACCGAACTATTTCAGCCTCTTCTTCGTTAATGGATATTGTTTTGGTTTCCTTGTCATAATCATAACCTAAACATCCTTGAAATCCAACGAGTTCCCCTCGCTGCATTTTCATTTTTAATCCTTTTTTTACGTTTGCTGAAATATTTTCAACTTCCTGTTGTGCTACAGAACTTAAAATCGTTAATAACAATTCTCCATCCATCGTAAGGGTATTGATGTTTTCTTCCTCGAACATAACGGCGATATTTTTTTCTTTAAGCATTCTCACATACTTTAAAGTATCAAGCGTATTACGGGCAAACCGGGAAATGGACTTTGTAATAACCATATCCACCCTACCTGCCAAACAATCGTTGATAAGCCTTTGAAAATTCTCTCTCTTTTCAGATTGTGTTCCCGTAATTGCCTTGTCCGCATAGATATCCACGAGATTCCAATTCGGGTTTTGCCGAACCATTTCGGTATAGTATATCATTTGAGATTTATAACTATCCAATTGTTCTTCATCGTCCGTGCTTACTCGGCAATAAGGACCTACATTTAATTTTCTATCACCGCCGCTATTTCTATTTGCTATTAATGTATTTGCTTTAATAACCTCTACGGTTTTCATTTTACCTCCTGTATGTATTCCCTTATAGTATATATTATACACTATGAAAGGAATATTGTCAAGCCAATATATTTGATATAACCTTATAGTCCTTCATTAGCGTATATTTTATCGCCTCATATTCTGTAGGTGTTATAAGCCCCTTTGAAAATAATGTTATTAGCATAGCCAATTGGTTGCTGTATCTTAAAATCTTTTTAAAATCTTCAGGTTTATTTTCTTCGTCCATAAACTATCTCCTTCATAAAATTTTGCACGTTGAGAAAAGGCCAGTTCCTACGCTCATGCTGACCACGTTTTTGCAGGTGTTGCTATGCAAACATTCTCTATCGGGCGAGCTCTTATCCTCGCACACTATCCAAATAATCCTGTATCCTTCCTTAACCAACGCTATTCAATTGTAAAAGGCGGGATGCCTTCACAACTAAATACGAGAGAATAATATGCTTTTTTAAAGGTTATTTGAAAATATTTTTATAATAGCTTAAATTGTGATATATTTTTAATAATTCGGATTGTTATGTACTCTTTCAAGTCCTCGTCAAGTTCTCCTCGCCAAATAGAATTCTTTACAATCAGCGGTTCATACATTTTTAAGATTTTAAGAATCGAATTTTCATCCCCGTCGATTGCTTTTTTCAAAATATCGTAAAAATCCATATTCAGTCCTCCATATATTCTCTTAATTTATCCAACGCCTTCTTTTCGACCTCTAAAACAGCTTGTACACTACATTGAAAATACATTGCAATCTCCTTCGTTGTCATTCCCTTAAAAAATTTCATCAACAGAACTTGACGCCGGCGAAGCGTTAGTTTGGAAAAAGCTAAATCCATTTTAGGATTATCAAAAGTATATAAACCCTTTTCTAAATCTGGTTTCAAGGGCATAAATACCATTTCATAGGCCGGTTTTTTCTCTTCAAGAATCCTATCCAAAGATACAATGTTTTTCTCTTTTTCTGTTTGCCTAAGATAATCAATTCGCGCTCTTTTCACTAAGGTTTTCAACCATGCCGTAAAAATAAATTTTACTTCCTGCTTATACTTCTTTTTATCTTTCATTTTTCAATCCTCCGTTTTTCTTTTTTAATAAAGAAAAACGGTGGACCACGCAAAAAAAGACGAATACGCAAATATTCGTCCGAAATATATATAAATTTGTCGAAGGACAAAATAAAACCACACCTATCAAACAACTCACATTGTCTAATAAGTGCGGTTTTGCACATTTCTATTTGATTATAGGATTGGATTTCTTCTGTTGTATTTCTTTTGATTTTCGATTTACAATTAAAAAATAGTCCTTCCTTTGTACTCTTTAGAGAGTTCTTATGTAATCGCTACTCATTAAGAGTAGCGAAACGCAAGGGAAACCCCAACGCATTTCAATTTTCCTCCGTATATTAAACCTTTTTGTAAAAGATACTATATAAAAAATTCACATATAGTACCAAAAAGCCTTTATATCCTTACATTTTTTCACCTTCCTTAAAACATTTTCATTTTTTATGCCTTTAACACCTCCTCAATTAATATTTTAAGCTTTTAAAATATCAGCTCTTATGAATGTTTCAGCTTAAAAACATTGCATTGAGCTTTATTTCTCGAAAAAATATAGATAGAAACCAAAAGTGCCGCCCAAAACGCACAACAGCGACCAAATGACCGTACCGCTTCCAAGCTCGTAATATCGAAAAGCAGTTGAATATTCAACCCCGAAATATGGCGATGCACCTACAAAAGTGCCCACTGTAAGCAACAATAAAATTACTACGCCCGACAACACAAGAAACGCCGAGGAAAGCACATACAATTTTTCCTGTTTCTTTGCACAATAAAGAATAAAGAAAACACCCGCAACAAGAAGGCATACAAAGGAAAGAACGCCAAAAATAGAAATACCGCAAAACGGGTCTATCTGTATCGTTCCCTGATTTTTATCTGCGGAATACAATTTTCCACCGCCAAAGATAAACGATATAAGCCTTCTATGCTCATAGTCTTCCCCCGGAAACCTCAAACCGCTTGCACCATAGGTAAAAAAAGACGATGCAAATGCCAACACCCCCAAACCAATGGGAATACTTTTAAATATCTTTTTTTTCATAACTCACCTCTCGTATTAATATGTAAAAGCAATTCTCTTAAATTGCACATCTGTTATATAATTATTAGAAACCAACGTGCCTCGTACTTTAATAAAATAGGTTTCATGCGCATTATAATCAGTATTCGCATTAAAATTAACAGTATATCGGTATTTTCCAGAAATATCCTCTACCCTTTTATTCATAGGTAAAATTGCTCCCGCACTTGTGAAAAACTCAATTGGATACGAGGATTCAACTTCAAAGCTTTGCTTTTCATTCACAAAGAAGCGAATATTTATATATTGACTGGATCCCATATTAAATGCAGGGCTATGTACATCTCCAATATTAAAGGTCTGATTATATTGTTGAACTTTTTTGTTGGTAACTTTTATATAATAAATTCTATTAGGATTTAAATATACCGTACAATTAGCCGATGAAGATGCGGATTCAAATACTCGTGTATAATTCGCAGTTCCCGAACCCGTTCTATACCCAACTTCAAAATAATTTGTAGAAGAATTTGTAGCGCTAAAAGTTCTATTTCCATATAGCGATGATGTAGTCGAAATTTGATAAATTTTATTCTCTTCAAAATCTCTTTGATGTAATGTAGTGGAATTCGATAAAGAAACCACCTCTTCAAATACCCAATAATGGTTATAACTGTCTGGATTATATTCGTAATGACTTAATTCTTGTCTTAAATCATACATTGAATTATCATTGGGATCGTTAGGACTAACCCGCAAAACCTCTGCATATTGGGGTTCTCGTGATGATGCAAGAGGTTTGTGATCCTTTTCACTAACACCCGTCATTACTCTATAATAACCATTCTCTAAATATGTAGGTTTAAATCTTTGAAACGAGGAAGTTGTTGAGGCGTTTCTAATAGAAGCATATATATCATATCCCAATGCATTTGCATCAAACGACATTCTTTTTCCCCCTGCATGTAATGGCTCAAAACCAAAACTTGCATCTTCTTGATTATACTTAGCTCGGAACATTTGGTTGGTATCACCAGTAAAAGAAAACTGCTGTACTTTTGTTCCACTAGAAGTCCCCCAACCTTTTACATCCGCATAATAACCTGTTTCAAGATTTTTCAGACAATATATATGATTATTTATAATCGCTTTTTTGCTTCGATGCGTAGGTTCATCTTCCGCTACAATTGTATCTCTGCAAAATTGTTCCAATAATGCAGCCACATATTGCTCTGTTAAAGGTAACGTCGCTTTGATTATTGGCTCATAATAAATAGTAGCATTCGTGCCTGTTCTTGTTGAAGCAATTGCGTCTCTAAAACTAACCCCATTGTTAACCGTACCATTGCATGCATTGTGCGCCAAATTATTAATCGGTTGAAAACTATTTTCAAACACTCCAAATAATGTGCCTATTGATGATGAAGTAGAATGAAACGAAGCATCACCTATTACAGAATCAATATAATCTTCATAAGCACTATGAGGTTCGCCAGAAACTCCTGTTACATGGGCTGTATTTCCTGTGTCCATAAGATAATGGATTGAAAAACCTAAATATTTTATAGCATTATCAATATCATTATTCCAATACGCATTTACAGCACTTGAATAATGATCCTCCATTCTCGTCCGAGCACTTCTTGAATAATTCTCATTTCTATTTACATAATAAGCCCCTGTCTTCGATGCTGTATTATCATAAGGAATATAATAATGTGTCCCTGTAATTGATTCGTCCAAATCCGGTTGCAACGCCCAAACAGCCAAAGCGTTGATTGCATTTCCCGTCATATCATCCCCATCGTATTCATAGGTGACCGATAAGTTTTCGTAATAATTCGTAACCGAAGTGAATTGTGATGTTCTTAATAAATCAAAAACCTTTGTCATCATCACTGGATGAGTAGGTCCACCCCAGCGAGTTCTAACAGGTCTAAAAATATTTCTTAAAACTCCTAAATCCATCGACTTTTCCACAATTTTATTGAAATTTTGCTCAATCCATAATACATCGTTAGTATTATCAAAATCGAAGTTTAAAGATATTAACCAATCTTTGAGTGTTTGTAACTCAGAATACTTTATCAATTCGAAATAATCGTAATCTTCTATGTCCGAACGAAAAACCATTCCATCAAAACTCAATCTACCTAACACATCATTAAATTGGCTTCCTTCAACCAAATTATCCGATGACATTGATTGTTTTGAAATAGAAGTGTCCTCCTCAAGTTCTTCATTTTCAGAATATACTTTTACCTCTTCAGCTTTCACCGAAAGGATATCTTGTTGCGTGCCCAATAAATATCCTCCACATATCATTAAGGAAAGCCCAATGGAGCACAAGAACAATGCTCTTTTTTTTATTTTTTTCATAAATAATCCTCCTTAATAAATTTAATTTTAATTACATCAATTAAATATTGCTCTTTTTATTCACTTTTCAAAAATCTGCATCAAATCATCATTTTATACACCCCCATTTTCATTGTACTAAAATTTCAAAACCAGAAAAACACAATTACTTTTTCCCTCATTCTAATTATATAACGCAATTAATCAATCTTTTTTACGCATTATACATAAATTTTTACGCAAAAAATCAAGAGAGCACGTTTTGTCTGCTATCCTTAGCAGACAAAATGTGTCCGCTTTTCGCATGCTTTAGCACGCTTTGCTTCCTAATCTCAAAAGTATATCAAGCAAACAACCCGGAAGATATTTATGAATCAAAAAATGGGTTAACATGGCGAAAAGAGTATATTATCAACAGACACGGTAATAATCAAGGCCAGATTGTTATAACTTTAAAGAATATTGGTGAGGGAATTGCCTTATCACCTTTTTATGAAATAAATTTAACGCAAAAGACAAATGAAGAGGAGTTTCCTACTTTTGTTAATAAATGTTTTCATCTAAAGAAAATAAATTACGCTCTCGCAAAGAATCTTTAGCCGTATTTGCTGTAATAATGTAAATCCAACCTTCCGGATTATCAATTTCTTGAACCGTTCCCGACAACTTCCAAATC